>NZ_JAPWHY010000009.1:0-62108 GCF_030587275.1 Janthinobacterium sp. SUN128 | reverse complement strand
AGCAGACAAAGAAATGGTCATGCCAGGCGATAACGTGTCGATCACCGTCAAGCTGATCAACCCGATCGCGATGGAAGAAGGTCTGCGCTTCGCTATCCGCGAAGGCGGCCGTACCGTCGGCGCCGGCGTGGTTGCAAAAATCCTCGCATAAGGAAATGTTATGCTTCCACCCGGGGCGTCCTGGGTGGTAGAATAGCACTCCTCGAAAGTTTTACGTAGGGACGTAGCTCAATTGGCAGAGCGTCGGTCTCCAAAACCGAAGGTTGGGGGTTCGATGCCCTCCGTCCCTGCCACCGTCAAGGTGCAGGGCACCGAAAGTAGAAAAATGTCAAATCAATCCGTGCAAACCGTTAGCACGTCGAGTGACAAGATAAAAGTCGCGCTGGCAATAGTGGCTGCGATTGCAGGAGTAGTCGGGTTTTATTACCTGGCAGGCCAACCAGCTCTGGTGCGTGCAAGCGCGCTTGTGGCTGGTTTGGTTATTGCTGTTGCGCTCTTGTATGTCTCGACGACCGGCCGTGAATTTCTCAATTTCGCCAAAGAAGCTGTGCGCGAAACCAAGAAAGTCGTTTGGCCTACCCGCAAAGAAGCCACGCAGATTACTGCGATCGTGTTTGCCTTTGTGCTGGTCATGGCGATTTTCCTGTGGGGCACGGATAAATTGCTCGAGTTTTTGTTGTATGACGTAATTCTGGGTTGGAAAAAATAATGAGCGAAAATGTGCATGATGAAGCGGCGGACGAGTCCGTTCCGGGCGACGCTCCGGTAGCGGACACTGGTGCAGCGCTGAGCGTGCCAGTAAGCAGCAAGCGCTGGTATGTCGTGCATGCTTATTCCGGCATGGAAAAAAGCGTCATGCGCGCACTGACCGAGCGCATCGAGCGCGCGGGCATGCAAGACCAGTTCGGCCAGATCCTGGTGCCGATCGAAGAAGTCGTTGAAGTCAAGAATGGTGTGAAGTCCGTCACCGAACGTCGTTTCTATCCTGGCTATGTGCTGGTTGAAATGGAAATGACGGACGAGAGCTGGCACTTGGTCAAGAACACCAGCAAGGTTACCGGTTTCATTGGTGGCAAGTCGAACAAGCCGACGCCGATCTCCGCGCGCGAAATCGACGGCATCATGAAGCAGATGCAGGAAGGTGTTGAAAAGCCCCGTCCAAAAACCTTGTACGAAGTGGGCGAGCAAGTCCGCATCAAGGATGGTCCGTTCACCGATTTCAACGGCAATGTCGAAGAAGTCAATTACGAGAAATCCAAAGTGCGCGTCTCGGTCACCATTTTCGGCCGCGCTACCCCGGTAGAGCTCGAATTCGGCCAAGTCGAAAAAGTTTAAGCATTAGCAAGCGCCACCAGGAGCGTTGCGGCAGTCTCAGCAAAATCCGGTCAGAGGAGCCCCGCCAGGGTAGGATCGGCGGGGCGCTACTACTCAATCCAAGATAGGAGCCATCATGGCAAAGAAAATCATTGGTTTTATCAAGCTGCAAGTGCCAGCTGGTAAAGCAAACCCATCCCCACCAATCGGTCCAGCTCTGGGTCAACGTGGTCTGAACATCATGGAATTCTGCAAAGCGTTCAACGCGCAGACCCAAGGTATGGAACCAGGCATGCCGATCCCAGTCGTGATCACCGCGTTTGCGGACAAGTCCTTCACATTCGTGATGAAGACGCCTCCAGCAACCTACCTGATCAAAAAAGCTGCTGCGATCACCAAAGGTTCGCCGAAGCCACATACCGACAAAGTCGGTACGCTGACCCGCGCACAAGCTGAAGAAATCGCTAAATTGAAAACCCCTGATCTGACCGCTGCCGACATGGATGCTGCTGTACGCACCATCGCTGGTTCCGCTCGTTCGATTGGTATCACGGTGGAAGGTGTTGTATAATGGCTAAGTTATCCAAACGTATCAAGGCTTTGAAAGCCAAAGTCGACCGTACCAAAGTGTACGCTTTCGACAACGCTGTCGCTCTGATCAAAGAGTGCGCAACGGCCAAGTTCAATGAATCGATCGATGTATCGGTACAACTGGGTGTTGATCCTAAGAAATCCGACCAAGTGGTGCGCGGCTCCGTCGTGCTGCCAGCTGGTACCGGCAAAACCGTACGCGTGGCTGTATTCGCGTCGGGCGAAAAAGCGGAAGCTGCCAAAGCAGCTGGCGCCGACATCGTTGGTATGGAAGACCTGGCTGAGCAGATCAAAGCCGGCGACATGCCTTTCGACATCGTTATCGCTTCGCCAGATACCATGCGTATCGTTGGTACCCTGGGTCAGATCCTGGGCCCACGCGGCATGATGCCTAACCCGAAAGTTGGCACTGTTACTCCTGACGTCGCTACCGCCGTGAAAAACGCGAAAGCCGGTCAAGTTCAGTACCGTACCGACAAATCCGGTATCATCCACGCTACCATCGGCCGTAAATCGTTCGCTGACGCAGATCTGAAGTCGAATCTGGTCGCACTGATCGACGCACTGAACAAAGCCAAGCCAGCATCGAGCAAAGGCGTGTACCTGCGCAAAGTTTCGCTGTCGTCGACCATGGGCGCTGGCGTCCGTGTTGACCAGGCTAGCCTGGCAGCTTAAGTAACAGAATCAAGTCCCACGCGCCTTCGGGCGCTGTGGGCGCATCTTTGGGCTGTCGGCCCGGTGTTCGCACCAGGCCGGCAGACAATCAAAGACCGTTGGGCCGACTGCGATCGCACATGCAGAAGGTTAATAGGCTTGCCGGCAACGGCAGGTGCCCAACGCAGATGGTGTACCCGAACAAGTTTTGTAGTCCTCATGCTGCGTGAATCCATCCGCTCAGTTTAGTACTTCTTGACTTCGGACGCCGTGTTCGAACCGATGCAAGGCGCTCAACCACTCGGTTGTGATTGCCGAACATCATTTAAGGAGGTTGACCGTGAGTCTCAATCTGAATGACAAAAAGGCCGTCGTCGCCGAAGTTTCCGCACAAGTAGCAAATGCGCAAACGATCGTCGTGGCCGAATATCGTGGCATCCAGGTTGGTCACTTGACGCAACTGCGTGCTAAAGCGCGTGCCCAAGGCGTGTACCTGCGTGTGTTGAAAAACACTCTGGCTCGTCGCTCCGTTGAAGGTACCGCATTCGCCAGCCTGGCAGATGCCATGACCGGCCCGTTGATCTACTCGATCTCGGCCGATGCCGTTGCAGCAGCTAAAGTCATCGCTGACTTCGCTAAAACCAACGACAAACTGGTCATCAAAGCAGGTAACTACGCAGGCAAGCCGCTGGATACAGCTGCTGTCACCGCGTTGGCGAGCATTCCTAGCCGTGAAGTCCTCATTTCGCAGTTGTTGGGCGTTATGCTGGCTCCGGTTTCGGGCTTTGCACGTGGTCTGGCTGCCCTGGCAGCGAAAAAAGGCGAAGGCGCCGAAGCTCCTGCAGAAGCAGCAGCAGAAGAAGCCCCAGCAGCCGCTTAATTGCGCGCGCTTTTTTCTCTCAGTACCAATCTGATGTAACTAACGTAATAAATTTAGGAGTTTCAAAATGGCAATTAGCAAAGACGATATCCTGGAAGCAGTTAGCGCCATGTCCGTAATGGACCTGAACGACCTGGTTAAAGCATTCGAAGAAAAATTCGGCGTGTCCGCAGCAGCAATGGCTTCGGCCGGTCCTGCAGCAGGCCCAGCAGCAGCTGCTGAAGAGCAAACCGAATTCAACGTCATCCTTGACACCTTCGGCGCAAACAAAGTTGGCGTTATTAAAGCAGTTCGCGAAATCACCGGCCTGGGCTTGAAAGAAGCTAAAGACCTGGTCGATGGCGCACCAAAAACTGTGAAAGAAGCAGTGTCGAAAGCTGACGCTGAAGCTGCACAGAAGAAACTGGTAGAAGCCGGCGCAACCGCTTCGATCAAGTAATATCTGTACCGGCGGCAGTTAGCGCCCGAGTCAAAGTCTGAGGTTTCCCCTCGCAAGGGGGGAAATCCGACTTTGGCTCCTTTGTCGTCTGCATCGTATTTGTCATGTAGTTGTAGCAGCAGTTTTTATTCGATTCAAGCCGGAAAGCAGAGCCTTGAGGTTTCGTCTGTGTCACACGCAGCGGTGCAAACGAACACTTGCAAAACCTGAATTTTCTATCCTTTCTGTCACTCACGGAGTGTCCATGCACTACTCATTTACTGAGAAGAAACGCATTCGCAAATCATTCGCGAAGCGCGCCAACGTTCACCACGTTCCGTTCCTGCTGGCGACCCAGCTCGAGTCTTATCATAGCTTCTTGCAAGAGGACATAGCACCGTCCGGCCGCAAGAATGATGGCCT
The DNA here is from genome assembly GCF_030587275.1 of Janthinobacterium sp. SUN128. Taxonomy (NCBI): domain Bacteria; kingdom Pseudomonadati; phylum Pseudomonadota; class Betaproteobacteria; order Burkholderiales; family Oxalobacteraceae; genus Janthinobacterium; species Janthinobacterium sp. SUN128. Next base: position 57,828 of record NZ_JAPWHY010000009.1, on the reverse strand, counting down.
GCAGTCGGCTTTCACTTCGATTTTCCCTATCGTGTCGCACAATGGTTTTGCGCGCCTCGAATTCTTGTCGTACGTTCTGGGCGATCCTGCCTTCGACGTCAAAGAATGTCAACAACGTGGCCTGACGTTCGCGTCGCCGCTGCGCGCGAAAGTGCGCCTGGTGATCCTGGACAAGGAATCGCCAACCAAGCCCGTCGTCAAAGAGATGAAGGAACAGGAAGTCTACATGGGCGAATTGCCGCTCATGACGACCACCGGTTCGTTCGTGATCAACGGCACGGAGCGGGTTATCGTTTCCCAGTTGCACCGTTCGCCTGGCGTGTTCTTCGAGCACGACCGCGGCAAGACCCATTCGTCCGGTAAACTGCTGTTCTCCGCGCGTATCATTCCTTACCGCGGTTCGTGGCTGGACTTCGAGTTCGACCCGAAAGACATCCTGTTCTTCCGCGTCGACCGCCGCCGCAAGATGCCAGTGACGATCCTGCTCAAAGCCATCGGCATGTCGCATGAGCAAATCCTGGCGAACTTCTTCGTCTTCGACAATTTCAACCTGCGCTCCGAAGGCGCGGAAATGGAATTCGTTTCCGAGCGTCTGCGCGGCGAAGTGGCGCGTTTCGACATCGTCGACAAGTCGGGCAAGACCCTGGTGCTGAAAGACAAGCGTATCAACGCGAAACACGTGCGTGATATCGAAGCTGCCGGCATCAAGCACATTTCCGTGCCGGAAGACTACCTGCTGGGCCGCGTATTGGCGAAGAACATCGTCGATGGCGATACTGGTGAAGTCGTCGCTTCCGCGAACGATGAGCTGACCGAAGATCTGTTGGGCCGCCTGCGCGATGCCAACATTTCCGAAATCCAGACCTTGTACACGAACGACCTGGATCAGGGCGCCTACATCTCGCAAACCCTGCGTATCGACGACACCGCCGACCAGATGGCTGCGAAAGTGGCGATCTACCGCATGATGCGTCCAGGCGAACCGCCAACGGAAGATTCCGTTGAAGCGCTGTTCAATGGCCTGTTCTACAACTCGGACCGCTATGACCTGTCGGCCGTGGGACGCATGAAGTTCAACCGCCGCATTGGCCGCGATGAACTGACCGGCGCCATGACCCTGTCGAACGAAGACGTGCTGGCCGTGATCAAGATCCTAGTGGAACTGCGCAATGGCCGCGGCGAAGTCGACGATATCGATCACCTGGGTAACCGTCGCGTACGTTGCGTGGGCGAACTGGCCGAGAATCAATTCCGCGCCGGCCTGGTGCGTGTTGAGCGCGCCGTCAAGGAACGCCTCGGCCAAGCCGAAGCGGACAACCTGATGCCGCACGACCTGATCAACTCGAAGCCGATTTCGGCCGCGATTCGCGAGTTCTTCGGTTCGTCCCAGCTGTCGCAGTTCATGGACCAAACCAATCCTCTGTCGGAAATTACCCACAAGCGCCGCGTATCGGCTCTGGGACCCGGCGGTCTGACACGCGAACGCGCCGGCTTTGAAGTGCGCGACGTGCATCCGACCCACTACGGCCGCGTCTGCCCGATCGAGACACCGGAAGGTCCGAACATTGGTCTGATCAACTCGCTGGCTCTGTATGCCCGCCTGAATGAATACGGCTTCCTGGAAACCCCGTACCGCAAGGTCGAAGGCTCCAAGATTACCGATCAGATCGACTATCTGTCCGCCATCGAAGAAGGCCGCTACATCATCGCTCAGGCGAATGCGACCATCAACGACGAAGGCATGCTGTCCGATGAACTGGTCTCGGCCCGTGAAGCCGGCGAAACCATCCTGGTCTCCCCGGAACGCATCCAGTACATGGACGTGGCGCCAGGCCAGATCGTTTCCGTCGCTGCCTCGCTGATTCCGTTCCTCGAACACGATGATGCAAACCGTGCATTGATGGGCGCCAACATGCAACGCCAGGCTGTGCCTTGCTTGCGTCCGGAAAAAGCGCTGGTCGGTACCGGTATCGAACGCACTGTTGCGGTCGACTCGGGCACCACCGTGCAAGCGCTGCGTGGCGGTATCGTCGATTACATCGATGCGGGCCGTGTCGTGATTCGCGTCAACGATGACGAAGCAACCGCTGGTGAAGTGGGCGTCGACATCTACAACCTGATCAAGTACACCCGTTCGAACCAGAACACCAACATCAACCAGCGTCCTATCGTGCAAGTGGGCGACCGTGTTGCCAAGCGCGACGTGATCGCCGACGGCGCATCGACCGACCTGGGTGAATTGGCTCTGGGCCAGAACATGACCGTGGCCTTCATGCCATGGAATGGTCTGAACTTCGAAGATTCGATCCTGATCTCGGAAAACGTCGTCAAGGACGACCGCTACACCTCGATTCACATCGAAGAGTTGTCGGTTGTTGCCCGTGACACGAAACTGGGCGCGGAAGAAATTACGCGCGACATCTCGAACCTGGCTGAAAATCAGCTGGCACGTCTGGATGAGTCCGGTATCGTCTACATCGGCGCTGAAGTACAAGCCGGCGATACCCTGGTTGGTAAAGTGACGCCAAAAGGCGAAACCCAGCTGACCCCGGAAGAGAAGCTGCTGCGCGCGATTTTCGGCGAAAAAGCATCCGACGTGAAAGATACGTCGCTGCGCGTGCCATCGGGCATGATCGGTACCGTGATCGACGTGCAAGTCTTCACCCGTGAAGGCATCGTGCGCGACAAGCGTGCCCAGCAAATTATCGATGACGAACTGAAACGCTTCCGTCTGGATTTGAACGACCAGATGCGTATCGTTGAAGGCGATGCCTTCCAGCGTCTGGAAAAAATGCTGATCGGCAAAGTTGTCAACGGCGGCCCTAAAAAGCTGGCCAAAGGCGCCAAGATCACCAAGGATTACCTGGCCGATCTGGACAAATACCACTGGTTCGACATCCGCCCTGCGGACGACGATGCAGCGGTAGCGCTGGAAGCGATCAAGGAATCGATCAACGAGAAGCGTCACCAGTTCGATCTGGCCTTCGAAGAGAAGCGCAAGAAACTGACGCAAGGCGATGAGCTGCAACCAGGCGTGCAAAAAATGGTCAAGGTGTACCTGGCCGTGAAACGCCGCCTGCAGTCGGGCGACAAGATGGCAGGTCGCCACGGTAACAAGGGTGTGGTTTCCCGTATTGTTCCTGTGGAAGACATGCCATACATGGCCGACGGCACGCCAGCCGACGTTGTGCTGAACCCGCTGGGCGTTCCTTCGCGGATGAACGTTGGTCAGATTCTCGAGACTCATTTGGGCTGGGCTGCCAAGGGCCTGGGTATCCGCATCGGCGAAATGCTGAAGGCGCAAACCAAGGTCGAGCAAGTGCGCAAGTACCTGACGACGATCTACAACGACAACGGCCGTGCCGAAGAGTTGAACGACTTCGACGACGAAGAGATCATGAAGCTGGCGGAAAACCTGAAAAAAGGTGTTCCATTCGCCACGCCAGTGTTCGACGGCGCCAATGAAGAAGAGATCCGCCGCATGCTGGACCTGGCGTATCCGGACGACATCGCCAAGAACCTGGGCATGACCGCTTCGAAAAACCAGGTGACCATGTATGACGGTCGCACCGGTGAAGCGTTCGAGCGCAAGGTCACTGTCGGCGTCATGCACATGCTGAAACTGCATCACTTGGTGGATGACAAGATGCATGCGCGTTCGACCGGTCCTTACTCGCTGGTGACGCAACAGCCACTGGGCGGTAAAGCCCAGTTCGGTGGTCAGCGTTTCGGTGAGATGGAAGTCTGGGCACTGGAAGCGTATGGCGCGTCGTATGTCTTGCAAGAGATGTTGACCGTCAAGTCCGATGACGTGAATGGCCGTACCAAAGTGTACGAGAACCTCGTCAAGGGCGACCACGTGATCGACGCCGGCATGCCGGAATCGTTCAATGTGCTGGTCAAGGAAATCCGTTCGCTGGGTATCGATATCGACCTCGAACGCAACTAAACGACAGGCTTATTGACCCAATAAGCGTCATTTGGTTTGGGAAACACAAAGCCCGGCTGGGAAACCACGCCGGGCAATGTAGTCTCAGGAATATAGAAATTTAATCACCTCTGGAGTGATACATGAAAGCACTGCTCGATCTATTCAAGCAAGTACAGACCAACGAGACCTTCGATGCAATCAAGATCGGTCTCGCTTCGCCTGAGAAAATCCGTTCGTGGTCCTACGGCGAAGTCAAGAAGCCGGAAACCATCAACTACCGTACCTTCAAGCCTGAGCGCGACGGCCTGTTCTGCGCCAAGATCTTTGGCCCGATCAAGGATTACGAATGCCTGTGCGGCAAGTACAAGCGCCTGAAACACCGCGGCGTGATCTGCGAAAAGTGCGGCGTCGAAGTCACGCTGGCCAAGGTGCGCCGCGAGCGCATGGGCCACATCGAGCTGGCCTCGCCGACCGCCCACATCTGGTTCCTGAAATCGCTGCCGTCGCGTCTGGGCATGGTCCTGGACATGACCCTGCGGGACATCGAACGCGTGCTGTACTTTGAAGCATACGTCGTGACCGATCCAGGCATGACTCCGCTGAAAAAGTGCCAGATCATGTCGGAAGACGACTACGCCGCCAAGTACGAAGAGTACGGCGACGACTTCACCGCCTTCATGGGCGCCGAAGGTATCCGTGAACTGCTGCGCTCGATCGACATCCACCGCGATGCCGAAACCCTGCGCGTGGAACTGAAGGAATCGAAATCCGAAGCCAAGATCAAGAAATACGCGAAGCGCCTGAAAGTGCTGGAAGCGTTCCAACGTTCGGGCATCAAGCCTGACTGGATGATCATGGAAGTGCTGCCAGTGCTGCCGCCGGAACTGCGTCCGCTGGTACCGCTGGATGGCGGCCGTTTCGCGACCTCGGATCTGAACGATCTGTATCGCCGCGTCATCAACCGTAACAACCGTCTGAAACGCCTGATGGAGCTGCGTGCTCCAGAGATCATCACGCGCAACGAAAAGCGCATGCTGCAAGAAGCGGTCGATTCGCTGCTGGACAACGGCCGTCGCGGCAAAGCGATGACCGGCGCCAACAAGCGTCCGCTGAAATCGCTGGCAGAGATGATCAAGGGCAAGGGCGGCCGTTTCCGTCAAAACTTGCTGGGCAAACGCGTCGATTACTCCGGTCGTTCGGTCATCGTCGTGGGCCCGCAATTGAAACTGCATCAGTGCGGCTTGCCGAAACTGATGGCGCTGGAACTGTTCAAACCATTCATTTTCAATAAACTGGAACTGATGGGTCTGGCGACCACGATCAAGGCCGCGAAAAAGCTGGTCGAGATTCAAGAGCCGGTCGTGTGGGACATCCTGGAAGACGTGATCCGTGAACATCCGATCATGTTGAACCGCGCACCTACGCTGCACCGCCTGGGTATCCAGGCATTCGAGCCAGTCTTGATTGAAGGCAAGGCCATCCAGTTGCACCCGCTCGTCTGCGCCGCATTCAACGCCGACTTTGACGGTGACCAAATGGCGGTCCACGTTCCTCTGTCGATCGAAGCGCAGATGGAAGCACGCACTTTGATGCTGGCATCGAACAACATCCTGTTCCCATCGAACGGCGAACCGTCGATCGTTCCTTCCCAGGATATCGTGCTGGGTCTGTACTACGCGACCCGCGAAGCGATCAATGCGAAGAACGAAGGGATGATGTTCCCTGACGTGTCGGAAGTGATCCGCGCCTACGACAACAAGGAAGTCGAACTGACGACCCGCGTCACCGTGCGTATTACCGAATACCCGAAAAACGCCGAAACGGGCGAATTCGAGAAAACGGTTACCCGCTACGAAACGACGATCGGCCGTGCGATCCTGTCGGAAATTCTGCCTAAAGGCTTGCCGTTCTCCGTCCTGAACCGCGCGCTGAAAAAGAAAGAAATTTCCAAGCTGATCAACACGTCGTTCCGCAAGTGCGGCCTGCGCGCCACCGTGGTGTTCGCAGACAAACTGATGCAATCGGGTTTCCGCCTGGCGACACGCGCCGGTATCTCGATCTGCGTCGACGACATGCTGGTACCACCGCAAAAAGTCACGCTGATCGCGACGGCCGAATCGGAAGTCAAGCAGATCGAACAGCAATACGCCTCGGGTCTCGTGACCGCCGGCGAGCGTTACAACAAGGTAGTCGATATCTGGGGCAAAACCTCCGATGAAGTCGGCAAGGCCATGATGGACCAGCTCAAAGTCGAAGACGTGATCCGCCGCGACGGCACCAAGTCGACGCAAGAATCGTTCAACGCCATTTACATGATGGCCGACTCCGGCGCGCGCGGTTCCGCAGCCCAGATTCGCCAGTTGGCCGGTATGCGTGGTCTGATGGCCAAACCGGATGGCTCGATTATCGAAACGCCGATTACCGCGAACTTCCGCGAAGGTCTGAACGTTTTGCAGTACTTCATTTCGACCCACGGCGCTCGTAAAGGTCTGGCCGATACGGCGCTGAAAACGGCTAACTCCGGTTACCTGACGCGTCGTCTGGTTGACGTGACGCAAGACTTGGTGGTGATCGAGGACGATTGCGGCACCATGAACGGCGCCGTCATGAAGGCACTGGTCGAAGGTGGTGAAGTCATCGAACCGTTGCGTGACCGTATCCTCGGCCGCGTGGTGGTGCATGACGTCGTCAATCCTGAAACCCAGGAAACGCTGTACGAAGCCGGCACCTTGATGGACGAAGACATGGTCGAAGAGATCGAGCGTCTGTCCATCGATGAAGTCAAGGTTCGCACGCCACTGACTTGCGACACGCGCTTCGGCCTGTGCGCCAAGTGCTATGGCCGCGATCTGGGCCGCGGCATGCTGGTCAACGCCGGCGAAGCCGTCGGTGTGGTGGCAGCGCAGTCGATTGGTGAGCCTGGTACCCAGCTGACCATGCGTACGTTCCACATTGGTGGTGCGGCATCGCGTGCAGCAGTGGCATCGTCGGTGGAAGCCAAGTCGAACGGTACCATCCGCTTCACGGCAACCATGCGTTACGTGACGAACGGCAAGGGCGCGCAAATCGTCATTTCCCGTTCCGGCGAAGTGCTGATCACCGACGACCATGGCCGTGAGCGTGAGCGTCATAAAGTACCGTACGGTGCGACCCTGATCGTCAAGGACGGCATGGTCATCAAGGCCGGTACGGCCCTGGCAACGTGGGATCCGCTGACCCGTCCGATCATTACCGAATACGCCGGTCAAGTGCGTTTCGAGAACGTCGAAGAAGGCGTCACCGTAGCCCGTCAAGTCGACGAAGTGACCGGTCTGTCCACCCTGGTGGCGATCGATGCGAAACGTCGCGGTTCGTTGACGAAAACGTTGCGTCCGCAAGTCAAGCTGATCAACGACGCGAACGAAGAAGTCAAGATCGCCGGCACCGAACACTCGGTGGCGATCGGCTTCCAGGTCGGCGCGCTGATCATGGTCAAGGACGGTCAACAGGTATCGGTTGGTGAAGTGCTGGCACGTATTCCTACCGAATCGCAAAAAACGCGCGATATTACCGGTGGTCTGCCACGCGTTGCGGAACTGTTCGAAGCGCGCTCGCCGAAAGATGCCGGTATGCTGGCGGAAGTCACGGGTACGGTTGCGTTCGGTAAAGAAACCAAGGGCAAGCAGCGTCTGGAAATCACGGACATGGACGGCAACAAGCATGAGTTCTTGATCACCAAGGACAAACAAGTGCTGGTGCATGACGGCCAAGTCGTGAACAAGGGCGAGATGATCGTGGACGGCCCGGCCGATCCGCAAGACATCCTGCGCCTGCTGGGTATCGAAGCGCTGGCACGTTACATCGTTGACGAAGTGCAAGACGTGTACCGTCTGCAAGGCGTGAAGATCAATGACAAGCACATCGAAGTGATCGTGCGTCAGATGCTGCGCCGTGTTCAGATCGTCAATGCCGGCGACACCAACTACATCGTTGGCGAGCAGGTAGAGCGTTCGGAACTGCTGGACGAGAACGATCGCATGGCCGTTGAGAACAAGATTCCAGCGACCTACGAAAACGTCTTGTTGGGTATTACCAAGGCATCGTTGTCGACCGATTCGTTCATCTCGGCCGCATCGTTCCAGGAAACCACCCGCGTGCTGACCGAAGCGGCGATCATGGGCAAGCGCGATGGTCTGCGCGGCCTGAAAGAGAACGTCATCGTCGGCCGTCTGATTCCTGGCGGTACGGGCCTGGCCTTCCACCGCGCACGCAAAGAGAAAGAAGCGTGGGAAGTGGAAGAGCGTCAAGCACTGCTGCTGGCCGAGAAAGCCTCGATGGCTGGCGAAGCTGCCGAAGCGCTGCAGGACATCGAAACCCAGCAACACCACGGCGACGAAGCGTAATCTACGCTGCTAGCTGACAAGAACGGCACCTGCGGGTGCCGTTTTTTTATGCGCGCTGCCGTAATTTGCACCGGTAAATTGCACCGAATACGCAAAGAGCTAGCAGCGTGGGAAAGTGAAGAGCGTCAGTTGCCACGCTGCTAAAGGGGAATCGGCTACCTCGGCAATTAATAATCACGGTACCTGGGAGAAATTCCTGGTGCCGTTTTTTATGCCCGTATTTCCTTCATGCGCCGATTTATCCGGTATCGGGCATTCAATGAAAAGCTGGCCAATTTGAATCATGCAAGTGTTAATCAATTGAATGGAACGGGTTTCCTGTTTTATTAAGGCGGGCTATTGAATGGCATTATTGAAGAACGGAGCATTCAATAATCTGTTGCACGGACATGGCAAATACAGGCATTGATCCTGGCGGTTTATCGGGTGGCATTGCCCGGCGTTTTATCGAGTTGCCGCGGTTGCCGCTGCGTGGCGAGGCGAGGCGCGGAAAGTTGCGGTTGGAAGCAGTCATAGTAGTGAGCGCTCACAAGCTTGCCTGGTGCCGCCCGCTTTTCTGCCGGCGCGGCTGGCCGGAGACGGCGTGGCGGCGCACTGTTGCGCCACCGCCTGCGATTAGCCCTGCCGCGCCAGTTTCCAGTTTATTCATGCTAAGATTTGGCACATGATTGCCCAAGCCCTGTTTACTCCCGCCCAGCAGAAATTGCTGGGACTGCTCTTTGTCCGCGTGAATGAAGGCTTTCACTTGAACGAGATCATGCGCTTGACGGGATTGGGCAGTGCGTCGGCGCAGCGGGAACTGCGCCGGCTGCATGAGTCCGGGCTGATCACGTCGGAGCGGATCGGTAATGTGCGGCGCTTTTGGCCCAACAAGGAAAGCCTCGTGTATCCGGAGTTGAGCGGACTGGTGCAGAAGACCTTCGGCATCGTCGGCGTGCTCAGCATGACGCTGGCGCCCTTGCGTGCCCAGCTGCACCTGGCCTTCGTGTCTGGCGCCACGGCGAAGGGACAGGACATGCCTGGCAGCGCCATCGATTTGCTGCTGGTGGGCGAAGAAGCCAATTATGGCGATCTGTTGACGGGATTGGCCCCGGCCGAGCGAACCTTAAGGCGTAAAATCAATCCCAACTTATATACGCTGGCCGATTATCGCCGACGCCTGCGTGAAGGCCAGCCATTTCTGCTGCAGGTATTACAGCAGCCGAAGTTGTTTGTCATCGGCGATGAATCGCTATTGCAAGCGCTGGCTTTGCCAGATTCCTCAATGCAGACGAATGACATGCCATCTGTATTTTAAAGGCCGGGCCTGGCATTCAATTTTTAATGCATGACATTGTTGGCCAGGAAAATATCTGAGGCGGATTGATCGTATGATGAATAAACTACAGGCTTTCGGTTTAATTGTTTCCCAGGCGGTGCGCGGTGAATTAACATTTCCCACAAGTGTTAATTCCGCACTGCAATTGCAATTGGCCCTGGCTGAACCGGATTGCCATATCGACCATGCCATCAAACTGGTACTGGCCGAACCCTTGCTGGCGGCGCGCACGGTCGCGCTGGCCAACTCGGCCGTGTACAGCCGCGGCGATGCGGCGCCGGTGACCAGCGTGCGCGCCGCCGTCATGCGCATGGGCTACCGCAATCTGTACGCGCTGGTGGCGGCCATGGTGGTGCGCCAGTTCGGCAGCAAGATCATCGACCCCATCCTGCGCCAGAAGGCGACACAGCTGTGGGAGCACACGGCCCACGTGGCGGCGCTGGCGCACGTGCTTGCGCGCCGCGTGACGCACGTTGATGCCGACACGGCACTGTTCGCCGGCATCGTGCATGAGGTGGGCGGTTTTTACCTGCTGTCGCGTGCCGATGAATTCCCCGGGCTGCTCGATGACGATGCGGATCACTGGATGGAGTCCGCCGAAGAGATCATTTCCCGCGAAGTCATGAAGAAGCTGCTGATCCCGGCGGCCGTGAGCGAGGCCATCGAAGGCTTGCGCGATGGCTTGCTATCGATCCCGCCCGATTCCCTGCTCGATACCTTGTTGTTGGCCAAGCAACTGTCGCCCGTGCCGTCGCCCTTGCAGGTGACGTACGTGGAAATGCTCACCCCATCCGATTCCGTCATCGATTTCATTATCGACAACGAGACCCTGCAAAGCATCCTGGCCGAATCGGCCGAGGAAGTGCGCTCGATGAGTGCCGCACTTCTGGTGTAGTCTCAAACGCTCAGGCGAAAAAAACGGCAACCCCGTCAAGGGCTGCCGTTTTGCTTTCAGGTGCGGTCGCTTACTTCTGTTGCGCGATCCACCGGTCGACCTTGGCTTCCAGCAGTTTCAAAGGCAGGGTGCCGTCGCCAAGTACCACTTCGTGGAACTTCGGCAGGCTGAATTTGTCTCCCAGCGCTTGCTGCGCGCGCTGGCGCAGTTCGACGATCTTCAGCGAACCGATCTTGTAGCCCAGGGCTTGGCCCGGCCACGCCATGTAGCGCTCCGTCTCGCTTTTCGCCACGGCGTCATAGCCGAGGGTGTCGCGCATGTACTTGATCGTCTGTTCGCGCGTCCAGCCCTTGGTGTGCAAGCCCGTGTCCACCACCAGGCGCACGGCGCGCAGCATCTCGTCGTTCAAATGGCCGAAATACTGGGCCGGATCCTCGAACAGGCCCATTTCCTTGCCCAGGGTTTCCGCATACAGGGCCCAGCCTTCCGTGAAGGCATTGTTGCCGCCAAAACGGCGGAAGTTCGGCAAGTCCATCTCTTGCACCAGCGCCAGGTGGAAATGGTGGCCAGGTTTGCCTTCGTGCAGGAACAAGGTGGTCATGCCCGTGTCGCCATACAGTTTCGGATCGGTGACGACGGACCAGAACACGCCGGGGCGCGAACCGTCGGCGGCCGGTGCCGTGTAGTGGTCGGCGGCCGTGTCGCGGCTCAGTTCAGGCTCCAGGCGCAAGTCCAGCGGCGCCTTCGGCACCAGGGTGAACAGGGCGGGCAATTTGCTGTCGAGCAGCACGTTCAGCTTGCGGTAGACGTCGAGCACTTCCTGTTCCGTCTTGAACGGGCGGTATTTTGCCTGTTCCGACACCCACACGGGCAAGCCGGCGGCCGGGCCGTTGTAGCCCATCTTCGGGCCCACGATCGCATATTGTTCCTGGATGCGCGCCACTTCCTTCAAGCCGATGGCGTGGATCTGCTCCGGCTTCAAATCCGTGGTGGTGCTGCTGGCCACGCGCGCCTGGTACCAGGCAGCGCCATCGGGCAGGGCGCTCCAGCCGCTGCTCGCGCGGCCGGCCGGCAGGTAATCGCGTTCCATGAAGGTGGCCAGGCGCTGCAGCGCGGGCATCAGTTTGGCCTCGATGATGATGCTGTAGGTTTGCGTCAGGCGCGCCTTGTCCGCGTCGGAAAAGCTGGCCGGCAAGTTCTTGATCGGCGTGTAATAGACGCTGTCCTGCGGCGTGGCGCTGACGAGTTTCTTGAATTGCGGCAGGGCCGATTCCGTCAGCGCCTTCGGCAGCACGATGCCCTTTTGCATGCCGACTTTCATGTTGGCGATGGCCTGGTCTATCCAGCCCGGCAACTGGCCAATACGGCTCAGGTAAGCGTCATACTCCTTGACCGTGGTCAAAGGCTGCGATGCCTCGCCGCCCGCATAGTTGGCCAGGGTGACGGGCATGCTGTCCATCTGGTTCAAGGGCAGCAGGTATTCGGGGAAGCGCTCGAAGCTCAGTGCCGTGGCCAGTTCATAGTCGAGAATATCGTAGTTGATCTGGTCCTGGTGCGACAGCTGCGCGCGGGCAATGCTGCGCAGGGTCTTCTGGTACTGGCGGTACAGCGCGAACTGTTTTGCGCGCGCGGCGGGCACGATGGCTGAACCGAGCTGGTCGTCAAAACGGTTGTCGCCGCTCTCGGTGGCATTGATCGGCTCGAAACGGGCCAGCGCATCGTAGTACTGATCGGCCACGACCTGCAATCGCTGCTTGGCTTGCGGCGCGCTGACGGCGACGGTTTTGGTAGCGGGCTGGGCCGCTTGCGCCATGGGCGCATGGGCGAGCAACAGGGAGATGGCCAGGGTGCCGAGGGTGCCGGCGGCAATACGATGCTTCATGCGCGATGTCCTTTGTAAGGAAGGAGAATGAACGGAGGCGTAGCGAGGTCGGGGTGGCCGGTCGCGATGGAACAGCCGGGGCGTAAGCATACGCGATTGCCCAGTGCGTTTGGACAAATTATTGGGGAGGAATGTTGCTATTTGTCCGCTGGCGCGACCACGGCTTTCATCGCCTGCCAGTGCTGGCTGTTCAAGGGGACGCAGGCGGGGCAGGGCGTGGCGGCGATCAGGCTGCGGATCTGCTGCGCGCGCGCCGCCGTCTGCGGGTGAGAGGAAATCCATCCCGGCACGCTGGCCTTGTCCTTGTCGTCGAGCTTCTGGAAAAAGCGCAGCATGCCGTCGGGACGGATCTGTGCGCGCTGCAAGGCAAGCAAACCCAGGCGGTCCGCCTCTTCTTCCATGTCGCGGCTGAAATACAGGGTGCCGGCCTGGTGCGCCAGCATGGCGGCCACGGCGCTGATGTCGCCGATGGTCACGCCCACCAGGGCGCCCCAGCCCAGGCTGCTGATCATTTGCCGCAGCGAATGGCGTTGCTCCACATGCTGCACTTCATGCGCCAGCACGCCGGCCAGTTCGCCCGGGTCGGCTGCCTGGCGCAGCAAGCCCGTATGTACGACGATGATGCCGCCCGGCATGGCAAACGCGTTGACCGTGTCGTCCTGCTTGACCAGCCAGCGGTACTGGTAGCGCGAACCGGCCGTCAGCTTGCGGCCGATCTCCTGCACCGTCTGCTGCGCCACGCCGCTTTCGCTGATGCCGCCCTGCGCGCGCACTTGTGCCAGGGCCAGTTCGCCCAGCTGCTTTTCCGTCGACAAGGGGATCCATCCCGCCAGCGCGCCGACGGCATGGCCGCCCTGCCACCACAGCAGGGCGGCGGCGACGATGGTCGCGCCCGTCAAGCCGGCCAGCCAGCCCGATACTTGCCGCCGGTTGCGCTGGCGCTCGCCCCACAGGCGCTGCAGTTGCGGCTGCAGCGCGGCCGGCGCTTCGCGCAAGACGGTGGCGATGTCGTCCGCTGTCAGCGGCTTGAGCGAGGCTTGCCGGCCTTGTCCGTCGAGCCAGTTCAGGAACAGTTCCGGTCCGTCGACACCGCCCACGCTGACGACCAGCTGCGTCACATCGACAGTGGAGCCGGGTGCATCGATGGCCAGCTGGCTGCCGAAGAAGTGCGCGCTGACGGCCGTGCCGGCGGAGCCGCCATCGGGGCCGGCCAGCAGTGCCTGGAATGGCGTCATGCCACCGCCTCGGCAAAGCGGCTTTCGTACAGGGCTGCCATCAGGTCGGACTGGCTGATGATGCCGGCCAGGCGCTCTTCATCGTCGAGGATGGGAATGTGATGGTAGCCGGCATCGGCCATCAGGGGCACGAGGTCGATGATGGGCGTGCCCAGGCGGGCCGTGTGCGGCGACGGCGTCATCAGCTGGCCCACCACTTCCGGTTTGTCGCTGTGGGACAAGCCGCTGCGCTGCAGCAGGCCGCGCAGGCGCTGGCGCATGCCCTGATAATCGTCGAGGCCGCCGTGGCGCAGGAAATCCGTCTGCGTGATGATGCCGATGACGCGGCGCGCCCGGTTCAGCACGGGCAGGGCGCCCACCTGATGCTCGCGCATGGTGCGCCAGGCAACATCGAGCGGCGTGCCGAATTCCACGCTGAGCACGTCTTTCGACATGATGTCGGCGCAGGTGACGACGCCGAAGCGGCGCTGGTAGGCGCGCATTTCCGTTTGCAGGAAGATGGCCTGCAAGTCGTCGCGGCTGATGTCGAGCACTTCGCTGTGCTGGCGCAGCACGGCATCGAGGTCGTCCGGCGAAAAGCCCAGGCGGTTGCTGGGCACCTCATCCTTGGTGTCGTGCGGATGCGGCGCCACCAGTTGCTGGATGTGCGGGTAGCGGCGCCCCGTCAGGTTGTTGTACAGCACGGCGCAAGCGACCAGCACGGCGGAATTGAACAGCACGGTGATGAAGACGAATTCAAAGCCGGCCGCATGCACGCTGGCGCCGCCAACCACCGTGGTCAGGGCCACGGCGCCGCCCGGCGGATGCAAACAGCGCAGGGCAAACATGGCGCCGATGGCCAGGCAGGCGGCCAGCGCCGCCACGCCCACGCTGGGGCCCAGCCATTTCACGCAGGCCATGCCGACCAGGCCGGAGACGACATTGCCACCCACCACGGACCACGGTTGCGCCAGCGGGCTGGCCGGCAGGCAGAACAGCAGGACGGCCGAGGCGCCCATGGGTGCGATCAGGTAGACGCTGGCGCTGTCGGGGGCCAGCAGGAAATGGCAGATCAGGCCCGTCAGCAGCAAGCCGCAGATGGCGCCCGCGCAGGCGCGTAATTGTTCGCGGCGGCTGCCGTTGTTCGGTTGCGGCAGCCAGCGTGCCAGGAAAGAAGTCGTCATGGGGGAGGGCGCGTTCGGGCCGCGTTGCTCAGTGTGAGCCCCATATTATCCCATGCGTTCCATTTCGCTGCCTGCGGGCACTAATCCTCGGCGCAGACGGCCTGCAAGCCATGCTGTGCCAGCAAGTTCTTGGCGGCCTCGACGCTGGACGGCTCCGGCTGGCTGCTGGCGCAGGCATAGATATCATTGAGGACCGTCTCAGCATCCTTGTGCGTGACGGCGGCCATCAGCTCGGCCAGGTTGCGGTCGGAAAAGTGGTCATACAGCAGGGCCAGCACGGCGAAATACGCCGTGTCTGGCATGCCGCCGGGATAGGCGCTGCGCAGCATGCGCGCGGCGCCGGACAAAATCGGGGGCAGGGTATCTGGCGTGCTCAAGCGGCTTCTCCTTGGCGGTGCTTATACGTTTTCCGCATAAGCACAGTGCAATTAAATGGTGGATATTTCCTACAAGCAGGCATATTCTAGACAATCACGCCCGCTGGCAGTTGTTCAGCTGGCTTCACGATTTCTCTCAGGAGCCCCGCATGCGCGTTTCCCGTTTCGTTTCCCTTTTCCTTGCCAGCCTGCTGCTTGCCGGCACCGCCGTTGCCGCCGCCCCCACACCGGGCAACCCTGTCGCCACGCCGCATTTGCCGTACAACGCGGCGGCCGACGCCAAGGCCGACGTGGCGCGCGCGCTGGCCGAGGCCAAGACGGCGCACGTACCGGTTTTGCTGATCTTTGGCGCGAACTGGTGCGAGGATTGCCGCGCGCTCGACAGGGCCTTGAAGGAAGGCAAGAACGCCGAGCTGATGCAACAGCAGTTCAAGGTCGTCAAGGTCGACGTGGGTAACTTCGACCATAACCTCGATGTGGCGCAAGCCTATGGCAATCCGCTCAAGAAAGGCATCCCCGCTGCCGTGCTCGTATCGAGCGACAACAACCAGGTGCTGTACGCCACCAAGGGCGGCGAACTGGCAAATGCCCGTCGCATGAGCGAAAGCGGCATTTATGATTTCTTCAAGCAAGCGGCGAGCGTGAAGTCACCTGCCCTGTAATTTCCTTAAAACTCTTCCCACGCATCGCTGGCCGGCACTGTCGGGCGGGACGGCGTGGGCAGCATGGGCTTGTGCGCCGGCTGCTGCGGTGCCACATGCCCGCTTTCCTCCAGCTTGAAGACGCTGACCACCTGCGCCAGCCGCCCAGCCTGATCCTGCAGGGATTGGGCTGCTGCCGCCGCTTCTTCCACCAGGGCCGCGTTTTGCTGGGTGGCGTCATCCATCTGCGTGACCGTGGCATTGACTTGCGCGATGCCCTGGCTTTGCTCCTGGCTGGCCGAGGCGATTTCGCCCATCAGGTCGGCGACTCTCTGGACGGAGACGACGATGTCCTGCATGGTGGCGCCGGCCGAGTCGACCAGCTTGCTGCCCGCCTCCACCTTGCTGCCCGAGTCGACGATCAAGTCCTTGATTTCCTTGGCCGCCTGGCTTGACCTCTGCGCCAGGTTGCGCACCTCGGTCGCCACCACGGCAAAGCCGCGGCCCTGTTCGCCCGCGCGGGCCGCCTCGACCGCCGCATTCAGCGCCAGGATATTGGTTTGAAAGGCAATGCCGTCGATCACGCCGATAATGTCGGCGATCTTGCGCGAACTTTCCGTAATCGCGCCCATCGTCTGCACGACTTGCCCGACCACTTCGCCGCCCTTGACGGCGTGGCTTGAAGCCGACACCACCAGCTGATTGGCCTGGCGCGCATTGTCCGCGTTCTGTTTCACCGTCGACGTCAGCTCTTCCATGGCTGCCGCTGTTTCTTCCAGGCTCGACGCCTGGGCTTCCGTGCGCGCCGACAGGTCCAGGTTGCCCGAGGCGATTTGGCTCGATGCGCTGGCAATGGCCCCGGTACTGTCGCGAACTTCGCGTATCGTCACGTTCAGCGATGCGACGAAGCGGTTGAAGGCGGCGGCCAGCGCACCGACCTCGTCTTCCGATTCGACGGGCATGCGGCGGCTCAGGTCGCCATTCCCGCTGGCGATCTCGCTGAGCATGTCGGCCGCCCGCGCGACGGGGGCGGCGATGGCGCGGCTGATGACATAAATGATGAGCAGGGCGATGCCGCCACCGACCAGGCCGGCGATCAGGGCGGCGATCAGGGCCGATCGCGTCACATTGCCCAGCACTTCCGCTTCCGGTACTTCAGCCATCACATACAGATTCAATTCCGGCACGAAGGAGGCGGCGACGAACTGGCGTCCCGCGGGCGCGTCATAGATGGCGTACGCGTATTTTTTGCCCGTCAACAGGCTCTGGCTCAGGGTATCGCTAAAGCCCGGTAAATCCTTGAGCAGATGCTTGCCGTCGGCCAAGGCCGTGTCGCGGTGCACCAGCAGCACGCCGTTGGCGCGCGCCAGGTAGACATGGCCCGTCTGGCCGATCTTGTAGCTACGGATGGTGTCGGCCAGCGCATTGATGGACAGGCCCAGTCCGGCCGCGATCTGCTTGCCGCCCGCCGTCTGGCCACGCGCATTCAGGTACAACATCAGGTCGCTGGAGTTTTCCGCCTTGTCGATATCGAGCGTATAGGCCTTGTCGCCGGCCAGCAAGCCATAAAACCACTGGTCGGCCACCTGGTTCTTGTCCAGGGTGCGCAGCAAGCCGTCCGTGGTGAAGTATTTGCCCGTACTGGCGGAAGCCCAGTTGATTGAAGCCGCCTTGTTCTTTTCCTTGACCACGCTGGCGTAGCGCTGGAAGGTGGCGATGCCGCTGTCGGGCAAGCCAGCGTCTTCCCAGTCTTGCAGGTAGACATCGTTGGCCATGGTCTGCACCACGGACAGGGGCTGGCTGATCTGGCGCAACACGTCGTTGCGGATCTCGCCCACTTGCGCCGGCAATTCCTGGCTGACGACGCGCTCGCGCACGTAGTCGCTGCTCATGCGCACGCTGAGGAAGGACGAGATCGCCATGAAGAGCAGCAGGCACAAGCCCATGCTGAACAGGAGTTTTTTCTGGATGGAGAGGCGGCGGAGCAGAGACATGGAAGACCTTGGATGGTGGCCTGCACAAGGTGCAGAAAAGCGGGCAGACAAGCGGACAGTATACCGGCCGCGCTGCGCGTCCCGCCGCACCATTGCTGCTTTTCGTTCATTTATGTTGCATTGCAGCAACGTGATTTTCCACGTCCGCCTGGCGTGGATGGAAAACGCTTCAGGCAGGCAAGCCGTGGGCGATCAATTCCAGCGGCAATTCCGTGCTGCATTTGATCTGTTCCATGGAAAAGGCGGAGGACACGCCCGTCAGCTGCACGGCCTTGATGAGCTTTTTGTAGAAGGTATCGTAGCCCTTGATGTCGGTGGTGACGACTTTCAGCAGGTAGTCGATATCGCCGCTCATGCGGTGGAATTCCTGTACTTCCGGCAAGACGATGACGGCGGCGGCAAAGCGGCGCAGCCATTTCTCATCGTGCTGGCCCGTGCGCACGCTGACGAAGACGGTCACGGGCAACCCCACTTTTTGCCGGTTGACGATGGCCACGCGGCTCTCGATATAACCTTCTTCCTCCAGGCGCTTGACCCGTTTCCAGCATGGCGTGCTGGACAGTCCGATCTTTTCGCTGAGGGCGGCGATCGACAGGGTGCCGTCCTGCTGCAGGGCTGCGAGGATGGCGCAGTCGAATTTGTCGAGCGAGGTGTTTGGTGAATTCATTTTATTATTCCGGTTTTTATGGCATGAACATGCTGCATAGTACCGTAGTTGCAGTGTCTTTTGGCATATCTTCACGGGCGCAGGCCGGTAGACTATCCATATGTTTCAGCCGCTTGCTCTGCCCCTTTTTAGCTGTGCCCTTTTATAGAATACTCAGACTGCCATCATGAAAGAAATCTACCTCGACAGCAATGCCACCACCTGCGTGCTGCCCGCCGCCGTTGCCGCCGCCCGGCAAGCGATGGAGCAGGGCTATGGCAATCCCAGCAGCACCCATGCCACGGGATTGCAGGCCAAGGCCATGATGGATGGCGTGCGCCAGCGCGCCGCCCGCTTGCTGGGCGTGGGCGACGGCCGGTTGATGTTCAATAGCGGCGCCACCGAAGGTATCCAGACGGCCGTGCTGTCGGCCCTGTGCGCGCTGCGCGAACGGCGCGATGCGGGCAAGCGCATCGGCAGCCTGCTGCTGTATGGCGCGACCGAGCACAAGGCCGTGCCGGAAAGCCTGGCGCACTGGAACCGCTTATTGGGCCTGAACCTGGAAGTGCGCAAGCTGCCTGTCGATGCGCAAGGGCGCCACGATCTGCAGGCCCTGGGCGCGCTGATCGGCGATGCGGCCATGCTGTGCACGATGGCGGCGAATAATGAAACGGGCGTCGTCAGCGATTTGTCCGCCATCGCCCAGTTGCTGCAGGAACGGGGCGCCGACGCCTACTGGATGGTCGATTGCGTGCAGGCGCTGGGCAAGCTGAAACTGAACCTGGCCGCCACGCGCATCGACTACGCGCCGTTTTCCGGCCACAAGTTGTATGCGCCCAAGGGCATCGGCATGCTGTACGTGCGCGCCGGCGCGCCGTTTACGCCCCTGATGATGGGCGGCGGCCAGGAAGGTGGCCTGCGCTCGGGCACGGAAAACATGGCCGGCATCGCCGCGCTGGGCGCCGTGCTGGCCGCGCTCGACGATGGCAAGACCTTCCGCAGCCACGCCGACCTGGCCGCTTTCCGCGAGCAGCTGGTGGCCAGCCTGGAACGGGCTTTTCCCGGCATCGTTTTCAATATGCCGTTCGACTTGTCCTTGTCGACGACGCTCAATTTTTCCGTGCCGGGCCTGTCCTCAAAAGAGCTGCTGGACCTGTTCGACGCGGCGCGCGTGCGCGTCAGTTCGGGCAGCGCCTGCTCCGCCGCCAAGGCGCTCCCCAGCTATGTCCTCGAAGCGATGCATGTGCCGCAATGGCGCGCCAGCTCGGCCATCCGTCTGTCGTTCGGCCCCCTGATCGACGCGGCGACGATTGCCGCTGCCTGCGCGCGCATCGAGCGCTGTGGCGAGGCCCTGCGCAGCAGCTGTCTGCTGCCGTCGGCGCTGGCGCCATCGCCGCAGGACGGCGCGCAGGACGGCATAATCCAGCTGAGCGTGGATGGCCAGTGCACCTGGCTGATCAGCGACGCTGCCAGCGCCAGTTGTGTCGTCATCGATCCGGTCGCCGCGCTCGTGCCGCGCCTGGCCGCCTTCATCCGCTGCCAGCAGCTGGCCTTGCGCGCCATCGTGCACACGGCGCCGCCAGCCGACCATGGCGTGGCGCGCCTGGCATTGCTGCAGGAACTCGCCATCGAGCAGGTGGGCCGCATCGATATCGACGGTGAGCTGGCACTGGGCCAGCAGCGCCTGCGCCGCGTCGAGTGTGGTGAAAACCATGTGTACCTGCTCGATCAGCGCTTCGCCTTCATCGGCAACCTGGCGCCCGAGGCGCTGGCGCCCCTGCTGGATGCGGCGCTGCTGACGCAAGACACCGTGCTGTGCGCGTCAGGCGACGACGGCAGCATTTGCGGCACCGTGCGCAGCGTGCACGAAGGTATCGTGCCTGCCGCCGAACTGCAGCTCGATGCGGCCGCCTTGCCGGCCTTCCTGCGCCAGCATCCCGACGCCATCCTTGTCGACGTGCGCGAAGCATATGAACACGCGGCTTGCGCCGGCACGGTATTCGAGGGCTGCGCCGTGCGCAGTGTGCCGCTGAGCCGCCTGGCGGGCCAGGTAGCCGCGTGGCTGCAGCAGCCGCAGCGCCCGCTGGTCTTTTTCTGCCGCAGCGGCAACCGCAGCGCGCGCGCCGCCGCCTGCCTGCGCCGCCTCGGTCACGGCGCGGCATGGCAACTCAACGGCGGCATGGCGATGGCGGAGGCGACACGCCACCCGCTGGCCATCGCTGCCTGAGCGGCTTGAACTTTCTTCCGTGAAATATTGCGCCGTGCCATCATTGGCACGGTGCTGCTACTCATTTCCCTCTGTTCATTTCCTCCAGGAATTTTTCTCCCGTTTTACTCGCTGATTTCTTTGCCGGTACGCCCCTAAAGCGCCGGGTATGTACGCTAGCGCACGGTCTTGCGCACAGGGCGCCCCTACGATGAAGTTCAGAAAATCTCCCTATACCCTGAGATTCGTCGCAACGCTCCGGCGCTTCGCTTTCCGTCTTCGCCAGTGTCCGATCGTGTTCTTCAGACTGGGCCAGCGTGACGGCGGCCGCTGGCTGCCTGCGCGCACCTAGCGAGGCCAAGTTGAAAGAGTACACAGCAGTTGTCACGCAGCAGATCAAGGACCAGGTTTCCAAAGTCAGGGAAATCTTCCGCGACCATTCCCTCGCACCGGACACCTTCGACGCCGCGCGCGACGACGCCTTGCCCCTGCGTTCCGAATTATTCAGCGCCATCCAGATGGCCGCCCACGGCAAGCACGTGGCCGCCGGCCATGCGGTAGGTCGGCATCATGGCCGCGACCGCCTGCTGGCGCGCCTGGCCGACAATGCGGCCCTGATCACGGCTACCGTGAACGAGCTGACGGCCACGGTGAAAAGCGGGCGCCAGGTCACGCCCGCCTCGGAATGGCTGCTTGATAATTTTTACCTGATCGAAGAGCAGATCCGCACCACGCGGCGGCATTTGCCGAAGAACTACAGCAAGGAGCTGCCACGGCTGACCTCTGGGGCGGATGCTGGCTGTCCGCGCGTGTACAAGATCGCGCTGGAAATCATCTCGCATGGCGATGGCCGCGTCGACCTGGAAAACCTGTGCCACTTCGTCGAGGCGTACCAGGACGTGGCCACCTTGACCCTGGGCGAGCTGTGGGCCGTGCCCATCATGCTGCGCCTGGCCCTGATCGAAAACCTGCGCCGCGTCGCCGTACGCGTGGCCGATGACCGCATGCAGCGCGACCTGGCCAATACCTGGGCCGACCAGATGACGGAGATCGCCGAGCGCAATCCCAGCGGCTTGATACTGCTGGTGGCAGACATGGCACGTTCGAATCCGCCGATGACCAGCGCCTTCGTGGCCGAATTGTCGCGCCGCCTGCAGGGACAGAGTTCCTCGCTGACCCTGGCGCTATCGTGGCTGACGCACAAGCTGGCCGAGTCGGGCCTCACCATCGAGCAGCAGATCCAGTCCGAGATCGGGCAGCAGGCGGCCGACCAGGTGTCGATCGCCAACAGCATCGGCAGCCTGCGTTTTCTCGGCACCATGGATTGGCAGGAATTCGTCGAAACCATGAGCGTGGTCGAGCAGACCCTGCGCCTGGACCCGGCCGGCACGTATGGCTTGATGGATTTTGCCACGCGCGACAGCTACCGCCATGCCATCGAACGCATCGCCAAGCGCAGCGCGCGCAGCGAAGTGGAGGTGGCCGAGATGGTGGTGCAACTGGCGCACACGCACGGCAACGGCAATGACGCGCGCCGCGGCCACATCGGCTTTTACCTGGTGGGGCGCGGCGTGCTGGTGCTGGAAAAGCAGGCCGGCGCCAGGCTGCCTTTCATCGAGGCGCTGCAGCATACGGCGCGCGCCGCGCCGCTGGCCGTCTACCTGGGCGCGATCTCGTTCCTGACCCTGGCGACGAGCGCCTTGCTGCTCGAGCGCGCCGTGCGCCATGGCGTGCAGGGCTGGCCCCTGGCGGCGCTGGGCGCGCTGGCGCTGCTGGGCAGCAGCCAGCTGGCCGTGGCCGTGGTGAACTGGCTGGCGACCCTGATGACGTCGCCGCATCCGCTGCCGCGCATGGATTACCAGGCCGGCATTCCATCGGATGCGCGCGGCATCGTCGTCGTGCCGACCCTGATCTACAGCCAGGAAAACGTGGCGGCCCTGTGCGAGGCGCTGGAAGTGCGTTATCTCGCCAACCGCGACCCGAACCTGCGCTTTTGCCTGCTGACCGACTTCGTCGACGCGGAAGTGCAAACGATGCCGGGCGACGAAGCCCTGCTGCGCCAGGCGCAGGAGACCATCCGTGGCTTGAACGAGAAATACCGCGTGGAGGGCGTGGCGGCCAAGGAAAACGGCGACCCGGCCGACCCGGAACAGCTGGGCCAGGTGGGGCCGTTCCTGCTGCTGCATCGTCCGCGCCTGTGGAATTCGCAGCAGAATGCGTGGATGGGGCAGGAGCGCAAGCGCGGTAAATTGTCCGACCTGCACGCATTTTTGCGGGGCGGCGCGCGCGACAAATTCTCGCTGGTGGAAGGCGAGTTGCGCGGCCTGCGCACCATCAAATACGTGATCACGCTCGACACGGATACGCAGCTGCCGCGCGACGCGGCGCGCGAATTCATCGCCACCATGATGCACCCGCTGAACCGTCCCGTGCTGGACGCGGCCGGCACGCGCGTGGTGGCCGGCTACGGCATCTTGCAGCCGCGCGTGGCCGTGGCGCTGCCCAGCGCCAACGCCTCGCGCTACGAGCTGCTGTGCGGCGGCGAGCCGGGCATCGACCCCTACACGCGCACCGTGTCCGACCTGTACCAGGACGTGTTCTATGAAGGCTCCTTCATCGGCAAGGGCATCTATGACCTCGACATGTTCGAGCGCGTGCTGGGCCAGCGCCTGCCCGACAATAAAATCCTCAGCCACGATTTGCTGGAAGGCTGCTACCTGCGCGCCGGCTTGCTGAGCGACTCGCAACTGTACGAGGAATACCCGGCCCGCTATGACGCCGACGTGAGCCGCCGCCAGCGCTGGATCCGCGGCGACTGGCAACTGGTCGGCTGGCTGCTGGGCCGGGTGCCGGGCCGCGCCGGCAAGCGCGAACGCAATCCTTTGTCGATGCTGTCGCGCTGGAAGCTGTTCGACAACCTGCGCCGCAGCGTCGTGGCGCCGGCCACCACCTTGTCGCTGCTGCTGGCGTGGGGCTTCCTGCCGCAGGTGGCATTCTGGAGCGCGGCCGTGCTGGCCATCATCTTCCTGCCGCCCGTGTTTTCAGCCCTGTACGATTTGCTGCGCAAACCGCGCGACACCCTGTGGCGCCAGCACCTGGCCGCCTTCGAGCGGCGCTGCGGCGTGCAGTTTTCGCACGCCATGCTGACCCTCGTCTTCCTGCCGTATGAAGCGTGGATCAGCCTGGACGCCATCGTGCGCACCCTGTGGCGCCTGGGCGTGTCGCACAAGCACTTGCTCGACTGGCGCGCTTCGAACCTGCATGTATCGTCGGGTTCGCAGGCCGACAGCTGGCGCGCCATGTGGTGCTCGCCCGCGCTGGCGCTGGCCGCCTTCGGCGCCTTGCTCTACTGGCGCCCCGAGGCCTTGCCCGCCGCCGCCGTGGTGCTGCTGCTGTGGCTGGCCGCACCCGCCATCGCCTGGTGGATCAGCCGCCCCATCGAGCGTGCCGTGGCGCGCCTGTCGGCCGAGCAGGGACGCTTCCTGCATGGCGTGGCGCGCAAGACCTGGGCCTATTTCGATACCTTCGTCGGACCGGACGACCACTGGCTGCCGCCCGATAACATGCAGGAGCATCCGAACCTGGTGGTGGCGCACCGCACCTCGCCGACGAATATCGGCCTGGCCCTGCTGGCCAATTTGACGGCCTACGATTTCGGCTACCTCACCCTGGGCCAGTTGATCGAGCGCAGCCGCGCCACCCTGCACAGCATGGGTGAGCTGGAACGTTTCCAGGGCCACTTCTATAACTGGTACGACACGCAGACCCTGAAGGCGCTGCAGCCGATGTACATCTCGACGGTCGACAGCGGTAACCTGGCCGGCCACCTGCTGACCTTGCAGCCGGGACTGGTGGAACTGTATGACGCCCCGATCATCGGCGCGCAGGTGGTGCAGGGCATCCGCACGACGGCACAAGTGCTGCAGGAATTCATCGCCGCCGAAGGCGAGAGCAAGGCCATGCGCGAGAGCATGAGCCTGCTGCAGGCGCAGGCCGCGCCCGCCAGCCTGGCCGAATGGCATGCCTATCTCGCCGCCGCGAATGGCGCCGCCGAGGCGCTGCTGTCGCTGACCTTGCAAAGCGAGGATGGCGAGCTGTCCATGTGGAGCGGTGCGCTGGCGCGCCAGTGCCGCGCGGCGATGGCCGAGTTGCTGCAGCTGGCGCCATGGGCGGCGCAGGCGGGCGTCGATCCGGCGTGGCTGCGCGTGCCGACCCTGCGCGAACTGGCCAATCTGGAAACACCGGAAGGCACGCCTTCGGAGTTGGCCGCCTTGCTGGCGCAGGGCCGCGAACAGGCGGGCCGCCACATGCGCGATATCGCCCACGCGGCGGGCCAGGCGCGCGACTTCGCGCAGATCGAGTACGCGTTCCTGTACAACCCATCGACCAAACTGCTGGCCATCGGCTACAACGTCAGCGAGCGGCGCCTGGACCCCAGCTACTACGATTTGTTGGCTTCCGAAGTGCGCCTGGCCAGCTTCATCGCCATCGCCCAGGGCCAGCTGCCGCAGGAGCACTGGTTCGCCCTGGGCCGCCAGCTGTGCATGGTGGCCGGCCAGCCCGTGCTGCTGTCGTGGAGCGGCTCGATGTTCGAGTACCTGATGCCGCTGCTGGTGATGCCGAACTACCCGAATACCCTGCTTGACCAGACCTACCACTCCGTCATCGAGGCGCAGATCGACTATGGCCGCCAGCGCGACGTGCCATGGGGGATTTCCGAATCCGGCTACAACACGGTCGACGCCAGTTTGAACTATCAATACCGCGCCTTTGGCGTGCCGGGATTGGGTTTGAAACGGGGCCTGGCTGACGATCTGGTGGTGGCGCCATATGCCAGCATGATGGGCCTGATGGTCCAGCCGGAAGCGTCTTGCCAGAACCTGCAGCGCATGCAGGCGGCCGGCTACATGGGCCGTTACGGCTTCTTTGAAGCCATCGATTTCACGACGGCGCGCCTGCCGCGCGGGCAGGGCAGCGCCATCATCCGCTCCTTCATGGTGCACCACCAGGGCATGGGCTTCCTGGCCCTCAGCTACCTGCTGCACGACCGTCCGATGCAGCGCCGTTTCGAGTCCGATCCGCTGCTGCAATCGGCCTTGCTGGTGCTGCAGGAACGCACGCCGCAGGCCGGCGCGTTCTACTCGAACACGGCCGAACTGGCGGTGCTGCGCAGCGGCGCGCCCGAGCAAGCCATGCCGATGCGCATCCTCACGCAAGCCAACAGCGCCGTGCCGGAAACGCAGCTGCTGTCGAATGGCCGCTACCACGTCATGGTGAGCAATGCAGGCGGCAGCTACAGCCGCTGGAAAGACCTGTCCGTGACGCGGTGGCGCGAAGACAGCACGCGCGATAACTGGGGCAATTTCTGCTACCTGCGCGACCTCGACGACGGTGCCGTCTGGTCCACCATGTACCAGCCCACCTTGGCCGAACCGAAGAAATATGAAGTGATCTTTTCCGAAGGGCGGGCGGAGTTCCGCCGTGCCGACCATGGCCTCGACCTGTACACGGAAATCGTCGTCTCGCCCGAGGATGACATCGAAATCCGCCGCACGCGCATCAGCAATAATTCGAACCGCCAGCGGCGCATCGAGATCACCAGTTTTGCCGAAGTGGTGATGGCGCCGGCGGCGGCCGATGCGGCCCATCCCGCGTTCAGCAAGCTGTTCGTACAGACGGAAATCCTCGCGCATGAAAAAGCGATTTTATGTACGCGCCGGCCCCGCTCCAAGGAAGAGCAGATGCCGTGGCTGCTGCATGTGATGACCGTGCACGATATCGAGCGCTACGAAGTATCGTTCGAGACGGACCGCGCGCGCTTCATCGGCCGCGGCAATACGGTGCAACTGCCGCAGGCGCTGCAGGAAAGTGGCCCGCTCAGTGGCGGCCACGGCTCCGTGCTCGATCCCATCGTGGCCATCCGCTATGTCATCACGCTCGAACCCGACCAGGCCGTCACCGTCGACAGCGTCACCGGCATGGTGGAGCAGCGCGACGCGGCACTGCACCTGATCGACAAATACCAGGACCGCCACCTGGCCGACCGCGTGTTCGAACTGGCCTGGACGCACAGCCAGGTGGTGCTGCGCCAGTTGAATGCCAGCGAAGCGGACGCGCAGCTGTATGCGCGCCTGGCCAATGCCGTGATCTATCCGAATGCGGCCCTGCGCGCCGAGGCCAGCATCCTGATCAAGAACCAGCGTGGCCAGTCGGGCCTGTGGGCGTATGCCATTTCCGGCGACTTGCCCATCGTGCTGCTGCAGATACGCGACGCGGCCAATATCGAACTGGCGCGCCAGATGGTGCAGGCGCATGCCTACTGGCGCCTGAAAGGCCTGATCGTCGACCTGGTGATCTGGTATGAAGAGCAGTCGGGCTACCGCCAGCTGCTGCACGACCAGATCATGGGCTTGATCGCCTCGGGCATCGACGCGCAGGCGATCGACCGCCCGGGCGGCATCTTCGTGCGCCTGGCCGAGCAGATCGCCAACGAGGACCGCATCTTGCTGCAATCGGTGGCACGCGCCATCATCAGCGACCTGCGCGGCACTCTGGCCGAGCAGGTCAAGCGTCCGCCGAGCCCCGTGCTGCGCATGCCGCCGCTGCTGCAGGACCCGGCCCGCGAACATGGCGGCGTGCCGCACCGGGCGCAGGCGCGCGAGCTGATCCTGGAAAATGGCCTCGGCGGCTTCACGCCCGATGGCCGCGAATACGTGATTACCACGGGAGAGGGCAAGCAGACGCCGGCGCCGTGGTCGAACGTGCTGGCCAATGCGCAATTCGGCACGGTGGTGTCCGAAGCCGGCCAGGCGTATACGTGGAGCGAGAATGCGCATGAATTCCGCCTCACGCCATGGCAGAACGACCCCGTGTCCGACCTGTCCGGCGAAGCGTTTTATGTGCGCGATGAGCAAACGGGCCAGTTCTGGTCACCCTCGTCCCTGCCCGCGCGCGGCAGCGGCGACTACGTCACGCGCCACGGCTTCGGCTACAGCGTGTTTGAACACAGCGAAGGCGGCATCGCCACGGAACTGTGCACCTATGTGGCGCTCGATGCGGCCGTCAAATATTCGGTCATCAAGGTGCGCAACGACAGCGGCGTGCCGCGCCGCCTGTCCGTCACGGGCTATGTGGAATGGGTGATGGCCGACCTGCGCGCCAAGTCCGGCATGCATGTGGCCACGGAGGTCGACACGATCAGCGGCGCCCTGTTTGCGCGCAATAACTACAATACGGAGTTTTCGGGCCGGGTCGGCTTCTTCAATACGGATGCCAGCATCCGCTCCATCACTTGCGACCGCAATGAATTCATCGGCCGCAATGGCAGCCTGGCGCAGCCGGCCGCCTTGCGCCGCGTGCGCCTGTCCGGCAAGGCGGGCACGGGACTGGATCCGTGCGCGGCCATCCAGGTCCCGTTTGAATTGCAGCCGGGGCAGGAACGTGAAATCGTCTTCCTGCTCGGCGTGGGCGGGCGCCGCAATGCGGACGCCAGCACCATGGTGCAGCGCCATGCGGGCAAGGATGCGGCCCGCAGTGCGCTCGACGCGGTGCGCGCGCACTGGGAAACTACCCTGGGGGCCGTGCGCATCGAAACGCCCGATCCATCGCTGGACGTGATCGCCAATGGCTGGCTGATGTACCAGACCATCGCCTGCCGCCTGTGGGCGCGCAGCGGCTACTACCAGTCGGGCGGCGCCTACGGTTTCCGCGACCAGCTGCAAGATGCGATGGCGATGATCCACACGGCGCCGCAGCTGCTGCGCAATCATTTGCTGCTGTGTGCGGCGCACCAGTTTGTCGAAGGCGACGTGCAGCACTGGTGGCATCCGCCATCGGACCGCGGCGTGCGCACGCATTGCTCCGACGATTACCTGTGGCTGCCGCTGGCCGCCTGCCGCTATGTGATCGCCACGGGCGACGTCAACGTGCTGTCGGAAGTGGCGCCCTTCATCGAGGGCCGCGCCGTCAAGCCGGAAGAGGATTCGTATTACGACCTGCCCGTGCGTTCGGGCGAGTCGGCCGACCTGTACGAGCACTGCGTGCGCGCCATCCGCCATGGCTTGCGCCTGGGCGTGCACGGCTTGCCGTTGATCGGTTCCTGCGACTGGAACGACGGCATGGACAAGGTGGGCGAACATGGCAAGGGCGAGAGCGTGTGGCTGGCCTTCTTCCTGTACGAAGTGCTGCAGCGCTTTGCCGAGGTGGCCGTGCTGCGCGGCGATGCTGCGTTTGCCCAATTCTGCCGCGACGAAGCCGTGAAACTGGCGGCCAGCGTCGAGGAACATGCGTGGGATGGCGAGTGGTACCGGCGCGCGTATTTCGACGACGGCACGCCATTGGGTTCGCACACGAACGAGGAGTGCCAGATCGATTCGATTTCGCAAAGCTGGGGCGTGCTGTCGGGCGCGGCCAACAAGGAGCGGGTTGCCGGCGCCATGCGCCAGGTCGATGCGCGCCTGGTGCGCCGTGATTCCGGCGTGATCCAGCTGCTCGATCCGCCGTTCGACAAAGCCGACCTCAATCCTGGCTATATCCGCGGCTATGTGCCGGGCGTGCGCGAGAACGGTGGCCAGTACACGCATGCGGCCATCTGGACGGCGATGGCGTTTGCGCGCCTGGGTGACGGCGAAAAGGCGTGGGAACTGCTGCGCATGATCAATCCCGTGCGCCATGGCATGGACGCACAGGCGGTGGCGCGCTACAAGGTGGAACCGTATGTGGCGACGGCCGATGTGTATGCCGTCGCGCCGCACGTGGGACGCGGCGGCTGGAGCTGGTACACGGGATCGTCGGGCTGGCTGTACCGCCTGATCGTCGAATCCCTGCTGGGCTTGACGCGTGAAGCGAACGTGCTGCGCATGGCGCCCACCATGCCGGCCGAATGGGACAGCTTCAAGCTGCATTACCGCTTCGGTGCCAGCAGTTATGCCATCACGGTGGAGCAGGCGCAGGGGCGGCCTGCGGGATTGTCGCTCGATGGCGTCGCACAGGGCGGCAACAGCATTGCCTTGCGCGACGAGGGCCGCGAGTATGCGGTGCTACTGCTGCTCTAGTATTGTCCAGGTGTCGTGTTCGGGCCGGCGCCGGCCAGCCAGCAGGATCAAGCCGGCGCCGAACAGCAGCAGGTCGCGCGTGCGTACCTCGGGCGCGGACTGCGCTGCTGTCTGGCGGTGGTAGTTCAAGGGTATCGCCATGGCGGTGATAGGCTGGCTGGCGCAAGCGGCCAGGCACAGCGCCGCCACTTTTCTGTTTAACTGCATACATTCCTCAAGAAGGCGCGCTGCTCGCTCGGGATGGGCGCGCCGGTACTCATGTCGCCGACATTGTAATTATGAGCATGAATATTGTAAATGAGAAATTATATCAGGCTGCCTCAGAACCCTAGTGCCGCGCCCGCGCCCAGCAGGGTGGCCACGCCCAGCACGGCAAAGACCAGCGCCGCGATGCCGTGCACGAGGCGCAGCGGGACGCGATTGGCGATCCTGTCGCCCAGGTAGACGGCCGGCACGTTGGCCAGCATCATGCCGAAGGTGGTGCCCAGCACAACAGAGACAATGTCGTGATAGCGCGCCGCCAGCGCTACGGTCGCCACCTGCGTCTTGTCTCCCATTTCCGCCATGAAGAAGGCGATCAGAGTGGTCAGGAAGACGCCATACCTGGCCAGCTTCGTTTCGCCTTCATCGAGCTTGTCGGGGATCAGGGTCCAGGCGGCCATGGCGAGGAATGATACGCCCAGTACCCAGCGCAGCACATCGGGCCCCAGCATGCTGGTGATCCAGGTACCGACGGCGGCGGCAAACGCGTGATTGGCGATGGTGGCGACGAAGATCGCCAGCACGATGGGCAGGGGCTTGCGGAATTTGGCGGCCAGCAAAAAGGCCAGGAGTTGGGTTTTGTCGCCGATTTCAGCGAGACCGACGATGCCGGTGGAGATGAGGAATGCTTCCATGAGATTGCAAGAGTACGCGGGCCGGACGAATTAACCAATGATCCACGGGCGACTCCGGCCCATGCGGCCGCCCTGGATCAATGGTCTCGTCAAGTTCTGCAACCACCTGCACCATGGCCTGCGGGCCAATCATGTTGATACAGGTTCCCGCGGCAGGACCGCGGGACGACTACTCCCCAATGTTCGAGGCGCATCATACGCCAATGCCCGCGCCGGCGCCAGTGCCGGCGGGGGATGCTGCGGCCTGGTGTGTGGGACTTCGACAACAATGATCGATTTGCAAACAGACTCGACTTAGAATGCAGTCTGCCCACGACTCCCAGATGGAATGCGCCATGCCGGTCCTTGTCCGCTTGCTTGCCTTATGTTTGACCTTGTTTGCTCCCTTGCCCGGCCTGTGCGCCGCCGCGCCCTTCGACGACAAGTTCCGCCAGCTGGAAGAACTGCTGCCTACGCCGAATGCCTACCGCACGGCGTCCGGTGCGCCGGGTCACGCCTACTGGCAGCAGCGCGCTGATTACGTGATCCGCGCCACGCTCGATGAGGCACGGCGCGCCATCACGGCCAGCGAACAGATCACTTACCACAACCGCTCGCCCGACAGCCTTGCGTACTTGTGGCTGCAGCTGGACCAGAATGGCTTGCGCCAGGATGCCGACCAGCGCCGCGTATTGAGCGCGCCATCGCGCCAGGCCTGGTTGAGCGGCAGCGAGGACGAAGCGCTGAAATTCGAGGACTTGCGCGCCATCCATGCGGGCCGCGAATTCGACGGCGGCTTCAAGCTCACCGCCGTGAAAGCGGCCAACGGCAAGCCGCTGCCGCATGTGGTCAACCAGACCATGCTGCGCATCGATCTGCCGGTGGCGCTGGCGCCTGGCCAGAGCGTCACTTTCAGCATCGACTGGTCGTATCAGATCAATGACCAGAAGGTGCTGGTCGAGCGCTCCGGCTATGAGTACTTTGAAGACGACAAGAACGCGATTTTCCAGATCGCGCAATGGTTCCCGCGCATGGCTGCGTACTACGACGCCGTCGGCTGGCAGCACAAGCAGTTCCTCGGCTCCGGCGAATTCACCTTGGAGTTTGGCGATTACGAGTTGTACCTGACGGTGCCGGGCGACCATGTGGTGGCCGCCACGGGCGAGTTGCAAAACCCTGCTAGCGTGTTGAGCGCGGCGCAGCGCGAACGCCTGGCGCGGGCAAAGAACAGCAATACGCCGCTGCTGGTGATCACGCCCGCCGAGGCGCTGGCGGCGGAAAAGAGTAAAGCGGTGGGGATGAAAACCTGGCACTTCAAGGCGGCCAATGTGCGCGACGTGGCGTGGGCCTCGAGCCGCAAGTTCATCTGGGATGCGCAGGGACTGGACAGCGGCGGCAAGCGCGTGATGGCCATGTCCTACTATCCTAACGAGGGCAATCCGCTGTGGCAGCAGTACAGCACGCGCGCCGTCGTGCACGCGATCGAGCAGTACAACAAGTACAGCTTCGACTATCCGTATCCGAACGCGATCTCCGTCAATGGCGCCGTCGGCGGCATGGAGTACCCGATGATTGCGTTCAATGGCGGACGCCCCGTGAAGGACAAGAAGACGGGAGAGCTCACGTATTCGAAGACGGCCAAATATGACCTGATCGGCGTGATCATCCATGAAGTGGGCCACAATTATTTTCCCATGATCGTCAACTCGGACGAGCGCCAGTGGACGTGGATGGACGAGGGCCTCAATTCCTTCCTGCAGTACCTGGCCGAGCAGGCGTGGGAAGAGCATTTCCCCTCCTGGAATGGCGAGCCGCGCAAGATCGTCGACTATATGCGCAGCCAGAACCAGGTGCCCATCATGACCAATTCCGAGTCCTTGCTGCAGTTCACGGCGAATGCCTACGACAAGCCGGCCACGGCACTCAACATCCTGCGCGAGACTATCCTGGGGCGCGAACTGTTCGACTTCGCCTTCAAGCAGTACGCCTTGCGCTGGAAGTTCAAGCGCCCCACGCCCGCCGACTTTTTCCGCACCATGGAAGACGCTTCCGGCACGGACCTGGACTGGTTCTGGCGCGGCTGGTTCTATACCACGGACGCGGTCGACATCAGCATCGACGGCATCAGCGAATATGGCGTGAGCACGAAGAATCCGGAAGTCGAGAAAGCGTGGAAGAAGGCGCAGAAGGCCGCGCAGCCCATCTCGATCTCGGACCAGCGCAACAAGGCGCTGCCGAAGAAGGTCGACCTCGATCCCGCGCTGAAGGATTTCTATAACCGGCACGATGAATTCACGGTCACCAACAAGGACCGCAACAGCTATGCGGAAGAGCAGGAAGCGCTGGAGCCGTGGGAGAGACAGCTGCTGGAACAGCGCAACATGGGCAAGCATCTGTACCTGGTCGACTTTTCGAATCTCGGCGGCCTGGTGATGCCGCTGATACTGGAGATTGAACTGAAAAGCGGCAAGAAGATCATCGAGCGCGTGCCTGCCGAAGTGTGGCGCTATGCGCCGCACAAGATCAGCAAGGTGATCGTCACGGACGAGCCGATGGTGGGATTGGTGCAGGACCCGTACTGGGAGACGGCCGATATCGACACCAGCAACAATGCGTGGCCGAGAAAAATCACGCCATCGCGCCTCGAACTGTTCAAGCAGGACCGCGACAAGAACAACCTGATGAAGGATTTTAATGCGCCGCTGAAGGCACCCGAGGCCAAGCCGGAAGCCAAGGCCGAGACGAAATAGGGAAACGGCGCCGGCCAGTCCGGCGCTTTTTTCTGCCGGCCTGCGCCGGAAGTGCTATTCTGCGCGACGCCCCGGCGCACACGGACCGGGGCTTTCGCAAATCATTCAAAAGACGACCATGCAAACTTTGACCTTCCTGCGCGCGCTGGGCTGTGCGCTACTTTGCCAGGTAACCCTGGCCGCGCACGCCGACCCCCTCAGCTACGCGCGCTACGACCAGGTGCGCACGCGCGACCTGCAGCTGGACCTGAAAGCGGACTTCAAGCAAAAGACCCTGTCCGGCTATGCGGAGCTGTCCTTGAACTGGATCGATCCGGCGGCGCGTACCCTGGTACTCGATACGCGCGATTTGTCGATCGCGAAAGTGCAGGTACAGGACAAGCGCGGCGCATGGCAGATGGCGCCGTACCAGCTGGACAAGGCCGATCCGGAAAAAGGCCAGGCGCTGCGCATCACCACCACGGGCCAGCCGGGCAAGGTGCGCGTCTACTATCACACGGCGCCGAACGCCATCGCGCTGCAGTGGCTCACGCCGCAGCAGACCATGTCGGGCAAGCTGCCTTTCATGTTCAGCCAGTCGCAAAGTATCAACGCCCGCTCGTGGGTACCGTCGCAGGATACGCCGGCCGTGCGCTTTACGTACAGCGCGCGCATCGATGCGCCAGCGGGCATGCGCGTCGTGATGAGCGCCGAGAATGACGAAAAGGCGACGGGCAAGGGCGGCTGGAAATTCAGGATGCCGCAGCCGATCCCCTCGTACCTGCTGGCCATCGCCATCGGCGAACTGGAAGTGCGCAAGCTCGGTCCCCGTTCCGCCGTATATGCCGAACCGCCGCGCATCAAGGCGGCCGAATACGAGCTGGCCGACACGGAAAAGATGATCCAGGCAGCCGAAGCGCTGTACGGTCCGTATGGCTGGGGGCGCTACGACATGATCGTGCTGCCGCCATCGTTCCCCTACGGCGGCATGGAAAACCCGCGCCTGACCTTCCTTACGCCGACCATGATCGCGGGCGACCGCAGCCTGGTCGACCTGATCGCGCATGAACTGGCCCACTCGTGGTCGGGCAACCTGGTCACCAATGCCTCGTGGAAGCACATGTGGCTCAACGAAGGCTTCACTACCTACGTCACCACGCGCATCGTCGAGCAGCTGTATGGCAGCGAAGTGGCGCAGATGGGCGTGCAGGTCGACCAGGAAGAACTGGCCGCTGCGATCCGCGAATTGCCGGCAGCGAAAACGGCATTGATCACGCGCGATGCGGACGCCAATCCCGCTGAAACCTACACGGACGATGGCATCATCTACCCGAAAGGCGCCTGGTTCCTAGCCACCATGGAGCGCCGTGCCGGCCGCGCCGTATTCGACCCCTTCCTGCGCGGCTGGTTCGACCAGCATGCATTCCAGAGCGTGACGACGGAGCAGTTCATCGCCTACCTGCGCAAGAACCTGCTGGCGCAGCATCCGGACGTGATGCCGGAAGCGGAACTCGATGAATGGCTGTATGGCACCGGCGTGCCGGCCAGCGCGCAACGCGTCGTCTCGCCGCGCCTGGCACTGCTCGACCAGCACCGCGACGCCTGGCTGAAAGGCGAGCTGGCGACCAAGGACCTGGGCATGGACAAGTGGATCGCCATCGAATCGATGCACTTCCTGAACGATATCAACAACAAGGCCAGCGCAGCGCAATTGCGTGAGCTGGACCAGGCCTACGGCGTGGGCAAGAGCGGCAACAATGAAGTCGCTTACCGCTTTTATCTGGCCTCCGTGAACGCCGGCTACGATGTGCGCCAACCCTTGCAGGCGTTCCTGATGAGCGTGGGCCGCCAGAAGTTCGTCGTGCCCCTGTACAGCGCCTTGATGAAGACGCCGCAGGGCCATGCCTGGGCCAAGGACGTGTATGCGAAGGCGCGTGAACGCTACCACCCGGTGACGCAGGAGAGCGTTGATAAATTGATGGCCGCGCAAGCGCATTGAACCTTCTTTGGACATCCTGACCATGCATACCATGAACCGTCTTGCCGCCGC
Organism: Janthinobacterium sp. SUN128; assembly: GCF_030587275.1. NCBI lineage: Bacteria > Pseudomonadati > Pseudomonadota > Betaproteobacteria > Burkholderiales > Oxalobacteraceae > Janthinobacterium > Janthinobacterium sp. SUN128. The sequence goes on along the minus strand of NZ_JAPWHY010000009.1, from coordinate 22,451 downwards.
CATCGTGCTGGCGTTTTCCAGCATCACCGTGCCGGCGCTGGCTTTGGACGCCGCACCCGTCGTTGCCGCTGCACCGGCGCCCGCGCCCGCCTTCGATCTTGACCGCGACGTTGCCACCGCCCTGAAAGTGTTCGACGTGCCCGGCATGGCGATCGCCATCGTCAAGGATGGCAAGGTCGTCACCGCCAAGGGCTTTGGCGTACGCAAGCTGGGCGAACCGGCCGCTGTCGATGCGCAGACCCTGTTCGAAGTGGCATCGAATTCGAAAGGCTTCACGGCCGCCGCGCTGGCCATGCTGGTCGACGATGGCAAGCTGGCCTGGGACGATCCCGTCACCAAGCACTTGCCCGGTTTCCAGATGCACGATTCCTACGTGACGGGTGCCATGACCATCCGCGACCTGCTCACGCACCGCAGTGGCCTGGGCCTGGGCGCGGGCGATTTGCTGTGGTGGCCGACCACCACGTTCAGCACCGACGAGATCATCGAGAAGCTGCGCTACATCCGTCCGGCCACGAGTTTTCGCAACAGCTATGCCTACGATAACCTGCTGTATATCGTGGCCGGCAAGATCATCGCCGACAAGGCGGGGAAAAGCTGGGGCGAGGCCATGCATGAACGCATCCTGGCGCCGCTGGGCATGACGGGCACCACCACCAGCCTGCTTGAAAACGCGGGCAAGTCCGACGTCGCCAGTGCGCACAGCAAGATCGACGGCAAGATCGCCGCCGTCAAGTCCATGCCCGTGCCGAATGCCGTGGGTGCCGTCGGCATCAACACGAATGCGGAAGATATCGCCAAGTGGATGATGGTGCTGCTAGACGGCGGCAAGATCGCCGGCGTGAAGGACAAGGATGGCAAGGACGCGCGCCTGTTCAGTGAAAAGCAGGGCCGCGAGATGTGGACGGCGCAAACGCCGATCAAGATTTCCGAGCCGAAGCCGGCGCTGGCCGCAACGAAACCGAATTTCAGCGCGTATGGACTGGGCTTCCAGCTGCGCGACTACAAGGGCATGAAAGTGGCCATGCACGGCGGCGCGCTGCAAGGATTTTATTCGCGCGTGGTGATGGTGCCGGAAGCAAAGCTGGGCGTGGCCATTCTGACCAATGCGGAAAATGGCGGTTCCATGACGGCGCTGCAATGGCGCATCCTCGACCATTACCTGCAGGCGGCGCCGTCGGACTGGCTGGCGCTGGTGGCCAAGGTGGAGCAGGACCAGCATGCCGAGGAAGTGAAAAAGCAGGGCAAGGCGTCGAGCGCACGTGCGGCCAGATCGCAGCCATCGCTGCCGCTGGCGGCGTATGACGGCGAGTATGAGGATGCCTGGTATGGCAAGGTCACTATCCGTCCGGAAGGCAAGAAGCACATCCTCAGCTTCACGCGCACGCCGGACCTGACGGGCGAGCTGGAACACTGGCAGCACGACACCTTTATCGTGCGCTGGAAGGAGCGCAATTTCAACGCCGATGCCTACGTGACGTTCTCGCTCAATCCCGATGGCAGCATCGATCGGGTAAAAATGGCGCCGGTGTCGGCCGAGACGGATTTCAGCTACGACTTCCAGGATCTGAGCCTGGTGCCGGTGAAGCCGAAGGAAGCAAAGAAATAAGGTATCGATACAAGAACCGCAGCCTGTGCTGCGGTTTTTTTTCGCCTGTTTCCATGCAAATGCACGGCAGGAGGGCGGCGGGCCAGTTTTTATTCCATGAAATGGGATGAAAAAGAAACGTTATCTTGTTTTATTGTTTGCGTATTTATTAACTTTTCAAGGTGTTACTATTTCCGTGCGCCATGAAATTCGTCTCTCGACAGGCAGTTTCCGGCGGCTGGCGTCTTTGTCTTCCAGTGGTTTTATATAACAACTCAACTCTTTGGGAACGGGATAAAAATGATCAATGTGAAAAAAGCCGTATTTGTCTTTTGCGCCGCCGTCGGTTTTGCCGGCGCCATCAGTTCTTCCGCATATGCCCTGCCAACCCGTGAAACCTGCGAGGAAGCCTATACCGCGTGCGTGACGGATGGCGATGCCAGCTCCTGCTCCCTGGTCAAGCGCCTGTGTGGCGTGTACGGCATTTACCTGTAAGGCGCGCTGCGCGCACAGGACGATGGCGGCGCGCCGTTTCGGCCCGCCGCCATCGTCTTGTCAGTGACTCAGGGTTTGACGAATTTCAGGGTCATGCGGTCGCTCTCGCCGATGGCCGTGTATTTGGCCCGGTCCACATCCTTGTTGGCATAGGTCGGCGGCAGCGCCCACACGCCGCCATGGTGGTCGGCATGGTCCTTCGGATTGGCGTTGATGTCCGACTTGGCCGCCAGTTTGAAACCTGCGCCTTCAGCCAGCTTGATCACATACGCTTCGTGCATGTAGCCGCTGCTGGCCGTGGCATCCTGCGCCTTGTTGGCCGGCAGGCGGTGCTCGACGACGCCGAACACGCCGCCCGGTTTCAGGCTGTCGTACACTTCCTTGAACAAGGTCTGCATGCCGGCTTCGCCGATGGGTATCCAGTTGTGGATATTGCGGAAGGTGAGCACCATGTCGGCCGTACCCTTGGGCGCGATGCGGTAGGTGGTGGGCGGCGCGAAGGCGCCGATCTCCACCTTGCCGAAAGCCGCCGGGTTGGCGTCGAGCTTTTGCTGGAAGCGCGCCGCGCCGCGGCGGGCGCCTTCGCTGCTTGACTGCGGGTCGTTGCCGGCGGCGATCAGCTTGCCGTTGTCGCGCAGGTAGGGTGCCAGGATCTCCGTGTACCAGCCGCCGCCGGGCGCCAGTTCCACCACTGTCATGGTCGGCTTGATGCCGAAGAACGCCAGCGTTTCATACGGATGGCGGGCGCTGTCGCGCAGCGCGTTGGCCGGCGTGCGCGCACTGCCGGCGATGGCCGCCTTCAGGGCCGCGTCGCCCGCATCGGCGGCCAGTGCCGCACCGCTGCCGCCACAGGCCAGCATGACCGTCAAGGCCGCGGTCAGGGTTACTCGCTTCATCATCATATGCTCCATGCGTGATTGGATCGGTTGCTCAATTGGTGGCGATCGCCATCAACGCCGATCATCGGGCAAGCACGCTGGCCGGTCAAGCGGATTCCGTCCCCCATGCGGCTGCATACGCGGGCATTTCGCTGGTGTTGAGCGCATCGGCGATGGCTGCGCCCCGCCCGTGCGTAAACGGCAGTTCGCCCGTCCAGACGGCATGCGCCATGTCGCCCGCGTCGTCGAGCGGGCCGCCCTTGCGCTGTTTGACGGCGCATTCGTCGAGCGCGATGCGCAGCACGGTGGTGGCCGCGTATTCCTTGGCGCTGCCGCCGCGCACCTGCGCCAGGCGTCCCGGCGCCAGTTTTTCCATCAGCGCATCCATGGCCGCATGCTGCTGGCCGATATCGCTCACTTTTTCAAACTGCCCGTACACCATCGCCGAGCGGTAGTTCATCGTGTGATTGAAGGCGGAGCGCGCCAGCACCAGGCCGTCGAGATGGCTCACCGTTACGCACACATCGGTATCGTGCAAGAGCTGCTTGAGCATGCGGCTGCCGTTCGAGCCATGGATGTACAGGTGCCCGCCGATGCGCCAGCAGGCGGTCGGGATGCAATGGCTGCCCGTGTCGTCGCGGAAGGCGATATGGCACAGGTAGGCGGCATCGACGATGGCGTACAGGGTGGCTTGCTCGTAGCTGGCCAGTTCGGCGACGCGGCGCACGCGGGTACGGGGGCTGGGAGGCAGGGCGGTAGCGGTCACGGCGGAAGTCCGGTTGGTTGAAGAAGCAGGCCGCACTATAATCGGCATCTGGCCCTGAAAAAAGATCCAGAACCGACAAATAATTTGGAGCCACCAAGGAAACGCATGGATTTTGCTTTGCTGCTTGATGCATTCGAGCGCACGCACCGCGAGCGGGGCTGGCCGCGCCAGCGCCTGCTGCATGAATGCCTGCGCGCGGCGATCCGCAGCGGGCAATTGGCGCCCGGCACGCGGCTGGCCGCCACGCGCGTGCTGGCCGCCGAACTGGGACTGGCGCGCAATACCGTGCTGTACGCCTACGAGCAATTGGCCAGCGAAGGGTTTGTCTTGCCGGACCGGCGCGGCACCGTCGTCGCCGGCAGCGCCGGCATGCCGGAAGCCGTGCCGGCGGCCGGCAGCAAGGATGGCTTGTCGCGCCGCGCCCGGCATTTGCGCGGCGTGGCGGGACAGGATGTGAATGCGGCGCTGGTGTTTCCCGCCGACGCCATGGGCGCGTTCGCGCCTGGCGTGCCGGCGCTCGATGAATTCCCGCTGGCGCAGTGGCGGCGCATGCTGGACCGCGCATGGCGGGCGCTGACGCCGCGCCAGCTCAATTACGGCGACCCTGCCGGCGAGCCGCAGCTGCGCATGGCCATCGCCGAGCATTTGCGCGCCGCGCGCGGCGTTGTCTGCGATGCGGGCCAGGTGTTCATCACGGACGGCACGCAGAGCAGCCTCGATGTCTGCCTGCGCGCCTTTGCCGACCAGGGCGATACCTTGTGGATCGAGCATCCCGGCTATGGCGGCGCGCTGGCTGCGGGCCGCGGCGCCGGCTTGCAGGTGACGGGCATCGCCGTTGACATGGATGGCATCGCGCCGACGGATGACGACTGGCGCGAGACGCCGCCGCGCCTGATCTACACCACGCCGTCGCACCAGTATCCGACGGGCAGCGTGCTCAGTCCCGCGCGCCGCATGGCGCTGCTCGAACGCGCGCGCGTGGCCGGCGCCCTGATCATCGAAGACGATTACGACAGCGAATTTCGCCATGGCGGCCCGCCCCTGGCCGCCATGCAGGGACTGGTGGCCGACGCGCCCGTCGTGTACCTGGGCACCTTCAGCAAGACCATGTTTCCCGCCTTGCGCATCGCCTTTATCGTCGTGCCGTCCGCGCTGGCCGGCGCCTTCGCGCAGATGCAGGCGCAGGGCGCCGCGCGCGGACGGGTAGCCGAACAGCTGGCGCTGGCCGACTTCCTGCGCAGCGGCCTGTTTGCGCGCCACGTGCGCCGCATGCGCCGCCTGTACCGCCAGCGCCGCGACGCCTTGAGCGAGGCCTTGCAGCGCCATGCGTGTGGCGGCGCGGCCATCCATGGCGGCACGGCCGGCATGCACCTGGCGCTGCGTTTTCATGAAACGGAATGGGATGACCTGGCGCTGAGCCGGAGCGCCGCGCAGGACGGCATCGTGGCGCTGGCCCTGTCCGCGCACGGCACGGGAGAAGGGATGGGCTGGAACGGCTTCCTGCTCGGTTATGCGCAGGTGCCGGCCGAGAACATGGACGGCCTGGCACGCCGCCTGGGCGCGCTGCTTGCGTAAGCTGGCGCGGCTGGGCAGGCGAAGCGGTCACAATAGGCCTTTGCCAGGACGAGGAAGAGGACTACCCATGATACTGAGCTGGAAAGCCCCGGTTGATTACCATGACAAACTGATCGGCTCCTACGACAAGGAAGGTGGATCCTATGAGACGGCTGGATCGAACTTCGACTATCTGGCGCTGCTGCAGGGGGCTCCGTATCCGTTCGGTATGGACAGGCCCCCCGTGCATTTCGTCTGCACCCGGGAAAGGCTCCTGAAACATGACTGTCTGTGGCTGCTGGGGGACGTGCCGCTGGTCTCGGCCCGCCTGGCCGGGTTCCTGGCCGGCGCCGCCGGCCAGGACGTGGAATTGCTCGCTCCCGCCTGCATCATGGCGGGCGGTGAACCTGTGGAGCAGCCGTTTTACATCGTGAATGCGACGCAACACGTACAGACGGTGGACCTCGAACGTTCAATCGCGGAAAAAGATGACAAGGGCAACGTCATCTACTTCACGCGGACGTTTTTGCGCGACGAGGAACTGGCGCCCAGGCAGATCGCCAGGGATGCGCAATCGGGCGACCTGTTGATCTCCAGCGAGCTCGCTGACCTGATGAAAGCCGCGCGCTTCAACGGCGGCAAGAGCCTGGGGTTTTATCGCGCCGCAGGAAACTGGCAGCCTGTCCTGGAATGAGATCGCATGGCTTACTGCTGGTCCTGCATCCACTGCTTCAAGCCATTGACCCAGTTCTTGGCGGGCAGGTTGAACTGCTTCTTGATGGCGGCGGCGCGTTCGTATAAATCGCTGAAGTCGAGCGATGGCGATTTTTTGAAGGCCAGCACGACGATGTTTTCATCTTCCATTTCCGGCACCCAGACGACGGCGTCGAAAACCAGTTCCATCGCCTGTAGATTCTTGTCGTAGTTGGGGAAGTCGCCGAAGACATTCGTGCACATGATGCCGTCGTCCGCCAGGCAGTCGTGGCAAGCCTGGTAGAACTCTGGCGTGTCGAGCACGGGACCGCGCGCGTCTTCGTCGTACAGGTCCACTTGCAGCGCGTCGACCGTGCCGTGGTTGGCAGGATCGAGCACGAAGTCGAGCGCATTCATTTCACGCACATCGAGGCGCGCGTCGTTCGGCGGCAGCGCGAACTGGGCGCCGCAGATGGCGATCACGTTCGGATTGAGTTCAATGGCCGTGACCGTGGCGTCGGGGAAGCGGCGGTAGCTGAATTTGGTCAGCGCGGCGCTGCCCAGTCCCAGCTGCACGATGCGTTTGGGCTGCGTCTTGAACAGCATCCACATCATCATCATCTGCACGTATTCGAGCTCGATGGCATCTGGCTTGTCCAGGCGCATGGCGCCCTGCACCCACTTGGTGCCCAGGTGCAGGTAGCGGATGCCGCGGTGTTCGGTGGTGGTGGCAGGCGGGTGGCCCGGGTGGCTGAAAGCGGTATGGCTGGTGGAGGTAAAGTCGGTCGTCATGGCGCCAGTTTAGCAGCCGGGTGAAAAAAAGACGCCGCAGCGTCTTTTGGGGGGGAGCTCAAGATTGCTTGCGGCGTCGTGCCAGGAAGCCCAGTATGCCCAGGCCGGCCAGCAGCATGCCATACGTTTCCGGTTCAGGAACGGGCGCCAGGTTCAGGTTGAAGGTGCCGCCATAGCTGCCGCCGTTGCTGTTGCCCATGACGGTGAGGACCATCGGACCGTTGAACAGCAGTGTGGTTGGCGCCAGCACCTCGCCCTGGGCATAGCCGAAGACGGTGGGGCCGCCAAAACCGGTCAGGGAGATGCCGTTCAGATTGGCGCTGGTGAAGTTGATGGAAGCCGGGTCGCTGCCCGTGACCGACAGGTTGGCAAGGAAGGCTTGCGCGGTCGAACCGAAAGTCGCGTCGGGAGTGAACGTGAACGTATCGGTAAAGGCGCCTAGCGGCGTGGGAGTGGCGTTGAAGCCCCCCGTCCACAGGTTGCCCGTGGTGTTGGTCAGGTTGATGGTGTACGACGCAGCATATGCGCTACCGATGGTTGCAGCGCCCAGTACCGCTGCTGCGATGAGTGATTTCAGTTTCATATTTATCCCCGCGAAAAAACGATTAATGTTTCAAAAAAAACCGTGCCGCTCAGATAAATTATCGCCAGGACATTTCATTGTCAATGAGCTATTTTTATATCATTATGCAAACTTAAATAGCTTATTTCTAACACACGGGCATGGCGCTCATGAAGTTGCAATATTAAAAACTATAATTATCAATATTGTACCGAAAAATAATTGCGCAGCGTGTGATGAAAAAATCGTTACGCCAGTAACTAATTTCTGTCCAGCAAGGGCAGAATCAATGTCACCGCCAGGCCGCCACCTTCGCGGTTGGCCAGGGTGATGCGCCCGCCATGGGCTTCGGCGATTTCGCGCGCCAGCGCCAGGCCAAGTCCCGTGCCGCTGCGCTTGGTGGAATAAAACGGTACCAGCGCATTTTCCAGCACGGCGCCGCTCATGCCCGGGCCGCGGTCGCGCACTTCGATGCGCAGCTGCCCTTGCGCCTGGCTGACGTGCAGGCCGATATGCTCTTGCCGCGAACCGGATTCCAGCGCATTCTTGAGCAGGTTCAGCAGTGCCTGCTGCATTTGCGCCGCATCGAACACGGCCGCCTGTGCGGGCGGTACGCAGTCGAGCGCGAAAGCCGCCTGCGAGGCCAGGCTGTCGAGAAAGGGCTGCCACTCGCACGGCGCCAGGCGTGGCGCGGGCAGCTTGGCAAAGCGCGCATAGCCGAGGATGAAGGTTTCCAGGTGGCGCGTGCGCTCCTCGATGGTGGCAAGGATTTGCGGCAGGCGCTCCGTCTGGCCGCGGCGCACCAGCTCGGCGCCGGAATGGGCCAGCGAGGCCAGCGGCGCCAGCGAGTTGTTGAGTTCATGGCTGATGACGCGGATGACTTTTTTCCAGGTCTGCACTTCCTGGCGCCGCAGTTCCAGGGTCAGCTGGCGCAACAGCAGCAGTTCGTGCTTGCGCCCGTTCAGGCTGAAGCTGCGCCGCGCCAGGTGATATACCTCTTCCTGCTCCCCTTCGCCGCTGGTAAACAAGCCGTCGCTGCGGCGCGCCAGCGCTTCGGCCAGGGCCGGCGCCGCCTGTTGCACGATGTCGGCCAGATGATGCCCCTCGAGCCGGCGGCCGTGGTGCAGCAGCTGGCGCGCGGCCAGGTTGGCGTAGACGATAGCGCTGCCCTCGGCCACCAGCAGCATGGCCACCGGCGTGTTTTGCACCATGGTGTCGAGCAGCAGTTCGCGCTGCACCAGGTCCAGGCGCTGCTTGCGCAGCACGTCGCCCAGCGCATTATGGGCCGCCACCAGGTCGGCCAGTTCGTCATTCTGCGGCCAGCGCAGGCTGAAGCCGAAGTCGCCGTCCTGGTAGCTGGCGACGGTGCCGCTCAAGGCGCGAAACAGCGACAGCATCGCTTGCAGCTGTGCGCGGATGGTAATCACGGCCACCGGCAGCACGCACAGCAGGGTACCAGCCAGCACCAGCAGCGGCTGGCCGGGTAAAAAATGCGCGAGCAGCAGGGCGATGACGATGCCCAGCACCAGCAGGGTGACGATCAGCGCCGTCCAGCGCGTGAGCAGGGAAAGGCGCATGGGACGGTAGGCCATCAGCCGCGCGCGATGCCCAGGCGTTCCATGCGCCGGTACAGCGCCTGGCGCGACAGCCCCAGTTCCTGTGCCGCCTGCGCTACCACGCCGTGTGCGCGCGCGAGCGCCGCGGTGACGCTGTCGTGGTCCGGCTCCGTCGCGGCGCCATCCTGCGGCGCGCGCAGCGATGGCACACCCGCCAGCGGCAAGCCCGTTTCCTGTGCGCGGATCACGGGACCGGCCGTCAGCAGGCTGGCGCGCTGCATGACGTTTTTCAGTTCGCGCACGTTGCCGGGCCAGCCGTGCGCCAGCAGGGTGGCCTGCGCTTGCGCGTCCAGGGTTTTTTCGCTGCCCAGGAAATGCTGTGCCAGCACCAGGATGTCGAGCGGGCGCTGGGCCAGCGGCGGCAGGCGCAGTTCGATCACGTTCAGGCGGTAGAACAGGTCTTCGCGAAACGTGCCGGCCTTGATCATCCCAGGCAGGTCGGCGTTGCTGGCGCTGATGACGCGCACTTTCACTTGCCGCTCGCGGTTCGAGCCGAGGCGCTCGAAGCGTCCCGTTTCCAGTACGCGCAGCAGTTTCATTTGCCCGGCCAGCGGCAGGTTGCCGATCTCGTCGAGGAACAAGGTGCCGCCGTCGGCCGCGTCGAACTTGCCGTCGCGCGCGCGCGTGATGCCCGTGTAGGCGCCCGCCTCGGCACCGAACAGTTCCGCCTCGATCAGCTCGACCGGCACGGCGCCGCAATTGAGCACGACGAAGGGGCCGCTGGCGACCTGGGAATTGGCTTGCACGATGGCGGCGATGCGTTCCTTGCCGCTGCCATTTGGTCCCGAAATGAGCACGGGCACGTCGGCCCGGGCCACCTGGCACGCCAGGTGCACGACTCTTTCCGTGGCCGGGTCTTGCCACACCATGCCGCGCAAGTCGAAGTCTTTTTCCAGCGCGTGGCGCTGGCGCTGCTCGGCCACGACGCGCTGGCGCAGCGCGCGGCTGGCCTGTCCCAGTTCCAGCAGGTTCTGCACGGAAGCGATCAGGCGCCGGTCATCCCATGGCTTGGCCAGGTAGTCGGCCGCGCCGGACTTGATCAGGTCGACGGCCGCGTCGAGCTGTGTCCATGCCGTCAGCAGGATCACGGGCAGATCCGGGTAGCGCGCGCGGATCGCGTGGAACAGCGCGCTGCCTTCCTCTCCCGAAGTGGTGTCGGCCGTGAAGTTCATGTCCTGCACCACCAGGTCGATGGCGTGGCGCTCGAGCAGCTGCAGGCCCTCCTCGGGCGAGGCGGCGCGCACGGCGTCGATCTCGTGCAGGGAGAACAGCACGTCCAGCGCGATGGCCACGGCGGCATTGTCGTCAATAATCAGTACAGTAGGCATGCGCGCAGCATATCACTCAGGTGCCGGCTCAGGTACTGCGGGTGGCCGTGGCCGGCGAAATACTGGCAGCGCGCCAGGCTGGCCCATACACGGCGCCCACGCCCAGCAGCCAGAATACCAGCGCGCCGGCCAGCAGGTAGCCGGGCGGCAGGCGCGCCATTTCCAGCTGGCTGACCAGCAGCTGATTCAGGCCCAGCGCCAGCACCACGCCAGCCGCCACGCCGACGCTGGTGATCATGAAATTCTCCGTCAGGAAGTAGCGCAGGATGTCGATGCGGCGCGCACCGAGCGCGCGGCGCACGCCGATCTGCTTGCGCCGCTGCGAGACCCACAGGCTGGCGATGCCGACGATGCCGCTGGCCGTCACCAGCAGCAGCAGGGTGCTGACGGCGATGAGCATCCAGGACAAGCCCTGGTCTGCCAGATAACGTGTCTTGCGGTGCTGCTCCAGGGTATCCGTGCGCACCAGCAGGCGCTCGGTGCTGGACGTGCGGATGGCTTGTTCCGCCTCCTTCATCAGGCGGTTGCGCTGGCCTGGTTCTGCCCGCACGGCAAATAGCAGCGAATCGCGCCCGCCCGTCAGGCGCGCCGGCAGGATGATCGAATACTCGCCCTGGGCGCTGACCTGGCCGACCTGCGTCTGCAGCCGTTCCACCACGCCGATCACGCGCATCTCGTCATCGTTGTCGCCGGTGCCATTGAACAGGGGTTTGCCGACAAAGCTGGTTTCGCCTGGCCAGATTTTTTGCGCCGCGGCGCGCGTCACGATCACCACCTTGGGGAAGGTTTCATCGACGTCTTCATTGATTTCCGGGACCTCGTCGGGATGGAAATCGCGGCCTTCCACCAGCTTCAGGCCATATGTCCTGACCAGCGAATCGGGCGTGACGTACATCGAGGTGCTGGCGCTGGCCTCGGCCTGTCCGCGTTTGGCCGCGACGTTGGTGCTGCTGCCGGAACGCGACAGCACGGCCTGCGTGGTTTGCGCCACGGAGACCACGCCCGGCAGGGCGCGCAGTATCGCGGCCTGGCGCTTCTGTTCGGCTATCTGGCGCTGCGGGCTGCCTTTGTCCATGCTCTGGACTTTGACATAGAAGATGTCGTTTTCGGCCGCTACGCCGGTGGGACGGGCGGCGATGGCCTGGCGCAGGTTGACGATGTACAAGGCGTTGGCCAGGATGGCCAGGCTGATGGCAACTTGCACGGCGACGAGCACGGCGCCGGTCTTGTTGCGCATCAGCGCCGACAGGATGGGGCGGATTTCCATGTGGGGCCTCATTGTGAAATGGTGGGTGTCATTGGGATTTGAGTTGCATGGCCGGCGTGACCTGGCAGGCGCGCCAGGTGGGCAACAGTCCTGCGAGCAAGGCCGCCAGTACGGAAACGGCAAACGTCAGCAGCAGCATCGGGACATCCAGGTGCGCCACGGTGCCCAGCTCCCTCGATTGCGCGCTCACCACGGCCAGGGCGGCATAGGCCAGCAGCAGGCCCAGCACGCCGCCGGCCAGGCCGATGACGCCGGTCTCGATCAGGAACTGGCGGAAGATGTCGCGCCGCGTGGCGCCCAGTGCGCGGCGGATGCCGACTTCCGCCGCCCGCGCGGAGAACTTGGCCAGCAGCAGGCCGATGGTGTTGACCAGGCAGAGCAGCAGGAAGCCGAAGGCCAGCCAGGCAGCCAGCTTGTTGTCGTTGTCGACCACGTTGAGGAAATCGAGCCACTGCCTGACGTCGTACAGCATGTTGGGCGCATGGCGTGGCATGCGGCCCAGCTTGCGCTGTTCGGCCGCATAGCTGTCGAGATAAGCCTGCAGCTCGCTGCGTTCGCCGGCGCTGGCCATTTCAAACCAGAATTGCAGCCAGGTGCAGTCCGATGCCAGGATGCCCTGGTAACCGGGGCTGCGCTCGACGCCGCTGCAGGCCATGCCGCCGTCATGTCCCGTTTCGTGGCGGATGGCACTGGCAAACGGAATGAAGAATTCATCTTCCGTGCCAAAGGCGCCCTTGCTGCCGATGATGCGGTGCACGCGCGGCACGGGATCCCAGCGATCGAGCACGCCGCTGACCAGATAGGGGCGTCCCAGCACCGTCACGCGCTGGCCCACGGGATTGGTTGTGCCCAGCAGCTTTTCCGCCAGGGCGCGGCTCAGGACGATGACGTCGGCGCCGCTGGCGTCGTCGGCCTCGCTCCATGGCTGGCCATACAGGAACGGTACTTCAAACATGGCGAAGAAATCGCGCGTGGGGGCCAGGCCCTGGGCCCGGAAGGCGCCGAGGTCCCTGCGCGCCGGCTCCACGGGTCCGGCCACGCCGTACATGACACTGCGGCGGATGCCCATCTTGCTGGCCATGAAGTTCTTCGCATCGGTATAGGCGAGCTGTGACTGGCCAAAGCTGGGTTTGGTGCCCGGCGTATAGCCTTTCAAGGGAACTACATCGATCATCGGCACGAACAGGCGGTCGCTCTTGTGCGGCAGCGGATCGCCCGACATCGCATGCAGGATGGTGACGGTGGCCACGCTGGCGGCCACGCCGACGGCCAGGGTCAGCACCATCAGCGCCGTCAGGGCGGGATTGCGGCGCAGGTTGCGCAGGCCCAGCTTGAAATAGTATTGGAACATGGCGGCTCCTAGGCGGTCGCGTGCTGCGGCTTGAGCGACAGCGTGGCGCCATGCTGTACCAGGTCCGACACCTGGCCGTCGATGATGTGCACATTGCGCTGGCTGCGCAGTGCCAGTTCCGGATCGTGCGTGACCATCAGGATGGTGGTGCCTTGCGCATTGATTTCTTCCAGCAGCTCCATCACGCCGCGCGCCATCTGCGTGTCCAGGTTGCCCGTCGGTTCATCGGCCAGCAGCAGTTTCGGCGAGCCGGCCAGTGCGCGCGCGATGGCCACGCGCTGCTGCTGGCCGCCCGACAATTCGGCCGGATAGTGCTTCATGCGCGACGCCAGGCCCACCTTGGCCAGCGCCTCCTCGATGCGCTCCTTGCGTTCGGCGCGGTTGAAACCCCGGTAGCGCAGCGGCACGTCGACATTGTCGAACAGCGACAGGTCGGGAATCAGGTTGAAACCCTGGAAGATGAAGCCCAGTTTTTCATTGCGCAGGCGCGAGCGGGCATTGTCGTCCATGCCCCTGACGTTGACGCCGTCGAGGATGTATTCGCCATCCGTAAATTCCTCGAGCAGGCCGGCGATGTTCAGGAAGCTCGTCTTGCCGGAGCCGGACGGTCCCGTGACGGTGACGAATTCGCCCTGGCGGACGTGGATCTCGAAGCCGCGCAGCGCGTGCGTTTCGATCATGTGGGTGCGGTAGATCTTGCTCAGGTTTTGCATGCGCAGCATGGAGGGCTCCTGGTTGGATGAGTATTGTTAGTTGAGCGAGACGCGGGCCGCGTTCGCGAAATTTTCCGTGCCGGCGACCACCACCTTGTCGCCCAGTTTCAGGCCGCCGAGAATCTCGACGGCAGAGACGCTGGTGGCGCCCAGCTTGATGGGCGTGCGGACGGCCACGCCATCGCGCACCACGTAGGCAAAGCGTCCGCCTTCCGCTTCGACGAAGGAACCGCGCGCCAGCATCAGCACATTGGGCCGCTCGTCGATCAGCAGGCGTGCCGAGACGCGCTGGTTCTGGCGCAGGCCGGCCGGCTGTTCGCCGTTGAAGCGCACGCGCGCCAGCACTTGGTTCTTGACCACTTCGGGCGACAGCGCCGACAGCTTGCCGGTCGCCTTGATGGCGCCCGTCTCGATCTCGGCGCTCATGCCCAGGCCGATGTCGGCCACATACGTTTCCGGCACTTCCAGCTCCACTTCCAGCTGCGACAGGTCGACCAGGGTCATCAGGGCCGTGTTGGCCTGCACCACGCTGCGGTTGGCCACCGACAGCGTGCCGATGAAGCCATTGACGGGCGCACGCACGGTCAGCTCGTCGACCCTGCGCTGCGCGTTGTCGCGGCTCAGGCGCTGGCGTTCCAGTTCGTTGACCCGGGTCTTCAGCGCCAGGGTCACGTCTTCGCCTTCCAGGCCGGCCGCCTGCGAAGCGTGCTTGCTGCGGATCTCGGCGGAATTCAAGGCATCCTTGGCCTTCTGGTAATCGATCTTGGCAATGATGCCCACCTGCGCCACGCTTTCATAGCGCTCCAGCGTGCGCTGGGCGGACAGGCGCTCGATTTCCGCCGTATCCGCTTCGCGCCGGGCCAGCAGTTTCTGTTTCTTGGCCAGGATCTGCTGGCGCGCCACTTCCGCTTCCAGCTGCTGCACGCTCGACTGCTCGCGTTTCAGCGCGTCCGACAGGTCGGGCGATTCCAGCACGGCGAGGATATCGCCCTTTTTGACGGTGTCGCCGGCCTTCGCTTTCAGCGTGACGGTGGCCACGGTGGTCGAATACAGCGTGGGGCTGATGGCGGCCACCACGCGTCCGTTCACGGCGGCGTCGCGGATCAGGGTGCCGCGCGTGACGTCGGCGATGCGCAGGCGGTCGGCATTGACGGAATGTTCGCTGTTGCGCCAGCCGGTAACGGCAGCGATGGCGGCGCCGATGACGACGGCGGCGCCGGCCAGCAGCAGGGCGCGTTTCTTGTGGCGCTGGCCCGGCGGGGCGGACAGTACGGCGTCTTGGGAGGAGGTATCGCGGATCATGGTCAGGTCTCGTGAAGGATGCCTTTTCCAATGCACGATCCATGCCAGTTGTTAAGTCATTGATTTGAATCGGGAAAAATTCTGGCGTCCGGCTGTCCGCCGTGTCCGCGCCGTCCAGCGTGTCCGTCCGCGCAGGTTCCACTTGATAAATTGGCAATCGCCTGCATCTGCTGTGGCGACTCTTTTTTGACTCCTCCCCAAGGCGCCATGCATCCGTTTTTCCAGCAAATTTTCCCTGCCCGTGCCTTTGCGCCAGCGCTCGATTATCCTTTTGCGCGCAGCGACGTGGCGATGCTGCAGCGGCTGACGGGCGAGGCGCCATCGCTCGATGGTCAGACCTGGAACGAACTGTTGCTCGACCAGTACGCGTCGCAACTGGCGCGCGAGACCAGCATCTTTGGCCAGCAGGAGCTGCACCGACGCCTGAGCGGCGGCCAGGCCGATCCTGGCTCCATTGCGCGCGTCCAGCGATTGCTGGATGACCCGGCCCAGGCGGCGAGCCTACAGCGCGCCTGCCTGCCCTTGCGCCAGGCCGATACGGAAGTGAGCGAGACCCTGTTCGGTGCGGCGCTGGCAGCGGCGCCATGGTGGAGTGCCTGGCTATGGCTGGTGCCGCTGGCCTTGCTGCTGGCCATCGCCGCCAGCTGGCTGGCAGGTTGGCCGGCGCTGTTTGGCGTGCTGGCCGCCTGTGTTGCGCTGATGACCGTGCAGGTGCGTTTTTACGAAAGCGCCAAGCTATGGGAACGCACGCTCGATACCTTGCGCCATCTGCTGAAAACCCGTGCCGCGCTGGTGTGGCTCGATGTACCGGCAGCCTTGCCATTGGCTGCCGGCAGCGCGCAGGCGGCCAAGCTGACGCGCGCCATCGAGCGCTCGCTGCTGCATTACGTGCCCTTCATCGATACGCTGCTGGTCGAATATGGCGACTGGCTCCTGCTGAAAAACGTCAAGCGCTATTTCCGCACGCGCCAACTGGTCGCGCAGCAGTTGCCCTTCCTGCGCGATAGCTTTACCCAGGTGGCCCAGCTGGAAGCGGACCTGGCGCTGGCGCGGCAATTGCATGCGACCCCCGTGTTTTGCTGGGCGGGCATTGCGGCGCCGCGCGTGCTGGCCTTGCGGGGCATGCTGCATCCCTTGCTGGAGAGAGCTGCGCCGTTGTCGTTCGGCGTGCAGGGCAAGGGGGGCTTCATCTCCGGCCAGAACGGCATCGGCAAGAGTACCTTGCTGCGTTGCATAGGCTTGAACCTGGTCTGTGCGCGGGCCTTTGGCTTCTGTTATGCGGACAGTGCTGATGTGCCGCGCCTGGCCGTGTATGCGAGCATGCAGAATGACGATTCGCTCGACGGCGGCGAAAGTTTATATATCGCCGAATTGCGGCGTGCACGCGAATTGCTGGCGCTGGCCGAGAAGGGCGCGCCGGCGCTGTTCCTGATCGATGAAATCTTCCGCGGCACGAACCACCTCGAATCCGTGGCGGCGGCCGCCGCCGTGCTGCATTCCCTGGCCGCGCGCCACCTGGTGATCGTCTCGTCGCACAATCTGGTATTGGGGCCGCTGCTGGAAGACTGCCTGGCGCCGTGGTGCGTGGGCCGCGATGACGCCGGCGCGCTGCTGCTGGCGCCGGGCGTGCTGCAGGCCACGAATGGCATCGCCCTGCTGGCGCAGCGCGGCTTTGACGCCGGTATCGCAGACAAGGCCGGGCGCGTCTTCGACTGGCTCAGCACGCACATGGCGCAGCCGGCCGATTGCGGCGGCGTGCTCGAACGGGTCTGATGGTCGCGCTTATTTTTCCTGCTTTTCCGGCGTGCTCTTGTCGATCACTTCGCGGCAATCGCTGCGGATGATGGCGTTGTCGTAGTTGGTCCAGCCGTAGCTGTCGACGTAGCGCTTGTGCTGCTTGAAGCGGGGGCTGGCGATGCTCCACTCGGGCTGTTCGCCGGCGAAGCGGATGTCGCCCAGGTCGAGCAGCGTATGGAACATGTTTTCCGTCGACAGGCGCGCCTTTTGATGGCGCTGCAGCTGTGTCACCTTGTCCGGATAGTGCCGCTGGAATTGCGGCGAGTACCAGACGAAGGCGGGCACGTGGAATTCGAACTGTGTGTTGTGGCCGTGGAAGGCCAGGCGGCAGGTGCCGTCGTACAGGGTCTGGCCATGGTCGGCCACATAGACGAGCGAGCTGCGCAGGGCGGTGCGCTGGCCATCGTCCTTCAGCATGCCGATCACGTTCGACAGGAACCAGTCCGTGTACAGGATGGAACTGTCGTAGCTGTTGTTCAGCTGCGGCTTGATGGCCGTGTCCGTGTAGACGGGCTTGTCGACGCCGAACAGCGACGGTTGCCACTTGTCGAACGCTTTCGGATAGCGCTGGCTGTAGTTCCAGTGGCTGCCCAGGGTGTGCAGCACGATGAGTTTTTTCGGCGCGGGGTCGGCCAGCGCGTTCTTGAACGGGTCGAACAGGATCTGGTCGAAGTTTGAATTGTTGGTAAAGCCGCCCAGGTTCAAAAATTGCACCACGTCCGCTTCCTTGGCAAAGACGGACACGGGCGTGTCGAACTGGCCGAACGAAATCTGGTTCGACAGCCAGTAGGTCTTGAAGCCCGCTTCCTTGTAGGCGGTGAGGAAGGATTTCTCCGAGAAGCCATCCTTGAGGCTTTGCGTGGCCGGCTTGCGCGAGATGATGACGGGCACGGACAGGCGCGTGGCGGAAACGGCCGTGATGACGTCGGCCAGCGGCACCAGGTTGGCTTCCTGCTTCAGCAGGGGATTGGTGTCGCGTTCATAGCCGTTCAGGCTCCAGCGGTCGTAGCGCGACGATTCACCGATTACCATGACCACCACTTCCGGATGGGGATCGGGGTGCTGCTGGTGCGCGCCGAAACGGAAGCTGCTGCTTTTCTGTCCCAGCTCGGCCAGGTAGCGACGCTCCTTGTAGAAATCGAAGCCGCGCGCGGCCAGGCCGAAAGGCCAGGAGTTGCTGACAGTGTCGAAGGCGTAGGGCAGACGCGCCCAATGGGGCAGGCTGGGCCAGCCCAGGCCCGTCTCGTCGGCGCCGGCGATGCTGGCGTTTTCCGGCTTGCTGCTTTCTTCGTCTTCCTCGGCCGTTTCATCGTCGGCCGAGCTGGCGTCGCCGAAGCCGGAGGCGCCCGCCTTGCCGCTGACCGCCGGCCCGCTGGCCTTGGCCGGTGCGGCGGTGCTGTGCAGGACCTTGGCCTCGAAACCGAATTCATAGCCATACCACCAGAAGCCGCCCAGCAGGATCAGCAGCACGAAGGCGGCCGGGCGCGTCTTGCCGCGCCAGTCGAGGTCGCGCGTGCGCGTGGCCGCATACCAGCCGAGCAGGCACCAGGCGATCACGCCCAGCATGACGGCGCCCATCAGCCACACTTTTTGCCCGAGGAATTCCATCGCTTCCTTGGGGCTGGTTTCAAAGATGATGCCCAGGTGGTGCGTGGAAATGCCCTGGCCATAGAAGATGAACAGGTAGATTTCCGTCGGCAGGGCCAGGAAGGCAGGCACCAGCAGCCAGTGGAAATACGCGGGGCGCTTGAACACGCTCCAGACGGCCAGCCAGGCCAGCAGCTCGAAGGTGAGTATCTGCCAGGGATGCTCGGGGGCGCGCCCCAGCAGCGCGGGAATGAAGGGCACGGCCGTCAGCAAGGCATACGTCAGGAGCAGGAACAGATTGGCGGGGCGAAGCAAGGAGCGCATAAGGGAGGGCAGCGAAAAATGTCCGCTATTATCAATCCTTTTGTTATCTTGCGGTCATACAAGAATGTGCGCGTCCGGTGCTTGGCCGCAGAGAAAGAATGTCAAATCATCAATTGCCGCGTAGCGCCGGTGTCCGCGCGCTGCGGCCAAAGATTAGTCAAAATGCCACAAAAGCGCCTCTTTTTTGCCTTTTTTTATAGCAAAAAGCGGTAAACTGATTGACCCCCTGTAACACAAGGTCTAAACTAGCGAGTTCTCGATTTTATTCTGCTCATCGTTTACGTATTGCTTGGCATTTCATGGCCGCTCCTTATCGAGTGGCTGCGGGCGCCTCCGGTGCGCAGTAGATGAAAGCGGGACGAGGTTTTAGTCGCCGGGCATCTTGCCCGGGTTATTAATCGTAGTTTTTTGTTGGATTTATAACGATGCCAACCATCAATCAATTGATTCGCAATCCACGCGTCGCTTTGACCGTGAAGAGCAAATCGCCGGCGCTGGAAAACAGCCCGCAAAAACGTGGCGTCTGCACACGTGTTTACACCACGACTCCAAAGAAGCCAAACTCGGCTCTGCGTAAAGTCGCTAAAGTTCGTCTGACCAATGGTTTCGAAGTTATTTCGTACATTGGCGGTGAAGGCCATAACCTGCAAGAGCATAGTGTTGTGCTGCTGCGCGGCGGTCGCGTTAAGGATTTGCCGGGTGTGCGTTACCACATGGTTCGCGGTGCCCTGGATACCCAAGGCGTTAAAGACCGTAAGCAATCGCGTTCGAAGTACGGTACCAAGCGCGCTAAAGCAGGCAAGAAGTAATAAGTTGTACGCAGCAAACCCAAGTTTCGCTCAGTGGCAACTAGCTAAGTGAATGTAGTCGACCGCATCTGGTCGAGTAAGTGGAGGACTATGATGGTCGTCCGCGAGTGTGCGAAGAACGCGCGCTCAACTGAAGATTGAAAGGAATTGATATGCCACGTCGTCGTGAAGTACCCAAGCGCGAAATTTTGCCAGATCCAAAATTCGGCAACACTGATGTCGCTAAATTTGTAAACGTGCTGATGCTGTCCGGTAAGAAATCGGTTGCAGAAAACATCATCTACGGTGCTTTCGAGCACATCGCAGCAAAATCGGGCAAAGATCCACTCGAAGTTTTTGCTACCGCAATCAACAACGCCAAGCCGCTGGTTGAGGTGAAATCCCGTCGCGTCGGTGGTGCAAACTACCAGGTGCCGGTTGAAGTTCGCCCAGTCCGTCGTATGGCTCTGTCCATGCGTTGGTTGCGTGAAGCTGCTAACAAGCGCAGCGAAAAATCGATGCCACAACGCCTCGGCGGTGAGCTGATGGAAGCGGCTGAAAGCCGCGGCGGCGCGATGAAAAAACGCGACGAAGTCCATCGTATGGCTGAAGCGAACAAAGCGTTCTCGCATTTCCGCTTCTAATATAAAGCCAGCTACCGCAAGGCGGCTGTCAAGCATCTGTTGTTCGAGGCCGGGCTCATTTTTGCAAAAAAATGCTGCTCGGTTTTGTCCATTCATTTAGGATTAATTATGGCCCGCAAGACCCCCATTGAGCGCTATCGTAATATCGGTATCTCCGCTCACATCGATGCAGGTAAGACGACCACGACCGAGCGCGTCCTGTTCTACACAGGCGTGAACCACAAGCTGGGCGAAGTCCATGATGGCGCTGCCACCACCGACTGGATGGCACAGGAGCAAGAGCGCGGTATCACGATTACCTCGGCTGCTGTTACGTGCTTCTGGAAAGGCATGGCTAACAACTTCCCAGCTCACCACATCAACATCATCGACACCCCAGGCCACGTTGACTTCACCATTGAAGTGGAACGTTCGATGCGCGTGTTGGATGGCGCCTGCATGGTTTACTGTGCAGTCGGCGGCGTGCAGCCACAATCGGAAACGGTATGGCGTCAGGCTAACAAGTACAAAGTGCCACGTCTGGCCTTCGTGAACAAGATGGACCGTACCGGCGCCAACTTCTTCAAGGTCTACGATCAGATGCGTTCGCGTCTGAAAGCCAACCCAGTACCTATTCAGATGCCTATCGGCGCTGAAGACGTCTTCACCGGTGTTATCGATCTGGTCAAGATGAAAGCGGTTATCTGGGACGACGCTTCGCAAGGCATGAAGTTTGAATACGGCGACATTCCTGCACACCTGGCCGCTGATGCTGCCAAGTGGCGCGAAAACATGGTTGAAGCCGCTGCTGAAGCGTCGGAAGACCTGATGAACAAGTACCTGGAAGAAGGCGACCTCTCGGAAGAAGAGATCAAGGCTGCCCTGCGTCAGCGTACCATCGCCAGCGAAATCGTTCCAATGTTGTGCGGTACCGCCTTTAAAAACAAGGGCGTGCAAGCGATGTTGGACGCGGTCATCGAGTACCTGCCATCGCCAATCGACATTCCACCTGTCCCAGGTCTGGACGAGGACGAGCAGCCAGTCGAGCGCGCAGCTGACGACAATGAGAAATTCTCGGCATTGGCGTTCAAGATCGCAACCGATCCGTTCGTGGGCCAGTTGTGCTTCATCCGTTGCTACTCGGGTACCCTGAATTCGGGCGACTCGGTGTTGAACTCCGTGAAGCAGAAGAAAGAGCGTATCGGCCGTATCGTGCAGATGCAAGCGAACGAACGCGAAGAAATCAAGGAAATGCGCGCTGGCGACATCGCCGCCGTTGTGGGTCTGAAAGACACCACCACTGGCGATACGCTTTGCGACGAAAAAGCCAGCGTAGTTCTGGAGCGCATGGTCTTCCCTGAGCCAGTGATTTCGCAGGCAGTCGAGCCAAAAACCAAGGCCGACCAGGAAAAAATGGGCCTGGCGCTGAACCGTCTGGCAGCAGAAGATCCATCGTTCCGCGTGCGTACCGATGAAGAATCGGGCCAGACCATCATCGCCGGTATGGGCGAGTTGCATCTGGACATCATCGTTGACCGCATGAAGCGTGAGTTCAACGTTGAAGCGACCGTCGGCAAGCCACAAGTGGCTTACCGCGAAACGATCCGTAAAGTGTGCGAAGAGTCGGAAGGCAAATTCGTCAAACAATCGGGTGGTCGTGGTCAATACGGTCACGTGGTTCTGAAGATCGAACCGCAAGAACCGGGCAAGGGCTTCGAATTCGTTGACGCGATCAAGGGCGGTACCGTTCCTCGCGAATACATCCCTGCAGTTGAAAAAGGTGTGCGCGACACGCTGACTTCGGGCGTGATGGCTGGCTACCCAGTCGTTGACGTTAAAGTCACGCTGTTCTTCGGTTCGTACCATGATGTTGACTCGAACGAAAATGCATTCCGCATGGCCGCTTCGATGGCATTCAAAGATGGCTGCCGCAAAGCATCGCCAGTCATCCTGGAGCCGATGATGGCCGTGGAAGTGGAAACGCCGGAAGACTACGCCGGTACCGTGATGGGCGATCTGTCGTCGCGTCGCGGCATGGTGCAAGGTATGGATGAAATTGCTGGCGGTGGCGGCAAGATCATCAAGGCCGAAGTGCCTCTGTCGGAAATGTTCGGTTACGCCACGTCGTTGCGTTCGTCGACCCAAGGTCGTGCGACTTACACGATGGAATTCAAGCACTATGCTGAAGCACCTAAGCATGTGACTGAAGCAATCGTAAGCTCGAAAGCTAAGTAATAGAAGTTCCGGGCCGGCTTTCACGAGAATGCCGGTCCCTACATTTAAATCATTGTTCTAAGGAAGAATAAAATGGCAAAAGGTAAATTCGAACGGACCAAGCCGCACGTCAACGTCGGCACCATCGGCCACGTCGACCACGGTAAAACCACGCTGACCGCTGCAATCGCAACGGTTCTGTCGAAGAAATTC
>NZ_JAPWHY010000008.1:0-82097 GCF_030587275.1 Janthinobacterium sp. SUN128 | reverse complement strand
ATGCCTGATGACCATAGCAAGTTGGTCCCACCCCTTCCCATCCCGAACAGGACCGTGAAACAACTTTGCGCCGATGATAGTGCTGCAACCAGTGTGAAAGTAGGTTATCGTCAGGCTTGTTATATAAAAAAACCCCGCGTGTGCGGGGTTTTTTTTCGTCTGCAGCGTTCATCGGATCAGATGCCCCAGGTGATGCTTTCATTTTCCGCCTTGGCCGAGCGCAGCATTTCCATCAAGGGATAGGCGCGCTGCGAAAAATGCACTTTTTGCGCGCGCGCATGGGCGCCCGTTTCGCCATCTTCCAGGGTTTCCGGCGTATGCGCATCGTGTTCGATGTCGTTTTCCGGATGCAATTTGCTTTCCGCGACTTCTTTTTCCAGCAGGGCCAGGGCATCGCCCGCTTCAGCTGGCGTGATGACGCCGCGCGTGGGGTTCTTGTGCAGGATGTCGAGGATGCGTTGGGCATGTTCCTGGTACATCAGCACTTCTGGGGAGGATTTGGATTTGAATGAGATCAACATAAGCGCTTTCTGAAACTTGTTGTTAGTGTCGAAACAATATCACGACTTGAAATGTCGCACAGGCCGTCCGATTGCCCGGATTGCACATTTGCAAGCCGGATAGGGCCATCTGTTGGACACCGCACGCATTTACAAGAGCTTGTTTATCGTGAAAACACCCGTTTAAGCGATCGTTAAGTCTCAATCCAGTTTCACGGAGTCCATGAAGGTGTCGATGGTGTCACGCGACAGCTTGCTTTCTTCACCGAGAATGATGATCTGGAAGATGCGTTTGTCCTGCGCCACAAAACGGCCGACCAGCAGGACGGGCTTGCCCTGCTGCGTCCCCGTCGCTTCGATGCTCAGCGAACGGCGTTGATGGCTGCCGGCCGCCGTGCTGCTGGCAGCCGAGGCCGATTTTTCGCTGCGCAAGGTACCGTTGATATTTTTCAACAGTGCCGTCTGCATGGCGGGCAGGGCCGTTTGTGCCTGTTCCACACTGTCGAGCACGGCGCTGCCAATGGCGAAGGTATTGCCATCGACCTCGCTGGCCGTCATGGTCAGGCTGACTTTCTTGCCATCGAGATCGATCTCGCGCGTCAGCACGGCCGGCTTGCCTGGAAACAGGGCCGTGAACTGGGCATCGGGGCTGCGATAGTCGCGCCAGTCGAATTTCGGACTACAGGCGGACAGGACGCTGGCAGCCGCGAGCGTCGCCAGGACGAGGGAAAGTGATGTTTTTTTCATCAGCAGATGGTAGCAGCGCCGCCCATCACGCGCAATCGCGCACGCGTGGGGCTCATTGGCCGCCTTATATTTCACGCAGTACGCGCCGGTACTGGATCGCTTCGGCAACATGCGGCTGCGCGATGGCCGGGCTGCCCGCCAGGTCCGCGATGCTGCGCGCCACGCGCAGTACCCGGTGATAGGTGCGCGCGGACCAGTGCAGGCGCGTCATGGCGCCATGCAGCAACTGTTCGCCATGCTTTTCAAGGCGACAATGCTGCTCGATTTCCGTGTTGCTCAGCTGCTGGTTTGATTTTCCCTGGCGCGCCAGCTGCAAGGCATAGGCTGCCGCTACACGCGTGGCGATCCGCTGCGTGCATTCTCCGGCACCGGCCTGCCGGCCTAGCGCGGCCGGCGGCATGGCGGCCACTTCAATCTGCAGGTCGATACGGTCGAGCAGCGGGCCGGACAGGCGATTGTGATAGCGCAGCACGGCGTCTGGCGTGCAGCGGCAGCGGCCGGAAGCGTGGCCCAGGTAGCCGCACGGGCAGGGATTCATGGCGGCGATCAGTTGAAAGCGGGCAGGAAACTCGGCCTGGCGGGCCGCGCGTGAAATGCTGATCACGCCCGACTCCATGGGCTGGCGCAGCACATCGAGTACCCGCCGCTGGAATTCGGCAATTTCATCGAGAAACAGCACACCGCAGTGGGCCAGCGAGATTTCTCCCGGGCGCGGCACGTTGCCGCCACCCACCAGTGCCACGCCGGATGCCGTCTGGTGCGGGGCGCGATAGGGCCGCCGTTTCCAGTGTTCCACCTTGAAGTGGCCCCCTAGCGAATGTACGGCAGCCGATTCCAGCGCTTCTTCATCGCTCATGGGCGGCAGCACGCCGGGAAAGCGGCTGGCCAGCATGGTCTTGCCTGCGCCTGGCGGCCCCACCATCAAGACGTTGTGACCGCCCGCTGCCGCCACTTCCAGTGCCCGCCGCGCCTGCTGCTGCCCCTGCACGTCGGCAAAGTCGGGATACGGAAAAGCGTGCGCTGCCAGCACGGGCTGGTGGCGTTGCAGGGCGGTCTGGCTGGTATGCGCGGCAAAATGCGCGCAGACCTCGAGCAGGCTGTGGGCGGGATAGATGCAGGCATCGCCGACGAGAGCGGCCTCGTCCGCGTTCGCCTGCGGCAGGATGAAGGCGCGTGGCGCGCCCGACTGGCTGCGCTGCATGGCAAAGGTCATGGCCAGGGCGCCGCGGATGGGACGCAACTGGCCTGAGAGCGACAGTTCGCCCGCGAATTCATAGTGATGTAATTGATCGCCCGGCAATTGGCCGGAGGCGGCCAGGATGCCCAGTGCAATGGGCAAGTCGAAGCGGCCCGATTCCTTGGGCAAGTCTGCTGGTGCCAGATTGGCCGTGATGCGCCGGGCCGGCATTTCAAAGCCGCAGTTTTGCAACGCGGCACGAACACGGTCGCGCGATTCCTTCACTTCCGTATCCGGCAAGCCGACAATCGTAAACGAAGGCAAGCCGTTGGCAAGGTGGACTTCGACACTTACCTCGGGCGCCTCCATGCCGGCCAGGGCGCGGCTTTTCAGGACGGCCAGGCTCATCAGACTCCCCTGTAGCGCGGGCGCGGGCAGGATCAGTCTAGCGTTAGAAACGCCGTCAGGCTTGAGGTATGCCAGCAAGTCCGTCAATAACGGACCCTGCCGGCCGCACTTTACGCCTTGGTGTCGTTCAGGCGCGTTTCCAGTTCGATCAGGCGCAATTCCAGTGCGTCCAGTTTGGCGCGGGTCTTGGCCAGTACTTGCGCCTGGATATCGAATTCCTCGCGCGTGACGAGATCGAGGCGGGCGAAGCCCTGGGTCATCATCGACTTCACGTTTTTCTCGATATCCTTGGCCGGCGAGTTTTCGATGGCTTGATGGATCTTGCCTTGCAAATCGTTAAAGAAGGTATTCATGTCCATGGTCAGTCCTTTTATGGTGCGGCCTGTGCATCGCACCATTGCGGTGCACAGCGGCGTTAATCTGGTGCGAATCTGGGCAAATTCACAATGCTTTAGCAGCCCGTACCCGCATGCCCAGAGGCTTGCAGGGTATGTATGGCCGGAAACGCACCTGTCAAGGTGGCAATGGAGCTGGCACGTATTCTGCTAAAGAAGGTATGAACGCTTTGTGATCTCCAGCCAAGATTTTAAACCTCAACCGCTTTAAAAGTTCAATAAAAGGGAATCGCCATGAAGAATCTGTCCAAGAACATGACTTTAGCTGCAGCGTTGACGCTGGCCATGACCGCCATGTGCGGTAGCGCCATGGCCCAGGATGCAGTGGTGGCGCCTGCTGCGGCCGAAGCCGTGCCTGATAACGTGGTGAGCTATAACGTGGCGCTGACCAGCGACTACCGTTACCGCGGCCTGTCGCAAAGCCGCTTGAAACCGGCCATCAGCGGCGGCGCCGACTATACCCATAACCCGACGGGCCTGTATGTGGGCACCTGGTTGTCGAGTATCAAATGGATCAAGGATGGCGGCGGCGACACCAATCTGGAATGGGATATCTACGGCGGCAAGCGGGGCGAGATCAGCAAGGATTTTACCTATGACGTGGGCGGCCTGTACTATTTCTATCCCTCGAATGGACTGAGCACCAATGCCAACACCTTCGAGCTGTACGGCCAACTCGGCTATGGCCCGATATATGTCAAATACTCGCATTCGACGACGAATCTGTTCGGTGTCGCCGACAGCAAGAACAGCGGCTACCTCGACGTGGGTGCCAACGTCGAGGTGCATGATGGCTACATGCTGAACCTGCATGTCGGACGTCAGAAGGTCGAGCACAACGATTCTCTCAGCTACAGCGATTACAAGATCGGCGTGACCAAGGACTTCGGCGTGGCGACCGTTTCCCTGGCAGCCGTCAAGGCCAATAACGTATCGCTGGCTCCGAACGGCAAGAATCTGGCGAAATCCGGTCTCGTGCTGACCGTGTCCAAAACCTTTTAAGCGAGACTGCCATGAAAATGATTACCGCAATCATTAAACCGTTCAAACTGGACGAAGTACGCGAAGCTTTGTCGGCTATCAATGTGCAAGGCATTACCGTCACGGAAGTCAAGGGCTTCGGCCGCCAGAAAGGCCACACGGAACTCTACCGTGGCGCCGAGTATGTCGTTGATTTCTTGCCAAAGACCAAGATCGAAGCGGCCGTCGATGACGCCATTGTCGACCAGGCCATCGAAGCGATCGAAGGTGCCGCGCGTACCGGTAAAATCGGTGATGGCAAGATTTTCGTCTACAACCTGGAACAGGTCATCCGCATCCGTACCGGTGAAACCGGCAACGAAGCGCTCTAAGGGGAATATTGATGCATAAAAATATAACAAAATTGCTAGCTGGGATAGCCTGCCTGTGTGCGTTTGGCATTGCCACGCCAAGCTTTGCCGATGCGCCCGCCAAGACGGAGGCGGCCACAACCACGGCCGTCGCCGCTCCCGCCGTCACGCCGGTTCCTGACGCAGCGCCTGCCGCCGCCGCTCCGGCCCCGGCTGCTGCCGCGCCAGCCGCCGCGCCTGTCGCCAACAAGGGCGACACCAGTTTCATGATGATCAGCACCTTGCTGGTGATCTTGATGACGATCCCCGGCCTGGCCCTGTTCTACGGCGGGCTGGTGCGCTCGAAAAACATGCTGTCGGTGCTGATGCAAGTGTTCATGGTGTTCGCGCTGGTCATCGTGCTGTGGTGTATCTACGGCTACTCGATCGCCTTCACGGAAAAAACCGCCTTCTTCGGTGGCTTCGACCGCCTGTTCCTGAATGGTATCTGGGATCCGGCCAAGGGTACGTTTGCCGCCGCCGCCACTTTCAGCAAGGGCGTCGTCATTCCCGAGTTCGTCTTCGTTGCTTTCCAGGGCACGTTTGCCGCCATCACCTGCGCACTGATCGTTGGCGCCTTTGCCGAGCGCGCCAAGTTTTCCGCCGTGCTGGCCTTCGTCGTGCTGTGGTTCACGTTCGCCTACCTGCCTGCAGCCCACATGGTGTGGTTCTGGACCGGTCCTGACCTGATCACCAGCGCCGCCACCTCGGCCAGCGAAGCCCTGAAGGCGGGCTGGATCTGGCAAAAAGGCGCGCTGGACTTCGCCGGCGGCACCGTGGTGCACATCAATGCCGCTGTCGCCGGCCTGGTGGGCGCCATCATGATCGGCAAACGCGTCGGATACGGCCGCGAATCGATGGCACCGCACTCGCTGACGATGACCATGATCGGCGCGTCGCTGCTGTGGGTGGGCTGGTTCGGTTTCAATGCCGGCTCCTCGATGGAAGCGGGCGACGTGGCTGCCCTGGCCTTCGTCAACACCTTGCTGGCAACGGCCGCCGCCACCCTGTCGTGGGTGTTTGGCGAGTGGATCAGCAAAGGCAAGCCTTCCATGCTCGGTGGCGCGTCCGGCGCCGTGGCCGGCCTGGTGGCGATCACCCCGGCGGCCGGCTTTGTTGGCCCGATGGGCGGCCTGGTCATCGGCTTGCTGGCCGGTGTCGTCTGCCTGTGGGGCGTGAATGGCCTGAAACGCCTGATCGGCGCCGACGATTCGCTCGACGTGTTCGGCGTGCATGGCGTGGGCGGTATCCTCGGTGCCTTGCTGACGGGTGTGTTTGCTGCGCCACAACTGGGCGGCCAGGGCGTATTCGACTATGTCACCAACAAGATGTCGGCGGATCCGTACTCGATCGGCCACCAGGTGTGGGTGCAGGCGCAAGCGGTTGGCACCACCATCCTCTGGTCGGCCATCGTCTCCGTTATCGCCTATAAACTGGTCGACATCGTCATCGGCCTGCGCGTACCGGAAGAAGAAGAGCGCGAAGGTCTCGATATCACCAGCCACGGCGAGCAAGCGTATCATGGCTAAATAGTCATTATCTGGCATGCCAGCGTCCCGGCGCGGCATGTCCAGCTGGAAAAGGCACCTCATTGAGGTGCCTTTTTTTCGTTGTGGGAATGTAAAAGGTCTTTAAAACAAGGCTTTTGCCCCGATTTGGGGTACTTACACGGTAATATAGTCGGCAGTTCTGTGTGCTTTTTTGAATACTGCACATAATTTAAGGATGTAACTATGGTTCCCCATCTCGTCACGGCCCTGACCGGACCGCTGCTCGACCTCGAAAAAAAGATTCTGGCCGCGACGCCGGCCATTGAGCGCTGGTTTCGCATGGAGTGGCAAGAACACACGCCACCCTTCTATTGCTCGGTAGACTTGCGTAACGCCGGCTACAAGCTGGCGCCCGTCGATACCAATCTGTTCCCAGGCGGTTTCCATAACCTGGCCACGGAAATGCTGCCCTTGTCCGTGCAGGCGGCCATGGCCGCCATCGACAAGTATTGCCCGGACGCCCGCAATCTGCTGATCGTGCCGGAATTGCACAACACTACGCCGCAGTATCTGCAGAACGTGGCGCGCCTGATGCAGATATTCCGCCAGACGGGGCTGCACGTGCGTTTCGGCTCCTGGTCGCCCGACATCACCCAGCCGACACCCTTGGCGTTGCCAGATGGCAACATGCTCGTCATCGAGCCGCTTGTGCGTCTGAACAATGGCCGCCGCCTGGGCTTGAAAGATTTCGACCCGTGCACGATTCTGCTGAATAACGACTTGTCAGACGGCATCCCCGATATCTTGCAAAATATTCATGAGCAAAGCCTGTTGCCGCCCTTGCACGCGGGCTGGGCCCTGCGCCGCAAGAGCAACCACTACACGGCTTACGATGAAGTGGTGAAAAAATTCGGCAAGATGATCGATGTCGATCCGTGGATGCTCAACCCCTTCCACGCCAAGTGCAGCGACGTCAACTTCCAGGAAGGCGAGGGCGAAGATGCGCTGGCCGCCAGCGTCGACGTGCTGCTGGCCAAGATCCGCAAGAAATACAAGGAATACGGCATCAAGGAAAAGCCTTTCGTCATCGTCAAGCCCGATGCGGGCACGTATGGCACGGGCATCATGACGGTGCGCGACGCCAGCGAAGTGCGCGACCTGTCGCGCAAGCAGCGTGACAAGATGTCCATCGTCAAGGATGGCAAAGTGGTCACCGACGTGATCATCCAGGAAGGCGTGCCGACCTTTGAAAGCATCAAGGATGCCGTGGCCGAACCGGTCGTCTACATGATCGACCGCTACGTGGTGGGCGGTTTCTACCGCGTACATGCTGAGCGTGGCGTGGACCAGAACCTGAACGCGCCCGGTTCGCAGTACGTGCCGCTGGCATTTGCCCAGCAGCATGCCGTGCCGGACTTGAAGGCCAAGCCGGGCACGGCCGCGCCGAACCGCTTCTATGTGTATGGCGTGGTGGCGCGCCTGGCCTTGCTGGCCGCGTCGCTGGAAATGGAGCGCACGGACCCGAATCCCGAGGTGTATTGATCCATCGCGGAGGCTTGCCGGGCGCGCCGACTACCGCGCCTGGCGATCTCGGCTAGAATCAAGCATTCCTTATCCAGGCTCCCCGATTGGACGCACCATGAAAATTGCATTCCTTGCCGACCCGCTGGCAGGCTTCAAGACTTACAAAGATTCCACTTTCGCCATGATGCGCGAGGCGGCCAGACGCGGCCACGCCGTGTACGCCTTCGAACAAAAGGACATGGCGCTGGAAGAGGGCATCGTCACGGCACGGGTACAGCACATCGAGCTGACGGGCGACGAACACGACTGGTACAAGGTGGTCTCCACCGAGGAAGTGCGCCTGTCGGCCCTGGACGCCATCATCGAGCGCAAGGATCCGCCGTTCGACATGGAATACGTGTACGGCACGTATCTGCTGGAGCTGGCGGAAAAGCAGGGCGCCTGCGTCTTCAACAAGCCGTCCGCCATCCGCGACAACAATGAAAAACTGGCCATCGCCCAGTTTTCCGAATTCACCTCGCCGACCCTGGTGACGTCGAACGAAGCGCGCCTGCGCGCCTTCCACGCCAAGCACCAGGACGTCATCTTCAAGCCGCTCGACGGCATGGGCGGCACGGGCATCTTCCGCGTCAAGGCCGATGGCCTGAACCTGGGCGCCATCATCGAGACCCTGAGCGAGAACGGCGCGCAAACCATCATGGCGCAGCGGTTTATCCCCGATATCGACAAGGGCGACAAGCGCATCCTCGTCATCGGCGGCAAGCCGGTGCCATTTTCGCTGGCGCGCATCCCGCAGGCGGGCGAAGTGCGGGGCAACCTGGCCGCCGGCGGCACGGGCGTAGCGCAGCCATTGACGGCGCGCGACCTGGAAATCGCTGAAAAGCTGGGTCCGATCCTGGCCGCGCGCGGCCTGATGCTGGTAGGATTGGACGTGATCGGCGACTATCTGACGGAAGTCAATGTCACCAGCCCGACCTGCTTCCAGGAAATCATGCAGCAGACGGGTTTTGACGTGGCTGCCATGTTTGTCGACGCCGTCGAGCATGGCGTTGCGCAAACACAGCAGCGCTAGAAAGTGGAATGGCTATGGTAGGGATTTTGCTCATGACACATGCACCGCTGGGACAGGCATTCATCGCCGCTTGCGCGCATGTGTTTCGCGGGCCAACGGAACGTTTTGAAGCCATCGACGTCGTCGCCGACCAGGACCTGGCGGAAGTGCAGAAGCTGGCGTCGGACGCCATCTGCCGCCTCGATGACGGCTCCGGCGTGCTGGTGATTACCGACGTGAAGGGCGGCACGCCGTCGAACTGCTGCAACAAGCTGGCCGATGCGGGTCGGGTGGAAGTCATCGCCGGCATCAGCCTGCCGATGCTGCTGCGCGCCATCACGTATCGCCGCGACACGCTCGACGTGGTGGTGGAGATGGCGCTGGCCGGTGCGCAAAGCGGCGCCGTGCGCGTCGATAACCGCATCCGCGTGGGCGAATAAGGAAGTACATGGCCGCCGCCCTGAAGGCGGCGGGTTTTATAGGCCAAGATTGTCATCAGCGTAGTGCATTCAGGGATAGAGACCATACAAAAATGATTCAAAAAGAACTCGAAATCATCAACAAGCTGGGATTGCACGCACGCGCTTCCGCCAAATTTACCCAGCTCGCCGCCAAGTTCAAGAGCGACGTCTGGCTGACCCGCAACGCGCGCCGCATCAACGCCAAGTCCATCATGGGCGTGATGATGCTGGCCGCCGGCAAGGGCGCGAAAGTGACCCTGGAAGCCGAGGGTGATGATGAGCTGGCATGTGTCGATGCGCTCACCGCCCTGATTAATGACAGGTTTGGCGAAGGCGAGTAATGCCCGCCGAACGCAGCCGCAGCCGCATTCCGACAGGTCACCCCATGGCATCTTTCACGCTCCACGGCATCCCGGTCTCCCGCGGCATCGCCATTGGCCGCGCGCATCTGCTGGCGCCGGCCGCCCTTGACGTCAAACATTACCTGGTCGCCCAGGAACAGATCGAAGCGGAAGTCCAGCGCCTGCAAAGCGCCATCGCCACCGTCCACAAGGAACTGCAAACCCTGTGGAACGAGCTGCCCAAGGATGCGCCCACGGAACTGGGTGCCTTCATCGACGTGCACGCGCTGATCCTGTCCGATCCGATGATTTCCGAAGCGCCGCTCGACATCATCCGCAAGCGCCACTACAACGCCGAATGGGCGCTGCTCACGCAGATCGATGAATTGTCGGCCCAGTTCGACGAAATCGAAGACCCGTACCTGCGCGAACGCAAGGCCGACATCCAGCAGGTGGCCGAACGCGTGCTGAAAGTCTTGCTGGGCACCGAGCAGCTGTTGCCCAAGGCGGCCGCCGAAGATGAATTGATGGCGCAGATGATCGTCGTCGCGCACGATATCTCGCCGGCCGACATGCTGCAGTTCCGCGACCGTTCCTTCATCGGCTTCATCACCGACGTGGGCGGGCAGAACTCGCACACGGCCATCGTCGCGCGCAGCCTGGATATCCCGGCCGCCGTCGGCATGTCGCAGGCGTCGATGCTGATCGAGCAGGACGACTGGCTAATCATCGACGGCGATGCCGGCGTCGTCATCGCCAACCCCAGCGCCCTGGTGCTGGAACAGTACCGCGAGCGCCAGACGGCCATGCAGCGCGCGCGCAAAAAGCTGGGCAAGCTGAAAAAGACGCCGGCCGTGACCAAATGCGGCACGCCCATCACCCTGCTGGCGAATATCGAGTTGCCCGAGGATTGCCCGTTTGCGCTGGAATCGGGCGCCAGCGGCGTGGGCCTGTTCCGCTCCGAATTCCTGTTCATGGGCCGCGCCCACAAGATACCCACCGAGGACGAGCAGTTCGAAGCTTACCGCAACACGGTGCAGTCGATGAAGGGACGCGTGGTGACGATCCGCACCTTGGACATCGGCGCCGACAAGCCGCTCGACCAGGCCGACCATACGGCATTGAATCCCGCCCTGGGCTTGCGCGCCATCCGTTACTGCCTGGCCGAGCCGCAACTGTTCCTGACGCAGCTGCGGGCCATTCTGCGCGCCTCCGCCTTCGGCAAGGTGCGCATCCTGATTCCCATGCTGGCGCATGCGTTCGAGATCGACCAGTCGCTGGCCATGATCGCGCAGGCGAAGGCCAGCCTGCGCGAGGAGGGCGTCAAGTTCGACGACGAGGTCGAAGTGGGTGCCATGATCGAGATCCCGGCCGCGGCGCTGGCCCTGCCCATGTTTGTCAAACGCATGGATTTCCTGTCGATCGGCACGAATGACTTGATCCAGTACACGCTGGCCATCGACCGCGTCGATTATGAGGTGGCGCATTTGTACAATCCGCTGCACCCGGCCGTGCTGCAACTGATCTCCATGACGATCGCCGCCGGCCACAAGGCGGGCATCGACGTGGCCGTCTGCGGCGAAATGGCGGGCGACGTGAAGCTCACGCGCTTGCTGCTGGGCATGGGACTGCGCGAGTTTTCCATGCATCCGGCGCAACTATTGGCGGTCAAGCAAGAGATCCTCAACAGCGACCTGGGCCTGATTGCGCCACAAATGCGCAAAATTATGCGTTCCATGGAACCAAATGTGATCGCGGAAGCCGTACAACAGTTGCAGCTCATGTAAACTGTCACCCTATCGGCATCAGGACACATCGCGCGCGGCAAGATGTGTCCTGATGCTAAAGTTGCAGCACCTATCATCGCGGTGCTGCATCGACTATGGCCCGTGGGGCCAACCTCCTTTTATAAACCGACACACATGTCATCCATTGGAATCGTTTCGCCGCAAACCATGTATTTTGCGCAACCCTTGCAGCTGCAAAGCGGAGCATCGCTGCAAGACTATATGTTGATGTATGAAACCTACGGCACCCTGAACGCCGACAAATCGAACGCGGTGCTGGTCTGCCACGCCCTGAACGCCTCGCACCACGTGGCCGGCGTCTACGCGGACGAACCGAAAAGCACGGGCTGGTGGGACAATATGGTTGGTCCCGGCAAGCCGCTCGATACCAACAAATTCTTCGTCATCGGCGTCAACAACCTGGGTTCCTGCTTCGGTTCGACGGGCCCCATGCACACCAATCCCGCCACCGGCAAGCCGTATGGCGCCTCCTTCCCCGTCGTCACCGTGGAAGACTGGGTCAGCGCGCAGGCGCGCCTGGCCGATGAACTGGGCGTCAGGCAGTTTGCCGCCGTGATGGGGGGATCCCTGGGCGGCATGCAGGCGCTGGCGTGGAGCATCATGTTCCCCGAGCGCCTGCGCCACTGCGTGGTAATCGCCTCGACGGCCAAGCTGTCGGCGCAGAATATCGCCTTCAATGACGTGGCGCGCCAGGCCATCCTGTCCGATCCCGATTACCATGGCGGCGATTTCTATGCCCATGGCGTGGTGCCGAAGAACGGCTTGCGCGTGGCGCGCATGGTGGGCCACATCACGTATCTGTCGAACGATGACATGGCCGAGAAATTCGGCCGCAAGCTGCGCGACGCGGCGCAGACGGGCGACTACAAGTTCGGCTTCGGCATCGACTTCGAGATCGAATCGTATCTGCGCTACCAGGGCGACAAGTTTTCCGAATACTTCGACGCCAACACGTATCTCTTGATCACCAAGGCGCTCGATTATTTCGATCCGGCGCGTGCGCATGGCGGCGACCTGGCCAAGGCCCTGTCGGGCACGAAGGCCAAGTTCTTCCTCGCCTCGTTTTCCACCGACTGGCGCTTTTCGCCCGAGCGCAGCAGGGAGATTGTCGAAGCGCTCGTATGCAACCGCCGCCAGGTCACGTATGCGGAAATCGATGCGCCGCACGGCCACGACGCCTTCCTGCTGGAGGATGCGCGCTACATGAACATGGTGCGCGCCTATTATGGCCAGGTATGGAACGACATCGGGGCGGGCTTGCCCGCTCCTGCACAGCACACCGCCGTCCGCCAGGGCGCGAAGGAGACCGCATGACTTTTGACGAATTGAGCGCGCTGCGCCCCGACCTGGCCTTCATCGCCCACTGGGTGCCGAACAACGCGCATGTGCTGGACGTGGGCTGCGGCGAAGGCGTGATGCTGCAGTATCTGCAAAGCGACAAGGAATGCAGCGGCTACGGCATCGAGATCGCCGATGACAAGGTACTGGCCAGTACCGTGCGCGGCGTCAACGTGATCCAGCAAGACATGGAGAAGGGCCTGGCCATCTTTGGCGACAACAGCTTCGATACGGTGCTGTGCCTGTCGTCCTTGCAGATGATGAAGCAGGTCGAGCCGCTGCTGCGCGACATCGTGCGCGTGGGCGCCGAGGCCATCGTCTCGTTCCCCAACTTCGCCTACTGGCCGCACCGCGTGGCGCTGCTCAAGGGCCGCATGCCCGTGTCGAAATCGCTGCCTTACCAGTGGTATGACACGCCCAACGTACGCTGCGCAACCATCAATGACTTCCGTGAACTGGCCGAGGAATGCGGCCTGGAAGTGATCGAATGCGTGGCCCTGGCCGAAGGCAAGATGGTCTCCGTGCTGCCGAACCTGCGCGGCGACCTGGCCGTCTTCCGCCTGCGTAAAAAAGCGGTGCATTGATGACCACAAGCCCGGCACCAGGCTGGCGTTCCTATGCCAATGGCCGCATGCTGGCCGTGCTGGTGCTGGGCTTCAGTTCCGGCTTGCCCCTGTTCATCCTGCTGTACCTGCTGCAGGCATGGCTGGCCAAGTCGGGCTTGAATGTCAAGGCGCTGGGGCTGTTCGCCCTGGTGCAGTTCCCGTACATCTGGAAATTCCTGTGGGCGCCCCTGATGGACCGCTACCGCATCCTGGGACTGGGACGCCGGCGCGGCTGGATGGCCCTGACGCAGGTGGCGCTGTTCTTTTCCATCGGCGGCATGGGCATGCTCGATCCGCTCACGCAGATCGGCCTGATCGCGGCCGCCGCCGGCGGCGTGGCCTTCCTGTCGGCCAGCCAGGATATCGTTATCGACGCCTACCGGCGCGAAATCCTCAGCGATAACGAGCAGGGCCTGGGCGCCGCCGTCATCGTCAACGCGTATAAAGTGGCGGGCATGGTGCCGGGTGCGCTGTCGCTGATCCTGGCCGACCGCATGCCGTGGCAGCCCGTTTTCTGGATCACGGCCGCCTTCATGCTGCCAGGCCTCGTGTGCACCTTGCTGATCAGGGAGCCGACCGTGTACGGCTCGCCGCCGAAGACCATGCGCGAAGCGATCATCTTGCCGTTCCAGGAATTCATCGCGCGCGATGGTTGGCGTAACGCAATGTGGATCCTCGCCTTCGTATTACTCTACAAAATCGGCGACAGCATGGCCACGGCGCTGGCGACGAAGTTTTATCTGGACCTGGGTTTTTCCATGACGCAGATCGGCCTGGCTGCCAATACCACGGGTTTCTGGGCCAGCCTGGCCGGCGGCGTGGTGGGCGGCATCTGGATGCTCAAGCTGGGCATCAACCGGGGCCTGTGGGTGTTTGGCGCGCTGCAGGCCATCGCCATCCTCGGATTCGCCTGGCTGGCGCAGGTGGGGCCGAACACCATGCTATTGAGCGCCGTGATCGGCTTCGAAGCTTTCGCCAGCCTGGGCCTGGGTGCAGCCGCCTTTGTCGCGTTCCTGTCGCGCACGACGGACCCGCGCTACACGGCCACGCAATATGCGCTGTTTTCCAGCCTGAGCGCCGTGCCGCGCACCCTGATCAATGCCTCGGTGGGCTTCCTCGTCGCCGAGCTGGGCTGGTTCTCGTTTTTCATCGTTTGCTTCTTCCTGGCCTTCCCGGCCATGATGATGCTGCCTAAAATCGCTCCATGGAGGTCTGCCAATGGCACCAATATCCCTTAAACGTTACACCGTCCTGGCCAGCCTGTGCGCGGCCACCGCGCTGGCGCCCCTGTCCGTCTCCGCCCAGCAGGCGACAGTGCAGGATGGCATCAAGGTTCGTCCTTTGTCGACCTCGCGCATCTTTGCCGGCGGCGCCGATTTCAATGCACAGTCGAAGCAGCAATATACGCAGCTGGTCAACGAAGCGAAGGAAAAAAATGCGCTGGTGCCGGACAGCGATCCGCAGGTGAAACGCCTGCGCGCCATCGCCCAGCGCATCATCCCGTTCGCCACGCGCTGGAACGAGGCGGCGGCCAGCTGGAACTGGCAGATCAACCTGCTCAACTCGGACGAGGTCAACGCCTTTTGCATGCCGGGCGGGCAGATCGCCTTTTACAGCGGCATCATCACCAAGCTGAACCTGACCGACGATGAAGTGGCCGTCGTCATGGGCCATGAAATCTCGCACGCCTTGCGCGAACACTCGCAGGCGCAGGCCGGCAAGGGCAACCTGGCCGCCGTCGGCGCCAAGCTGGCCGGCGCCGGCCTGTCGGCCTGGCTCGGCGTCGACCCGAATCTGACCAGTACCGCCACGAATATGGCGGCCAAGGGTGTGATGCTGAAATTCTCGCGCGACGATGAACGCGAAGCGGACCTGATCGGCATGGACCTGGCCGCGCGCGCCGGCTTCGATCCGCGCGCCGGCGTGGTGCTGTGGCAGAAGATGGCGGCCGTGAGCGCGGGCGCGCCGCCGGAATTCCTCTCGACCCACCCGTCGGGCAAGGACCGCATCTCGCAGATGAACAGCCACATGACGCAAGTGCTGCCCCTGTACGCGCGCAGCAAGGGCGTCAGCGTGGACGCCTTGCCGCCATACCGCAGCAACGCCATCGCGCAGCGCTAGGATGTCGAACCGCCACACCGCCGCACCCTTGCCCATGCGCGACGGTGTGGCGCCCAGCTACCTGTGGCTGCCGGAAGGGCAGTGGCCCGACATGCTGGCGTTTCTGCTCGAGCGCTATCCGCAGATCAGCGCCGCGCAATGGCGGGACCGCATGGCGCGCGGCGAAGTGGTCAACGGTGACGGCGCCGTGCTGGCGCCCGACAGCGCATACCGGCGCGGCATGCGCATTTTTTACTACCGCGAGCTGGAGCGCGAAACGCCGATCCCCTTCCAGGAAGAGATCCTGTTCCAGGACGAGCATTTGATCGTGGTCGACAAGCCGCACTTCCTGCCCATGACGCCGGCCGGGCGTTTCGTGCAGGAGACCCTGCTGACGCGCCTGAAGAAAAAGCTGGACTGCGCCGAGCTGACGCCGATCCATCGACTCGACCGCGAGACGGCTGGCGTGGTGATTTTTTCGCGCCAGATCGCCAGCCGCGGCGCGTATCAATCGCTGTTCCAGCGCCGCGAAGTGCGCAAGACGTACGAGGCGCTGGCGCCGCGCCTCGATGGCCGCGATTTTCCATTTGCCTACCGCAGCCGCATGGTCGAAGGCGCGCAGTTTTTCCTCATGCGCGAGGAAGCAGGCGAGCCGAATTCGGAAACCATCATCGATGTGATCGAGGAGCGCGGCGACGTCAACCTGTACCGGCTGCAGCCGCACACTGGCCGCAAGCATCAATTGCGCGTGCACCTGGCCTCGCTGGGCATCCCCATCGTCAACGATGCGTTTTACCCGGTGGCTCTGCCGTGCAAGGAAGACGATATGTCGCAGCCCTTGCAGCTGCTGGCGCGGGCCATCGAATTTGCCGACCCGTTGACGGGCGAGATGCGCCATTTCGAAAGCCGGCGCGTGCTCGCGTAACCCACACCACCAAGGACACAGCCAACAATGTTGTCGGATTACGGTCCTGCGGACCTAATCCGACCTACGGCAGATCAGGCGTAAGCCGACACCACCCGCGACGTGTCAAAGATCAGCTCTTGAGCGTGTAATCGATGATCAGCGGCGCATGGTCGGAAAAACGCTCGTCCTTGTAGACGCTGACCGTATGCGCCTGGGCCGCGATGCCGGGCGTGGCGACGTGGTAGTCGATGCGCCAGCCCACGTTCTTCGCGTAGGCTTGTCCCCGGTTGCTCCACCAGGTGTACTGGTCTTCGCGCTTGTCCAGGCCGCGGTGTACGTCGACAAAGCCCACTTCGTCGAAGACGCGCGTCAGCCATGCGCGTTCCTCGGGCAGGAAGCCGGAATTCTTCTTGTTGCCCTTCCAGTTTTTCAGGTCGATTTCATGGTGGGCGATGTTCCAGTCGCCGCAGATGACCACTTCGCGGCCCAGCGCCTTCAATGCCAGCAGGTGCGGCAGGAACAGTTCCATGAAGCGGAACTTGGCTTCCTGGCGTTCCGGGCCGGACGAGCCGGACGGGCAGTACACGGAAATGACGGACAGGTTGCCAAAATCACAGCGCACATAGCGGCCTTCGGCATCGAATTCGGGGCTGCCGAAGCCGATATGCACGGCGTCCGGTTCGACCTTGCTGTACACGCCTGTGCCGGAATAGCCCTTTTTCTCGGCGTAGTGGAAATGGCCATGGTAGCCGTGCGGGTTGAGGAATTCCGGCGTCATGTCGGGCAGTTGCGCCTTCAATTCCTGCACGCAGATGAAATCGGCCGTCTGCGTGCCCATCCAGTTGAAAAAGCCTTTTTTGGCGGCGGAACGGATGCCGTTCAGGTTGGCGGAGATAATTTTTGGCATAGGTCGAGAGTGAAAGGGCGCTGGACGGGGCCGGCGGGCGCGGCATGGCGATTGTCTCGCCGGTGCGCGCGGATTAAAATACAGGCACTTTTAAAAAATGAGGCTAATGTGAATAATTTACGCCAGCAGTTTATCGCGTTTTCAGTATCCAAGGGAGTCTTGCGGTTTGGCGAGTTCACCACCAAGGCCGGACGCCAGTCGCCGTACTTCTTCAATGCGGGCCTGTTCCACGACGGCGCCACCCTGGCCGAGCTGGCGCAGTTCTACGCGCAGACCCTGCTGGACTCGGGCGTGGAATTCGACATGCTGTTCGGCCCCGCCTACAAGGGCATCACCCTGGCGTCGGCCACCGCCGTGGCGCTGGCTGGCAAGGGCCGCAACACTTCGTTCGCCTTCAACCGCAAGGAAGCCAAGGACCATGGCGAAGGCGGCACCATCGTCGGCGCCAAGCTGCATGGCAAGGTTGTCATCATTGACGATGTGATCTCGGCCGGTACCTCGGTGCGCGAATCGGTGGACATGATCCGCGCCGCCGGCGCCGAGCCATGCGCCGTGCTGATCGCCCTGGACCGCATGGAGCGTTCCGGCCCGGACGGCCAGCTGTCGCCAAGTTCGGCGGTGCAGGAAGTGTCGAAACAGTACGGCATTCCCGTCATCTCGATCGGCAATCTGGACGACTTGTTCGGCTACCTGAATGGCGCGGGCGCCGATCCGGAACTGCTGAAACATAAAGAGGCTGTTTCCGCCTACCGCGCCAAGTATGGCATTTAAATAGTCTTGTCCAGCAGCGCCCGCAGCCGCGGGTCGCTGCAGGCGGTGGCAGCTTGCGGATGGCATTGCAATAGCCGCCGCAGCAGCGCGCCGCCGATGCCGCGCCGCCGGAATGGCGGCTTCACGAACAGCATGTTCACCGTCACCCCATCCCCGCACTTGCTGATGTCGAGCATGGCCACCTGCTGGCCGTCGATCCACGCGCACAGCGCGCTGTCCCCTTGCCAGTCTATCTGCATCACGCCAGCCATGGCTTGAGCGCCGCATGCAAGCCCAGGGCGAACAGCCCGGCAAAAAAACACCGTTTGAATACCTGCTGCGCGATGCGTCCGCGCAGCCATTGACCGGCCAGCATGCCGGCCAGCGCCGGCAGCAGCGCATACGCGGAGGCGCCCGCCGCGCCCAGGCTGAAGTCGCCGTGCAGGGCCAGGCTGGCCGCCAGCGCCACGGTCGATGCCGTAAACGCCAGGCCCAGCGCCTGCACCAGTGCATCGCGCGCCAGCCCCAGTCCCTGCAGATATGGCACGGCGGGGATGACGAACACGCCCGTGGCGGCCGTCACCAGCCCTGTCGCCGCGCCCGCGACGGGCCCCAGCCACGCTTCGTGTCGGGCCGGTACGCGCAACTGCAGCGAGAACAGGCCGGCCAGCGCGTACAGCATCAGCGCCACGCCCAGCGCGACGACGGCCCAGGTCCCGCTGTCGGTCGGCAGCAGGGCGCCGCCCGCCAGGGTGCCCGCCATGACGGCCGCCAGCATGGGCCACAAACGGCGCAGCAGGGCGCGCAGGCCGGGACCCACCGCCAGTTGCCAGACGTTCGTCACCATCGATGGCACGATCAGCAGGGCAGCCGCCTGCACGGGTGGCATGACAAGGCTGAGCGTGCCCATGGCCACCGTCGGCAAGCCCAGTCCGACTACGCCCTTGACGAAGCCAGCGACGAGGAAGCTGGCGCCGACAGCCAGCAGAAATGACGTCTCCATCTTTTTTATCCAGAGTGATTTTGCGTGGATTCTGCGCTTGCCCGGGGATTTCGCCAAGGTGGATTATTTTGAGTCAGCCTAAGTAAAATGCGAAGGCTGATAAGATGGCGAAAAGGAGAGCCGCCATGCGCTTTGATCTGGTCGATTTGCAGCTGTTTGTCAACGTGGTGGAGGCCGGCAGCCTGACGGCGGGCGCCGCGCGCAGCCATCTCGCATTGGCCTCCAGCAGTGCGCGCGTGCGCGGCATGGAAGAGATGCTGGGCATGCCCCTGCTGCTGCGCGGGCGGCGTGGTGTGGAGCCGACGCCCGTGGGCCAGACCTTGCTGCATCATGCGCGCCTGGTGCTGCTGCAAATGGAGAAAATGCGCGGCGAGCTTGGCGAATTTGCGCGCGGCTTGAAAGGGCAGTTGCGGCTGCTGTGCAATACGGCCGCGCTCAGCGAGTTCTTGCCCGAGGCGCTCGGCGCTTTTCTCGACCGCCATCCGAACCTGACCATCGACCTGGAAGAGCGCCTCAGTTACGATATCGTCAAGGCTGTCTCGGAAGGGCTGGCCGACATGGGCATCGTGTCCGACTCGGTCGACATGCGCGGCTTGCAGACGTTCTTGTTCCGCCCCGACCGGCTGGTGGTCATCGCCGCGGCCGACGGCGTGCACCACCGCGCGCTCGGCCAGGATGGCGTCGTCGACTTCGCCAGCGTGCTGGATCACGATTTCATCGGCCTGGCCGACGACAGCGCGATGCAGCAGTACCTGGGCATGCATGCCGCGCGCCTGGGGCGTCCGTTGAAGGTGCGCGTGCGCCTGCGCAGTTTCGATGCCGTCTGCCGCATGGTGGCCAGCGGCGTGGGCATCAGCGTGGTGCCGCTGGCTGCTGCCAGCCGCTGCCAGCAGACGATGGCGCTGCGCTGCCTTGAATTATCCGATCCCTGGTCGGTACGCAATCTGACAATCTGCGTGCGCCAGTTCAGTGAATTACCCCTGTATGCGCGCCAGTTGATCGATCATCTGAAGGCGTGACAGGGCATGACAGGAGCAGCGATGCGTTTTTCAG
The DNA here is from genome assembly GCF_030587275.1 of Janthinobacterium sp. SUN128. NCBI lineage: Bacteria > Pseudomonadati > Pseudomonadota > Betaproteobacteria > Burkholderiales > Oxalobacteraceae > Janthinobacterium > Janthinobacterium sp. SUN128. Next base: position 62,162 of record NZ_JAPWHY010000008.1, on the reverse strand, counting down.
AAGACAAGATGGCCAGCCTGCTGTGCAGCGACCAGGTCGAGCGGCCGATCCACATCTGGCAGCCGGAGCAGCCACGTGCAGTGATCCTGGCGATCCACGGCGGCATGGCGCATGCGGGCGATTACGTCACGCCGGCGCTGTATTTCCGCCAGCACGGCTTCGCCACCGTCAGCTTCGACATGGTGGGCCACGATGGCAAGCGCAAGGTCGATATCCCTTCGTTCGATGCCTTCCTCGACGACGCGGAGCTGTTCCTCGCCTGGGTCAAGCAGGCGTATCCGGGCTTGCCGGTATTCGTCATGGGCCATTCCATGGGCGGCCTGATCGCCACGCACCTGGGGCTGCGGCGCTTCGCGGGCGACCCGGCGATCAAAGGCTTCATCATCTCATCGCCGTATTACGTGAATGCGATTCCCGTGCCGAAGGTGCTGCAGATGCTGTCGGGCTGGCTGGCGCAGCGCTTCCCCATGATGAAGGTGCCGCTAGGAAATTTGACCATGCTGCTGACGCACGATCAAACCATCACCGCGCGCCATTTCCAGGACGAGCGCGACGGCATACGCGCCAGTGCGGCGTCGGTGCGCTTCGCCCATGCGTTGACGTCGGCGCAAAAGGAACTGGCGGGCGGCTTGTCGGACTGGCGCTTCCCCCTGTTCGCCGTGGTGGCGGGCGACGACAAGCTGGCCGACAGCCGTGCCACGGAGAGCATGCTGCGCAGCGTGCCCGATGGCCTGCTCGACTATCACTACTATCCGGCCAACTACCACGAGAATTTCAATGAAGTGAACCGCGACGTGATCTTTGCCGCCATCCTGGCCTGGATGGAGAAACTGCTGGCACCCGTAGCGCCGTGAGGCGCCGGTATCGTTATAATCGGTTCGACTGAATTCACCGCCGGCGCATGCCGGCCCGGTCCCCGCGGTACAGGGGAATACTCAAGGAACGAACGATGCGCTTGCTGATTGCCCTGTTACTCCCGTGGCTGACCTTTTTCACGATCGGCCGTCCGATCGCCGGCATCATTTGCCTGATCCTGCAAATCACCTTGATCGGCTGGCTGCCAGCGACGATCTGGGCCGTATATGCGCTGAGCCAGTACAAGACGGACCAGAAGATCGCCGAGGCCATGCGCCGGCGCTAACCTAAGACTGGCCTAAGCTGCGCTTCCTATCTTGATTCAACCGACATGAGGAGAGTGAGATGGCACCAGACAGACGCGGTACCTTGAACCTGGCGGCGGTAATGCTGGCCGCCGGGCTGTTGCTGGGAAGTGCGGCTCAGGCCCAAACCGACAGCGCACTGCCGCCCGTGCAGAAAAGCGGGGCGGTGGAATACCTGAGCGGCGGCATCGGCCTCGATGAATCGACGGCCATCCAGAGCGCCAGCCGGCATTGGCCCCTGAGTCTCGTGTTTTCCGTGCAGGCGGCGGGCAAGGCGGAATTTGCCTCCGACGTGAAGCTGGAGATACGCGACGCCAAGGGTGGCGTGGCGCTGGAAACGACGGCCAGCGGACCGTTCCTGCTGGCAAAGCTGCCGCCAGGCAGCTACAGCCTGCGCGCCACGCTGGCAGGCAAGGCACTGGAACGCACTGTGCAGGTCAAGGCGGGATCGTCCGCGCGCGTGGAACTGGTCTGGCCGGCGGGAACGAACCAGGGCCGGCCTTGATGCCGGGCGACGGCAAGGCACCTGAACGGGACTCGTCGGCGCGCGGTTTGTCTGCCCATATCCTGCCCACGTCGGCGACGATGGTCGGCGTGTGCATGACGGTGCTGTCGATCGGGCACCTGGCACCGCGCGGCGAGGTGCGCGTGGCCATCGACAAGCTGCTGGCCATCGATGCCATCGTCTTTCTCGTCAGCGCCGTGCTCTCGTTCATGTCGCTGCGCCCCGGCCAGTCGCGCTTGCGCCACGAATGGTGGGGCGAACTGCTGTTCCTTTGCGGCCTGGCCCTGCTGGCGCTGGGCGCCGTGGTGCTGGCCTTCGTTATCAACTGACGTCGATCAACTGACTGCGAGCACGCGCCCTTCGGCCGCGCTTTGCAGCGCCAGTTCGATCAGGCGTATCGTCGCTGCCGCATCTTCGGCTGCCACGGGCGCCGGTGCGCCGTGGCGGATGGCGTCGGCCATGCCCTGGTAAAAGTCCTGGTAGCGGCCCGCCTGCATCTCGAGGTGTTCGACATGTCCGTCCGGCTGCGTGCCCAGGTGCAGCGCGCCGCGCACGGGGTCCACGCCCCAGCCGGGCTGGCCCGGCCTGCCGCCCGCCTTCAGGGCGTCTTCCTGCGGGTCGAGGCCAAATTTCACGAAACTGCCCTTGTCGCCATGCACGGCGAAGCGCGCCGTCGGCGCCTTTACCAGGCAGCCCGCCTGCAGCACCACGCGCAGCCGGTCGTAGTACAGGACGATGTGCATGTAGTCGACGGCTTGCGCGCCATCGCGCTGCAGGACGATATCAGCGTACAGCTTTTCCGGCTGGCCAAACAGCTGCATGGCCTGGTCCAGCATGTGCGGGCCCAGGTCGTACAGCAAACCGCCTCCCGGCGCGCCGGACTCGCGCCAGCGCTGGCGGATCTCGGGACGGAAGCGGTCGAAATGCGATTCGACGCTGGCGATACGCCCCAGGGTGCCCTGTGCCAGCAGCGCTTTCAGGGTCAGGAAGTCGCCATCCCAGCGGCGGTTGTGATACACGCTGAGCACGAGCTTGCGCTCTTTTGCCAGCGCGATCAGGCTCTGTGCTTCGGTGCTGGAAATGGTGAATGGCTTGTCGACCACCACGTGCTTGCCCGCTTGCAGGGCCGCTTGCGCCAGGCTGAAATGCGTTTCGTTGGGCGCGGCGATGACGACCAGTTCGATGGACGGATCGGCAAACAGTTGCGCGGGCTCCGCATACACGGTCGCGTGCGGCCAATCCTTGTGTACGAGCTCCGGCTTGCTGGAAGCGACGGCCGTCAGTTCCAGGGCTTCGATGGTGGAGAGCACAGGCGCGTGGAAGGTGGAGCCGGCAAAGCCGTAGCCCACCAGGCCGGTTTTGATCTTGTTCATGGCGTGTTCACAGGTGCGTGGAAGAATCCATGATCATACCCGCAAGCGGGCGGCGGCAGCGCTGCTGCGATGTTGCAACGCCGCCGCCGCTGCTTTTAGTTCAGGCTCCAGACGTATTGCACCTTGACGCTGGCGCTGACCGGCTTGCCGCCAGCGAGGGCCGGCTTGAACGTGCACTTGGCGATGCCGCTGCGCGCCGCCTCGTCGAGGGCCGGATGGCCGCTGCTTTTGACCACGCTCGATCCCGTTACCTTGCCGGTTGCATTCACGTCGAAGGACATGTTGACCGTGCCCTCTTCCTTCGCCTGCAGCGATGCGGCTGGCCAGACCGGCTTGCTGCAGACGCCAAAGTCGATGACGGGGCGGCGTTCCAGCACGGGCGCGCTGTCGGCGGCGACGGCCTGGCCGTAGATGCCGAGGCAGGCGCCGGCCAGGGCCAGCAGCGGTATGGCCGCTTTCCAGTTCAGGGTTTGTGGTGCGGGGCGCAGCAATCGTTTGATACGTGACATAAGATCTCCTCCGTTGGCCGCCTGGGCCAGGTGGTGGGTTGAGAACTGGAGACGTTCCAGTTCCGAGAGTGCAAGAGCCAGACGCCGCGGTTCGCCCAGTTGTCTTGCTGCGAAATCATCTGCAATGTGTTCGCGTTCGAGGCGCGCGCCGCGTGAAATCCACCAGACGGCCGGGTGGAAGAACAGCAGCGCCTCGATGGCGTTTTGCAGCAGGTTGATCAGATAGTCGTGGCGCCGGATGTGCGCCAGTTCGTGCGCCAGCAGCGCGTCGAGCAGGTGCGGCGGCATGCCGGTGACCAGCGAAGCGGGCACCAGCACCATGGGGCGCCAGATGCCGGCCGCCAGCGGGCTGGCGATGCCGTCGAGCACGCGCAGCCGCACGGGCCGCGTCACGCCGGCATCCTGGGCCATGCGTGACAGCCTTGTCTGCAGTTGTCCATGCATGGCGCCGGTGTTCCTGGCGCTGCGCTCTATCCACAGCATACCCAGCGCCATGCGCACGGCCAGCACGGCGGCGCACAGGGCCCACACGCCGACGATGGCGCGCAGCAGCAAGTCCAGGTCGGGCAGGCTGTCGGGCGCCAGCAGGGCGGCCGGCAGCAAGGCGCTGGAGTACGGGGCGCCCGTGGCATCGCCGCCGGCCAGGCGCAGATACAAGCCCGCCGCCGGCCATGCCAGGCAGGCCAGCAGGGCGCCGCAACCGACGGCGTAGCGCGCCTCCGGACGCGCATTGCGCAGGGCCGCCCACGCCAGCGCCGTGGCGCAGCCGATCAGCAAGCCTTGCCACAGGAAGTGCAGCAGGGTCCAGCCTAGCGCCGGCACGAAGCCGTTTATGACTGATCGTCCTTGAGCATTTTTTCGATTTCTTCGCGTTCAGCGCGCGACACGCCCGTGCGCAGCGCCGCCAGCACCAGTGCCTTGGCCGAACCGGCAAAGGCTTTCTGCATCAATTCCTTGAGCAGATTCGTCTGCAGGCTGTCCTGCGCCTGGGCCGGCGCATACACGTGCGAACGCTGGCTTGCGTCGCGGATCAGCAAGCCCTTGCCGTGCATGATCTGCATCAGGCGCAACACGGTGCCATACGTGATGGCAGGCTTGGCCAGCGCCATCGCCTCGTGCACCTGCTTGGCCGTGGCGGCGCCCAGCGGCCACAGTGCCTGCAGCAGATCGAGTTCGGCTGCCGTCGGTTTCGGGATGTCGTGCGTCTTGGCCATGCTGTTTTCCTCTTGCCTGAAATTCAATATGGCTAGATTAAACCTTGTAGACAAAAATGTATACTTTAATTTGAGGCGGTCTGCAAATGCCCTTCAGGGCGAAGGAAAAGTCTAGACAAGGCTGTTTATAAACGATGCGTACAGGCGAAAAAAAAGACGCCGCAGCGTCTTTTTTGGGGATGGGGGAGAGTTAGCCCGCCAGCTTGGCCTTCAGCAGTTCCGTCAGCTGGGCCGGGTTGGCCTTGCCCTTGGACGCCTTCATTGCCTGGCCGATCAGCGCGTTGATGGCCGCTTCCTTGCCGGCGCGGTATTGCTCCACCGACTTGGCGTTGGCCGCCAGTACTTCATCGACGATGGCTTCCAGCGCGCCCGAATCCGAGATCTGCTTCAGACCCTTGGCGTCGATGATGGCGTCGACCAGGTGCTCGTCGCTGGACTTCGCTTCCCACATGCCGGCGAAGACTTCCTTCGCCGCCTTGTTCGAGATCGTGCCGTCGGCGATGCGCTTGAGCATGGCGGCCAGCTGCGCGGCGGAGACGGGGGCATCGTCCAGGTCCACGCCTTCGCGGTTCAGGGTCGACGACACGTCGCCCATCAGCCAGTTGGCGGCGGCCTTGGCGTTTTCCTTGCCAGCCTTGTCGACCACGGCGACGAAATAGGTGGCCATGGCTTTTGATTGCGTCAGCACCAGCGCATCGTAGTCCGGCAGCGCGTATTCGCTGATGAAGCGGGCGCGCATGGCGGCCGGCAGTTCCGGCATCGAGGCCTTGACGGTGTCGATCCACGCTTGCGAGATGACCAGTGGCGGCAGGTCAGGATCCGGGAAATAGCGGTAATCCTGGGCGTCTTCCTTGCTGCGCATTTCGCGCGTTTCCTTGCGGTCCGGATCATACAGGCGCGTCGCCTGCACGACCTTGCCGCCATCTTCGATCAGTTCGATCTGGCGGCGCACTTCCACGTGCACGGCTTCCTCGATGAAGCGGAAGGAGTTCAGGTTCTTGATTTCGCAGCGGGTGCCGAATTCCTTCTGGCCGACGGGGCGCACGGAAACGTTGACGTCGCAGCGGAACGAGCCTTCCTGCATGTTGCCGTCGCACACGCCCAACCACATGACCAGCGAGTGCAGCGCCTTGGCGTAGGCCACGGCTTCGGAGGCGCTGCGGATTTCCGGTTCCGAGACGATTTCCAGCAGCGGCGTGCCGGCGCGGTTCAAGTCGATGCCGCTCATGCCTGCGTAATCTTCGTGCAGCGATTTGCCGGCGTCTTCTTCCAGGTGGGCGCGCGTCAGGTTGACCGTCTTGGTGACGAATTCGCCATCCTTTTCATAGCCGAAGGTCAGGGCGCCGCCGATGACGACGGGGTCTTCGAATTGGCTGATCTGGTAGCCCTTCGGCGAATCCGGATAAAAATAGTTTTTGCGCGCGAAGACCGAGTGCGGCGCGACGGTGGCGCCGACGGCCAGGCCGAAGCGGATCGCGCGGTCGACGGCCTGCTTGTTCATCACCGGCAGCACGCCTGGCAGCGCCAGGTCGACTGGGCTCGCTTGCGTGTTGGCTTCGGCGCCGTACTTGATCGGCGAACCGCTGAAAATTTTGGATTCGGTCGTGAGCTGCACGTGGTTCTCAAGACCGATGACGACTTCCCATTGCATAGTGTTCTCGCTTATTTTTTGGTGGCGCCGCCTGGGCGGCGCGAATTTTTTCTTAAATGCCTGCAGGGCTGCGCGTATGCCAGTCCGTCACTTGCTGGAACTGGTGCGCCACGTTCAGCAGTTTGGCTTCGCCGAAGTAATTGCCGATGATTTGCAGTCCGACGGGGCGCTTGCTGTTTTTCTCGCCGTCGCCAAAGCCGCATGGAATCGACATGCCGGGCAGGCCGGCCAGGCTGGTCGACAGGGTGTAGATGTCGGCCAAGTAGTTCGCCACCGGGTCATCCGTCTTGTCGCCCAGGTCCCAGGCGACGGTCGGCGCGACCGGTCCCATGATGACGTCGCAGACGGCGTTCGGGCCATTCAGCACGGCGTCGAAATCCTGCGCGATCAGGCGGCGGATCTTTTGCGCCTTCAGGTAGTAGGCGTCGTAGTAGCCGTGGCACAGCACATAGGTGCCGACCATGATGCGGCGCTGTACTTCCGGGCCGAAGCCCTGCGCGCGCGACTTCTTGTACATGTCCTGCAAGTCCTTGTACTCGGTGGCGCGGTGGCCATAGCGCACGCCGTCGTAGCGCGACAGGTTCGACGACGCTTCGGCCGGCGCGATCATGTAGTAGGCGGGAATCGACAGGGCCGTGTTCGGCAGCGAGATATCGACCAGGGTGGCGCCCAGCTTTTCATACTGCGCCAGCGCGCCGCGCACGGCCGCTTCCACGTCCTTGGCCAAGCCTTCGCCAAAGTACTCGCGCGGCACGCCGATGCGTAAGCCCGTGAGGGGCTGGTCAAGATCGCGCGAAAAATCTTCCGCCACGCCGCCCTGTTCCGGCGACAGGCTGGTCGAGTCGCGTTCGTCGAAGCCGGCCATGGCGCTCAAGAGCAGGGCGCAGTCTTCGGCCGAGCGGGCCATCGGGCCGCCCTGGTCCAGCGACGAGGCAAAGGCGATCATGCCGAAGCGCGAGACGCGGCCATACGTCGGCTTGATGCCGGTGATGCCGCAAAAAGCGGCAGGCTGGCGGATCGAGCCGCCCGTGTCGGTGCCGGTGGCTGCCGGCGTCAGGCCAGCCGCGACGGCGGCCGCCGAGCCGCCCGACGAGCCGCCTGGTACGGCATTCTTGTCCCACGGATTCCGCACGGCGCCGAAGGCCGAGTTCTCGTTGCCGGAGCCCATGGCAAATTCATCGCAATTGACCTTGCCCAGGGTGACCATGCCGGCCGCGCGGAATTTCTCCACCACGGTGGCGTCAAACGGGCTGGCATAGTCGGCCAGCATTTTCGAGCCGGCCGTCGTGCGCCAGCCTTTGGTGACGAACAAGTCCTTGTGCGCGATCGGCACGCCCGTCAATGGCGTGGCCGTCCCTGCGGCGATGCGTGCGTCCGCTTCGGCAGCTTGCGCCAGGGTCAGGGCACGGTCGACGTGCAAAAAGGCGTTCGAGTTGTCCGCTTCGATGCGGTCGAGGAAATGCGTCGCCAGCGCAACGGCGGAAATTTCCTTGTTCTGCAAGAGCGTGGACAGCTGTTTGATGGATTTTGTATGCATGGCGTTTCTATTTTTATCTATTCGGCAAGGTTGGGATTCGTGCACTGCGCCGTTCTAGCGCCTGACAGAAGCGTAGCGAGCGGAAGTGAGTTGTGGCCGAGAAGCGGAGCTGTGCTTTAGCACAGTGAGCATCGCAGGCCGCAAATCGCGACGCGCAGTAGCTTATGTCAGGTGCCAGTTACTCGATGACCTTGGGCACGAGGTACAGGCCATCCTGTACCTTCGGCGCCACGGCTTGGTAAGCGTCGCGGCGGTTTTGTTCCGTGGCGATGTCCTCGCGCAGACGCAGGGCGATATTGTCCATGTGGGCGGCCAGCGGATGGCTCAGGGGCGCCACGCCATCGGTATTGACGGCTTGCATTTGTTCTGCCAGTGCAAAAATCTTGTTCAATTGGGCCAAAGACGTGACGGCCTGGTCGTCGGCCATTTCAAGTTGGGCCAGGTGGGCGATGCGTTTTACGTCGGAGAGTGTCAGGGACATGGCGAATGGCGCGGAGTGCCGCGCATTAGTATTAAGTTGGCGTTTTGATAAAACGCGGGTATTTACTGCTATTTTGCTCACAAAAAACGAGGAATGCCGCGTAACTCGCGGCTGCAAGAGTCGCACTTTTCCATGGTTTTTGAGCAAATCGCATTCAAATTATAAGGTAGAATGGCGGGTTAATGCGTTGCCGGCGCTGATGGACTGCTGCCGCAGCATAGAAAAGATTGCGCAAGCGCCAAGCGAAACCCGGAAAAATCGCCTTTTGGATTTTCAGGGTGCCTGAAAGCGCCCGCTTTGAAACTCCCCATAAACAGCTTTTGCGCAGCTCGATGCGCTACAGGACACTCATGTTTGGTTTTTTACGCAGGTATATCTCCACCGATCTGGCCATTGACTTGGGCACGGCCAACACCCTTATTTATGTACGCGGCCTCGGTATCGTCCTGGACGAGCCATCCGTTGTCGCCATCCGCCAGGAAGGCGGTCCGAATGGCAAGAAGACCATTCAGGCAGTCGGCAAGGAAGCCAAGCAGATGCTGGGCAAAGTGCCGGGCAATATCGAAGCGATTCGTCCGATGAAAGATGGCGTGATCGCCGACTTCACCGTGACCGAGCAGATGCTCAAGCAATTCATTCGCATGGTGCACGACTCGAAATTCTTCCGTCCATCGCCGCGCATCATCATTTGCGTGCCGTGCGGTTCGACCCAGGTTGAGCGCCGCGCGATCCGCGAATCGGCCCTGGGCGCCGGCGCCTCGCAGGTGTACCTGATCGAAGAACCGATGGCTGCGGCCATCGGCGCGGGCTTGCCCGTGTCCGAAGCGACCGGCTCGATGGTGGTCGACATCGGCGGCGGCACCACCGAAGTGGGCATCATTTCGCTGGGCGGCATGGTCTACAAGGGTTCCGTGCGCGTCGGCGGCGACAAATTCGATGAAGCCATCGTCAACTACATCCGCCGCAACTACGGCATGCTGATCGGCGAACAGACGGCTGAAGCCATCAAGAAGGCCATCGGTTCGGCCTTCCCTGGCTCGGAAGTGAAGGAAATGGAAGTCAAGGGCCGCAACCTGTCCGAAGGCATCCCGCGTTCGTTCACCATTTCCAGCAACGAGATCCTCGAAGCGCTGACCGACCCGCTGAACAACATCGTCTCGGCCGTGAAAAACGCGCTGGAACAGACGCCGCCGGAACTGGGCGCCGACATCGCCGAAAAAGGCATGATGCTGACGGGCGGCGGCGCACTGCTGCGCGACCTGGACCGCCTGCTGATGGAGGAAACCGGCCTGCCGGTGCTGGTGGCCGAGGATCCGCTCACCTGCGTGGTGCGCGGTTCCGGGATGGCCCTGGAACGTATGGACAAGCTCGGCTCGATCTTTTCCTACGAATAATCTGACAGAAGGGCCGGAAACCAACTCCGGCCTTTTTTTGGTTTTGGCGCCGGCGTTTGACCGGGGCCTGCACGTTGGCGCACTGCGCCTGGCCTGATTATTGGAAGTCATGGAATACAGTCCTCCGCCACTTTTCAAACAAGGCGCCTCCGCCCGCGTCAAGATGATGGTGTTCGCCGGCATTTCAATCGCCCTGTTGCTGGTCGATTCGCGCATGCACGCGCTGACGGCCGTGCGCCAGGCCGTCGGTACCGTGCTGTATCCGGTGCAGATGGCGGCCCTGGTGCCGCGCGATGTGGCGGTTGGTGTCGGCAACTACTTCTCTTCGCTGTCCGCCCTGGAAAAACAGGTGCGCGACTTGAAACACGAACAGATCGCCTCGGCGCAGATCCTGCAGCAGGCGCAGCTCAACATCGTTGAAAACAACCACCTGCGCAAGCTGATGGAAGCGCGCGAGCGCGTGCCCGTCAAGACCATGATGGCCGAAGTGCTGTACGACACGCGCGATTCGGCCACGCGCAAGATCGTGCTCGACCGGGGCATCCAGCATGGCGTGGAACTGGGCCGCCCCGTGATCGACAACCTGGGCGTGGTGGGACAAGTCACGCGCGTGTTCCCGTTCACCTCCGAAGTGACGCTCCTGACCGATGAAGAGCAGGCCATTCCCGTGCAGCTGCTGCGCAATGGCGTGCGCAGCGTGGCCATCGGGCGCGGCAAGTCCGGCACCATGGAGCTGCGCTTCACGGCCCCCAGCGCCGACATCCAGATCGGCGACATCGTCATTACCTCGGGCCTCGACGGCCTGTATCCGGCCGGCCTGGCCGTGGCGCGCGTGACCCTGGTCGAGCGCAATGCGCATGGCCCGTTCGGCCGCGTCGTGTGCCAGCCGCTGGCCGGCATTGAACGCAACACCCAGCTGCTCATCTTGATGACGTCGCCGGAAATTCCGCCGCGTCCGCCCGCTGAAGAAGTCAAGACGGGGCGCAAGATCGCCGGCAAGATGGCGCCGATCAAGGATCCCGCCAAGGAGCCTGCCGCTGCGGCACCAGCGGCCGCCAATGCGGCGACCGCGCCGGCCGCGAAACCGCCTGCCAGCCCGGCGCCGAAACCGGCGGCGCCTGCGGCAACACCAGCAGCAACGCCAACACCTGCCGCCGTGCCACCGAAGGAAGCGACACGATGAACCGCCCGCATTACATCCTGCTGCCGGTCAGCCCCCTGTTCATCGGGTTTTCCCTGCTGTGCGCTTTCCTGCTGAACCTGCTTCCATGGGGGCAGTTCGTCGGCGTGCCCGATTTCGTCGCCCTGGTGCTGGTCTTCTGGGGCATCCACCAGCCGCGCAAGGTCGGTATCGGCGTGGCGTTTTTCATGGGCCTGATGATGGACGTGCACGACTCGACCCTGCTGGGCGAGAATGCGCTGGCCTATACCTTGCTGTCGTACTTCGCCATCATGATGCACCGCCGCGTGCTGTGGTTCCCCATCATGACGCAGGCGCTGCACGTGCTGCCGCTGCTGCTGCTGACGCAGGCGCTGCAATTGCTGACGCGTCTGATCGTCTCGGGCCGCTTCCCCGGCTGGCTCAATTTCATCGAGAGCTTCGTCGCCGTCGCCCTGTGGCCCATCGTCACGTGGATATTGCTGGCACCGCAGCGCCGCGCCGTGGACCGCGACCATAACCGGCCGATTTGACGGGCGCCTGCAATGACTGAACTTAAGAACACCGAGCGCGAACTGCATTTTTTCCGCATGCGCCTGACCATCCTGGGCGCGCTCGTCTTCGTCTGCTTTTCGCTGCTGCTGGCGCGCTTCATCTGGCTGCAGGTGATCAAGCACGAGGACTACGCGACCAAGGCCGAGGACAACCGTATCGCCGTGGTGCCCATCGTGCCCACGCGCGGCCTGATCCTCGACCGCAACGGCGTGGTCCTGGCGCGCAATTACTCGGCCTATACGCTGGAAATCACGCCATCGAAATTGAGCGCCAGCCTCGATTCCGTGATCGACGAGCTGTCGACCCTGGTGCAGATCGACATCAAGGACCGCCGCCGCTTCAAGAAGCTGCTGGAAGAATCCAAGAACTTCGTCAGCGTGCCGCTGCGCACGCGATTGACGGACGAGGAAGTGGCGCGCTTCACGGCGCAGCGTTTCCGCTTCCCTGGCGTCGAGGTGCAGGCGCGCCTGTTCCGCCAGTATCCGATGGGCGAGGTGGCGTCGCACGTGGTGGGCTTCATCGGCCGCATCAACCGCAATGAAGCGAAGGCGCTGGAAGAGGGCGAGGACGCGGCCAATTACAACGGCACCGACCATATCGGCAAGGAAGGCCTGGAAAAAAGCTACGAAAAGCAGCTGCATGGCACCACCGGCTACGAAGAGGTGGAAGTGTCGGCCGGCGGGCGCGCCATGCGCACCCTGTCGCGCACGGCCGCCACCCCTGGCAACAATCTGATCCTGTCGATCGACATCGAGCTGCAGAAGGTGGTCGAGGAAGCGTTCGGCGAATGGCGCGGCGCGGCCGTGGCCATCGACCCGGCCACGGGCGACATCCTCGCTTACGTGTCCAAGCCAGGCTACGACCCGAACCTGTTCGTCGACGGCATCGACCAGCAAAGCTGGAACGAACTCAATACCTCGCTGGACCGGCCGATGGTCAACCGTCCCCTGTCCGGCACCTACGCGCCCGGCTCGACCTTCAAGCCCTTCATGGCGCTGGCCGCACTCGAATTGGGCAAGCGTACGCCGAGCCAGTCGATTTCCGATCCCGGTTTCTTCATCCTCGGCGGCCACACCTTCCGCGATGACAAGGTGGGCGGCCATGGCACGGTGGACATGCACAAGTCGATCGTCGTTTCGTGCAACACCTATTACTACCAACTGGGCCGCGACATGGGCATCGATGCCATCCACGACTTCATGAAACCGTTCGGTTTCGGCCAGCTGACGGGCATCGACCTGAATAACGAAAAGACGGGCGTGCTGCCGTCGACGGAATGGAAGCGCAACCGCTTCAAGACGCCGCAGCAGAAAAAATGGGTGGGCGGCGACACGATTTCGGTGAGTAACGGCTCCGGCTACAACTCGTATACGCCGCTGCAGATCGCCCACGCGACGGCCAACCTGGCCAATAACGGCGTGGTGATGAAGCCGCATCTGGTGAAGATCATCGAGGACGCGGCTACGCGCGCGCGCACCCTGACGGTGCCCAAGGAAAGCTACCGCATCGCGCTCAAGCAGGAAAACATCGACGTCATCAAGCGCGCCATGGTGGGCGTGACCAGCGAGCAGGGTGGCACGGCCGCGCGTATCTTCACCGGCGTGCAGTACACGGTGGGCGGCAAGACGGGTACGGCGCAGGTGGTGGGCATCAAGAAAAACGAGAAGTACAATGCCAAGCTGCTGGCCGAACGCCTGCGCGACAACGCCCTGTTTACGGCCTTTGCGCCGGCCGACAAGCCGCGCATCGCGATCGCCATCGTGGTGGAAAATGCGGGCTTCGGCGCCGGCGTGGCCGCGCCGATCGCGCGCAAGGCGCTCGACTACTACCTGCTGGGCAAGCGCCCGAGCGACAAGGAAAAGGACACCACCAAGGTGCCCAAGGAAGATGTCGACGAAGTGCGCACCCTGGAAGAAATCACTGACGAGCAGGCCGCCCCGGCGGTACCTGCCAGGCAATAAGGAAGCACATGCCCATTAACGAGAGGCGCTCGCTGTGGCGGCGCGCCAAACCCTATCTGGCGGTGTTCGATCCGCCGCTGATGATCATCATCCTGATGCTGCTCAGTACCAGCTTGCTGACCCTGTATTCGGCCAGCATCGGCATCCCGGGCAAGATCGAAGACCACCTGCGCAATATTTTGCTGTGCTTTTTCGTCATGTGGGTGGCGGCCAACGTCACGCCGCAGATGATGATGCGCATCGCCGTGCCGGCGTACACGATATCGGTGATCTTGCTGGTGGCCGTGGCGCTGTTCGGCACCATCAAGCTCGGTGCGCGGCGCTGGCTGCATATCGGCGTGATCGACATCCAGCCGTCCGAATTCCTGAAGATCGCCACGCCGCTGATGCTGGCCTGGTTCTTCCAGCATAATGCGGGCGCCCTGCGCTGGAAATCGTTCCTGATGGCGGCGATACTGTTGCTGGTGCCCGTCTACCTGATTGCGCGCCAGCCCGACCTGGGCACGGCGCTGCTGGTGGTGGCGGCCGGCTTTACCGTCATCTTCCTGGCCGGTTTGTCGTGGAAGGTGCTGGCCGGCTTGCTGATCACCTTTGTTTCATGCCTGCCGATCGCCTGGTCGCACCTGCATGATTATCAGCGCGACCGCGTGATGATGCTGATCGACCCGACCAAGGACCCGCTGGGCAAGGGCTTCCATATCATCCAGTCCATCATCGCCATCGGTTCCGGCGGCATGACGGGCAAGGGCTGGACGCACGGCACGCAAGCCCACCTGGAATTTGTTCCCGAGCGCACGACCGATTTTATTTTTGCCGTATATTCCGAGGAATTCGGCCTGGTCGGTAACTTGATCCTGATGCTGATGTATTTGCTGCTGGTGGGACGGGGGCTGATGATCGCCGCCAACGCCCCCAGTTTTTTCACTCGCCTGCTGGCAGGAGCGATCACTATGATTTTCTTTACTTACGCCTTTGTAAACATGGGCATGGTCAGCGGCATCGTGCCGGTGGTCGGCGTTCCCTTGCCATTCCTTAGCTATGGCGGCACCGCGCTGCTGACCCTGGGCGTGGCCACCGGTATCCTGATGAGCATTCAGCGCCACCGCAAGCTGGTGCAGACCTGATGCGCGCGCCTTTCGATACTCTCGCCATGCGCGGGCTGAGCCTGACGGTCTTGCTGACCCTGGCCGCTTGCGGCACGACGCCGCAAAAGCCCGCATCGAATAACGTGCCGCTGCCGTCCGGCGGCAAGGTCAAGGTGCCCGTGCGCCAGGATCCCACCTTGCCGGCATTGCCGGCGGCCGGCTCCGGGCGCGGCGGCTACTACAAGGATGACGGCCCGGGCGACAATCCGCCGGCCAACCTGCGCGACGTGCCCGATGCGGAAGTGCGCAACGAGCCGTATTCGACGCGCTCGAACCGTCCGTATGTCGTCTTCGGCAAGACCTACACGCCGATCACCGACAATGAGCCCTTCAAGCAAAAGGGCACGGGCACCTGGTATGGCAAGAAATTCCATGGCCAGCGCACCTCGTCGGGTGAGATCTACGATATGTACAAGATGACGGCGGCCCATCCGACCTTGCCGATTCCGTCGTATGCGCGCGTGACGAGCATCGACAGCGGCGAGCAGGTGATCGTGCGCATCAACGACCGCGGCCCCTTCCATGCCACGCGCGTCATCGACGTGTCGTACACGGCGGCGCTGAAACTGGGCTTCCTCGGCAAGGGCAGTCACCAGGTGGTGGTCGAACGGCTGCTGCCTGCCGATATCGACGCCATCCTGGCCGCCCGTGCGGCACCGAAGCCGGTGCCGTCCGTGGTGGCCATCTCCATCGATACGCCGGTGGAAACGGGCGCCGTGGTGCAGCCGGAAGTGTCGTCGCAAATGCTGCCCGTCGACGCGACGGTCGCAGCGCCGGCACCGGCGGCGCTGGCCAGCGGTTTCTATCTGCAGCTGGGCGCCTACTCGCGCGCCGACAATGCGGAAACGGGCCGCTCGCGCCTGGAACCCTACGCGGCAGCCCTGGGGACCCTGGGCGTGGTGCAGGCCGGGAATCTGTTCCGCCTGTACGGTGGCCCATTCTCGAGTCGCGCCGATGCGGCGCGGGCGGCGGCCAGCCTGCCTGAATCGACAGGCATCAAGCCTATCGTCATCCAACGATAGGCGCGGGCCAGGGGTTTATTTGCAGCTGCGCAGTTCCTGGTCAGGGAATTGCGTTTTGATCTTCTCGAGACGCGCGCGCGTGGCGGCGTCGAGGTCGCGGAACTGGTAGGCCAGCTGCTTGCCGGCGCTGTAGCGCGGCGCGACGCGGGCGCTGTGCACGCCCTGTTTGTTGAGCGATGCCAGCTGGCTTTGCGCGCTGGTTTCCGACTTGAACACGCCCAGTGAAATGCCCCAGCGCAGCGGGCTGCTTTCATTCATGATGAAGTAATTCGTCACGCCCAGCTGCTTCAATTCACCGGCCTTGCGGTCGGCGCCTTCCTTGCTGCCCTGCGGCGGGATATACACCATGTAGCTGGAAATCTCCTGGCCGGCCACGTTGCGGCGCGACTGGCGGTCGCCCAGGTCCAATGCCGCCACTTGCGCTTCAAAGCGGCGCCCATCGGCCAGCAGGAAATTGCCCACTTCCGTGCAGGCATACGATGTCGGCGGTGCCGCTGCCGGTGCCGCCGCCGTCGCGCCCTCTTCGGCGGCGGGCGCCGTGGCCTGCTCCTGCGTCAGCAAGGTGAGCTTGCCCGCTTGCAGCTGGTTTTTCAGGCGCGCCGGTTCGCGCGTCTCGGTGCGAAAACTGCCCAGATAACCCTGGCCGATGGCCAGCACCAGCAGGTTGACGCCGGCCAGCAGCCAGAAGACGAATTTCAGCATACGTGGTTTCCTTGTGTTCCTGCGGTCCCGGCGCGCGCGGCCGCCTGCAGGCCGAGCATGACGATATTGTCCACCAGATGCAGCGGCACGGCCAGCGCCAGGGCCGGTGCGATGCGCGGTGCGGCGCCGCCCGACAGCAAACAGGCGCTGGCGCCATGCATGCGCACGGCCCGTTCGATGGCGCCCGCCTGTGCGGCCAGGCAGCCGGAAAGGATGGCGTCGTCCGTGTTGTCGGCAAAGCCGGCCGGCAGCAGGGCGTCGCTGGCGATTTGCGGCAGCTGCGCCGTGTTGCGCGCCAGCGAGCTGGCCATCAATCCCAGTCCCGGCAAGATCATCCCGCCGAGGAAAACGCCATCGGCCGTGATGGCGTCGATGGTGGTGGCGGTGCCGCAATTGGCGACGATGACGGCCTGGCCAGGCGCCAGCGCCTGCGCGCCGATGGCGGCGGCAAAGCGGTCGCAACCCAGCTGCGACGGCGCGCGGTAGCCATTCGTGAGGCCCGCCAGCTGCGGCAGCGATACAAAGTCGCGGGCGACGACCGGCAGCATGGCGCGCAGGCGCGTGCCGATGGCGGCGCCTGCCACGTTCGACAGCAGCGCTTCGCTGATGCCGAGTGTCTCCCACTGCGCGGCCAGGGTGTCGATCTGCGCATGCGCGACGGCGCCGCTGGCCAGCCAGCCGCCGGTGGGACTGCCGGCGGCCACGAGCGCCCATTTGATGCGCGTATTGCCGGCGTCGATCAGCAGTAGCATGCGCTTACTCCCCCGTCAGGCGCAAGGAAACGTCGCCGGACATGATTTCCTGCAGGCCGGCATCGGTGCGCAGCAGCAGGCGGCCAAGGTGGTCCACGCCAGCCGCCACGCCTTGCTGCAGCAGTTGGCCATTGTCGAGGATTTTCACGTGCTGGCCTTGCCAGGCGTGCAGCGCGTTCCAGCGTTCGGTAAACGGTGCAAAGCCCGTGTCGTCGAATTCGGCCAGCACGCCGGCCAGGCGGCTGAGCAGGGCGGCCACCAGGGTATTGCGTTCCATCTGCGCCAGCCAGGGCACGGCCGAGACGCTGCGCCCGATCTGCCGCTCCAGCACATCGGGCATCAGCAGATTGATGCCGCAGCCGATGACGGCCCACACGCCGCCGTCCGCTGCCTGCTGGGTCTCGACGAGGATGCCGGCCAGCTTGTGGCCATCCTTGAGCATATCGTTTGGCCACTTCAGTTGGACCGGCACGCCCAGCGACGTCATGGTCTCGGCCAGCGCCACGCCGACGGCCAGCGGCAAGCCGACCAGCTGATGCAGCGGACCCTTGAAGCGCCAGGCCAGCGAAAACATCAGGCTGGCGTCCGGCTGCGACACCCACGGCCGCCCGGCGCGCCCCCGTCCGGCCGTCTGCTGGCCGGCGATGCGCAGGGTGGGGCCGGCCAGGGTGGCGCAGCGCGCCAGCAGGTCGGCGTTGGTCGATCCCGTTTCATCGACCACCTCGATGGCTACGTGGGAGGCGCCCGTGGCGCAATGGGCGGCGATGGCCGCGCTGTTCAGGTCTGAGTGCTTCGTCATGGGGAGAGGTTGGTTTTACTGGCTGCCGCCGGATGGCTTGCTGCGCGCCTTGTGCGGCGCGTTGGCGAAGGCCATGTCGTAGACGGCATTGGGCAGCGCGCGCAGCAGCTTGGCGACGACGCCCATCTGCCACGGGATCACGCGGTAGCTGTCGCCGTCGGCGATGGCGCGCGCGGCGCGCACGGCGAATTTTTCGGCCGGCATCAGGAATGGCATGCGGTAGGCATTATGGCGCGTCATGGGCGTGTCGATGTAGCCGGGCGTGATGGTGACGACCTTGACGCCCGCGGGTTTCAATTCCAGGCGCAGCGATTCGCAGTAGCTGATGACGGCCGCCTTCGAGGCGCTGTAGGCTTCGGCGCCGGGCAGGCCGCGGATGCCGGCCACGCTGCCGATGCCTACCAGGCGCCCGCTGCCCTGGCTTTTCATGGCGGCGATGAAGGGCGCGAAGGTGGCGACGGTAGCCGTGACGTTGATGGCGATGAGGCGTGCGAAGGCGTCGAGGTCTTCCGCGTGTTCGCTCAAGGTACCGTAGGACACGCCGGCGCTGGCGATGACGACGTCGATGCCGCCCGCATGGGCGATGAAGTCACCGGCGGCGCTTTTCAGGGCGGCGTGGTCGCACACATCGACGGCGTAGGCGCGGTGGCGTTCAGGGTGGGGCAGGGAGGCGATCAGTTGCTGCAGGGTATCGCCACGGCGCGCCAGCAAGCCCAAATGGGCGCCCTGGCGCGCGTACTGTAGCGCCAGGGCGGCGCCCAATCCGCTCGACGCGCCCGTGATGAAAACGCGATGCATCAGGCGATGCCCGGGCGCGCCAAGGAGGTGGCCATGCTTATTTCTTTTCCGCTTTGGCTTTCGCGACCAGCACGTCCATCACGCTGAGCGCCTGGGCGTTCAGCTGCTCTTCGTTCCTGGCAGACTTGCTGCCCTGATCGGCCTGCGAAGGCGAGGTGATGTAGCGGCCGTCGATGGCGATCATGGGCCAGAACGTCACGTTATAGCCCTGCATCATGGCGTCAGCGCGGCGCACGCGGGCCGAGACGCCCATCGAACGGTAGGTGTCGATGAATTTCTGGCGGTCCACGCCCTGCTTGGCGACGAAATCGAATACGGCGTCGTCCGTGTTCAGGCGGTTGCGTTCCACGTGCATGGCGTGGAATACGCTGGTGTGCAGCTTGTCGACCAGGCCCATGGCTTGCAGGGTGAAGAACAAACGCTGCTGCGGCGCCACGCTGTCATCGCGCGACACGTGCACGCGCTTGAAGACGATGTTGTCACCCTGTTTCTTGACCCAGGCCGCCAGCTGCGGTTCGAGCACGTTGCAATGCGGGCAGTAATAGGCGAAGAATTCCGTCACTTCGATTTTCTTGCCCGATTCCGTCGCCTGCGGCGTAGGCAGGGTTTCGTATTCGACGCCGTTTTTCGGCTCGGCCGGCGAGGCAGATGCGCCCATGGCGGCGGTGCACAGGGTGGCGGCGAACAGGATTTTCTTCAGAAAACGCATGCTGGTTCCTTATTTTTGGTTGCGGACGACGGCGACATCGATGCCGTTTTCAGACAGTTTGGTGCGTGCGCGGTTCATCGCTTCGAGCTGGTTGAACGGCCCGATACGCACGCGGTGCAGCACGCCGGCGTCGGTGCTGCGGTCGCTGATGGCCGCTTCGAAGCCGAGCAGCGCCAGTTTGCCGCGCGTGCTTTCGGCGTCCGACATGTCATGGAAGGCGCCGGCCTGCAGATAATAAATCCATTTGTCGCTGGCTGCATCGGCCTTGGCCTCTTTTGCGTCGGCCTTGGCTTGCGGCGCGGGCGCCGCTGGTGCTGCCGCCGGCGTTTTCGGCGCCGGCTTGTCCTTCAATGTACCGATCAATTCCTGCAGCGCGTCCGGCGGTGGCGCCTTCGGCTGCTGCGCGGGAGCGGGTGCTGGCGCTGCTGGCTGCGTCGGCGTGACAATCTCGCGCGGCTCCTTGGAGAAGTCGCGCGCCGCTTCCTTGGCCGCTTCCTTGTTGCCGTACATCGGCTTGTTCGGGTCGGCGATCTGGCCGGCCGTCGGTTCGGTCGATTTGCCGGCCTTGCCCGACTTGTCGGTGAAAGGCGAGGCGCCCTTGGTGATCACCAGGGCGACCACCACGGCGATGCCCAGGCCGATGACCAGGCCGATGATGATGCCGACCAGGGTATTGCCCTGCTGGCGCCGGGTCGAAGAGAAGCGGGAAGCGTGATTCATTTTGACGGTTAGACCTTCGCGATTACATTTTGTTTGGCGCGGACACGCCGATCAGTGCCAGGCCGTTGCGCAGTACCTGGCGCGCGGCGATGACGAGGGCCAGGCGGGCCATCTTGACGGCTTCGTCCTCGACCAGCACTTTTTCGGCGAAGTAGAAGCTGTGCAGGTTGGCGGCCAGGTCGCGCAGGTAGAAGGCGACCTGGTGCGGACCCAGTTCCGCTTGCGCACGCGCCAGCATTTCCGGGTAGGCGGCCAGGGTCGCCAGCAGGGTCGCTTCAGTCGGCGCTGTCAGGGGAGACAAGTCGACGCCGGCGACCGTGCTGGCATCGCCGCCCCAGTTTTCCAGGATGCGGCAGATGCGCGCATGCGCGTACTGCACGTAATAGACCGGGTTTTCATCGGTGGTTTTCAGCGCCACGTCGACATCGAAGACGAATTCCGTGTCGGCCTTGCGCGAGATCAGGAAGAAGCGCACGGCGTCGCGGCCCTTGGCGATGTCGCCGCCGCCCGACCATTCGATCAGGTCGCGCACGGTCACGTAGGAGCCGGCGCGCTTCGAAATCTTGACTTCTTCGCCGTCCTTCATGACGGTGACCATCTTGTGCAGCACGTAGTCGGGGTAGCCTTGCGGGATGCCCATGTCGACGGCCTGCAGGCCGGCGCGCACGCGCGCGATGGTGCCGTGGTGGTCGCTGCCCTGGATATTGATGGCCTGCACGAAGCCGCGCTGCCATTTCACCAGGTGATAGGCCACGTCCGGCACGAAATACGTGTAGGTGCCGTCCGTCTTGCGCATGACGCGGTCCTTGTCGTCGCCGAAGTCGGTGGTGCGCAGCCACAGCGCGCCATCCTGTTCGTAGGTGTGACCCGCCTTGATCAGGGTTTCCACGGCGCTGTTGACCTTGCCGTCCGCGTACAGCGACGATTCCAGATAGTAATTGTCGAACTTCACGCCAAACGCCTGCAAGTCGATGTCCTGTTCGTTGCGCAGGTAGGTGACGGCGAACGGGCGGATCGAATCGATGTCTTCCACGTTGCCGTTGGCCGTAGCAGGCTGGCCATCGCTGGCCGAGACGGTCTTGCCGGCCTTGAAGTCGCTGGCGATATCGGCAATGTAGTCGCCGTTGTAGGCGGACTCGGGCCATTCTGCGTCGCCCGGCTTGAAGCCGCGCGCGCGCGCCTGCACGGAGTTGGCCAGGGTCTGGATCTGCACGCCGGCGTCGTTATAGTAGAACTCGCGCGTCACCTGGTAGCCTTGCGCGTCGAACAGCGAGGACAGGGCGTCGCCCAGGGCTGCCTGACGGCCGTGGCCCACGTGCAGCGGACCGGTCGGGTTGGCCGAGACGAATTCCAGGATGACCTGCTTGCCGGCGCCTGCCGTGCTGCGGCCATAGCTGTCGGCCTCGCTCAGGATGGTTTTCACCACGGCTTGCTTGGCGGCGGCGGAGACGCGCACGTTGATGAAGCCGGGGCCGGCGATTTCCACTGCCTCGACCAGGCCCTTGCCGGCCGGATTGGCCAGCACGGCCGCAACGATGGTTTGCGCCAGTTCGCGGGGATTCTGTTTCAGCTGCTTGGCCAGTTGCATGGCGATATTGCAGGCGACGTCGCCATGCGATGCATCGCGTGGTCGCTCGAGCACTACGCTAGGCGCAAGCGAAGTGCCGGCCAGGACGGGAGCGAGGGCGGCCTGGAACAGGGCGATGATTTCTTGTTTCTGTTGGGCGAGCATGAGCAGGATGGCGGTGGAACCGCGTTAAGAATGAATAGAATGAATCAAAAAGCAAAACGGACGGCAAGTACCCAAGCCGCCCAGACTGCGTTAATTATACTGGTTTGCTGCCGGGAACAATACGCCAGCCGGCAGTGTCCCCGTGCCGGCGCGTTTCACGATATTATCAGGACAGCATGCCCATGTTGGTGCACGAAAACATCAGCATGGGACATTCTGCTTGTATATATACAGTTTTTTGCCGCAATTTACATGTATCGCTGCAATCGCTTGGGTCAGAGGGCGCCACAAACGCTACAATCGACCCTTTATTGATGACGCGCGGCCGCGACTTTGCCACCATGCAGACCGCCGCGCGCAGCCACACCGGATAACTATGAACAAGCGCCCCACGCTGAAATTGAAAACCAAGCCGGCGCCAGGCCAGGCTCCTGCCGCACCGAAACTGCGTCCCAGCTACCATCCCGACCTGAAACCGGTCTTGCAGCCAGGCTTCCAACCCGATTTGCGTGCCGATTCGCTGGCGTTTTGCCTGCTGGGCGCGGCCAATGCCGTGGCGCAAGTGCGCACGGGCACGGCCCTGCCGCAGGCGCTGGCCAAGGTGTTTGCGCAATCGAACGCCAGCCCGCAGGCGCGCGGCGCCATCCAGGATATTTCCTACCGTACCATGCGCCAGCTGGGCCGCAGCGAAACCCTGGTCGGCCTGATGACGTCGAAGGCGCCCGAGCCGCCGATGCTGGCCGCCCTGCTGTGCTGCGCGCTGTCGCTGATGTCCGCCGAGCCGGGCGAACAGCCGTACGAAGAATTCACGGTGGTCGACCAGGCCGTCACGGTCGCCACCTCGCACCCCGACCTGGCGCATGCCAAGGGCATGGTGAATGCCGTCTTGCGCCGTTTCTTGCGCGAGCGCAAGTCCTTGCTGGAAGCGGCCCTGCAGCAACCTTTGGCGCAATGGAATTATCCGCAGTGGTGGATCGACTCGCTGCGCCTGGCCTATCCGCGCGACTGGCAAGCCATTCTGACGGCCGGCAATGCCGTGCCGCCATTGACCTTGCGCGTGAATCGCCGCAAGAGCACGGTCGAAGCGTATCTGGCCGTGCTGGCCGAGGCGGGCATTGCCGCGCGCCAGGTGGGACCGTTCGCCGTGCGCCTGGACAAGCCGATCGGCGTGGCCTTGATCCCCGGCTTCGAGCAGGGCGTCGTTTCCGTGCAGGATGCTGGCGCGCAATTGGCCGCGCCGCTGCTGGATTTGCAGGATGGCATGCGCGTGCTGGACGCCTGCGCGGCGCCGGGCGGCAAGACGTGCCATATCCTTGAGCTGGCCGACGTGCAGGTGACCGCCATCGATGCGGACGCCAAGCGCCTGCCGCGCATCGCGGAAAACCTCGAGCGCCTGGGCCTGGACGCCACCTTGAAGGCGCAGGATGCGCAATCGAGCGCGTGGTGGGACGGCCAGCAGTTCGACCGCATCCTGGCCGACGTGCCGTGCACGGCTTCGGGCATCGTGCGTCGCCATCCTGATATCCGCTGGTTGCGCCGCAAGGGCGATGCGTTCCAACTTGCAACACTTTCATCCAAAATTCTGGACAACCTGTGGCAGATGCTGCGCCCCGATGGTAAATTGCTGTTCGTGACATGTTCATTGTGGCCGCAAGAGTCCGAGGCACAGGCGGCGGCATTTGCGGTACGCAATAATGCAACCCGATTGACAGCGCCTGGCCAGCTGTTGCCGACTGGCAGCGCGGAGCAGGACCACGACGGTTTGTTCTATGCGCTATTCCAAAAAAATGCGGCTTGAGCGATTCGTCGATACTTATCCTACGGACTACACCGGCACACTTGTGACAACACGACTCTTCCGACTCCTGGCCCTGCTGCTGATGCTGGCATGTACCATGCCACGCGCGCATGCCGCCGATATGGTCGAGATCACCCGTGCCTACATCGAGTCGAGCGAAGAGGGCTACAAGCTGGCCGCCACGTACTCCTTCGAGCTCAATCACGACCTCGATGATGCGGTGCAGCATGGCGTGCCGCTATATTTCACGACCGAAATCGAACTGACCCGGCCCCGCTGGTACTGGTTCGATGAAAAAGCCATCGTGGCGCGCCAGACCAGCAAGCTGTCCTACAACGTGCTGACGCGCCAGT
This sequence comes from Janthinobacterium sp. SUN128, assembly GCF_030587275.1. NCBI lineage: Bacteria > Pseudomonadati > Pseudomonadota > Betaproteobacteria > Burkholderiales > Oxalobacteraceae > Janthinobacterium > Janthinobacterium sp. SUN128. The sequence continues at coordinate 38,133 of NZ_JAPWHY010000008.1, read as the reverse complement.
ATCACGTGTCGGGCGTGGGCTTGCAGCAAAGTTTCCCCACCCTCGACGATGCGCTGTTCCTGATCCGCCGTCCCAGCCGCTGGCTGGTGGCGCGGCGCGGCGAGCTGAAAGTGGGGCAGACATATAACGTCACCTTGCGCATGGGCATGGACCGCGACTACCTGCCCAAGCCGATACAGGTCAATGCCTTCAATAACAGCGACTGGCGCCTGGCTTCGAATAAAAAAACCTTCTTGTATACGGCGGAGTAGTGAGTCAAGCATTGCGCTATCTGCTGGTAGTGGGCGGCGGCATCGTCAGTATCCTGCTGTTCCTGCTGGCGTCGGCTTCCGATAATTCCGGCTTTTTCGACCGCTACTACACCTGGCTGCTGGGCTTGAACGCGGCCGTGGCCGTGTCCCTGCTGGCGCTGGTGGGCATTTCCCTGGCGCGCCTGTACGCGCGCTACAAGAGCGGCAAGTTCGGCTCCAAGCTGATGACGCGCCTGGTGATGCTGTTTGCCGCCGTCGGCATTCTGCCGGGCCTGGTGATTTTCCTTGTGTCCGTGCAATTCGTCTCCCATTCCATCGAATCCTGGTTCAACGTCAAGATCGAAGCGGCGCTGGAATCGGGGATTGAACTGGGCCGTGCCGGCCTCGATGCGGCCCTGGTCGAGCTCGACCACCGGGGCCGCAAGGCCGTCGAAAAACTGGGCGCCGACCCGGTGGCCGGCCCGGCCGTGCTGACCAGCCTGCTGCGCGAAGAGGGCATGCAAAATGTCATGCTTGTCAGCGGCGACGGCGTGCTGCTGGCCAGCGCGGGGCCGCATAGCGCAGCCGACTTGCCGACGCCGGCCATGCTGGTGCAGGCGGCCTTGCCGGCCGGCTATGCCTCCGCCGAGGGCGGGCTGGAGCTGCACGACGATGGCACGGAGTCGGGCGGCGGCGGTTTCCGCTCGGGCTTGCCGGCGTCGGTGGAAACGGCGGCCAGCCTGCGCCTGCGCGTGCTGGTGGCCGTGCCGGGGCCTTCCGTCTCGCCCCGCTACCTGCAATTGCTGCAATCGGTACCGCCCAAGCTGGCGACGAATGGCGAAGTGCTGCGCGCCGCCTACAGCGAATACAAGGAACGTTTCGTCGCGCGCGTGGGATTGCGCAAGATGTACATGGAAATCCTCACCTTGACCTTGCTGCTGGCCATCTTTGGCGCCATCGGCAGCGCTTTCCTGATCGCGGGCAACCTGGCCCAGCCCCTGCTGCTGCTGGCCGAAGGCACGCGCGCCGTGGCCGAGGGCGACCTGTCGCCGCGCCCCATCGTCGCCACCAAGGATGAACTGGGTACCCTGACGCAATCGTTCAACATCATGACGCGCCAGCTGCTCGATGCGCGCACGGCCGTGGAAAGCAACCGCGCCGCCCTGCAAAACGCCAAGGCCCACCTGGAATCGGTGCTGGCGAACATGTCGGCCGGCGTGATGGTGCTCGACGGCGATTTCAAGCTGGTAACCTGCAACGAGTCGGTCGAGCGCATCCTGCAGCATTCGGGCATGAGCATGGTGGGCCAGCCGCTGGCGCATATTGCTGGAATGGAAGAATTTGGCGGCGCCATCATCAGCGCCTTCACGGCGCAAAGCGCGCAATCGGCGTCGGGCCGCAACCAGCAGCGCCTGCACTGGCAGCGCCAGATCGAGATTCCCCGCCGCCTGGGCAGCAGTGCCGATGAGCATGACATCACCTTGCTGGCGCGGGGTTCGCGCCTGCCGCTGGAGTCCGGCAGCGGCTACATCGTCGTGTTCGATGATATTTCCGACGTGATTTCCGCGCAGCGCTCGATCGCCTGGGGCGAAGTGGCGCGCCGCCTGGCGCATGAAATCAAGAATCCGCTCACGCCGATCCAGCTGTCGGCCGAGCGCCTGCAGATGAAGCTCGAAGGCAAGCTGGAGCAGCCGGACGCCGACCTGCTCAGCCGCGCCACCACCACCATCGTCAAGCAGGTCGATGCGATGAAGCGCATGGTCGACGACTTCCGCGACTATGCGCGCACGCCGCCGGCCGTGCTCACGCCGCTGCGCTTGAACGAGCTGATCGAAGAGATACTGAACCTGTACCTGCGCGGCGACGATGGCGACATCATCCATCCGCTGCTGGCGCCGAATCTGCCGATGGTGATGGGCGATCCGACCCAATTGCGCCAGGTGATCCATAACCTGCTGCAGAATGCGCAGGACGCGATGACCGACTTGCCGCCGGACTCGCCGCATCCGCGGATTGACGTAAGGACGGAAGCAATTCATTATCGCAGTGCGGACGGCGGCGTGAATATCGCCGTGCGGCTGGCCATCAGCGACAATGGCCCTGGTTTCGCGCCAAAAATCCTGGCGCGGGCTTTCGAGCCGTATGTGACCTCGAAGGCGCGCGGCACGGGATTGGGCCTGGCGATGGTCAAGAAAATTATCGATGAACACGGCGGACGCATCGATATCGAGAACCGGGTCGACGGCAATGGCGCTTCGGTGGTCATTTTGCTGTTAAAGTTAGCTCCCGACACTCCTGCCCAGGAATTCCTGGCGTGAGGGTCTGGTTTAGTATTTAAAACACTAATAAAATCATAGTTGTCCGCCGCGTGCATCTTGTGCGCGACGGCCGGCGAAATGAGGAAGGCAAGACACGAATGGCAAACATACTCGTAGTGGATGATGAAATGGGTATCCGTGAGTTGCTCTCGGAAATTTTGGGCGACGAAGGACATGCTATCCAGCTGGCCGAAAATGCGCAGCAGGCGCGCGAAGCGCGTGCCGCGGGTGCGCCGGATCTGGTATTGCTGGATATCTGGATGCCCGACACCGACGGCGTCACCCTGCTCAAGGAGTGGCAGCGCGACGGCTTGCTGACCATGCCGGTAATCATGATGTCGGGCCATGCCACCATCGATACGGCGGTCGAGGCGACGCGCATCGGCGCCATGAACTTCCTGGAGAAACCGATTGCCCTGCAAAAACTGCTGAAGGCGGTCCAGCAAGGCTTGACGCGGGCACAGGAAACCGTGCGCGCGCCGAGCGTGGCGCCGCGTCCCGTGGCACCCGTGGTGGCCGAGGAAAGCAGCCATCCCGTGCCCAGCTTTGGCGGCAGCGCGCCGCAACAGCTGATGGTACGCCCGGGCATCGCCGTACCGGCGGTGGCCGAAGGCCATGGCTACAACCTGTCGTTCGACTTGCCCCTGCGCGAGGCGCGTGACGCGTTCGAGCGCATGTATTTCGAACACCACCTGGGGCGCGAAGGCGGCAGCATGACCCGCGTGGCGGAAAAAACGGGCCTCGAACGCACCCATTTGTACCGCAAGCTGAAACAGCTGGGCGTCGAACCGGGCAAGCTGGCCAAGAAAAGCCTGTGACGGCAGCCGTGCGGCGTCCGACGCCGCTGACCCTGGTCAGCGGTGGACGCGCCGCCGGGCGCGAGGCGGCCATCGCGCAAGCCTTGCCGCCGGACCAGCCGGCCGCCGTGATCCTTGAAGGATTGGCTGACGGTAACGGCATCCTGGCCGACCTGGCCGAGCAAGTTTCTCCATCCCCATCATTTCCATTGCAACTGTTGCGTATCGCGCCCGGTTGCCTGTGCTGCAGCGGCAATCTCGTATTGCGTGTAACATTGAATCGTCTGCTGCGCCATCCACCCGCGCGCTTGTTCATCAGCTTGGCCGACGCCTCGCACATCGAACAATTGCGCACCTGGCTCACCGCCAGTCCCTACGATGCCCTGCTGGCGCTGCAAGCAGACATGGTGGTTTCCTGACGATTTCCTGATCGACTTACCGCAAACGCAGTTTGCATCTCGTTACAACTCTGTAGCCCGCAGGGTGGCATGGCCGCTTGAAATGGCGCCGTGTAACCCCACCTCTGTTCTGACACCGCAGGAGCTTCTCCTGCTTGAGCGAAGGATGCAAAATGAACCTGATCTATAACAGCGAACAATATAGCGTCGTGGAATTCGGCGTCGATGGCAACCTGGAAGCCTTGCGCTTTGGCGGCTATGAAATCGTCGACAAGGGGGGCAAGCGGGAAACGTTTATCGCCGGCATCCTTGCGCAAAACTTCCGCCGCGACGTGACGGAGCTGATCGCCAGCGAACCCAGCATGGAAGAGATCGATGAATTTTTGGGCAGCTATGATTCCCTCATGAGCCAGCCCGTGCTGTTGCATTAGGGTGATGGCTATCGCCGCCATACCAATCCGCCAGGCGGCGTGGTATGGTGGCCGTGTTATCCCGCTGCAAACAGACCATGTGCCAACTTCTTGGAATGAATTGCAATGTCCCTACGGACATTGTCTTTAGTTTTACCGGCTTCGCCATGCGTGGCGGCCATACCGATACCCACCATGACGGCTGGGGCATCGCCTTTTTCGAGGGCGCCGGCGTGCGCCATTTCGTCGACCACCAGGCGGCCATCGCCTCGCCCGTGGCCGAACTGATCAAACGCTACCCCATCAAGTCGCGCAATGTCATCGCGCATATCCGCAAGGCCACGCAAGGCCAGGTGGCGCTGGAAAATTGCCACCCCTTCGTGCGCGAACTGTGGGGCCGCTACTGGGTCTTTGCCCACAATGGCGATTTGAAGGAGTTTCACCCCGTGCTGACGGGCAGTTACCGCCCCGTCGGCTGCACGGACAGCGAACTGGCTTTCTGCTATCTGCTGCAGGAGTTGCATGCGCGCTTTGGCGATGCCCCGCCGGCGTTGCCGCAACTGCATGCCGCCCTGGCGGAGTTGTTGCCTGGCATCGCCGCCCACGGCACCTTCAACATGATGCTGTCGAGCGGCGAGGCGCTGTTTGCCCATTGCTCGACCAGCTTGCACTATCTGGTGCGACAACATCCGTTTCCAACTGCTAAACTCTCCGATGAAGACCTGAGCGTGGACTTTTCCCAGGTGACGACCCCCCAGGACAGAGTGGCCGTGATCGTTACCCAGCCGCTGACGACGAATGAGCAATGGACGGCGTTTGCGCCGGGTGAATTGAAATTATTTGTCGACGGGATGGTGCAAGAAACCCCTGCGCCCTAATTTGTTGACGACAATAAACTGGATTGCTGCCAAAATACCCACAGCGCGGGCGGAATTCAGCTAAAGTATTGTCAATAGTGAACCTTGATGCGGGCGCGGCGCGGCCGGTGTCACTCGACGTGATTGATGAAGAGTTAATGATCGATATTTCCAGCAACGACATCACCCCGAAACCCTTGCGCGTGCGCGAGTTCTATCTGGGGCGACAACCTATCCTTGACCGCAATCAAGCCTTGTTTGGCTATGAGTTGCTTTTCCGCAACGCTCCGGTCGGTCCCGCCAACATCACCAGCGACCTGTCCGCCACGGCATCCGTTATCGCCCACGCTTCCCAGCTGGGCATGGAAAAGGTCATCGGCGACGCGCTCGGTTTCGTCAACGTCGATGCCGACGTGATCATGAGCGACATCTTCGTGTTTCTGCCGCGTGAAAAAGTCGTGCTGGAAATCGTCGAATCGATGCCCGTCACGCCGGAAGTGCGCGCGCGCATCAGCGAACTGGTGGGCCATGGCTTCACCTTCGCGCTGGAAAACGTCGTATCCGATACGTCGCAAGTGCAGGAACTGCTGCCACTGGTGCAGTACGTCAAGATGGACATGAGCACGGTCGACCCGAAAGTGCTGGCAGCGCTGGCGCCCCGTTTCAAGCAGGAAAACAAGAAACTGGTGGCGGAGAAGGTCGAGACGCGCGAAGAATTCAAGTCGGGCCTGGATCTGGGCTTCGATTACTTCCAGGGCTATTACTTTGCCAAGCCGGCCATCATGACGGGCAAGAAGCTGTCGCCGTCGCAACTGGCCGTCATGGAACTGATGACCTTGGTCACGTCGGACGCCGACAACATGGATATCGAGCGCGCCATCAAGCGCGACGTGTCGCTGGCCCTGAACCTGCTGCGCCTGGTCAATACGCCGGCCGTGGGTGCGCGCCAGCGCATCGATTCGCTGAGCCAGGCCGTGACCGTGCTGGGCCGCCGCCAATTGCAGCGCTGGCTGCAAATCATGCTGTACGCGGAACCAAGCAAGCGCGGCCATAGCATGACGCCGCTGCTGATGCTGGCCACCACGCGCGGCCGCCTGCTGGAATTGCTGGCGCATAAACTGCGCCCGAACCACGCCCATTCGGCCGATATCGCCTTTACGGTCGGCATCATGTCCCTGATGGATACCCTGTTCGGCGTGCCGATGTCGGAAATCCTCAGCCAGATCGAAGTCATCGACGAAGTGGCCGAAGCACTGCTGTCGCGCGAGGGCTTCTATGGCGACCTGCTGCGCCTGGCCGAGTGCATCGAGCGCATCGAAGACATGGAAGGCGAGATCGTGCCGACCTTGCGCGACCTGGCCATGTCGCCGGACGACCTGGTGGAGCTGGAAATGGCCGCCTACGAATGGAGCGATAACGTAGTCCGCTACGCGCTGTAGATCGGATTAGCGCGGCCGCCAGGCCACGCGTAATCCGACGACATTGTTGACGCTGATCGTAGTGATGTCGGATTACGGCCTGCGGCCTAATCCGACCTACCCGATTTATCTAAAAGAGCCCTGCACGGCGTCGCCGTGGCAGGGCTTTTTTACGCCGCTACGCGGCGGCGCCGGGCCAGTGCTTGTGCAGCTCGGGGTCGGTGCGCAATTCCCACAGGGCGAGCACGACGACGGCGATACCGACGAGCAACTCGTTCCACATGACGACGGGCTGATCGGCGAGCCGCAGTACCCATGGCGAGGCCGCCACCCAGACGCCGACCAGCAGGTTGACGACGACGGCCCAGAAATAGGTCTTGTACAGGTCGAAGGCGGCCAGTACGGCGATCACCAGTCCCGAGACAAAGGCGTTGATCATCTGCGGTGAACCCTCGGGATAGGAAAAGGCCCAGGGCGAGACGACCAGCCATAGGCCCAGCAACAGGATCACTTGATCCTGCCAGCGTTTCAGTTTGAAATTGGTTGCCATATATCCTCCTTGCCGGTTGGGAACGGGCCGGAGCGGGCATGCAGCATGCCAGCCGGCATACTGCGTTAGTGCGCTTCGGCGCGCGATAAGTTCCGCGCGCCTTGTGCATATATTATGACAGATTGGGTGCCAGCCAGCGTTCCACGTCCTCGATGTTGACGTTGCGGCGCTTGGCCATGTCTTCCACCTGGTCCATGCCGATCTTGCCGACGACGAAGTATTTCGACTCCGGGTGGGCAAAATAGAAGCCGGAGACGGCCGCGCCGGGGAACATGGCATACGATTCCGTCAGCTGCATGCCGATTTCCTCGGCCTGCATGACCTCGAACATCTGTTTCTTGACCGTGTGCTCCGGGCAAGCCGGGTAGCCGGGCGCGGGGCGGATGCCGACATACTTTTCGGCGATCATGTCGTCGTTGCCCAGGTGTTCATCCGGCACATAGCCCCACAAATCCTTGCGCACGCGCTCGTGCAGGTATTCGGCAAACGCCTCGGCCAGGCGGTCCGCCAGGGATTTGAGCATGATGGACGAGTAATCGTCGTGCGCATCCTCGAAGCGTTTTTCGTATTTTTCAATGCCCAGGCCGGACGTGACGGCGAACATGCCGATGTAATCCTTCACGCCTGATGCCTTCGGTGCAATGAAGTCGGCCAGGCACTGGTTCGGACGCTGCACGCCGTCGACCACGGGCTTGACGCCTTGCTGGCGCATGCCGTAATAGGTGAACGCCACGGTACTGCGCGTATCGTCCGTGTACACCTCGATATCGTCGTCATTGACGCTGTTGGCCGGCAGCAAGGACACGACGCCATTGGCCGTCAGCCAGCGCCCGTCGATGAGTTTTTTCAGCAAGGCCTGGCCTTCCGCGTACACCTTGGTGGCCGCGTCGCCCACCACTTCATCCGTCAAAATGGCGGGGAAGGGACCTGCCAGGTCCCAGGTCTGGAAGAACGGGCCCCAGTCGATATAGTTGGCCAGCGTGGCCAGGTCGACATTCTTGAACACGCGGCGGCCGATGAACTTCGGTTTCACGGGCGTGCAGGGGCCGTCGAACGGCACGACCATCCTGTTGGCGCGCGCCTGCGCCAGCGGCAAAATCGGCAGGGCCTTCTTGTTGGCGTGCTGCTCGCGGATGCGCGCGTAATCGATTTCGATATCTTCCACGTATTTGTCGCGCTGCTCCGGCGTCAGCAACGATTGCGCCACGGATACGGAACGCGAGGCGTCCGGCACGTAGATCACGGGGCCTTCGTAGTTGTGCGCGATTTTCACGGCCGTGTGGGCGCGACTGGTGGTGGCGCCGCCGATCAGCAGGGGGATCTTCAGCATGCGGAAGTGTTCGTCGCGCTGCATTTCCTTGGCGACATACGCCATTTCTTCCAGCGATGGCGTGATCAGGCCCGAGAGACCAATGATGTCCGCGTTTTCCACCTTGGCACGCGCGAGGATTTCCGAGCACGGCACCATCACGCCCATGTTGACCACTTCGAAGTTATTGCACTGCAGAACGACGGTGACGATATTCTTGCCGATGTCATGCACGTCGCCTTTCACGGTCGCCATGATGATCTTGCCTTTCGGCTTGGCGACGATGCCCGTGCGCTTTTCTTCCAGCAGCTTTTCTTCCTCGATAAACGGGATCAGATGGGCCACGGCCTGTTTCATCACGCGCGCCGATTTCACCACCTGCGGCAGGAACATCTTGCCCTGGCCAAACAGGTCGCCGACCACGTCCATGCCGGCCATCAAGGGGCCCTCGATCACGTGGATGGGGCGCCCGCCATTGTGCAGCAATTCCTGGCGCGCCTCTTCCGTGTCTTCCACGATGAATTGCGTGATGCCGTGCACCAGCGCGTGCGACAGGCGCTCCTGTACGGTGCCTTCGCGCCAGGCCAGGGTTTGCGCCTCGGCCTTGCCGCCCGCCTTCAGGGTGCCGGCAAATTCGATCATGCGCTCGGTCGAGTCTTCGCGGCGGTTCAGCACCACGTCTTCCACGCGCTCGCGCAATTCCGGGTCCAGGTTGTCATACACGCCCACCATGCCGGCGTTGACGATGCCCATGGTCATGCCGGCCTTGATGGCGTGGTACAGGAAGACGGTGTGGATGGCTTCGCGGGCTGGATCGTTGCCGCGGAAACTGAAGGACACGTTCGACACGCCGCCCGAGATCTTCGCGTACGGCAAGTTTTCCTTGATCCAGCGCGTGGCGTTGATGAAGTCGACGGCGTAGTTGTTGTGCTCTTCGATGCCGGTGGCGACGGCAAAGATGTTCGGATCGAAAATGATGTCTTCCGGCGGGAAGTCGAGCGCATCGATCAATAAATGGTATGCGCGGGCGCAAATCTCGATCTTGCGCTCGAAGGTATCGGCTTGCCCTTTTTCATCGAAGGCCATGACGATGACGGCTGCGCCATAGCGGCGGCACAGTTTTGCCTGGCGCAGGAATTCTTCCTCGCCTTCCTTCATGGAAATCGAGTTGACGATGGCCTTGCCTTGCACGCATTTCAGACCTGCTTCGATGACGGACCATTTCGACGAGTCGACCATGATGGGCACGCGCGAAATATCGGGTTCCGAGGCGATCAGGTTCAAAAAGCGCGTCATGGCGGCCAGCGAATCGAGCATCGCTTCATCCATATTGATGTCGATCACCTGCGCGCCGTTTTCCACTTGCTGGCGCGCCACCGACAGCGCTTCGTCGTATTGCTCGTTGAGAATCATGCGCGCGAACGCTTTCGAGCCCGTGACGTTGGTGCGCTCGCCCACGTTGACGAACAGCGACTCGTCATTGACGACGAACGGCTCCAGGCCCGCCAGGCGCAAGTCGTGCGATGGGGCCGGCACGGTGCGCGGCGTGTTTTTCGACAGCAATTCGCCGATGGCGGCGATGTGCTCGGGCGTGGTGCCGCAGCAGCCGCCCGCCATGTTCAAGAAGCCCGCGTCGGCAAATTCGCGCAGCAGGGCGGACGTGTCGGCTGGCAACTCGTCGAAACCCGTGTCGCTCATGGGATTGGGCAAGCCCGCATTCGGGTAGATGCACACGAAGGTGTCGGCGATCTTGGCCAGCTCTTCCGCGTACGGGCGCATCAGGGCGGCGCCCAGCGCGCAGTTCAGGCCGATGGTCAGCGGTTTTGCGTGGCGCACGGAATTCCAGAAGGCGGGCACGGTCTGGCCCGACAAGATGCGTCCCGAGGCGTCCGTGACGGTGCCGGAAATCATCAGCGGCAGGCGCACGACATCCGGGTTTTGCTCGTAGAACAGGTCGATGGCGAACAGGGCCGCCTTGCAGTTCAGGGTATCGAAAATGGTTTCCACCAGCAGCACGTCGGCGCCGCCTTCCACCAGGCCCTGCGTCTGCTGCAGGTAGGCGGCCACCAGCTGGTCGAAGGTGACGTTGCGCGCTGCCGGGTCGTTGACGTCGGGCGAGATCGATGCCGTCTTCGGCGTGGGGCCCAGGGCGCCGGCGACGAAGCGCGGCTTGTCCGGGGTGGAGTACTTGTCGCAGGCGGCCCGCGCCAGCTTGGCTGCCTGCACGTTCATTTCATAGGCCAGGTGGGCCATGTGGTAATCGTCTTGCGCGATGGTCGTGGCGCCGAAGGTATTCGTTTCGATCAGGTCGGCGCCGGCCGCCAGGTAGCGCTCGTGGATTTCCTGGATGATGTGCGGCTGCGTCAGGGTCAGCAGCTCGTTATTGCCCTTGACGAACAATTCGCGCGCGCCACTGTCGGCTGGGGCGGCGAAATCGATGAAGCGGCCGGCGGGACCGCCACGGTAGGCTTCTTCGTCGAGCTTGTACTGCTGGATGATCGTGCCCATGGCGCCGTCGAGGATCATGATCCGCTGCGCCAGAATGGCGCGCAAGGTGGCTTCGGTCGGGGACATGGCGGGGATCACGGTATCGTTCATTTCATGCTTTCAATAGGCAAACGGGCGGCGGCGCGGCGACAAGACTGGTACGAGGCGGATGCGGGCCAGCAGGATCAGCTGACGGAGAGTGCCGGCCGGGTAGGGCAGGCAGAAGGTGGCAATCGCCTGATTTCACCGGGTCTAAAATTATACGGCATCAGGCTGCTTTGGTTTTAAGCAAAAGCGGCCGTACGCCCCACGGCTGGCCTTCTTGCAACACATCGCCTCCTGCCACGCCTGCCGCTGAAAATTACATTCCTGAAAATCTTACTCAAAACGTTAATTCTTCCGCCAAAGTTGGCAGAAGAATACCGCCCTCTAGGCTGTGGAAAAATTTCCACATTATTTGTGCTGCCTCAGCATATTTTTAATGAATTGAATGGCAATAGCTGCAAAGGAAATTAATTTTGATTTAAGGCAATACAGAGTGAGGGAAATAGTACTCAGAATAAAGTTTGCCAAGCAGATATTTTAACTATTATCAAAACCAATTGAATCAAAAGCATTAATAGTTGTCTTTGGGAATCGAATTAACCCATAATATTGGTTCTTAGAAATTAAATTCTCACCAAAAGTCACCAATATGTCACATTTATCTCGTGTCCTCCCCGGCATCGCGCTGCACAAACATGGTTGCCAGCCATGAAAAACCATCTGCTCGTAGCATTGTTTGTCGTGCTGGGCCTGTCCGCCTGCGGTGGCGGTGGTGGCGGTGGTGGCGACACGGTGGTGGCGACCACCTCGGGCACGCCCGTCCTGATTCCTGCCGTGACGGCCGTCTCGGCGGCGAATGTTGCCGTGGGCGGCAGCCTGGTGGTCACGGGCACGAATCTGAGCCGCGTGACGGCCTTCCAGGTGGGCGGCGTGACCGTTGCCACCAGCGCCGCCAGCGAGACCAGCGTGACCCTGGCCATGCCTGGCGTGCCCGTCACGGGTGCCTTGAGCCTGGTCAGCGCCAGCGGTACGGCGGCCACCAGCTATAACGTCAATGTGTACCTGCCGCTGAGCGTGGGCAGCGTCGCGCCGGCGACGGGCGGTGTCGGTTCCAGCGTGACGATCATGGGCGGCGGCATGGGCGCCGTGACGGCAGTACAGTTTGGCAATGGCGCGGCGGCAACGCCGCAAAGCCAGACGGCCAGCAGCGTGACAGTGGTGGTGCCTGCGGGTGCAGCGACAGGCGCGCTGACGGTGCGCGGTCCCTACAACGATGTGATCAGCAGCGACGCGTACACGGTCCTGGCCAGCGTGGCAGTGACGTCGATCACGTCGGCCGTCAACGGCGCGACCTTGTCGGTGACGGTGCAGGGCAGCAATCTCGACCAGGTCAGCTCGGCTTCGGTGGGCAATACGCCGGCCGTCATCGTCAGCGCCAGTGCCAGCCAGCTGCTGCTGTCCGCGCCAGCCTCGGCAACGGGCAATGTGATGCTGTCGGCCGCTTCGCGCATCGCCGTGAATGCGGGCACGGTGTCGGCCTTTACCTTGGGCAGCATTGATTTCGCGCAAGTGCTGAATTTGAACGCCAGCAATACGGCCTTGCGCCTGACGCGTGGCAAGCCGGCCGCCGTGCGCGTGTCCGTGCTGGCCACGCAGGCGGGCCAGGCCAGCCCGGCCGTGACCTTGAATGCGACCGCCGCCAATGGCAGCAACCTGGGCAGCATCGCAATGACGGGGCCGGCGCTCTTGCCGACGACGAAGAACGATGACAGTTTCAATGGCAATTTCAGTGCCGTCCTGCCCTCCGGCTGGATCTTGCCCGGCGTGCGCGTGCGCGTGACGGCCGTCGGCAATGACGGCGTGCAAGTGAGCCAGGAAGCGGCACCCATGGTGGCCAGCCTGGCCAGAATCCGTCTGGTGCTCGTTCCCTTGAGCACCGACGATGGCGTGGCGCAACTGCCGGACGCCGAGGTGATCCGCGCTGCGCTGTTGCGCGTGTATCCGTATGCGACGGAAAATATCAGCATCACTACGCGCGCCGCGCTGAGCATGCCAGGCAGCAGCACGGCCGACAGCTGGTGGAGCGATACCCTGGGCAAGCTGGAAAACAAGCGCGCGCTGGAAGACAGCGGCGCCTATTACTATGGTTTCGTGCCGAGAATGTCTTCCACCCGCGCCGCCGGCCTGGCCTACATCAACCAGCGCAGCAGCGGCAGCGACTTCACGTCGGCCATCGGCCTGGATGCCCGCTTCAACAGCATCGCATCGGTCGATCCATTCGGCAATCAATGGCCTGAATGGCTGACCACGCTCGTGCACGAGCTGGGCCACAACCACTCGCTGCAGCACGTTGCCTGCGGCGGCCCGGCCGGCGCCGCTGCCGATTACCCGTATGCGGATGGTAATCTGGGTCCGCAACCCCTGTATAACAGCAACTATGCGGGCAGCATCGGCCAGCTGAGCAAGGCAGTCTATGGCAGCACGCCGATGAAAGACGTGATGAGCTATTGCAGCGGCGCCTGGTTCTCCGACTACAGCTATGCGCGGGTGCAGCAATTCCTGGAAAAACGCAGCACGCAGGGGACGGGCAGCAATGTGCTGGCCGCCAGCATGTCCGTGGCCGAGAACGGCTATCTGACCATTTCCGGCCGCATCACGCCAGCCGGCGTGGCCTTGCGCCCAGCCGTTGCCTCGTCGGCGCGCATCGGCGCCGCTGCCAGCGGCAGTGGCCATGCTTATACCTTGCGCGTGTTGACGGCGTCCGGACAGACTATCGACTTGCCCTTCGATGGCGTCTCCGTGGCCGACCATGGCGGCAACGCCATGAGCCACTTCCGCGTCAGCTTCGCCAATCCGGGCGAAATCAGCGATGTGCAAGTGCTGGCAAATGGCAAGGCTTTAGCCAAGCTGGAACGCCCGGCGCGCCGCAGCAAGGCTGCCGCCAACGATGCCACGTTTGATGCGACGCAAAGCGGCGGCCAACTGGTGCTGGTTTGGAATGCCGAGGCGGAACCGTATGCCGCCGTCATGTACGTGGCTGCCGATGGCCGCAAGACGGTGGTTGCCAGTGACTTGACGGGTGGCAAAGCCAATGTCGACGTGAGCGCCGTGCCGGCCGGTGGCCGTTTCGAAGTCAGCCTGTCGTCGTCCGTGGGCGCACGCCTGATGAAGGTGCAGCGCCGCTAAGCGCTGTGGCTGGATACAAAAAAGGCTTGCCGCAGCAAGCCTTTTTTTATGGCCATCGGCATGATGGCGCGGTGCAACCCGGTGAAGTCAGGCGAAGCGTTTGCCTTCGAGGGGGAAGCCCTTGATGAATTCGGCCGCGGGCAGGCGCTTGCCGCCCGGTTTTTGCAGTTCCGTCAGGCGCAGTGAGCCATTGCCGCAGGCCACGACGATGCCGTGCTGGGCGTCGGCTGCCAGCACCTGGCCGGGCGCTTCCTTGCTGTCCGCTTCGAGCACGTCGGCGGCCCAGATCTTGATGGTGGTGCCATCGACCTGGCCGCAGGCGCCGGGAAACGGATTGAAGGCGCGGATTTTCAGGCCCAGTTCCAGTGCCGGCAGGCTGAAATCGAGCGCCGCTTCTTCCTTGGCGATCTTTGCCGCGTAGGTGACGCCCGCTTCCGGCTGCGGCACGGCTTCCAGCGGCTGCTGCTGCATCTTGCGCAGGGTTTCGACGATCATCTTGCCGCCCAGGGTGGCCAGCTTGTCGTGCAGGGTGGCGGTGGAGTCGCCCGCTTCGATGGGCGTGCGCTCGATGGCCAGCATGGGGCCCGTATCGAGGCCTTCTTCCATCTGCATGATGGTCACGCCCGTTTCATCGTCGCCCGCTTCGATGGCACGGTGGATGGGCGCTGCGCCGCGCCAGCGCGGCAGCAATGAACCGTGGATATTGATGCAGGGTTTGATGTCGAGCGTGCTGCGCGGCAAGATCAAGCCGTAGGCCGCCACCACCATCACGTCGTAGTCGGTGGCCAGCAGGCGCGCGTGGGCTGCCTTGGCCTCGGCGGCGCGCTGCGGGTCCTTGCTGTCCATGCGCAGCGACAAGGGCTGCAGCACCTCGATGCCATGCTGCTGCGCATATTGCTTGACGGCCGAGGCGTGCAATTGCATGCCGCGTCCGGCAGGGCGGTCGGGCTGGGTCAGCACCAGCGGAATCTCGAATCCCGCTTCGTGCAAGTCTTTCAGGGCCGTGGCGGCAAATTCAGGCGTGCCTGCGAAGATCACTTTCATATTGTTCCTTGACGTGAGGTGTACAGGCCCGCGCCCAAATGCGCCAGGCTGGCGTGGTGTGACGACTTCTGTTGCGGCTTAGTCTATCAGCAGTGGCTTAGAAGCGGCGGTTCTGAGCGCGCAGGCTCGCTTCGCGCTCGAGACCACGGATTTCCTTGATCATCTTGGTCTTGATGCGGTTGCGCTTGAGCGGCGACAGGTATTCGACGAATACCTTGCCCAGCAAGTGATCCATCTCATGCTGGATGCAGACGGCCAGCAATCCATCGGCTTCCAGTTCGAACTGTTTGCCGTGGCGGTCCAGGGCGCGCACCTTGATGCGGGCCGGGCGCTCGACGCCATCGTAGACGCCAGGCACGGACAGGCAGCCTTCATCGTAGACCTGCTTTTCTTCGCTGGCCCAGGTGATTTCCGGGTTGATGAACACTTGCAGCTGGTTTTTCTCTTCGGTGATGTCGATCACCATCATCTGGATATGCTCGTCCACTTGCGACGCGGCCAGGCCGACGCCCGGGGCGTCGTACATGGTTTCGGCCATGTCGTCGATCAGGGTTTGCAGGCGCGCGTCAAATTCGGTGACGGGCTTGGCGATCGTGTGCAGGCGAGGATCGGGGTAACGCAGGATATTTAATATGGACATACGGATTCGACTGGTTAAGGTGGGCGCCGGTGCGCCGGATTATTCATGCCTGGGCCATGCGAACGATGGCAGGGCTATTTTATTTGAGTACGCTACGGTTGGGCGCGTATGGCACAACGGCGCGGCAGATGCGTTTGCCAGTGCGCTATTCGTCTGCTGCAAAGGGAAATTTTATCACAGACGCCCATGCTCCTGTGGATGACGGGCCGTTTTGCCCGGCCATTGCGCGCATTGTTGCGCGCGTCGGTATCGCGTGCGCGCCATGGCGCTAGCATGGGATGGCACAGTACACAGCGAGGTTGTCATGCATGCAATTGCCACGACGGCAGACGCGGCCACGGAACTGGCGGGCTGGCTGCGCCTGCAGCATCTGCCAGGCGTGGGGCCGGTGGCGGCGCGTGCCTTGCTGGTCAGCTTCGGCTTGCCGCCGGCCATCTTCAGCGCGTCATTCGAGGCCTTGCGCGAAGCGGTGCCGGCCAGCGTGGCGCGCGCCATCGTGCAGCCGCCCAGGCCGGTGGCCAACAGCCAGCTCGAGCTTACTCTACAGTGGCTGCAAGGCCCCGGCAATGCCGTGCTGACCCTGGCCGATGCCGCGTATCCGCCCCTGCTGCTGGAAATCGCCGATCCGCCGCTCTTGTTATATGTACGGGGGCGGGCAGAACTGCTGTCGCGTCCCGGCGTGGCCATCATCGGCAGCCGCAATGCCAGCGCGCAAGGCATGCAGAATGCGGCCGCCTTTGCGCAAGCCCTCAGCACGGCAGGCCTGACCATCATTTCCGGGCTGGCGCTGGGCATCGATACGCACGCGCACGAGGGCGGCTTGCGCGGCGCGGGGGCCACCGTCGCCGTGATCGGCACGGGTGCCGATCTGGTGTATCCGCGACGTAACCTTGATCTGGCGCAAAGAATTGCCGAACAGGGTTGCATCGTCAGCGAATATGCACTGGGGCTGCCCGCCATGCCCGGTAACTTTCCGCGCCGCAACCGCCTGATCAGCGGCCTGGCGCGCGGCGTGCTGGTGGTCGAGGCGGCCGCGCAATCGGGTTCCCTGATCACGGCGCGCCTGGCCGGCGAGCAGGGACGCGATGTGTATGCCTTGCCCGGTTCCATCCATGCCACCCTGGCCAAGGGTTGCCATGCGCTCATCAAGCAGGGCGCCAAGCTGGTCGAGTCAGCCGATGACGTGCTGCAAGAGCTGCAGTGGCTGGGCGGCATCCCCGGCGCGCCGGCCGTGGTGGAAGACGAACCGCCGCTGCTGGCCGTGCTGGGCCATGATCCCCTCGATGCCGATACCCTGGCCGCGCGCAGCGGCCTGGCCATGGGCGCGCTGATGGGCGAATTGCTGGCGCTGGAGCTGGCGGGCCGGGTGGAGCGCTTGCCAGGAGGACTGTTTCAACGCTGTAAATGACAGCTTGTCACTTGTGTGGCGGCCTTGCCGCACGGCGGCGCTTTGTCGGCGCGCACCCTTGTGTCGCAGCGAACTTAGCTGATAGAGTAGAGCCATGTTCGATATCCTGGTGTACCTCTACGAGACTTACTATCGCCCCGATGCCTGCCCCGAGCCGGCAGTCCTGGCGCGCAAACTGTCGGCCGTCGGTTTCGACGACGTGGAGATTTCCGAAGCGCTCGTGTGGCTGACGGATTTGAATGCCATGGCTGGCGTCGAGCAAACCCTGACGGCCAGTTCCACGGGCACGCGTTTCTATGTACAGCAGGAAAGCGACGTGCTGGGCACGGCCGCCATCGGCTTCATCCAGTTCCTGGAAAGCGCCAAGGTACTCTCGCCGCTGCAGCGCGAAATCGTCATCGAACGGGCGCTGGCGCTCGACGAGGCACCCGTGTCGCTGGGCAAGCTGAAAGTCATCGTGCTGATGCTGCTGTGGAGCCAAGGCAAGGAACCGGATGCCCTGATGTTCGACGACTTGTTCGTCGACGATGAAGACCTCCCGCCGCGCTTATTGCACTAATATATAGCCGTATTCTTCGCTGTCTGCCCGACCCTGGCACCGCTGCCGCGCCATCCCCTTTACCATGTGCTGCACCAGCGCGCCCGCCAGCCTGTTGTGTTTGCGCTTGCGCATTCTTGCTTGCAGATAACTTGCCGAATTCTTCAATAGGCGCTTATCATTGGCCGCTTGACAAGACCACAAGTCACACGGCCTTGCGCAGACAAAAGCGTCGGCGCCTGGCAATGCACTGTATGATGCGCATGCTGAAACTATCCTAGAGCATTTTTCGAGACTAAAAAATATGACAAAAACCCTCATCATCGCCGAGAAGCCTTCTGTCGCGAACGATATCGCGAAGACGCTTGGCGGCTTTACCAAGCACGATGAGTACTTTGAATCGGATGAATACGTCCTGTCGTCGGCGGTCGGCCACTTGCTGGAGATCGCCGTACCGGAAGAATTCGACGTGAAGCGCGGCAAATGGAGTTTCGCGCACTTGCCGATGATTCCACCGTATTTCGCGCTGAACCCGATCGCCAAGACGGAAGCGCGGCTCAAAGTATTAAACAAGCTGATCAAACGCAAAGACGTCACCACCCTCATCAACGCATGCGATGCGGGGCGCGAAGGCGAGCTGATTTTCCGCCTGATCGCGCAGAACGCGAAAGCCAAGCAACCGGTCAAGCGCCTGTGGCTGCAGTCGATGACGCCGGGCGCCATCCGCGACGGTTTTTCGCACCTGCGCAGCGACGAAGAAATGCTGCCGCTGGCCGATGCGGCGCGCTGCCGTTCGGAAGCCGATTGGTTGATCGGTATCAATGGCACGCGTGCCATGACGGCGTTTAATTCGAAGGAAGGCGGCTTCTATCTGACCACCGTGGGCCGCGTGCAGACGCCGACCCTGTCCATCGTGGTCGAACGCGAAGATAAAATTAAAAAATTCGTGCCGCGCGACTTCTGGGAAGTGCGCGCCGAATTCGTCTGCGCGGCCGGTATCTATGAAGGCCGCTGGCTCGACACGAAGTTCAAGAAGGACGAGAACGATCCCGAGAAGCGCGCCGAGCGCCTGTGGAGCAAGACGGCTGCCGACTCGATCGCCACCGCCTGCCGCGGCCGCCAAGGCATCGTCACGGAAGAGTCGAAACCGACCACTTCGATGGCGCCGGGCCTGTTCGACCTGACCAGTTTGCAGCGCGAAGCGAACTCGCGTTTCGGCTTCTCCGCCAAGAACACCCTGGGCCTGGCCCAGGCGCTGTATGAAAAGCACAAGGTATTGACGTATCCGCGTACCGATTCGCGCCACCTGCCGGAAGACTACATGCCGACCGTGCTGCAGGCGCTGGAAACGGTCAAGGACAACAGCAACTACCACCAGTTCGCCAAGCAGATCATCGACAAGGGCTGGGTCAAGCCGAACAAGCGCATCTTCGACAATACCAAGATCTCGGATCACTTCGCGATCATCCCGACGACGATCGCGCCAAAGAACCTGTCCGAGCCGGAACAGAAGCTGTACGACCTGGTCACGCGCCGTTTCATGGCCGTGTTCTTCCCGCCTGCTGAATTCCAGGTCACCACGCGCTACACGGAAGTGTCCGGCCATCAGTTCAAGACTGAAGGCAAGGTCATGACCAATCCGGGCTGGCTGGCCATCTACGGCAAGGAAGCATCGACGGACGCCGACAAGGAAAGCAATGGCAACGGCAACCTGGTGCCGGTCGCCAAGGGTGAGAAAGTACAGACGGAAAGCGTCAACGCCAACGGCCTGGTCACCAAGCCGCCTGCGCGCTTCACGGAGGCAACGTTGCTGTCGGCCATGGAAGGCGCCGGCAAGCTGATCGACGACGACGAGCTGCGCGATGCGATGGCTGGCAAGGGCCTCGGCACGCCAGCGACGCGCGCGGCCACCATCGAGGGCTTGCTGACGGAACGCTATCTGATCCGTGAAGGCCGCGAACTGATTCCGACGGCCAAGGCGTCGCAACTGATGACCTTGCTCAAGGGCCTGGGCGTCAACGAATTGACGGCGCCGGAGCTGACGGGCGAGTGGGAATACAAGCTGTCGCAGATGGAAAAAGGCAAGATTTCGCGCGAAGAATTCATGCGTGAAATCGCGCAGATGACGCAAATCATCGTCAAGCGCGCCAAGGAATACGATAACGACACGATTCCCGGCGACTACGCGACCCTGGAAACGCCATGCCCGAATTGCGGCGGCGTGGTGAAGGAAAACTACCGCCGTTTCGCCTGCACCAAGTGCGAATTCTCGATGAGCAAGACGCCGGGTTCGCGCCAGTTTGAAATCGCCGAAGTGGAGCAATTGCTGAAGGACCGCACCATCGGCCCGCTGCAAGGTTTCCGCTCGAAGATGGGCCGTCCGTTCGCCGCCATCCTGCGCATCGTGCGCGATGAAGAGATCAAGAATTTCAAGCTGGAATTCGATTTCGGCCAGAACGACGAGAGCGAAGATGGCGAAGGCGTCGATTTCACGGGCCAGACGCCCGTGGGACCGTGCCCCAAGTGCAACGCCGGCGTGTACGAAATGGGCCTGGCCTATGTGTGCGAACACAGCGTAGCCAAGCCGAAGACGTGCGATTTCCGCAGCGGCCGCATCATCTTGCAGCAGGAAATCTTGCCGGAACAAATGGCAAAACTGCTCAACGATGGCAAGACCGATCTGTTGCCAGGCTTTGTTTCGCAGCGTACCCGCCGTCCGTTCAAAGCCTTCCTCGTGCGCGGCAAGGATGGCAAGGTGAGCTTCGAGTTTGAAGAGCGCAAGGCCAAGCCGGGCGCCAAGACCAAGGCGGCAGCCGTCGAGGCCGAAGGCGAAGAAGGCGCGGCGCCAGCGAAGAAGACGGCCGTCAAGAAAGCGGCAGCCGTCAAAAAGGCGCCAGCCAAGAAAGCCACGGCCGTGAAAAAGCCGGCCGCCAAGAAGGCGCCGGCGAAGAAAGCGGCAGCGGCGGAGTAATCCGGCGCCAGCCAAACAAAAGCCAGGGATGTCCCTGGCTTTTTTTACGTCCCGAGACTCTTAGTCAAGGTAGTCCGAATACTCGCGCTGCGCGTAGTTCTGCAGATTCGCCCACGGCTGGGCCTTGCTGACGGTCGGTTGCAGCTTGACGTCGACCCGGCGATAGAAGGTATTCGCGCGGTCACCGCTTTCGATGATCAGCGGAATCTGCTTTTGTTCATCCCACAGGATGCGCTGGAACACGCCATTCTTTTCCACTTCGCGCCAGCGCGCGCCCGTCACGTTCGACGCCTGTTTCGACAGCGGCATGGCGGCCACCAGTTTCGGGTCCAGCAGATAAAAACTGTTTTCCCAGGAGCCGTCGAAATTGACGTTTTCGTATTCCGCTTTCGGGATCGCCACCACCACCTTGTCATGCGCATCGATGTATTCCACGCGCACGGTGTTCTTTTCCAGCATCACGTGGCGCGGTATCAGCACGGGATTGAAGTGCTTGTGTTCATGCTGCGTGGCCTTCAGCGCCACTTTGGTGTTGTCTCCGTGCTTGTGGCCCGCATGTGCATCGGTCGACGGCGCCAGCACGCGCTCGACCCACACGTGGCCGGGGCGGCGCAGCATCTTTTCTTCGTAGCGGCTCTCGCGCGTCACGCCTTCCGGCGTCAGGACGCGGCTGTAATAGGTGATGCCCAGGTCCAGGTCGGCAGGAGCGGACGGCGTGGCAGGAGCGGCTTGCGCGCTGGCGGCAAGGCCGGCGGCGAGGAGGATGGCGATCAGGGACGATTTCATGGTGTTGCCTTTACGTGCAGAGGGGCGGAGGGCATACGCCATCCGCCCCGGTGGGGTTGCCGTGTTGATGTGGATCAGAAGCCGAAGGCCGCCTTCAGCAAGTCAAACACCTTGGTATTGTCCAGGGTGCCCTTGAAGGTCTTGGAGCCGGCGCCCGTGGCCAGCAGCTTGACGTCGCCGCCGCCGTGGGTTTCGCTGGCCAGGCGCACGCCTGTTTCCTGCAGGTAGTTGTCTTTCAGGGCCGTGGCGCTGTCGACATTGCTGCGCAGGTCAGGACGG
Organism: Janthinobacterium sp. SUN128; assembly: GCF_030587275.1. NCBI lineage: Bacteria > Pseudomonadati > Pseudomonadota > Betaproteobacteria > Burkholderiales > Oxalobacteraceae > Janthinobacterium > Janthinobacterium sp. SUN128. Next base: position 16,462 of record NZ_JAPWHY010000008.1, on the reverse strand, counting down.
TTCGGGCCGTTGCCGAACACCAGGGTGGTGTAGGTATTGCCATCCGCATCCTTGCTCGGCTGGTTATCCTTGTAGCCGCGGTTGATGTCGAGGATAGGGTTGCCGCGCTTGCCGTAGCCGTTGAAGGCCAGGGTATGGTCATGGTCGGCCGTGACGACGATCAGGGTATTTTCCAGCTTCGGATCGGTTTCCTTGATCTTGTTGATGGCGGCCTTGATGGCGTCGTCGAAGGCGATGGTATCCGTCAGCGCGCGCTTGGCATTGATGCCGTGCAAGGCGTGGTCGATGCGGCCGCCTTCGACCATCAGGAAGTAACCGTTGGCGTTCTTCGACAGCAAGTCGATGGCTTTCAGCGTCATTTCCGACAGGCTAGGCTGGGTCGCGCCTTCGCCCAGCGGTGGCGTGGCGGTACGGTCCAGTTCATATTCCAGGTGGCTGCGGGTGCTGTACAGGCCGATGAATTTCTTGCCGCTCGGCGCTGCCGCCATTTCCGCTTTCGTCGCGGCCACGGTGTAGCCCTTGGCGGCAAATTCCGTCAACAGGTTGCGGCCATCGGCGCGGCCATACTTGTTGCTTGCCGACCAAGGCGTAAAGTGGTTGCGGCCGCCACCCATCAGCACGTCGACGCCATCGCCCAGGGCCGCGTTGTAGCCCGCGCCGCCCGGCGCCGTTTGCGCGGCGATCGCGTATTGCGCATTGCGGTTGCAGATGTGCGAGAAAGTCGTCGCCGGCGTGGCGTGCGTCAGTTCCGTGGTGGTGATGGCGCCCACGGCCTTGCCCTTGGCTTTTGCCAGTTCCAGGATGGTCGGCGCGCTCTTGCCGCCGGCCGGGCAATTGTCCACGCCCAGGTTGCCGTTGGCATCGCGGCTGGGTTCCTTGGCGATCGTGTCCTGCGCCATCGAGATGACTTCATTGTTCATCTTGACGCCAGTCATGTAGGCGGCCATCGATGGCGCGCTGTCCGTCGTTTGCGCATCGTTCGAGAACGTCTTGATGCGCGCCGTGCGTTCCAGCGTGTCCATCGTCAGGCTGCCATCTTCCTTGTACTGGTAGATGCGCGCCGCCGTCACGACGGAAGGGCCCATGCCGTCGCCGAGGAAGAAGATGACGTTCTTGGCGTCGGCGGCGTAGGCGCTGGCAACGCTGGCGGCCACGAGCGTGGTCAGCAAGGAGAGTTTCAGGGCCGATTTCAGTACGGCGGGTGTCGATGCAAGTTTCATGTGCTTGTCCAATTCTTGTCTCTTGGGGATTACAGACCGCCGGCGGTCTTGACCAGGCCGAATACTTTGGTGTTGTCGATGGTGCCGAGGAAGGTTTCCGAACCCTTGCCGATGGCGCCCAGGAAGACGTCGGTGCCGCCGTGGGTTTCATTGCCCGCCGTGGTGCGGATCACCGCTTCCTGGTGGTAAGTATTGGCGCTTGTGACGGTTTCATCGAGGCTGGCCATGGCGGCGCGGCTCGACTGGGTGCGGTTTTCGCCATTGCCGAAGCCGATGATCGAATACGGTGCGCCATCGAGGTCTTTCTCGACCGCGCCGGTCACGTAGTTCTTCACCACGCCCAGCACGCCAGGGTTGCCGGCAGCCGTCTTGCCCGTGCGCTTGGCGTAGCCGTTCAGCACCAGGGTGTGGTCATGGTCGGCCGTGACGACGATCAGGGTATTGGCCAGGGTCGGGTCGGTGAGCTTGGCTTTGTCGATGGCCGCCTTGATGGCGTTATCGAATGCGACGGTATCTTGCAGCGCTTTCTTGGCCGTGGTTTCGTGCAGCGCATGGTCGATGCGGCCGCCTTCGACCATCAGGAAATAACCCTTCTTGTTCTTGGCCAATACATCCATGGCCTTGGTGGTCATTTCCGCCAGGCTCGGTTCCTTGGCGGCATCGCGGTCCAGGTCGTAGCTCATGTGGCTGGACGTGAACACGCCGAACAGGCGCTCCGTCTTGGCCGCATCGACGGCCTTGAAGTCGGCACCCGTGTTGGCGACCGTGTAGCTCTTCGCTTTCAGTTCGGCGAGCAGGTCGCGTCCGTCGGAACGCTTGCCGCCATCCTTGAACGGCTTGAAGAATTGCGCGCCGCCACCGAGGACCACGTCCAGGCCGGCAGTGCCCAGCGCGCTGTTGTAGCCCGTGCCGCCAGGCACCAGGGCCGCGGCGATATCGTTTTCCAGGTCGCGGTGGCAGATGTGCGAATAGGTCGCGGCCGGCGTGGCGTGCGTCACGCGCGCCGTGCTGACGACGCCGGCGGCAAAGCCCTTGGCCTTGGCCAGTTCCAGCAGGGTGGTGGCGGGCGTGCCGTTGCCGGTGCCGCATTTGTTGACCAGCTTGTTGCCGTTCGCATCCGTGCCCGGATCGATGGCGACCGTGTTGGCCGACATCGAGATGACTTCATTGTTCATCTTGACGCCCGTCATGTAGGCGGCCATCGATGGCGCGCTGTCCGTCACTTGCGCATCGTTCGAGAACGTCTTGACGAAGGCCGTTTCCGGCAGGGTGTCCATGGTCAGCGCACCCTCTTCGCCCACCGAATAGATGCGCGCGGCCGTCATGGTGGTCAGGCCCATGCCGTCGCCGAGGAAGAAGATGACGTTTTTCGGCGGTGCTTCAGCCACTACCTCTTCTTTTTTGGCGTCGCTGCCGCAGGCGGCCAGCATCAGGGTGATGGCGACGCTGCAGCCAGCGACGGAAATTTTTCTGCGTGTCATGTGGTTCATCCGGCTAGGTTTGAAAGAGCTAGCAAGATAACAATCCAATGTGACGCCCTCATGACGCTGTGACACATTTGGCCACGCCGGTGCGCGTCCGCCTGGCGTGTTGTTTTAGCGCACGTCCTCGGTGGAAAAGTACACCGTGCCGCGCAAGCGGGCCGTTGTTCCCAGCTGCGCGCGCAAGGCCGCTTGCAAGGCGGCGGCCGGAGTTTCCTGCACGCCCCGCTTGGCCGCCACGATGTCGCCATGCGGCGCCTGCGCAGGGCTGGTCCAGGCGACGATATGTTCGAAATCGGGGCGGCTGTCGATGCGCTTGACGAGGAAGCGCTGCGTGCCGTCGCCCACCTGCAGATAGCGCGCGCTGGCGTGCGCGGCGGTTGCCGGCGACAGCTGGCGCATCAGCAGGACGCGCTCGACGATGATGGCGGCAGCGCCGTAGCCGGGTTCGGCTTTTCCAGCCTTCTCGAAGTGCCCGCGCACCACCGTCGCGCGGAACTGGCGCAGCGGCAGCGGCGCGGCGGGCAGCAAGCGCGCCAGCTCGAAATGTTCCGGTTCGAGGGTCCACAGCGCCGTACGGCCATCGAGCTGCTGGCGCAGCCGCGCATCGAGGGCGGGGTCGGCCAGCCGCACTTGCAGCACCGCCTGGTAATCGTGCGGCGCATGGAACATCGGCAGGTGCGAGGCATACAGCCCTTGCTTGCCGCCAAACAGCACCATGCCGTGCAGGCCCCAGGTCGGGGGCGCGGCGTGGGCAAAGCTGGAGGCGAGCAGGAGCAGGGACAGGAAGAGGGTGCGCAGCATGGGTTTCATCGATGAGTTGGAATGGCACGATGATAGGGGCGGTATCATGGACGGTACAGCAACCATTTTTCACTTTTCGTGTCCCATTTGGAAATCATCATGCACATGAGCCTTGCCGACCTGCGCGTGTTTTGCAGCGCCGCGCGCCAGCCGACCCTGGGCGCGGCGGCGCTGGAATTGCACCTGACGCCATCGGCCGTGTCGAAAGCCTTGCGCCGCCTGGAAGGGGACATGGGCGCGCCCCTGTTTGACCGGAGCGGCAAGCAATTGCTGCTCAACGACAGCGGCCGTTTGCTGCTCGAGCGTGCGCGCACCTTGCTGGCGCTGGCCGAACAGGCGCGCCTGGACGTGATGGGCGAACGGGGCGCCATCGCTGGCCGCATCGCCGGCCCTGCCTTGCTGCTGTGGCGCCATGCGGAGACCCTGGCGGCGGCGCTGGACGCCTATCCGCAGGCCAGCGTGCGTTTGCAACCGGCGTTCGAGGATGCGGCGCTGGCGGCCCTGGCGCGCGGCGATTGCCATGCGGCACTGGTGACGCAGGACGCCATCGCCCAGCGCGGCGCCGACTGGCCTGCCACCTGGCACAGCACGGCGCTGGGCAGCATGCGCATGCTGCTGGCGGCCGGGCGCGGCCATGTGCTGGCGCGCGGCGTGCCGGCAGCCTGCGCATCCGTGCGCTGCGCCATGCAGGACGTCTTGCCGCACGCGTTTGCCAGTCCTGCCCACTCCCTGCTGTGCGGCGAGGAGCGGGGCCGCCACGCCGATGGCTGGCGCGGGGTGGCCGGGCGCACCATCCGCTACTGGAGCGACGATGTGCAGCTGCTGCTGGGCTATGTGCAGTCCGGCCGGGCGCTGGCCTACCTGCCCGACTTCGCCGTGCGCGCGCACGATTTGCTGCAGGTCGAGCTGGCCGGCAGTGTCGATTGCAGCGAACAGGTACTGCTCGTGTGGGATGGCGCGCTGGCGGGGCAGTGGCTGCATGCACTGGCGCGGCAGCTGTCTATTCATCCGAAATAAGCAACAAACTATTGCGCTTTAATGGGTTTTTCTACCGGATTGAGCAACGTAAGATGCATGCATCCCAATCATTTTGTGAAGGCACATCATGTTCTCCAAATCCATCAGCAGCGTTCTTGTTTCCACCCTGTTTGCCGCCGGCGCCGCGTCGGCCGCCGCCAGCGCTCCCTTGACCCTGGAAGTCTTCAATCCGGGCGAAGCGGCGATCTTCCCTGTCGCTTCCGTGCTGGTTGCGGGCAAGCATGACGCCGTGCTGATCGATGCGCAATTCTCGCGCGCCGAAGCGCAAAAGCTGGTGGAGAAGATACACGCCAGCGGCAAGAAACTGACGACCGTGTACATCAGCCACAGCGATCCCGATTTTTACTTTGGCCTCGACGTGATCAAGGCCGCTTTCCCGCAGGCGAAAATCGTTGCCACGCCGGAAACAGTCGCGGAAATCCGCCGCAAGGCCGACGCCAAGGTCGGCTACTGGGGTCCTATCCTGAAAGACAATGCACCGAAAAGCATCGTCATTCCCGAAGCGTTGCAAGGCAAGCGCATCAGCCTGGAAGGCCAGTCGCTGGATATCGCCGGCCCGACGCCAGCGCGCACCTATGTGTGGATTCCATCGATCAAGGCCGTCGTCGGCGGCGTGGTACTGTTTGGCAACCTGCACGTATGGACGGCCGATACGCAAAGCCTGCAATCGCGCCAGGACTGGCTCAAGACACTGGATGGCATCGCCGCCCTGAAACCCGTCACCGTCGTGCCCGGTCACTTCAAGGTGGGTTCGCCCCTGACGCCGGACAGCATCAGTTTTACGCGCGACTATCTGGTGACGTTTGAAGCGGAAACGGCCAAGGCCGCCAATTCGGCCGCCCTGATCGAAGCGATGAAAATGCGCTATCCGAAGCTGGGCCTCGATGGCGCCCTGGAAACGAGCGCGAAGGTGGCCAAGGGCGAGATGAAATGGTAAGCGGCAACAAGGAGTCAAGCATGCCCACACTGCACTACATTTTCGACCCCCTGTGCGGCTGGTGCTACGGCGCCGCGCCGCTGGTCGAGGCGGCGCGCGCCGTGCCCGGACTGACGCTGGCGTTTCACGGCGGCGGCATGATGACGGGCAGTAATCGCCGCCAGATCACGCCCGCCTGGCGCGGCTATGTGCTGCCGCACGACCGGCGCATCGAGCAATTGTCGGGCCAGTCGTTTGGCGACGCCTATATCGATGGCTTGCTGAACGACACGACGGCCATGCTGGATTCCGAACCGCCGATCACGGCCATCCTGGCGGCCGAATCGCTGGCCGGCAAGGGCCTGGACATGCTGCAGCGCGTGCAGCGCGCCCATTACGTGGACGGCTTGCGCATTGCTGACCTGCCCGTGCTGGTGACCTTGGCGCAAGAGCTGGGCATGGACGGCGCGGCATTCCAGGCCGCGTATGCGCAACAGGCGGGTGCTGCCACGCAACGGCATATCGATGCCAGCCGCGCCTTGCTGGCGCAGGTGGGCGGGCAGGGCTTTCCCACGTTCGTGCTCGACGATGGCAGCGGCACGCTGTCCGTGATCGATATCGGCGGCTTCCTGGGCCAGCCCGCGAAGTTGCAGGCGCAACTGGGTGGCGTGTGCGATGCGCAAGGGTGTGCATTGTAAATAGCTATCGATTCGATAAAATCAATTAACTTTTCCTTTGTTGTTGACCTCGTTACACTGGTTCCATTAGTCAACAACGAAGGAAAAGCAGCATGAGCCAACAGCCGCCATTCAGTACCGCCTCGGGCATCCCCGTCGCCGACAACCAGAATTCCATCAGCGCCGGTCCCCGTGGCCCGCTGCTGCTGCAAGACTTCCACCTGATCGAAAAACTCCAGCATTTCAACCGCGAGCGCATCCCCGAGCGCGTCGTCCACGCAAAAGGTTCGGGCGCCTACGGCACTTTTACCGTCACGCACGACATTTCGCGTTACACCAAGGCCAAGCTGTTCAGTGAAGTGGGCAAGCAGACGGCAACCTTTGCGCGCTTTTCCACCGTCGGCGGCGAACGCGGCAGTGCAGACACGGAACGCGACCCGCGCGGCTTCGCCGTGCGCTTCTATACGGAAGAGGGCAACTGGGATTTGGTCGGCAACAACACGCCCATGTTCTTCATCAAGGACCCGATCAAGTTCCCCGATTTCGTCCACACGCAAAAGCGCGATCCGCAAAGCAACCTGAAATCGGCCGAGATGATGTTCGATTTCTGGAGCCATGCGCCGGAAAGCCTGCACCAGGTCACCATGCTGTTCTCGGACCGCGGCACGCCGGACGGCTACCGCCACATGGATGGCTTCGGCAGCCACACGTATAGCCTGATCAATGCCGACGGCCAGCGCGTGTACGTGAAATGGCACTTCAAGACGCGCCAGGGCATCAGGAATCTGCCTGCCGCGGAAGCGGGCCGCCTGGCCGGCGCCGACCCCGATTACGCCCAGCGCGACCTGTTCGGCGCCATCGAACGCGGTGATTTCCCCCAGTGGGAAGTCAAGCTGCAGGTGGCCACGCAGGAGCAACTCGATGCATGGGAGCAGCGCACGGGCTGGAACCCGTTCGACCTGACGAAAGTGTGGCCGCATGCGGACTTCCCGCTGCTGCCGGTAGGCATCTTCGAGTTGAACCGCAACCCGGACAATTACCACGCGGAAGTCGAGCAGGCGGCCTTTTCGCCGGCCAACGCCGTGCCGGGCATGGGATACTCTCCGGACAAGATGCTGCAAGGCCGATTGTTCGCCTACCACGACGCCCAGCTGTACCGGGTCGGCACCAACCACCAGCATCTGCCCGTGAATGCGGCCCGCTGCCCCTTCCATAACCAGCAGCGCGACGGCGGCATGGCGATCCACAATGGCGGCGCGGCGCGCAACTATGCGAACGTGGCGGCGGCGGGCACGCAACCGCAAGGCCTGGGCCATGGCGAGGGGGCGCTGGCGCTCGATGGCGGCGCGGCGCGCTACGATGGCCGCGGCGTGGAAGACGACTTTACGCAGGCCGGCAATCTGTTCCGTTTGATGTCGGCACAGGCGAAGCAGAACCTGTTCGATAACCTGGCCGGTCCCTTGAGCCAGGTGCGCGCGGAAACCTTGCAACGTCAGCTGGGGCACTTCGACCGGGCCGATGCCGCCTACGGCGCCGGCGTGCGCGCCGCCCTGCAGGCGCGTGGCGTGACCCTGTAAGCGTGTATTGCAGGCGGAACAAGCTGGTTCCGCCTGTTGTTGATCCAGCACAAATTAGAGATGAATACCAAATATTGCCGTATGGACATATTTGCCGCCCATGCGTAGACTTGTCGGTCTGATGATCGCGCCGTCTTCCTGGCGGCGCCCTGACTAGAAAGTCTTGCAATATGAATATGGCGAAGCTGTCGGTGCATGGGGACGACCCCACGCTCAAATCCATCCTTGAAGTCTTGCCCACCGATCCGGAACGGCAATGGCGCAAGGGCGAGGCAAAGGGCGCGGGCCGCGTGCATCTCGATTCCGGCTTCGAGGTGCTGATCGCGCAGGCATCCAAATCGCAAGTGTTGCCCTCGCGCATACGCAGCTACCTGGCCGAATGCCGCTCGCGCGGCGTCAGCTTCAGCATGCCGCGCATCGTGGCCGAACTGCAACTGGAGTTGAATGGCGACGATACGCTCGATGCGCCACTCGACCTCTCGCTGGCCGACATGCAGCACCTGACGGAAATGGGCATCAGCCTGAGCCTGGTAACGCGTTCCGCCGCAGCCTGATGAGCGCCTGACACTTAAAAAATGGCCACCTGTTCAGGGTGGCCATTTTTTGTCATGCTTCGGCGATGTCGACGGTGACCATATTGTCGTCCGGCTTGCGGTCGATCAGCTTGTTGTCGGGATCGATGCCCGCCTTGTCGGGGCGGCTGCCGACGATGACGGTATAGCTCGCTTCGCGCTTCGTCATGCGCAGGCGTTCGCGCAGCAGCGGATGGCCATTCGCGTCGTCGACGCCGATCTCGATCCAGTCGTGCAGGGGCGCGTCGTGTTCCTCGCCCTGTTCGCCGGCCGTCAATTTGCTCGCCTGCACCTTGATGGTGACGGCGTACTTGCCGTCGCTGCGTTTCGTGGCCGTGGCCGACAGGGCGCGGTTGTCGAACAGCACGATTTTCTCGAACAGGTCGTCGATCAGGTAAGCCTGCTCGGGCGGCGCGACCTGGCGCAAGCCGGCAATCAGGGCTGTCACGCTCGCATACGGCGGGCCTTTCTGGCCATAGGTCTTGAGCAAGTCGCGCAGCACGCCGTTGACCTTGTCTTCGCCGATGATGTCTTGCAGCAAGTACATGGCCAGGCTGCCCTTGTTGTAGTGGATATACGCCTGGTTTTCATTCTCGGCCAGCGGCAATTCCTTCTTGCGCTCTTCGCTGCGCCCCATCAGGTATTGATTCAGGTCATAGCGCAGGAAGCGGCGCATCTTGGCCTGCCCCACGGTTTTCTTCATCACCATCAGGGCCGAATATTCGGCCAGGGTTTCGCTGAGCACGGTAGCGCCGCGCGTATTGCCGCCCACCAATTGATGCGCCCACCACTGATGCGCCACTTCATGCGCCGTGACGTAGAACGGATAATCGATATCTTTCGGGTTCTTGTCGTCCACCTTGGCGATGAAGCCCAGCCCTTCCGAGTAGGGAATCGTGTTCGGGAACGATTGCGCAAACGTGGCGTAGCGGGGGAACTCGACGATGCGCAGGATCTTGTGCTGGTAAGGGCCGAAGTTTTTCGTGTAGTACTCGAGCGCTTCCTTGCTGCCGCGCACGAAGCGGTCCAGATTGTATTCATGGCCCGGATGGTAATACACGTCGATGGCCACGTCTTGCCAGCGTTCGTGCCTGACGGCGTAGCGGGCCGACTGGAATGCGTAGAAATTCAGGATCGGCTGCTCCATCGTGTAATGGAAGTAATGGCGGCCCTTGGCGATCCAGTCGTTGTCCAGCATGCCCGGCGCGATGGCCGTCTGGCCGTCGACGGTGCTGACGGTGGCGTCGAAGTTGATGCGGTCGGCATCGTTGCTGACGTAATTGTCGGCCAATCCCTTCGCATCGTCGCGCGGCAAGGCCCGTTCGCGCGCGGGCAAGCCGTGTTTCTTGCGGTCGCGCGGGTCCGTCAATTCCTGCTGCGCCTGGTAGCCGATGTGCGGCAGCACGGCATTCGTGAAGAAGGTGCCGTTGGCGACCACGGGCGTGTCCTGGCCCAGGCCGAAGATGCCGCGCGGCGCATAGCGGACGTCGAAATCGAGGCCCAGGGTAGCGCCCGGCGCCAGTGGCGCGGCCAGGCGGTAGCTGTAGAAGCCCAGCTTGCCATCATCGAGGCCGGGATGCACGCGCGCGTCAAAACGCAGGCGCATGGTGGAGGTCGGGTCTTGCTGCACAAAAATGTGGCTGATCGGCAGGCTGGTCTTGTTTTGCAGCACATAGCGGCCCGTGACGGCCAGGGTGCGCTGCGCCGGATAGATGGCCACGTCGAGTTTCACGTCGGTGATTTTCGGCTGCGGCGTGGCGGCAAATTTGCGGTACTGGCGCTCGACACTGGCGCGGTCCGCATCGCGGGCGAATTCGGACTTGTAATCGTTGGCCACGTGGAAGACGTAGAACAGCACCGTGCCGGCGCCGAGGAAGAGCAGGGCGCCGCCGGCAAAGCTGGCCAGTACGCCGTGCGTCAGGCCATGGCGCGCCAGGCGCAGACGGATGCGCCAGCTATCCTGCGCGCCGCGGGGCCAGAACAGCAGGGACAGCACCGTCAGCATGACGGCCGCACCGCTCCAATACAGCAAGTACCAGCGCTCGCGCAACAGATAGTGGCCGGCGCCGTTCATGGCCGAATACACGAAGTCCGGTGTGTTGCCATACAGCAGCAGCGGGTCGCCCAGGCCCAGCGAGGAAAAGCTGATGCTGGCGATGTGGTACAGAATCATGGCGAAATACGCCAGGTACTTGTGGTTGATCAATACCTGCAAGAAGATGGCCAGCACGGCGATCAGCGCGTAGGACGGCAAGTGCGACAGGAACAGCGATTCCAGGTACAGGCCGGGGTCGAGGCGGTAATAGCCCTTGAAGACCTGAATCGACATGCCGCACAGCATGATGACCAGACTCAGCAGAGCTTGCAGGCCGACCAGCGCAAACAGTTTCGACAGCAGGGGCAGCCAGTTCGGCACGGGCAGGGCGTCGAGCATCTGATACGTGCCCGCTTCCCGTTCGCGCCACACCAGCTCGCCCGCGTAGAAGGTGGTAATGATCAGCATGAACAGGGCGAACGAAGCGTTGACCATGTCCAGCACCTTTTCCGTCACCGGATAGGTATTCGTGCCGTAGATGGAGCCCATGTCCAGCGCGCCCGCATACATGGTCAGCACGCCGGCCAGCACGATGACGACAAAATAGATGTTCTTGATGGTTTCGCGCAGGTTCAGCCAGCTCATCTTGACGAGCAGGGCGGCCAGGCTGCGCTGCGCGAAGTCCGGTGTTTCCTGCGTGGACAGCGAAGCGTTCGACAGGCGCAGCGGGACGTCGCCCTCGCTGCGGCGCTTGCCGGCGCCCGCGTCCGTCGTGGCGTGGAACTGGAAGCGCCAGTAGCCGAGCAGCAATGCCACCAGGGCGAGGCCGGACCAGATGGCGCGGTTCAGCAGGTACACGCCTTCCAAGGTCACCAGGCGCGTGTTGCGCTCCGCGTTTGGCCAGTATTCCGTCAGGCGTATCAGCGCCGTGGTGCCGAAAGGATCGATCAGGGCGGCCAGGGTCTTGTAGTCGAGGTCGCGTGCCAGCGACGGGGCCACCAGATAGCCGATCAGCATGACCACCGAGCTGATGTATACAGGCAGCATGCGCCGCGTCAGGGCCGCGATGACGAAGAAGATGGCGCCGAAGATGAACAGGTTGGGCAGCAGCGTAAACACATACGGCATCAGGTAGGCCAGCGCCCGTTGCGGCCCCAGCCGTTCCGGATCGATGCCGGGCAGCCAGGCGCCCAGCCAGGCACCGATGACGATGCTGGAAAACACCACGGCCAGCACCAGGTAGGCGCCCAGGAAGCGGCCGAAAACATACTGGTATTTCCTGATCGGCGCGCTGAAGAAGAAATGCTGCATGCCGTATTCGAAATCCTGCTGCACCGAGCGGCCCATCATGGCGGCTACCACCACGGCGCCGAAGCAGCCCAGCAGACTGCACGTGAACGCCAGCGAGCGGGGCGCGTTGATCAGGAACTTGCCGCCGAAACTGATACTCGCTTCCTTGAAGACGCCGCCGGCGGCAGCCATCCACAGCATGGCCAGCGCCAGAAACATGGCGAAATACACCCAGGTGGACAGCAGCTTGAGCCGCTGTCGCGCTTCAAAGCGGGCGATGGCAAGCATGGCCGTCCCCTCAGTCGCACTGCGGGGCGACGCGGTGGCGCCCGGCAATGGTGGCGAAATACAGGTCTTCCAGGTCGCCGATGGCTTCCTCGAAGCCATCGCCCGGGTCGTCGTCGCTGTAGACGTGGATCAAGGTGCGGCCCGACAGCAAGCGCGTGGAAATGACGGCGTGGCGCTGCTGGAAGCTGGCCAGCTCCTTCTTCTCGACGAAGCGCGCCCAGATCTTGCAGCTGACTTCGTCGATCAGTTCCTGGGTCTTGCCGCACAGCAGCAAATGGCCCTTGTTGATGATGGCCATGTTGGCGCACAGGTCGGCCACGTCGGACACGATGTGGGTCGACAGGATCACCGTCTTGTCTTCGCCGATGTCGGACAGCAGATTATGGAAGCGCACCCGCTCCTGCGGGTCGAGGCCGGCCGTCGGTTCGTCGACGATGATCAGTTTCGGGTCGCCCAGCAGGGCTTGCGCGATGCCGAAGCGCTGGCGCATGCCGCCGGAAAAGCTGCCCAGGCGCTGGTGGCGCACGTCGAACAGATTGGTTTGCTGCAACAGGCCATCGACGACCTCGCGCCGGCGCGCCCGCTGCGACAAGCCTTTCAAGGTGGCGAAGTGGTCGAGCAGTTCGTAGGCCGTCACTTTCGGGTACAGGCCGAAGTCTTGCGGCAGGTAGCCCAGCATGCGGCGGATCTCGTCCTTGTCGTCGAGCACGTCGTAGTCGCCGAAGAAGATGGAGCCGGAATCGCATTCCTGCAAGGTGGCCAGGGTGCGCATCAGGGTCGACTTGCCGGCGCCATTCGGGCCCAGCAAGCCAAACATCCCGGGCGGTATCGTCAGCGACACGTTATCCAGCGCCGCCACGCCATTCGCGTAGGTCTTCGACAATTTGCGAATCTGCAATTCCATACAACTCCTAACTCATACGTTGCAGCCCGATGGTGCAGGGCTTCTCTATGCTGGCATTGTATTGAATTTAAGACGTACTGGGCAGTTACATGCGATACACGGCATTTTCGCGTGGCCAGAGTGCAGATGGGCGGGGTGGACGGCACCCCGCTTCACCCTGGCTGGCGTGTCTAGTTGCGGAACAATACGGATTCCCGGTTGAACCACCAGCGGCACAGCATCAGCAGGGCGCCCGCGATCACCGTGGTCGAGGCCAGGATCACGCCGAACATGCGGTAATCCATGGTGCCCTTGACCAGTTCCTTCATGGCCAGCGACACATTGGTCAGCGGCACCATGGCCCACATCCAGTTCAGCTCGACGCCGGGCAGCATGGCCGCCACCGTGGGCAGGATGACGAACAGCATCAAAGGCGTGATCATGCCGGCCGCTTCCTTGTAGCTTTTCGCGTAGATCGAGATCGACAGCAGCAGCGAGGCGAAGATGGCGGCTGTCGGCACCAGCATCAGGGTCACCATGGCCAGGTCGGGCAAGCCGATGCTGCGCACCATGACGGCCATGTTGCCTTCCAGCGAACTGCCGAAGATGGCCAGCAGGGCGCCCATGCTGCCCACCATCAGCACGGCCGAGGTCATGCCGACCGTAAACAGCACGAGGAACTTGGCCAGCACGATGGCGCTGCGCGGCACGGGCGCCAGCAGCAGGGTTTCCAGGGTGCCCCGCTCCTTTTCGCCGGCGCCCAGGTCGATGGCCGGGTACATGGCCGCCGTCAGGCACACCATCAGCAGCAGATAGGGCAGCATGCCGCCGACGATGGCGCCCATCTGCTCGCGTTCGTTGGCCGTCGATTGCTTGTCGAGCACGATAGGATTGAGGGCAAAGGCCAGCTGGGCAGGACTCAGGTTCAGGGCAGACAGCGTCCCTTCGCGCAGGCTGGCGTTATAGGTTTCGACGATCTCGCGCACCCGCTGCTGGGTCACGTCGACGGTGCTGGCGCTGTTGTAGTGCAGCACCACCTTGGCTTGTTGCTGTTGCTGCAGCGCCTCTTCGAACCGGGGCGGAATGACGACGGCAAACTTGATGGTGTCATCGCCGATGGCGCGGCGGATATCGCCCTCGCTGGCCAGCGGCACTTCGCGCAGGTTGTGCTGCTGGGTAAAACGCGCGCTCAAGCCCGGCGAATGGTCCTTGCCGAACAGCGTGTAGCGCATTTCCGCTGTCTTGGCATTCTTGAACATATTGTTCGAGACATAGGCGAAGCCGCCAAAGATCAGCGGCATGGCAAAGATGGGGATGAGGATGGTGAAGATCAGCGTCTTGCGGTCGCGCGTGAGTTCCAGCAACTCTTTCAGATAAATGGTCCACATGGCTCAGGCTCCCTGGTTGATGACGCTGACAAAGGCGTCGTACAAGTCCGCGCTGCCGCCTAGGTGGCGCAGTTCGTTGACCGTGCCATTGAAGGCGGTGGTGCCGCGGTTGATGATGCAGACGCGGTCGCACAGCTTTTCCACCTCGTGCAGGTGGTGCGTGGAAAAGATCAACGGCACGCGCAGCGCCTTGTAGCTGGCGATGAAGTCGAGCAGGATCTTGGCCGACATCACGTCCAGGCCCGTCGTCGGTTCGTCGAGGATCACCACCTGCGGCTCGTGCACGACGGTGCGGGCGATCGCGCACTTCTGTTTCATGCCTGTCGACAACTGATCGGCCCGCTTGCCGCCGTATTCCTCCATCTGCAGAAGTGCAAACAGTTCGTCGCAGCGGCGTTTCAGCTTGTCGGCCGGCATGCCATGCAGGCGGCCGAAATATTCCACGTTTTCGCGCGCCGTCAGGCGGCCGTACAGCCCCGTCGAGCCGGACAGGAAACCGATGCTCTGGCGCGCCACCAGCGGCTGGCGCAGCACGTCGACGCCGTTGACGAGGGCGCTGCCCGCGTCCGCTTGCAAGGCCGTCGACAGCAGGCGCAGGGTGGTGGTCTTGCCGGCGCCATTCGGGCCCAGCAGGCCCAGCACTTCGCCGGGGGCGCAGCTGAAACTGACGTCGCGTACGGCGTGAAACCAGCCTTCATGTTCGCGCGGATCGCTGACGTGCACGCCCTTGCCCTTATGGGGCGGCAGGCGAAAACGTTTTGCCAGGTGCTTGACTTCAATCATGTGCTTCATCCATTCGACGGTGAAGAACGAGAGTAGCATGCAAAAAATGTAACTTGCAAGGTGGAAATATCGTTTGGTCTATTGAAAAAAACAGCATCTTCATGCAAGCTGGCCCGGTGGGCGCCGGCGGACGGCGCGGGAGAGCGCAATGCAAACGATCGATCAGGCGATGCAGGACAAGGTACTGGCCGTGGCGCGCGCCGGCATGACCAGTGCCGAAGCCATCGGTTTCTTCCGCGTCAGCCTGGGGCTGTACTACCTGGCCGGCCTGATGACGGAGGAAACCCTCGATTTCAAGCAGATCGACGCGAAGTACAACCGGTTTATCTACCACTCGATAGGTGGCGGGCACAGCATCGCCAGCGTGCTGCAATTCATGAGCGGCGAGAAAGTCTTGCGCGTGCTGCAATCGGAGCGTTTTCGCGCCGCGTTTGCCGAATACTGCCCGGACATCCCCGTCGACAGCATTTCTTTCCTGATTTCACTGAATCTGGGCGTGGCGAAAAGCCTGTCCGGCCTGGATGCCGTTGGCCCCGTGGTGGACTGGATCGAGCAGGAAAAAGCGCGCACAAGTCAATAAAGCCCCGTTCACCCTGCGCGCAGCGTGGGGACGGCTGGCCCTGATCGTCCTATAATTCATGTTTTCCCTTACATGAATAGCCACGATGACCGCGAACCGCCATTTTGACCCCCTGGATCGTTTGATTGTTGGCGCCGACAAGGCCCTGCGCGTCATGGCGGGCGTGGCCTCGGCCTCGCGCCCCACGCCGGCCGCGCATGCGCCCGATGCGGAGCTGAGCCCGGCCGAGCAGCGCCACAGTGCCGGCTTGATGCGCGTCAACCATGTGGGCGAAGTGTGCGCACAAGCCCTGTACAACTCGCAGGCGCGCTATGCGCACAGCCCGGCCATCCGCGCCCAGTTCGATGAAGCGGGACGCGAAGAGGAAGACCACCTGGCCTGGACGGCGCAGCGCCTGACGGAGCTGGGCTCGCGTCTGAGCCTGCTCAATCCCCTGTGGTATGCGGGTTCGTTTGCGCTGGGCACCATCGCCGCGCGCATGGGCGACGGCCGCAGCCTGGGTTTTGTGGTGGAAACGGAACGCCAGGTGGAAGCGCACCTGGCCAGTCACCTGGAAGAATTGCCGCCGCAGGACGCCAAGTCGCGCGCCATCGTCAAGCAGATGGCCATCGACGAAGTGGAGCACGGCGCCGCCGCCCAGCGGCTGGGCGCCATCGATACCCCGGCGCCCGTGAAGGCGCTGATGGGCATCATGGGGAAAGTGATGACGAAAACGGCGTATTACTTGTAGGTCGGATTAGCGCGGCAATGCCGCGCGTAATCCGACATATTGTTGACGTTACTGGTGTTGTCGGATTACGCGCTGGCGCGCTAATCCGACCTTGTATTATTCCTTCCATGCCGTTGGCGATATTGCCAACGGCGTCAATCGCTGTCAAAGTTCTTGGTAGGCATATCAAGACCGGGCAACTGGATGCCGTATCCGCCCTT
>NZ_JAPWHY010000007.1:0-189646 GCF_030587275.1 Janthinobacterium sp. SUN128 | reverse complement strand
TTACTTTGCCCTTTTACAGGCACCATCATTGCTGATGGGTCGCTCACTCAAAAAACTGACAGGCCACTACTTTCGTAGCGCCTATTTCATTATTTCTTGTGAACATTTGATATATTTTAAGTTTGACGCCAATCCGAAGATTGACGCTGCACTTACATCAAATGCCCACACTTATCGACTGTTAATTGTTAAAGAACTGTATTCGGTTACTGCTTTCGCGCTATCGACAAAGCGTTGTGTTTGTCAGCTGCGAAGAAGGAAGAGTATGAAGCGTTTGCAGCATTTCGTCAACCTTCTTTTTTACCCTGCTTTACTCGGCATTTGCATGCGTCGTTCAGCGAGGGGGCGAATTATAGCCTTGCCCCGCACGCCCCGCAAGCGCTAATTTGCATCTGGGCAAATATTGCTGTGTGATATCGTAGTGCCGACCATACCTTGCCTCATCCATATAGATTCCCATGCCTATCCCACACATCTGCTCCACCGCCAATCCCGCACTGGCCAGTGCTCTCGAACACGCCATCAACAGCAAGACCAAGCCGCTGGGCAGCCTCGGCATGCTGGAAACCCTGGCCCGCCAGATTGGCTTGATCCAGCAAAGCACGCAGCTGGCATTGCAGCAGCCGGCCATCATCGTTTTTGCGGCTGACCATGGGGTCGTCGCCGAAGGCATTTCCGCCTATCCACAAAGCGTGACCTGGCAAATGGTGGAGAATTTCCTCGGCAACGGCGCCGCCATCAACGTTTTCGCCCGCCAGGCAGATTGCGCCCTCTATATAGTAGACGCCGGCGTGAACCACGACTTCGGCCCACGCGACGGCTTGCTCGACCGCAAGCAAGGCCCCGGCACCCGTAACTTCGCCAAAGAACCCGCCATGAGCGAGCAACAATGCCTGGCCGCCATGCAGGCGGGGATGGATCTGGTCGCCACCCTGGATGGCAATGTGCTGGGCTTTGGCGAAATGGGCATCGGCAACACCACCGCTGCCGCAGCGCTGATGCACAAGCTGACGCAAACACCGGTCGCCGATTGCGTGGGCGCCGGCACCGGCCTGTCGAAGGAAGGCATATTGCACAAACAGCAGGTCATCGAAGCGGCCGTCGCCCATCATGCGGCGGTCACCACGCCGCTCGACGCGCTGGCCACCTTCGGCGGCTTCGAAATCGCCATGATGGCCGGCGCCATGCTCAAGGCGGCCGAACGGCGCATGATTCTGCTGATCGATGGATTCATCGTCAGCAGCGCCCTGCTGGTGGCGGCCCGTCTGCAGCCGGCCATCCTCGATTACTGCGTGTTTTCGCACTGCTCCGATGAAAACGGTCATCGCCAGCTGCTGGCCAGCCTGGGTGCGCGTCCGCTGCTGCACCTCGATTTGCGCCTGGGTGAAGGGACGGGTTCGGCGCTGGCCTTGCCGCTGCTGCACGCAGCCGTCAATTTCATGCGCGAGATGGCGACGTTTGCCTCGGCCCAGGTCAGCGAAAAATCCACGCCAGATTAAGACCATGGCCAATCCCGTTTCCGTCGCAGTCCATCAGTGCCGCCTCTTCTTCATCGCGCTGCAGTTTTTCACGCGCCTGCCCATCCCCCGCTGGGTGGGTTTCGAGCCGGCCTGGCTGCAGCATGCCTCGCGCTACTTCCCGCTGGTCGGCGTGGTCGTGGCGGCCATCAGTGGCGCCGTGTATCTGCTGGCCAGCTGGCTCCTGCCGTCGGCGGTAGCCGTGCTGCTGGCCGTCGCCGCTGGTATCTATCTGACGGGCGCCTTTCATGAAGACGGCTTCGCCGACATGTGTGACGGCTTTGGCGGCGGCATGACGCGCGAGCGGGTATTGGAAATCATGAAGGATTCGCGCATCGGCGCGTATGGCGCCATCGGCATCATCTGCCTGCTGGCCATCAAGTGCACGGCGCTGGCCTCGCTGCCGCCCGCCGTCATCGTGGTGACGCTGTGCATCGCCCACCCGCTCTCGCGCCTGGCCGCCGTTTCGCTGATCCGGTTCATGGACTATGCGCGCGACGAAGGTAAATCCAAGCCGATGGCGCAGGAGATGAGCACCGCTGAATTCCTCATCGCAGCCATCTGCGGCCTGCTGCCGCTCGTCGTGTGCGGCGCCCTGGGACTTTTTTACTGGGCCACGCTGGTCTTCGCCGTCGTGGCGGCGGCTGCGGCCGCATTCTGGCTGGGCCGCAAGTGCCAGCAACGCCTGCAAGGCTACACGGGCGACTGCCTGGGCGCAGTGCAGCAAGTGGCGGAAGTGGCGATTTACCTGGCCATCCTCTCCAGCTTCCAGCCTCCCCTAAGCTTCTATTAAACAAGCATGCGCCTGATCCTCGTTCGCCACCCCACGCCGCAGGTAACCAGCGGCACCTGCTATGGCCGCAGCGACGTGGCGGTGGCGCCGCACGAACTGGCCACGGTGCGCGCCAGCCTGCAAGCGACTTTGCCAGCCGGCGTGCCGCTCTATTCCAGTCCGCTGCGCCGCTGCGCCGGCCTGGCGGCGGCATTGGCGCAAGACCTGCCTGCGAGCGCCCTGCGCCTTGACGCGCGGCTGGCGGAGATGGATTTCGGAGCATGGGAAATGCAGCCCTGGCACGCGATTGCGCGCGCGGAAATCGATGCCTGGGCGACGAACCTGGCCTGGTACCGCCCCGGCGGGGGCGAGAATGTGCTGGCGATGGCCGCCCGCGTCGATGCATTTTTAGGCGATCTGTTGCGCGAACAACACGAAACGGTCGTCATCGTCTGCCATGCGGGCACCATCCGTCTGCTGTCGGCACTGCAAACCCGGCTGCCATTGGAAGAAACGGCCCTGCTGGCCGCCCATTCCGCCCATAAAATCGCCTATGGTGCGACGGTCGTCGTCGATTTCTGATATCGAATCGCCCAGCCAGCCATTTCAGTCCACGCCTGCTGCACGTATAATGGCGGGGTTTTGGTGCCCGCGTTCATGTCCATGAGCGCAGTTAAACGGGAAACACGATGCCGCGACTGCGGCGAACGTGTGCTGCCCCCGCAACGGTAAGCAAGTGTCGCCCCTCTTTACAGGAAGCGGGCGACAAGCTATCTCTGACAACCACTGTGCTTGCAATCATCGAGCATGGGAAGGTGGGATAGCCCTACTTGCCAGCCCGGATACCGGCCAGGACAGGTGGAAGTGTGCGAACGGGGATGTTCGCGATCCGAATGGCCCATGGCCATCTTCGATCGTCATCTTCAGTTCCCACTTCTGTTCAATCTGGCCTACGGGGACGTCGGCTGGTTGCATATTACTTACTGAAAATTATCATGACCCATGCTGTTTCCCGCCACGCGGCGCTCACGTCGCTCGCGCTAGCCATTGCCGCGCCTGCCGCTTTCGCCCAGACCACGCCAGATACCTTCGATCCAGTGATCGTCACCGCAACCCGCACCCCGCAAAAAACCAGCGAACTGCTGGCCAATACGGCCATCATCACCAGCGAAGACATCGCGCGTTCGGGCGCAGGTTCCGTTACCGAATTGCTGCAAAAACAGCGCGGCATCGAAGTCGCTCGCAATGGCGGTGCAGGCACCGCAGCGTCGGTGTACATCCGTGGCGCGAACAGCACCCAGAATATCGTTCTGGTGGACGGCGTCCGCATCGGTTCCTCGACCTTGGGCACCGCCAACTGGAGCCCGGTTCCACTGGCAAACATCGACCGCATCGAAATCGTCTACGGTCCATTGAGCACCCTGTACGGTGCCGATGCCATCGGTGGCGTCATCCAGATTTTCACCAAAAAAGGTAGCGGCGCACCCGTGGTTGGCGCGTCCGTCGGCTTTGGCAGCGATGCCACGCGTCAATATGACGCCAGCGTTTCGGGTGCAACCGGTGGCTACAACAGCCTGAGCTACTCGCTGAACGTCAGCAAGGAAAAAAGCGACGGCTTTTCGGCCACAAAACCAGGTAATTTCTCTTACAACGCCGACAAAGACGGCTACGACAAGAAAAGCGTTACGGGCCAGGTTGGTTTCCAGCTGGCCAAGGGGCACGATCTGGGCCTGGTGTTCATGAACAGCAAGCTTGAAGCCCAGTACGATAGCGGCCCGGGCTATGACACGCGCAGCAATCAAAAGCTGGAAAACATCGGCGTATTCATGAACAATGAATTCGTTCAAGGCTGGCACAGCAAGGTACAAGTTGCCGAAGCACGCGACAAGGCCAACGAGGACACCTTTGCGGGCGCGGCCGGCAAGAGCTCTCTGGAAACCAAGCAATCGACTTTCGACTGGCAAAATGACATCGCCATCGGCGTCGACACGCTGCAATTGCTGGCCAGCTACCGCAAGGAAGAAGTCGTATCCAGCGCCAAGCCGATCTTGAATCGCGCCCGCGATACCAAGTCGCTGGCGGCTTCCTACACCATGAAGCGCGACCAGCACCTGCTCAGCGCCAGCCTGCGCCGTGACAAGATGTCGGAAACCGGTTCGACCACCACTGGCAGCCTTGGTTACGGCTACCAGATCAACAATGCCTTGCGCGCCACGGCCAGCTATGGCACCAGCTTCCGCCAGCCCACCTACAATGAGCTGTATTACCCGGGCTACGGCATCGCCAGCAACCGTCCTGAAAAAGGCCGTAATGCTGAAGTTGGCCTGCGCTACGATGATGGCAAGACGCAACTGAGCGCCGTGTACTATCACAATCGCGTGACCGATTTGCTGATTTATGCGGATACCTGCCCGGTTGAAGTGGCCACGCATCCGTTCGGCTGCGCCTACAACGTCAACAAGGCATTGCTGGAAGGCATCACCCTGACTGGCCGCCGCAAGTTTGGGGACTTTGGTCTCAGCGGCAATATCGACCTGCAAGATCCGCGCGATCAAACCCTGGACAAATCGCTGGTGCGCCGCGCCAAGCGCCACGCCAACTTTGCAGCGGACTACAGCATCGGTCAACTGAATACGGGCGCCGAATGGCAATTGTCGGGCAAGCGTTTTGAAAATCCTGCCAATACGACCAGCTTGGGCGGTTATGGCTTGGTTAACCTGTTCGCTACCTATCAAGTGGCGCAGGACTGGTCGGTGCTGGCGCGCTGGAACAATATCACTGATAAGAAGTATGAACTGGCACGTAACTACAATACCGCCGGCTCCAACTTCTTCGTCGGCCTGCGTTACGGCTCGAAATAACCATGTAGTAATGATGTAAGCTGCGGGCGGTGGCGCTATCCGTCATCGCCCGCAGTGCAGTTCTGTGGTCCCCGTTTTAAAGGTATGCATGCACCCATTTTTCCGCAACATGCGCCACCGCGCCACCGTGATCCTCACGGTGCTGATCGTGTGCGCGGTTGCCAGCCTGATTTTCTCCGGCATGATCGGTTCGATCGCGATCCCGCTCGCCGACCTGCCTTCCGCCCTGTTCCATGTCGTGCAGGGCAAGACCGACACTCTCGCCGCCACCCTGCTCGACCTGCGCCTGGGCCGCGCGCTGACCGCGTTTGTCACCGGCGCGGCGTTGTCGCTGGCCGGCGTCATGATGCAAGCGCTGCTGCGCAATCCCCTGGCGGACCCCTATGTACTGGGCATTTCCGCCGGCGCTTCCGTCGGCGCGCTGGCCGCGCTGCTGTTCATGTGCGCGCTGTGGGTGGTCGACGCGGCCGCCTTTGCCGGCGCCGTCGGCGTGTCCATGCTGCTGTATTTCTTTGCCCGCCGCGACCTGCGCGGCGGCACGGCCGCTGAAGGCGGCGCCTCGCTCTTGCTGCTGACGGGCGTGATACTGGCTTCGGCCTGCATGGCCATCGTCACCCTGATGCTCTCCATCGCCCCGGAAAGCCGCTTGCGCAGCATGGTGTTCTGGATGATAGGCGATCTGTCCGGCGCGCCCGCGCGGCTGATGCCGTGGCTGGTCCTGGCCGGCGCCATGGTCTTCGCGCTGCGCTGCGCGCGTTCGCTGAACGTCATGGCGCTGCACGCGGAAGCGGCCAGTACCCTGGGCGTGCGCGTGGGCGCTCTGCGCAAGGGCCTGTTCTTCTGCTCCGGCCTGCTCACCGCCAGCGCCGTCACCAGCGCCGGCAGCGTGGGTTTTGTGGGCCTGATCGTGCCGCATGCGCTGCGCTTCGCCTGCGGCCCCGATCATCGCCTGTTGATTCCCGCCGCCGCGCTGGCCGGCGGCACCTTCCTCGTATTGGCCGATACCTTGGCGCGCACCGTTCTGGCGCCATTGCAGCTGCCCGTCGGCGTGGTGACAGCCATGATCGGCGCGCCCGTCTTCCTGTACCAACTGCACCGCTTGCGCCGAACATGATCCGCACCTACCAACTCGGCCTGAAAGCAGGCACGCGCTCCCTGGTGGAAAACCTCATCTGGCACATCAGGGATGGCGAATGCTGGAGCGTGATCGGCCGCAATGGCGCAGGCAAGAGCACCTTGCTGCGCACCCTGGCCGGCTTGCGCGAACCGGATGCTGGCCACGTGACGATACAGGGCCGCGCCCTGATCGACTGGCCGCTCGACGAACTGGCGCGCGAACGGGCCTTCCTGGCGCAGGCGCGCCACGATGCGTTCTCTTACCGCGTCATCGAAACGGTGCTGTCGGCGCGCCACCCGTACCACGACAACCATTACTGGGAAGGCAGCGACGACCAGCGCATCGCCCTGGCGGCGTTGGCCTCGATGGAAGTGGAGCACCTGGCCGAACGCGACGTGCGCAGCCTGTCCGGCGGCGAGCGCCAGCGCGTGGCGATTGCCGCCATGCTGGCGCAGGATACGCCCTTGCTGCTGCTGGACGAACCGGCCAATGCGCTGGACCTGGCGCACCAGGTCAGCGTCATGGGCCTGCTGTCAAAACTGTGCCGCGAACAGAATAAAACCGTGGTGATGGTGGGGCATGACCTGAACCTGGCGCACAGCGTCTCGACCCATGCGCTGCTGCTGATGGGCGACGGCGGCTGGCTGGCCGGTCCCGTGGCCGATGTGATGCAGGCATCCATCCTGAGCGACTACCTGGGCCACCCGATCGAGATCATCGATCACGGCAAACGCAAGATATTCATACCGAAAGAGGATCAGACATGAGCAACAACAAACCTAGCGACGTAGAAACAGCCGCAATCAACGAACGCCACCGCGTGCGCATGGAACGAAAAAAGGCCATCATCGACGCGGCCATCGCCAAGGCCGACAAGGAAATCGGCATCATCATCGTCAACACGGGCAACGGCAAGGGCAAGAGCTCGAGCGGCTTCGGCATGGCCATCCGCGCCATGGGCCACGGCATGAAGGTAGGCGTGGTGCAGTTCATCAAGGGCGCCATGTCGACGGGCGAAGAAAAATTCCTGCGCCGCTTCCCCGATGAAATCAGTTTTCATGCGATGGGCGAAGGCTATACCTGGGAAACGCAGAACCGCGAGCGCGACATCGAAAAGGCCGAACTGGCATGGGAGCAGGCGAAGACCTTCCTGGCCGACCCAAGCTACGGCCTGGTGCTGTTCGACGAACTCAATATCGCCCTCAAGTACAACTACCTCGACGTGCACAAGATCATCGCCGACCTGCTGGAACGTCCGCAGATGCAGCACGTGGTCATCACGGGCCGCGGCGCACCGGACGAACTGATCGCGATCGCCGACACCGTCACCGAAATGGCCGTCATCAAGCATGCTTACGCGGCAGGTATCGGCGCACAGATCGGCACCGAGTGGTAACAGCGCCATGACGCGCACTCTGGTCTTCGGCGGCGCCCGTTCCGGCAAGAGCGCCCATGCGGAAACGCTGGCCCGCGAGTCCGGCAAGGAAGTGGTCTACCTCGCCACCGCGCAGGCGGGCGATGCTGAAATGGCCACGCGCGTCAGGCATCACCGCGCACAGCGCCCGGCCGAATGGACAACCCTGGAAGAACCGCTGCGCCTGGGCGACGCCATCCTGCGGGAAGCGCTGCCCGGCCGCCTGCTGCTGGTCGACTGCCTGACCCTGTGGCTGACGAATCTGATGTTTTCCAGCGGCGAGACGTATCCGGACGTGGGCGACATCATCCTGCCCGAACTGTTCCACAGCGAGCGCGCGCACCTGCTGTATGCGCTGGCCGAAGTCGAAGACACCGACTGCGACCTCGTTCTCGTATCGAACGAAGTGGGTATGGGCATCGTGCCGTATGGCGCCATCTCGCGCTGCTTCACCGACGAGGCGGGCCGCTTGAACCAGGCCGTGGCGGCCGTGTGCGACAAGGCTGTCTTTGTCGCCGCCGGCCTGCCGCTGTACCTGAAAGGCAGCCCATGCTGAGCGGCTTGTCGCTGCCCATGCTGGCCGCCTTGATGACGGCCGGCGTGCTGCTCGACATGCTGCTGGGAGAAACGCGCCGCTGGCATCCGCTGGTCGGCTTTGGCCGCATCGCCAGCACACTGGAACGCCTGCTGAACCGGGGACGCGCACGTTTTATGCGCGGCATGCTGGCATGGTGGCTGGCCGTGTTGCCAATCAGCTATGCCGCCTACTGGCTGTGCGGCCTGGCGGGTGCCGCCCTCCACGTCTTCCTGCTGTATCTATGTCTGGGCCTGCGCAGCCTGCGCGACCACAATCAACCGATTGCCGATGCCCTGGCCATCGATGACCTGGACAATGCGCGCCTGCTGACGGCGCTCATCGTCAGCCGCGACACGGCCAACGCCGATGCGGCCAGCCTGGCCAAGGCCAGCACGGAATCCCTGCTGGAAAACGGCAACGATGCCGTCTTCGGCACCCTGTTCTGGTTTGCGGTGGCGGGCGGCCCCGGCGCAGTCCTATTCAGGCTGGCCAATACCCTCGACGCCATGTGGGGCTACCGCAACGAACGCTACGACTGGTTCGGCTGCTGCGCCGCGCGCATCGACGACATCCTCAATTATCTGCCGGCGCGCCTGACGGCCCTGTCCTATGTCTTGCTGGGCAAGAGCATGGCGGACAAGAAGCGCGCCTGGCAGTGCTGGCGCACGCAGGCCCCAAACTGGGGAAGTCCGAACGCGGGTCCCGTGATGGCCAGCGGCGCCGGCGCCCTGTGCCTGGCCCTCGGCGGCGACGCCATCTACGATGGCGAACTGGAACGCCGCCCGCCGCTGGGCGCCGGCCGTCCCGCCGAAGCGCGCGACATCGACCGCGCCTGGCGCCTGGTGGCCGAGACAGCCGTGTTGTGGCTGATCTGGGTGGCGCTGCTGGCGGGCCTGTTCTACCTGAAGGGGAAATACCTTGCTTGAACATGGCGGCAACCTGCGCGACGCCGCGCGCGAGTATGGACGGCCCATCGCCGACTGGATCGACCTGTCGACCGGCATCAATCCGCACTGGTATGCAGCGCCGGCACCCGGCGCCAACGCCTGGCACCGGCTGCCGGAAGCCGATCCCGCGCTGGCCGCTGCCGCCTGCGCGTATTACAACGCACCCGCCATGCTGCCGGTGGCCGGCACGCAGGCAGCCATCCAGGCCCTGCCCCGGCTACGCGCGCCCTCGCGCGTGGTGGTGGCCGCGCCGTCGTATGCGGAACATGCGCACCACTGGCGCCAGCACGGCCACGCATTACACCAAGTGCCATATGCGCAGCTGGCCGATGCCGTCGACCACTGCGACGTGCTGGTCATCTGCAACCCGAACAATCCCACGGGCGAACGCATCGCCCCCGCACTGCTGCTGGAATGGGCTGGCAAATTGGCCGCGCGCGGCGGCTGGCTGGTGGTCGATGAAGCGTTTGGCGACACGGAAACACACGCCAGCCTGGGGCCGCACTCGGACCAGCCTGGCCTGATAGTGCTGCGCTCCATCGGCAAATTCTTTGGCCTGGCAGGACTGCGCCTGGGCTTTGTCGCCGCCCATCCCGCACTGCTGGTACAACTGGCCGATATGCTGGGCCCGTGGACCGTCAGCGGCCCGGCGCAGCAAGTGGCGCTGGTAGCCTTGAACGACACGCACTGGCAGGAAGCGATGCGCGAGCGTCTGCGCGGCGAAGGCGCCCGTTTGCAACAGCTATTGGCCGCGCACGGCATCGCCAGCAGCGGCACGGCGCTGTTTCAATGGTGGCCGGACACGCGCGCCGAAGCGTTCTGGCAGCACATGGCAGAATCAGGCATCTGGGTACGCCTGTTCCGCCACGCGGCCCACGGCATCCGCCTGGGCCTGCCCCCCGACGAACACGCCTGGCTGCGCCTGCAGCAGGCCCTCACCGCATGGAAGCACACATGAAAATCCTGAAAATATCGCTGCTGCTGGCTGGGCTGGTCTCGCTGCAGGCGCATGCCGCCATCACCGTGCGCGACGATGATGGGAATACCGTCACCGTGGAAAAACCGGCGCAGCGCATCCTGGCGCTGGCGCCGCACGTGACGGAACTGCTGTTCGCAGCCGGCGGCGGCGAGAAGATCGCCGGTGTCGTCAGCTATAGCGACTACCCGGAAGCGGCAAAGAAGATCACGCAAGTGGGCGACAACCGCCAGTACGACATGGAGCGCATCATCGCCATGAAGCCGGACCTGATCGTCGTGTGGATGCACGGCAGCGCCGAACGCCAGATCGCCATGCTGCGCCAGCTGAAGGTGCCGATCTATCACAGCGAACCGCGCAAGCTGGCCGATATCCCCGACAGCATGGAGCGCCTGGGACAATTAATGGGCACGGAAAAAACCGCCAAACCGGCCGCCGCGCAGCTGCGCGCCAAACTGGCCAGCCTGACGGCCCAGTATGCGCAGCGTCCGCCCGTGCGCGTGTTTTACCAGGTGTGGGACAAACCCTTGTATACCTTGAGCGGCGCGAGCATCATCAGCGATTCCATGCGCGTGTGCGGCGGCCAGAATGTCTTTGCCGCGATGAAGGTGGTGGCGCCCGTCGTCACGCCGGAAGGCGTGCTGCAGGAAGATCCGGAAGTCATCTTCGGCACCAGCGAAAAAAGCGATCCGCGCAGCGAAGGCGGCCTGGCCATGTGGCGCGCCTTCCCGTCGATGACGGCCGTGCGCCGGAATAACCTGTTCCGCCTGAATGGCGACCTGCTGAACCGCGCCGGCCCGCGCATGATCGAAGGCACGGCCGCCATGTGCGAACAGCTGGAAGCGGCCCGCCAGCGCCGCAGCAGCAAGGCGGCTCAATGAGCCACTACCAGCGCATCGCGTGCCTGTCGACGGAAGCCGTGGAGACACTGTACGCGCTGGGCGCGGAAGACGTCATCGCGGGCATCTCCGGCTTTACCGTGCGTCCACCACGAGCGCGCGAGGAAAAAACCAAAATCAGCGGCTTTTCCTCCTCGAGCCTGGAGCGCATCCTGGCCGTCCAGCCCGACCTCGTGATCGGTTTTTGCGACATGCAGGCCGATATCTGCCGCGACCTGGTCAAGGCCGGCATCGAAGTGCACCAGTTTAACCAGCGCACGGTGGAAGGCATCCTGCGCATGATCGCCGTGCTGGCCGCACTGGTGCGGCGCGAGGAAGCGGGACGCGCACTGATCGCCAGCCTGCGCGCGGACATCGCCGCCGCCCGGGCCCGCGCCGCAGCCTGGACACGCAAGCCCGTGATCTACTTTGAAGAGTGGAACGATCCCCTGATGAGCGGCATCGGCTGGGCGGCCGAATTGATCGGCATCGCCGGCGGCACGGACGCCTTCCCGGAGTTGTCCGCGCATCCGGGTGCAAAAGAGCGCATCATCGCCGATCCTTTGAGCGTGGTGCGGCGCGCTCCCGACATCATCATCGCCACCTGGTGCGGCAAGAAGTTCCAGCCGGCGCAGCTGACGGCACGCCCGGGCTGGGATGCGATTCCCGCAGTACGCAATGACATGCTGTTCGAGATCAAATCGCCCGACATACTTTCTCCCGGTCCGGCCGCCATCACGGAGGGATTGCGCCAGATCAGCGACATCATCGCGCAATGGCAGGAGAATCAGAAAGAGCAGCAGGCATGAAGAGTCCCTTCCCCGCCCTGATGGTGCAGGGCACGACATCCGACGCGGGCAAGAGCACCGTCGTCGCCGCCCTGTGCCGATTGTTGAAACGCCGTGGCGTGACGGTGGCGCCGTTCAAGCCGCAAAACATGGCCTTGAACAGCGCCGTGACCAGCGACGGCGGCGAGATCGGCCGCGCGCAAGCCCTGCAGGCGCTGGCCTGCGGCATCGCGCCGCACACGGACATGAATCCGGTACTGCTGAAGCCTTCGTCGAACACGGGCGCGCAAGTGATCGTCCACGGCAAGGTGCGCGCCGAGATGGATGCGCGCGACTACCAGCAATATAAAACCATCGCCATGGGCGCCGTGCTGGAATCCTACACGCGCTTGCGCCAGCAATACGACGCCGTCGTCGTCGAAGGCGCGGGCAGCCCCGCCGAAGTCAACCTGCGCGCGCGCGACATCGCCAACATGGGCTTTGCGGAAGCCGTCGACTGCCCCGTGATCCTGGTGGCCGACATCGACCGGGGCGGCGTCTTCGCGCACATCATCGGCACCCTGGCCTGCCTGTCCGACAGCGAACGGGCGCGCATCCTCGGCTTCGTCATCAACCGCTTCCGCGGCGACATTTCACTACTCACACCCGGCATCGAATGGCTGGAACAGCAGACGGGCAAACCCGTGCTGGCCGTGCTGCCCTACCTGCAAGGCCTGTTCCTCGATGCGGAAGACGCCGTCGAAGCGATGCAGGCCGAACGCGGCGCCTTCAAGGTGGTGGTGCCGCAACTGCCGCGCATCAGCAACCACACGGATGTCGACGCGCTGCGCGCCCATCCCGATATCGACCTGCAATTCATCAAACAGGGGCAGCCGATTCCAGCGGCCGACCTGGTGATCCTCCCCGGCAGCAAGAACACGCGCGGCGACCTGGCGTGGCTGCAGCAGCAAGGCTGGCCCGCCTACCTGGCGAAACACCTGCGCTACGGCGGCAAGGTGCTCGGCATTTGCGGCGGCTTCCAGATGCTGGGACAAAGCGTGTGCGATCCGCTGGGTGTGGAAGGCGCGGCGGGAGAATCAAAGGCACTGGGCCTGCTCGACATGGTGACGGAGCTGACAAGCGACAAGCGGCTGGAACAGGTGCGCGGCCGCTGCGCGTTTGCCGGCGCGGCCGATGCGCCCGTGGCAGGCTATGAAATCCACATGGGTGTCTCGCATGGCGCGGCGCTGGGACAGCCGGCCTTTGTCATCGATGGGCGGCCGGAAGGGGCCGTGTCGGGCGACGGTCAAATCCTCGGCAGCTATTTGCACGGCATGTTCGATACACCCGCCGCATGTTCGGCGCTGCTGCGCTGGGCGGGGCTGGACTCCGGCCACACAGTGGACACCGCCGCCCTGCGCGAGGCCAGCCTGGATCGCATCGCCGATGCCGCCATGCCGCTGCTGGCTGCACTGGATGACCTCAAACGCTAGCGGCTATTTTTTCAGACACACGCCCATGTACGAGCGGTCGGTCGAAAACTCGACCGCCATGCTCGACGACACCGGCATGAACATCGAATAGTCGGCCGGCACGTCGGCCGGGTCCTTGAGCACGGCGATGCCATCGAAATCGGCGGCCTGCGCGCCCAGGCCCAGCCTGTTGACGGTGATGGTTTCCGCATGCGTCTTGCCGGTCGTGTCATTCGTCAGGGTGGCGGTGCTGCCGGCAACCTCGATCTTGGCGCTGATGCCCTGCGCCGCACAGGTGTAGCTGCCG
The DNA here is from genome assembly GCF_030587275.1 of Janthinobacterium sp. SUN128. Lineage (NCBI taxonomy): Bacteria > Pseudomonadati > Pseudomonadota > Betaproteobacteria > Burkholderiales > Oxalobacteraceae > Janthinobacterium > Janthinobacterium sp. SUN128. The sequence goes on along the minus strand of NZ_JAPWHY010000007.1, from coordinate 176,041 downwards.
TTGATTTCCGTGCCGATCTTTTGCTGTCTGGCCGCCACGATGGTACCCACGCGCAGCACGTTTTCCTGGTTGCGGCTGTAGCGGTCGATGAACAGCGCCAGCCCCCGGTCCCCCGCATGCACGTGCACGATGCCGAAGTCCTGGCCACCCTGGCGGGCGACGATCAAGCCGTTCTTCGCATCCTTGACCAGGGTCAGGCTGGCGTTTTCAGCTTCCAGCTGCGGCGATACTGCGGAGCACACGCCTTGCGCGTTGAACGCGCCGCCATTGCACAGCTGCGCGCTGCCATCGGCTGCCACCTTGAGACTGCCTTTCGGATTGAAACGGTCGCCGCCATTCGATGCATTGCGCATGGCACCGAGGAAAATATAGCTGCCGGCCAGCCTGGCCACGTCGCCCACCGCATAGCCGGTGCCGCTGACGGTCGAGACCAGATTACCCAATTTGATATTGCCCGACAGAAGACGCGTGCGCGCATCGACGGCGACGCTGAAATCCGTTGCCGTGTAAATAGTGAGATTACCGCTGCTGGATGCGGTAAACGTGCCGCTGCGGTCGCTCAAGCCGAACTGCGTCGACAGCACTCGGATGGCGTAGGTTTTCTTGACATGGTCAAACGTGATGCGCCAGGTGTCGCCGATATCGGCAGCCACGTCATACACGCTTTCATCGGCGCTGGCGCCCGCAATGACGCTCAATCCCGCCTCTTTGGCCACGGCGGCGGACGCCACCGTCACGCTGTCGGCGGGGGGGACGGCGGGCGTGACGACGACAGGTGGCGTGATAGGCGCTTCCCGCGCGCCGCCATCACTGCCGCCACCGCATGCAGACAGGGCCGCGCCCAGGATGAGGAACGTAAATGCATTTTTCATGTGATGTGACTTTCGAGGAAAGGAGGCCTGAGCTGCCAGAAAACACATGCTAGCCTTGCGCGCTGTCTATTGCCATGGAACAAATGTTCCATGGACGATGCCCCCAGCACGCTGCCAAAATGCACGGCGCGGGCGGCACGCCTGCGCCATTTATGTGACAATTCACCGTACTGTCGGCTCCGTTTCTCCTCCTCAGGCTCACATCCATGACCAGTTCCCCGATCAAAAGCTACCTTCCCTGGGTGGTCGCCACCGCCCTGTTCATGGAGCAACTCGACTCCACCATCGTCAACACCGCCATCCCTTCCATGGCCGCCAGCCTCAACGTGACGCCACTGAGCCTGAAGGCCGTCGTCACCAGCTACATCCTGAGCCTGGCCGTGTGTATTCCCATCAGCGGCTGGATGGCCGACCGCTTCGGCACGCGGCGCGTGTTTTCCGCCGCCGTTGCCATCTTTACCCTCGCCTCCATCCTGTGCGGCCTGTCCGTGAATGCGCCCATGCTGGTGGCTGCGCGCCTGCTGCAAGGGGTGGGCGCGGCCATGATGATGCCGGTGGGCAGGCTCACCATCATCCGCACCTTTCCCAAGTCGCAATTGCTGGCGGCCATGAATTTCGTCATCATCCCCGCCCTGATCGGCCCCCTGCTGGGGCCCACGGTGGGTGGGCTGATCGTGCACTGGCTGTCGTGGCGCGAGATTTTCTTCGTCAACGTGCCTGTCGGCCTGGTGGCGCTGTACCTGGCGCACCGCTACATGCCCGATTACTATGGCGACAAGCCCCGTCCGCTGGACCTGATAGGCCTGGTGCTGTTCGGCACGGGCATCGCGCTGCTGTCGTGGCTGCTGGAAATCTTCGGCGAACACCGCATCGACGGCACCTCGTTTGCCGTGCTGCTGTTCATTTCCATCAGCCTGCTGGCCGCGTATGTCTGGCATTCGAGCGAAGTACTGCACCCGCTGCTGCGCCTGACCCTGTTCAAGATCCGCACCTTCCGCGTCTCCGTGGTGGGCGGCTTCGTCACGCGCCTGGGCGTGGGCGGCCTGCCCTTCCTGCTGCCGCTGCTGTACCAGCTGGGCCTGGGCTTGCCCGCCTGGCAATCGGGCTTGCTGATGATGCCGTCGGCCGCCGCCGCCATGGGCATGAAATTCATTTCCGCACGCGTGCTGGCCCGCTTCGGCTACCGCCAGGTACTGATCGTCAACACCGTGCTGATCGGCGTCACCATCGCCATGTTTTCGCTGGTGGGCGTGGGCACGCCCCTGTACGTGATCGTCGCCATCAGCCTGTGCATGGGCTTTTTCAATTCGCTGCAGTTTTCCAGCATGAACACCATCGCGTATGCCGATGTCGACAAGGCCGATTCCAGCATGGCCAGCACCATCGCCAGTTCGATGCAGCAACTGTCGATGAGCTTTGGCCTCGCCTTCGGTTCCCTGATCACGGGCTGGTACCTGGGCGACATGCCGCAGTCGGACCGCGCCATGCTCAGCACGGCCCTGCACCATGCCTTCCTGACCCTGGCGGCCCTGACGGTGCTGTCCTCGCTGACTTTCTGGACACTGCGCCGCGACGATGGCGAAAGCATCAGCAAGGGCACGGACAGCGACGATGAGGATGCGGCCGACGTGACGGCTCAGGCCGTTGTGCAGACGGAAGTGCAAACCACAAAAGGCTGAGCCACATCAAGCTTGCCGCCAGCGCCGCTGGTGCTTTTGCCCGGCCCTGCTACCGTGACGGCAGGAGGTGCACATGGCGGCCGAGCGGCGCTTTGCATGGAAGGGAACGGACCGCCATGGCAGGGCGGTCGATGGCGTCTTGCGCGCTGCCGACGCCAGCGCCGCCAAGGTCGCACTGAGACGCGAGGGTATCCTGGCCACCCGGGTGCAGGCGGAACGCGCCGCGCCCGGCAAGGCCATCACGCGCAAGGATATCGCCCTGTTCACGCGCCAGTTGTCGACCATGATGGCGGCCGGCGTGCCGCTGCTGCACGCCTTCGATATCGCCGGCAAGGGGCACGCCAAACCTGCGGTCACGGAGCTGATGCGCGACTTGCGCCACGACATCGAAGCGGGCAGCAGCCTGCAGCAGGCATTCCGCCAGTTCCCGCTGCTGTTTGACGAGCTGTACTGCAACCTGCTGGCGGCAGGCGAACAGGCTGGCATCGTGCAGGATTTGCTGGCGCGCCTGGCCACGCACCAGGAAAAGGCCATCGCCCTGCGGCGGCAGATGCGCGGCGCGCTGATGTATCCGCTGGTCATCGTGCTCGTCGCCATCGTCGTCACGGCCATCATCATGAGCGTGGTCGTCCCCGCTTTCCGCCAGGTCTTCGACAGCTTTGGCGCGCCCTTGCCGCTGCCCACCCTGGTCGTCATGGGCTTGTCCGCCTTTGTTGTCCGCTACTGGCTGTCCTTGCTGGCGGCGCTGCTGCTGGCCTGCCTGCTGCTGCACCTGGCCTGGCGCCGCTATCCTGCGTGGCGGCGCAACATCCAACTGCAGGCCTTGCGCCTGCCCGTGTTCGGTCCCCTCCTGCGCAAGGCGGCAATCGCCCGCTGGACGCGCACCTTGGCTGCCATGTTCGCCGCCGGCGTGCCGCTGCTCGACTCGCTCAGCCTGGTGGGCGCCGCCTCCGGCCACACGCTGTACCAGGAAGCGACGACACGCATCGAACGCGAAATCCGCGCCGGCGGCAGCCTGGCCCTGGCTATGGAACACTGCGGCGTATTTCCGCCCTTGCTGACGCAGCTGGCCCTGATCGGCGAGGAATCGGGCGCGCTCGACGCCATGCTGTCGCGCGCGGCCGATATCATCGAGGCGGACATCGACGCTATGGTCGCCACCCTTTCCACGCTGCTGGAGCCGGCGCTGATGGTGGTGCTGGGCGTGCTGGTCGGCTCCCTCGTGATCGCCCTGTATTTGCCGATTTTCAAGCTGGGCGCCGTGATTTGACGATGCCATCGAGCAAAACGTCCCCATGTGCTGGCAGATGTTTTACACTGCGGCAGTGCCAGGCAATGTTTGCGCGGCAACATCATTACCTCAGACAAATCCACCATGCTGCAAGATACCCTGCTGTTCGCCGCGCCCGGCAACCTGCCCGTCGCCCTCGTCGCCGCCCTGTTCGGCCTGATCGTCGGCAGCTTCCTCAACGTGGTGATCCACCGCGTGCCGAAAATGATGCAGCGCGAATCCGATAATTACGTGGCGGAAGAAAGCGGCTTGCCCTTGCCGCACACGGACCGCTACAACCTGATGCTGCCGCACTCGAACTGCACCGCTTGCGGCCACCGCATCACGGCCATGGAAAACATCCCCGTCATCAGTTACCTGCTGCTGCGCGGCAAATGCAGCGCCTGCCAGGCACCGATCGCCGTGCGCTATCCACTGGTCGAATTGCTGACGGGCGCCCTGTCGGCCCTCCTGGTCTGGCACTTCGGCAGCGGCTGGACAGGTCTCGCCACGCTCGTGTTTGCCTGGCTGCTGATCGCCATGACCTTCATCGACGCCGATACGCAAATGCTGCCCGACGATCTCACCTTTCCCCTGCTGTGGGCGGGCCTGCTGATCAATATCAATGGCACTTTCGTGCCCCTGCAAGACGCCGTCATCGGCGCGGCCGCCGGCTACCTGGCCCTGTGGGGCGTGTACTGGGCCTTCAAGCTGGCGACAGGCAAGGAGGGAATGGGCTATGGTGACTTCAAATTACTGGCGGCGCTCGGTGCGTGGCTGGGCTGGACGATGCTGCCGACGATCATCTTATTGTCATCGCTGGTCGGCGCCGTGGTCGGCATCGGGCTGATCGTGTTTGCCAGGCGCGGGCGCGACAAACCGATTCCGTTCGGTCCCTACCTGGCGGCGGCCGGTCTGATCGCGCTGCTGTACGGCACGCCCCTGTCGCGCCTCACACTGGGCCTGACCAGCTGACCCGCGCAGCATTGCGCCCCCTATGGATAAATACATGCAAAGACAAAACGTCCCTTATTTCAGCGTGGGTCTCACCGGCGGCATCGGTTGCGGCAAGAGCACGGTGGCCGACCTGTTCGCCGCGCACGGCGCCTCCATCGTCGATACCGACCAGATCGCACACAGCCTGACGGCGCAAAATGGCGCGGCCATGCCAGCCCTGGTGGCGGAATTTGGCCCCGACTACGCCGATGCGCGCGGCGCCCTCGACCGCACCAGAATGCGCAACCTCGTGTTTTCCGATGCCGCCGCCAAGGCGAAACTGGAAGCCATCCTGCATCCGCGCATCCGCCAGGCGACCCTGGCGGCGGCCGCCGAAGCGACAGGCAGCTACGTCATCTTTGCCGTGCCCCTGCTCGTCGAGTCCGGCGGATGGGTGGAGCGGGTCAACCGGGTTCTCGTCATCGACTGCCTGGAAAGCCTGCAAGTGTCGCGCGTGATGGCACGCAATGGCTTATCGGAAGAACAAGTCAAAGCCATCATGGCCACGCAGGCGACGCGCGCCATGCGCCTGGCGGCGGCGGACGATGTGATCGACAATAATGGCGATTTGGCCGCCCTGGCGCCGCAGATTGCCCAGTTGCACGATTTATATCTGGCATTTTCAAAAAGAATGGCCGGAATCGGGCCGCAACGTTTGTAATTTGTCGACGCTTGGTTCAAAATCACGGGATTGTTTGCAGGTCCTTACTTAAGGGAATTATTTTGATTGTCTACGAATACCCTTTCAACGAACGCATACGTACCTTGTTGCGGCTGGAAGACCTGTACGACAAATTCAAGTTCTTCATCCAGCAAGAGCATGCAATGCAGCATCATGTTGCCTTGGCAACTATTTTCGATATGCTCGAAGTGGCCGGCCGCGCCGACCTGAAGTCCGACCTGCTGCAGGAACTCGAGCGCCAGCGCCAGAGCCTGCTCGGCTACCGCAGCAATCCAAATGTGGAACCGGAAACCCTCGATGCCATCTTGGGCGAACTCGACAGCGTCAGCGGCGCCCTGGTGGCGGCGCAAGGCAAGACGGGCCAGAATATCCGCGACAATGAATGGCTGATGAGTATCCGCGGCCGCACCATCATTCCGGGCGGCGCCTGCGAATTCGACTTGCCATCCTACTTTGCCTGGCAAAAACGCAGCTCCGAGCAGCGCCTGACCGATATCCACGCGTGGTTTGCCCCGCTGGCGCCCCTGTTCGATGCGCTGGCCCTCGTATTGCGCCTGCTGCGCGATTCCGGCGGACCCGTTAAACTGATCGCCAATGGCGGCAGCTATCAGCAAATGCTGCAAGGCAAGGTGTACCAGATGCTGCGCCTGAGCCTGGATGAAAACAGCGGCGCCATCCCGGAAATTTCCGCCAACAAATATATGCTGTGGGTGCGCTTTACCACCCAGGGCGGCGACTTGAAACCCAAACCGCTGGAAGAAGATGTTCCGTTCGAGCTCACGCTCTGTAATTTTTAATTGTTACTTATTTGCCCCATCATGACCGTCGTTAATTGCCCTACCTGTGCCGCCAAAGTCGAATGGACTGAAGCCAACAAATACCGCCCCTTCTGCTCGGAACGCTGCAAGCAGATCGACTTGGGCGCCTGGGCCGAAGAGAAATACACGATCCCCGCCGCCGACCCATTCGAAGATCCGCTGGCGGACGAAGACAACAAGCCGCAATAAGCCTCAACTAAACGGATTTTCCAGGCGCAGCCCCTGCGCCGCGAAACTGTCGAGCCTGCCACTGACCACCGTCAAGCCATAGGCGATACCCATCGCCGCAATCTGCCCATCGACGCCATGCGCGTGGCCGCGCGCATGCAGGCGCGCGCACACGAGGGCGCAATCGAGGTCGAATTCCAGCAGCCGCGGCGCATATTCTGACAGCACGGCTTCCAGCCACCCTTCCAGCGCCAGTGCTTCCAGCGCCGCCTCGCGCCGCCAGCTGCGCTGTATGCCTGCGCGCAGTTGCGCAATCACCTGCACCGGCACATAGCGCATTTCCGGCGCCACCCGTTCAAAAAAATCGAGCACGCCCGCCGGCGCAGCGCCGCCCTTGCGCCCTGCAACGATCACATCCGTATCGACCAGGCAGGCGGGCATGGCTCAAGGGCGGCGCTCGAAATCCGCATCGTGCCCCACGTCGGGCATGCCGCGCAGAATATCGTCGAGCGGGCGCTTCGGCAGCGGCCGCAAGGCGCTGCGCAGGATGTCGCGATGCTCGTCCTCGATGCTGCGTCCATGCGCGCGGGCACGCTTGTGCAAGGCGGCAATCAGCAATTCATCGGTATCGGTAAAGGTCAGTGTCAGCGGCATGCGAGACTCCCCAATGCGTGATGAAAGCACTGTAGCGCAAAGCGCGCGCGATACAAGGAAAGTAACAGGAAAGCTTGCGCCAGCACGCAGCATGCTGCTGCCTGCTGGCACAAGTTGGGATCAGGCAGGCGCCTGGGATTCGCGGCGTACCTCGTCGAGCCATTCCAGCAGGGGAATGGTGGCCGGCAGCAAGGGTTCCACGCCGACCGTGCCTTGCCAGGCGAACGCCTGTCCTTCCAGGCTTTGCGGCTCGCCCCGCCACTCGCGGCTGATATAGAAATGCAGGCGCACATGGGCGTGCGGATACACATATTCGACGCCGCACCAGGCTTCGGCAGTATCGATATGCAAGCCCAGTTCCTCGACAAACTCGCGTTTCAAGGCGTCAAAAATGGCTTCGCCCGGTTCGACTTTACCGCCAGGAAATTCCCAATAGCCGTCATACGGCTTGCCGGCCGGGCGCTGGCCCAGCAGCACGTCGCCATTCGGCTTCATCAGGATGCCGACGGCGACGTCCACTGGTGTGACTTTCACTTCGCTCATTGCGGCAACTTTCCCGCAGGTAGTTTCCCAGCATAGTCGCGCGCGAATTGCCACGCCACCCGGCCTGAACGGGAACCGCGCTGCAATGCCCAGCGCAGGGCGTCGCCGCGCGCCGCGGCGATCTGTTCCGGCGTGCAGCCGAACGAAGCGAGCCAGTGCGCCGCAATATCGAGGTAATCGTCCTGCTTGAACGGGTAGAACGACAGCCACAGGCCGAAACGCTCGGACAGCGAGATTTTCTCTTCCACCGTCTCGCCCGGATGCAGGTCGCCATCGTCGTCCGTCTTGTAGCTGGTGTTGTCCGACATCCGTTCCGGCATCAAGTGACGGCGGTTCGAGGTGGCGTAGATCAGCACATTGTCCGATTGCGCGGCGATGCTGCCGTCGAGCGCCACTTTCAGCGCCTTGTAGCCGCTCTCGCCCTCCTCGAACGACAGGTCGTCGCAAAAGATGATGAAGCGCTCGGGGCGCGCCGCCACCAGGTCGACGATGTCGGGTAGGTCGGCCAGGTCCGCCTTGTCCACTTCGATCAGGCGCAGGCCCTGGTCGGCGAACTGGTTCAGACAAGCCTTGATCAGCGAGGACTTGCCCGTGCCGCGCGCGCCCGTCAGCAGCACGTTGTTGGCCGGACGGCTGGCCACGAACTGGCGCGTGTTCTGCTCGATCTGCGCCTTTTGCGTGCCGATATTGTGCAAGTCATCCAGAGCGATGGACGACACGTGCGCCACGGCCTGCAGATGGCTGGCCGCGCCCTGGCGCCGGCGCCAGCGGAAGGCAAAGCTGTTCCAGTCGGTGGCCGGCAAGGCCGGCGGCAAGATCGACTCGAGGCGCGCCAGCACCCACTCGGCGCGGATCAGGAATTGATCGAGGCTGGTCATGAGCGGTAGTCGGCGTTGATCGACACGTAGTCATGCGACAGGTCGCACGTCCACAGGGTGGCCGTGGCGTCGCCGCGCGCCAGCTTGACGCGGATGGTGATTTCGCTTTGCTGCATCACGCGCTGGCCGTCCTGCTCCTGGTAGTCCGGGTTGCGGCCGCCATTCTTGGCCACCCACACGTCGTCCAGGTACAGGTTCAATTGGCCCACGTCCAGGTCGTCCACGCCCGCATAGCCGATGGCAGCCAGGATGCGGCCCAGGTTAGGGTCGGAGGCGAAGAAGGCCGTCTTCACCAGCGGCGAATGGGCGATGGAATAGGCGATCTTGCGACACTCTTCCACGTTGCGACCGTCTTCCACCGTCACGGTCATGAACTTGGTGGCGCCTTCGCCGTCGCGCACGATGGCTTGCGCGAGAAAAGTAGACAGTTCGGTCACGGCGGCGGCCAGTTCAGCATAGTGCGGCGAATCGATCGAATCGATCACCAGGCTGCCTGCGCCCGTGGCAACCAGCATGAACGAGTCATTGGTGGACGTGTCGCCGTCGATGGTGATGCAGTTGAACGATTTGTCGGCCGCCTGTTTCACCAGCTGGTCCAGCACCGGTTGCGCCACGGTGGCGTCAAACGCGAGAAAACCCAGCATGGTGGCCATGTTCGGCTTGATCATGCCGGCGCCCTTGCTGATGCCCGTCAGGGTGACCGCGTGGCCACCGATGGTGACCGTGCGCGAACCGGCTTTCGGCTGCGTGTCGGTAGTCATGATGGCTTCGGCGGCCGAGAACCAGTTGTCCGATGTCAGCGCGGCGACGGCTTGCGGCAAGCCGGCGACCAGGCGCTGCACAGGCAAGGGTTCGAGGATCACGCCGGTGGAAAACGGCAGGATCTGCTGCGGCGTGCAGCCCAGCAGCTCGGCCAGCGCGGCGCAGCTGGCCTGCGCGTCGGCCAGGCCCGATTCGCCCGTGCCCGCATTCGCGTTGCCCGTGTTGACCAGCAGTGCGCGGATCGGCGCGGCGCCAGCCGTCACGGCGGCCAGGTTGGCTTTCGAGATTTGCACGGGCGCGGCGCAGAAGCGGTTCAAGGTGAACACGCCAGCCACGGTGGCCGTCGGCGCCAGTTTCAATACCAGCAAATCCTTGCGGTTGGGTTTCTTGATGCCGGCTTCGGCAACACCGATTTCAATGCCGGCGACGGCTTTCAAGTCGGCGGCGACGGGCTTGGGAGAATTGACGGCCATGGTGATTTCTTCTGCGAGGGAAAAGGGAAGCGCTATTGTAGCGCCTTCGCGGCTCGGGTGAACATGCGGCAAGGGAATCGTCGCGCCGGCCAGGGCAGTCGCGAAGCCGGTCGGCAACATGACCAGGCTTGCGATTTATCAGAACGCCGCCGCCTGGCGGCGCTAAGGTGTAAGAACCGACGATCACGCGTCTCGCACAAGCGCCCGGGGAGGGGATGTCATGGCGCACGGAAAACCCTACCGCATGCATCGCAGCGATTCAGGCTCGGCACGCCCGTTACGTCTATGGGGTTTATGCTTCCTGTTTTGCCTGCTGGCCTCGTTGACGGCCTGTACGCTGCCAGGTGAAGCGGCCGATCATGCCATCGGCCGCGCCACCGATCTGGCATCCACAGCGCCGCCGGCCGCTGAAACGCCGCCAGCCGCAGAATTTCCACCCACGAGCGGGGTGCGACGGCCACCGCCAACCTTTCCATGGAGCAGCTCATGGTCAGGCATCGGCGGCTTGGTCGGCAACCTGGGCAACCTGACCGGCAGCAGCGGCATGCTCACGGGCAGTAGCGGCATGGCCAAGCCTGGCAACGATCCACCGCCGGCCGGCGCCGTGCACGTCACCGTGTACTACGCCACCGACAGGCAATACCAGGCCAGCAGCCGCAGCTATGGCTGGCAGCCCAACCGCGCCGCGCCCCACCTGAGCTACGGCAGCGTCCTCGTCAGCATCCCGGAAAAAAGAGCGCCGGGCGAACTGCCGTTGCCGCCCTGGTATGCCATCCTGTCCAGCGACAATGCGCAAAAATATGTGCTGATCAAGGAAGCCACGCGCCTGTCGCGCGCGGATTTTCTCGCCACCGTCAAGGCCAGGATACAGGCCGCCCCGGAACGGCACGCCGCCTTCATCTACATCCATGGCTACAGCAACTCCTTTGACGACGCCGCGCGGCGCACGGCGCAGATGGCGGTCGACCTCGATATCGGCGCCCTGCCCGTGTTCTACAGCTGGCCATCGAAAGGCACCCTGGCCGGCTATGAATTCGACCAGAATTCGGCCGAATGGACGCAGGCGCACCTGCAAGCCTTCCTGGCCGACTTCGCGGCGCACTCGTCCGCCACCGATATCTACCTCATCGCCCACAGCATGGGCAACCGCCCGATGACCGTGGCCCTGGCCAACCTGCTGGAAAAACGCCCCGAACTACTACCGCTGTTCAAGCAGGTGGTGCTGGCAGCGCCTGACATCAATGCCGATGTCTTCCGCGACCAGATCGCCCCCCGTTTTGCCAGCCTCAAGCTCCCCGCCACCCTGTACGCTTCCGCGAACGACAAGGCCATCCGCGCTTCCTACAATTTTGCCGACTGGGACAGGATAGGCGACATCCGCGGCCCCGTCGTCAGCATCCCCGGCATGGAGCTCGTCGATGCCTCGGCCGTCATCATGAACTTCATGGGGCACGACTACTTCGCCAGCAACCGCGTCTTGCTGACCGATATCGCCACCATGATCAAGACGGGGCAACGGGCAAAAAATCGCGGCGGCTTGAAGGGCATTCCCTCGCAGGCGCCGCAATACTGGGCCTTTCCCTGAGCCGGGACCGGGCAAGACATCCGGGCATAAAAAAACGGAGACCGTGGTCTCCGTTCTTGCTCAAGCTGTCAAACCGGCTTTACGCCAATTTTCCATGACAGGCTTTGTACTTCTTGCCGCTGCCGCAAGGGCATGGGTCGTTACGGCCAACCTTGACGCCCATGCTCACGCTCATGTCGTCGACGTTGTCCATGTTGCCGCCGGCCACAGGCGCCAGCAGCTCTTCCGGCGCAGCGTTCGGGTCGAATTCAGCGTGCTGGTAGTGTACGTTTTCCACGTGCGACTGCTGCATTGCCTGTTCGGCTGCATCGACTTCTTCGCGCGACTGGATGCGTACCGTCATCACGTGTTTCGTGACGTCGTTCTTGATCATGTCGAGCATCTGGCCAAACAGTTCAAACGCTTCGCGCTTGTATTCCTGTTTCGGGTTCTTCTGCGCATAACCGCGCAGGTGAATACCCTGGCGCAGGTGATCGAGCGCCGCCAGGTGTTCGCGCCAGTGGCTGTCCACGCTTTGCAGCATGACATTGCGTTCGAAGCCGCCAAACGATTCCTTGCCGACGATATCGATCTTCGACTGGTACACGGCATCGGCCGCGGCCAGCACTTTTTCCAGGATCTCGTCGTCTGTCAGGGTCGAATCGGCTTCCAGCATCTGCTGCAGCGGCAAGTCGAGCTGCCATTCGCCGGCCAGGGTATTTTCCAGGCCCTTGATATCCCACTGCTCTTCCACCGATTCGTGCGGCACGTACTCGTGCACGAGGTCGGTGAACACGCCGTGACGCAAGGAAGCGATCATGTCGGAAATATCGGTCGTTTCCAGCAGCTCGTTACGCTGCTGGTAGATGACCTTGCGCTGGTCGTTGGCGACGTCATCGTATTCCAGCAATTGCTTGCGGATGTCGAAGTTGCGCGCTTCAACCTTGCGCTGGGCCGATTCGATCGAACGCGAGACGATGCCTGCCTCGATCGGTTCGCCTTCCGGCATTTTCAAACGGTCCATCACGGCGCGCACGCGGTCGCCGGCGAAGATGCGCAGCAGCGCGTCGTCGAGCGACAGGTAGAAGCGCGACGAACCCGGATCGCCCTGGCGGCCGGCACGGCCACGCAGCTGATTGTCGACGCGGCGCGATTCGTGGCGTTCGGTGCCGATGATGTGCAAGCCGCCCGCATTGACCACGTGGTCGTGCAGTGACTGCCATTCATCGCGCAAGGTCTGCGACTGGGCTGCCTTGTCGGCGTCGCTCAGTTCAGCATTGGCTTCGATGAACTTGATCTGGTTTTCGACGTTACCGCCCAACACGATATCGGTACCGCGACCGGCCATGTTGGTGGCGATGGTGATGGCTTTCGGACGGCCTGCCTGGGCGATGATTTCCGCTTCGCGGGCATGCTGCTTCGCGTTCAGCACGTTGTGCGGCAAACCGGCCTTGGTCAGGATGCCCGACAGCAGTTCCGAGTTCTCGATCGAGGTGGTACCCACCAGCACGGGCTGGCCGCGCTCATAGCAGTCGCGGATGTCGTTCAACATCGCGTTGTATTTTTCCGCCGACGATTTGTAGACCTGATCCTGGCGGTCCTTGCGCTGCAGCGGACGGTTTTGCGGGATCACGACTGTTTCCAGGCCGTAGATTTCCTGGAATTCGTATGCTTCGGTATCGGCCGTGCCGGTCATGCCGGCCAGCTTGGCGTACATGCGGAAGTAGTTCTGGAAGGTGATCGAGGCCAGGGTCTGGTTCTCGTTCTGGATCTTGACGCCTTCTTTCGCTTCGACGGCCTGGTGCAAGCCATCGGACCAGCGGCGGCCCGTCATCAGACGGCCCGTGAATTCATCGACGATCACCACTTCATTGTTCTGCACCACATAGTGCTGATCCTTGAAGTACAGCGCATGCGCGCGCAGGGCCGCATACAGGTGGTGCACGAGGGTGATGTTGGCCGAATCGTACAGCGAAGCGCCTTCCGGCAGCAGGCCCATCTCCATCAGGATGCCTTCCGCCTTTTCGTGGCCGGCTTCCGTCAGCAGCACCTGGTGCGCTTTTTCATCCTTGGTATAGTCGCCCGGCACGTCAACCTTGCCCTTGCCGTCCGGCGTTTCTTCGCCGATCTGCAAAGTCAGGCGCGCAGGCACTTCATTGATCTTGTGATACAGGTCCGTATGGTTCTCGGCCTGGCCCGAAATGATCAGCGGCGTACGCGCTTCATCGATCAGGATCGAGTCGACTTCATCGACGATGCCGAAGTTCAGGCTGCGCTGCACGCGCTCGCGCGCTTCGTAGACCATGTTGTCGCGCAAGAAGTCGAAACCGAATTCATTGTTGGTGCCATACGTGATGTCGGAGTTGTACGCCTGCTGCTTGGCGCTGTGCTCCATCTGCGACATGTTCACGCCCGTCGACAGGCCCAGCCAGGCATACAGGCGGCCCATGGTCTCGGCATCGCGCTGCGCCAGGTAATCATTGACGGTGACGATATGCACGCCCTTGCCCGACAAGGCATTCAGGTAGGCTGGCAAGGTTGCCATCAGGGTCTTGCCCTCGCCCGTGCCCATCTCCGCGATCTTACCGAAATGCAAGACCATGCCGCCGATCATCTGCACATCGAAATGGCGCATGCGCAGGACGCGCTTGCTGGCCTCGCGGCAGACGGCAAATGCTTCCGGCAACAAGGCATCGAGCGATTCGCCAGCGGCGATGCGTTCCTTGAAGGCAGGCGTCTTCGCTTGCAGCTCGGCATCCGACAGCTTTTCGATGGCCGGCTCGAGCGCATTGATCTCGCGTACCGTTTTTTGGTATTGCTTGAGCAGCCGCTGGTTGCGGCTACCGAAAATCTGGGTCAGTAATGACATGCTTGAATTCTTGAAAAAACGCCGTTAAAAAAAGCTCGGTAGGGAACAACGAGGTAGTAATCGCGTCACCGCACGGAGTTCGACTATGGCAAAAGACGATGATTTTATCATGCGTTCCCGACATGGTTGGGGTAATGCGCCATATAACAATATCTTAATGACAAACAAATGGCAGAAATTGCGGACATTTTCCATACTGTAAGGCAATACGGCCCGCTCGCCTGCGCCGCACCCGCCGCCGCACTCGTCATGCGCGGGCGAGTGTGCTATGTTTCGGCCATGCGAACTCCCACTTATTCTCCGGCACCGCGCCGCGGCTACGGCTTTGCCCGTTCGGGCCCGGCCGTCACGGGCGCAACCGATTTTCTGCGCGGCAACGCGACGATGGCCTCCCTGATGCCCACCGTCACGCGCCTGGCCGCCCTGCAAAAAGATTGCGCCAAGGCCTTGCCGGCCATGTTCGAGCATTGCGACATCCTGCAATTCGAGGGCGGTCAGCTCGTGCTGGCCACGCCGAACGCGGCGCTGGCGGCCAAGCTCAAGCAGCAATTGCCGAAACTGCAAGGGGAACTGGAAAGAAAGGGCTGGCAGATTTCAGGCATCAAGCTGAAAGTGCAAGTCATCAAGAGCATCGCGCCCATCGTGCATACGCGGGCGCTGGTCTTGCCGGAAAAAGCCATGTCGGCCCTGGAAGAGCTGAGCACGGCCCTGCCCGCGTCGAAACAGAACGAGCAATTGATCGCGGCGCTGCGCAGTTTAGTGCGCCACCACCGCGAACCTAAAGATTAAGACTGTCCGACGACATTTTGACACCTCAGAAAACCGTAGCGAGCGGAAGGGAGAGGTGGCTAAGAAGCGCAACCGTACGAAAGTACGGTGAGCATCGCAGGCCGCCTATACCGACGCGCAGTAGGTTTAATGAGGTGTCGCTCAGATCAGGTCAAGGACCACTCGCGTTCCATCTGGCGCAGGTAGGATTGCGGCGCCGCCTCGTTCGTAGCGAACGACACGATTTCATAGGATTCCGGCTGTTCCAGCAGCGCCAGCAGCAGCTGGTTGTTCAGCGCGTGGCCCGACTTGTGCGCCGTGTAGTACGCGAGCAGGGGATGGCCCACCAGGTACAGGTCGCCGATGGCGTCGAGGATCTTGTGGCGCACGAACTCGTCTTCATAGCGCAAGCCATCGGCGTTGAGGATGCGGTACTCGTCCATGACGATGGCGTTTTCCAGCGAACCGCCACGGGCCAGGCCCATGCCGCGCAAGCTTTCCACGTCCTGCATGAAACCGAAGGTGCGCGCGCGCGCCACGTCGTGCACATACGACACGTCGCCAAAATCCACGGAAGCGCGCTGCATCGTGCCATCGACGGCAGGATGGTTGAATTCGATGAAGAAATCGAGCTTGAAGCCATCGTACGGCGACAAGCGCGCCCATTTCTCGGCGTCGCCCTTGCCGTGACGCACTTCCACCGGCTTGATGACCTTGATGAATTTCTTTGGCGCCTGCTGCTCTTCCACGCCCGCCTGCTGCAGCAGGTAGACGAAGGACGAGGCGGAACCGTCCATGATGGGAATTTCTTCCGCATTCACGTCGATGTACATATTGTCGACACCCAAGCCGGCCGCCGCCGACATCAGATGTTCCACGGTGGAAACCCTGGCGCCATCCTTGATCAGCACGGAAGCCATGCGCGTATCGCCCACGGCCATGGCGCTGGCGGGAAACTCGACGATGGGATCGAGGTCGATGCGGCGAAACACGATGCCCGTATCGATCGCGGCAGGACGCAAGATCAGCTCGACCTTGGTGCCAGAGTGCAAACCGACACCGATGGTGCGGACCTGTTGTTTGATAGTGCGTTGTTTTAACATCTGTCGATTATATCTATTTGCCGGATTTTCGTTGCGGCGCGGCATGGCCCACGCCAGAAATACCACAACGGCTCATCACGGATGTTCGCTTTCCGCATGCACGGCTTCGCGGCGTACCAGATAAATGCCGCTGCCGATGATGATGGCCGCGCCGATCAGGGTGTATTCGTCGGGCAAGGCACGCCACAGCATCCAATCCAGGGCCATGCCCCATGCCAGGGCCGAGTATTCGAACGGCGCCACGCTGGACGCCTTGCCATGGCGAAATGCTTCCGTGATGGCCAGCTGGCCCAGGAAGCCACTCAGTGACAAGCCTGCCAGCAGCCACCAGTCTTCGCGGCGGATACTCACCCACTCATGCGCCGACAGGGCCACGCCGCCGAGGGCCATCATCACCATCAGCCAGAAGACCATGCTTTCGCTGGCGTCCGTGCGGCTCAGGATGCGTCCCGTCACAGCGGAAATAGCGTAACAGGCGGCCGAGCCCAGCACGGCCAGCCCGGCCAGCGAAAAGAATCCCGAACCGTCGGGGCGCAGCGCCACCAGCACGCCCAGCAGGCCCACGGCGATGGCGCACCAGCGCGCGAAGTCGACTTTTTCCTTGAGGATAAACACCGACAGGACGGTGATGAACAAGGGGGCAACAAAGAACAGCGCATATGTCTCGGCCAGCGACATGCGCTTCAAGCCGTAGGCGAACAGGGTGATCATCAGCACGCCCAGGGCGCCGCGCAGCAAGTGCAGCGGCCAGCGCACCTTCAGCACGTTCTTGAAGGCGCCGCGGTACAGCAGGTACAGACAGACGAGCGGCAACGACGACAGGGCGCGCAAGGCCGTCACCTGCATGGGAGGATAATGGGCGGACAACAGCTTCATGGCCGTGTCCATCAGGGAAAACATGGCGACGGCGATCAGCATCACATAGATGCTGCGCAGGTTTTGATTGCGGGGTATCAGGACAGACTCCTGGCGAAAGAGCGGGACCGTCATCATGGCGACGGCCGGAGCCAGGACAGCATGGTCTGGAAAGGCAGGGCCAGGCGGTCAGCCAGATTATAACAAGCGCGGCCGTTTTACCTTATGACACAGGCAACAGCATCACCAGTTTCAGTTCATGCTGGCGCGCCAGGTGCAGGGTCACCTGATTGAACGCCAGCAGTCCCTGTTGCGCATGCTGGAACTGGCGCAAGCCGCCATCGCGGCCCTGCACCTGCTGCGCGCCCCACCATTGGCGAAATTCAAAGCTGGCGTCAGCCAGTTCCGCGATCAGGCCGGCCAGCGGCGCCTGGTCCGCCTGCCGGCCGATATCGGCGCGGAACTCCGCCACCAGGCGCTGCGCCCGTTCGGGCCAGCCGATGACCAGGTCGCGCGCCCCCGCGTCCAGGAACATGAAGCGCAGCTGGTTCGGTGCGGCCGCATCGCCATGCAGCCAGCCGGCAAACAAGGTGGATGCCGCCCCGTTCCACGCCACGGCATTCCATGCGCGGTCGAGGATGTACGCGGGCGCGTCGATGGCGGCAACGATGGCCGCCAGCTCGGCGGCCGCAGGACCACTGCCCTCGCCCGTCCCGTGGCTGGGGTCATGCTTGTCGGCCACCTCGAACAGATAGGCGCGCTCGGCCGTGCTCAGCTGCAGCACCTGCGCCAGGCGGGCCAGCATCCTGGCCGATGCCGACACGGGCCGCCCCTGCTCCAGCCACGTCAGCCAGGTGGGACTGACATCGCACAGCTGTGCCAGCTCTTCGCGCCGCAAGCCCGGCGTGCGCCGGCGCCCGCCGCCGGGCAAGCCAGCCATGGCGGGGGTGACGGCTTCGCGCCGGGCGCGGATGAATTCAGCAAGTTTGTTCGACATGACAGCGGTGCATGGTAGTAGATATACCAGTATAACTTATGGTCTTGTTACATGATAATTTTATCCCTATTCTGCAGGAACTCACCCATCCACAGGAGAAAACCATGCAGCAGCACGATGTCGTTACCGAACAGTTTGGCAAGACGGCGAATGCCTACCTGAGCAGCGCCGTACATGCGCAAGGCGCCGACCTGGTGCTGATGCAGGAATGCGCGCGCCGCCACGGCAAGCCCGTCGTCCTGGACCTGGGCTGCGGCGCAGGCCATGCCAGCTTTGCCGTCGCCCCCGTGGCAGCTTCCGTCGTCGCCTACGATCTGGCGCAGCCCATGCTCGACGTGGTCGACCACGCCAGGGCGCAGCGCGGCTTGCACAACATCAGCACGCAGCAGGGCGATGTGGCCCGCCTGCCGTTTGCCGACGCCAGCTTCGACATGGTCGTCACGCGCTTTTCCGCGCATCACTGGAACGATGTGGCGGGAGCCCTGGCCGAAGCGTGGCGCGTGCTGCGCCCGAACGGCACCTTATTAGTGGTCGACATCGTCGCGCCGAAAACGGCCCTGTACGACAGCACGCTGCAGGCGGTGGAAATGCTGCGCGACGCTTCGCACGTGCGCGACTACCGCACCTGCGAATGGGGCGCCAAGTTCGATAACGCGGGCTTTACGCACAGCTTGCGCAGCGTGTGGAAACTGACGATGCAGTTCGACGAGTGGGTGGCGCGCATGCGCACGCCGATCGAAAGAGTGGCGGCCATCCGCAACCTGTTCGATGGCGCGCCCGAGGAAGCGCGCCGGTATTTCGCGCTGCAGGAGGATTATTCGTTCAGCATCGATGCGGCCATGTTTGAGGCGACGAAACCCTCAGTACAGTAAACGTAAAAACGGCGCCGATGGCGCCGTTTTCATGCGAACAGGAAGCGCTTAAGCCAGCTGGCCCAGCAGCGTCTCGGCATTCGACACTTCAAACTTGCCGCCCTGCTCGATGTTCAATTGCGTCACGACGCCATTGTCGACCAGCAGCGAGTAGCGCTGCGAGCGCGTACCCATGCCATGCTTGGAAAAATCGGCGTCCAGGCCCAGGGCCTTGCTGTAGGCGGCGTTGCCGTCAGCCATCATGCGCACCACGCCGGTGGCTTTCTGGTCACGGCCCCAGGCACCCATCACGAACGCGTCGTTGACGGAGATGCACCAGATTTCATCGACGCCCTTGGCTTTCAGGTCGGCAGCGTGCTTGACGTAGCCTGGCACGTGCTGTGCGGAGCAGGTCGGGGTGTACGCGCCTGGCAGGCCGAAGATGGCGATCTTCTTGCCCTTGACCAAGTCTTGCACGTTGAACGTGTTCGGGCCCAGTGCGCAACCTTCGGTTTCGCTTTCGATGAATTCGGCCAGGGTGCCTTCTGGCAGGGTGTCGCCGATCTTGATGGTCATGTTGACTCCTTGTGTGCTGTCGGTGGAAAACGCTCGCCGCCCGGCCGGGCGGAAAACGCGTGTATTCTGGTTCGGCTAGCATGATGCTGGCTCAGCGCGATAGTATGCCTGACTTGCCGTATTTGTGCAGAAAATGGCCGGAAAGGCAAAGTCAAAAATCAAAAACCGGCAAAAAAAACGGCGGCCCTCAGGCCGCCGTCATGTTTGCTGACATCAGATCACCTCCGGTCACCTAATCACATGAAAAATGCGCAGGGCAAGGCTATGCAACGCCGCCATGGGCTTTTTTCACTGTGATCAGTCGGCCTGTTTGCGCAGGAAGGCAGGAATGTCATACGTCTCCATGCCATTCTTTTCCATCGCGCGCACTTGCTCGGAAGCCGATTCGCGACGCCATACTGCCGGCGCCTTCATGCCGTCAAAACCGGCTGCCGGCGTGGCCACGCCAACCGTCGTCGTCGCCGCTTGCGCGCTACCCATGGCAGCCGACGGGGTCAACGGGCTGTTGTGGGTGCCGGTGCGCAGCACTTGCTGCGGAACCAGCTGGATGTTTTTCTTGGCGCGGCCCAGGCCCGTGGCCACCACGGTAACGCGGATGTCGTCGCCCATGGCGTCGTCGTAGGCGATACCTTGCGCGATCGACGCGTCCGGCGCGGCAAACGCGCGCACGGCAGCCATGACTTCCTTGATCTCTTTACCTTTCAAGCCACGGCTGGCCGTGACGTTGACCAGCACGCCGCGCGCGCCGGACAGGTCGATGCCATCCAACAGCGGCGAAGCGACAGCCTGTTCGGCGGCGATGCGCGCGCGGTCGACGCCGGAAGCCGTCGCAGTGCCCATCATGGCCTTGCCCTGCTCGCCCATGATGGTTTTCACATCGTTGAAGTCGACGTTGATATGGCCAGGCACGTTGATGATCTCGGCAATGCCGGCCACCGCGTTGTTGAGCACATCATCGGCGTGCTGCATCCATTCCAGCATGCTTTCGTCTTCGTAGATCTCTTCCAGCTTTTCGTTCAGGATGATGATCAGCGAATCGACGTGCAGGGACAGCTGCTCCAGGCCTTCGTCGGCGATGTCCATGCACTTCTGGCCTTCGTACGAGAATGGCTTGGAGACCACGGCCACCGTCAGCGCGCCCAGTTCCTTGGCCACTTCGGCCACGATAGGAGCGGCGCCCGTGCCCGTGCCGCCGCCCATGCCGGCAGCGATGAAGACCATGTGCGCGCCGCGCAGCGAATCGGCGATGCGCGCGCGCGATTCTTCCGCCAGCTGGCGGCCGACGGCAGGCTTCATGCCAGCGCCCAGACCGGTATCGCCGATCTGGATGATGTTATGGGCCTTCGATGTCGACAGGGCCTGTGCGTCGGTGTTGGCGGCAATGAACTCCACGCCCGACATGCCTTTGTTGATCATGTGTTGGACTGCATTGCCACCCGCACCGCCGACGCCGACGACCTTGATGACGGTACCTAAAGCTGTGTTATCGACCATATCGAACTCCATGATGTGCTCCTATCAGATGCGGTTTCCAAGCGCCAGGCCTCATATTGGTAGGAGAACTGGAGATTGAAAACTGCGGTTAAATATAAAATAAAGTTATGTGTGTGTACCTGCGATGCTGCCAAAAAACCTGTCCTGCCGGGCGAAAATCATGCCCTTAAAAATTCCCTAAAAACCATTCCTTCATGCGCTGCCAGACTGCCTTCACCGAGCCGTCCTGACGCGTCACGATGTGGCCGCGCAGGTATTGCTTCTTCGCTTCCAGCAGCAGGCCCAATACCGTGGCATAGCGCGGACTGCGCACCACGTCGGCCAGCTGTCCCCGATACTCGGGCGTGCCCAGGCGCGCCGGTTTCAGGAAAATATCTTCCGCCATTTCCACCATGCCGGGCATGATGGAGGTGCCGCCCGTGAGCACGATGCCCGACGACAGCACGCCTTCGTAACCGGATTCGCGCACCACCTGGTGCACCATGGCGAACAACTCCTCGACGCGCGGCTCGATCACTGCCGCCAGCGCCTGGCGCGACAGGTTGCGCGGGCCGCGGTCTCCCAGGCCAGGCACTTCCAGCGATTCGCCGGGGTCGGCCAGGACCTGCTTGGCCACGCCATAGCGGATCTTGATTTCTTCCGCTTCCGCGGTCGGGGTGCGCAAGGCCATGGCGATGTCGTTGGTGATCTGGTCGCCGGCGATGGGGATGACTGCCGTATGGCGGATCGCGCCATCGGAAAATACCGCCACATCGGTCGTGCCGCCACCGATGTCGATCAGTACCACGCCCAGTTCCTTCTCGTCGGGCGTAAGCACCGCATCGGCGGACGCCATCGGCTGCAGGATCAGGTCCGACACTTCCAGGCCGCAGCGGCGCACGCACTTGACGATGTTCTGCACCGCCGACACGGCGCCGGTGACGATATGCACCTTCACCTCCAGGCGGATGCCGCTCATGCCGATAGGCTCGCGCACATCTTCCTGGCTGTCGACGATGAACTCTTGCGGCACCGTGTGCAGCAATTGCTGATCGGTCGGAATGTTAACCGCTTTTGCCGTCTCGATGACGCGCGCCACGTCGGTCGCCGTCACTTCCTTGTCCTTGATGGCCACCATGCCGCTGGAATTGAAGCTGCGGATATGGCTGCCCGCAATGCCCGCGTACACATTGCGGATCTTGCAGTCGGCCATCAGCTCGGCCTCTTCCAGCGCGCGCTGGATGGACTCCACCGTGGCCTCGATATTGACCACCACGCCTTTTTTCAGGCCCTTCGATTCGTGCTGGCCCAGCCCGATCACTTCGTGGCGCCCGTCGGACATCACTTCGGCTACCACCGCCACCACTTTCGAGGTGCCGATGTCGAGGCCGACGATCAGGTTTTTCGCGTCTTTTGTCATTTCTGTCGCCTACTGTATGGGCTATAAATTAAAATTATTGGGTTAAGTCGGTTTTTTAATCGGACTGCTGTTTTTCTTCTTCATGACTGGCTTTCCATCCTTGCCTTCGGCCGGTATCACCAGGCCGGCGGAACTGAGCGCCAGGCCATTCTGGTAGCGCATATCGATCGTGTCGATATTTTCCAGCCGGCTCGCCAGCTGCGGGTAAATGCCCACCAGCCGGTCGACCCGCGCTTTCAGGGTCGTGTGATTCTGCTCGCGTCCCAGCGCCACGCTCATGCCGTTATCCAGTTTCACCGTCCACGCATAGCGGCTCGACAGCGACAGGGTTTCCGGCACCATCTTCAGCGGCGCAAACCACTTTGCCAGCTGCACGTAGGTAGCCAGTACTTCCTTTTCGCTGCCATCGGGGCCGGCAAACGCAGGCAACTCATGGTCGTCTTCGGCTTCGGCCACATTCGCCGTAAACACGTCGCCCTTGACCGACAGCAGGCGTCCATCCTCGCCCCAGGTGCCCAGCGCTTCGTGTTCTTCCAGCGCCACGATCAGCTGGTTCGGCCACTCGCGCCGCACGCTGGCACGGCGTACCCACGGCACCGATTCGAACACGCCGCGCACGCTTTCCAGGTTGGTCGTGAAGAAATTGCCCTTGATGCGGCCCAAAGTGCCGCTGCGCAGGGTCAGGTAATTCACGTGGCGCAGGCCCTTGTCGTCCGCGCTTTCCACCTTGATCGTGCGCAGGTCGAACATGGGACGCTGCGACACCCACCAGACGCCGGCGGCCACGCACACGACCAGAACCGCGGCCAGCAAGCCGTTGGCAGTCGTATTGAGGCTTTTAGCGTCATGCCACATATCAGCGCTGTCCCTTGTGCATTTTCAGACGCGCGCCAGCGACGATTTCCAGGCACAGGTCTTCATAGCTGATGCCCACCGCGCGCGCCGCCATCGGCACGAGCGAGTGGCCCGTCATGCCGGGCGAGGTATTCACTTCCAGCAAAAACAGCTTGCTGTCGGCCGCGCGCATCAGCACGTCCACACGTCCCCAGCCTTCGCAGCCGAGGGCGCGGTAGGCTGCCACGGCGATGCGCTCCATCTCCGCCACGATCGCCGGGTCCAGCTGCGGCGGGCAGAAATACTGCGTATCGTCCGTGAAGTACTTGTTCTGGTAATCGTAATTGCCTTGCGGCGCGACGATTTCAATCGGCGGCAGCGCGCGCGCAGTGGCGCCCTTGCCCAGGATCGCGACGGTGAACTCGCGGCCCTTGATGAACTCTTCGGCCAGCACCGAATCATCGAGGCCGGCGGCGATGTCGTAGGCCGCCTGGAAGGCCGAAGCTTGGTTGACCGTCGTAATGCCGATGCTCGAGCCTTCATGCGGCGGCTTGACGATCAGCGGCAAGCCCAGTTCCGCGGCGACCTTGGCCAGGTCGGAGCTGTCATCGAGCACCGCGTACTTTGGCGTTGGCAGCTGGTGCATCAGCCAGATCATCTTGGTGTAAACCTTGTCCATGCCCACCGCACAGGCCATCACGCCGCTGCCCGTGTAGGGAATGCCCAGCTGCTCCAGCGCGCCCTGCAGGCTGCCGTCTTCGCCGAAGCGGCCGTGCAGCGCGATGAAGACGCGGTCGAATTGTTCAGCGGCCAGTTCGGCCAGGCTGCGTTCGCCCGTGTCGAACGCGTGCGCGTCCACGCCGCGGCTTGTCAAAGCGGCCAGCACGCCCGTGCCGGACATCAGCGACACTTCGCGCTCGGCCGAGCTGCCGCCGAACAGGACGCCGACCTTGCCCAATTGTTTTACGTCGATAGCTGAAGCTTGGTTCACATCAGGCCTTTACAGTGTTGGATGAATACGTTGTCAGTTGTTGCGGGATACCGCTGATCGAGCCGGCACCCATGGTCAGCACGACGTCGCCGTCGCGCGCCACGCTCATGATGGTGTCGGCCATGTCTTTCATGGATTCGACGAAAATCGGTTCGATCTTGCCGCGCGCGCGCAGCGCATGCGCCAGTGCGCGGCCGTCGGCGGCGACGATGGGCGCTTCGCCCGCCGCATACACTTCGGACAGCAGCAGCACGTCGGGCGCGCCCAGCACTTTCACGAAATCCTCGAACAGGTCGCGCGTGCGGCTGTAGCGGTGCGGCTGGAACGCCAGCACCAGGCGGCGGCCAGGATAGGCGGCGCGCGCGGCGGCCAGGGTCACTTCCGTTTCCACCGGATGGTGGCCAAAATCGTCGACCAGCGCAAAAGTGCCGCCGTTCGGCAGCGCCACGTCGCCGTAACGCGTGAAACGCCGGCCCACGCCGGAAAACTCGGCCAGGCCCTGCTGCGTGGCGCTGTCGGCGATGCCGATTTCGCGCGCGATGGCAATCGCCGAGCAGGCATTCTGCACATTGTGCATGCCGGGCTGGTTCAGCACCACGTCCAGGTCCGGATAGCCTTCCTGCAGCACGGTGAAATGCATTTCCAGGCCCACGGCGCGCGCGTTGATGGCGCGCACTTGCGCGTCTTCCGCGAAACCGTAGGTGGTGACGGGCTTGGTGACGGACGGGATGATGGCGCGCACGTGCGGATCGTCGATGCACAGCATGGCGCGGCCATAGAAAGGCAAGCGGTGCGTGAACTGCACGAAAGCCTGCTTGAGCTTTTCGAAATCGTGCTCGTAGGTGTCCATGTGATCGGCGTCGATATTCGTGATCACTTCGATCATCGGCGTCAGGTTCAGGAACGAGGCATCCGATTCATCGGCTTCGGCTACCAGGTAGTCGCCCGAGCCCAGCTTGGCGTTCGCGCCGGCGCTGGTCAGGCGGCCGCCGATGACGAAAGTCGGATCGAGGCCGCCCTGCGCCAGCACGGAAGCGACCAGGCTGGTGGTCGTCGTCTTGCCGTGCGTGCCGGCGATGGCGATACCGCGCTTCAGGCGCATCAATTCACCGAGCATCACGGCGCGCGGCACCAGCGGAATCTTGCGCGCGCGCGCGGCCGCCACTTCCGGATTGTCTTGCGGGACGGCGCCCGACGTCACCACCGCATCGGCGTCGCCGATGTTCTCGGCCGCGTGGCCCAGCATGACGGTCGCGCCCAGGCTCGCCAGGCGCTGCGTCGCCGCATTGCTGCCCAGGTCGGAGCCCGACACCTTGTAGCCGAGGTTGACCAGCACTTCGGCGATGCCGCTCATGCCGCTGCCGCCAATGCCGACAAAGTGGATATTGTTTACTTTATGCTTCACAGAGCTAACCTCATGCCAGTTTTTCCAATACGTGTGCGATCGCCTCATTGGCGTCGCGCTTGCCTGCTGCCAGTGCCGCTTGCGCCATATGCTGGCAGGTATCGCGGCTCAGCGATGCCAGCAGGGTGCTCAGCGACGCCGCACTCATTTCCGTCTGCGGCAGATGAATCGCCGCGCCTTGTTTTGCCATCCATTGCGCGTTGTCGCGCTGATGGCTGGTGGTCGACGCCACCAGCGGCACGAGCACGCTGGCCACGCCGGCCGCCGTCAATTCCGACAGGGTGATGGCGCCCGCACGGCAAATCACCAGATCGGCCTCGGTATACGCCCTGGCCATGTCGTCGATGAAGTCGACCACATTGGCTTGCACGCCCGCCTGCGCATATGCGGCATGCAGGGCGTCGATATTCTTCTTGCCCGACTGGTGCGTCACCAGCGGGCGTTCGCCCTCCGGCATCAGCGCCAGCGCGGCGGGAAGATTGTCGTTCAGCGCTTTCGCGCCCAGGCTGCCGCCCACCACCAGGATGCGCAACGGTCCGCTGCGGCCCGCGAAACGCGTGGCTGGCGGCGCCATGGCGAGGATCTCGGCGCGCACGGGATTGCCCGTGACGACGGCCTTGCCGGCGGCGCTGCCGAAATCGGCGGGAAAGCCGAAGCACACCTGCTGCGCCAGCGGCACCAGCGTCTTGTTCGACAGCAGCAGCGCCGCGTCGGCATTGACCAGCACCAGCGGCACGCCCTTCAGGCGCGCCATCAGGCCGCCCGGCACGGTGACGTAGCCTCCCATGCCCATCACCACATCCGGCTTGCGGCTGGCGATGAAACGGCGGATGGCAAAAAAGCTAGCCAGCATCTTGAAGCCGCCTTTGACCGTGTGCGCCAGGCCCTTGCCGCGCATGCCGGAGAACGCGATGGCATCCATGGGAATGCCGCTTTTCGGCACCAGTTCCTGCTCCATGCCGTGGGTCGTGCCCAGCCAGCTCACTTCCCAGCCGCGCGCGCGCATGGTCTGCGCAATCGCCAGGCCAGGGAAAATATGGCCGCCGGTGCCGGCCGCCATGATCATCAGTCTTTTCGTCGTTTTCAAGTTCGTCACGCTGTTCATAGCCGGCCTCCCCGCATCAGGATCCGGTTTTCATAATCGATGCGCAGCAAAATCGCCAGGCCGATACAGTTAATCAGTACGCCCGTGCCGCCATAACTCATCAAGGGCAAGGTCAGGCCCTTGGTCGGCAGCAGACCCAGGTTCACGCCCATATTGATGAAGGTCTGCACGCCGATCCAGATGGCGATGCCTTTCGCCGTCAGGCCGGCAAAGGTCTGGTCGATGGCGATCGCCTGGCGGCCGATGTCAAATGCCCGCTTGATAATCCAGTAGAACATGCCGATCACGATCAGCACGCCCACTAGGCCCAGCTCCTCGCCGATCACGGCCAGCAAAAAGTCCGTATGCGCTTCGGGCAGATAATGCAGTTTTTCCACGCTGCCGCCCAGTCCCACGCCAAACAGTTCACCGCGTCCGAAGGCGATCAGCGAGTGCGTCAGCTGGTAAGCCTTGTTCAGCGCATTGTCTTCCTGCCACGGATCGAGATACGCAAAAAACCGCTCGCGGCGGAATTTCGACAAGGCGATGATGGTGACGAAGATCGCCGTCAGCATGGCGCCGATGCCGCCGAACCAGATGGCGTTCACGCCGCCCAAAAACAGGATGCCCATGGCGATGCAGACGATCACGCCGAAGGCGCCGAGATCGGGCTCCATCAGCAGCAGCAAGCCGACGAAGCTGACAGCCAGCGCCATCGGCATGAAGCCCTTGGTCAGCTTGTGCATGTACTCCTGCTTGCGCACCGTGTAATCGGCCGCGTACAGCACCATCACCACCTTCATCAGCTCGGACGGCTGCGGCCGCAGGCCCGGCAGGTTCAGCCAGCGGCGGCCGCCATTGACCGACACGCCCAGGCCCGGTATCAAGACCATCACCAGCAGCACCAGGGTGCCGATGAACAGCCACGGCGCCATCTTTTGCCAGCTGGCGACGGGGATGCGAAATACCAGCGCGCCAACGACGATCGAAATACCGATGAACAGCGCCTGGCGCACGACAAAATAATTGTTCGTGTAGGCGGCGAACTTGCGCGCATCCGACAGCGAGATCGACGCCGAATACACCATCACCATGCCCAGCAACATGAGCAGCAGGACGACCCACACCAGCGGCTTGTCATAGTCCATCATCTTCGACTGCCGCGCGCGGCTATCCAGCGGCTTGGCAGCCGAGCCGGAACCAAAGCTGAAGGGCAGTTGGAAGGCCATCAGATATCCTGTCCGTTTTCCAGGGCGATGTCGCGCACGGCGCCGACAAACACCTGCGCGCGGTGCGCATAGTTCTTGAACATGTCCAGGCTGGCGCACGCAGGCGACAACAGCACGGCATCGCCGGCCAGCGCCAGGCCGCTGGCGCGCTTGACGGCCTCCGGCAAGGTGGCGCAGTCGATGATCTCCACGCCGGCCGGTTCGAGCGCCGCGCGCAAGGCCGGCGCATCGCGGCCGATCAGCACCACGGCGCGCACATAGCGCGACACGGGTTCAGCCAGCGGCGAGAAATCCTGCCCCTTGCCGTCGCCGCCGGCGATCAGCACCAGGCGCTGTTCCGCGCCGCCAAACGCCTTGCCCAGGCCGAACAGGGCGGCTACCGTCGCACCCACATTCGTGCCCTTGCTGTCGTCGTAGTACTCGACTTCATTCACGGCCGTGATCAGTTCCACGCGGTGCGGCTCGCCCTGGTATTCGCGCAAGCCGTGCAGCAGCGGCGCGAACGGCAAGCCGATGGCGCGGCACAGGGCCAGCGCCGCCAGCGCGTTCGAGGCATTGTGCTGGCCGCGGATTTTCAACGCGTCGGCCGGCATCAGTTTCTTGGCCATCGTCGGCACCGGCTCCGGCGCCGGATCATTCTTCCTGCGTTTTTTCTCGATCACTTCTTCGCTGGGCACGGCTTGCGCCAGCCAGAAGATGCCCCGTTCATTGACCAGGCCAAAGCTGTCCACTTCCACGGGTTCGCCCGTGCCGAAGGTGATCGTTTCGGTCAGCGGGTCGGCCATGTGCATCACGGCCGCGTCGTCGCGGTTCAATATGCGCACGGTCTGCTCGCCGAAGATGCGCGCCTTGTCGGCAGCATAGGCAGCCATGTCGCCATGCCAGTCGAGGTGATCCTGCGACAGATTCAGGACCGTGGCCGCGTCGGCCTGCAGGCTGAACGTCGTGTGCAGCTGGAAGCTGGACAATTCCAGGATCCACGCCTGCGGCAGGGTGCTGGCGACGGGTTCCGCCACTTCAGCTTCCGCATCCACAGGCTGCGGCGCAGGCTCCGCATCGAGCACTTCGCGCAGCACGTCCAGCGCGGCCGGGCTGATATTGCCGGCCACGCGCGTGGCCAGGCCGGCGCGTTCGCACAGCAAGCCTACCAGGCTGGTGACGGTCGTCTTGCCATTCGTTCCCGTGATGGCGATGACTTTCGGCGCATAGCCGCGTTCCGCCTTGAGCGCGGCCAGGGCCTGCGCGAACAGTTCGATCTCGCCCCACACGGGGATATTTTTCTCAAGAGCGGCAGGCGCAATCTGCGCCAGTTCGCGGCCCGGCGCCAGGCCAGGGCTGACGGCGACGAAATCGACGCCATCGAGCAATTCGGCCGTGAAGGCGCCGGCGATGAACTGCGCCTGCGGCACGGCGGCCTGCAACGCTGCCAGGCGCTCGGGCGCCTGGCGCGTATCGGCCACGCGCACGCAGGCACCGCTGCGGGCCAGCCACAGGGCCATGGCCAGCCCCGACTCGCCGAGGCCCAGTACCAGTGCGGTTTTAGCGTCGTACATCATCAGCGCAGCTTCAAGGTGGTCAGGCCGAGCAGCACCAGCATCATGGTGATGATCCAGAAACGCACGACAACCTGCGTCTCCTTCCAGCCTTTTTGTTCAAAATGGTGATGCAACGGCGCCATCAGGAAGACGCGGCGGCCCGCGCCATAGCGCTTCTTGGTGTACTTGAACCAGACGACCTGGATGATCACGGACAGCGTTTCGACGACGAAGATGCCGCCCATGATGAACAGGACGATTTCCTGGCGCACGATGACGGCGATGGTGCCCAGTGCGCCGCCCAGTGCCAGCGCGCCCACGTCGCCCATGAACACTTTCGCGGGGTGCGTGTTATACCAGAGGAAGGCCAGGCCGGAACCGGCCAGCGCGCCGCAGAAGATCACCAGTTCGCCTGCGCCCGGGATGTGCGGGATGAACAGGTAGCGCGCATACGTGGCGTTACCCGTCAGGTAGGCGAACAGGCCCAGGGCCGTGCCCACCATCACGGTCGGCATGATGGCCAGGCCGTCAAGGCCATCGGTGAAATTGACGGCGTTGCTGGTACCGACGATGACGCAATAGGTCAGCGCGATAAAGCCCCATACGCCCAGCGGATAGCTGATGGTCTTGAAGAACGGAACGATCAGGTCAGCCTTCGGCGGCAAGTCCATGGCGAAGCCCGATTGCACCCAGGCGTAGATCAGATTCCATACCTGGCCAGCATTGGGCTCGGAGATGGAGACGGAAAACGCCAGGTAAAACGCGGCGGCGATGCCGATCAGCGATTGCCAGAAGTATTTCTCGCGCGAGCGCATGCCTTCCGGATCCTGGTGCACCACCTTGCGGTAGTCGTCGGCCCAGCCGACTGCGCCAAAGCCCAAGGTGACGATCAGCACGGGCCAGATGAAGCGGTTCGACAGGTCAGCCCACAGCAAGGTGGAAATGCCGATGGCGATGAGGATCAGCACACCGCCCATGGTGGGGGTGCCGTGTTTTTTCAGGTGCGTTTGCGGGCCGTCCGTACGCACGGCCTGGCCGACCTTCATGCGCGTAAGCATGCGGATCACGGCGGGACCGGCGCACAGGCCGATCAAGATCGCCGTCAGGGTGGCGAAGACGGCGCGGAACGTGATGAAGTTAAAGACCCGCAGTGGGCCAATGTCGTCCTGGAAATAATGAGCGAGCCAGAGCAGCATGATTAGTGAGCTTCCTTGTTATTGTTGTTTGAACCAATCAAATGCTGCACGGCCCGTTCCATCTTCATGAAACGGGAGCCCTTGATCAATACTGTTGCATCCGAACGGCCGGACAAATGCGCATCGAGCGCCGCCAGCAAACCGTCGAACTGTTCGAAATACTCCACGACCGTGCCTGATTCCTGGCTGGCGGCTTCCTGCGCCGGATTCACCAGATGGCGCGCCAGTCCGCCCGTCGCCAGCACGTGTTCGATGCCTTTGGCGGCGGCGTAGGCGCCGATCTCTTCGTGGAACTGCTGCCCCTGCGTGCCGACTTCGCCCATCTCGCCCAGCACCAGGATGCGTGGTGCCGCGGCCTGCGCCAGCACATCGATGGCCGCGCGCGCCGAATCCGGATTGGCGTTATACGTGTCGTCGATGATGGTGGCGCCATTGGCGGCCCGTTTTTTCTGCAGCCGGCCAGTCACGGGAGAAAACGCCTCCAGGCCCTGCTTGATATGTTCTGGCGCGATGCCGGCGCCAATCGCGCATGCCACGGCCGCCAGCGCATTGCGCACATTGTGTTCGCCCGCCGCCTGCAAGCCGACAAAAAACTGACGCAAGCTGCCATCCTGTGCCCGCACGCTGACGAACAGGTCGCTGCCAAAATCCTCGGCCGCGCGGTGCGTGCAACTCACGTCCGCCTCTTTCGACAGGCCGAAGGTGATGACTGCGCGCGCGCCTGCCAATTCGCGCCACACGGGCGTGAATTCATCTCCATGCGGGAAGACAGCCACGCCGTCATGCGCCAGGGCCGCCAGCGCGGCGCCGTTCTCGCGCGCCACCGCTTCCACCGTATGCATGAATTCCTGGTGCTCGCGCTGCGCGTTGTTGACCATCGCCAGGGTAGGCGCGGCAATCGCGGCCAGGCGGGCGATTTCTCCCGGATGGTTCATGCCCATCTCGATGACAGCCGCCTTGTGCGCGGCGCTCAGGCGGAACAGCGTCAATGGCACGCCGATTTCATTATTCAGGTTGCCGCGCGTGGCCAAACGGCCGTCTTCGCCAAAGGCCGCCGCCAGGATGGCCGCAATCATTTCCTTGACAGTGGTCTTGCCGTTGCTGCCGGTGACGCCGATGACGGGTAAATTGAAGCGACCGCGCCAATGGTTGGCGATGCGGCCCAGCGCCACCAAGGTATCGGCCACCACGATGGCGGGCACCGTGGCGCTGTCCCAGCCTTCGGGCAGGCGCTCGACCACCACGGCGGCGACGCCGCGCGCAGCCACCTGGTCGAGGAAATCGTGGGCATCAAAACTCTCGCCGCGCAGGGCAACGAAGAGCGAGCCGGCTTGGGCGCTGCGGCTGTCGGTGGAGACGCCATCAAAGGATGCGTCGCCCGTCAGCTGCGCGCCGTCCAGCGACGGCATCAGTTCAAGCAGGCTTGCGTGCATCAGGCTATCCATCAATTCGTCCTCATCATCGTCAGGCGCGCGGACAAGGCCAGCTGCGCATGGTCGGCATCGGAGAACGGCAGTTTCTTGCCCTTGATTTCCTGGTACGGCTCATGCCCCTTGCCCGCCAACAGGATCACGTCCGGCTTGGCCGCGTGCTTGATGGCCGACAAAATGGCGCCGGCACGGTCTTCGATGGCTTGCGGCTGCGGACCGTCGGCACGCATGCCGGCGACGATCTGCGCGATGATGGCGTGCGGATCTTCGCTGCGCGGATTGTCGCTGGTGACCAGCACGTGATCGGCCAGCTGCGCGATGGCGCCCATCTGCGGACGCTTGCCCGGGTCGCGGTCGCCGCCGCAGCCGAACACGCACCACAGCTGGCCACCCCGCTCCTGCGCCACCTGGCGCAAGGCAGCCAGGGTCTTTTCCAGCGCATCCGGCGTATGCGCGTAATCGATGACGACCATCGGCGCTTCCTGGCCGCCCACCTGCTGCATGCGGCCGGGGGCCGGCTGCAGGGATTCGATGCCGTCGATGGCCGCGCGCAGGCCGGTGCCGTGCGCCAGCAAGGCGCCCAGCACGGCCAGCGCGTTGCTGATATTGAAGTGGCCCACCAGCTGCGTCTTGACCAGCGCCACGCCCAGCGGACATTCCAGGTGGAAGTCGGTGCCGGCATGGCGGCTGCGGAACTGGCTGGCACGCAGCATCAGCACACCAGGCAGATCGGGCAAGCTGGCCGCATCCTGCAAGGTGTAGCCGATGACCGGGTATTCACCGGCCAGCCTGCCGTCCACGTGGCGCGCCAGGCGCAGGCCCATGGCGTCGTCCAGATTGATGACGGCTGTTTTCAAGCCGGGCCAGTCGAACAGTTTGACCTTGGCCGCCTCGTAGGCAGCCATGTCGCCATGGTAGTCGAGGTGGTCGCGCGTCAGATTGGTAAACATGGCGACATCAAAATGCATGCCGGCCGCGCGGTCCTGGTCCAGACCGATCGACGACACTTCAATGGCAACGGCCTTGGCGCCAGCGTCGCGCATGGCGGCCAGTTTGCGCGCCAGCAGCACGGCGTCAGGCGTGGTGTAGCCGGTGACGTCGAATTCGATGGCGCCGCGCGGCTTGCACAGGCCCACGCCCAAGGTCCCGATGACGGACGAGGTTTCGCCCAGGCGCGCCAGGGCTTGCGCCAGCCACAGCGCGCACGATGTCTTGCCATTCGTGCCCGTCACGCCGGCACTGAACATGGCGCTGTCGGGCATGTCGTAGAAAGCATGCGCCACGGGACCGGCCAGGCGTTTCAGGTCGCTGACCAGCAGGTGCGGCACGGCCCATGCGGCGTTCCACTCGACGGCATCATGCACGATGGCGGCGGCGCCCTGCTCGATGGCGGCGTCGATGAAATGGGTGGCGCCCGCGTAGGCGAAAAACACGTCGCCGCGTTGCACGCGGCGCGAATCGGACGTCAGCTGCCCGGACGGGGCAGCCGCTTTGATCCACAAACTGATATCTTGTATGGTCATGAGTGACTTCACATGGCCTCCGGGCCGGCATTGGCCGGGACCACGATTTCGGTAACGGAGGAATCGGGCGGTACGTTCATCGCGCGCAGCGCGTTGGTCGCAATCGCCGCGAAAGCGGGAGCGGCAACCTGGCCGCCATAGTGGGCGGGGCCGGTCGGCTCATCGATCATCACAGCAATGATGAAGCGCGGCGCCGACATCGGCACCATGCCCACGAACGAGCCGATGTATTTGCGCGGCATCGCGTAGCGGCCGTTTTCCACTTTATAGGCGGTACCCGTCTTGCCGCCCACGCGGTAGCCGGCAACCTGGGCGCGCTTGGCCGAGCCGTGCGCGCCGGAGACCACGAGTTCCAGCATGGCGCGCATTTCGGCGGCCGTCTTCGGCTTGATCACTTGCTGGCCCACGGGCAATTCATTAACCTTCTGGAATGACAGGGGAATCGTGTCGCCATCACGCGCGAACATCATATAAGAGCGCGCCAGCTGGATCAGCGACACGGAAATGCCGTTACCGTAGCTCATGGTGGCCTGCTCCACCGGGCGCCACGATTTATACGGACGCACGCGGCCGGCCACGGCGCCAGGGAAACCCCATTTCGGCTGCTGGCCGAAGCCCACCTTGGTAAACATTTCCCACATTTCCTGCGACGGCATGCCCAGCGCGATTTTCGAAGTGCCGATGTTCGACGACATCTCGATGATTTCCGAGACATTGATCACGCCGTGCGGCTTGGTGTCGGTGATCGTGCGGTCGGCGATGGTATAGCGGCCCGGGCCCGTGTCGATCAGGGTGCCCGGCTTGACGCGGCCCGTGTCGAGCGCCAGTGACACCGTGATCGGCTTCAGGGTCGAACCGGGCTCAAAAGTATCGGTCATGACGCGGTTGCGCAGCTGCTGGCCCGTCAGCTTGCGGCGGTCGTTCGGGTCGTAGCTTGGATAGTTGGCCAGGGCCAGCACTTCGCCCGTGTGCACGTCGAGCACCACGGCGCCGCCGGCCTTGGCATTGAATTTCTCCACTGCTTCCTTCAACTGCGTGAAGGCGATGTACTGGATTTTACTGTCGACGGACAGGGTCAGGTCCTTGCCGTCATGCGGTTCGTGGATGAAGCCGATGTCTTCGACGATGTGGCCCAGGCGGTCCTTGATCACGCGGCGGCTGCCGGTGGTGCCGACGAGGGTTTTCTGCTGCGCCAGTTCCATGCTTTCCTGGCCCACGTCTTCCACGTTGGTAAAGCCCACCACGTGGGTCATCACTTCACCCTGTGGATAGAAGCGCTTGTATTCCTTGCGCTCGTCGATGCCGTCGATGCCCAGCTTGGAAATCTTGTCGGCCACGTCCATCTCGACCTGGCGTTTCAGGTAAACGAAGCTGCGGTCCGAATCGAGTTTCTTGCGCAATTCGTTGACATTCATTTCCAGCAGGCCGGCCAGCGCATTGATTTTTTCGGGCGATGCCTGCAGCACGTCGTCGGGAATGGCCCAGATGGCTTTCACGGGGACGGACGAGGCGAGCACCTGGCCATTGCGGTCGGTGATCTTGCCGCGCGTGGCCGGCAATTCCAGGGTGCGCTCATAGCGCGCCTTGCCCTGCTTTTGCAGGAACTGCGTCGATACGCCCTGCAGCCACAGCGCGCGCGCGCCCAGGCCGGCGAAAGCGAAGAACAGCAGGAACAGCACGACGCGCGAACGCCAGACGGGCAGACGCACCGCCAGTACGGGGTTCTTCGAGAATGGCACGCCTTTCGATGCCGCCACCCGGCCGTTGCTATTACCGCCCAACTTCATTATTCGCCCTCCGTCAGGTATTGCGTACGCGCCGCCGTCAGCGGCGTCATGCTCAGGTCGCGCCGCGCGATCGATTCGATGCGTTCATGCTTGCCCAAAGTGGACTGGTCCAGCTGCAGTTGCGCCCAGTCGATGTCGAGCTGGCGCGACAGCGCTTGCGCGCGCTCCAGGTCGATCAGCAAGTGGCGCGACTGATACTGCGCATTCACCAGCGACAGGCCGCAGCACACCAGCAGGGCCGACAGCACGACACACAGCTTGCCAGTCATCGGGCGCCGCCACGAACTGGAATGGGCAAACGCTGCGCCACGCGCATCACGGCCGAACGCGAGCGCGGATTGCCCTCGATCTCGGCGTCGGACGGCTTCATCTTCGAAATCAGCTTCATTTCCGGCTGCGGCAAATCGACCGCGCGGATCGGCAGACGGCGGTCAGGCTGCTCCACGTTCGCCTTCGAGGCGAAGAAACGCTTGACCATGCGGTCTTCCAGCGAGTGAAAACTGATCACGGCCATGCGCGCGCCGGGCGCCAGGCAGGCATACGCCTGGCTCAGACCGATCTCGAGATCCTCGAGCTCTTTGTTAATGAAAATGCGTATGGCCTGAAAGGTGCGGGTAGCGGGGTCCTTACCCTTCTCGCGGGTCTTGACGGCGCCTGCCACGATGCCGGCAAGCTGTCGTGTGCTTGAAATTGGCTGGACTGCCCGGCCAGCAACAATCGCCTTTGCAATCTGAAAAGCAAACCGTTCTTCCCCATAATCGCGTATCACTTTCTCTAAATTCTGCTCGGTTTCCACCGCCAGCCATTCGGCCGCGGAGATGCCGCGCGTGGTATCCATGCGCATGTCCAGCGGTCCGTCGTTGCGGAAGCTGAAACCGCGCGCCGCGTCGTCGACTTGCGGCGACGAGATGCCCAGGTCAAGCAGGATGCCATCGACCTGCTGCACGCCGCGTTCGGCCAGGCTGGCCGTCATGGTGGCAAAACTGTCGTGGACGATTTCAAAGCGGGGGTCGCCGATCTGTTCGGCCGTGGCGATGGCTTGCAAATCCTTGTCGAAGCCGATCAGGCGCGCGTCGGGCGCCAGGCGCGACAAGATCAATCGGCTATGGCCGCCGCGGCCAAACGTGCCATCGACATAAATGCCGTGCGCGCGGTCGCCCGACAGGTCGAGCGCATCGACCGCTTCATCGAGCAGCACCGTGCGATGCTGAAATTCCGGCACCGTGAGTTGTGTCATTACGGAGCCTTAGAAAGAAAAATTGGAAAGTACATCGGGGGTGCCGGCATCGATCGCCTGCTGTTCTTTGTCGGCCAACTTGGCGGCATCCCATATTTCAAAGTGGCTGCCCATGCCGATCATCATCACTTCGCGCGCCAGTCCGACGGCGTTGCGCAATTCGGGCGAGATCAGCACGCGGCCGGCCGAGTCCAGCTCGACGTCGACGGCGTTGCCGAGGAAGATGCGCTGCCAGGCGCGCGCCGACATGGGCCAGGCGGCGATTTGCTGGCGGTGGCTTTCCCACACGGGACGGGGAAAAAACAGCAGGCAGCCATCGGGGTGTTTGGTGAGTGTCAAGCGACCTTCGCATTGAATCGCCAGCGCGTCACGGTGCTTGGCAGGGATAGACATCCTGCCTTTGGCATCGAGATTGATTGCGGACGCGCCTTGAAACACGGAAGACCTTTTTGAGCTTGGGTTGCGACGCTTGCGCATCGCGATGAAAAGGGAAAATTTCCCACAAAAACACACTTTTTCACACAGTTGCCCACTTTAGAGGAAGCAAAGATAGTGGTCAAGCGGTTTCCGATTGGCAAAACAGGAATTTTATTAATGAAATTAAGGACTTAGCGCATATCGTTGAAGGAGTCTCAAATAAAAATATATCGATAAATTAGATACTTATGAAAGATAGTGAATGTGCTACCTCATCTGCACACATGTGTTTTCCTACCGTAAACATCGAAAAAAACGAAATCAAAAAATTGAATTTTTTACAGTTAGTTGACGCATGACAATAGTTTCGTCATCCGGACACAACAGCAATCAAGCCTCGGAAAAGACTTGGTTTAAAGCAAAAGAAAATCATCCTTGGCGCGTATCGCCCCTATTTTCCGGGCCTGGCCTGTCGCAGGAAAACTATTTTTGCAACGCAGCAATTAATTGTAAACAGGAAACTTTAACCAATTGTTCATTTTTAGTTGTCTATACAACTTTATCGCGGATGCTATATTTTTAGATACAAAAAAAGCCCCGTTGCGGGGGCTTTTTGGGCGGCGCGCCGCATGAAAAACGCTGCGGGCGATACGCTCCCTGGCAAGCCAGGAAACAGGAATTCAAGTGAAGCAGGCCGGTAGGCCGGATTTTGTTACGGCGCCTTCCCTTGCAGGTTGGCGCTATGACAGTCATTCCTCTAGGCGCCAGATTACTCGGGCGCTCAAGCTTTCTACCCGCACGCTCCGCGAGCAGCATCATCGCGTGCCTATTTGAAATTGCACCAGGTGGAGGTTACCGCGTTTCACCGTAACTTAATACGCTCGTCTCTGTGGCCCTATTCCTCGCCTTATACCTTGCGGCTTTCGACGGACGGCCGTTAACCGTCACCCCGCTCTATGGAGTCCGGACCTTCCTCCCGCCAGCGCATTGCTGCGCCGGCCAGCGACTGTCTGGCCTGCTTCACCCGCCATTGTACCGCGCCGCAGCATGTTTCTGCAAAAAGGCCTGTGCACGCGCGACACCGCTCGCCGGGCCCCTCGTCGGGTCCCGGCCCGGGGGATTGTGTAATTCGGTGTCGCCATTTCAAAAGCCGGGCCAAATCGGCTCACATAGAATGAGGCAAGCTGCTTGCATGCAGGCGCATGCGCACCGCTTGCCCCATTTCTTTGCCACCCACTAGAATATAAAGAGCCGAACATGACGCAACAACCCCGTACCGGCGGCCAGATCCTGGTCGATGCCCTGCAGATCCACGGTGTCGACACCGCCTTTGGCGTGCCTGGCGAAAGCTACCTCGACGTGCTTGACGCCCTGCACGATTCGGGCATCCGCTTCATCATCAACCGCCAGGAAGGCGGCGCCGCCTTCATGGCCGAAGCCTACGGCAAGCTGACGGGCAAGCCGGGCATCTGCTTCGTCACGCGGGGACCGGGCGCCACCAACGCCTCGATCGGCGTGCACACGGCCTACCAGGATTCCACGCCGATGATCCTGTTCATCGGCCAGGTGGGCAATGATTTCGTCGACCGCGAAGCATTCCAGGAAATCGACTACCGCCGCATGTACGGCCAGATGGCCAAGTGGGTGGCGCAGATCGACCGCGCCGAGCGCATTCCCGAATACCTGGCGCGCGCCTTCCAGGTTGCCACCAGCGGCCGTCCCGGCCCCGTCGTGCTGGCCCTGCCGGAAGACATGCTCATTGCGCTGGCCACGGTGGCCGACACGCGCGCCTACCAGCCCGTGCAGGCGGCGCCATCGGATGCCCAGCTGCAGCAGTTGCGCGGCATGCTGGCGACCGCGAAGCAGCCGCTGGTCTTGCTGGGCGGTACCACCTGGACGCCGCAAGCGTGCGCCGACCTGCAGCAGTTCGCGGAAAGCAACCACCTGCCCGTCGCCTGCGCCTTCCGCTTCCAGGACTTGCTCGACAATGCCCACCCGAACTACATCGGCGACGTCGGCATCGGCATCAACCCGAAACTGGCCGCGCGCGTGAAAAACGCCGACCTGGTCATCGCCATCGGCCCGCGCCTGGGCGAAATGACGACAGGCGGTTACACCCTGTTCGACTCGCCCGTGCCGCGCCAGCGCCTGGTGCACATCCATACGGATGCCGAGGAACTGGGCAGCGTTTACCAGGCCGAGCTGATGATCAACAGCGGCATGCCGCAAGTATGCGCCATGCTGGCCGCCATGGCGCCCGTCGATGCGTCCGCCTGGCAGCATACGCCAGCAGAAGCCAAGGCCGAGCTGGCCGCCTACCAGGAGCGCCCGCCCATCTTCCAGGATGGCCAGGCGCCGCTGGACCTGTGGCAAGTCACGCAAGAGATCATGGCGCAGGCCCCCGCTGACACCATCCTGACGAACGGAGCCGGCAATTACGCCTCGTGGGCGCACCGCTTTTATCGCTACGGCGGCATGCGCACCCAGCTGGCGCCAACGAATGGCGCCATGGGCTACGGCGTGCCGTCCGGCGTGGCGGCGAAGATCGCGCACCCGGAGCGCACCGTGATCACGTTCGCCGGCGATGGCGAATACATGATGAATGGCCAGGAGCTGGCCACGGCCGTGCAATACCAGGCGGGCGTGGTCATCATCGTCTTCAATAACCAGATGTTCGGCACCATCCGCATGCACCAGGAGCGCGACTACCCGGGCCGCGTGTCGGGCACGACCCTGCACAACCCGGATTTTGCGGCGTTGGCGCAAGCGTATGGCGCGCATGGCGAAGTGGTGAATACGACAGAAGAGTTCGCCCCTGCCCTGCAACGGGCGCTGGCGCACGCCAAGGCCAACAACTTGCCGGCCTTGATCGAACTGCGCTACGACGGCAACCTGATCACGCCGAACGCGACGCTGGCCACCATCCGCGCCACGGCGGAAAAGGCGCAGGCCGCCAAATAAGCCTCCTGCAAGGCGAGAAATAACAAAGGCCCGGTCGATACCGGGCCTTTTTCTTTTTAACCGCAGCAATCGCTCAGGCGGCGGGCACGGGCGCGCTTTCCTCGGCAGGCGCTGCCTCGGCGGGCGCTTGCGGCACCGGCGGGCATGGCGTGCAATGCTTCAGGGGACGGCCGAAATCGCGCACGCGGCTCAGTTTCATCGGCATGCGCACGTTGCCGCCGCAGTAATCGCCTTCCAGGGTCAGGGTCTGGCCATCTTTGGAAAACTTGCCGACGATGGTGCGCTCTTCGCTGTCGGCGCCGGCGATGGTGAAATCGAAGGCGCCCGTGGCGGCGTCCAGGTTGACGTCGTTGGCCACGATGGGCCAGCTCAGGGCGCCGGCCGTGAATTCATAGATGACGGAATCGGCTTCGGCAAAGCGGTGCAGCGTCACGCGCTGGCCGCCGATTTCGCCGCTATCCTTTTGCAGGCACAGGTCGGAGTAGACGGCCACGCCGTAGCGCTCCAGTCCAGCCGGCTTCTTGCCCTTGACGGCAGCGACAGCGGCGCCCGTGGCGCCAGCAAGCAGCAGCGCGGCCAGCAAGGCGGCCAGGCGCGGCGAGGTGAATGAATACATGGCATTCCTTTACTTGAGTAACGGCGTCATTATAACTGGCGCCGCACATGCAAAAACGCGCCGCCAGGCCGAAGCCAGACAGCGCGTTTCCTTGCTTATCAGCATCCCCGAAGGGATGCTGGCAGCGGTACTAAGCTTCGCTTGCGCGAATATTAGAACGAGTGACGAACACCAACGTTGAAGGCTTTGTCGCCCGAACCGATGTTGCTGTTGTTACCAACGGTGTAAGCTGCGCCGTTTTTGTTCTTGATCTTGGCGTACGAAGCGTAGGTGCTCGTGCGCTTCGACAGAGCGTAGGAGTAACCCAGTGCCCATTGATCAGCATCAGCGTTAGCGATGCCTTTGTCGTTGGTCTTGATGTACGAAGCCATCACGGTGCCAGCTGGGCCAACTGGTACGGTTGCGCCGACCAGCAGGTTAGCGCTGTCGGTGCTAGGAGCAGCGGCGCGGTAGCCGTAG
Source organism: Janthinobacterium sp. SUN128 (assembly GCF_030587275.1). Lineage (NCBI taxonomy): Bacteria > Pseudomonadati > Pseudomonadota > Betaproteobacteria > Burkholderiales > Oxalobacteraceae > Janthinobacterium > Janthinobacterium sp. SUN128. The sequence continues at coordinate 135,066 of NZ_JAPWHY010000007.1, read as the reverse complement.
GCGTTCAGGCTGCCGGTGGTGCCGAAAGCTTGACCAGCAACACCTGCGTTGGTGTTGCTCAGACCCGAGTTGTAGGTTGCGCTGTTGTCGCCTTTGTTGACGCCGTATGCCAGGAAAGCCTTGGCAACTGCGAAGTCGTAGTTAGCTGCAGCCAACCAGTTACGTGCGCTACCTTTGTTGCTGATAGCGGATTCGTTGCTGGTGGTGTTGTAAGCCAGACGTGCGTTCAAAGGACCGTTCGAGTAGCCAGCCGACGCGCCGATTTGACGGCCGTATTTGTTCGAATCAGCTTGTTCGCCGAAGGTGTAAGCCACATCAGCGTCAAAGCCGTTGAAGTTTGGCGAGGTGTACAGCACGGTGTTGCTGGTGCGGGTGTTCGCTGGGAACAGGTTCTTGGCGGAACCAGCGTAGCCCACTGCGAATGGATCAGCAACTTTCGACAGGGTGTTGTACCAAGGCGTGTATTGACGACCCAGGGTCAGGGTACCGGTCGTTTTGCTGCTCAGACCTACGTACGATTGACGACCGAACAGGGCTTCGTTTTTACCTTGCGAGCCGCTGTCAACACCGAAACCAGCTTCCAGAACGAACAGAGCCGACAGGCCGTTGCCCAGATCTTCGGTGCCTTTGAAGCCCAGACGGGAAGCCGAAGCAATGCCGCTGTCTACTTTGTTGGTGGTGCCGGCTGCGCCGCCGCGCTCGCTGACGAAACCAGCGTCAACGGTACCGTAGATAACAACGCTCGATTGAGCTTGGGCTACGCCAGTGGCTGCTGCCAGAACTGCCAGGGTGATCAGAGTTTTTTTCATTGCGATTTCCTTTAATTTTGAAGCAAAAAGTAATACAGCCTATGCATCTCGAGCTGCGCTCTAACAGAGCGCTTTTTATGAGTGAGGGCAAGGTCTCCACCTGCCACATTGCTGTTCCGGTCAGGGGAACAATTCACATCGGTATCGGCACGCTATTGCACCGATAAGCTTGAAGGCTGCAGAGCGACCGTATTTTGATGCGCCGGTTCGGTGCTCAAAGGGCACCGGAAGCGGCACTATAACGACCGTTTCACATTCCATCAAGTTCCAACATGTTACTTCCGGTACCAGGCCGAGGGCTTTTTCAGGCATCCCGACCATCGCCAACCGTACTACGCGACAGAGCCAGTGCCCCTTGCCAACCAATGCATTGGCCTGATTGACCATTCCATCATAGCGCATGCCTTGTCGACACCCGTTGTATTAGTGCAACAGTATCAGGCGCGTGATTAAAACATCAACATGCTTTACCCATCATTTACCCTGCATGATTTACGCGACAAAGCGCACAATTTGTCAGGCGATAATGGATAAACGGAACGAAGCATACACGGCATCGCCAATGTTTGCTGCCGGATGCCCAAAAACGGGAAATATCACGCCCTGTTTTGGTGCGTTGCCGCATTATTCAGGGGCGTAGACGCCATTTTTGACGTCGGCGCGCGCGTCAGGAAAATAGGCAGAGTACCAACACAATTACTGACTTTCCGGTAATTTAAATTGCTCACATAGAAATGTTTTTCATGTTTTCCGGCTAACTCTTCAGCCACCCGCCTAGAACCGATGAGGACGACTCTTGCTTGCAAATTGCGCATCAGTTGAAACAAATTCTTACAATGTTGCCTTCTCAATATTTCGACATATTTGTGTCTAAAAAACGACACATTGACCGAAATCAAGTTTTCGCCGCCCCGATATCACACAATTTACTTTTTCTTTTTCGCATTTTTTGCTTATAAGCATCAAGAATCAGCCTTAACGCTGGCTTGCGCGGCGGAGCATGCGCATGAAAGGGCCCAGCACCGGCAGTTTTTCATACAATTCTTCCGCCAAATCCCAATAATCGCGGTGCATTACCACCCGTCCCTGCCTATCGAAACGCACATGGGTTGCGCCACGAATGCACTGTTCGCCAGATACCAGGCGTTTCATGCGGAAGCGAAACTCCCACGTCAGGAACGCTTGCTGTCCCTGCCCCAGGCTTTCCAGCACGACAAACCGTGGTGCATCGACTTGCACGAACATATGCTCGAAGATGGCCAGGATGGCGGCATGCCCCACCACCTCGTTGAACGGGTCCTTGAAATGGGCGTCTGGCGCATACACGGCGCCCAGCTGGGCCAGGCCCTCCAGGCTCAGGTGTTCGTAAAACGCCACCAGGCGCACCAGCGCCTCTTCCATGCCTTCCGGGTCCAGCATGCTTGTACTCATACGCCCGTCACCTTGCGGATCAACCAAAAATAGGCGCGGTAGGGCAACAGCCGCGCCAGGCGCATGACATTGGTAAAGCGCTTGGGAAAGTGGATGTGGAACTGGCCCCGCTCTATGCCGTCGAGCATGGCGGCGGCCGCGTCACGCGCCGTCATCAGGGCCGGCATGGTGAAATCGTTGTCCGCCGTCAGGGGCGTGGCGACAAAGCCGGGATTGATCTGGTACACGCCGATGCCGCGCGGATGCAGGTCCAGGTACAGCGACTCCGTCAGGTTGATCAGCGCCGCCTTGCTGGCGCCGTACGCGAGCGCCTTGGGCAAGCCGCCATAACCGGCCACCGAAGCGACGATGCCGATGCCGCCACTGCCCTGGCGCAATAGCCACGGCAAAGCCTGCTCCAGGCAATTGAAGACGCCGCCCACATTCAGGGCCAGCAAGCCCTGGGCCGCCTCGAGGTCGAAGCTATCGGCGCGCATGGCCTGATAGCCGCCGGCGACCACCAGTATCAGGTCGATATGCGTCCACTGCTGCTGCAATTCTACGCAAACGGCCCGCAGCTGCGCGTGCTGGGTGATATCGAGCGGCAATGCCTGCGCCAGCGCCTGTCCCTCGCACAGCCGCTCAAGGCTGGCACGATGGCGGGCTGACAAGGCCACGCTGGCGCCCTGCTCCAGCAACAAGGTGGCGCACGCGGCACCGATGCCGCTGGAAGCGCCGATGATCCATACGCGCTTGCCGGCCCAGCTGGTAACCTTGCGATTCATGGGGCCGCCTGCGGACGCTTGCTGAACGATAAAGTGACGGCGCCCAGGCTGAAGCCGAACTTGCTCATGGCGGCGCGGTTCAGCATGACCTTGTCATCCATCAGGAACATCCAGTCCTCGAAGTCGACGTGGTAAACCGTGCCGTCGACGGGCAACGCCAGCACGTATTGCCAGCGCAGCGCATTGCCGGCCACTTCGCCGACAGCTTCCCCGATCACGTCGGGCGCCGTGCCGATGAAGCGCCCGGGCGCCGTCTTGCACAAGGTCCACACGCGCCGTTGGCGGCTGCCGTCCGAATACGTGAAGTCTTCATCCAGGGTGCCCGTCTCGCCCACCCAGCTGGCCCGCATCACCACGGTGAAGCGCTTGACCACCTTGCCGGAGCGGTCCTGGAAGATGCCGTGGGCATCGAGCGTGCCATTGAAATACTGTTGCAGATCCAGTATGGGCAATTCCTGCGCATACGTGGCCGGCGTGGGCGGCGTGGAGCAGGCGGCCAGCGCCAGCATCAGGACCGCCAGCGGCAAACGGCGTTTGCAATAACTCATGAAGCGCATGCGCGATTCTCCAGGTGGTCACTATATATATGTTGCAAGGGTGCACGCCACAACAGTAACGCCGCCAGCAGTTTCAAGGCGCAGGGCAGCAAGGCGTAGGCGGCAGCCAGGGCCGGCAAGCCTTTGCTGCTGCCCGGCACATAGCCGAGCCAGGCCAGCAGGGGCAAGGCGATGCCGGCCGCCAGCGCCAGGCTCATCTGCACGCCCCAGTTCCACCAGCCGAAATACGCCGCTTCGTGCCGCCCGGCATGGCCGGCCGCGCCGATCAGCCCTGCCAGCAGGGCCGGCGGCAAGGCCAGGTCGGCGCCCAGCGCCAGGCCCGACAGCAGACAGATGGCGGCAAAGCCCCAGGCGGCACCCGCGCCCAGGCCATACGCCCAGACAAACACGGTTGCGGCCAGCAGCATGGCACCACACCAGGCACGGGCTTCGCCAAAGCGTCGCGCCAGGGCCACCCACACGGGCATCGAGGCGGCCGCCGCGCAAAAGTAGACGATCAGGAACGGCCCTGCGTAATGGCCCAGGCGCAGGTAGTCAGTGGCAAAGAACAGGAACAGGGTGGCGGGAATGGCGGCCGCCACGCCATTGACGAGCAAGACGGCAAACAGCCAGCGAAAGGCGCGCTGGCGAAACGGCAGGCGCCAGGCGCCAGCGGGCAGCGCCTGCGGGCCTTGGCGCAACACCGGACGCGGCGCGCGCGCCAGCAGCAGCGCACCCGCCGCCAGCAGGCAAACGGCGAAGGCCAGCGACAAGCCGTCATAGCCGAGCACGGAAGTGAGCCCCGCTGCCAGGATCACGCCGAGCAAGCCGCAGCCTTCGCGCACGGCCGTCACCCGCGCCCGCTGCGCGCGCAGCTGGCTCAGGGCCGCGCCCCAGCTCTGGTGCGCGATACCAGCCAGGCCATAGGCGGCATACACGAGCAGCAAGGCGGCCAGGAACCAGGCCAGGGTGGCAGCTTCCCGCATGGCCGGCGGATGGAACAGGGCAGCAAAGCCCAGCAACAGCAAGGGCAGCGAGGCGCCAACATATATTGCATAGCTGCGCCCGCCACGCGCCATCCAGACACCGAGGGCAGGATCGATGAAGGCAGCGGCGATGCGTGCCGCCAGCAGTACGGCACCGATTTGCGCCAGGTCAAGACTGCTGCGCTGCGCATAAAACGGCGCCACATATATATAGATGGGCAGCGCCAGCATGGCCAACGGCAGGCCGAACAGGCCATAACTGAACAAGGCAGGCAAGGTCAAGGCGCTGGCCCCGGCGTTCATGGCAGCGGCGCCGCACTCTGCAGCAAGGCCGCGCGCAGCTTCGGCGCCGTGCTCGACGGCGACAGCCAGATGGCAAAGAAGGCGCGCGCGAAGTCGCCATCCGTCACGTCGGCCAGCACCTTGCCATCGAGATAAAAACGCACACCGGGCGCGATGCCCGCCCGGTAGGCGCCTGCGATGCGCTGGTCTTCCTTGACGTCAGGAAAGATGCGCTGCATGGTGGCCAGCCAGGCCAGGCGCTGCTCCGGCGTACCCGCGCCGATTTTCTGCATCTGTTCGTAGCTGGCTTCGGCGATTTTCTTGCCGTCGAGCGCGCGCGCGTAGCGCAGTTCCAGTACAAACGGCGCCGTTTCGGATGCCGCACCCTGGTAGCCTTGGGGTCCCACCCACAGTTGCGCGCGGTAAATACGCATGCCGAACCACGTGTATTCTCCCTCGCCCGCCAGGCGGGCCTCGGGTACGTCGGCAGCGATGAAGGCTGGCGGCGCGGCAGCGGCGCCCAACATGGTCAATGACAGCACAACAGTGGCAAGCAGGCGGCGCATGGTCAGTCCTTGATCAGGGTAAATTGCATCACATCCGTGTTGTGCGCCTGGAAGGCGGCCTCGCAATACGCGAGGTAAAACTCCCAGGTCAGCAGGAAACGGCCATCGAAACCCTGCTTTTCCAGCGCCGCGCGCTGGGCCAGGAAGCTGGCGCGCCACTGGCGCAAGGTTTCCGCGTAATCGAGGCCAAAGCTGAAGGCGTCTTCCACGCGCAAGCCCTGCGCCTCGGCGGCGCGGCGGAACCCGGCCGGCGAAGGCAGCATGCCGCCCGGGAAAATGTACTGTTGAATGAAATCCGTGCTCTTGCTGTAGCGCTCGAACAGTTCGTCGGCAATGACGATGGTCTGAATGCAGGCGCGTCCGCCCGGCTTCAGGTTGCGCGCCACGCACTCGAAATAGCCGGGCCAGTAGCTTTGTCCCACGGCTTCGAACATCTCGATCGAGGCGATGGCGTCGTACTGGCCATGGCTGTCGCGGTAATCGCACAGCTGCAGGTCGGCCTGCCCTGCCAGCCCCGCATCGTGCAGGCGCTGGTGCGCATACGCGAGCTGTTCGGTCGACAAGGTCAGGCCCGTCACGTGGGCGCCGTAGCTGCGCGCCGCCGTTTCCGCAAAGCCGCCCCAGCCGCAGCCGATTTCCAGCACGCGCTGGCCCGGCTGCAGTTGCAACTGGTCCGCGATGCGCCGGTATTTGGCACCTTGCGCCTGCTCCAGGCTGGCGCCTTCGGAAAACAGCGCGCTCGAATACGTCATCGACGGGTCCAGCCACAGCTGGTAAAAGGCGTTGCCGATGTCGTAATGGGCGTGGATATTCTTCTTGCTGCCGGCACGCGAATTGCGGTGCAGCAAATGGCGCACCTTATAGATCAGATTGCCCCACCAGTTGCCGTAGATCAGGGATTCGATGTGCGCACGGTTGCGTATCATTAATTCGATCAGGCCCGGCAAATTGTCCGTGCGCCAGTCCCCCGCGATAAACGTTTCGGCAAAGCCGATGTCGCCCGAGCGCAGGACGGCCGCACACAGGCGCCAGTTGTGCAAGTCCAGCGTGACAGGGTGGCTGCCATCGCCGTACAGCAAGATGCTGCCATCAGACGTACGCAGGCGCAAAGCGCCATATTGCAATTTTTCCAGCAGGCGCACAATCATGCGCCCGGCAGCGGGCATGTCACGATGGTCATGCACATGCACATGCACGGGAGTGGAACTGCTGCGCGCATGCAGGCCGGTCGGCAGGGAATCGGAGCTCATCGGGACACCTTTTCTTGTGGAGGGTGGGGTTTGCTGAAAAACGGCACGCGGCGCAGCCACAGGCGCAATGCCTGCCAATGGATGCGCGCCATCACGCCAAACGTCATCAGGGGATAGCGCAGCAAGGCCCAGGCGATGGCGCCATCGCGCAGCGGCTGCGCCGTGCCGGACAAGCTCGTCCGCAGCAGCGGGCCGTCGAGGTCGTCGTAATCGACCCTGGCCAGGTGGCGCTCGCCGCTCTGAGCCTGATTGCGCAGGAAACGGAAGCGGTACTGGCCTTCCACCTTGCAAAACGGCGACACGTGGAAAATTTTCTTCGCGACCAGTTCGCTGCCAAAGGCAATCGCGCCGCCCTGCTCGAGCAAGTACAAATGGCGCTCGCCAAAGGTATTGCGCACATCGCAGAGCACGGCCCGCAGCGCGCCGTCAAGCCCGTGGCAAAACCAGAAACTGACGGGATTGAAGACATAGCCGAACATGCGCGGCATGGTTTGCAGCCAGATTTCGCCGCCCGCGTCGACCACGCCATGCTGGTGCAGCAAGCCGTCGATCCAGTCCAGCAGCGGCGTCGTGCCATCGCCGTGGTCGCTGTCGCGGAAGGACAGCACATTGGCGCTGTTGCGCGAAATCAAACGGGCAGCAAAATCGTGCGCGCCCAGGCTGCGCAAGGGCAAACGCAAATAAAACATGCCGTAAGCAAAGGCATGCGCTCGCGGACGCAGCCGCGCATGGCGCACCCGTCCCAGGCACAGCTGGGGCTGCGGCCGGAGCGGCTGCGTGGGATCACGCGGCATGGCCAAACTCCGCCGACGCCAGGCCATTGAGTGCTTCCGCCACGGCCAGGCCCGACTTCAAGCCGTCTTCATGGAAGCCGTAGCCCGTCCAGGCGCCCGCGAACCACGTGTGCTGCGCGCCCTGGAAGCCGGCCAGGCGCGCCTGGGCCGCAATGGCCGCGCCATCGAACACGGGATGGGCATACGAAAACTCGTCGATGATAGTCGCCGGATCGGGCTCGTCGAGCGGATTGAGCGAAACGATGACAGGCGTAGTGAAGGGCAAAGGCTGCAACTGGTTCAGCAAATAATGCACGCACACTTGCGGCGCATCACCGTGCGCGGCCGGCCGGCCCTGGTAATTCCAGGCCGACCAGGCACGGCGGCGCTGCGGCAGGCAGGACGCATCCGTATGCAGTACCGCGCGGTTGGGCTGGTAGCGCACGGCTTCGAGCACGGAGCGCTCGTCGTCGCGGATATCTCCCAGCAGGGCCAGCGACTGCTCGCTATGGCAAGCGAGCACGACGTGGTCGACATGGTCGACGCCGGCGGCCGTCTGCAGCTCGACCATGCGCGCGCCACCGTGCGGCTGGCGGCGCACGGCCAGCACGGGGCAAGCCAGGCGCTGCTGTGGGATGCCTGCCAGCAATTTTTCCACGTACACGCGCGAGCCGCCCCGCACCGTGCGCCATTGCGGCCGGTCGCTCACTTGCAGCAAGCCATGGTTGTGGCAGAAACGGATGAAGGTAGCCAAGGGAAAGGCCAGCATCTGGCGCGCCGGACACGACCAGATGCAGGCGGCCATCGGCAACAGATACCAATGGCGGAACTCGTCGCCATAGCCGTGCAGGTCGAGGAATTCTCCCAGCGACAGGGCCGGCGCCGGCAAGGCGGTCGTGGCCAGAGCGCTGGCCTGGCGGTTGAAGCGCACGATATCGCGCAACATGCGCAGGAAGGCGGGGCGCAGCAGATTGCTGCGCTGGGCAAACACGGTGTCCAGATTGGCACCCGCCCATTCCAGCACGCGGGCGTCCGGCGTCGCGCCCAGCGGCATCTTCACGGAAAACGACATGTCGCTGTCGGCCGCCTCGACGCCCAGTTCCTGGAACAGTTGCACCAGGTGCGGATACGTGGCGTGGTTAAACACGAGAAAACCCGTGTCGACGCCATGCGTGACGCCATCGAGCGTGACATCTACCGTATGGCTGTGGCCGCCAAAATAGTCGCCCGCCTCGTACAAGGTGACGTCCCGGCCCGATTGCGCCAGGCGATAGGCACACGACAAACCTGCGATTCCTGCTCCGACGACGGCAATTTTCATGAGTACACCTGCATTAAGTTTGTCCTGGACAAAATCAGCTTCATGGATAATCGATGAAATATTGATTCATGTCAATGAGTGTGCGAGCCGCTCCAAAACTCATACGCCCGCGATTTCCAATCGGATTCAGCTATTTGGTATGGGGCGGCGGAAGGCGTAAAATGCATGCCACGTTCTTCCGCAAGCGAGCAAAGCCACCCTGGTATGGATACTGACCTGCAACCCACTTCCGCCTTCAGCATCAGCGATGTCGAACGCGATACCGGACTGGCCAAGGAAACCTTGCGTGTGTGGGAGCGCCGCTACGCCTTTCCCCAGCCCCAGCGCGACGCCTTTGGCGAGCGCAGCTACCCGGCCGAGCAAGTGCAGAAGTTGCGCATGGTCAAGCGCTTGCTGGACCTCGGATTCCGTCCGGGCAAAATCATGCAGCACAGCACCGTGCAATTGCAGCAGCTGGCCAGCGCCAGCAGCGCGGCGCCGTCAACGCCGGCCCCCCAGCTCGAACACTACCTGTCCCTGTGCCGTGGCCACCAGATGGCCGAACTGGGCGACGCCCTGCGCCAGGCGCTGGCCGTGCTGGGCCTGAAAGCGTTCACCATCGACGTCATCGCCCCCCTCACCGGCATGGTGGGCGAAGCGTGGGCTTGCGGCGAACTGGCCGTGTATGAGGAGCATCTGTATAGCGAAACCTTGCAAACGGTGATGCGCCACGCCATCTTTTCCCTGCCACAAGCAAGCATCCCCTCCACGCGCTCCCCACGCATCGTCCTCAGTACCTTGCCGCAGGAGCGTCATGGCCTGGGGCTGCTGATGGCCGAGGCGCTGTGCGCGGCGGCCGGCGCCCATTGCATGTCGCTGGGCGTGGAAACGCCGCTGACGGACATCGTCGCGGCCGCCCGCGCGCAACGGGCGGACATCGTGGCGCTGTCGTTTTCCAGCGCCAGCAAGCAACGGCAGACGCGCGACAGCCTGCAGCAGCTGCACGCAAGCTTGCCGCCCAACATGGAATTGTGGGCCGGCGGACGCAGTCCTGTGCTGACCAGGCAGCCGCCACACTTTTTGCATGTGCTGGACCTGCGGCAAGTGGACGAAAGCATCGCCGACTGGCGCCGCCGTCACCAGGCACTGGCCCTGCAAACCCACTGAACCGGCTGAAAAGCGCGGCAACTGCGGCGATCTCCGTGGATAGCCGCGCAATGTTGCCAATCGAACAGTAAAGCATGAAGGGCCGGGCGCGCTCTGGTAGAATAGCCCGTAACACAGTGTCCGGCGCCGCCGGGCCTTAGGTCAGCACCCGCCACCACACATCCATGTTTAGTTTCTTCAAGAAAAAACCCATCGCTCCCGAGGCTGCACCAGCCGAGCCTCTCGTCCTTCCCGCCGCCACGCCGCCTGCCCCGCAGCCTGCCGCTACGCCCCTGAGCGGTGCGCCGGCCGAGCTCGTGCCCGTGATCGTGGCCGCCGAACCCGAGAAAAAATCGTGGATGACGCGCCTCAAGGCGGGCCTGTCGAAAACCTCGAACACCCTGTCCGTGCTGTTTGTCGGCGCGAAGATCGACGACGCCCTGTACGAAGAGCTGGAAGCGGCGCTGCTGATGTCCGACGCCGGCATCGACGCCACGGAATTCCTGCTGACGGAACTGAAGAAGAGAGTCAAGGAAGACAAGCTGCTCGACGCGGCCGCCGTCAAGGCCGCCCTGAAGGTGCTGCTGATCGACCTGCTCTCGCCACTGGAAAAGCGCTTCGAGCTGGGCCGCCACAAGCCGCTGGTGATGATGATTTCCGGCGTGAATGGCGCCGGCAAGACCACCACCATCGGCAAGCTGGCCAAGCACATGCAGTCGAACAACCAGTCCGTGCTGCTGGCCGCGGGCGACACCTTCCGTGCCGCCGCGCGCGAGCAGCTGATGGTCTGGGGCGAGCGCAACAACGTCACCGTGATTTCGCAGGAATCGGGCGACCCGGCCGCCGTGGCTTACGACTCCGTGCAATCGGCGAAAGCGCGCGGCATCGACGTGGTCATGGTCGACACGGCAGGCCGCTTGCCGACGCAGTTGCACCTGATGGAAGAATTGAAGAAAATCAAGCGCGTGATCGGCAAGGGCATGGATGGCGCACCGCATGAAACCTTGCTCGTCATCGACGGCAACACGGGCCAGAACGCCCTCACGCAAGTGAAGGCCTTCGACGATGCCCTGCAGTTGAGCGGTCTGGTGATCACCAAGCTGGACGGCACCGCCAAGGGCGGCGTGCTGGCGGCAATTGCCCGCGTGCGTCCCGTGCCCGTGTATTTCATCGGCATCGGTGAGAAAATTGAAGACTTGCAGCCTTTCGTGGCTGCCGAATTTGTCGAAGCGCTGCTCGGATAAGCCCATACATGATTGAATTTCAGCACGTCTCCAAGCAATACTCCCCCGATGCCGTGGCGCTCAGCGACATTTCGCTCAGTATTGCCAAGGGCGAGCTGGTGTTCCTGGCTGGCCCGTCCGGCGCCGGCAAATCCACCTTGCTGAAAATGATCGCCGCCATGGAACGCCCCACGTCGGGCAAGCTGATCGTCAATGGCCAGGACATGGCGAAGATCAAGCCGGCCGGCGTGCCGTTTTTGCGCCGTAACATGGGCCTGATCTTCCAGCAGCAAAAATTGCTCAACGACCGCTCCATCCTGGCCAACGTCATGCTGCCGCTGCTCGTCGTCGGCGCCCACAAGGCGGCCGCCGAACAGCGCGCGCGCGCCGCGCTCGACAAGGTGGGACTGCTGGACCGCGCCATGGCGCGACCGCTGTCGCTGTCGGGCGGGGAACAGCAGCGCGTATCGATCGCGCGCGCCATCGTCAACCGGCCGCAGATCATCCTGGCCGACGAACCGACGGCCAACCTGGACCGCGCCAGCGCCAACAAGGTGCTCGACGCCCTGAAAGCATTCCACTCCGTGGGCGTGACCTGCCTCATTTCCAGCCATGACGAACAGATGCTCGACGCCGCCGCCCGCGTGATCCACCTGAAAAACGGCCAGCTGGTCGCCATCGACAAGGCCACGCAGGCGCCGGTCTTCGCGCCGCCCGATCCCGATTTTGCGCCCTCTCCCGACCAGGACGACGCGCAGGGAGAGCAGGCATGAGAGGCTGGTTCCGTCAACACCGCTTCGCCCTCGGTTCGGCGCTGATTCACTTGCGCAAGTCGCCGGGCGGCTTTCTATTGAACGTGCTCGTCGTCGCCATCGCCCTGTCGCTGCCGTTCGCCGGCTTGACCATGCTCGACAATGTCCGCCCCATGTCGGAACAGATGTCGGTCGACCCGGAAATCAGCGTCTTCCTGAAGATCGACACGCCGCGCGAGCAAGCCGTGGCCCTGGCGAGCGCCATGCGCAAGATCGTGGGCCCGCAAAAGGCAAAGATCGTCTTCATCCCGCGCGAACAGGCGCTGGACTCGCTGAAAAACAAGAGCGGCCTGGCCGATGTGCTCAGCACCTTGGGCGACAATCCCCTGCCCGACAGCTATGTGCTGAAACTCGATGCCTTCAGCAGCGCCAGCGAAGCGCAGGATGTCGATGCGGTGGCGGAACAGTTGCGCCAGCTGCCATTCGTGGAATCGGCGCAAGTCGATTCGGCCTGGGTCAAGCGCCTGGCGGCCCTGCTGGGTGTGCTGCGCCTGGTGCTGCTGCTGCTGGCGATCACGCTGGGCGTGGCCGTGATCGCCGTGGTCTTCAATACCATCCGCCTGCAGGTGATGCAGCAGCGCGATGAAATCAGCATCTCGAAATTGATCGGCGCCACCGATACCTTCATCCACCGCCCCTTCTATTACACGGGCGCCCTGCTGGGCCTGTGCGCCGGTGCGCTGGCCCTGGGCGCCGTGGCGCTGGCCTTGCAGCCGCTGAATACCGCGATTGCCGAGTTTGCCCGCCTGTATGCGTCCGAATTCCAGCTGGTGCCGCTGGCGCCGCTGCCGATGGCCGGCTTGCTGGCCCTCAGCGCCGGCCTGGGTCTGATCGGCGCCTTCCTCTGCGTGCAGCGCCACCTGGCGCGCCTGAACTGATCCTCTTTCGCATGGCGGCGCCTCCGGTGCCGCCATGCGCCCTCCCCATACTGCTGTTATCTTGATAATAAGCAAGTATTCTTAAGGCTCGCTTCAGCCAGAGGCCGTAGACTGGCCATGTTGTCGTAAAGCGGCCTGCGGCGCTGTTCAGATCGCTTTTTAAAGATGTATATCAAGCATTCATTCGCCATAGCATTTAGGCTATCAGGTCGATTAAATGTGCTGATTGGCACTCTCAAGCAGAGAGTGCTAATATAGGGACATACCAATAGCAGAACCGCCATGGACGCCAGATCAAGATGGTGCCGCGATCTGCAAAGTGCAAGACCGAATACGCAAAAACGAAGATACGAGCTGCCACGTCGCGTGACGTGGCCAACTGGAACAAAGCAAGACTACGAGGGAGAAAACATGACTATGATGTCCGCAACGTCCGCATTGGTTCCGACCAAAAGTAATGCGCTGGGCCTCGGGTTCACTGGCAATCTGGGCAATATCGACGCCTATATTTCGGCCGTGAACCGCCTGCCCATGTTGACCCATGACGAAGAAATTTCGCTGGCGACACGCCTGCGTGAAAAAAATGACCTGGCCGCCGCGCAAGAACTGGTGCTGTCGCACCTGCGCCTGGTGGTCTCGATTGCCCGCGGCTACCTGGGCTATGGCTTGCCGCACGCCGACCTGATTCAGGAAGGCAATATCGGCTTGATGAAAGCCGTGAAGCGTTTCGATCCGGACCAGGGCGTGCGCCTGGTGTCGTACGCCATGCACTGGGTGAAAGCCGAGATGCACGAGTACATCCTGAAAAACTGGCGCCTGGTCAAGGTCGCGACGACGAAGGCGCAGCGCAAGCTGTTCTTCAACCTGCGCAGTCACAAGACGGGCCTGGACGCGATGACGCCAAAGCAGATCGATGCGCTGGCCAAGCTGCTCGACGTGAAGCGCGAAGAAGTGATCGAGATGGAAACCCGCTTGAGCGGCCGCGACATCGCGCTGGAATCGCCGACCGACGATGAAGACGACAAGTTTTCGCCGATCGCCTACCTGTCGTCGGAGCAAAGCGAGCCGACCAAGGTACTGGAAGCGGAACAAGTGACGCGCCTGCAATCGGAAGGCCTGGAAACGGCACTGTCGAAGCTGGACGCCCGTTCGCGCCGCATCATCGAAGCGCGCTGGCTGGCCAACGACGACGGCTCCGGCGCCACCCTGCACGCGCTGGCAGAAGAGTTCGGCGTATCGGCCGAACGCATCCGCCAGATCGAAGTGGCGGCGCTGAAAAAAATGAAGGGCGCCCTGGCCGCCTACGTGTAATCGCAAGCAATGCCGCAATGCAAAAGGCGCCGCAAGGCGCCTTTTAGTTTTATAACTTGATATTTATCAACAGATAAACATTGTCAGCCCTTACGCTGCAGCCAAGCCCTTGGTGATCAGCTCGGCGACCAATTCATTCAGATCCGCGCCGCGCTCCTTGGCCAGGGTCTGCAATTGCAAGACCAGATCGCTGTTCAGCTTGACGGCGAATGGCACCAGGCCCAGGGCCTGATCGCGCTTGCGCTGCTCGCGGCGGTCGATGACCACCGCTTCCTTACCGAATGCACCGGCGCCGGGAACATTCATCTTTCCCATCAGTTTCTTGGCATCGCTTTTGGCCAGGTCGGTTTTTTTCATGGTTGTTTCCTGATTTTCAAAACAGCCATTCTACGCAGTAATCGGCGCGCCGCGTGGCTGGCGCATCAATTCACCGGCAGCACGCCAATAGTGCGCCGTAAAAATATCATTTTGTTACTATCATTTTCATCCCACACGTGAACAAGCACGCCGGGGACGCTCCACCTGAAAGGAAAAACATGCATTATCTGACCCGCTCTTACCGTACCGTGCTACTTCCCCTGTTCTTCGCCTGCCTGGCCGTGCTGGCTGGCTGCGGCGCGGCCGGCAGCGCTGGCGACGCGGAAAACACGCCGCGCAGCGTCACCCACGTGCTCTCGCCGGGCGAACAGGTGGCCATCACGGCCACCGATACCCTGAAACTCGAACGTGTCAACGACAGCCGCTGCCGCAAGGGCGCCGTGTGCGTGTGGAAAGGCTACGTCAGCTACAGTTTCAGTTTGCTCAACAGCGCACGCGCCACGGACATCGTCTTGTCCGACTCCATGCCCGGCGCCGCCAGTTCCGTCACCGTCAACCACCTGACGTTTACCCTGCTCGACGTCGATCCGGCCACGCCGCCCGCCCTGAATGCGGCCGAGCCCACGTACCGGGTCAAAGTGAAAATCACGCAGGGCGCACTGCCCCGCTAAACGCTGTGGCGCCGCCGGCTGTCGGCCGGCGCCTGCTGCCGGTCCAGCATGCCGTAATCGCGCACGACGGCGGCAATGCGCAGCCGGTAGTCGTCAAACACGCCCTGCCGGCCGGCCGATTGCGCCGCGCGGTGCGCTTCCAGCTGCCGCCATTGCGCCAGCGCCGCCTCGTCGCGAAAGAAGGATAGCGACAGCAATTTGCCTGGCTCGCTCAGGCTGCTGAAGCGCTCGATGGAAATGAAACCGTCCACTTCATCGAGCAAGGGACGCAGCGCGGAGGCCAGGTCCAGATACTGCTGGCGCCCTTCCGCGCCGGGCCAGACTTCGAAAATCACGGCAATCATTTCATTTCTCCCAGGCTAAAAACAGGGATGCGCGCGTTCAGCGACGGCAGATAACGCCACGCCAGCGGCATGCGGTCCAGCCCGTCGGCCCACGCCTGCAGGCAAGCCGTGGCGATGGCCTGCGCGATGGACTGGCCCGGACAGGCGTGGCGGCCATGGCCAAAGCCGCACTCCGCATGGCCGGCGCTGGCCAGCACGACGACGATCATCTGCCCGGCCGGCACGCGCACGCCATCGAACTCCACGTCTTGCGCCGTGTAGCGGCGCGTGTTGTGGATGGAGGGGTCATGCCGGCTGACCTCGCGCAGCAGGGCTGGCCACAGCCGGGGGGCGGCACGCACTTGCGTGGACAACTCCGGTTGCGTGCGCAAGGCAACTATGGCATTGCCCAGCAAGCCGGCCGTGGCATCGCAGGTCTGCGACAGCAGGCCCACGAGGTTGGCCAGCACGCCGCCCGAGGCCTGCCAGCCCAGCGCTTCCGCCTCGGACACGACCCTGGCCAGCAAGCTGCCGGGCAATGCATCCGCCTCGCGCAGCAACCCGGTAAAACCTTGCAGCAAGGCGTCGGCTGCCACTTGCGCACCGGCCAGTTGTTCTCCATTACTCAGCGGTGACAGGCAGGCGACGAAATCGCGCGTCCAGGCAGCCAGCGCCGGCCATTGCGCTGGCGCAAAACCCAGCAAGTCCGCCATGGCAAGCAGGGGCAGTTCGAACAGCGCGCCGTTCAATTGCGCAGCGCTGGCAGGCACGCGGTCGCTGGCCATGCGCCACGTCCGCGCCTGCAGGTGCGCCAGGTCCACCTGTCCCAGCGAACGCGCCAGCACCTGCTTCGGCACGGCATGCCGTTCGCCTTCATTCATGCGCACCAATTCCGCAAAAATCGCACCGCACGGCGTGCCCGCCAGGGTATCCGGCACCGGCTGGCCGGTCGGGCGCACGTGGCAATCGGGATGCTCGAGCACGGCGCGCACGCCGGCCGCGCCCGTCGCCAGCCAGCAGTCGAGCCGCGCATCGAAACGCAGCGGCGGGCCGTCCGCCAGGCGGCGATAGTAGTCATACGGCGCCGCGTGGGTAACGGCTGAAAAAGGGTCGGCGGGGTCGATAACAAAGTCGGCGAGCGGCATGCGCATTCCATTGCAGTGAGGTGGGGACACGAGTATGCTGCTCCTTCCACCACAACACTTCGCCCTGGAACGAATCATGGATGACAAGCTTCCCTCGGCCGACATGGGACTGGCGCAACTGGCCGGCGCCATCGCCGAACCGGCCCGCGCGCGCATGCTGTGCAGCCTGCTCGACG
This sequence comes from Janthinobacterium sp. SUN128, assembly GCF_030587275.1. NCBI lineage: Bacteria > Pseudomonadati > Pseudomonadota > Betaproteobacteria > Burkholderiales > Oxalobacteraceae > Janthinobacterium > Janthinobacterium sp. SUN128. The sequence continues at coordinate 118,366 of NZ_JAPWHY010000007.1, read as the reverse complement.
GCCATGCGCGCACGGCCACGGAATTGGCGGCGCTGGCCGAGGTGGGCGCCTCGACGGCCAGCGCCCATCTGGCGCGCTTGCGCGACGATGGCTTGCTGTCCATGCTGGCGCAGGGCAAGCACCGCTATTACCGCCTCGCCAGCGCGGAAGTGGGCCAGGCCCTCGAAGCGCTGCTGGTGGTGGCCGGCGTGGCGGCAACGCCGTTTACGCCCACCACGCCGGACCGCTTGCGCCATGCGCGCACCTGCTACGACCACATGGCCGGCAGCGTCGCCGTCACGCTGCACGACCAGTTGCAAGCGCAAGGCTGGCTGCTGGCCGATGGCGGCGAAGGCGAGTATCGGCTGTCGGTAGAGGGCGCGGCCGGCATGGCGGCCCTGGGCATCGACGTGCCGCAATTGCAGCGCCAGCGCCGCCGCTTCGCCTGCGCCTGCCTGGACTGGAGCGAACGGCGCGCCCACCTGGGCGGCGCGCTGGGGGCGGCCATCCTGCAGCTGGCCCTGCGCCAGCGCTGGGCCGAACGCGAACTCGACAGCCGCGCCCTGCGCCTCACGCCGGCCGGTGAACGGCGCCTGCTGGCCGCCTTCGGTGGAAGCTGAAGGGCACACGATGATCACATTCCAGGACCTGGCCAAACAGTACGGCGCGTTCGAGGCCGTCAAGCCGCTGACCTTGCAGGTAGGAAAAGGAGAGGTCTTCGGCTTCCTGGGCCCGAACGGGGCGGGAAAAACCACCACCATCCGCATGCTGATGGGCATCCTCGTGCCCAGCGCCGGGCGCGTGCTGGTCGATGGCCTCGATTGCCACCGCGATGGCGCCGCCGTCAAGCGCAAGGTGGGCTACCTGCCCGACAATCCCATCTTTTACGATTATTTGCGCGGCCGTGAAATCCTGCAATTCGTGGCCGAAATGCATGGTTTTTCGCACACGGAAGCGGCCGCCCGCGCGGCTCGCCTGTTGACGGAGTTCGGCCTGGACGAAGCGAGCGAGGATTTCGCCGTCAATTACTCGCTGGGCATGAAGAAAAAACTGGGCCTGGCCTGCGCGCTGATCCACGATCCGGCCGTGCTGATCCTCGATGAACCGATCAACGGCCTCGACCCGCGTGCCTCGCGCGACGTGCAGGAACGCTTGCTGCGCCGCGCCGCCGCCGGCGCCACCATCTTCGTTTCCACGCATTTGCTCGATATGGCGCAAAAGCTGTGCAGCCGGGTCGCCATCATCCACCGGGGCGCCCTGGTCGCCACGGGCAGCCTGGACGATATCCGCCAGCAGTTGTCCAGCGATGGCAGCCTGGAAGAGCTCTTCTTGCAACTCACCGATGAAACGTCGACGGCATGACAGCGGCGCCGCCCACCGCCTGGCGCGCCGTCTGGCTGCTGACCCGCTTGCGCCTGCAGCGCCTGCTCAACATCAGCGGCCGGGGGCTTTCCTTCAAGAAAAACAGTAAAAGCCGCCCCGCCACGCCGGGCAAGCGCGGCGGACGCTGGCTGCTGGGGGCACTGCTATTGCTGCCCATGCTGTTTTCCTTTGGCAGCATCGCCCGCCACAGCGTGCTGAACATGCATTGCTTGCTGGACCAGGTCGCCGCCTGCCAGGCGCGCGGCAGCCTGCACACGGACAGCGGCCTGCTCGACCCCGTCATCACGCAACTGATGGCCACGCCGTTCAGCGCGACGCTGATCGGTGGCCTGACCCTGCAGCTAACGCTGTTGTGGCTGGTCAGCGTCCTGCTGCCGCTGGGCATGGGGGAACTATCGAAGCCGGACTGGGACCTGGAATGGCTGGTCACCCTGCCCGTCAGGAAAAGTACCCTGCTGTGGGCGCGCGTGCTCGAACGCACGCTCGTCAATCCGGCCGGCTTGCTGGCCCTGTGGCCCAGCACGACCGTCATCGCCTGGTATTCGGGCCAGGGCTGGTTTTCGCCACTGTCCGGCCTGCTCGCCAGCCTCGTGCTGCTGGCCCTGGCCGCCATGCTGCGCACCCTGGTCGACACGGGTTTGCGCCTGTCGCTCACGCCATCCCGGCTGGGCAACCTGCAGGCAGTGATTTCCCTGGCCGGGCTGTTGCCCATGTATATCGGCATGTCCTTCGGCATGGGCACGGGCGGCTTCGCGTATGCCTGGGCGGCGGCCATGCCCGCCTGGAGCAGCTGGACGCCGCCAGGCCTGCTGCTGCGCCTGCTCAATGCCGATGGCGTGGCCGCCTTGCTGCCCGCCATCCTGCTGCTGGCGCAATGCTTGTGCTTGATGCTGCTGGGCATGGCCATCCTGCGCCGCCAGTTGCGCCATGGCGTCGTGGGCGCGGGCCAGCGCGAAGCCGCGCGCAAGCCGGCAGCTGCGCCATCGCCCACGCAGCGGTGGCGCCCGCGCATCGGCACGGCGATCCAGCGGCGCGAGCTGACGTTGCTCTTGCGCGACCGCAATTTTCTCGTGCAAGCCCTGCTGATGCCCTTGCTGATCCTCGGCGGGCAGGCCCTGTTTACGGGCCAGGTGCGCGACGTGCACGCTCTGCTGGCCAGCCCCGTCTTGCTGGCCTCCACCGGCTTTTTCCTCGGCACCTATGTGCTGCTGATGTCGGCCTTCCAGACGCTAAACAAGGAAGGCGGCGCGCTGTGGCTGCTGTACACGTTTCCCGTCTCCATCGAACAGGCGCTGCGGCAAAAGGCGCAGCTGTGGGCCATGCTGGCCCTGCTGTATCCATTGATCCTGTTCGGCGCGGCGCTGGCCTGGCTGCCCGCGTGGTCGTGGCAAACGGCGGGCCTGATGCTGCTGGCCCTGGCCGGCATCCCCTTGTATGCGCTGATCGCCGTGGCGCTGGGCGTGTTTGCCAGCGACCCGCTGGCCACGGAAACCACGGCAAAGGTGCGCCCCACGTATATGTACCTGTATTTGCTGCTCACCGGTCTGTACATCGCCGCGCTGGCCGCCGGCAGCCTGGTGCAGCAACTGGTTTTTGTCGTGTTCACGGGCGCGCTGGCCGTGGCCCTGTGGCAAAAGGCGCGCGACGCGCTGCCCTGCCTGCTCGATCCCGCCGCTTCGCCGCCAGCCACGGTAGCGGCGGCCGATGGCCTGATCGCCGCCATGCTGTTTTTCGTCTTGCAGACACTTTCCTTGATCTTGCTCAAAGGGAGCAGTGCGACGCCGCTGGCGCAGCTAGCCCTCGCCTTCGGCGCGGCCGGTGCCCTCACGTATGCGCTGCTGCGCCTCGTCTACTGGCGCGCCAGGACGGCCGGCGTGCCGCGCATCGGACAGGGCCGCCAACCGTGGCGCCGGGGTGCTGCCGGCGCGGCCGTGGCAACGCTGTTCGGCATCGGCTGCGCGGCCCTGTTGCCGCCGCCCGCTGCACCATTGATGAAGATCAATGGCGACGGACTGTGGCTGCTGGCCGTGGGCGTGCTGGCCGCGCCCCTGTGCGAGGAATTCATCTTCCGCGGCTTGCTGCAGGGCGGCTTGCGCCGTTCTCTGCCCGCCTGGCAAGCGATCGGCATCGCCGCCGCGCTGTTTGCCATCGTGCATCCACCGGCCGCCATGCTGCCCGTCTTCGTGCTGGGCCTGTGCACGGGCATCGCATACGAGCGCAGCGGCGCGCTGCTGGCGCCCATGCTCACACACGCGCTCTACAATGCCGCCATGCTCGGCTATCAGATGAATAGCTGATTGTTGCCGGGTTTGCTAGAATCCCACACGTTTCCGTCCGTATCCCAACCAATGACTACGCACAGATCACGCATGAATCCACGCTTGTTCGTCCCATTTATCCTCGTTGCGCTGCTGAGCGGCTGCACGGTACTCGCCCTGCGCCCCAACCGCGGCGTCGAAAACCGCACGTTTACCGTGCAGGAAACCCCGCGCCTGCGCATCGACGCGCCCAAGGCGCGCATCCAGAACCCCATGCCGAATGACCACTTCATCGGCATCGCCTTGTCCGGCGGGGGCAGCCGCGCAGCTAATTTCTCGGCCGCCTCGCTGGAACAGCTGGAACAGTTCGGCCTCGTCAGCGGCGCCTCGGCCATTTCCGGCGTGTCGGGCGGCGCCATCGCGGGCGGCTACTATGCGCTGCATGGCAAGCAGACGGACTGGCCCTTGCTGCGCAGCAAGCTGAAAACGGATTTCTTTGGCCAGACCATCTTGAAACCCGCCAACCTGACAACGATGTTGTTGACGAACAAGACGCGCACCTCATTCCTGTCCGACGTGCTGGACGATGTGCTGTACGACAAGAAAACCTACCAGGACTTGCCGCACGACGGCCCCATCTTCCTGGCAAACGCAACGGACGCCACCGATGGCGGCAAGCGCGTGGTGTTTTCCTACGAGTATTTTTACAGCACCCTGCATTCGCCGATCCAGGATATCCGCCTGGCCACGGCCGTGGCCACCTCGGCCGCGTTTCCCGGCGTGTTCGATTCCGTCACCTTCGAGCGCTTCCGCCCGAAAAACAGTTTCGTGCCGGAACTCGGCTCCGAATCGCGCGAATCGCCGTCGTACGTGCATTTGTTCGATGGCGGCGCGGCCGACAACCTGGGCGTGGAAACCCTGTGGGACGTGGCCCTGACGCAGCTGTACGGCAACGACATGGCCGTCGTGCCGCCGCGCCTGAACAGCAAGCCCTTCATCCTCATTTCCATCGATGCCAACGCGCCCAATTCCAGCGCCGTGTTTGAAAAGATGTCGGACGAGCGCCAGCCGCTGGACCGCATCTTCAACAAGAATATCTACGATGCCGTCGACGCCCTGTTCTCGCGCCAGCGCAAGGAAAACCTCGTCAAGATGGGCTTTGGCCAAGCCCGCTTCGATACCATCACGCATGAAAACTTTGGCGACCTGAGCCAGAAATTCGTGAAGGGCAAGCGCACCTCGGCCTTTGCCATTCCCGTGCTGTGCCGCCCCCACCTGGGCCAGTACCGCTGCGAAGTCGATGCGGCCGATCCCTTGCCCGGCCAGATCCGCACGCGGCTGGAAGGCTTTGCCTGGCATATTTCCATCGACCAGATCGCCTCATTGGCGCTGCGCCTGGCCAGCGAAGACGTGCACGTCGACAGTGCGCGCAAGGAAGAGCGCGCCGCCCTCGTCAAGCTGCAACGCCTGGCCACGCAAACGAAAACCCATCTGAAGCTGACGGGTCCGGAAAATTGCAGCCCGGAAGTACTGCAATCGGCCCTGTACAGCGCCGCGCGCGTGCTGATCCTCGACGACGAAGAATCGCGCTTTGCCCTGTGCGACTACATGCTGGCGGGCCAGCTGATCAATGACGACACCGTCTGCAAGCAGCGCTATGTGCACGCCGTGCCCCGCTTTGCCATCGAAAGCGAAGATTTGCAGTACCGCAACCTGAGTTCGGACGGCAATTCCGTGAACGTGCCGATCCGCTGCAAGAAGTGAGCGCCCACAAAAAAGCCCGCACGATCGCTCGTGCGGGCTTTAGCGCAAGGATTCCAAGCGCCCGGCTGATCTAGATCAACCGACTACGCCTGCGCATGTAGCTGCGGCTTAACGCACCTTCCAGTTCCTGCTCCGTTTTATGCTGGTTCACCGTGTACAGGGCCCACAGGGCCGCCGGCGCCCAGCCGATCACAGTGCACTGCAAGATCAAGGCGGCGACACCGGCCAGCGGGCGCCCCAGCATGAAAAACGTGAGACACGGAAGTAGCAAGGCTATCAGCAATCGCATCACGACATACTCTCCTTCAATATAGAGCAGCGGACAAGGGCCGGTATCCGGTCCGTCCCCCGCCCGCTGCGTACTGCTCCTTAATAAAGTCTGGCAAAATCGTCGCGAGCGAATGCGAGTTGCAGCCGAGAAGCGCAGCTGTGCGAATGCACAGTGAGCATCACAGGCCGCAAATCGCGGCGCGCAGCAGATTTGGCCATACCTTTATAGATGCACGGAAATCTGGGGCATTAAGTCGTCAAACGTGCGACCGTTGCCGTTTTCTCCGATGGCGTGCATCTTCCATTCGCCGTTATGGCGGTACAGCTTGGCCATGATCTGCGCCGTGTGGGAACCTTGCACAGACAGGTTGAAACGCGCGACTTCCTGGTTATTGCTGGCATTCAAGATGCGGCAATAGGCGTTTTCCACCTGCGAGAAGTTCTGGCCAGTAAAGCTGTTGACGGTGAAGACCAGGCTTTTCACGTTCGCCGGCACTTTCGACAGATCGACATTGATCTGTTCGTCGTCGCCATCGCCCGCGCCCGTGCGGTTGTCGCCCGTGTGGACGATGCTGCCGTCCTTGCTTTTCAGCTGGCGGAACCAGACGATGTCGGACGTGCTCTTGTTCTCATCGAACATGACGCACGACGCGTCCAGGTCGACGGCTTCCGTCTTCGAACCGAAACCGAGGAAACCCTTGGTCTTGGCCGCATCCCAGCCCAGGCCCATGGTGATACGGGTCAGGGTGGTACCAGCTTCTTTATCCAGAGAAATCTTCTGGCCTTTGCTCAAATTGACAGACATACGCATTGCTCCTGTTTGGTTGGTTGCATCAACTGCTCTTACGCCGGCTTGCTTTGGGTCCAGGCGAGGAAGGCCGCGCGGTTGCGCGAGCACACGAGTATTTTTCCCGTGCCTGAAAACTTCAGTACCATGCCCTCGCCGCTGGTCTGGCTATTGATCAGGTTACCCAGAAAGCCGCCGCTGCTGCCGGTCGTCATGGAAATTTCGTATTGCAGGCGGTTGTCCCAGCACACGACGTGCGAGTTATCGATCACCACGTCCTTGCCAGGCGTCACTTCCAGTATCGACATCGCGCCAAAACCGGATACCGCCAACTGGCCGCTGCCTGCCGTCTCGGTGATGAAAAAACCACCGCTCTGGGCAAACAGCGCATTGCCAAGGCTTTGCGTGCGCACCTTCAATTCCACGCCAGACGTGGCCGCCACGAAAGCGCCGTCGCTGATCATGTATTGTTGGGCGCCAACCTCGAGCACCCGCATCGCGCCAGGCAAGGTGGGCGACAGCAAGCAATCGCCGTCGCCCCGCATAGCCTCGATATGCTGCTGAAAGAACGATTCCCCGTTGGCAAAGGTGCGCATCAGCGCGGCGCCTATGCCGCCGGTCATCTTGCCTTTCAGCTCAAGATTGGTTTCCATCATCACCATCGCGTTGGATTCGCAATAAATCTTCTCGCCCTTGGCAAGCGACACATGCAGGAACGGATCGACGTCCCCGGTAATACTAAAAACTGGCATCTGACTGTTCCTTCCTCAACGATGATGATGGTGTCGGGCTAAACCGCCCTTACTACAGAATAACGGTGCCGCACAAAACCGTAGCGAGCGGATGTGATTTGTGGCCGAGAAGCGCAACCGTACTTTAGTACGGGGGCGCCGAGCCGGTGAGCATCGCCGGCCGCAAAGCGCACCGCGCAGTAGGTTTGGTGTGGTTACCTTACACGCCGACGCCGAACGATGCTGCGAGTGGACCCAGACCGCCCTTGTAGCCCTGGCCGATGGCCTTGAATTTCCAATCGGCGCCATTACGGTAGATTTCACCGAAGACCATGGCCGTTTCCGCCGAACCGTCTTCCGACAGGTCGAAGCGGGCGATTTCCGTGTTGCCATTGGCATTCACGCAGCGTACATACGCCTTCGATACCATACCAAAGTTTTGCTTGCGCGCTTCGGCATCGTGAATCGTGACGCAGACGGCGATCTTGTCGATCTCGGCTGGCACCGTGGCCAGGTCGACGATGACGGTTTCATCATCGCCATCGCCGGCGCCGGTGGTGTTGTCGCCCGAGTGGGTGACGGAACCGTCGCTCGATTTCAGGTTGTTGTAGAAAATCATGTCGACGTCGGCGCGAACCTTGCCGTCGGCCTTCAACAGGAACACGGAACCGTCGATGTCGAACGCGGCGCCATCGGTGGCGCGGGCATCCCAGCCCAGGCCGATGATCATCTTCGAAATGCCAGGGGCTTCCTTGCTCAGGTTGACGTTGCCGCCTTTTTGCAGACTGATTGCCATGATGTATTTCTCCTATGTGGGTTGTATATGACCAAACACCTGGCGTCCTCCACCGGCCTGACTCCCCAGGCCGGCGGCGACGCTTGCTACAACTTGCCGACAAACCGGTGTAGTCGTTTGCCGCGCATTCTTTACACTGCTGCTGCCTTGGCCGGCTCCAGCGCTTCCGCCTGGCCTTCTTCGAGCGCCATCCTGCGCTTGTAGCGGATCGACGACCACAGCGAGGCGAGAATGAAGGCCACACCGATCAGACCCGTGAAGATCTCGGGAATGTGGAACTTCATGCTGACCAACATGATCACGGCCAGGATACCGATCGCATAGTGCGCGCCATGCTCCAGATAAACGAACTCGTCGAGCGTGCCCTTGCGGACCAGGAACACCGTCATCGAGCGCACGAACATCGCGCCAATCGCCAGGCCCAGCATGATGATCACGACATCCTTGGTGATGGCAAACGCGCCGATCACGCCGTCAAAGCTGAACGAAGCATCGAGCACTTCCAGGTACAGGAAGCCGCCAATACCGCCGCGCTTGACGATGTCGCCCACGTTGCCGTCACCGTTATCGCCTTCCAGCAAGCCGCTGACCACATCGACGCCCACGTAGGTCAAGATACCCCACAGGCCGGCCGTCAGCACCACCAGTTTCTGGCCTTCTTCGATCATCGACAGGCTGGCCATCAGGGTGCCCAGCGCGATCATCACGGAAATCGAGGAGATCTTGCCCAGCGCGCCCAGTTTTTCTTCAATACGGCCCAGCCAGTGCGTTTCTTTTTCCGAGTCCAGCAGGAAGTTCAGGAACACCAGCAGCAGGAAGATGCCGCCAAAGGCCGCCACTTCCGCATGGTGATTCGTCAGGTGCATCGAATACTGTTCAGGATTGCTCAGTGCCAGATTCCATACTTCCATCAAACCCAGGTCGGCCGCTTGCGCCACGATGACCAGCGGGAATACCAGACGCATGCCGAAGACGGCGATGATGATGCCGACGCCCAGAAACAGGCCCTGCCAGAACTTGTCCCAATTCTTCAGCACCGAAGCATTGACCACCGCGTTGTCGAACGACAGCGAGACTTCCATCACGCCCAGGATCACCGCGATACCGAGCGCCGCCAGCATCGTCTGCACGCCACCGTGCGTGTAACCCCACCAGGCGGAAATGCCCAGACAGATAAATGTCACTAGAAATGACACTCTGAAATGTTTCATCGATAGTTCCCCTTTATCCAAATTCAATGGAACGTAGTATAGGGACGTGTGACACATTTAAAAATAGAAGATAATAGAAGCATTACTTCGTAAAAACAGAAGATAGGACCACGCGATGAAAACCACGGGCTTCAATTACCGCCATTTGTACTTCTTTTGGGTGGTCGCCAAGGAAGGCGGCGTGACGCGCGCGGCCGAGCGGCTGGGACTGGCCGTGCAAACCATCAGCACGCAGCTGGCCTTGCTGGAAAAGGAACTGGGCAAGTCGCTGCTGCAGCCGCAGGGACGGCGCCTGGTGCCGACGGAAGCGGGCCGCCTGGCGCTCGGCTACGCGGACCAGATTTTCCTGCTGGGCGAACAGATGCAGGAAGCGCTGGCCGACACCGACGCGGAAAAGATGCGCCTGACGGTAGGCATTTCCGACTCGCTGCCGAAACTGATGGCGTATCGCATGCTCGATGCCACGCGCAGCCTGGACAAGCCCGTCAAGCTCGTGTGCCTGGAAGATGAATTCGAATCCCTGCTGGCCGACCTGGCCCTGCACAAGCTGGACTTGGTCTTGACGGATCGTGCCGTACCGGCCGGCGCCAGCCTGCGCGTGTCCAGCCACCTGTGGGGAGAGAGCGCCATGAAGCTGTTCGCCATCCCCGCGCTGGCCGAGCGCTACCGCGAAGACTTCCCGCACCGCCTGAGCGGCGCCCCCTTCCTGCTGCCGGCGCGCAATAACGCCCTGCGCGGGCGCATCGAAGAATGGATGGTGCAGCAGGGCGTGCGCCCCGATGTGGTCGGCGAATTCGAGGATAACGCCATGCTCAACGCGTTTGGCCGCAAGGGCCTGGGCCTGTTCTTCGCGTCCGCCAGCCTGGCCGCCGACATCGAGGAGCAATTTGGCGCCGTGCTGGTCGGCGACGCCTCGTCCCTGCGCGAGCAGTTTTACGTCATCTCGAACGAGCGCAAGATCATGCACCCGGCACTCGATGTCATTTTGGCAGCCGTGCCGAGCCGGCACTGATCAGTCGCCCAGATCGGCAGCGATGGCCGCCAGCCAGGCCGCCTGGTCCGGCTCGCAACTGTCCACATTCGCCAGCTGGATCACGGACAGGCCCGCCTCGGGCACGCGCAGCAGCAAGGCCCGGAAACCCCACAGTCCGCCATCGTGGTACACCACCGTGCGTCCGCCATGCTCAATTTGCTCCAGCCCGTAGCGGTAGGACCAGCTCAGGCCATCGGGGCCCGGCGTTTCCGCCAGTTGCGCGCGCACCAGGCTGGACGGATCGCGGTACTGGCGCTGCCAGTCGCGCTCCCACAGGGCCAGGTCGTGCAGCGAGGCATACACGCCGCCGTCACCGACCGTATTCGCATTGCCCAGGTGCTGGCGATAACCGCCCGCCTGCGCGGGATCAACGCTATAGCTGCGCACGCGCTGGGGCATGACAGCTTGCCGGTCGACATCGAAGGCCGTGGCGTGCATGCCCAGCGGCGCGAACAGGCGTTCGCGCGCCTGCGCCGCCAGCGGCTGGCCGGCGAGCGCTTCCACCAGCTTGGCCAGCAAGATGTAATTGCAATTGCTGTAGGCATGCGCGCTACCGGGCGGAAATGTCAGATCCTCCATCCGCGCGATCAGGCGCAGCAGCAGCGCATTGTCAAAATAATCGCTGTCGTGGCGGCCCAGCTGGCATGCCAGATAGTCGAAATAATCGGGAATGCCGCTGGTGTGATTCAACAATTGACGCACCGTGATGACGGCGCCGAACTGGCGCACTTCGGGCAGATGGGGCGCCACGTCGTCGTCGAGGCCGATGGCGCCCTGGCGCACCAGGTCGAGCACGCAGGCGGCCGTGAATTGCTTCGATTCCGACGCCAGGTAGTAGCGCGACTGCGCCGTCAGGGGCACGCCCAGTTCCAGACACGCCAGGCCATGATGCAGTTCCAATAAGGTCTCGCCGTCGCGCTGGATCAGCGCGCTGAAACCGGGACCGTGCGCCGGCAGGCTGGCTTGCAAGGCAAGAAAGTGGCTGAGCAGATTTTTCATGGCGCGATCTTAGCATGCAGGCAAGATTACTTTTGCGCCACATTCATTAGCTAATCCGATAAATCCATTCGAAAATAACGTTTGAATAATCAATCAAAAGCGATTGTAATAAAGCCTGAGACAAACACGCGCCCGTCCCTCGCCGGCAGGGCGCGATCACCATAAAAACAGGAGCGACACCATGTCCACGGCAGGCACGACGATCGATATTCCCGATCTCATCAATAACAACAAGATCGGCTCCTTCCAGATCGGCATGCTGATCCTGTGCGGGCTATGCGTCATCATGGATGGCTTCGACGTGCAGGCCATGGGCTATGTGGCGCCCGCCATCATTGCCGACTGGCATGTGAGCAAGGCCAACCTGGGCCCCGTGTTCGGCGCGGGTCTCCTGGGCATGCTGGTCGGCTCGCTCGTCTTCAGCATCACGGCCGACAAGTTCGGCCGCCGCCCCGTGCTGATCGGCTCGACCATCTTCTTTTCGCTGTGCATGCTGGTCACGCCGCTGGCCACCACCATCGAGCAATTGCAGCTGATCCGTTTCATCACGGGCCTGGGCCTGGGCGCCGTGATGCCGAACGCCATGGCGCTGGCCGGCGAATACAGCCCCCTGCGCAAGAAAGTCACCCTGATGATGCTGGTCTCGTGCGGCTTTACCCTGGGCGCCGTGCTGGGCGGTTTATTGTCCGCCGCGCTGATTCCCGCCTTCGGCTGGCAATCCGTGTTTTACGTGGGCGGCGTGGTGCCGCTCGCCATCGGCGTGCTGATGTTCTTCCTGCTGCCGGAATCGATGCAATTCCTGGTGCTCAAGAAACGCAAGCTGGATAAAGTCGCCAAGTGGCTGAAACGCATCGACCCGACGGTCACCATCACGGCCGACACGCAATACCTCGTGCACGAGAAAGAGCACAAGGGTGCGCCCGTGCTGCAATTGTTTACGGGCGGCCGCGCAAAGATGACGATCCTGCTGTGGGTCATCAATTTCATGAACTTGCTCAACTTGTATTTCCTGTCCAACTGGTTGCCGACGATTGCCAAGGAAGCGGGCTTGTCCACGGCCAACGCCGTGCTGGCCGGCACGGCCCTGCAAGTGGGCGGCACCATCGGCACCCTGGTCATGGGCCAGCTGATCGACCGCTCCAGCTTCCGCCGCATCCTGCTGCCATGCTTCCTCGTCGCCGCCGTGGCGATTGCCCTGATCGGCCGTCCGGACGTCTCGCTCGCTTTCCTGTTCATCACGATCTTCATCGCCGGTTTTTGCGTGGTGGGCGGCCAGCCGGCCGTCAATGCCCTGGCGGCCAGCTACTACCCGACCACCCTGCGTTCGACGGGCATCGGCTGGAGCCTGGGCATCGGGCGCATCGGCTCCATCATCGGCCCCGTGCTCGGTGGCGAGCTGATCCGCCTGAACTGGCCCAACAGCACGATTTTCCTCGTCGTCGCCATTCCCGCCATCGTCTCGGCCGTCATGGTGTTTGCCATGCGCGGCGGGCCGCAAACGGCGGCCAAAGGCTGAACAAGCGTGAAAAACCTGCCGCGCCCGCACGCCTGCACGGGCGGCGAGCGCGGCTAAATTAGGCTATGGCGCCCTTCGTCGTTTAAGATGTCGTTTTTACAGCCCATCTTCAGCGCCCCCATGCACAATGTCTTGCTAGTCCTGCTCGCCCTCTTCCTGGTCGCGCTGAACGGTTTTTTTGTTGCCGCCGAATTTGGCATCGTCACCTTGCGGCGCACACGCATCCGCGCCATCGCCAAGACACAGGGATTGCGAGGCCGCATCCTGGCCAAGGTGCATGGCCAGCTGGACGCCTACCTGTCCGCCTGCCAGCTGGGCATCACCCTCGCTTCTCTGGGCCTGGGCTGGGTCGGCGAACCGGCGTTTGCCGGCTTGCTCGAACCGCTGTTCGGCGCCATCGGCGTCACCTCGCAAGAGCTGATCCACGGCGTCTCGTTTGTCGTTGCCTTCAGCGTGATTTCCTTCCTGCATATCGTCGTGGGCGAACTGGCGCCCAAATCGATGGCCATCCGCAACCCGGAAGCCGTCGGCCTGTGGAGCGCGATTCCCCTGTACGGTTTTTACTGGGCCATGTATCCGGCCATCTACCTGCTCAACGCCAGCGCCAACTGGGTGCTGCGCATGGCGGGCCTGTCCGGCAAGGGCGGCCACGACGCCCATTATTCGTCCGAAGAGCTGAAACTGATCCTGCGCACCAGCCAGCCGGGCGAGAAATTCACGCGCGACGAGCGCAACATCCTGGCGCAATCGCTTGATTTCGAACAGATGACGGTGTCGGACCTGATGCGCCCGATCAATGAAGTGATCGCCCTGCACGCTTCAAACACCCTGGAAGAAAACCTCGACACGGTGCTGCGCAACCGCTTCAGCCGCTACCCGTATTTCGACATGAATGAAGACGACGTGCTGGGCGTGGTGCACTTGAAAGACCTGTTCTTCGCGCAGCAGGCGGGCAAACCAATCACCTCGCTCACGCCGTTTCTGCGTCCCGTCGACATCATTTCCGCGCGCACGCCGGCGCTGGAACTGTTCCGCCGCTTCCGCGACGGCGCGCCCCACTTCGCCCTGATCGGCGAAAAGGGCAAGCGCCCGCTGGGTTTCATCACCCTGGATAACTTGCTCGGCGCCATGGTCGGCGAAATCCGCGATGAATTCCGCCGCAATGAAAACGACTGGCTCAAGCAAAGCGACGGTACCCTGATCGGCAAGGCCAGCCTGCCCATCTTCTCGCTCGAACGCATCCTCGGCATCGATATCGAAAACGAGGAACTGGGGCTGGACGACGTGGAATCGGTGGGCGGCTTGATCATGGTCAAGCTGGGCGACATTCCGAAGCAGGGCCAGCGCATCACCTTTGTCGACTTCGACATCGTCGTCAAGAAGATGAACGGACCCCGCATCGTGCTGATCAAGGTGATCCCGAAGCAGGAACGGGACCTCGACGCGGACTTGCGCGACTGATTACTTCTTGCTCGTCAGGGTATCTTTTCCCTGCGGCACGGTGGTCTCGCCCACCGTCCACGTTTGCAGCAAGCTGTACAGTACCGCCAGCAGGGTCGGCCCGATGAAAATGCCGACGAAGCCGAAGGCCAGCACGCCGCCCAGCACGCCGAGCAGCACCAGCAGGAACGGCAGGCTGCTGCCGCGGCTGATCAGCATGGGCTTGACCACATTGTCCACGCCGCTGATCAGCAAACCGCCCCACACCAGCATGAAGATGCCCCAGCCCGTCTGGCCGTCATTGAACAGCCAGATGGCGGCGCCGCCCCAGATCAAGGGCGGGCCCACGGGAATCAGCGAAAAGATGAAGGTGGCCACGCCCAGCAGCGCCACGGCCGGCACGCCGGCGATCAGGAAACCCACCACGGCCACCAGGGCTTGCGCCAGCGCCGTGCCCAGCAAGCCGTACATGACGCCGCGCACGGTGCGGCTGATGGTCAGGCCCACGCCCGGCGCGCTGTCGCCGATGATGCGGCCGGCGCCCGTCATCAGGGCACGGCTCAGCTGCTGGCCATCGCGGTAGAGGAAGAAGCTGACGAACACGGCCAGGCTGGTCTGCGCCAGGCCCGTGCCCAGCAGGATGCCGCCGGAAGCGAGGAAATGGCGCGCCGGTTCCAGCATCGTCTTGCCCAAGTTCAGTAATTCCTCGCGGTCGGCGAGCAGGCGCTCCACGTAGCCAGCGATGGTTTCACCCACCACCGGAATGCTGGCCAGCCAGGCCGGCGGATGCAGGCCGCCCGACTCCAGCGCCGTGCGCAACTGTTCATAGATGCGCGACACATTGTCGGCCAGGTTGTAGGTGACGAGGGCCAGCGGCAGCACGATGACCAGGATCAAGGACAGGGTCATGATGGCGGCCGCCCAGTTGCGCCGGCCTTTCAGGCGCTCCAGCAGCAGCAGATACAGGGGCCAGCTGGAAATGCCCACGCAGGCGGCAAACAGCATGGCCGCGAGGAAGGGCCGCAAGACGAAAAAGCAGCCGATCAACAGGAAGATGATGGCTGCCAGGCGGGCGTGCGGCTCGAAACGTTTATCCATGTACTGCGTATCCTGAAGATGGCGCCCGGGGGGCGCGATCAGGTCAGGATAGCAGAAGTTTAAGATCGTGCGCGATGGCGGCAGGCTTTTCGCCGTGGCGCACGAACAGGCGGATCTTGCCTTCTCGGTCGAAGACATAGGTGCCGGCCGTGTGGTCGACCGTGTAGCTCTCGTCCGTCTCGCCCTCGACCTTGGCGTAATACACCTTGAATTCCTTGGCTACCTTGGCCGTCGCGGCTGCATCGCCATGCAGTCCCACGAAGCGCTTGTCGAAGGCCGGCACGTATTCGGCCAGCAAGGCTTGCGTGTCGCGCTCGGGGTCGACGGTGACGAACAGCACTTGCACCTGGTCCGCCTGTGGGCCCATTTCCTGCATCACCTGCGCCATGTCGGCCATGGTGGTGGGACATACGTCCGGGCATTGCGTGTAGCCGAAGAACATCAGCACCAGCTTGCCCTTGTAGTCGGCCAGGGTGCGCGGGTGGCCCGTGTGGTCCGTCAGCGCGAACTCGCGCGCATAGCCGAGGCCCGTCACGTCCGTGTTCTTGAAGGCCAGCTTCGGCGCGGCAGGCTTGCCGCAGCCGGCCAGGACGGCGACCAGCGCGGCCGCCAGCAACAGAGTCAGGTATTTTTTCATGTGCCGAGAGGAATGTAGTGGTCGACCAGCAAAGCCGCGAACAGCAAGGCCAGGTAGATGATGGAAAACGTAAAGGCCTTGCGCGCGATCAAGTCCGTGTAGTGGCGGTACATCTTCCACGCGTAGTACAGGAAGCCGGCGTTCAGCACCACGGCCGAAGCCAGGTAGATCAGGCCGCTCATGCGCACGGCATACGGCAGCAAGGTGGTGGCGGCCAGCGCGATCGAGTACAGCCAGACGTGGAATTGCGTAAACTTCAAGCCGTGCGTGACGGGCAGCATGGGCAAGCCCGAGCGCGCGTAATCGTCGCGGCGGTACATGGCCAGGGCCCAGAAATGCGGCGGCGTCCAGACAAAGATGATCAGGACCAGCAGCCACGCCTGCATCGGCACGTCGTTGGCGACGGCGGCCCAGCCCAGCGCGGGCGGCATGGCGCCGGACAGGCCGCCGATGACGATGTTTTGCGGCGTGGCCGGTTTCAGCACCATCGTATAGATCAGGGCGTAGCCGACAAAGGTGACAAAGGTCAGCCACATGGTCAGCGGATTGACGAGGTGATACAGGATCGCCATGCCCAGGCCGCCGATCACCAGCGCGAATACCACCGTCTGTTTCACCGTGATGTCGCCCATGGCCATCGGGCGGCGCGCCGTGCGGGCCATGCGCGCGTCGATTTCGCGCTCGGCCAGGCAGTTGACGGCAAACGCGGCGCCGGCCAGCAGCCAGATGCCGATGGTGCCGAACACCACCGCATGCCAGTCAGGCAACTCCTCGCTGGCCAGGAACATGCCGATGACGGCGCAAAATACGGCCAGTTGCGTCACGCGGGGCTTGGTCAGCGCCCAATACTGGGCGATGCGGGGGGATGGTTTACGGCTGATGGTCTGAGTAGTCATTTATGCGATACGGGAAGGACTGGCTGGTGCCGAGGGCACTGGCGCGGCGGCGGAAGCAGATTTCCGCGCTACATCGAGTTGGAATTTAGCCTTGTAGTTTAACATGGTCAGCAATAACACGAGCAGCGCCGCCCCGCCGTTATGCATGACGGCAATCGACAATGGCCAGCTCAGGTAGATGGTCGCCAGGCCCGTGGCCGCCTGCAGTGCCAGCACCAGCGCCACCCAGCGGGCCGTGCCGCGCAAGGACGGCAGCTTCCACGCGCGAAACACCGTGTAGCCGATGCCAGCGAGCACGATGAAGGCGAAATTGCGGTGCACCCAGTGGATGGCCGTCAGCGCGGAAAACGGCAAATAATGGCCGGCGGCCGTCTTGCCCAGTTCGCGCCACAGATGAAAACCATGCTCGAAATCCATTTCCGGAATCACCTTGCCGCCGCACAGGGGGAAATCCGTGCAGGCCAGCGTGGCGTAGTTGGTGCTCACCCAGCCGCCCAGCGCGATCTGCACGGTCAACAGCACCAGCGAGAAGATCGCCAGCGCGCGCACGGGGCGCAGCACGGCAGCGTCCGCATCGGCGCGCTTGATTGGCGCCACGGCATGGTCCTGACGTCCGCCCAGCCACGTCAGCATGGCCAGCAAGCCCATGCCCAACAGCAAGTGGATGGTGACGATCACCGGCTGCAGCTTCAGGGTGACGGTCCAGGCGCCGAACGCGCCCTGCAGGCAGACGAACAAAAACAGCGCCGTCGGCAGCGCGGGAGCGAATTCCTCGCGTTTGCTTTTCTTCCACTGGCGCCACGCCTGCACCATCATCGCCACGATCAAGACGCCGATGGCCATGGCCAGGTAGCGGTGCGTCATTTCAATCCAGGCCTTCACCACCGTGACGGGCCCCGTCGGCATCAGGGTTTCCGCCGCCACGATGTGCTCATGCGCGAGGAAAGGATTGGCCGAGCCATAGCAGCCTGGCCAGTCCGGGCAGCCCAGGCCGGAATCGGACAGGCGCGTAAAGCCGCCAAACATGATCAGGTCGACCGTCAGGAAGACGGCGATCCACACGAGCTTGCGGTATTTATTGGCGTCCGCGGACACCCAGACCATGGTCAGCGGCAGCAGCGCCACCAGCAGACCCGTCAAGCCCAGCTGGGCCAGCGCGGAGAGATGCATCGTCGGCATGCAGACTCCTCAACCGATCGCCGAAGCTTTGAGCAGCTTGGCGATGTCTTTCTTGATCTTGTTCGGGTCCGCGTCTTTCGGGAAGCGCATCATCAGATTGCCCAGCGGATCGATCAAATAAAAATGGTCGCTGGTCTTGCCGCCCGGCTCCACGGGCAGCCACGCTTTCAAGGCGTCGTTATTGACGCGCAGCATGCTGGTGCCGTCGAATTCGCGCATCACCAGGGTGTCGAGCGGCTGGGCATCCGTCACCAGCCAGACCCGTTCCAGGCGTTCGCGTTCCTTGCCCTGCATGAGGCGCAGTTGTTGCATGTCAAACAATTGCTTCTTGCATGCTTCCTGGCAATCGGATGGCCCCGTTTGCAGCAGCACCCACTTGCCCTTGAATTGCGCCAACGGTGCCGCCTTGCCGTCCAGTTCCGTCACCTGCAATTGCGCTTCCGGTATCGGGTGCAAGCGCGGGTCGATCAGGGCGCCGTAATTGTTGCGGCCCGTGGGCTTGATGATGTAATACGTGAAATACGAGGCGATGATGGGAAACGCGCACACGGCCACGACGGCCAGCAATTTCCACCGTCCCGTATTTTGTGCCTGTTTATTGCTGCTGTCTTGCGTTGTGTCAGGGCTGTTTGTTTGCACGTCGAAATCCTGTAAAGACAAAAAATAGAAAGGCCATCAGTGCCAGTGCATACCACTGGAATGCATAGCCGCGGTGCTTGTCGGCGCCCAGGTCGGGCGCCGGCCAGTCGCGCACGGGAAGCTGGCCTGATGCTGGCGCCATCGCTGAAGGATCCACTGAATCAGCCGTTTGTTCGAGAATAAATGGCTGCAAGGCCAGGCCGCTCGCCTGGGCCAGCTGGGCGATATCGGCATTTTGCACGATGGCGTGCGGCGCCAGGGCCGGTGCCGTGCCCAGTTCCATCACATGGCCCGCGTTCAGCCGCGCGATGCCGGAAATCGTCACCGTGCCGGCCGGCGTGGCGTAATCGGGAATGCGCGTGCGCTCGGCATTGTTGCGCGGCAACCAGCCCTGCGCCACCAGCACGTGCATGGCAGAACCGTCGATCTGGAATGGCTTGAGCACGTGAAAACCGGCCTGGCCCTTGTAGGGGCGGTTGTCCAGGTACACGGTCCAGGCGGGCACGAAATGGCCGGTGACGGTGATCCGGCGATATTCGATCGCTTGCGCATCGGCCGGCAGCATGGGCGCGGCCGTCAATGCCAGCGGTGCGGCCAGATTGCCCGCCTCGAGCCGGGCGGCGCGGGCGACTTTCTCGTCGCCACGGCGCTGCTGCCATTGCGCCAAAGAGCACCCCAGGGCCACCAGTAGCAGCATTACAACAAATGGAATCCATCTAAAATGGAAGCGGATACGCATTACAATGAAACCTCCTCAAGCCAGGCGCTACCATCCATGAAAATCCTCGTTGCCATTGCCTTCATCCTGATTCTGGGCAGCCTGGGCTCGGCCCTGTTCTTCCTCATGCGCGACAAGGGCAAGAGCAACCGCACCGTGCAAGCGCTGGCCCTGCGCGTGGGCTTGTCGATCACCCTGTTTTTGCTGATCCTGCTGGCGCACAAGCTCGGCTATATCCAGCCGACGGGCATACACTAAGCTTCTTGCCTGATTGGCAAATTCTTCAGACTAAGAAAAAAGCCGTACCCAGGATGTCCCGGTACGGCTTTTTTTATGGTGCCGGCGCGCCCTTCAACAACGCGCGCCCTGCCCCGCCATTATAACCAATACACGACCACGTACAGGCCCAGCCAGACGACGTCGACAAAGTGCCAGTACCAGGCGGCACCTTCGAAGCCGAAGTGGTGCTCGGGCGTAAAGTGGCCTTTCAGCACGCGGTACAGGATGACGGACAGCATGATGGCGCCCAGGGTCACGTGGAAGCCGTGGAAACCCGTCAGCATGAAGAAGGTGGCGCCGTAGATGCCCGACGTCAATTTCAAGTTCAGTTCGCTGTAAGCGTGGATGTATTCATACACCTGGAAGCCCATGAAGATGGCGCCCAGCAAGATCGTGGCGAACAGGAACAGGGCCGTCATGCCGCGGTGGCCGGCGCGCAGCGCATGGTGCGAAATGGTCAGGGTCACGCCCGACAGCAGCAGCAAGGCGGTGTTGATGGTCGGAATCCAGAACGGCGTCATGGTGGTGAATTCCTGCACCGTGCCAGCCGGGCCCGTATTGCCCCAGTGGGCGGCGAAATCGGGCCAGATCACCTTGTGGTCAAGGTCGGCCAGCCACGGCATGGAGATGCTGCGCGCGTAGAACAGGGCGCCGAAGAAGGCGGCGAAGAACATGACTTCCGAAAAGATGAACCAGCTCATGCTCCAGCGGAAGGAGTGGTCTATGCGCTCGCTGTACAGGCCCTGTTCCGATTCGCTGATGGCGTCGCCGAACCAGAAATACAGCACCAGCAGGATGCCGGCCAGGCCCAGGTAATTCAGGTACGGGCCCCAGGAAACGTCGTTGACCCAGGCCGAGGCGCCGATCATGGTCAGCAGCAGGCTGGCGCCGCCCAGCATGGGCCAGCGCGACGGGCCGGGCACGAAATAATAAGGTACGGCGGCGTGGTTGGAACTCATCATCATCTCCTCAAAAACTTATAGGGTGGTTTTTTATAATTTATAAAACGACGAATTTGACAATCGAAATCAATATGCCGATCAGGCAAGCCACCACCAGGAAACCGGCGATGACGATGTGCACGGGGTTGAGCTTGGCCGAATCCGTGTCGAAATCGCTCTTGCGGCGCAGTCCCGTGAATGACCACACGACGGCCCGCAGCGAATACAGGAACGACGCTTTTTCAGGCTGCTTGGATTCGCCCATGCCACTCTCCTATTGGACGGCCGGCGTCTGAGCCTGGCTCAGACCGGCTATCTCGAAAAACGTGTACGACAGGGTGATGGTTTTCACCTCTTTCGGCAGGGCCGGATCGAGGAAGAACACCACCGGCATCTGCCGCGCTTCCTTCGGTTTCAAGGTCTGCTGCTTGAAACAGAAGCACTCGACCTTCTTGAAATGCGGCGTGGCGCTCTGCGGCGCGTAGCTGGGGATGGCTTGCGCGTTGACGACGCGGTTTTGCGTGTTGACCACTTCATACATGACGGTCACCAGTTCGCCCGGATGCACCTGCATGCTCGACACGGTCGGGCGGAAGCGCCATGGCCCCTGTGCATTGCCGTCGAACTCGACGGTGATGCTGCGCGTCGTGTCGACCTGCGTATTGTTGTCATAGGCCACCGTGCCATCTTTTTGCGTCAGCACGTTGATGCCCATCACTTCGCAAATCTGCTTGTAGACGGGAATCAGGGCATAGCCAAAGCCGAACATCAGCACGGCAATGACGAGCAGCTTGCCCAGCATCTTGCGGTTCAGGCCGCGTGTTTCCTGTTGGTCGGGCGTCGTCACGTCAGAGCCACATGCGCTTGACGAATACGGACAGGAAGAAGAAGGCCGCCAGAGCCCCCAGTATCAGCCCGGTACGCAGGTTGTTCGGTTTTTTACGTTCGGTCATGACAGGCACTTTATTCAAGACGGGCCGCGGAACACGCCGGCCCGGGATACCTTATTTCACTGTCGGCGGCGTTTCAAACGTGTGGAAAGGCGCCGGGCTCGGCACGGTCCATTCCAGGCCTTCCGCGCCTTCCCATGGTTTCGCTGGCGCAGCCTTGCCGCCGCGGATGGTCGGCAAGACCACGAAGAACAGGAAGTACACCTGCATCAGGCCAAAACCGAAGCCGCCGATCGAGGCGATCATGTTGAAGTCGGTGAACTGCGCCGGATAGTCGGCGTAGCGGCGCGGCATGCCGGCCAGGCCCAGGAAGTGCATCGGGAAGAAGGTCACGTTGAACGTGATCAGGGACAGCCAGAAGTGGATCTTGCCGCGCGTCTCGTTGTACATGTGGCCCGTCCATTTCGGCGACCAGTAGTAGAAGCCGGCGAACAGGGCAAACAGCGAACCGGCCACCAGCACGTAGTGGAAATGCGCCACCACATAATAGGTATCCTGCAGCTGGATGTCGATCGGCGTGACGGCCAGGATCAGGCCCGTGAAGCCGCCCATGGTAAACACGAAGATGAAGCCGACCGAGAACAGCATCGGCGTTTCGAACGTCATGGAACCTTTCCACATCGTGGCGATCCAGTTGAACACTTTCACGCCCGTCGGCACGGCGATCAGCATGGTCGCGTACATGAAGAACAGCTGGCTGGTCACCGGCATGCCGGTGGTAAACATGTGGTGCGCCCAGACGATGAAGGACAGGATCGCGATGGAAGCGGTAGCGTAGACCATCGACGCGTAGCCGAACAGGGGCTTGCGGGCAAACGCCGGCAGGATCTGCGAGACGATGCCGAAGGCCGGCAGAATCATGATGTAGACCTCGGGATGGCCGAAGAACCAGAAGATGTGCTGGTACATGACGGGGTCGCCGCCGCCTGCCGCGTTAAAGAAGGAGGTGCCGAAATGGCGGTCCGTCAGGGTCATGGTGATGGCGCCGGCCAGCACGGGCATGACGGCGATCAACAGATAGGCGGTAATCAGCCAGGTCCAGCAGAACATCGGCATTTTCATCAGGGTCATGCCCGGTGCGCGCATGTTCAGGATGGTGACGATGATGTTGATCGAACCCATGATGGACGAGGCGCCCATCAGGTGCATGGCAAAAATGGCCATGTCCATGCCGGGGCCCATCTGCGTCGACAGCGGCGCATACAGGGTCCAGCCGGCAGCCGTGGCGCCGCCCGGCACGAGGAAGGACGTGGCCAGCAGGATGGCGGCCGGTGGCAGCAGCCAGAACGAGAAGTTGTTCATGCGGGCAAAGGCCATGTCGGACGCGCCCACTTGCAGCGGGATCATCCAGTTGGCGTAGCCGACGAAGGCTGGCATGATGGCGCCAAACACCATCACCAGGCCGTGCATGGTGGTCAGTTGATTGAAAAATTCCGGGTGAAAGAATTGCAAGCCTGGGTGAAACAGTTCCGTCCTGATCATCAGGGCCAGCACGCCGCCCGACAGCAGCATGATGAACGAGAACCACAGGTACAAAGTACCGATATCCTTGTGGTTGGTGGCAAACAGCCAGCGACGGTAGCCAGTGGGATGATCGTGGGCATGGTCGTGATCGTGACCGGCGTGGTCCAAGGTGCTAGTGCTCGTGCTAGTACTCATATGCGACTCCTAATTACTTGCGTGCAGCCACGATTTCGGCTGGTTGAACGATGTTCTCTTCGGCCTTGTTCGACCAGGTATTGCGCGTGTAAGTGATCACTGCGGCAATTTCCGTGTCGGACAGCTGTTTCCAGGCTGGCATTTCCGCCGGATACTTGCCGCTCTTTTGCCCGTTCAGCAAGACATGGATCTGTTCCGCTTTCGGACCGTTCACCACGGCCGAGCCGTCCAGCGGCGCGAATGCACCTGGCACGCCCTTGCCTGTCGCCTGGTGGCAGACCACGCAGTTGGCCGCATACACTTTCTCGCCCTTGACCTTCAATTCGTCGATGGTCCACACCTTGCTTGGATCATCAGCCAATGCCGCCATTTCCTTTTGTTTTACATCAACCCAGGCCTTGTAGTCGTCGGCGGAGACCACCTTGACGACGATGGGCATGAACGCGTGTTCCTTGCCGCACAGCTCGGCGCAATTGCCGCGGAAGGTGCCGATATGGTCGGCCTTGAACCAGGTGTCGCGCACGAAGCCGGGAATCGCATCCTGCTTGACGCCGAAGGCGGGCACGGACCAGGCGTGGATGACGTCGTTGGCCGTCAGCACCACGCGGATCTTCTTGTTGACCGGCACGACAACTTCGTTATCGACCTCGATCAGGTAGTTTTCGCCCCGCTTTTCCGTCGGCGGCACGCCTGGCGCGCCTACTTGCGAGCGCGGCGTGGCCAGGTTGGAGAGGAAGGAAATGCCTTCGCCCTCGCCTTTCAGGTAGTCATAGCCCCATTTCCACTGCATCCCGGTGGCCTTGATGGTGATGTCGGCGTTCGAAGTGTCCTTCATGCCGACGACGGTGCGCGTGGCAGGCAGGGCCATGCCGATGACGATCAGGAAAGGCACGACGGTCCAGGCGATCTCGACGGTGGTGCTTTCGTGGAAAGTGGCCGGCTTGTGGCCCAGGGACTTGCGGTGCTTGAAGATGGAATAAAACATGACGCCGAACACGGCCACGAAGATCACCAGGCAGATGATCATCATCAGGGTGTGCAAATCGTAGATTTCATGGGCGATCTGTGTCGCCGGCGGTTGCAGATTCATTTCGAACGGCACGGGACCGCCGGTGCCGGGATAGGTGCCGGCAGCCGGTGCCGCCGTGGCCCATCGCCCGATGCCAAACGCTGTCAAAGACAGCCCGAGCAGCAACGATTGAAGTCGCTTTGCATGTGTCATGTTTTCCCCAACCACCCAAAAATAATGATATTTTAAACGGCTGCGGACTTCTCCGTACTGGACCGCTGCCGCTCCTCCATGAAAGCAACACGGCCAGAATACGGCCATGTGCGTCAAGCACCAGCGAATTCCATGCTGGCTGCCGCAGCAAAAACGGCGGCGCACAACCATGCTGGAACCCTGTTTTTCTTCCCCACACTGAAATGGCCTTGTGTGGAAGATGGTTACTATACTAATGCAGTAACTTCGAATTAGTCTTGCTTTGTTTTTTTTATTTTGTATGCAGCCCTTGTTTTTTCTACTTAGCAAGCTGACAAACAATCAACGATTATAATCAAGTAAACTTGAATCCATCAAGCAATAATCGGCTTTGTGCGCGCCCTTCTCCTGGCCGCCGCGCGCTTTGCAACGCTTGCTGCTGCATCCATGCGCGAATGCGACCAAGTGTCGGTTTCTTTAGCCTTTTATTTGGGCTTTCTCGGCAAATCAAAGCGGATGATCGCCTCGCCATTGCGCGTCACGCGCGGCGCGGGACGGAAGGCGTGGCCATAGATCACCTCGAAACTCAGGCCCAGCTTGCCGTCGGGACGGCGCATCTTTTCCAGCGCGGCCAGCATGCGCTGCCAGGCCGCCTTGCCCATCAGGCCGCGCCGGCGCGTGGTCAGCGGATTGCCGCCGAAGGCGCGCACGTCCGCCAGCAGTTTTTCCGCCGTATCGTAGGTGACGGTGATGATTTCCATATCCAGCACGGGCGTGGAAAAACCCGTCTCGACCAGCATGTCGCCAAAGTCGTGCATGTCGACAAAGGGCAAGGCGTGCGGATATAAATCGGCCTCGGCAAAGGCGTCGCGCACTTCGCGGAAGGTGTCGGGACCGAAACAGGAAAACATCAGCAAGCCATCGAGGCGCAGCGCGCGCCGCCATTCGGCAAACACGCGGTCGGGCTGGGCATGCCAGTGCAGCGCCAGGTTCGACCACACGAGGTCGATGCTGCCCTGCGCCAGCGGCAGGTCGCCGAGGTCGCCGCACAGCAGATCCACGCCCGCCTTGGCCGGCAGCAGTTTGCTGAGGAACTGGTTCAGGCTGGCCAGTTTCGACGCGGGCGCGCGCGCCGCCTGCATCATCGCTTGCGCTGCATCGAGACCGATAATCTGCGCGGCGGGATAATCCTTTTGCAGCTGCGCCAGGTCCGCACCGGGGCCGCAGCCGGCGTCAAGCACACGGTGCGGCGTGATTTTCACCAACTCCAGGCGCTCGTGCATGCGTGCCGACACTTCGCGGCGCAGAAAGTCCGACGGCGCGATGCGCGCCGGACGGGAAAAGAAATCGCGTACTTGCACCGCATCGATGGGCGCACTCATTTTGGGCGGACTGGTGGGAACTGGCATGTTGAATCGGGTGAGGTGAGATAATGTCGGCAGTGTACATGGAACGACGCCATCGCGATGCGGACCGCCACCCAGCACCGCCTTGATGCCGCGTGGCAGGCGCTGCGCCTGTGGCTGGGCGCCACGGTGCTGCCGGCCCAGTGCGCGCTGTGCGGCATGGGCTGCCCGGACGTGCTGTGTTCGCCCTGCCGCGCCCAATATCTGACGCAAGGACGTCCCCGCTGCCGCCAGTGCGCCAATCCGCTCGACGATGTGGCAACGCTGTGCGGACGCTGCTTGCGCCTGCGGCCCGCGTATGACGCCACCGTCACGGCGTTTGATTATGCGGCGCCCGTCGACCAGTTGCTGCTGCAGCTGAAATTCGGCGCGCGCCTGGCGCTGGCGCCCCTGTTGGCAGAATTGCTGCATGTTGCCATTCAGCAACAACCAGATTGGGAGGCGCCGCAGTTGCTGTGCCCGGTACCGCTGGGCCCGGCCCGGCTGGCCGAACGGGGCTTTAACCAGGCGCTGGAAATTGCCCGCCCGCTGGCGCGCCTGCTGCACGTGCATTTACAGCCCCGCCTGGCGCTGCGGGTGCGCGAAACCCGGGCGCAAAGCGGCGTGGCGCCGCAGGAACGGCAAGCCAACCTGGCGCACGCGTTCGCCATCGCGCCGGAACACGCGCCATTATTGCAAGGATGCCATGTCGGCATCGTCGACGACGTGATGAGCAGCGGCCACACCGTCAACGCGCTGGCCGCCGCCTGCAAGAGCGAAGGCGCGGCCAGGGTCAGCATACTGGTGGTGGCGCGCACGCCGCCGCATTGAATTCGCTATATATTAGATACAGACAGACCCAAGGAGAGCATTTTGTTTCACGTTGTTTTGGTAGAACCTGAAATCCCGCCCAATACGGGCAACGTCATCCGCCTGTGCGCCAACACGGGCGCGCAGCTGCACTTGGTCGAACCGCTGGGTTTTCCGCTCGACGATGCCAAGATGAAGCGCGCCGGCCTCGATTACCACGATTACGCCAAGATGAAGGTGCACAAGAACTGGGCAGCATTCCTGGCCGACACCCAGCCCGACCCGGCCCGCATGTTCGCCATGACGACGCGCGGCTCGCGCCCGTTCGGCGACGTGGCCTTCCTGCCGGGCGACGTGTTCGTGTTCGGCTCGGAAACAAAAGGCCTGGATCCGGCCCTGCGCGACGGCTTTCCGGCCGAACAACGCATCCGCCTGCCGATGCGCCCGGACAACCGCAGCTTGAATCTGTCGAATACGGTGGCCGTCGTCGTCTACGAAGCCTGGCGCCAGCATGGCTACCAGGGCGGTGCGTAGGTCGGATCAGGCCCAAGGGGCCGTAATCCGACAACATTGTTGGCGTTAGTGGCGTTGTCGGACTACGCGGGGCTTTACCCCGCTAATCCGACCTACGCGTTTGCATACGGCAATCAGCGCAGCGCCAGCTGCGCGTCAACGCCCGTATCCACGTCCAGCATCACCAGCTGCGTGCGCAGGTCGCGCGTGGCGGCCAGCTTGCCGTTCACGTACAGATTCGTCTTGACGCCATACACGCCCTGCGACACGCCGGCCGGCAAGGTCAGCTCGAACGAGTTTTCAAAGCGCCCGCCCGACTTGTTGTTGCTGGCCAGGGCTTTCGAGCCGGACTTGAATGGCTGGCCTTGCGGGTCGAGCACCACCAGCTCTTCGCGCACGTCGTTGACGCTTTGCGCGCTGCCGTTGACCAGCTCCACCACCGAATTAACCTTGAACGGCTGGCCGCGCTTGACGGTCGATGCGCTCAGCTGCGGCGTGTACGACACCACCTGCGGTTCGCGCGGCAGCGCGCCGCGTGTGCGGATGTAGTCGCGGTCCGCCTGCGCCGCCGTCTTGGTCTGGCGCGAATTGACATTGATGGCCAGGCAACCGGCCGCCGCCAGGCCGCCGCCGATGGCCGCGCCCTTCAGCGCGCTATTCTTGCCGCCCGCCAGCGCACCCAGCAGCGCACCCACGGCCGCGCCGGCAGCCGCCGTCGCGCCCATGCTGCACGGGTCCTCATCCGTGGCCGCCTGGCTTCCACCCTGCGGATAGGAACTGTCCTGGCGCACGCCGTTCGGGTTCATCGGCGCCGTGGCGCAGCCGGCCAGCATGGCCGCAATGGTCAGCGCAGCGGCTGCGCGCAAGGTGGTGTGGTTCAGCATGGTGATTCCCCAGATAGCTAATTGATCGTTGTTTCCGTCTGCAGCACTTGCCGTTCGCGCTCGCGGATGCGGCGCGACAGATTGTCGATGCGCGCATTGCCCGGATCGACGCGGCGCGCGCTTTCCAGATACGTCTTGGCCGCATCGAACTTCCCTTCCAGCAAAGAACGCTCGGCATCGCGCAAGAACGATTGCGCCATCTCGTTGCGCATGGCTGCGCCGCTATCGACGGGCGACGTTTCCGGCGGACGGCGTTCGGCCACCGCTGAACGTTCGACCGCGCGCGCGGGCGCAGGTTCCTGCGCTGCTGGCATCGGCGCTGGCACCGGGACTGAAACGGGCGCCGGGGCAGGCTCCGCGGCCGCCGACAGCGCCTGCACGTCGGCCTTCAACTGCGGCAATTCCAGCACTTCGCGGTCGATCGCTTCCAGCCTGGCGATGCCATTCCTTGCCGCCGTCGCATCCTTGCCGTCCAGCGCCTGGCGCACTCCCACCAGCACGGACGCGGCTGCCGCCTGCTGGCGCGCCAGCTGTTTGCGCAGGGAATCCACGCTGGCAGCGCCCGCGCAATCGGCGTCGAGCGCGGCAATGCCCTTGGCTGCGCTTTGCAATTGACGGCCATCAATGTTGCGCTCGATGCCGCGCACGCCCCGCTGGCAACTGCCCGATGCGGCGCCCGCCTTGCCGATGGCCGCCTGCAAGTCGTCCGCCTTGGCGCTGGACTTGCCCGTACACACACTCTTCGCCGTCGCCAGCTTTTGGCGGGCGCCGTCCAGGCTGCCATTCGCCACCAGTTGCAAGCCACTGTCGATGGCGTCATTGCAGGCCGACTCATTCTTTCCGCCCGGCTTGCCATTCATGTAGACGATGACGGCTGCCAGCACGGCAATACCGCCCAGCCAGCGCAGCCACTTGCGTGGCGGTGGCGGTGCTTCGGTTGATGCAGGTGGAGCTGCCGGCACGGGCTTCGGCACGGCTTTCGGCTGGGCCGGCTTCGGCGGCGCTGGCGGCGGCACGGCAGCCGGCGCGGACACCGGCACCGGCGGCGGTTTCGGCGTCGGCACAGGCGCCACAGGCACGGGCACGGGCGGCGGCTTGGGCACTACCGGCGGGGGCGCTGGTACCGGCGCTGGCCCAGGCAGCGGCGGCGGCACGGCCGCAGTTGCCCGGACAGCGCCAGCCACCGCGTGACCACAGTACGGGCAATGGCTGACAACGGTCCACAGGCCCGTCTTGCATTTGTTGCAGATATCCAAAACTAATCCTTCATTCCAACGTCATTCCAGCGTTCACAGAGGCGGCGGCATCAACGGTGGCGGCGCGCCGAGGAACAAAGGCGCCAGTTCGGGGAACTGGGCCAGGTCGGCCCAGGCCGGCAAGCCGGCGCGCCACACCTTGGTGGTGCTTGGTGCGACTTGCCCTGCCTGCACGTACTGCACGATCTGCTGGGCCGTGAACGGTCCCTGCTGCTGGCCGTTGATACCCAGGAAATACTGGTATTCCACCAGCGGCGGCGGCATGCCGCCCAGCGGTGGTGGCATGCCGAACGCGGTTGCCGCAGGGGCAGCGGCCGCACCTGCCGGGCGCAGCAATTGCTCGAGGCGCCCCGCTTCCAGCATTTCCCCCTTGATCGCATATTTCAGGCGGGGCTGGCCGTCCGCTTCCGGCTCGCGCACTTCCCAGTCGTAGGCATCGCTGTCGGAGTCGCCGATGACGTTCGCCCACTCCTTCAGCCGTCCCAGCAAGGCTTGCACCGTGTGGTCGAGCTCGTCGCTGGCCATGCCCTTGCGGCGCGCCGACTCGCGCAGGCGCGCGCCCACTTCGGCGGAAATGGCGCTGCCAAAACCGATGTACGGCAGCTGCGAGCCATCGGCTTGCGCCACCAGCTTGGGCGCATACACGCCCCGCTCGTAGTATTTTGCCAGCGCGGCCATGGCCGCCGTCTGCACGGCATCAAGCGCCGTCAATTTTTCTTCGATGCGCAGGGCGATATTTTTCTCGTACGAGGCAGGCATGCCATTCTGGCGGATGGCCCGTTCATTGCCGATGCGGCGCAAGTCGCCCGGTTCGACGGCAAACTGGTACTGGCCCGGCGGCACGACCCGGCCCGTGTGGCGTGTCAGCACGCCCAGCATGATCGCTTGCAGGAATTCGCCGAAGTCTTCCGCCAGACGCTTCATCTCGTCCGTGTTCGGCGCGATCGGGTGCGTGAATTGCGTCGGATCGATGTGCGTATGGGTCGGCGCCTTGTCGTTGTCGCCTTCCTTGCGGTAACTGGTGCGCCAGCCTTCCAGGCCGCGCAGCACCGTCATCGGCACGCCGGCCAGTTCGCAATAGCAGACAGCACGCCCGCGGATGCCCGTCTCGACGATTTCCAGCTGGCTCACCGTGATGCCCACCTGGGTCGGCACGCACGATTCGAGCTCGGCGCCGAACTTCGCCTTGAAGGCGGCCGCGTTGGCCACGCCGATCACGCACTTGAACTGGTCCGACACGACCGTGAAATCGCCCGCCATGTTGGCGTCGATCCACGGCATGGAGCAGGCCAGCAGCTTGCGGAAACGGTCCAGGCGTTCGGACACATCCATCTGTTCCAGCGCTTCGAACAGCGGGTCGGGCGTGCTCGTCGCCCCTTCGGCCAGGCCAGCCGTGGCGATCATGTTTTCCGCCATGCGCGTGACCTTGGCCAGGATCAAGCCCCGCTGCGCCGGTTCGCCCAGCATGGGGAACAGCGCTTTCGAGCCGCCCATGTCCTTGAACGCTTCATCGGCCCACTGGCGCAAGGTGGCCGCCGATGGCAGCGCAATGTCTTTTTCCGTGACGGGAATGACGATCAGGGTCGCGTGTTCCTTGTCCAGGTCCTTTTGCAGGATGGTATTGGCCGTCTTCAATTCCGCCAGCATGGCCAGCACGCCTTCGCGGCCCGTTTGCAGCTCGCCCACGAGGCCATTCCACTGCGCGCGGCCTTGTGCGTCGACGCCGATACGGTTGCCCAGCCAGCGCGACAGTTCGCCCAGCAGCAGCACGGACTCGTCCGCCGCCTTGGCGCGCAAATGGAATTTCAGGGCATTCGCCATTTCCGTGCGCAGATGGTCCATCACCACGCCCGCCTGCTTTTCGCCATTGCTGAGGAAGCCGAAGGCGCTGCGCGTCTGCTCCAGGTTGTTCAGCAGGCGCTCGTATTCGCGCGAGCGCACGGCTTCCTTGATTTCACGGTAACGCTCGGCATTGTTGCCGATCTGCGCCGTCAAGCCGCTGCCCGGCGCCTCGATACGGTCCTTGATCTGTTCCACCAGCGACAGCACGTATTCGAGGCCGCCGAATTCCTTGTTGTCCAGGTAGCCATACAGCTGGTCGCGCACGACCTTCTTGACGTCTTCCAGCACTTCGCGGCGGCGCTTGCTGATGCGGTCTTCCGTCGTGTCGGCCGTGGAATCCTGGTCGCGCACGGCGTCGCGTTCCAGGTGCTTCATGGCGTCGCGCACCTGCGCCGGCCATTCGCTGCGGTCAAAGCCCGTGCGGATATCGTTGATGCGCGTATTGACGCGGTTTTCCACGCCGGCCAGCAAGTGGCCATGGCGGTCTTCCAGCAATTCGTCGACGACGCGGAAATCGATGAAGTCGCCGCTGGAACGCTTCAGTTCAATGCTCTTGTCGGAAAACTCGGGGAAATCGCTGAACGGCGTGCCCTTCAGGAACATATTGGCAGCGAGGAAATTATCGCGCTGCGTATCCGTGGCACGGTTGGCGCCCGCATCCGTGCCGCCCACGCCAAAGAATGCTTGCAGCATGGCGCCGGCCCAGCGGTGGGCCCGCTCGTCGCGCGCCGCTTCCTGGCGCGTATCGAGCACGGCCATGCCGAACGAGGAAAAGCGCTTCGAGAAATACAGCCGCATGTCGCCGAAGCGGTCTTGCGGCACGGGCGCGTTGTACAGCGAGTTCTTGTGCTGCGCCTGGTTGACGGCGATCGAACGCTTGGCGCGCGCGAAGTCGGCCGAGGCGAAATCCTCGAACAGCGAATCGGCCACCATATGGTAGACGTCGCTGACATCCTTGGTGTGCTGCTGGGCAAGGTTGCCCGAATCGATCAGGTAAACCTCGCTGTATGGCTCGCGCGTCAGTTCCGGGCGGTCATACGCATCCCAGCGGCCCACATAGCCCTTGTTGCCCATCATGGCCGATTCCAGTTCCATCAGCGCCGCGTAGCCGTTGGCTTCGACCCGGTCCTTGTTGGCCTTGGTGTAGCCGGTCGGCAAGAACAGCATCAGCTCGACGTCGGCCGCGCCCACTTCGCTGCGCGCCAGCCAGCGCGCCAGCAAGCCCATGTCCAGGAAGGAACCGGAACCCGTGCCGCCCGCCACGGAACCGACGATGACGATGCGGAAACGGTTCGTTTCCATGCGCAAACCCAGTTCGGCCAGCTGGCGCTCGTGCGACAGGCCCGCTTTCAGGGCTTTCAGTTTCAAGCGGATCTTGTCGCGGATCTTGGCATACTTGTCGAAGAAATACAGGCGCGAGACGGCGCGGATCTGGCCGGCGCCGCTGCTCATGTCGAAGCGCAGTTCGCGGATGCGCTGCGGCGTCAGCGGCAGCCATTCCTTAATGTGCGGATACTTCTCCAGGGAATCTTCATCGCGGCTGTACTTGTCCATGTCGAACGATTCGACCACCTTGTCGTCGTCCGTGAACTTCACCTGGTCGAACTGCAAGTCCTTCGCCTGCGACTCGCCGCTTTCGATCACGGCGCCATTGTCGAGGTCGAAATGGATGAATTGCGCGATGGGAAAGTCGGCCAGGCCCTCGATGCGCGTGCGGTTGCCCGCGCCGCCCCACAAGGTGTTGAGGATGCGCCGGCGCACGCGCATCAGCACCTGCATGCCCGTGCCGCCGATGCCGATGAACAGGGTCGGGCGCAGTTCGATGATCTTGTCCTGCTTGCGCTCGCTGGCGCCGCCGGTGATGGTTTGGTTCAGGTTCTCTGCCATGGTGATTCCTTCGATGATGCGTGCAACGGCGTGTTCTTAGCGGCGGCTGGAGGTAAATGTCAGCAACAGGGCAACCAGGCCCACCAGCACCAGCGGTCCCATGAACAGTGGCGCAAGGAATTTATGCGCGTTCACGGCGGCCAGCACGACACCGGTCGCCAGGCTGGCCAGGAAGATGAACAGCCACCAGCCCGAGGCATTGGCCTTGTTCGGCGGCACGCGCTTGGCCACCAGGCCATTCGCGTAGGCATTCTTGGCAAAGAAAAAGGCGATAAACAGCAGCAACAGCACCACGCCGCCGACCAGGGTGTCGCGCGACGAGGTATCGGTCGTCCCGGCCGCATCGAACGCGGGCGCCGGTTCCGTGGTGGCAGTGGCGGTGGCGGCGCTGGCCGCGGATGCGTCGGCGGCCGGTGGTGCGGATGCCGGAGCCGTTACCGGGGCCGGCAAGGTAAAACCTGCGTTGTCTTTTGGAGTGTCTTGCGCCATGGTATGCCTCTATTAAATGGAAGGAATTTTTAAGGAATCTGTGTTCAGGCCAGGGTCAAGGTATGGCCTTCGGCCACGCGCACGACGGCCGGCTTGCCCAGGCCACGCTTGAGTTCGCCAATGTCGCGGCCGTCATCGTCGCGGATCTGCACGCTTTTAAATGGTTTTAATAACACTTGCCGCTGCACGCCGTCGGTCATCACCTTGTAGCGCGTGGCGCGCGTGCCGACCAGGCCCAGCGCCAGCAAGCCCAGCACGAGCGCCAGCACGCCGCCCAGTATCACCAGCACGGGCAGCAGCGGATACTGTATGCGCACCAGCAACGGTATCGTTGCCTGCGAGGCGCGCACGCTGTCGGGCGGCGTAAACATGCTGGATATCGGGTCGCCAGGGAACAATTCCTGCAAATCCTTGCCAAAGCTGGACGCCAGCGCCAGCCGCTGTTCCGACAGGCCCACCTGGGCCTGCATGGGCAGCATCACCTGCTTGCCCATGGCGGCGATCGCCTGCGCCGACCACGGCGACGGAATTTGCGCCATCGGCAGCGCAAACTGTACCTGCACGGACTGGCTGGCGCCCGGCTGCAGCTGGCGGATTTGATCTGGCGCAACGTGCAAGGGCGCGTTCTGCCCGGCCAGGCTGGCGTGCACCCTGGCGCTGTCGATCACGTACGGGAAAAACATGTTTTGCAAGGACGCCTGCAGCACCACTTGCGGCACCAGGTTCGCCGCATCGACGTCGAGCACGATGGTGCGGCCGTCGCGGCCCAGGCTGGCGTGCACGTTGGCGCTGTTCTTGACGGACTGGGGCACGATGCGCACGGCATCCTGGTCCACCGGTTTCAGGCGCGCGGGCGGGCGCGTCAACACTTGCGACAGCCGCCCTTCGGCCAGGATGCGGGTCAACGCCTCGGACGCCGGCTGGCCATACGCCAGTGCATACACCATCAAGCCCCTGGCGCTGTACAGCTTGCCCTGCACGGGCATGCGCAGTGGAAACACCACCGTCTTGGTGATCGACGGCTCCAGATGCAGCAAGCGGTAAAAGTCGCGGTTGCGCTCGGCCGTCTGGCTGTCGTTGTTCGGGCTGTTCTTGTTATTCGTAAAGATCCACACGATGCCGGACGCGGACTGGAACGGCCCCGTGATGGTCTTCGTGACGGCTTCCTGGAAATCCGTGTCGGCCAGCGCGCCGCCGGCGCTCTTGCGCGCCAGGCCGAGATTGGCCAGCTGTCCCGCCACGCCCGCGCCGCCCTGCCCTTGCCCCAGCAGCGACGGCGACACGTGCGCGCCGCTGCTCTGGCTGAAGGCCAGCGTATAGACCTTGTCGGACGGGCTCGTCGCGGCCTGCGCCACGGCGCCCACCAGGGCTTTCAGTTGCGAATGTTCATCCGTGTAAAACGGCTCCATCCAGCCCGAGTTTTGCACGAGGAACGCTTGCTGGATGCCGGCCGCCTGCACGCTGGCGCTGGCGAAGGAGAGGAAGGCGGCGCCGGCCGCGATCAGGACGCGCGCCTTCATGCCTGCAAGGCCCAGCCATCGATGCGCGACAGCAGCGGGTGATACGCCCACAAGGTGCCTTCATGGACAAACAGGCGCACGCGCCACGGCTCGCTGACGGCAAAGGTATGAAACACGGTTTCGCGCAACTCATCGTCCTGTACCAGCTGGGCCGCCAGGCGCTCGTTCGAACGCAGCACGCTCGACAAGCCGGCGCTGGTGGCAAACTTCACGCCAAAGACGCTGCTGCCGGCACCCGATTCCAGCAAGGGCATGACAGCCTGGTTCTTGCCGCCATCGTCGCCATGTTCCGGCTCTTCCCACGGCGCTGTTTTCAGCTTGGTGGCGAAGCGGTAATTGAAGCTGCCCGAACACAGGCGCGGCGCCAGCGCGTCGGCCCGTTCGGACTGCGCGCCCAGTTTCACGTAGACATAGGTGCCGCGGCCACGCTCGAAGCACAGCTGCCACAGGCCGCCATCGCGCGACACGTACGGGCTGCCGAATTCGAAATGCGGCACCAGCCCTTCGGGCCAAGGCGTAAACGAAGCGGCCACGTTGCCGTCCGGCTGCAATTGCAGGCGCAGCTGACCATTGGCGCAGGGCCACACGGCCATGCGGTTGTAGGCCACGGGCGCGCTGACGGTACCCAGCTCAACCATGCTGTCGAGCAGCACATCGCTGCCCGGCTTCTGTTGCGCGTCAAGGTTGACGAAGCGGATGCGGCCATCGTCGTCGCGCAGCGGCGCCCACAAACGGTTCTGGAACCAGACGGGCGCGGCCGCGCACGGCGCGCCGCCCACATGCTCGACCACGTAGGTGAGCGAAGGCACGTCGGGGCGGATGCAGGCGAGGCCATGGCTGGTCGGCAAGACCAGCACGCTGTTGAACTCCGGCACCAGCTCGGCGCGCCAGGCGCCGTGGGCCAGGTCCGATTCGGCCAGCAAGCTACCATAGTCGGGGTCCAGCGCCAGCCAGCGTTTCGAGGCGGGCAGCCAGGCGTGCAGGACGGCCTTGCGCGGGTCGAGCGCCAGCAG
Organism: Janthinobacterium sp. SUN128; assembly: GCF_030587275.1. NCBI lineage: Bacteria > Pseudomonadati > Pseudomonadota > Betaproteobacteria > Burkholderiales > Oxalobacteraceae > Janthinobacterium > Janthinobacterium sp. SUN128. Next base: position 82,403 of record NZ_JAPWHY010000007.1, on the reverse strand, counting down.
CGCAGGTGCGCTGGTGCCGAACTGCGCGGAAAAGAATTCGTATTCGCCGGGCGGCGGCATGGGCAGCGAAGCATCGGCTTGCGCATGCTCTTCGCGGGCGCGCTGGTCGGCCAGTTTCAGGGGCACGCTGGCCTGGCGCAAGCCGGCCGGGCCCGCTGGCGGCACGTCGCTGACGGGATATGCGCCGTAGGGCGGCACCCAGGGCGGCGTGGCGGCCGTGTCGGGCGGCACTTGCAAGGCCGCGCCCGAGGCGGGGTCGAACGAAAATTCGGGCGGAAATTGCCGCACGGGCGCGCCGGCGGCTGCGGGCAGGCGCCGCGCGAGCATCAGCTTGCCGATATCGGCATGGCTCACCAAGGGCGAGACGTTCTGGCCGTCCGCGCTGCGCTGCATGCTCCACGCGCCATCGTCATCCACGTGCCAGGCGCCGGAGGGCAGTGGCCAATCCCCAGAAGTTTTATGATCCATTTATTTTCTATGACAAGCAATGCATTCAGACGGTGGAACGTGCTGGGGCTGACGAAACGAGGTCGCAGCCCTGGCAGTTCTCATAGTAACGTCTTTTTATCTGTATGGAAACATTGACGAGCTTCCTCAGCCCTGCTGCGTCCGCACTTTCGTCAACAGCTTGGTGGTCGAACGGTCGTGCTCGAAATCGATGGCCACGGCCTGGCCGCCATACGCCAGCACGGCCTTGCCTTCCGGAATGGCCGCCATGTCGTAGTCGCCGCCCTTGGCATAGATTTCCGGTTCGACCTCCTGCACCACTTCCAGGGCGCTGTCTTCCGAGAACGGCACGACCAGGCTCACCGCTTCCAGCGCAGCCAGCACGGCCATGCGGTCTTCGCAGCTGTTCAGGGGGCGGTCATCGCCCTTCCCCAGGCGTTTCACTGAAGCATCGGTATTCACGGCAACGATCAGCGAGGCGCCCAGCGCGCGCGCCTGCGCCAGATACGTTACGTGGCCACGGTGCAAAATGTCGAACACGCCGTTCGTCACCACCATCGGTTTCGGCAGGGCCGCGGCGCGGGCGCGCAATTCGTCACGGCCGCACAGTTTGTTTTCAAAATCAGGCATGGATATCTCTTGTTGGGTTAAATAGGGTGACGTACGGTCACGCTCAGGCGTGACTATCGCCTTGGATGCCGCCGGCATCCCGGCGCCAGGCATCGATCAAGGCCACGACTGCCGGGTCCAGCCCTTCTTCGGCGATGCGATCTTGCCGGTAGTAAATCATCAGCGCATACACGCCGGCCAGGCGGCTGACGGACGGCGACAGCGCATATTCATTGCCGCGCGCCGGTTGCCTGGCACGCCAGTAATTAATTGCCGCTTCCAGCGCCTGCAGGTGCAATTCCATCGCCATCTCCCTTCGCTGCCCGGTCCCGCATTATAGGGGGCGATCCGCTACAATACGCCATCGGCGCCACAGTTTCACGTTTGCGCCACCTTTCATTCATTGCAAGTAAGCACTTCCTGTGTTTCAATCAACCTATGACACTGACTGAACTGAAATATATCGTTGCAGTCGCGCGAGCGAAGCACTTCGGCCATGCCGCCGAAGCTTGCTTCGTTGCCCAGCCCACCCTGTCAGTGGCCATCAAGAAACTCGAAGACGAATTGGGCGTGGTCCTGTTCGAACGGGGCGGCGCGGAAATCTCCGTCACGCCACTGGGCGCGCAGATCATTGCGCAAGCCGAGCGCGTGCTGGAACAGACGGCCGCCATCAAGGAACTCGCCAAGCAAAACAAGGATCCGCTGGCCGGCCCCCTGCGCCTGGGCGTGATCTACACGATCGGCCCCTACCTGCTGCCGCCGCTGGTCAAGGCCATGATAGACCAGGTACCGCAGATGCCCTTGATCTTGCAGGAAAACTTCACGGTTCGCCTGCTCGAATTGCTGCGCCAGGGCGAACTGGACGTGGCCATCATGGCCCTGCCCCTGCCCGACCACGGCATGGCCATGCAGGAACTGTATGACGAACCGTTCGTTGTCGCCATGCCGCGCCAGCATCCATGGACGGCGCGCGAGAAAATCGCCGCGCAAGACTTGAAATCGGAAACCATGCTGCTGCTGGGCAATGGCCACTGTTTCCGCGACCAGGTACTGGAAGTGTGCCCCGAAATGGCGCGTTTTTCCTCGCCCGGCAATGGCATGCAGCGCACGTTTGAGGGTTCCTCGCTGGAAACCATCCGCCACATGGTGGCCAGCGGCATCGGCCTGACGGTCTTGCCGCGCGCCTCCGTTGCGAATATGCACGCCACCGACGGCATGCTCGAATACCGGCCCTTCGCCGCCCCCGTGCCATCGCGCCGCGTGGTGATGCTGTGGCGCAAGAGCTTTACGCGCAAGGCCGCCATCGACGCCCTGTGCGCAGCCATCGCCAGCTGCAACTTGCCGGGCATTACGCCGCTCTGCGAGGACGAAGACTAGCGCCCCAGGCGCAAAATAGTACATTTACATACTATTTGCGATAATCGACCTTTCTCTTCAACAAGATCGAGTCTTCCATGAACAAGCTGGCGCTGTATTTCCGCCTGATACGGCTGGACAAGCCTATCGGTACCGTATTGCTGCTGTGGCCTACCCTGTGTGCGCTGTGGCTGGCGCAGCAGGGCGTGCCGGACTGGCGGCTGCTGCTCATCTTTACTCTTGGCACTTTCCTGATGCGCTCGGCAGGCTGCGCCATCAATGACTACGCCGACCAGGATATCGACAAATTCGTCAAGCGCACGGCCGAGCGTCCCATCACCAGCGGACGCATCAGCGGCAAGGAAGCGCTGGCCGTGGCTGGCGTGCTCACCGTCTTGGCCTTTTGCCTGATCCTGCCCCTCAACGCGCTGACCAAGCAGTTGTCGGTGGCCGCCGTCATCATCGCCGGCACCTATCCCTATTTCAAGCGTTTCTTTGCCATCCCGCAAGCGTATCTGGGCATCGCCTTCGGCTTCGGCATCCCCATGGGCTTTGCCGCCATCACGGATGCCGTGCCCGCCGTCGCCTGGTTGCTGCTGCTGGGCAATGTCTTCTGGGCCGTGGCCTACGATACGGAATACGCGATGGTCGACCGCGACGACGATCTGAAGATCGGCATCAAGACCTCAGCCATCACCTTTGGCCGCTACGACGTGGCCATCGTCATGGCCTGCTATGCCGTTTTCCTGCTGCTGTGGCTGGCATGCGGCTGGTACCTGGGCTTGCGTTACTGGTTCGTGGCGGGCTTGCTGGTGGCGGCCGGCTGCGCCGTTTACCACTACACCCTGATACGCGCACGCGAGCGTATGCCGTGTTTTGCGGCATTCCGGCATAATAACTGGCTAGGAGCGGCGGTGTTTGCGGGCGTGGTACTGGACTTTGCTTTCCGCTAAGCAAAAACCCTTGCGCCGCGGCAGCCCTTGAGGCGGCGCAAGACAGGCTTGGCCGCAGCTGCCTACACTGGTATTTCACTGTGCAGTTTCACTTCCATGAGGTAATACATGAGCTCGATACATACCGGAAAATCCAGCAGCGACAGCATCCTCGCCGACGCCGACAAGGCCCGCGACAAACTGGTCGGCGACCTGAAAACCGTCATCAATGAAGCGGAAGGCTGGCTCGATGGCGCCAAGGATCAGACGGGCGAGAACGTCAAAGCCGTCAAGGACAAGTTCATCGCCACCCTGGAAACGGCCAAGAAAGACTTGATCAAGCTGGAAGAAGATTTGCTCGAACGTACCAAGCAGGCGGCCAAGGCCACCGATGAATACGTGCAGGACAATCCATGGAAAGCCGTGGGCGCGGGCGCCGTCATCGGCGTGCTGTTCGGCCTGCTGCTTTCCTCGTCACGCCGCTAGATAGTAACGGCGCAGTACCGACGCAGCACCGACGGCGCAGGCCGTCTCCTGACGCGAAAGGCAGCATATGGCTATCTTGCACCATGTCGCCCAAGTCGCAGCGACCCTCGCCGCCATCGTCCAGACTCGTCTGGCCCTGGCGGCCGTGGAAATGGAAGAAGAGTCGCTGCGCTTCCTGTCCTATCTGGCGCTGGCCATGCTGGCACTGCTGTGCCTGTTTGTCGGCCTGGTCTTGATCGTGTTCCTCGTCATCGTGCTGTTCTGGGATACGCACCGCATCGCCGCCATCGCCATCACGGCCGCCGTCTTCATCGGCGCCGCCATCGCCACCCTGCTGGGCGTGCGCGCCAGTTTCCGCAGCAAGCCGAAACTGCTGTCCTTCACACTTTCCGAACTGAACAAAGACCTGGACGAGCTGCAACTGCTGGCGCGCCGGGGATCGGAGCGGCCATGACCACGCATCCCACCAAGTTATCGCATGTGCACACGGCCGCCAGCCTGGCGCAGCGACGCGACGCGCTGCTGGCCGAATGTGCGCTGCAGCGCCTGGCCCTGGGCGTGCAGACGCGCCAATTGCTGGAGCCTTTAACGGGCGGCAATCTGCGCCACACCCTGGCCACGCGCTTTAAAATTCCCCTGATGATAGGGGGCGCCGTGCTGGGTTTGCTGCTCGTGCGCCCGCGCCGTTTCCTGCCGCTGCTGCGGGCCAGCGGCGCGCTGCTCAAGCACGCCACCACCGCCATGCCCGTCGTGCTGGCCCTGGCGCGGCGTTTCAGCAAGAAAGAAACGCCGCCTTAGAATATTTTTCTCTGGCTGCATCCAAATGGCCAGCCCATGCGTAGTAATGGTATCAACCAGCCGGTTGAGCCAACTACCAGGAGTTCGCCATGCTTGCCACCATCGCCCCACGCCATACCGCCCCTTCGCTCACCGTGCTGTGCGCCGCCCTGCTCGTGGCCGCCTGTGCCCCCATGAGTGCCCGCTATTCGCAGGAACAATTACCGAATGCCGTCAAGGTGCCCGATGGCCACCAGGTAGCCATGCAAACGGTGGGCGTGGGCAAGATCGCCTACGAATGCAAGGCCAAGAAAGACATGACGGGCCATGAATGGGTCTTCGTGGGCCCGGACGCGGCCCTGAACGACCGCAGCGGGATGCAGGTCGGCACGTATGTCGGCCCACCCGCCACCTGGGCCAACCTGGATGGCTCGAAAGTGACGGCGACGCAAGTGGCCGTGGCGCCGGCCGGCGCCGGCAACATCCCGTATCAGCTGGTGAAAGCCAACCCGGCCACGGGCAGCGGCGCCATGCAGGGCGTCAGCTACATCCAGCGCGTGGCCACCAGCGGTGGCGTGGCGCCAAGCAGCCCCTGCGGCATGGAATCCGTCGGCACCAAGCAATGGGTGCCCTATCAAGCCGACTACATTTTCTGGAAGGCCGCATAAATCAGTGAAAGCGACGGTTGGCAAGCGGGTTTCTGGCCTATACTCGGCCTTGAAAACTTGCTAACCGTTTACTCTTGACGATTGCGCCAACCTTGCCAACGCTAGCCGCCCCTTACGATTACGATGCCGCCCTGCGCGCCTGCGCCCGGGGCGAGCAGCAGGCATTGCACGGTCTGTACCAGCAGGAAAGCCGCTACCTTCTGGGCGTGGCTCTGCGCATCGTGCGCCAGCGGGCCCTGGCCGAAGACGTGCTGCACGACGCCTTCCTGAATATCTGGCGCCGCGCCGGCAGCTTCGACGCCACGCGCGGCAGCGGCAAGGGCTGGATCTATGTGGTGGTGCGGCACCAGGCGCTGGACATGGCGCGCGCCCGCGCCCATGAACTGTCAGCCGACGAGGATACCGTGGAAACCCTGCTGCACCAACGCCAAGGCCACGACGCGGGCGAGGCCTATGCCGACCAGGCTGACCTGGGCAAGCTGCACGATTGCCTCGGCCACCTGGATGAAGCCAAGCGCAATAGCATCCTGTACGCCTACGTCGATGGCTGTTCCCACAGCGAAATCGCGCAGCGCCTGCAAGCGCCGCTGGGGACCGTCAAAGCCTGGGTCAAGCGGGGCCTGGCAGCCTTGCGGGAGTGCATGGGATGATCAACAGCGACGAGGAATTGCACAGGCTGGCCAGCGAATATGTGCTGGGCACATTGGCGCTGGCCGAACGCGCGGAAGTGGAACAGCGCTTGCCGCGCGATGCCGCCTTGCGCGACGCCGTCGATGCCTGGGAACAGCGCTTGCTGCCATTGACCAACCTGGCGCCGCCCGAAACGCCCTCGGCGCAACTGTGGCCGCGCATCAGCGCCAGCCTGTTCACGCCGAAAGCCGTGCAGCAGGCAGGCGGCTGGCAAGCGTGGTGGAACAGCCTGGCCTTCTGGAGACTGCTGGCCGGCGGCGGCCTGGTGGCGACAGCTGTGCTGGCCGTGCTGGTCAGCGTGCAACTGCAAGCGCCGGGAGGACCCGGTTATCTGGTGGTGCTGGTGGCGCCGCAGGATAAATCGCCGGGCTGGATCGTGCAGGCTGGCGGACGCGGCGGCAAGAACCGCGACCTGAGCCTGATCCCGCTGGGCCCGACAAACGTGCCGCAGCAAAAAGCCCTGCAATTCTGGACCAAGGGCAAGGATTGGGGCGCGCCTGTCTCGCTGGGCCTCGTCAAGCCGGGGCAAAGCCTCAAGTTGACCCTGGATAAGCTGCCGCCGCTGCAATCCGATCAACTGTTTGAAATCACCCTGGAGCCGGAAGCGGGCTCGCCAACGGGGCGGCCGACAGGACCGATTTTATACATAGGCCGCGCCGTCAAGGTGATCTAATTACTTCGACAGCTCGTCACCCATCTCGCGCCCCCGTTGCGCGGCCGCCTTGATGCCCTTGACGATGGCCGCTTTCACGCCGCTCTCTTCCATGCTGGTGAGTGCCGCATACGTCGTGCCGCCTTTCGACGTGACCCGCTCGCGCAGCAAGGACACGGGTTCGCTGGAATTGGCCGCCAGTTGCGCGGCGCCCGTAAAGGTGGCAATCGCCAGCTGCGTGCCCTGCTCGGGCGTCAAGCCCAGTTCGGCGGCTGCCTGCTGCATCGCCTCGATAAAGTAAAACACATAGGCGGGACCGCTGCCCGACACGGCCGTGACGGGGTCGATCTTGGCTTCGTCATCGAGCCAGACGGTCTGGCCGACGGCGCGCAGGATGGCGTCCGCCATCTTCTTCTGTTCCTCGCTCACGCCACTGCTGGCCACCATGCCCGTGATGCCCATGCCGATCAGGGCCGGCGTATTCGGCATGCAGCGCACGATGGCGGGGTAGTCGCCGAGCCAGCGCGACAGGTCTTGCGCGCGGATGCCGGCCGCGATCGACAGGATCAATGGCGCCCTATCCCCGTCGAGGAAAGGCAGCAACTGGGCCGCCACTTCGCGCATGCTTTGCGGTTTCACGGCCAGCACGATCACATCCACGCCCCGCAATGCCTCGCCCGCGGAAGCCGCCGTCGTGACGCCGAATTGCGCCTGCAGTTTTTCCAGCGCCGGCGCGTGCGGGTCGATCACGTGGATATTGCCGCCCAGGGTCAATTTGCCCGCCAGGCCCGCGATCAGGGCCGCCGCCATGTTGCCGCCGCCTACAAAGGCGATATTCAATTCTGTCGTCATGGTTATGCTTTCTGTCAATCAGTTAGGAATAGTTGCGGGAGCCGAAGATGGCGCTGCCCACGCGCACGATGGTGGCGCCCTCGAGCACGGCGGCGCGCAAGTCGGCCGACATGCCCATCGACAAGGTATCGAGCGCCAGCCCTTCGGCATTCAATTGTTCGTACAGCGCGCGCAATTGCGCAAAGGCAGCGCGCTGAAGCTGGAGCTCCGTTTCCGGCTCGGGGATGGCCATCAGGCCGCGCAAACGCAAGCGCGGCAGCTGCGCCACGGCGCGCGCCAGGGCCGGCAATTCGGCCGGCGTCACGCCGCTCTTGCTGGCCTCGCCGCTGATATTAACTTGCAGGCAGATATTCAGGTCCGGCAAGCCGGCCGGGCGCTGTTCGGACAGGCGCGCGGCGATCTTTTCCCGTTCCACCGTGTGCACCCAGTCGAAATGCTCGGCGATGGGGCGCGTCTTGTTGCTCTGGATGGGGCCGATGAAATGCCAGGCCGGGGCTTGCTGCGGTGCGGCTTCCTTCACAAAGGCAATCTTGACGAGCGCTTCCTGCAGATAGTTTTCGCCAAACGCCGCCTGGCCCGCGCGCATGGCTGCCAGCACGGCATCCGCGCCGAAGGTCTTCGAGACGGCCAGCAGGGTCACGTCGGCCGGCGCGCGCTGCGCGTCAGCGGCGGCCTGCGCAATACTGTCGCGCACGGCTTGCAAGTTCTGTTCGATTGTGGACATAATCATTTTCTAGTGTATAGGGGCGGCGGCACAGTGCGCCAGCCCATCAATGCAGGCACAGGGATTATAAATGGACATCTCCGAACTACTCGCTTTCTCCGTCAGCAACAAGGCTTCCGACTTGCACCTGTCTTCCGGCCTGCCGCCGATGATACGGGTCAACGGCGACGTGCGCCGCCTGAACGTGGCGCCGCTCGAGCACAAGGAAGTGCACAGCATGATCTACGACATCATGAACGACAGCCAGCGCAAGGCGTATGAAGAAGCGCTGGAATGCGATTTCTCGTTCGAGATTCCCGGCCTGGCCCGCTTCCGCGTCAACGCCTACAACCAGGAACGGGGTGCCTCGGCCGTGCTGCGCACGATTCCGTCGAAGGTGCTGACCCTGGAAGAACTCAACGCCCCGCGCATCTTCGGCGAACTGGCCATGCGTCCGCGGGGCCTCGTGCTGGTGACGGGACCGACGGGCTCCGGCAAGTCGACCACCCTGGCGGCCATGGTGAACCACGTCAACGAGCGCCTGAACCACCATATATTGACCATCGAAGACCCGATCGAATTCGTGCATGAACCGAAGAAATGCCTGATCAACCAGCGCGAAGTGGGCTCGCACACGCATTCGTTCAGCAATGCGCTGCGCTCGGCCCTGCGCGAAGACCCCGACGTGATTTTGGTGGGCGAATTGCGCGACCTGGAAACCATCCGCCTGGCGCTGACGGCGGCCGAGACGGGCCACCTCGTGTTCGGCACCCTGCATACCTCGTCGGCGGCGAAATCCATCGACCGCATCATCGACGTCTTCCCCGCCGAGGAAAAGGAAATGGTGCGCGCCATGCTGTCCGAATCCTTGCAAGCCGTCATTTCGCAGAACTTGCTGAAAACCAAGGATGGCGCGGGCCGCGTGGCCGCGCATGAAATCATGCTGGCCACGCCGGCCGTGCGCAACCTGATCCGCGAAGCGAAAGTAGCGCAAATGTATTCGGCCATCCAGACGGGCAGCAATGTGGGCATGCAGACCCTGGACCAGTGCCTCACCGACCTGGTGCGGCGCGGCACGATCTCGGCGGAAACGGCCCGCTCGGCCGCCAAGGCGCCTGAAAACTTCCCCGGATAAGCCATGCAGACGACGCACGAACACTATGGCGCCATGCACGCGCTGCTGGCGCAGATGCGCGCACGGGGCGGCTCGGACCTGTTCATCACGGCCGGCTTTCCGCCCGCCATCAAGCTCGACGGCAAGCTGACGCCGCTGGCTGGCGGCGCGCTCGACGCGCAGCAATCGGCCGGCTACGTGCGCGCCGTCATGAACGAACGCCAGGCGGCCGAATTCGCGTCCAGCCGCGAAGCCAATTTCGCCATCAGCCCGGAGGGGCTCGGACGTTTCCGCGTATCCGCCTTCGTGCAGATGGGCCAGGCAGGCATGGTCTTGCGCTTGATCAATACCGCCATCCCCACGCTCGATGGACTGGGTTTGCCCCCCATCCTGCAAGACATCGTGATGAGCAAGCGGGGCCTCGTCATCATGGTGGGCGCCACGGGCTGCGGCAAGTCGACCACACTGGCGGCCATGGTGGGCCACCGCAACGCGCACAGCCACGGCCACATCATCACCATCGAAGACCCCGTGGAATTCATCCATCCGCACGGCAACTGCATCGTCACCCAGCGCGAAGTGGGCGTCGATACGGACGACTGGGCCATAGCCCTGAAAAACACCCTGCGCCAGGCGCCCGACGTGATACAGATCGGCGAAATACGCGACCGCGACACCATGGACCACGCCATCGCGTTTGCCGAAACGGGCCATCTGTGCCTGGCGACCTTGCACGCGAACAACGCCAACCAGGCGCTGGACCGCATCATCAATTTCTTCCCCGAAGAGCGGCGCCAGCAATTGCTGATGGACCTGTCGCTGAATTTGAAGGGCATGATTTCGCAGCGATTGATTCCCAGCAAGGATGGCGGCGGACGCAAGGCGGCGCTGGAAATCCTGCTCAATTCGCCGCTGATGAGCGACCTGATCTTCAAGGGCCAGGTGCACGAGATCAAGGAACTGATGAAAAAATCGCGCGAGCATGGCATGCAAACCTTCGACCAGGCCCTGTTCGACCTGCACGAAGGGGGCGCCATCAGCTATGAAGACGCGCTGCGCAATGCGGACTCCGTCAACGACCTGCGCCTGACGATCAAACTCAAGGGCGCAACGGCGCCGGAACCGCCCCCGCAAACGGGCGCCACCAAACTGGGACTCCTCTGACATGACCAGCATCCACGATTTCCAGGCCGAGGCGCTCGACGGCACGCCGATCGACCTGGCGCAATACAAGGGCAAGGTGCTGCTGATCGTCAATACGGCCAGCGCCTGCGGCTTCACGCCGCAGTACCAGGGGCTCGAAGCGCTGTACCGCGAATTTCACGACCAGGGCCTGGTCGTGCTGGGTTTTCCCTGCAATCAATTCCGCCAGCAGGAACCGGGCTCGAATGCGGAGATCGGCGCCTTTTGCGAGAAAAACTTCGGCGTCACCTTCCCCCTGTTTGGCAAGGTCGACGTGAATGGCCCGCATACCCATCCCCTGTTTGCGCAATTAAAACAGGCGGCGCCCGGCATATTGGGCACGCAGTCGATCAAATGGAATTTCACCAAGTTTTTGGTGCGCAAGGATGGCAGCGTCTTTCGCCGCTATGCGACGGCCAGCAAACCGGCCAGTCTGGCAGCCGACATAAGGCAATTGCTACAGGAGTGAAAAATGCAATACTTTGATTTAAGACAACAATCATGCGAAATCTATAAAACTGCATTTATTTCATGCCTGATATCAATATTGTGTTTCAAATAGCAAATATCGGTGATAATGTTTACATAATTATTCGCAGATATCGATCATAAAACGATGCCAGTCTTTGGGAAAATATTATCTTCATGGATGCGGATGGGTAGTTATTCCCGCCTCTTCATCCCTATTACCTTCCTGATACTCGCCGTTTCCGCTGTTCGCTATCACGCCCTGCTGGGTACGGAAACGGCGCTGGCCAATGCGCGCTACCAGAGCGACGCCCGGCAACTCGACCTGTTCCTGGCCAATAGCGTGCTGCCGCTGGCCGTGCATACGGACCGGCATGCGATGCACGACAGCGTGCAGCAAGCGCTGCGCAGCGCCCTGCCACTGAACCGCAGCCTCGCCTCCGTGCGCTGGGATACGGCTGGCGCGCATGTCGAAGTGCTGGCTGACAACAAGCTGAGCGATACGCTGGCCGACGGCGTGCCGGCGTGGTTTGCGCGCCTGGCGGGCATGGCGGCCATCCGCAGCCGCCTGACGGTGGCGCTGCCGGACGGCGGCGACGGCATCCTCGACCTGCACTACACGCCCGGCCGGCCCCTGGCCCAGGTGTGGCAAAGGGTGCGCGAGCAGGCCGTACTCAGCACCATCAATATCGTCCTCGTCTTCCTCCTGCTGGGCTTGATCCTGGCCTCGCACCGCAAGCTGCTGGCGCGGCTCGTGCAAGCGACGGACCGCTTTCGCGATGGCAACTTCGCCGTGCGCCTGGCGGCTGGCGCCACACCCGAGGCGCAAGCCGTGTCGCAGTCGTTCAACGGCATGGCCGGCGATATCGAAGAACTGCTGACTTCGCTGAAAACCAGCCAGCGCCAGCTGGGCGAACAGCTGAACGAAACCGTGCACATGCAGCAGGCGCTGCAAAAGCTGTCCTGGCAAAACTACAATGACGTGCTGACGGGTCTACCCAACCGTGCCGCGCTGGCCGCCCGCTTCGAGCAGGAACTGTTCCTGGCGCGCGAACGCCAGCGCCTGCTGGCCGTCTGCCTGTTCGACCTCGACCATTTCCAGGCCATCAACGACCGCTACGGCGCAGAAGCGGGCGATGAAATCCTCAAGCAGGTGGCCGGCCGCCTGCACGCCTTTACGGGCCAGATCCATTACGCGGCGCGCCTGGGCGGCGATGAATTCGTCCTGCTGCTGTGCGGCCAGGCCAGCATCGCCAGCATCGAACAGAACATCACCCAATTGATGCAGGAACTGAGCCGCCCCTATCATTGCGACCAGCAGGCGCTGCACATGACGGCCAGCGTCGGCATCGCCGTCTACGCGGGCAAGGACCTGAATACGGAAAGCCTGCTGCGCCACGCCGACCACGCCGTCTACCAGGCCAAGCTGACGGGGCGCAACCAGTATCACTTCTTCGATACCAATCTCGATGAGGAAGTGCGCACCCACCACAACCAGCGCACGGAAGTGCGCCAGGCCCTGATCAATGGCGAACTGCGGCTGTACTACCAGCCCAAGGTGAATATGCGCGCCGGCACGGTGGTGGGCATGGAAGCGCTGCTGCGCTGGCAGCATCCACGCCGCGGCTTGCTGGCACCCGCGCAATTCCTGCCGCTGGTGGAACAGACGGATCTGATCATCGACATCGGCGAATGGGTGCTGCGCCAGGCCCTGTGGCAGATGCAGCGCTGGGTCGCTTGCGGCAAGCACTGGGTGGTCAGCGTGAATATCGCGGCGCGCCACTTCCAGCAACCGGACTTCGTCTCGCGCCTGGAAACCATCCTCGGCGAATTTCCCGGCGTGCGCGCCAGCATGCTGGAACTGGAAATCCTCGAATCGTCGGCCCTGCACGACATCGAAGACGTGCGCCGCATCATCCGCGCCTGCCAGGCGCTGGGCATCACGTTCGCGCTCGACGATTTTGGCACCGGCTACTCGTCGATGTCATACCTGAAACGCCTGCCGGCGAATATCGTCAAGATCGACCAGAGCTTCGTGCGCAACATGCTCAACGACCGCGACGACCTGCATCTGGTGCGCGCCGTCATCGGCCTGGCCCGGTCATTCAGCTTGACGGTGATCGCCGAAGGCGTGGAAAGCGTCGAGCATGGCGCGCGCCTGATCCAGCTGGGCTGCGACCTGGCCCAAGGCTACGGCATCGCCCGCCCCATGCCGGCCGACGCCGTGCTGGAGTGGGCCAACAATTTCATCCCTGCGCCGCAATGGCGCATCGCGCAATACAACGAAGTGCCTATTTGACCGGGGTCAAGGCGGAGTCGATCAATTCGATCCAGTGCCGCACGGGGGTCTCCGTGCCCGACTGCAGGTGGCTCAGGCAGCCGATATTCGCCGACACGATCATCTCCGGCTCGCACGCTTCCAGGTTCGCCACCTTGTTGTCGCGCAGCTGCTGCGACAGTGCCGGCTGCAGGATCGAATACGTGCCAGCCGAACCGCAGCACAGATGGCTGTCCGCGCACAGGCGCACGTCGACGCCGACGGCGCGCAAGACCTGCTCCACCTTGCCGCGCACCTGCTGGCCATGCTGCAGGGTGCATGGCGGGTGGTACGCCACTTTTTTGCCGATGCGCCCTTTCAGCAGCGCCGCCAGTTCCGCTTCGAAGGCGGGCATGATCTCGGACAAATCGCGCGTCAGTGCGGCGATGCGCCGCGCCTTCTCCGCATACTGCGCATCGTGCGCCAGCAGGTGGCCATATTCCTTCACCGTGGCGCCGCAGCCGGACGCCGTCATGACGATGGCTTCCGCGCTGTCCACGCAGTCTACGTAGGGCCACCAGGCGTCGATATTGCGGCGCATGTCGTCCAGCGCCGCTTCCTGGTCGTTCAGGTGATGGCGCAGCGCACCGCAGCAGCCCGCCTTCGGCGCGACGATCAGCTGCACGCCGAGCGCGTCGAGCACGCGCGCCGTGGCCGCGTTGATGTTCGGCGACATGGCCGGCTGCACGCAGCCGTCGAGCAGCAGCATGGTGCGCGCGTGCCGGCGCGCCGGCCATGCGCCAGCGGCGGCGCCGGGTCGCAATTTATCCTGCAAGCTTTTCGACAGCAGCGGCCGCAGCGCCTGCCCCGCCTTGTACACGGGCGTAAACAGCCAGCGGCGCGGCAAGGCTTCCTTCAGGGCGAAGCGCAAGGCCCGTTCGCGCAAGGGGCGCTGCACGCGCTGCTCGACGACGCTGCGCCCGATGTCGACCAGGCGACCGTACTGCACCCCGGACGGACAGGTGGACTCGCAGTTGCGGCAGGTCAGGCAGCGGTCCAGGTGCGTCTGCGTCTTGGCGGTGACGGGCGCGCCTTCGAGCACTTGCTTGATCAGATAGATGCGCCCGCGCGGGCCATCGAGTTCGTCGCCCAGCAGCTGGTAGGTGGGACAGGTGGCCGTGCAAAAGCCGCAATGCACGCAGGCGCGCAAAATGGCTTCGGCTTCGTCGCCTGCCGGCGTATTCTTGATGAAATCGGCGAGATTGGTTTGCATGCGCGCTCAATACATTCTGTGCGGGTTGAAGATGCCGGCCGGGTCGAAAGCCTGCCGCAGGCGCTGGTGGATGGTGGCCACGGCCGGCGCCAGCGGGTGGAACACGCCCACGGCCTTGTCGCCGCCGCGGAACAGGGTGGCGTGGCCGCCGGCGGCCGCTACGGCCTGGCGGATGTGCCGTGCGCCATCGGCATCGGCGCCGCCATCGAGCTTCAGCCAGCGCTGCGCCCCGCCCCACTCGATCAGCTGGCGCCCCTTCAAAATCATGGCGCTGGCGTGCGGCGGCAACGACAAGCGCCACAGGCTGCCCGCGCCAGTAAAGAAATCGTGCGTTTGCTCGCGCACGGACAGCCAGAAGGCGGCCGCGTCATCGGCTGCCAGCAGCTCGCCTTTCAAGGATTGCAGGGCCGCCGACACGGCCGCCTCGGCGCCGGACAGGCGCACCGTCAACACGCCGTCATGCCAGCAGCTAGCCGATATCGGCAGCGGCTTGCCAGCCCATTCATTGAGCATGCGCAAGGCGGCGATTTCCGCACAGGCCACGCGAAACGTCGCTTCGCGCAGCGGCAAGGGCAGCACTTTCAGCGACACTTCCAGGATCAGGCCCAGGGTGCCCAAGGACCCCGCCAGCAGGCGCGAGACATCGTAGCCGGCCACGTTCTTCATGACTTGCCCGCCAAACGCCAGGCGCTCGCCATGGCCATCCATCAGCACGGCGCCCAGCACAAAGTCACGCAAGGCTCCTGCGCTGGCCCGGCGCGGGCCGGACAAGGCGCTGGCGACGACGCCGCCCACCGTGGCGCCCTGGCCGAAGTGCGGCGGCTCGAATGCCAGCATCTGGTTGCGCGCGGCCAGCGCCGCCTCGATTTCCGCCAGCGGCGTGCCGCAGCGGGCCGTGATCACCAGCTCCGTCGGTTCATAGTCGATGATGCCCGCATACGCGCGCGTATCGAGCACCTCGCCTTCGAGCTGCTGGCCATACCAGTCTTTCGTGCCGCCGCCACGCAGGCGCAAGGGACTGCCCGCCGCGCTGGCCGCCAGGATCCGCTGCCTGAATTGTTCCGCTATCGCTTGCAAAGGAGTCTCCGGAAAATTAAAAACGGGGCAGGTTGGCGAACGGCAGCCGCCCCGCCGTCACATGCATCTTGCCGAATTCGGCGCAGCGGTTCAAGGTGGGAATCGCCTTGTCCGGGTTCAGCAAGGTATGGGGATCGAAGGCGCGCTTGACGGCAAAGAAGGCATCGAGTTCGGCGCGCGTAAACTGCACGCACATGGAATTGATCTTTTCCATGCCCACGCCATGTTCGCCCGTGATGGTGCCGCCCACGGCCACGCACAGGGCCAGGATGTCCGCGCCAAACGCTTCGGCGCGTTCGAATTCGCCGGGCATGTTGGCGTCGAACAGGATCAGGGGATGCAGATTGCCGTCGCCCGCGTGGAACACGTTCGCGCAGCGCAAGCCATGCGTCGTTTCCATGCCGGCGATACCCGTCAGCACTTCCGCCAGGCGCTTGCGCGGAATGGTGCCGTCCATGCAATAGTAGTCGGGCGAGATGCGCCCGGCGGCGGGAAAGGCGTTCTTGCGGCCGGACCAGAATTTCATGCGCTCCGCTTCCGACTGCGAGACGGCGATGGCGCTGGCGCCCGCCCCTTCCAGCACGGCCGTCATGCGGGCGATTTCCTCTTCCACTTCCTCGTGCGTGCCATCCGCTTCGCACAGCAAAATGGCGGCCGCGTCGATGTCGTAGCCGGCCTTGACGAATGGTTCGACCATGCGCGAGGAAGTCCGGTCCATCATTTCCAGCCCGGCCGGGATAATGCCGGCCGCGATCACGTTGGCAACCGCGTTGCCGCCCGTGACGACGTCGTCGAACGATGCCATGATGACCCTGGCCGTGGCCGGTTTCGGTATCAGTTTCACGGTCACTTCCGTGACGATGCCCAGCATGCCTTCGGAGCCGATGAAGACGGCCAGCAGGTCGAGGCCGGGAGCGTCCAGGCATTCGCCGCCCAGTTCCAGCACGTCGCCATCGATGGTGACGATGCGTACGCGCAGCACATTGTGCACGGTCAAGCCGTATTTGAGGCAATGCACGCCGCCCGAGTTTTCCGCCACGTTGCCGCCGATGCTGCAGGCGATCTGCGAGGAAGGATCGGGCGCGTAATACAGCGCGTGGGGCGCCGCCGCTTCGGAAATGGCCAGGTTGCGCACCCCCGGCTGCACCACGGCCGTGCGCGCATACGCATCGACGCGCACGATGCGGTTCAAACGCGCCGTCGACAGCACCACGCCATCGGCGATCGGCAAGGCACCGCCCGACAAACCCGTGCCGGCGCCGCGCGGCACGATCGGCACTTTCAATGCACGGCAGACGCCGAGGATGGCGATGACCTGTTCTTCCGTGTCCGGCAAGGTGACCACCATCGGCAGCTGGCGGTAGGCGGCCAGGCCATCGCATTCATACGGGCGCGTATCTTCCGCGTCGGACAGCACGCAGCGGGCCGGCAGCACGGCCAGCAGGGCCGCGACGACGGCTTGCTGGCGCGCGGCGGTCAATCCGGATTCAGGGGCAGCATTGAGCATAAGATGGAGGGCAAATGGGCATGGGCGTGCAACGATTGTAAGCACAAAAGTGGCGCGCGCCGCATTTTTTGTCCGATTTGCCCGCAAATCCGGGGCCAGGCGGCGCGCGGTGTCGTATGCTGCCCCCATTCTTCTTTACAGGATCGACATCATGGGCAACCGACTTTCGAAAATCGCCACGCGCACGGGCGACAATGGCAGCACCGGCCTGGGCGACGGCAGCCGCACCAGCAAGGACAGCGCCCGCATCCACGCCATGGGCGACGTGGACGAACTCAATTCGAACCTGGGACTGCTGCTGTGCGAAGCCATGCCCGACGCCTTGCGCGACGAGCTGGTGGCCATCCAGCACGATCTGTTCGACCTGGGCGGAGAAATCTGCATCCCCGGCTACCAGCTGATCAAGGAAGAGCACGTGCTGCGCCTCGACGACCTGCTGGCGAAATACAACGCGGACTTGCCGGCCCTCTCCGAATTCATCCTGCCGGCCGGCTCGCGCGCCGCTTCGCTGGCGCATGTGTGCCGCACCGTGTGCCGCCGCGCCGAACGCAGCATCGTCGCGCTGGCCAATGCGGAACCCCTCCACGAACATCCGCGCCAGTACGTGAACCGTCTGTCGGACCTGCTGTTCGTGCTGTCGCGCGTACTCAACCGCTTTGCCGGCGGCAGCGACGTGCTGTGGCGGCATGACCGCACGCGGGGATGACATAAAAAACGGCGATGCCTGTCAAACCGCATCGCCGTGCTTTACCAGCTGGCAGGGTGTTACTCAGCCGCAGGCCTGAAGACACACTTTATTGGCGCGGACGCATGAAGGAACACTGAACTCCATGACACAGGCATCGAGCGCCATATAGCACTCGGACTGGCATTCGGAAATGTCGGCGGTACTACTGGCCATCGCATACGAGGCGCTCACGCCCATGGCAAACAAAAAGAAACCCAGTTTTTTAAACATTGGTACTCCTTTGTGGAAATATCAGACGATGAGCAACATCCATGGCGCGCCGTCCCTTACGCGTCATCCATAAGTGCCTCCGCGCGTCAGTTATGCGGCGGACGCAGGCATTCCTTCTGGCAAGCCTGATAATTTTCCATGCAGGCCGGCTGGCCGAATTCCACGCAATCGAGCAGGTTGCGTTCGCAGACAAAGGTGCAGTCAGGGCCACCGGCATGGACACTGAAGGACAGCGCAGCGCCGGCGGCAAACAGGAAAGCGGCAATCTTTTTGAACATGGTGAGCCTTTCAAGTTGACAAGTTGAAACGTCAGATTTTCTTCAGCGCCGCTTCCAGCGCGCCGGTATTGAAACCCTGGATCTTGCGGTTGCCGATCAAGACCACGGGTACGCCGCCGCCGCCGAGTTCTTCATGGGCTTTTCTCGCTTCCGGTGATTTCTCGATATCGAGATCGACGAATTCGATCTTGTTTTCCTTGAAATACGCGCGCGTCTTGGCGCAATAGCCGCACCAATCCGTACCGTACAACACCACCTTCGCCTGGGCATTCGGGAAATATGCGGCGTAATTACCCTCGGTGTAATTCGGCTTGAGCAAACCGGGCAACAAGGACAGGCCATACCCGCTGCCCAGGCCGGCGGCCAGGATCAAGCCATACATGGCGATGGTTTTAATTTTTTTCTGCATCATAAGTATTGTCAGAGGCGTCAATGATCGAGGGCGGCCGGCCTAGCGTGCGCTTGCCGGCCGCCTCGCAATGCAACATGGATATCAGGCGCCGATTTGGCAGACTTTCAGGCAGGCTTTGTAACTGCCTATGCAAAAGGGGGATCTGTCGCCATTCATCATCGTGCATTCCCGCAATTCCTCTTCGCAGCTGGAGCAGCCGATATCCGAAGCAATGGCATAGGAAGCACTCAATCCCACGGTAAAAATAAATGCGGCAATCTTTTTCATTTACTACTCTCCATGTGAGCTATTGCACCAGGCAATCGCGTCAGACCAGTCGTAAGAAATTTCATCTTTGCTTGCTACAAAATCGAATATAGACCGCACTTATTTTAGAGTCAACGTTTCCTTTCGATAAATTTCCAGTTTGGGAAATATATCGGGACAGCCCATGAAATGTGGAATTTGGAGAGATTGGGAGGCGCCAAACGTCTATACAATATCGGCGCCGCAATCAGTAAAGGCCGGTTGCGGGCGCAGCCGGCCGAGCGGCTACACGACGCCGAAAAAACGCGTCAGCACGATGACGTCACCGCGCGCCGCCAGCCAGCGCCTGCACATGCTCGCGCAGCAAGCCGCGCAGCAGCTGCACCTGGGCCACGGCATCGGCCTGCAGGGCCGTCAATCCCTCGGCAATGCACGGAGCAGGCGCGCCGGCATCGGCTTCACCACGCAGCAAGGCATCGATTTCCCCGCTGACGGCGGCAATCCACCGTTGCAATTCGGGCGGCGCCGGCTCGGCCTGGGGACTCAGACTGATGCGCGCCGTGCTGCCCGCCACGCGGCGCAGCAGCGGCAGGGTGCGCAGCGCCGCCAGACCCACGCCGCTGCTGCGGTCCAGGCGGCGCTCGATGCGCAAGCGCTGCAAGACCTGTTCCGCGTTATTGCTGGCCAGTCCCGCCTCGCGGCGCAGGCGCGCGATGGCGCTATCCCAGCGCCCACCCGCCGCCAGCACGGCCAGCAGGTATTTCAGGTTGGCCGACACGGCTTTCGCCAGGCGCTGGTCCAGGTCGTCCGCCTCGCGGTCCGGCCACAGGAAAAACGTGGCCAGCAGGGCCAGCACGCAGCCCAGCACATTGTTGCCCAGGCGGCTCATCGCATACACCATCTCGCTGGCGGGCGCCGCATAATCGGCCACCAGCACGAAGGCCGGCGTCATGAACAGCACGTGCAGGCTGTAGCTGACACGGCGCAAGGCCATGGTGGCGACGATCAGGGGGAACACCACCAGCGAAATACCCAGCGGCGTGTAAATGACCAGACCGATCAGCACGGCCAGCACGGCGCCCAGCACGCTGCCCGCGACCCGCTCGATGCCGCGCGGCCAGGTGGTCGACACGGACGGCTGCAGTATCAGCAAGGTCGCCATGGTGGCCCAGTAGCCGAACGGAATATGCAAGGCCTCGACCAGCAGGAAGCCGGCCGTCGTCGCCAGCGACACGCGCGCCGCATGGCGCCAGCTCAGCGACTGCGGCGTGGCGTTGACTTTTGCCGTCTGCCACGCCTGCCCCAGCGCTAGGAAGGCCGCCTCGCGCCACGGCAGCTGCGCCGCGCGCGGCAAGCCCAGCTCCATGAAGTCCACGTTCAGGCGCAGCGGCAGCAAGGCGCCCAGCGCCGCTTCCAGGCGCCGTCCGCAGCCGGCCAGGCGGCGCTGCAAGGCCAGCGGCGGCGTTTCCGGCTGGCGCTGCACGGCTTGCCCCAGGCGGCGCAGCAGCACGGCCATCACTTCCAGGCTGCGCCGCGCGCGCGGGTCCTGGCGCAGGCGCTGCTGCTCGCGCTCGCACGTATGCGTGACGGCGATCAGATAGGCGAAGATGCGCTCGGCGTCGCTGAGCGCCAGCAGCAGGTTGTCGTACAGGGCGCTGCGGCCCGCGCGCGCGGGCGGCACGGCAGCCAGCGCCACCCGCGCCGCTTCCAGCGCGGCGCGCGCCTGCGAACGGTAGCTGGCGCCATGCGCGGCCGCGTCCGCCTGCGCGGCATCATGTGCGAGAAAGCGCGCATTGTCGCGCGCGATGCCGGCCAGGCGCGAATACGCGGCGCGAATGGCGCGCCTGGCAGGGCTGAACGGGTGGATGCGCCAGATGGTAAAACTGAGCACGGTGGCGAACAGGCAGCCGAACATGTACAGGCCCAGGAAAGGCGCCGTCTGCGTCATCGATTCCAGCGGATGCGTGACCATCACCACGCACGCCGTGGCGGCCAGGATGGCCACCTGCGCCGTGGCCGCGCCCCAGATGCGCGCCAGCGCGCCGGCCCAGGAAAACAGCAGCACGGCAACGGCCGCCGCCGCCACGCCATGGCCGGCCGCCAGCGCCGTCAGGCCGCCGGCCACGGTCGACAGCAAGCCGAAGCCCACCATCGAGACGAAGCGCATGCGCCGCGTGCCCGCCGCATCGGCCAGGCAAGTCCAGAAGGCGCCGATGGCGGCCCAGGAAAAATCGGGGTGGTCGAACAGCAGGCCCAGCAGCAGCATGGCGCTCGAAGCGCAGGCGGCCCGCAAGCCCTCGGACAGGTTCGTTTCGTCGATGGCCAGGCTGACCATCCACAGGGGGCGGCGCTGCGCCAGGGTATCGGTATAGGCGTGCATACCCGTCAGCCAGCGGCTGGCCAGCGCGCGCGAACGGCGGTGAAGTTTCCTGAAATGCAAGATCGGCTTTGAAAGGTATCAAAGCGTCATCGTAGCATTCCCAAGCGAAAAATGTTGCAGTGCAGCGTAAATGGACTGCAGACGAAGCGACACCGCGATGTCGCTTTTCCGTATGCAAGCCAGCTTAGCTGACAGCTGCCAGGCGCGGCGGCTGCGTGCCGCCAAAGCGCTGCTCGATCGAGGCGGCGATGCCGACAGCGTCCAGGCCCACGCTTTTCAGCAGCTGCACGGGGTCGCCATGGTCGATGAAGGTGTCGGGCAAGCCCAGCATCAGGATCGGCTTGACGATGCCCTCGGCGGCCAGCGCCTCGGCCACGGCCGAACCGGCGCCGCCCATGATGCAGCCCTCTTCCACCGTCACCAGGTAATCGTGCTCGGCGGCAAGCTGTTTCACCAATGCCACGTCGAGCGGCTTGACGAAGCGCATGTTCGCCACCGTCGCGTCGAGCTTCTCGCCCGCCGCCACGCTAGGCGCCACCATGGAACCGAAGGCCAGGATGGCGATGCGCTTGCCCTGGCGCTTGATCTCGCCCTTGCCAATTTCAATGCTCGTCAGTTCCGGCACGATGGCCACGCCAGCACCGGCGCCGCGCGGATAGCGGATCGCGGCCGGGCCCGGATAATGGTAGCCCGTCGTCAGCATTTTCCGGCATTCGTTTTCATCGGACGCGGCCATGATGACCATGTTCGGGATGCAGCGCAGGAATGCCATGTCGTAATTGCCCGCGTGCGTGGCGCCATCGGCGCCCACCAGGCCGGCGCGGTCCAGCGCGAACGTCACGTCCAGGTTTTGCAGGGCCACGTCGTGGATCAGCTGGTCGTAGGCGCGCTGCAGGAAGGTCGAATAGATGGCCACGACGGGTTTGAGGCCTTCGCAGGCCAGGCCCGCGCCAAACGTCACGGAATGCTGCTCGGCAATGCCGACGTCAAAGTAACGGTTCGGATATTGCTGTTCGAACTTGACCATGCCCGAGCCTTCGCGCATGGCTGGCGTGATGCCCACCAGGCGCTTGTCGTGGGCGGCCATGTCGCACAGCCAGTTGCCGAACACTTCCGTGTACGTCATCTTGCCCGGCGCCGTAGCCGGCTTGATGCCTTCCAGCGGATTGAACTTCGGCGTGCCGTGATACAGGATCGGCTCCGCCTCGGCCAGCTTGTAGCCTTGCCCCTTCTTGGTGACCACGTGCAGGAATTGCGGGCCCTTCAATTGCTTGATATTTTGCAAGGTCGGGATCAGCGAATCGAGGTCGTGGCCGTCGATGGGACCGATATAGTTAAAACCAAACTCTTCGAACATGGTGGCGGGCACGACCATGCCTTTGGCGTGCTCTTCAAAGCGCTTCGCCAGTTCCAGCACAGGGCCGGGCAAGACGGACTTGCCGACATTTTTCGCTGCCGCATAGAACTGGCCCGACATCAGGCGCGCCAGGTGGCGGTTCAGGGCGCCCACGGGCGGCGAGATCGACATGTCGTTGTCGTTCAGGATCACCAGCAAGTTGACGTCTTCCTGCACGCCCGCATTGTTCATCGCCTCGAAAGCCATGCCGGCCGTCATCGAGCCGTCGCCGATCACGGCGATCGCATGCAGCGGGTCGCCCTTGATCTTGGCGGCCTGCGCCATGCCCAGCGCGGCCGAGATCGACGTCGACGAGTGCGCCGTGCCGAAGGTGTCGTATTCGCTTTCGTCGCGCTTCGGGAAGCCGGAAATGCCATCCTTCTGGCGCAGCGTATGCATGCGCTCGCGGCGGCCCGTGAGGATCTTGTGCGAATAGGTCTGGTGGCCCACGTCCCACACGATGCGGTCGTGCGGCGTGTTGAACACGTAATGCAGCGCGACAGTCAGCTCGACCGTGCCCAGGTTGGACGACAAGTGGCCCCCCGTCTTGGAAACGGAGTCGAGCAGGAAGCTGCGCAGTTCCTGGGCCAGCGGCACCAGTTGCGAGCGGGCCAGCTTGCGCACTTGCGCTGGTTCATTGATGGTTTCTAACAGTTTCATTTATGCCTTCCGCTGCACGACCAGGTCCGCCAGCTCGCGCAAACGGCGTGCCTTGTCCCCGAATGGCGCCAGCGCCGCATGGGCGTCGCACCGCAATTGTTCTGCCAGGGCTCGCGATGGTTCCAGCCCCAGTATCGATACGTAAGTGGGCTTGTTGGCGGCCGCATCCTTGCCTGCCGTCTTGCCCAGGGTGGCCGAATCAGCCGTTGCGTCGAGCACATCGTCGACCACCTGGAACGCCAGTCCGACGGCGCGCGCATACGCGTTCAGCGCCGTCATCTCGTCCGCCGTCAAGTCCTTGCCGGCCAGCGCGCCGAGAATCACGGCCGCGCGCAGCAAGGCGCCCGTTTTCAGTTGATGCATCTGTTCCAGCTGCGGCAAGGTCAAGGCCAGGCCGACGCTGTCGAGGTCGATCGCCTGGCCGCCGCACATGCCGGCCGAACCGGAGGCGTGCGCCAGCAGCTTGATCATCGCCATTTGCCGCGCCGGAGGAATGGCAGCGCCATCGGCCAGCAGCATGAACGCTTGCGATTGCAGCGCGTCGCCGACCAGCAGGGCTGTCGCTTCATCGTAGGCGATGTGCACGGTGGGCTTGCCACGGCGCAAGGCATCGTCATCCATGCACGGCATGTCGTCATGCACGAGCGAATACACGTGAATCATTTCCAGCGCGCAAGCAGCACGGGCGAGGGTATCTTGATCGGCATCAAACAATTCGCCAGCCGCCATCACCAGCAACGGACGCACGCGCTTGCCGCCGCCCAGCAACGCATAGCGCATGGCAGCGTGCAGCTTATGCGGCACGGTATCGGTCGCCGGCAGGAACTGGTCGAGCCGGGCTTCCACGCCGGACTGGGTGGCTTGCATCCAGTCGCCGAAGGTCACGCCATCTTGTTGCATGCTGGCCATCATTGGGCGGCCTCGCCGGCATCCACGAACGGTTTCAACATGTCGCCTTCGAGTACTTTCACCTGCGCTTCGACGCTGTCGAGCTGGCTTGCGCAATACTTGACCAGTTCCGAGCCGCGCTGATACGCCGCGACCGATGCTTCCAGCGGCAACTGGCCCGCTTCCATTTGCGTTACCAGCTGCGCCAGTTCCGCCATTGCCTCTTCAAACGAGGCCGGCGCTGCGGCAGCGGCAGTTAATTTCTTCGACATAGACTCAGATCTCTTCGTGGCACGAGGGGCTTGTAGGGAGACGCCGGGGATTCCCGGCCAGCATAGAAGCGTTATTTTAGAACAAACCACACTATTAAGTGAAAACTAAAGCGCAATCGGCGCGCTCAAAGTCAATAGCGTTGCCAGCTTGTCAGTGAATTTTAGCCGAATCCCCCCTCTCTGCCTAAAATTGCGCGCCAAATGACAATGTTTCTCATTAATAGGCTATTTCGCGGGGGAGTTTGATAATGCCGAGGCCGATCCGCGCTATAATCGCCGGTTCTGTCCGAAATACCGTTTCAACAAATTTGAATTCAGGTCTTTGCGGATTCTTTCTCTCTGTAGCGGTTGCCCAGGGAATGGCCTGGGGCACTGCTGACCGTTGTACATTTATGGGGGGTTGGGATGTCCGATCTGGCTACTCACGCCAAGCTGGCGCGTTCAAACGCGCAACTTCCGGTCCACGTCTATTTTGACGAAACGCTGTTGCAGCGTGAAATGCAGCAATTGTTCCAAGCCGGCCCGCGCTATGTCGGGCATGAGCTGATGGTGCCGGAAACCGGCGATTTTGCGACCCTGGCGTCTGAGAACGAAGGGCGCATGCTCGTGCGCAACGCCAATGGCATCGAAGTGCTGTCCAACGTGTGCCGTCACCGGCAGGCGCTGATGTTCAATGGCCGCGGCAATGCGAATCATATCGTCTGCCCGCTGCACCGCTGGACCTACGACCTCAAGGGTGAATTGATCGGCGCGCCGCATTTCCCCGAGACGCCGTGCCTGAACCTGTCGAAAACGCCGCTGCAAAGCTGGAATGGCTTGCTGTTCGAGCAAAACGGCTACAACGTGATGGAAAAATTGAAAGATTTGTCCGTCTCGAAAGACCTCGATTTTTCCGGCTATATGTTCGACCACGTGGAAATCCACGAGTGCGACTACAACTGGAAGACCTTCATCGAAGTCTATCTGGAAGACTATCACGTGGAACCGTTCCACCCGGGCCTGGGCAGCTTCGTCAGCTGCGACGACCTGCGCTGGGAATTCGGCAAGGATTACAGCGTGCAAACGGTGGGCGTGCACCGCGGCTTGCAGCAAGCCGGCTCGCCTGCCTACAAGAAATGGCAGGAGCAGGTGCTGCAATTCCGCGGCGGCGAAGCGCCGCCGTATGGCGCCATCTGGCTGACCCTGTATCCGAACATCATGGTCGAATGGTATCCGCACGTGCTGGTCGTCTCGACCCTGTGGCCCGACGGCCCGCAAAAGACGCGCAACGTGGTGGAGTTTTATTACCCGGAAGAAATTGTGTTGTTCGAGCGT
This sequence comes from Janthinobacterium sp. SUN128, assembly GCF_030587275.1. NCBI lineage: Bacteria > Pseudomonadati > Pseudomonadota > Betaproteobacteria > Burkholderiales > Oxalobacteraceae > Janthinobacterium > Janthinobacterium sp. SUN128. The sequence continues at coordinate 56,549 of NZ_JAPWHY010000007.1, read as the reverse complement.
GACTTCGTCGAAGCGGAACGGGCTGCCTACATGGAAACCTGTGTCGAGGACGATGAAATCGCCCAACGCATGGACGCGGGCCGCAAGGTCCTGATGGCGCGCGGCGTCAGCGAAGTGGGCCCTTACCAGTCGCCGATGGAAGATGGCATGCAGCATTTCCACGAGTGGTACCGCAACAATATCGAACTGTAGTCCCTCAAGGGCCGCCTCGTGCGGCCTTTTTTTATCCCCGCGTTTTTCAGGAATCAGATGCAATCTCTTTGGATGCTGTTTGCAAGTTTCATGTTCGCCATCATGGGCGTGTGCGTCAAGCTGGCGTCGGATATGTATTCGACGTCCGAAATCGTCATGTACCGCGGCATCATCGGCATGACCGTCATGAGCTGCACCATCCTCTATCAGGGTGGCAGCTTTAAAACCACGATGCCGGGCCAGCATCTGTGGCGCGGCGTGGTAGGCGTGATCGCCCTGTGGCTGTGGTTTTATGCCATCGCCATCCTGCCGCTGGCCACCGCCATGACCCTGAACTATATGGCGCCCATCTGGATCGCCGTGATCCTGCTGGCCGGCGGCTGGTGGAAAGCAACGAAGCAAGTCGAGTGGCCGCTGGTGGCGGCCATTGCCATGAGCTTTGTCGGCGTGACCCTGCTGCTGCAGCCCGTGTTCGAGACGGACCAGGCGGCTGGCGCCATCACGGCCTTGATTTCCGGCATGCTGTCGGCCCTCGCCTACCTGCAGGTGCGCAAACTGGGCCTGCTGGGCGAACCCGAATACCGGGTCGTATTTTATTTCTCGGTCGTCAATTTCCTCGCTGGCGTGATCGGCCACGTGGCCAGCGCCGGCGGCGGCCCCGTCGTCTGGCACGCGCACACGAGCGGCTACGGCATCGGCTTGCTGGCCGCCATCGGCCTGTGCGCCACCATGGCGCAGATGGCCATGACGCGCGCCTATCGCCTGGGCAAGACCCTCGTGGTGGCAAACCTGCAATACACGGGCATCGTCTTTTCCAGCTTCTGGGGCGTGGTGATCTTTGGCGACCTGTTCGACTGGCATGGCTGGGCCGGCATCGGCATCATTCTCGCTTCCGGCATCGCGGCAACCTATTACAATACCCGCAACACGGCCCGTGGCGCGGCGATCGCGCGCACGGATCCCATCGCCAGCGAAGTGTAAGGAGTCATGACCTTGTATACGACCTTGATCAACAGCAATGATTTGTCCAGCCACCTGAATGACAGCAACTGGGTCATCCTCGATTGCCGCCACGACTTGCTCAACCCGAGGGCCGGCAGCGATGCGTTTGCCGCCGGCCACATCCAGAACGCCCAGTTCGCCGATATCGACACGGCCCTGTCCGGCCCCAAGACGGCACGCGGCGCGGACTTTACCGGACGCCATCCGCTGCCCGACCGCAACGCCCTGCTGGCCACCCTGCGCGGCTGGGGCATCAATGACGACACGCAAGTGGTCGCCTACGACGGCCAGGGCGGCATGTTCGCCGCCCGTTTGTGGTGGCTGCTGCGCTGGGTTGGCCATCCAGCCGTGGCTGTGCTCGACGGTGGCCTGGCCGGCTGGCAGGCGCAAGGCTTGCCGCTGGTCACACCGGTGGCGCCCCGCCCTATTGGCAACCTGACGGAAAAAGCCAGCCTGACGCGCACGGCCAGCGTGCAGGACGTCGTTGCCAACCTGGAAACCCAGGCGTTGACGGTGATCGACGCGCGCGCGCCCGACCGTTATCGCGGCGAAAACGAAACCATCGACCCCGTGGGCGGCCATATCCCCGGCGCGAAAAACCGTTTCTTCAAGGACAACCTGCTGCCAGATGGCCGTTTTAAAAGCGCGCAAGAACTCAGGCAGGACTTCAGTGCCTTGGTCGCCTCGCCGCAAGCAGCCATCCTGCAGTGCGGCTCCGGCGTGACGGCTTGCCACAACCTGCTGGCGATGGAAGTGGCCGGCTTGCCGGGCGCTGCCCTGTACCCGGGCTCGTGGAGCGAATGGTGCGCCGATCCGGCACGGCCCGTGGCGACGGGGAGTTAAAAAAATGGCGGACCAGCTGGTCCGCCATCTCACCTGTGGGTAACTACGACGTTATCCCCAGCGCTTGATTCAAGCGCTCCAGTTCCGCCAGCCACGCTTGCTGGCTGGCCGGCTTCTGGTGGCGCGGCTTCCTTGCCAGGTCTTCCGCCAGCAATTGCTCCAGTTCGCACAAGCGCTCCAGCTGCACGTCGATGTCCGTCAGTACCGCAGACGCATGCTCCACGCGCCGCGCAGGCGTCGACGCTTGCCCATCCTCAAGACTCAGCCGTGCATACGCGCTGGCCGCGTCAAGCCACTCTTCCAGCCCGCCATCGGCCACCACCCAAAACCGGTTGCAGGCCGTCTCGATCAGGTCGCGGTCGTGCGACACCAGCAGGCAGCCACCCGCAAAGCTGAGCAGCGCTTGCCCCAGTTCCGCCTTGCCCTGCATGTCCAGGTGATTGCTGGGCTCGTCCAGCAGCAACAAGTGGTAGCTGGCCAGCGACAGCCCCAGGAACAGCAGCCGCGCCCGCTCACCGCCGCTCAGGGTCGCCACCGTCTGGCCATGGCGCGCATACGGGAAACCAGCCGAGATCAACGCCTGCTTGCGCGCCACCTGGCTGCGGGCAGCCTCGTTTTGCACGGCGAACGGGTACAGGGCGTCGGACAGGTCGGCCGTATCGGCCAGTTGTTTGAGCGACTGGTCGTAATAGCCGATGTTCGCCGCCTTGTGATAGCGCAAGTCGCTGCGCTCCTCCTGTGCCTGGATCGCTTGCCAGCACAGGCGCAGCAGCGACGACTTGCCGCTGCCGTTGGCGCCCAGCAAGGCGACCCGGTCACCCGGTTTCAGCCACAGCTGGCCGACCTGGAACAGCCGTGGCGAGGCAGGCACGGCGCGCACATCCAGCCCGTCGAGCGCCAGCAGCTGGTCGGCCGCCAGCGCCTTGCCGCGCAGACTCAAGCGCCAGGGCGCGCCGTCGCTGACGAACGATTGCACATCCTTCAGCTTGTCGATGCGCCGCTGCATGGTCTTGGCCTTGCGCGCCAGGTCTTCATTGTCATAGGTGCGTCCCCACAAGGCCAGGCGGGCGCTGCTGGCCGACAGGCGGTCGATTTCCTTCTGTTCGGCCGCATGCCGGGCGGCAGCGGCTACGTCCGCCTCGGCCAGCGCCGCCAGCGCGGGGCCGCACGGCAAATCGAAATCGTACAGGCGGCTATCGCGCAAGATCCAGCTGCGCGTGGCCACGTTGTCGAGCAGGCGCTGGTCGTGCGAGACGAGGATGAAGGCGCCGCGCCAGGCCAGCAGGAATTGCTCCAGCCACAGCAGCGATGGCAAGTCCAAGTGATTGCTCGGTTCGTCGAGCAGCAGCACGTTCGGCTCCTGCAGCAGGGCACGCCCCAGCAATAGCCTCGTGTGCTGGCCGCCGGACAGCGAATGCACGGGCACTTGCGCCGTTTCTTGGTCAAAACCCAGTTCGGCCAGCAGGCTGTCGACCCGCCAATGCAATTCCGGCTGCTCCAGAACGGGCGCCAGCAAGGCGTCGTACAGGCTCAGCTTGGCAAGTTCTGGCGGCAAGTGCTGCTCCACGTGCTGCAAGCGGCAGGCACGAGCATAGTGGATGGTGCCGGCAGTGGCTTCTCGCGTGCCGCTGAGCAATCCCAGCAAGGTGGATTTGCCGCAGCCATTGTGGCCGATCAGGCCGATGCGGTCGCCCTGGCGCAAGGTAAAGGCGAGTTCGTTGAAGAGGAAACCGTCGTGGGTATCCAGTTGTAAAGCTTGTGTCGAGATAAGGGTAGTCATGGCTCTTGTCTTTGTTCGGGATGCAAGCATCCGCGTTAACAGGAGCGCTAACGACAACGGAGTACCAGGAAAGGACTCGTCTGAGAGGGTGACTTTGCTCTGGCCAGGTTATCGCAGCGCGATAGAACGTGGGCAAGAGCTGGCAAATGCGCTTAAAGAGCGTGCGCGCCACAAGGCGAGCAACAAGTTTTCTTCCATTATATTTTCCTCCTTTCTGTGCAAGTTGGTCAGAAAGGCAATATAGCATAGGTAGCACTGCGCCGACAGCGCCAGGCATCAACCACCGTGACGCTTATGCGTCAGGAACAGCACGATGCACACGCCCAGTGCGATCAACAGCACTTGCGGAATGGTTTCGCGCAAGGTGGCGCGGCGCTGCATCTGCGGCATCAGGTCGCTCAAGGCAATATAGATGAAGCCGGACGAGGCGAACACGAGCACGTAAGGAATCAGATTGCTGGCGCGGTCCAGGGTGAAATAGCCGAGCAAGCCGCCCGCCACCGCCATCAGGCTGCACAGCAGGTTGAAGATATACGCGCGCAGGCGCGAGAAGCCGGCATTGAGCAGCACGATGAAGTCGCCGATTTCCTGCGGGATTTCATGCGCGATGATGGCCAGGCCCGTCACCAGGCCCAGTTTCGGGTCGGCCAGGAAAGCGGCGGCGATCAGGATGCCGTCGGTAAAGTTGTGCATGCCGTCGCCCACTAAAATCATCCAGCCGGCCTTGCCCGCCTCGTGCTTGTCGTGGCCGTGCGCATGGTGGTGGCCATCGCCTTCGTGGTGGTGCGAATGGCGCAAAATCGCGAATTTTTCCAGCATGAAAAAGGCCAGCAAGCCCGCCAGCAGGGTGGCGAACAGGCTGCGCGGATCCGCCTGCGATTCGAACGCTTCGGGCAAGGCGTGCAGCAGGGACGTCGACAACATGATGCCGACGGACAAGCTGACCATGCGTTCGACCACTTTGGACAAGAATGCAAACGAAAAGATCGCCGCCGCGGTAATGCTGAACACGCCCGCGATCGTGGTCGCGAGCAAAATGGATATAAGGACGGGATCGATGATTTTCTTACCTCAAAATGGCGCCGGGTCACTGGCGCCCGCGATGCTGGCGTCTGGCCTGATGAATGCGTTGTTATCTATTATCTAATTTTTTGCGCGTTTGGCGGCAGCGTCGCGCGATGAAGATGCAATTGTACTGCATTGGCGCGCACCGGGCATTTTACAGCCCGGTGCGTCTTTCGCGTCAATTTCTGGAAGATGCGGTATGTTTCTGTTGCAGATCACGCCACGCCGTGGCTTTTGAACCAGGCCAGGCAGCGCGCATAACCGTCTTTCGCATCGGCCGCCACATAGCTGGGGCGGTAATCGGCATTGAAGGCGTGGCCCGCATCGGGATACACGACAAACTCGGATGGGTTGCCGCCCTTGGCCAGCGCATCCTTCATCTTGCCGATCGATTCCTGGCTGATGCCCGTATCCTTGCCGCCATACAAGCCCAGTACGGGAACCTTCAAGGTAGCGGCGATATCGATGGGATTGCTCGGCTGCAAGGCAGTCGGTTCGCCGACGAGGCGGCCATACCAGGCCACGCCCGCCTTGACGGCCGGATTGTGCGCCGCGTACAGCCAGGTGATGCGCCCGCCCCAGCAAAAGCCCGTGATGCCCAAACGGCTCGTGTCGCCGCCATTCTGTTTCGCCCATGCCACCACCGCATCGAGGTCCGTCATCACTTGCGCGTCCGGCGTCTTGGCGATGATGCCTTTCATCAACTCCGGGATGCTGGCCACCTTGGTGGGATCGCCCTGGCGCACGAACAAATCGGGCGCCAGCGCCAGATAACCCTGCTTGGCGAAACGGCGCGCCATGTCGGCGATATGTTCATGCACGCCAAATATTTCCGAAATGACCAGTACCACGGGCAAACCCGTCTTGCCCTCCGGCTGCGCCGCGTACACGGGCACGGCCTGGCCATCGACCATCACCGACATGTGGCCCGTGACGAGCCCGGCGGAATCCGTCTTGATGACGTTTTGCGCCGCCACGGGCAAGACGGCCACGGCAAAGCCAGTGCCCAGCGCCACCTTCAGGAAACCACGCCGGCCATCCGGCCCGGACAAGCTGCTCTGGCCCAGCAAACTTTCACAATCGGTGATCATGTCGCTCATGCGTTTCTCCTGAAGGTATTGCGTTTGGAAATGTCGGCTTACGCTGGGCTAAGCCGACCTACGGTCATTGCTCAAGTAAACATGTAGGCCGGCTTAGCGGGGCATACCCCGCGTAAGCCGACGCAGCCATCAATGCGCTTCGTCCCAGTTCCTGCCGACGCCCACCTCCGCCGTCAGCGGCACTTTCAGCGCGGCCACGCCCGCCATCAGTTCCGGCAGCTTGCGCTTGACCAATTCCAGCTCCGCGTCCGGCACTTCCAGCACCAGTTCATCGTGCACTTGCATGATCATCTTCGTTTGCAAGTTGTCCGCTTCCAGCCAACCTTGCACGGCGATCATGGCCAGCTTGATCAGGTCGGCGGCCGTGCCCTGCATCGGCGCGTTGATCGCCGCCCGTTCCGCGCCCTGGCGGCGCGGGCCGTTCGGCGAATTGATTTCCGGCAGCCACAAACGGCGGCCGAACACGGTTTCCACGTAGCCGCGCGCCTTGGCTTGCTGGCGCGTGTCTTCCATATACTGTTTCACGCCGGAGAAGCGGGCAAAGTAGCGGTCGATATAGCTTTGCGCGGCCGTGCGGTCCACGCCCAGGTTACCGGCCAGGCCGAACGCGCTCATGCCGTAGATCAAACCAAAGTTGATGACCTTGGCGTAGCGGCGCTGCTCGCTTTGTACTTCCGCGGCCGGCACGCCGAAGATTTCAGCGGCCGTGGCGCGGTGAATGTCGATGCCGTCGGCAAACGCGCGCAGCATGGCTTCGTCGCCAGAGATATGCGCCATGATGCGCAATTCGATCTGCGAATAGTCGGCCGAGACGATGTGGCTGCCGGGCGGCGCAATAAACGCTTCGCGGATGCGCCGGCCTTCCGCGCTGCGGATGGGGATATTCTGCAAGTTCGGGTCGTTCGACGCCAATCGTCCCGTCACGGCCACGGCTTGCGCATAGTTCGTATGCACCCTGCCCGTGGTGACGTTGATCATCTTCGGCAATTTATCCGTGTACGTCGACTTCAGCTTGGCCATGCCGCGGTATTCCAGCAACACTTTGGGCAATGGATAATCCTCGGCCAGCTTTTGCAGCACTTCTTCATCCGTCGATGGCGCGCCCGTCGGGGTTTTCTTGACTACCGGCAGTTTCAATTTCTCAAAGAAAATCTCGCCGATCTGCTTGGGCGAACCCAGGTTGAATGGCTGCTCGGCCAGTTCATACGCCTTCTTTTCCAGTTCGAGAATTTTCACGGCCAGCTCGGCCGACTGGATGTTGAGCAATTCGTCATCGATCAGCACGCCGTTGCGCTCGATCTTTTGCAAGACCACGGCCGTCGGCATCTCGATCTTTTCATAGATGAAGGTCAGCTTGTCATCATTCGCCACGTTGCCCCACATGGCATTGTGCAAGCGCAAGGTGACGTCGGCATCCTCGGCTGCATATTTCGCCGCCTGCTCTACCTCTACTTGATTGAACGTGATCTGCTTGGCGCCCTTGCCGCACACGTCCTCGAACGGGATCGTCGTGTAGTTCAGGTGGCGCAGGGCCAGGCTGTCCATGTCGTGCTTCTTGTGCGATTCAAACACATACGATTCAAGCAGGGTATCGTGAGCGATGCCGCGCAACGTCACGCCGTGGTTGGCGAAGATGTGGCTGTCGTATTTCAGGTTCTGCCCCAGCTTGGGCTTGTTCGCATCTTCCAGCCACGGGCGCAATTTCGCCAGCACGTGTTCACGCGTTAATTGCTCGGGCGCGCCCGCGTAGTCGTGGGCCAGCGGGATGTAGCAGGCAGCGTGCTCGGCCACGGAGAGGGAAATGCCGACCATTTGGGCCGTCATCGGCTCCAGCGAGGTGGTTTCCGTGTCAACAGCCGTCAGCGGGGCCGCATCGATCAGGGCAATCCACTTGTCCAGCTGCTCGTCCGTCAGCACGGTTTCATACACGGCTTCCACGGCCGGGGCTGCATCGGCGAACATGTCGCCCGTCGTGTTGGCAGCAGCGGCACCGGCAGTTGCCGGTGCACCAACAGGCGACATCGGCGGCGGCACCGCGCCCAGTTCGCGCAGCAGGGCCTTGAAGCCGTAGCGCTGGAAGAAGGCCAGCAGCGCTTCCTTGTCTTCGTGTTTCGCCACCAGCGAGTCGGCGATGGTCGTCATGTGTTCGGACAAGTCGCAATCGGTCTTGACGGTGATCAAGGCGCGCGCCTGCGGCAGCCATGGCAAGGCCGTGCGCAGGTTTTCACCCACGGCGCCGCCCACCTTGGCCGCGTTTTCCATGACGCCTTCCAGGCTGTCGTACAAGGTCAGCCATTTGACGGCCGTCTTCGGGCCGCATTTCGATACGCCCGGCACGTTGTCCACGGTATCGCCGATCAGCGACAGATAATCGATGATGCGGTTCGGCGGCACGCCGAATTTGACCAGCACGGCCGCTTCATCGAGCTTTTCGTTGCTCATGGTATTGATCAGGGTCACCTGGCTGTTGACCAGCTGCGCCAGGTCCTTGTCGCCAGTCGACACCACCACGTTCATGCCGGCGGCGGCCGCCTGCACGGCCAGCGTGCCGATCACGTCGTCCGCCTCCACGCCGTCGACCATCAATATCGGCCAGCCCATGGCGCGCACGGCTTCGTGGATCGGCTCGATCTGCAGGCGCAGGTCGTCCGGCATCGAGGCGCGCGTGGCCTTGTATTCCGGATACATGTCGTCACGGAACGTTTTACCTTTGGCATCGAACACGCAGGCGATGTAGGCGGCCGGGTAATCGGCGCGCAGGCGGCGCAGCATGTTGACCATGCCGTGCATGGCGCCCGTGGGATAGCCATCCGGGCTGCGCAGGTCGGGCAGCGCATGGAAGGCACGATAAAGGTAACTGGAACCGTCGACTAACAGCAGGGTGTTTTGCATAATGCCAATAAAATAAGGTGAGCCGCGCCAGCCGGGAAGAAACAGCGGCGGACGGGCGGAATATCGCACAATTATCGCAGAGTTTAGGGCCACGCCACCGGCCGCAACGCGTGCCGTTCCTGGCGTTTTTATCACCCCGGCAGCCCCGTGCGGGCGCGCGGGCGGCCGCTGCGAGCCATTTCGGCGCATTAATCAGCCGTATTAAGCAGCATTGCCTACCAGTTTGTTACAATGCCTTATAGATAAATTGACGGCACTACACCACTGCACGCGCTGCAGTCCCTCACATGGAAGCGAACCCATCATGATGCGTACATCGACACTCTGGACATTCCTCGCCCTGCCCCTGCTGGCATGTTCGGCCATCGCCAGCGCCCAGACGCCGGCCAAACCGAGCGACGCGCCGCCACAGCTCGAACGTATCGAGGAAATGGGCGAAGCGCCCATCACCGTGGCACCGGCCGCGGCCAAGCAGCAGATTACCGAGAAACGCGAAGCGGGCGTGACGTCCGAAGTGAAAGTGACGAGCGGCGGCAGCACCTATTACATGAAGCCGGCCGCCGGCGGCGACCAGGCCCACAGCGGCGCCCTGCGCGGCCCGCAATGGAAAGTACTGGAATTTGATCTGGGCAAGAAGAAACAGAAACAACGCGATGAAGAGGCAGCGGACGCGCCAGCACCGCCCGCACCAGCGAAGTAAGCAGCCACTCTCTTCTGCCCTGCCCCGGCCACCTGCGGGGCAGCCGGCTTTTTTTGACCTTTTAGACCAATCCTCTCTTTCCCATGGCAGTTTTTACCGCGCTACACCTGGACGATATCGGCCAGTGGATCACGCAGTTTCCACTCGGCAAACCTCTGGCGCTCAAGGGCATCGCGTCCGGCATCGAAAACAGCAATTTCTTCCTGAGCACGGAGCGCGGTGAGTACGTGCTGACGATCTTTGAAAACCTCAGCTTCGAGCAATTGCCGTTTTATCTGCAACTGATGCGCCATTTGGCGGACCGGGGCGTACTGGTGCCGGCGCCGATCGCCAATGCGGACGGCGAACTGGTGACGGCCCTGCAAGGCAAGCCGGCCGCCATCGTCAGCAAACTCGACGGCAGCTCGCAGATGGCGCCGCAAGCCGTGCATTGCGCGGCCGTGGGGGCCATGCTGGCGAAGATGCATCTGGCGGCGCAGGACTTCCCCCTGCAACAGCCGAATCTACGGGGACTGGACTGGTGGAACACCACCACGCCCCTCGTCCTGCACCACCTCGACGATGCCAAGGCGCACCTGCTGCGCGCGGAAATCCATTTCCAGGACGCGTTTGCTGCCTGCGATACGTATAAGGCCATCCCGCGCGGTCCCGTGCATGCCGACTTGTTCCGCAACAATGTCATGTTTGACGGCGAACAACTGACGGGCTTTTTCGACTTTTACTTTGCCGGCTGCGACACCTGGCTGTTCGACGTGGCCGTCACCGTCAACGACTGGTGCGTGGACCTGGACACGGGCGTGCTCGACACGGTGCGCGTGCGCGCCCTGCTCGACGCCTACCAGGCCGTGCGCCCGTTTACGCACGAAGAACAAACGGCATGGCAACCGATGCTGCGCGCCGCCGCGCTGCGCTTCTGGCTGTCGCGCCTGTACGATTATTACCAGCCGCGCGAAGCGGAAATGCTGACCCCGCACGATCCCACGCATTTCGAACGCATTCTGCGCGAACGTATCGCCACACCTGCTCCGGAACTGTTTTAAACATGGAAAAATTACCTGCAAGTACAGGTTGGCAATGGGTGAAACAAGGCTTCGCCCTGTTTCGCAAGCAACCTGGCGGCATGTCGATGCTGTTTCTCGGCTATATGTTCTGCATGCTGGCCGTCAGCATCGTGCCCGTGCTCGGCCAGATGCTACCCGTCATCCTCGTGCCCGTGTTTTCCGTCGCCTTCGTGCAAGGCTGCCTGAACATCGACCAGGGCAAGCGCGTATTGCCCAGCCTCTTGATCTCGGGCTTCCGCAAACCCGCGTTTCCTTCCCTGTTCGGCCTGGGCGTGCTGTACATCCTGATGGCCATCGTGGCCATCGGCGCCTCGACTTTGGTGGATGACGGCTTGCTGTGGCAACTGGTCACCGGGCAATTGACGGAAGAAGCGGCGCGCACCGCCATCCCCGAATCGCGCCTGGGCCTCGGCATCCTGCTGGCCATCGTGCTGTACGTGCCGGCCGCCATGGCCTTCTGCTTTGCCGCACCGCTGATCTACTGGAAACAAACCGGGCTGGGCAAGGCGCTGTTCTTCAGCTTTTTCGCCGTCTGGCGTTCGCTGTCGGCCTTCATCGTCTTCGCCGCCACCTGGTTCGCCATCAGCGTCGTCACCAGCCAGTTGCTGGCCGTCATCTTTGGCCGCACGCCGCTGATGATGCAGCTGATGATGCCGCTGTCGATGATCTTGACCATCATCATGCATTGCTCGTTCTACGCCGCCTACCGCCAGATCTTCGGCTTGCCCGTCGATGAGAGCAAGACGGTGTCGCTGGATAAGCCGAACGACTGATTGCTACGCCGCATAAGAAAAGGGCAGCCTGCGCAGGCTGCCCTTTTCTTTATTTGCCGAATGCCTTGCAATGCCACACACAGGTCGGATTAGCCGAAGGCGTCATCCGACACCATTGCTGGCCTCGCAGCGTCGGATTACGCGGCGTTTCGCCGCTAATCCGACCTACGCCCATTACCGCCCCAGGCGTTCCAGTTTCGCGATACCCAGGTCCAGCACCTTCATGCCGTGCTGGCCGAAGTTGATTTGCGCGCGCGCATTGCCGCCGCCGCCTTCGATATTGACGATCACGCCTTCGCCGAACTTGGCGTGCGCCACGGATTCGCCGATGCGCCAGCCGCCGCCCGTGGCTTTTTGCGCGATCTTTTGCGCAATCGCATTGTCCGAACCCAGGCTGGCCACCTTGGGCGCCTCGTCCCAGGCCGACTTGCGGTTGCCGAACCAGTTCGCCTGCACCTTCGGCGACAGCCATTTCAAGGATTCTTCCGGCAATTCGTCGAAGAAGCGCGATTTCATGTTGTAGCGCGTCTGGCCATGCAGCATGCGCGTCTGCGAAAAGCTCATGTACAACCGCTTGCGCGCGCGCGTGATCGCCACGTACATCAGCCGGCGTTCCTCTTCCACGCCGTTGTCTTCCTTCGAGCTGCTTTCGTGCGGGAACAGGCCCTCTTCCAGGCCCGTGATGAAGACATTGTCGAATTCCAGGCCCTTGGCCGAGTGCACGGTCATCATCTGCAGCGCATCCTGGCCCGCCTGCGCCTGGTTGTCGCCCGCTTCCAGCGACGCGTGCGACAGGAAGGCGGACAGCGGCGACATCACGGCCGGCAGCGGCGCGTCGGCGTCCAGGATTTCGATGCCATCCTGGTTGACGACGGGTGCGCCCGATTGCGCCTGGGCGGCAGGGCCCAGGTGGGCCGGTGCGCCCTGGCCGAAACCTTCCTCGGAAATGAACTGGCTGGCCGCGCTGACCATCTGCTCCAAGTTCTCGATGCGGTCGGCGCCCTCTTTTTCATTTTGATAATGTTGCAGCAAGGTACTCGCTTCCAGCACCACTCTGACCATTTCCGGCAAGGACAATTGCTGCGTTTCGAAACGCACGCCCTCGATCAGCTTGACGAAACCGGCCAGCACGCTGCCCGCCTTGCTCGCCACATACGGCACGGCCGCATACAGCGAAATGCCGTACTGCTCCGACGCGGCCTGCAATTGCTCGATCGAGCGCATGCCGATGCCCCGCGTGGGGAAATTGACCACGCGCAAGAAGGCCGAATCGTTGTGCGGATTGTCCATCAATTGCAAATAGGCAATCGCGTGCTTGACCTCGGCACGCTGGAAATAGCGCTGACCGCCATACACATGATACGGAATCGCGGCCGAGAACAGCGCATGCTCGATCACGCGCGACTGCGCGTTAGAGCGGTACAGAATCGCGATTTCGCTGCGCGACGCGCCATCGGCGATCAGGCTTTTCGCCTCTTCGATGATCCATTGCGCTTCCTGCAGGTCGGAACTGGCTTCGTACACGCGCACCTGCTCGCCATGGCCCGCGTCCGTGCGCAGATTCTTGCCCAGGCGCTTGCTGTTGTTCGCAATCAGCACGTTGGCGCTATCGAGAATGTGGCCGTGCGAGCGGTAGTTCTGCTCCAGCTTGATCAAGTTCTTCACCTGGAACTCGTGCTCGAAGGCGCTCATGTTGCCCACGTTGGCGCCGCGGAACGCATAGATGCTCTGGTCATCGTCGCCGACGGCAAACAGGGCGCCGCCATCGCGGCTACCGTGACCGGCCAGCAATTTGAGCCAGTTGTATTGCAGGTTATTCGTATCCTGGAACTCGTCCACGAGGATGTGGCGGAAACGGGCCTGGTAGTGTTCACGCAGAGGCTGGTTACGGCTCAGCAATTCATACGTGCGCAACAGCAATTCCGCGAAATCGACGACGCCTTCACGCTGGCACTGGTCGTCGTACAGCTGATACAGCTCGACCATCTTGCGCTCGTGCGCGTCGTACGCTTCCACGTCCGTGGCGCGCAAGCCCTGGTCCTTGGCATTGTTGATGAAATACATCACCGTCTTCGGCGGGAATTTTTCATCATCGATATTGTTTGCCTTCAACAAACGCTTGATCACCGACAATTGATCCTGGGAATCGAGGATCTGGAACGTCTGCGGCAAGGCCGCGTCGCGGTAGTGCGTGCGCAGCAAGCGGTTGCACAGGCCGTGGAAGGTGCCGATCCACATGCCGCGCGTGTTGATCGGCAGCATGGCCGACAGGCGCGTGAGCATTTCCTTGGCGGCTTTATTGGTAAACGTCACGGCCAGGATGCCGGGCGGCGATACCTGCTGGGTCTGGATCAGCCACGCGATGCGGGTGGTCAGCACGCGGGTCTTGCCCGAACCGGCGCCTGCCAGGATCAGCGCATGCTGCGCCGGCAAGGTGACGGCAGCCAATTGTTCGGGATTGAGGTTGTGAAGAAGATTTTGCATGCCGTGATTATACCGGCATGGCTAAAAATACTGTGCATTTGTCCAGCGGTCGCGCCGTATTCGCCGCGTGCGCGCTACAATCGGCATCACTGCACAGCTGACGAAAACATGCCCATGACACCTCCCAGCCACCTCGATGGCGCCCGCGTACTGGCCTGGGCCTGGTCCGGCCTGCCCTTCGGCCACGTCACCAGTGAAGACGGCGCCGCCTCCATCGCCATCCACGGCCTGGCCGTGTGCCGCTACGGGGACGAGACGCAAGTCTACCGTTTCAGCTGCGACGCGCACTGGGAAACGGTACAGGATGAGGTGTATGCCAGCGAGCACGACGCCAGGGAGCAGCTGCCGGCGCAATACCGCGCCGTGGCCGCCGTATGGAACACACCATGAGTTACGCCATCCGCGCAGCCACCGGCGCCGACCTGCCCCTGCTGGCCCAGGTCGAGCGCAGCGCCGCAACCCTGTTTGCCCAGGCCGGCCCCGAACTGGCGTGGCTGGCGCAGGGAGAACCCTTGCCACTGAGCACCTTGCAGATGCTGCAGCAGCATGGCGGCGTATGGGTGGCCGCCGATGGCCAGGACCGGCCATCGGGTTTCCTGGCCGCCCAGCCGCTCGACGGCCAGTGGTTCATCGTGGAATTGTCCGTTGCCCTGCCGCATCAACGGCAAGGCCTGGGGGCGCGCCTGCTCGACGCGGCGGCAGCCCATGCCCAGACGCTGGGCTGCGCATGCCTGACACTGAGCACGTATCGCCACCTGCCATGGAACGCGCCCTACTATGCGCGCCACGGTTTCAGCGCAATCGAGGCCGCGGCGCTGGGCGCGGGTCACGCGCTCAAGCTGGCGCGCGAAGCGCAGGACGGGCACGACCCGGCGCTGCGCTGCCTGATGCGCAAGCCACTGGCCCGCTGATTCAGCACAACATTCAGCGCACCAGCTTTGCCTTGCCTTCGCTGAGCGCCTGGGCGATCACCTGGCGCGTGGTCTTGTCGGCGATCTTGACGACTTTTTCCTGCTGGCGGCCCAGGTCGTCCATTTGCTTGCCCAGCGCTTCCATCGGCTTGCTGCGCTGCTCCATCTGGCGCGACATCTGCTCCATTTTCTCGGCCTCGCGCTCGTGCACGTCGGCGATGCGGTCGTTGATCTCTTCCATTTCTTCCTGCGCATCTTCCATCTGCTGCTGCAGGCGTTCCACGTCGCGCTCGGCCGCGCGGCGCGCCGTGCCGCTCGTTGCCAGCGCCTGGCGGCGCGAGGCGTCGCCGAGCTTGCGGCCCAGCTCCTGCTGCTGGCGGCCCAGCGCGCGCAGCTGTTCCGACTCGCGCGCGCTGCCCTTTTCCAGGCTGCGGGCGCCCATCTTGCGGCCCATGTCACCCATGGCCTTGCCGTGCGCGCCCATTTGATCGCCAAGCGCGCTCATCTCCTTGCCCAGCTGTTTCGAGGGCAGCCATGCCGTACGCACCTTGCCCAGCAAGGCCGTATCCTGCAGCACGTAGGCCTGTCCCTGGTCGCGGAACCACAGGAACGGCCCCTTGATCGAGCGCTTGAGTTTTTCCACCTGCTGCGAATGAATATCGCTGTCGACAACGATGACGCCCTCGCCATCCCTCGTGCCATCGACCAGCGCATAGCTTTCGCCCTTGTCGAGCGAGCGGCTGACCTGCACGCTGGGCGCGGCTGGTGCGGCCGGTGGCGCGGGCGGTTGCGGCGGCTGCACGGCCAGCGCGCTGCCGCCAAGCAGGATACCGGCCAGACTGAGGATCAAACGGTGGGAAGTGGACATGGCTGCCTCGTCGCAAAAGTAGTGGAGCGTTGACTGTAGCGGCAACCGAATCTGGCCTCCAGCGCGCTGCGACAGGCTGCAAAAAGACCTGACTGAATGGCAAACACCGGCGATGGATGGCATCCGGGCAAAAAAACGGAGGCCGCAGCCTCCGCAAAAACGCCGTGGTACGGCGTATTTCAATTAATACAGCACGACGGAGCGGATCGATTCACCGCTCTTCATCAGGTCGAAACCCTGGTTGATATCTTCCAGTTTCAAACGGTGCGTGATCAAATCGTCGATATTGAGCTTGCCTTCCATATACCAGTCGACAATCTTCGGCACGTCCGTGCGTCCGCGCGCGCCGCCGAAGGCGGAACCTTTCCACACGCGTCCGGTCACCAGCTGGAATGGACGGGTGGAAATTTCCTGGCCGGCCGCCGCCACGCCGATGATGATGGACTGGCCCCAGCCCTTGTGGCAGCACTCGAGCGACTGGCGCATGGTGGTGGTGTTGCCGATGCATTCAAACGAATAGTCGGCGCCGCCGTCCGTCAGCTGCACGATGGTGTCGACAACGTTTTCCACCTCGTTGGCGTTGACGAAATGCGTCATGCCGAACTTGCGCGCGATGGCCTGGCGCGCCGGGTTGATGTCCACGCCGATGATCTTGTCGGCGCCAACCATCTTGGCCGCCTGGATCACGTTCAGGCCGATGCCGCCCAGGCCGAAAACGACCACATTGGCGCCCGCTTCCACCTTGGCCGTAAACAGCACGGCGCCCACGCCCGTCGTCACGCCGCAGCCGATGTAGCAGACTTTGTCGAATGGCGCATCTTCGCGGATCTTCGCCAGGGCGATTTCCGGCACGACGATATAGTTCGAGAAGGTGGATGTGCCCATGTAGTGGAAGATGGGCTTGCCGTCGATGGAAAAGCGCGAAGTCGCGTCCGGCATCAGGCCGCGGCCCTGGGTCGAGCGGATCGACTGGCACAGGTTGGTTTTTTGCGACAGGCAGAATTTGCACTGGCGGCATTCCGGCGTGTACAGGGGAATGACGTGGTCATCCTTCTTCAGGCTTTTCACGCCCGGGCCCACGTCGACGACGATGCCGGCGCCTTCATGGCCGAGGATGGACGGGAAGATGCCTTCCGGATCAGCGCCCGACAGGGTGTAGTAATCGGTATGGCAAATGCCCGTGGCCTTGATTTCGACCAGTACTTCGCCCTCGCGCGGGCCGGCCAGGTCGACTTCTTCGATCGTCAGCGGGGCGCCCGCCTTCCATGCAATCGCTGCTTTGGTTTTCATGTGTGTCCTGTCTATGGTTGAACCAGGCGCGCCAGCGCGCCGTATCGCCACATCATAACAAGGCAGGCGCCGACATGCCACGCCGGCGCCGGTGCAACGCTTACTTGAAACACTTACTTGGTTTTCGCCCGGTTCAAAAAGGCGCCGTGCAGGCCGTTCAGGGTTTCTTCGGCCAGCAGCAGCTGGCTGGCGATTTCATTGATCTTGCGGCGGCTGGAACGGGCGTGGTCGCGCAGCACTTCGAACGCCGTGTTGCGGTCCGTCTGGAACTTGCCCATCAGCAAACCGACAGCCAGGCTGGTTTCGCGGCCGGCGGCCAGCGCCGCATTCAGGTTCAGCTCGGTGCGCCGGAGCTGGCGGATTTCATCGGCGCGCGCCAGACCCGCTTCAAACGCGGGCATCAAGCGGCCTTCGTCGACGGGTTTGACGACATAGCCGACGGCGCCATAGGCGGCCGCCTGCTTGCCCGATTCGCTGTCGCCGCTGCCGGACAGGAACATGAACGGCACGGCCGTTTCGCCATGCAGGCGCTTGGCCAGCTCCAGGCCGGACATGCCCGGCATATGGATGTCGAGCAAGGCCAGGTCGGGCTCGCGCTGGGCGATCAGCTGCAGCGCCACTTCGGCCGAATGGGCCAGGGCCGTCTCGTAGCCGGCATGGCGCAGGACTTCGCCGAGGAATTCCAACAGGAGTTGGTCATCGTCAACGATCAGGATAAGGCGTTTCGCGGCGGCTGGCTGACTCATGGGCAAAGGGACCTCGGTAATGAATGATGCTCTTATTATATGCCGATTATCCGCCCAAACCAGCCCTGCACCCGCATGCTCATGCCGCAAACAAGTGATTGAATTGCTGCACCGCAATATTCACATCGTCCGCCTGGTATTCTTTGCCAAAGACGCTGCTGATGGCCGCCACCATGTCGGCGCCGCGCGCCACCAGCGGCGCGGCGTTCTCCGGCGTCATGCCGCCGATCACCACGCAGGGCAAGGCGATCTCGCGCTTGGCCTGCAGCACGATATCCAATGGTGTCGTGACCGGATACTTTTTCACCAGCGAGGGATAGAAGCCGCCGAAGGCCACGTAGCTGGCGCCACCCGCCTCTGCCGTCCGCGCCAGGGCCATGTCGCCATAGCACGAGGCGCCGACGAGCTTGTCCTTGCCCAGGCGCGCGCGCACCTGCGCGACGGACGCATCCGTGCCGCCCACGTGCACGCCGTCCGCGTCGAGCTCTTCGCACAGCTCGATAAAATCGTTGATGATGAAAGGCACGCCATATTTGCGGGCCAGTGCCAGCAAGGCGCCCGCCTGCTCGCGCCGCTGTTCCGCCTCGGCGCTCTTGTGGCGGTATTGCAGCAGGGCCACGCCACCGTGCAAAGCCTGTTCCGTGATATCGAGCAGGCGGTCGGTGTCATCCCAGTTCGGGGTAACTAGATACAGTCCACGCATGATGTTTTCCTTATTGAATGAATCGTTGCGGCATCAGCTGGCCTGGCGCAACCGCATACGCGCCGGCCAGGGTCGCATGGCAATAGGCTTGCGCGCCATCAAGCGCTTCGGGCAATGCCTGGCCCAGTGCCAGGCGCGCCGCGATGGCGGACGCCAGGGTACAGCCGCTGCCGTGGAATTCGCCGGGCAGGCGCGGCCAGCGCCACTCGCGCGCCCTGTCCTCGCCATCGTGCCAGCGGTTGACGATCACCTCGCCTTCGCCATGGCCGCCCGTCACCAGCACGTTCTTGCAGCCTTGCGCGCGCAGGTTTTTCTCGCCGCCGAGGGCCGCCGCTTCCGGCCCGTTCGGTACGATGACGGTAGTCACCGGCAGCAAGGGCGCCAGCGCCAGCACGGCGTCGTCCCGGCTGAGCACGTCGCCATGGCCGCTGGCCAGCACGGGATCGAGCACGACAGGCAAATCCGGCCAGACCAGCCGCAATTGCGCGATCAGTTGCGCAATGACGGCCGCATTCGCGGCGCTGCCGGGAATGCCGATCTTCACGGCATCGATGGCGATCCTGTCGATCAGCGCCTGCGCCTGTCGGCGCAGCAATTCCGGGGCCACAGGCTCGACAGCAAACACGCGGTCGTTGTCCTGCACCGTCAGCGCCGTGATGACAGGCAAGGCATGCGCGCCCTGCGCGGCAATCGCCACGATATCGGCGGCGATGCCGGCGCCGCCCGACGGATCGGCGCCGGCAAACACGAGCACGGTGGGACGCCGTCGCGCCATCACGCCAGCCGGCCCGCCATCGGCGACGATGGCGAAGCAGCGAATTTACGCGGCATGCGCCCCGCCAGGAATGCTTCGCGCCCGGCCCGCACGGCCAGCTTCATGGCATGCGCCATGCGCACGGGGTCGCGCGCACCGGCGATGGCTGTATTCATCAGCACGCCATCGCAGCCGAGTTCCATGGCAATGGCCGCATCCGACGCCGTGCCCACGCCTGCGTCCACCAGCACGGGTACTTTCGCCTGATCGATGATCAGCGACAAGTTCCACGGATTCAGGATGCCCATGCCCGAGCCGATCAGCGACGCCAGCGGCATGACGGCCACGCAGCCGATGTCCTCCAGAATCTTCGCCTGGATGGGGTCGTCGCTGCAGTAGACCATCACGTCGAAGCCATCCTTGACCAGCGCTTCGGCCGCGACCAGGGTTTCCGGCATGTGCGGAAACAAGGTTTTTTCGTCGCCCAGCACTTCCAGCTTCACCAGATTGCGCCCGCCCAGGAGCTCGCGTGCCAGTTGCAAGGTGTAGACGGCATCTTTTGCGTTGTAGCAGCCGGCCGTGTTCGGCAAGATCGTGTACTGGTCCGGTGGCACGAAATCGAGCAGGCTGGGCGCGTTCGGGTCCTGGCCAATGTTGACCCTGCGGATCGCCACCGTGATGATCTGCGCTTCCGCCGCATCCGTCGCTTCGCGCGTCTGCGGCAAATCCTTGTACTTGCCGCTGCCCACCAGCAGGCGCGATGGGTACTGTTTTCCTGCGATGGTCAGCAGGTCGTTATTTGTTGCGGTGTTCATGTGCGTTTCCTTGTCTATTCTCAATTTAACCGCCGCCAATCGCGCGTACGATTTCCACGTGATCCTGAGTTTCCAGGACCCGGTCCTGCCACGCCTTGCGCGGCACGACGTTGCGGTTGACAGCCAGCGCCAGCGCCTGGTTTTCCAGCGACAGGGCGGCGATCAATTGATCGAGGGTTTGCCCCGGCGGCACCTGGTGCGGTGCGCCGTTGAGCGTGATGGATATCAATGCAGGCATCACGCTCTCCTTCAGACCTTGCGGTACAGCTCGGCGCCGTTCTTGATGAATTCGATGGCCTTGATTTCCATGCCCTGCTTGAGCGCCTTATCTTCCGCGATACCCATGCCGGCCGCGTATTCGCGCACTTCCTGCGTGATCTTCATCGAGCAGAAATGGGGGCCGCACATGGAGCAGAAATGCGCCACCTTGGCCGAATCCTTGGGCAGGGTTTCATCGTGGAATTCGCGCGCTTTGTCCGGGTCCAGGCCGATGTTGAACTGGTCGTCCCAGCGGAATTCGAAGCGGGCTTTCGACAGCGCGTTGTCGCGGATTTGCGCGCCCGGATGGCCCTTGGCCAGGTCGGCCGCATGCGCCGCGATCTTGTACGTGATGATGCCATCCTTGACGTCCGCCTTGTTGGGCAGGCCCAGGTGTTCCTTCGGCGTCACATAGCACAGCATGGCCGTTCCATACCAGCCGATCATGGCCGCGCCGATGCCCGAGGTGATGTGATCGTAGCCGGGCGCGATATCCGTCGTCAACGGTCCCAGGGTGTAGAACGGCGCTTCGCCGCACTGCTCCAGCTGCAAGTCCATGTTTTCCTTGATGAGCTGCATCGGTACGTGGCCCGGACCTTCGATCATCACTTGCACGTCGTGCTTCCACGCAACCTGCGTCAGTTCGCCCAGGGTTTTCAGTTCGCCCAGCTGCGCCTCGTCGTTGGCGTCGTAGATGGAACCGGGACGCAAGCCGTCGCCCAGCGAGAACGACACGTCATACGCCTTCATGATTTCGCAGATCTCTTCGAAATGCGTGTACAGGAATGATTCCTGATGGTGCGCCAGACACCATTTCGCCATGATGGAGCCGCCGCGCGAGACGATGCCCGTCAAGCGCTTGGCCGTCATCGGCACATAGCGCAGCAGCACGCCCGCGTGGATGGTGAAGTAGTCGACGCCCTGCTCGGCCTGCTCGATCAGGGTGTCGCGGAAAATTTCCCAAGTTAAATCTTCGGCCTTGCCATTGACCTTTTCCAGCGCCTGGTAGATGGGCACGGTGCCGATTGGGACGGGGCTGTTGCGCACGATCCATTCGCGCGTCTCGTGGATATGTTTACCTGTGGACAGATCCATCACATTGTCGCCGCCCCAGCGAATGGCCCAGGTCATCTTTTCCACTTCCTCACCGATGGAAGACGTTACGGCGGAATTGCCGATATTCGCATTGATCTTCACGAGGAAATTGCGGCCGATAATCATCGGTTCCACTTCCGGGTGGTTGATGTTGGCGGGAATGATGGCGCGGCCGCGGGCGATTTCCTCGCGCACGAATTCCGGCGTGATTTCCGCCGGGATGCTGGCGCCGAACGACTGGCCAGGATGCTGGCGGCCCATCAGGTCGGCCAGGCGTTCTCCCATGGGGCCGGAAGCCTTGAGTTCGCGCAAATACTCCTGTCGGCGCATGTTTTCGCGGATGGCAACGAATTCCATTTCCGGCGTGATGATGCCTTGGCGCGCGTAATGCATTTGCGTCACGTTCTTGCCGGCAATAGCGCGGCGCGGCTTGCGGTGCAAGTTGAAACGCAGCTCGGCCAGTTTCGGGTCCGCCAGGCGGGCGATGCCGTAATCGGAGGTCGGACCGGGCAATTCTTCCGTATCGGCCCGTTCCATGATCCACGGCAGGCGCGGCGTATCGAGGCCAGAGCGGATGTCGATCTGCACGTCCGGGTCCGTGTAGGGGCCGGAGGTGTCGTAGACGTAGATCGGCGGATTCTTTTCGCCGCCAAACGACGCTTCCGTATCGGACTGGCTGATCTCGCGCATGGGCACGCGGATGTCGGGCCGGCTGCCTTGCACGTAAATCTTGCGCGAATTGGGCAGCGGCGCGATGGCGGCTTCGTCGACCGTGGCGGTGGCGGAGAGGAATTTCGGGTTGGCGTTCATTTTGGCTCCTTGGCTAGACTGTTTTTAAGCCTGGAGCCAGCTAAGGAGGTTCGGCTGCGCGCACGCGGAAAAGCGGGGTGCGTTCATCCTAAAGCTTCCCTTCGCTGGCATTATCCAGATCAGGTTCGGAGGGTATTTCTCACCCGCGCTTGCACCGTGTTTCCACAGCGAAAGGCAGGACCCCTAGCGTTTGCCGCCTTGCGGCAGCGAGCCAATTATACGCGGTTCACGCCGCGTGGCCAGATGATTTCTTGCAGGTGTCGTCTTTGCGCATCTGCTGCATTGCAACAGACGCTATCGCGCTTATTTCTTCTTGCCCCAGCGCCAGCTGGTCGGTTCGCCCTTCAGCTGGCAGATGAAAATGAGCACGGCAACGATGGCCACTTCATAGACGATATAGCCGACCAGCATGGTTTGCGGCGGAAACAGGAAGGCGCCGCAGGCGAACAGCGCCAGCGCGGCCAGGAACACCAGCCAGCCTTGCCAGGTGATGGGCAGGCCCCAGCCCCAGCCATAGGTCTTGGCGGGGAACCAATAGGAGGGAGATTTGTCAGCCATGATGCTTTCCTTGTGGATGTGGATGGCACCAAGTATAAATCAGGCGATGCGCAAGCGCTCCGTGACATCGAGGCCGATGCCGCGGTAGCCGATGAAGCGGCTGCCATTGTCGAACATCGGTTCGCCGCTCACTTGCAGGTACTGCGTGCTGCCGTCGAGGTTGGCACGGCTGTAGATGAAATCAAGGAACGGTTCGCGTGCGGCAATTTTTGCGTCGAGCAGCGCGCGTTCGGTGGCATTCCAGCGCTGTGGCTCTTCCTCGCTGCCAATGCCCAGCATTTCGGCCACGGGACCGGAAAAGCGCGTCAGATTGCCTTGCGCATCCTGTTCCCAGTACCAGTCGGACGACAGTTCCGTGAAGCGCTGGAAGCGCGCTTCGCTTTCGCGCAGCTCCGCCGTGCGCGCTTCCACCATCTGTTCCAGCGACTTGTTGTATTCGGCCAGCTTCTGGTACAGCAAGCGCACTTCCAGCATGTTGTGGATGCGCGTTTTCACTTCCACCAGGTCGAAGGGCTTGCTGACGAAATCCTTGGCGCCCGCTTGCAGCGCGCGCAGCTTGTGGCCGGGCTGGGCCGTGATCACCAGCACGGGCAGATAGCTGCCCGCCTCGATGTCGCGCAAGCCTTCCATCACCTCGAAGCCATCCATTTCCGGCATCTGCAAGTCGAGCAGGATCAGGTCGTAACGGTGCTGCTGGTGCAGCGCATGCACGGCTTGCGGATCCATGGTGGAGGTGATGCGCGTATAGCCGGCATTGCGCAGCACCTGTTCCAGCAGCATGACGTTGGCCTCCTGGTCATCAACGATGAGGATGCTGGCGTTCAGGATCTCGGTGGCTTGAAGCATGGCGGTATTCCTAAAATTAAGTGCTGAATTAGCGTACTGCGTGAGTGTCGTCGGCCAGGCCGTGCGCGGCCGCATGGTGCAGGGCCACGTCGAGCGCATCCATGAACTCGACGACCTTGATCGGCTTGGTCAAATAGCGGAAGAAACCCGCTTCCAGGCCTTTCTCGATGTCGCGTGGCACGGCGTTGGCCGACAGGGCCATCACGGGAATGTGGCTGGTGAGCGGGTCGTCGTGCAGGATATGCAGTGCGCCGAAGCCGCTGATGCCGGGCAGGTTGATATCCATCAAGATCACGTCCGGCTGATACGTGCGCGCCAGGTCGATACCCAGGTGCGCATCGATGGCTGTGAGCAACTTCAAATCGCTGCGGCGGGCGATCAGTTGCTCCACCAGCGCCAGGTTGGCGGGATTGTCTTCCACGTACAGCAAGGTGCGCTGGCTTTCCTGCGGCACCTGCACCTGCGGCAGCGCGTCGCCATCGCCCAGCACCAATGCCGGCGCGCTGCTCGAAGCGAGCTCGAACCAGAACGTGGTGCCCACGCCCACCGTGCTGTCGACGCCGATGGTGCCGCCCATCAATTCGATCAATTGTTTGGTGACGACGAGACCGATGCCCGTGCCCTCTTCCGTGCTGTTTTCCTGTCCCAGGCGGTTGAAGGGCTGGAACAACTGTGCCACCTGGCCCGCATCGAGGCCGACGCCACTGTCGCGCACGCTGACCCGCACCTTGGCGCCGCGCTGGCTGCAATCGACGGTAACGGTGCCGCCGCCCTGGTTGTACTTGATGGCGTTCGACAACAGGTTGACCATCACCTGTTTCACGCGCGTGCGGTCCGCATGCACATAGAAGGCCTGGCCGCAGCGGGGGAAGTGCATGCGGATGCCGCGCTTTTCCGCCTGCGGCGCGATCATCGCCTGGCAATCCTGCAGCACGTCGAGCAGGGACATGGCTTCCTGTGACAAGGTGACCTTGCCCGATTCGATCATGGCCAGGTCGAGGATCTCGTTAATCAGGCGTAACAGATACCAGCCGCCCTTGAGGATTTGTTCGATCGAGCGCTGCTGCGGCGGGCTCGGTGGCGGCACGTCGGACGCCATCAGCTGCGCAAAGCCCAGCACGGCATTCAGGGGCGTGCGCAATTCGTGGCTCATGCTCGACAGGAATTCGGACTTGGCGCGGTTGGCCTTTTCCGCCACCAGGCGCGCCTTCTTCAACTCCGCATTGTTGGTCTCTACCAGCGAGCGCGTATACGCCTGCTGTTCGCGCAGGCGCTGGTCCAGCAGCGCCTGTTCCGCCTCGACCTGCTTGCGTGCCGTATTGTCCGTGCCGATCAGCAAGTAACCGATGACCTTGTTCTGCACGTCGCGCAAGGCCGTCACGGAGACGATGGCCGGGAAGCGGCTGCCATCCTTGCGGATGTAGGTCAGTTCATAAATGTCTTCGATGCCGCGCGTGGCCTTGAACACGAGCGCTTCCACGCCGGGCGTGATGACCCTGTCGAGTTCGGCACTGAGGGCGGCCGCGCGCGCGACGATTTCTTGCGCATCGGAAATACCGGCCGGCGTCAGCTTGTCCACCACGTCGCTCGCTTCATAGCCCAGCATGCGTTCGGCGCCCACGTTGAAGATCTGGATCACGCCCTGCGCATCGGTGGCGATGCACGAGAAATTGGCGCTGTTGAAAATCGCATCCTGCAAGGCGCCCGCCTTGAGCAGCTGGCGCGGCAGGCTGGCCGCCAAGGTGCGCCGGTACAGCGCGACAAGCAGCATCAGCAGCAAGAAGACCAGCGCGTCGATGACGCATGCCGTCTCGAACGGCGCGCGCCAGGCCAGCAGGCCGATGGCCAGCAGCACGATGGCGCTGAACGAAAACGCCAGCGCCATGGGCCAGCGCGACGGTGCGCGCGGGGGAATGTTTTCAACAGATTGCATGGGGTAGCCTGAGCTGTAACAACGATAAAAAAAAGATGCGGTGTTCAGTGCGCCTGGCGCTGGCGCACATCCGACAACAGGCGCGTGAATTCCTTTTTGACCACGCCATAGCATTCGCACACATGGCCTTCGAGGCCGGCACGGTCCAGCACGGAGATATGGCCGCGCCGGTAGCTGATGAAGCCGCGCGCCTGCAGGCGCCCGGCCGCCTCCGTCACGCCTTCGCGGCGTACGCCCAGCATGTTGGCAATCAACTCCTGCGTCATCGTCAGCTCGCGGTTCGGCAGGCGGTCCATGGTCAGCAGCAGCCAGCGGCACAGCTGCTGCTCCACCGTATGGTGGCGGTTGCAGACGGCCGTTTGCGACATTTGCGTGATCAGCGCTTGCGTATAGCGCAGCAGCAAGCGCATGACGGGACCGGCGCGGTCGAACTCTTCCATCAACAAATGCGCCTTCAGCCGGTAGCCGACGCCGCCTGTCTGCACGACGGCGCGGCTCGGCGTCGAATTGCCGCCCATGAACAGCGACACGCCCACGACGCCTTCATTGCCGACGCCGGCAATTTCCGACGAGCCGCCGTTTTCCAGCAGGTAGTGAATGGAAACGATGGCCGTGGTGGGGAAGTACACATGCTGCAGCTTGTCGCCCGAATCGTAGATCACGTCACCGAGCAGCATGGATACTTGCTCCAGGTGGGGGGCCAGGCGCGCGAAATCGGCGTCGAGCATGGCGGCGAGCAAATGGTTTTGATTCGGGTTGTGTAACTGGGCATGCGGACTCGACATGGGCAGGTTTCCTGTTTTCCAGTCGTCAGCTAGGGGATAGTTGAAAGGCGTCCGAACGAGGGTCGCCATGTAGTGCAGCGTAACACAGCGCTTGCACAGTGACCCGACTATATTTCTTGTCGGCATGCCCGTCCGTTCGGTAGCGAACGGACGACATTTCGCCGCCCGCCCTACAGTCAGTCACTGCCCGGCCTGCCTGATCATGGATCGGCACCGGCGCTGCCACGGGGCCACCATGCAATCATTCTTCAAGCGCATCTCCATTTCTGTTTCTACCTCGGCCCTGCTCACCCTGGCGTTCGGGCTGTGCCTGACGGCCCTGTGCTACGTCTCGGCACGCCAGATCGAAGCGGAAAGTGCCCGGCTGCTGCTGCAGTACCATGCCAGCGGGCACACGCTGGGCGCCGCCCTGCTGCCGGCCAAAGGCATGGGCCTGGACGCCAGCCATCGCGGCTCGCTGTATGTGCTGCTCGGTGGTGTGCTGTCGAGCCTGCTGGCGGCCGCGTATGTGTATCAGCTGGTCTCGCGCAATTCCGTGATTGCCCGCATCACGGGCGAGCGCACGGCGGCGCTGCAGTTTGCCAATTTGCGCCTGTCCGAAGACATCGCCGCGCGCATGCACAATGAAAAGTCGCTGCGGCTGCGCGAACGCATCATCGAAGTGTCGGCCAATGCCATCATCCTGTGCAGCGCCGACGCACCGGGCTATCTGATCGAATACGTCAACCCTGCCTTCGAGCGCATCACCGGCTATACGGCGGGCGAAGTCATCGGCCAGCGCCTGGAAGACTTGCAGGGTCCCGAGCAGGGGCGGCAAGACATGCACGCCATTACGGCGGCCCTGCGCGAACAGCGCGAAGGCAAGGCCATCGTGCGCAATTTCCGCAAGGATGGCAGCAGCTACTGGAGCGAGCTGTTCGTCGCGCCCGTGCGCGACGATGGCGATGGCGCGCTCAGTCACTTTGTCGTGGCGCAATACGACATCAGCACCGTCATGCGTTTCGAACAGGAAATGGAATTCCAGGCCAGGCACGATATCCTGACGGGCCTGGCCAACCGGGCACTGCTGCGCGAACGGCTGGAGCAGGCGATGGCCGTGACGCGGCGCAGCGGCCTTCCCCTGTGGGTGGTTTTCATCGACCTCGACCGCTTTAAATTCGTCAACGATACCCTGGGCCATGATGCAGGCGACCTGGTGCTGAAAAGCGTGGCCGAACGCCTGCGCGACGCCACGCGCGAAGTCGACACGGTGGCACGCCTGGGCGGCGACGAATTCGTGCTGCTGCTGCCCCAGCATGGCAATGGCGAACCGGGCGCGGCCATTCTGCAGCGCATCCAGGACGCCGTGGCGCAACCGCTGCAACTGGGCGAATATGAATTTTTTCTCAGCTGTTGCATGGGCGTGGCCGTGTATCCCGATGATGGACAGAATGCCGACACCCTGATCAAGCACGCCGACATCGCCATGTACCGCGCCAAGGAACAGGGACGGGGCAACTGGCAATTCTATGCCTCGGGCATGAATGCGGGCACCCTGGAGCGCCTGGGGCTGGAGAGCGAGTTGCGCCACGCCCTGGAACGCGGGCAATTCCACCTCGAATACCAGCCCCAGCTGGACTTGGCCAGCGGCGCCGTGGTGGGCATGGAAGCGCTGCTGCGCTGGCAACATCCGCAACTGGGGCGTATTCCACCTGCCAGCTTCATCGGCCTGGCCGAGGAAATGGGCTTGATCACCCCCATTGGCGACTGGGTGCTGCGCACGGCGTGCGCCCAGACGCGCGCCTGGCAACTGGCCGGCCATGGCCCGCTGCGCCTGGCCGTCAATCTGTCGGCGCGACAATTCAAGCAAAGGAATCTGCTGCACGCGGTGGCGCAGGCACTGGCCGAGACAGGCCTCGATGCGGCCCATCTGGAACTGGAATTGACGGAAAGCATGGTCATGCATAACGTGGAGCAAGCCACGGCCATCATGGCCAACTTGAAGGCGCTGGGCGTGCAATTGTCCATCGACGACTTCGGCACCGGCTATTCCAGCCTGGCCTACTTGCGCCACTTCCCTATCGACGTGCTGAAAATCGACAAGACCTTCGTCAGCGACATCACGCACAGCGACGACGACGCCGCCATCGTGCGCGCCATCATTTCACTGGCGCACAGCTTGCGCCTGAAAGTCATCGCCGAAGGTGTGGAAACGGAACAGCAGCTGGCCTTCCTGCGCCAGCAAGGCTGCGACCAGATGCAGGGCTATTTGTTCAGCCGCCCCCTGGCCGCCCCCGCCTTCGAAGCGCTGCTGCACGAAGGCAGCATGCTGCCCGCCTAGCGTGACGGTTTAAAACGCGTGGCGCAGGCCGACGTTGAAGGCGCGGTTGCCGCTGCCCACTTCGGTGGCATTGCCCACCATGTAGGCGGCATCGTTGCGGTTACGGATGTGCGCGTAGGCAACATACACCTTGCTGCGCTTGGACAAGGCATACGTGGCGCCGATGGCCAGCTGCTGCGCATCGCGGTTGGCAGCGTCGCGGTCATCCTTGCGCACATACGAGGCCAGCAGGGTAGTCGCGCCGAGCGGCACGGATACACCGACGATGGCGTCGCGGCTGTCGGTGGACTGGGCCGGCGCCTGCGCCGCGCCGTACGGATTTTCCGCAAAGAACATGCTGCTGCCATCGCCCGTATTGCGGCCATAGCCGGCAAACGCCGTGGCCACGCCGAAGTTGTAGTTACCGGCCAATATCGTGTTGTTCACGTCGGCTTTGCCCGGCTCGCCGGCACGGCTCTGGCGCGCCAGGCGCAAGGTCAATGGACCGTTGACATAGCCGAGGGCCAGGCCCAGCGAACGCTGGTCCGCCGCAATCCCCGTGTGTTCGCCAAAGCCGACCATGACCGTAGCCGTGACGCCGCGCAGCTCGGGCGAGGTGTAGCGCACGGTATTGTCGATGCGCGTGGCCGAATAGCCGGCCAGGTTGGTCGACGCGCCCGCCATGCCGCCCTCGAACGGATCGGCCACGTCGGTCAGCGCCTGGCTCTGCAGGTTGTACTGGCGGCCCACGGTCAGCATGCCCAGCGGACTGTCGATGCCGACAAACGCCTGGCGGCCAAACAACTGGCCTGCCTGGTCCGAGCGGCCCGTGTCGCTCAGGACACCCGCTTCCAGCGTGAACACGGCTTGCAAGCCATTGCCCAGGGATTCCGTGCCGCGCAAGCCCAGACGCGAACCGGCCGACACGCCGCTGGTGAGCTTGCTGACGCCGCCTTCCTGCACCAGGCCCGCATCCATCAAGCCATACACGTTGACGGAGGACTGGGCATGGGCGGCAGGCAAGGCGCCCAGGGTGGCGATGGTCGAAACGAGGCCGACACTGATCGAGAGTTTTTTCATGCTGGTTTCCTTATGCAGGCAAAACCGGGAAAGCGCGCGGCCATGGCATCGCCACAGCGGCCAGGCGCTGTGGAACATGCCGTATCGAAAGACGACGGGCCAGATAACAACATTCCTGGCTAAGCTGTGGCGGCAGCGGCGTGCAATGACGAGCCGCCTTGATTCCGCCGTGAATGGTGCACCGCTGGCGGTGCGCGTGGCTCAGGCGCCCAGCCCGCAGGGGACGCTCTGAAAGTGGCTGGCATCGCAGATGCGCTGGCCTTGAGACGCGGACGCGTGTTGGATATGAAACGTTGATACAACCGCGTCTGCTGGCGCCGTCCGCAAGGATGAGGCAGGAGGCGCCGAGGCCGATATTATAGCATCGGCAGCGCCGTGATCCCCGTTCTGTTGCAGTAAAACGACTCGCCAGGCCGCCAAAACACGGGCTTACGGCCCCCTCCCGATGCCGGGACAGCCACCATGCCCAGGCGACGGCCGCGCTTACTTCACCTTGTCGTACGACAGCATTTGCCCATCGCGATTCCAGGCCAGTTTGCCATCCTCGATGCCGATGACAGCGTGGAAATCGCGCATGCCCGAGCGCGGCGGATACAGCGCAAAACGCAGCAGGCCTTGCCGGGCCGGCAGCGCCACCGTGGCTACGCCCGCTTCCGGATGGGACAGCACCAGATGCCGTAGCGGCCCGGCAAACGGCACCTGCCACGGCTGCTTGCCGCTGACGCCTTTGGCAAACGCGGGCGCATCGCCCAGCGCCGCCAGGCCGATATCGGCTACGGCCTCGTCGCGATATTCGACGATGATGCGGGCCGGGCCGGTGGTGGCGTCGCCCGGGCGCGGCGGCAACAACGCAAAGGGCGCATCGGGCGATGCCCCATCGCCCTGCAGCAGCAGCTCGCCGTCCAGCACCGACCAGCGCCCCTGCGCAGCTTGCTCATCGGCGCCGTACACCATCTGGTAACGGAAACGCCCGTCCGCGCGCAGGACGATCTGCGACGCGGCCTCGGTCTTGCGCCCCAGCGCATAGCGTCCCGTCAAACGCCGTTGCAGCGCCAGGTCGGCAGCCTTGTCCTTGTGTACGGGCGCGGCCGCAACCGCGGCGGGCGGCACCTGCCAGCCGCCGGCCGCCAGGATGGCCAGCATGTCGTCGCGCCCTGCGGCGCGCAGCGCGCTCCAGTCCTGCGGCGCGAGTTGCCGCAGGCCGCCGGCCAAGCGCGGCAGGCGCGCGGCAAGGCGCTGGCCCAGCCAGCCGGCCAGTATGCCCCCCGGTTCGTCGGCAAAGGCGGTGATCAGGCGCGGCGCCATGGCGTGCTCGCACCGCTGCGGCGCGGCAGCAAAACCCTGCTGGAGCAGCAAGTTCCAATACGCGTCGGACGCATTCATGACGATGTTGACCAGGTTCGACGTGTCCGGCAGGCACACCTTGTCCAGCGGCAGCGTCGAGCCGCCCGCGACGAGGGCCAGGATATCGGCGTCGAGGCTGGCGGTAGCCAGGTCCAGCGCACCACCCCATGCGTGCTCCGTGCTGTCATCGATCCGCGCGCCGCGCGCGATGAACAGGCGCACGGCCTCGGTCTCGCCGCTGACGATGGCTTGCTCCAGCGCACTCTTCTGATTCGCGCCGCGCCAGTTCGGGTCCAGCCCCAGGTCCAGCAGACGCGGCAGCAGATCGCCGCGCCGCGCCCGCAGTGCCTGGCGCAGCACCGCTGCATCGCCCGGCGCGCGCCGCACGCCGTCGGCGCGCCGCAACATGCCGTGTTCCAGCAACAGCGGCGCCAGCGCGCGCTGCGGCGACGCCACGGCCAGCATGGCGGCGTTATTGCTCAACTGGCTGGCCGGCAAGCCGGCCGCCAGCATCAGGCGTACCCGTTCGACGCCGGCCGCATCGCGCACGGAACGCAGCGCCTCGTCCAGCGGCGACCACTTGATGTCTGCTGGCGGCTGGCGCGCCGTGACAGCGGCCAGCAGCAAGGTCAGCACGGTATTGTTTTCCAGCGTCGGCTTCAGTTTCAGCGCCGTCCTCAAGACGGGGAATTCCCCGCCCAGCGGATCGGCGCCCAGGTCCAGCAGCAGCTTGACCATCGCCGCATCGCCATTTTCGACTGCCGCGAGCAAGGGGGGACGATAGCCGTCGCTGACGACGGGCGCGCCCATCGCTGCCAGGCGGGCGACCCAGTCGGGCCGCTGGCTGCGCACGGCATGCCACAGCAGCGTCTCCGTTTCCAGGTGCAGCGTATCGAGCGTCGTCAGTTTTCTCACGTGCAACCCTTCGGCTGCGGGGCCGACTTGCGCCCACGGCATGCCGGGCATCACCAGCTGGCGCAGCACGTCCTCGGACGCCGGCTGGTGCTGGTACATGGCGCGCATCGCGGCATCGAGCCAGCGGTCATTGCCTTTCGCATCATGCCGGGGCACGCGCTGCTTGAGCCAGTCCAGCGCGCCGGCGTTGCCCGCTTCGGCGGCGTAGGCGTACAGCGACTTGCCCTTGTCGTCGATCTCGGGCGTGGTGCCCGTGGCCAGCATTTTATCGAGCACTTCGGTGCCACGCGTCAGGCCCAGCAAGCGGCTCCACAGCACGTCATCGGCCTGCGGCCGTTCGGCTGGCCGCACCGCGCCGTCTTTCGCCTTCTGTGCCTGGCGCAACTCTGCCATGCGCTGGTCGCCCACCAGATAGGGCAGGCCAGAGCCAGCGTCCAACAAGGCGATCATGTTCGCCGTACGTTCATCCACGTCGAGCAATTCCGGCACAATGCCCGCAGCTTCCTGCTGCAGCGCGTATTCCAGCGGCGCCAGCGTATCGTTTCCGGCGCCGTAGTGCCGGACATCGGCGCCATGGGCCAGCAACAGGCGCACCATCGCGGCATTGCCATACATGGCCGCCAGATGCAGGGGCGCGACGCTCCTGCCCCCGGTGCCTTCATCGACCGGCACGCCGCGCTGCAACAGCAGCGTCATCATGCGCAGCCTGGCCGGCAGCAGCGCGGCGTGCCGCTCGCGTTGCGCTTCGCGGTGCGCCCGCCGCTGCATCTGTTGCAGCAATTCATCGTCCAGACGCGGTTGCGCCTTCTGCCACGCCTGTTCCGCTTCGACCAAGCTGTACGCGGGCAAGATCAAGACGTGCAGCAAGGTATACTCGCCGCTCCGGTAGGCGCCCGGCGAAGCGACGCTGGCGAGCAGCTTGCCGAAGGCTGCTTCATCGCCCTCGCTGGCGGCGTCGAACAGCGCTTGCACCTCGGGCGTCGGCGGCAGCTTGTCGCGCGCCTCGCGCACATAATGGATCACGCGTTCCATGCCGTGCACGGTAAGCTGCGGCAGCGGCATGCCCACTTTCCAAGCCCGCGCCAGCTGATTCGCCTCGGCGTTTTGCGCCGCGTTCATCGCCTTTGCCCAGCCGGCCACGGCGGCAGCAGCCCCCGCTTCCCCACCCGCCGCCGCCAGCTGGCTCAGCATGGAAGCGAGCACATAGTCCTGTGGCACGCCCCGATCCAGGCCGTACACCGTGGCCAGCTTCAGCTGGGCCTTGGCGTTGCCGCTTTCGGCCGCCTTGCGCAGCCAGCGGGCGGCCTCCTTTTCATCCAGGCCGTCTGCCCCGTTGCAGCACCGCATGCCCAGCTGGTAGGCGGCGTCCATGTCGCCGCCCTCGGCGGCGCGGCGGTACCAGTCCTGCGGCGAGCGCCGTCCCGTCAGCGACGTCGCCGGCAGGGGCGCGCCGCGCTTCCAGCGGCCGGCCAGGCGCACGGCTTCATCTACCTGGTCCGGCGACATCGCGCGGCGGCGCGCCGGCAGATACGTCTCCAGCTCGGCCGCGCCCTTCCATTCCTTGTCTTGCAGCGCCAGCAGTCTGAGCGCATGCGACACCACCGTGTCGGCCGGCGCGCCTTCGCCCTGTTCATACATTTGCGCCAGTTGCGCCATCGGTTCTCCGGCGCCCTGCGACGCCAGACTGCGCAGCCAGGGCAGCGCGCGCGCTGGATTGCGCAGGCTGCCCGACCGGCTCGCATACAGGGAAACCAGTTTCTCCTGCGCAACGCGATCGCCGCCCTTGGCAGCCAGCAGATACCAGCGCCCGGCTTCGGCATCGCTGCGCGCCACGTCCGCACATCGCTCCTCGCCCAGATAGATATCGCCGAGAACCTTTTGCGCCTTGATATTGCCGCCCTGTGCCGGTCCCCGCAATTGCGCCACGGCCTCGATGCAGCGCCCGCGCTGGAAAGCCGCCATTCCCTCAAGAACGCCAGCGCATGCGTCACCGGCAGCCAATCCAGCGCCGAGCACGGCCAATTGCCACAATGTCTTCATGATCTTCTGGACTTTCAAATAATGTTACAAAGATGATAGCTTGAAAAAAATACAATGAAGCAATATTGCTCAATCGTGCGCGGCTTTTCGGCCCATCCAAGGCCGCTATTTGCTGCGCATGCTTTATGCACCCCTTATAATGGTTCCTTTTGCCAATCACACGCCAAATCATGGAATTAGCCAAGTCTTTCGAGCCCGCCGACATTGAACAATTCTGGCGCACCGAGTGGGAACAGCGCGGTTACTTCACCGCCACCCTCGATGCGGGAAAACCTTCCTTCAGCATCCAGTTGCCGCCGCCGAACGTCACCGGCACCCTGCACATGGGCCATGCGTTCAACCAGACCATCATGGATGGCCTGACCCGCTACCACCGCATGCTGGGCCACAACACGGCCTGGATACCCGGCACCGACCATGCGGGCATCGCCACGCAGATCGTCGTGCAACGCCAGCTGGACGCGCAAAAGATTTCGCGCCATGACCTGGGCCGCGAGAAATTCGTGGAAAAAGTGTGGGAATGGAAAGAAAAATCCGGTTCCATCATCACCGGCCAGATGCGCCGCCTGGGCGCCTCGGCCGACTGGCAGCGCGAATACTTCACGATGGACGAGCCGCGCTCGAAAGTCGTCACCGACGTCTTCGTGCGCCTGTTCGAGCAAGGCCTGATCTACCGCGGCAAGCGCCTGGTCAACTGGGACCCCGTGCTGGGCACGGCTGTGTCCGACCTGGAAGTGGTGTCCGAGGAAGAAGACGGTTCCATGTGGTACATCAAGTACCCGCTGGCCGACGGCAGCGGTTTCCTGACGGTGGCCACGACCCGTCCTGAAACCATGCTGGGCGACGTGGCCGTGGCCGTCGATCCGACGGACGAGCGCTACACGACGCTGGTGGGCAAGATGCTGAAACTGCCGCTGACGGACCGCGAAATCCCCATCATCGCCGACGAATACGTCGACAAGGAATTCGGCACCGGCTGCGTGAAGATCACCCCGGCGCACGATATGAACGATTACGCCGTGGGCCAACGCCACAAGCTGGCGCAGATCGTCATTTTGACCCTGGACGCGAAGATCACCGACGACGCGCCGGCAGCCTACCGCGGCATGGACCGCTTCGCCGCGCGCAAGCAGATCGTCGCCGACCTCGACGCGCAAGGCTTGCTGGAACAAGTCAAGCCGCACAAGCTGATGGTGCCGCGCGGCGACCGCACGGGCGTCGTCATCGAGCCGATGCTGACGGACCAGTGGTTTGTCGCCATGAGCAAACCGGCCCCGGAAGGCACCTTCTTCCCAGGAAAATCGATCGCGGAAACGGCGCTGGACAAGGTCGCCAATGGCGAAATCAAGTTTGTGCCGGAAAACTGGAGCACCACCTACAACCAGTGGCTCAACAACATCCAGGACTGGTGCATCTCGCGCCAGCTGTGGTGGGGCCATCAAATCCCGGCGTGGTACGACGATGCCGGCAATATCTTCGTTGCCAAGACGGAAGCGGAAGCCATCGCCAAGGCGCAGGCGGCCGGCAGCACGGGCCCCTTGAAGCGCGACGATGACGTGCTCGACACGTGGTTCTCGTCGGCGCTCGTACCGTTCTCGACCATGGGCTGGCCGGAAGAAACACCGGACATGAAGGCTTTCCTGCCATCGTCCGTGCTGGTGACGGGTTTCGACATCATCTTCTTCTGGGTCGCGCGCATGGTCATGATGACGGCGCACTTCACGGGCAAGGTACCGTTTGAAACCGTCTACGTGCACGGCCTCGTGCGCGATTCGACGGGCCAGAAGATGTCCAAGTCGAAGGGCAACACCCTGGACCCGATCGACTTGATCGACGGCATCGACCTGGAAGGCTTGATCGTCAAGCGCACCACGGGCTTGATGAACCCGCGCGACGCGGAAAAAATCACCAAGGCAACGCGCAAGGAATTCCCGGAAGGCATTTCCGCCTACGGCACGGACGCCGTGCGCTTCACCATGGCCAGC
This sequence comes from Janthinobacterium sp. SUN128, assembly GCF_030587275.1. Taxonomy (NCBI): domain Bacteria; kingdom Pseudomonadati; phylum Pseudomonadota; class Betaproteobacteria; order Burkholderiales; family Oxalobacteraceae; genus Janthinobacterium; species Janthinobacterium sp. SUN128. Next base: position 20,622 of record NZ_JAPWHY010000007.1, on the reverse strand, counting down.
TATGCATCGCTGGGCCGCAACATCAATTTCGACCTGGGCCGCTGCGAAGGCTACCGCAACTTCTGCAACAAGATGTGGAACGCCACCCGTTTCGTCATGATGAATACGGAAGGCAAGGACTGCACGCCGAATGACGCCGACCTGTCGCAAGCGGACAAGTGGATCATCTCGCTGCTGCAAAAAGCGGAACTGGACGTGGCCAAGGGCTTTGAAGACTTCCGTTTCGACAATATCGCCGCCACCATCTACAAATTCGTGTGGGACGAGTATTGCGACTGGTACCTGGAAGTCGCGAAAGTCCAAGTGCAACAGGGCACGGAAGGCCAGCAGCGCGCCACCCGCCACACCCTGCTGCGCGTGCTGGAAGTCGTGCTGCGCCTGGCCCATCCAATCATCCCGTTCGTCACGGAAGCGTTGTGGCAAACGGTGGCGCCTTTGGCCGGCAAGACGCTCAAGCCAGAGGGCGATTCGATCATGATGCAGCCGTATCCGATCGCCAACACCGAGAAGATCGATGAAAGCGCGGAAGCGTGGATGCAGCAGCTGAAAGCCTTGACGGACGCAACGCGCAACCTGCGCGGCGAAATGCAGATCTCGCCTTCCGTGCGCGTGCCGCTGATCGTCGAAGCGGGCAATGCCACGGAAAAAGCCGCGCTGGCGTCGTACGCACCGTACATCCAGTCGCTTGGCAAGCTGGCCGAAGTGCAGATCGTCGATGCGCTGCCGGACTCGCCAGCGGCCGTCGCCATCGTCGGCACCACCAAGCTGATGCTGAAAGTGGAAATCGACGTGGCTGCCGAACGCGAGCGCCTGGGCAAGGAAATCGCCCGTATCGAAGCGGAAATTGCCAAGGTCAACAGCAAGTTGGGCAATGAAAGCTTTGTTGCGCGCGCCCCTGCCGCCATCGTTGCACAAGAAAACGAGCGTTTGCTCAGTTTTTCGGCGACAATTGAAAAACTGCGCGAACAGTTTGCTAAACTAGCCAGCGCATAAGGCAAGTTTGGAAGGATTGCGTGGCGTCATCTCCTGACGCCGCGCAGCACTGCTGGTCTTGCCTTGGTATCTATACTGTTTCGTAACAGATCAAAAAAACCACAGGAGACTAGCGATGCATAAACTATTCAAAGCAAGCGTACTGGTGGCCGCCCTGGCCATCGCCGGCAGCGCCACCGCGCGCGACGGCAACTACACCCCCGTCGGCACGTGGAAAACAATCGATGACGCCAGCGGCAAGCCGAAATCCCTCGTTGTCATCACGGAAAACAATGGTGTCTTGCAAGGCAAGATCGAAAAGCTGTTCCGTGGCCCGAATGAAGATCAAAATCCCAAGTGCGACAAGTGCACGGGCGCCAACAAGGACCAGCCCATCATCGGCCTGGTGATCCTGTCCGGCCTGAAATATGACGGCAAGGAATGGACAGGCGGCGAAATCACGGACCCGGCCAGCGGCAAGGTCTACAAGAGCAAGGCAGAACTGACGGAAGGCGGCACCAAGCTGCAAGTGCGCGGCTATGTCGGCGTGCCGATGTTTGGGCGCTCGCAAACGTGGGTGCGCGAAGAGTAAGCAACCTCCCCGCCCTGTCGAAGCCGGCCATGCGCCGGCTTTTTTGTGCCTGCTTTCCGCACACGGCCGTTGTTTTTCAGGCCGAATCGTTCCCTTTTGAACCCATTCCCCGTCAAAGACAAGCTAAGCGCGCCAGCGCACATACCTTCAGTTTCCTAAATGAAATAGTGCATGCCTGTGACGCCATCGCCCTGTAGCGAAAGGCGGCATGGCTCTGCCGGATGACCTCATCCGCGGATGCCCGGCAGTGACTGCCATGCACAAAGGAATTATATGAATCTCTTCAAGCGATATCTGAACCCGCTGCTCGTCTCGGCAGGTCTGCTGGCCATGGCTGCCCTGGCCGGCTGTGGCGGCGGCGACCAGGGACGCGATCCCATCCTCGGCTTGCCGGCTGCCACCTTGTCCAGCCTGGCCGTCACGCCGGCCACGGCCACGGTCGCCATCGGCGCGGGCCAGCAATTCACGGCCATCGCCACGTATAGCGACGGCTCTTCGCAAGACGTCAGCGCCAAGTCGGCCTGGACGTCGGCCACGCCAGCCAGTGCGACAGTCAATGGCGCCACAGGCTTGAGCACCGGCATCGCTGCCGGCGGCGGCAGCATCAGCGCCGCGTTCGGCGGCAAGAGCGCGGCGGCCCAGCTGACCGTCTCGCCGGCCACCTTGACGGCGATCGCCATCACGCCGCTCGCGCCATCCATCGCCATCGCCGCAACACAGCAATTCACGGTGAGCGGCAGCTTCAGCGACGGCGCCACGCGCGACGTCACGGCCGTGTCGACCTTTGCTTCGGCCAGCCCTACCACGGCCAGCATCGCCGCTGGCGGCTTGGCGCTGGGTAAGGTTGCCGGCACGACACAGATCACGGCCACCACGGGCACCTTGACAGCCAGCACCGTGCTGACCGTCACGCCAGCGACCCTGCTGGCTATCGCCGTCACGCCGCAAAACCCCGTCATCCCGGCCGCCGCGACGCGCCAGCTGGCCGTCCTTGCCACGTATTCGGATGGCAGCAGCGTGGACGTCACGACCGGCAGCACCTTCGTTTCAGTCACGCCCGCCTCGGCCACCGTCGCCAGCGGCGGCCTCGTCACCGGCGTTGCCTTTGGTACCAGCGTCATGAATGCCAGCTTCAACGGCAAGACGGCCAGCACCACCGTGACCGTACCTGCCCTCACCCTGGTCAGCATCGCCGTCACGCCAGCCACAGCCAGCATCGCTGTTGGTGCCCAACAGCAATTCATTGCCACCGCAACGTATTCGGACAGCTCGAACGCCATCGTCACCAACAGCGCCGCCTGGACGTCGGGCACCGTTGCCAACGCCAGCGTACTGAACACGGGCGTCGCCACCGGCATCGCCGCCGGCACCAGCAGCATCACGGCCACGGCCGGCGGCCAGTCGGGCAGCGCGTTGCTGACGGTCACGGCCGTCGCCATCCCGCCCGTCCTCAATCCGATCATCCTGGGCCGCGCGGCGCCGTTCGGCGTACTGGCCGGCACCTCGATCACGAACAACTCGGGCGGCACCACCCTGATCACGGGCGACGTCGGTGCGCCTTCGCAGACCACCGATCCGACCCAGGCGGCCGGCTTTACCAACTACAAGTCGGGCGCCATCCTGGCCGGCGCCATGACGGATTTGCAAGCGGCGATCACGGACGGCAATAGCCGGACTTGCGACGTCACCTTTGCCGGCGGCATCGACCTCGGCGGCCAGACCTTCGGCCCCGGCGTGTATTGCTATGCCGGTGCCATCAGCATTACCGGTACGCTGACACTGAACGGTCCCGGCGTGTACATCTTCCGCACGGCGCTGACCCTGGACTCGACCGTCAATTCGGTAGTTGCCCTGAATAACGGCGCCACGGCCGACAACGTCAGCTGGCTGCCCGTCGGCCCCACCACCCTGGCCGCGAACAGCGTCTTCAAGGGCAATATCCTGGGCCAGTCGGCTGCCATCACGGTGGGCGACAACACGACCCTGCTCAATGGCCGCGTGCTGACGGCTGCCGCCGTTACCCTGCGCAACAACCAGATCACCAAATAATCGGGACATGACGATGACTATCGCACACACACTGGGCGCCCTGAGCGTCATGGCCGGCGCCTTGCTGGCGGCGCAATCGGCGCAGGCGCAGGACAACACTTTCATCAACCCGGACTGGGCCAACAGCGCCTGGTACATCGGCGCGGGCGTGGGCCAGTCGCGCGCCACCATCGACGAACCGCGCCTGCGCGCCAGCCTGGCCGCCAACGGCGAAACCGTCACCGGCTTCAGCAAGGACCAGCGCGACACCGGCTATAAGCTGTTTGTCGGCCGCCAACTGAACCAGTATGTCGCCGTGGAAGCGGGCTACTTTGACCTGGGCAAGTTCGATTTCAAGTCGACCACCAGCGGCAACGGCGTGCTGAACGGACAAGCGGCGTTTCGCGGCATGAACCTGGACCTGCTGGGCCAGCTGCCGCTGTCGCAGCGCCTGTCATTACTGGGCCGTGTCGGCATGCACTACACCAAGACCAACACGGAGTTCAGCGGCAACCGCCTGCTCGGTTCGACCAATACCCATGCCAGCGAGCGCAAGCTCAATGCCAAGCTGGGCCTGGGCCTCGAATACAAGTTCAGCGAAGCGCTGGCCCTGCGCGGCGAAGTCGAGCGTTATCGCTTGAACGATGCCGTGGGCAACCGTGGCGATGCGGACCTGTATTCCGTCAGCCTCGTGTATAAACTGGGCCGCCCGGCCAGCGCCACGCCCGCCTACCAGCCGGCGCCCGAAGTCGCGCCTGTCGTCGCCATGCCGGCACCTGTCATCGTGGCCGCACCGGCGCCTGTCCCCGTAGCGGAAAAAGTGTCGTTTGCCTCCGAAGCGCTGTTTGATTTCGATCAATCGACACTCAAGCCGCAAGGCAAGGCGGCGCTGGACCAGCTGCTCGGACAATTGACGGGCATGGACCTGGAAGTCATCGTCACGGTCGGCCATACGGATGCCGTCGGTTCCGATGCCTACAACCAGAAACTGTCGCAGCGCCGCGCCGAAGCCGTCAAGGCCTATCTGGTGGCCCAAGGCGTGGAAACGAGCCGCGTCTACACGGAAGGCAAGGGAGAAACGCAACCGGTGGCCGACAACACGAGTGCCGCCGGGCGCGCCAAGAACCGCCGCGTGACGGTGGAAGTGGTGGGCACGCGCAAAGTTGCACGCTAAGTTACATGCACATAAAAAAACCGGCTTGCGCCGGTTTTTTTTCATCCACGTTTTTTTCGTCCACCGCTTACTGCGCCGGGGCCGGCTTGCGGTGATGCTTGCTCAAATGTCGGTCCAGGCTATTGGCAAACTGTTGCCGGTCGGACTGGCTGAAGGCGGCAGGACCGCCCGTGTCGACACCGCCGCTGCGCAATTCTTCCATGAAAGCGCGCATCGTCAGTTGCTGGGCGATATTGTCCTTCGTGTAAAACTCGCCGCGCGGGTTCAGCGCAAAACCGCCCTTGGTCAGCACGTCGGCGGCCAGCGGGATGTCGCCCGTGATGACGAGGTCGCCGGGATTCAACAGGCGCACGATTTCCTGGTCGGCCACGTCCGCGCCGGACGGCACTTGCACGGTGCGGATAAAACGCGAGGGCGGCACGCGCAAGCCCTGGTTGGCGACCAGGGTGAGCGGCAATTCCAGGCGGTCGGCCACGCGATACAAGATTTCCTTGATGACGACGGGACAAGCATCGGCGTCGATCCATATCTGCATGCCCGGCGCGGTCTGCCGGCTGCCTTCCGCCATCACAGTTCCCACGCTTCGCCGCCCGGGCCCATGCGCGGGGCGCTGACGCCAAAGTGCAGGTAGGCGGCCGGCGTGGCGACACGGCCACGGGGCGTTCGCTGCAGGAAACCTTGCTGTATCAGATACGGTTCCAGCACATCTTCGATGGTATCGGCAGCTTCGCCGATGGCCGCAGCCAGGTTCCCGATGCCGACGGGGCCGCCGCCGAACTTGAACAGCACGGCTTCAAGCAGCTTGCGGTCCATCACGTCGAAACCGGCGGAATCGACGTCGAGCATGGCCAGCGCGCGGTCGGCCACCACCTTGGTGATCTCGCCATTGCTTTTGACTTCCGCGAAATCGCGCACGCGGCGCAGCAGGCGGTTGGCGATGCGGGGCGTGCCGCGCGCGCGCTGGGCGATCTCGTGCGCGCCTTCCGGGTCGATCGGTGCTTTCAGCAAGGCCGCGCTGCGCGTAACGATCTTCGTCAATTCGCCCGTGTTATAAAACTCCAGGCGCGCGACGATGCCGAAGCGGTCGCGCAGCGGGTTGGTCAGCATGCCGGCGCGCGTGGTGGCACCGACCAATGTAAACGGTTGCAGGTCGAGTTTCACGGAACGGGCGGCCGGGCCTTCGCCGATCATGATATCGATCTGATAATCCTCAAGCGCCGGATACAAAATCTCTTCCACGACGGGCGACAGCCGGTGGATTTCATCGATGAACAGGACGTCGTTCGCTTCCAGGTTGGTCAGGATCGCGGCCAGGTCGCCCGGGCGCTCCAGCACGGGGCCGGAAGTCTGGCGCAGATTGACGCCCATTTCGCGCGCGATGATGTGCGCGAGGGTCGTCTTGCCCAGGCCCGGCGGGCCGAACAGCAAGGTGTGGTCGAGCGCTTCCTTGCGCTGGCGCGCAGCCGTGATGAAAATCTCGAGCTGGTCGCGGATCTTTTCCTGTCCCACATACTCGTCGAGCTGCTTGGGGCGCAAGGCCCGTTCGATGGCCTCTTCGTTGTGCGAAATGGGCGCCGCATCGATGATGCGCTGTTCCGTGAAGCTGTCGGTCTGGATGCTCATGCCTTATCAGCCTTTCGACAGCGCTTTCAGCGCCAGTTTGATGCCGTCCGACACGCTGCTGCCGGCCGGCACGTTTTTCACGGCCGCCAGCGCTTCCTTGTCCGAATAGCCGAGCGCGACCAGCGCGTTGAGGATGTCCGACTGGGCGTCCGGCGCCGCATGCGCGCCGCCGGCGCCGATATCGGCACCCAGCTTGCCCTTCAATTCCAGCAACAGGCGCTCGGCCGTTTTCTTGCCGATGCCCGGCACTTTCACGAGGCGGCCGGAATCCTGCAGGGTGATGGCTTGCGCCAGGTCGGCTATCGTCATGCCCGAAAGGATCGACAAGGCCATGCGCGCGCCCACGCCCGTGATCTTGATCAACTGGCGGAACACGGCCCGCTCGGCCGCATTGCCGAAGCCAAACAACAGGTGCGCATCTTCGCGGATGGCCTGGTGCGTGAACAGCACGACTTTTTCGCCCACGTGGGGCAGGTTGTAAAAGGTGCTCATCGGCACGTCGACTTCATAGCCGACGCCCTGGCAATCGACCAGCAATTGTGGTGGATTCTTTTCAAGCAAAATACCGGAGAGACGGCCTATCATCGCGTGTTCCTAATGTTGTGTATATATATGAGGGCCATGCAGCTATCCCACTAAACGGCCGCGCTTCATGCGCAGCCCCTGCAGCTGGGGCGCCAGCGCGCCGAGCATGGCCAGCGCATCGATGCTGTTGGCGTGGCAAATGGCCACGCCCAGGGCATCGGCCGCATCCGTGCCGGGCAAGCCGGGCAAGGACAGCAGCCGCGACACCATTTCCTGCACCTGCTCCTTGGCCGCCTTGCCGTGGCCCGTGACAGCCTGTTTCACTTGCAGCGCCGTGTACTCGGCCACCGACAGGTCGGCATGGACGAGCGCGCAAATGGCCGCGCCGCGCGCCTGGCCCAGCAGCAAGGTCGATTGGGGATTGACGTTGACAAACACTTTCTCGATGGCCGCGCAATCGGGCTGGTAGGTGCCGACGATTTCGCTCACGCCCTGCAGGATGACCTTCAGGCGCGGCGGCAATTCCCCTTCGGAACCTGTCTTGACGGTACCCGACGCGATATAGCGCAGCTTGTTGCCGTGTTTTTCAATGACCCCAAAGCCGGTCGTGCGCAGGCCAGGATCGATGCCAAGAATAATCATCGCCAGATTCTATAATGAATACGGCAGGCACCGGTGAATAACCGGTGCCTGCCGTATTGTGTCGCAGCAACCCAAACCAACATCTGGGGTCGGACCCTTAGGGTCCGACCCCGGTCATTGCCGTTGGGTTCAATTATCAATGACGGAAGTGACGCGTGCCCGTGTAAAGCATCACGACGCCGCGCTCGTCCGCCGCATCGATCACTTCCTGGTCGCGCATGGAGCCGCCCGGGTGGATGACGCAGGTTGCGCCCGCATCGACGACGACATCGAGGCCGTCGCGGAACGGGAAGAAAGCGTCCGACGCTACGACGGAACCCGTCAGCGACAGGCCGGCGTTGTGCGCCTTGATGGAAGCGATGCGGGCCGAGTCGATACGGCTCATCTGGCCAGCGCCCACGCCCAGGGTCATGTTATTGCCGCAGAAGACGATGGCGTTCGACTTGACGAATTTCGCCACTTTCCAGGCGAACATCAGGTCGGCCAGTTGCTGCGGCGTAGGCTGCAGCTTGCTGACCACGCGCAAGTCGCCGATACCGACGTTTTTCGCGTCCGGCGATTGCACCAGCAAACCGCCACCGACGCGCTTAAAGTCCATGGCGTGCACGCCGCTACCCAGCGGGATTTCCAGCATGCGCACGTTTTGCTTGCTCGACAGAATCTGTTTCGCTTCCGCGGAGAACGACGGGGCGATCAGCACTTCGACGAACAGCTTGGCGATTTCGCCGGCCGTGGCGCCATCCAGTTCGGTATTAAACGCGATGATGCCGCCGAATGCCGAGGTCGGGTCCGTCTGCAGGGCGCGCGCATACGCTTCCGCCGCATTCTTGCCCAGGGCGACGCCGCATGGATTCGCGTGCTTGACGATGACGCAGGCGGCGCTTTGCTCGAAACCGCCCATGCTCTTCACACATTCCCAGGCAGCATCGGCGTCGGCGATGTTGTTATACGACAATTCCTTGCCTTGCAGCTGGCGGTAGTTGGCCAGCGCGCCATCGGTGGTGACCAGGTCGCGGTAGAAGGCGGCGCTCTGGTGCGGGTTTTCACCGTAGCGCATGTCTTGCACTTTTTCAAAGGCAACGTTCAAGATTTGCGGATAGGCGCCGCGCTCGGCGTGCACTTTCGTCGGACCCAGGCTGGTCAGGTAGTTGGTGATGGCGCCATCGTATTGCGCCGTGTGCGCAAAGACTTTTTTCGCCAGCATGAACTTGGTATCGTAGCTGACGTCGCCTGCCTTGCCGTCGGCCGAGCGCATTTCCGCCAGCACGGCGTCGTAGTCGGTCGGGTCGCAGATGACAACCACGTCCTTGTGGTTCTTGGCCGCCGAACGCAGCATGGTCGGGCCGCCGATATCGATGTTCTCGATCGCGTCTTCCAGGGTGCAATCGGCCTTGGCGACCGTGCCCTGGAATGGGTACAGGTTGACCACCACCATGTCGATGGTCGGCATGTCGTGCTCGACCAGTTTCGACATGTGCTCAGGGAAATCGCGGCGCGCCAGGATACCGCCGTGCACTTTCGGGTGCAGGGTCTTCACACGGCCATCGAGCATCTCCGGGAAACCCGTGTAATCGGCAACTTCCGTGACGGGAACGCCGTTGTCAGCCAGCAATTTTGCGGTGCCGCCCGTGGACAGGAGGTTGACGCCGAGGGCGGACAGGGCGCGGGCGAATTCGAGAACGCCGGTCTTGTCGGAAACGGAGAGGAGAGCTTGTTTGATCATGGCTGTGGCTAGGTGGTTAAGTGTTCTTGGCGAATGGCGCAGGCCCGGTGCCGGGCTGCGGCGGATTCAAATCTTGGCGTCACTTGCATGCCGGCATTACAGCAAACCGTGCTCCTGCAATTTCTTGCGCAGGGTATTGCGGTTGATGCCCAGCATCTGCGCGGCGTGCGACTGGTTGCCATCGGCGCGTGTCATCACGACTTCCAGGATGGGCTTTTCCACGGTCAGCACGACCATGTCATAGATATTCGATGCTTGCTGTTCGCCCAGGTCATTGAAGTAATCTTCTAGACTTTTCTGTACGACTTCCTGAATGCTTTCTTTGCTCATTTTTATGCTTCAACCGGCTGAACACCTGGCAATCCGGCGCCGCGCCGCCCATGCGGTCCGCGTGCTGCCCCCTTGCCTCGGTGTTGTAATTAATATTGCATGACGCTCTGTATAGGCGCTCGCCCTTGTACTGCTGATCACTCTTGCTTGTCACTATTGCTTATAACTTATATCACTGCCTTGCTATCTGCTCATGCTGCCGTGGCCACAGATTTGATCACATCGATCAGGCCACTTTCACTGGATTCGGAGAGGCGGTATTGTAACCGTTCGCCAAATTTCCATTGCGACTCAAAAAATTGATCGACGGCCAGCAATTGCGCGTCCGTCGATTCCAGCAAGTTCATTTGCTGGCGGAACGCTTCGCCGCCTTCCAGATCCTTGACATACCAGCCGATGTGCTTGCGTGCCGTGCGCACGCCGAGAAATTCGCCATAAAACGCGTAATGGGCGCGCAAATGCTCGTCCATCAAGGTACGCACTTCATCCACGTACGGCGCCGGCAGCAAGGTGCCGGTGCACAGGAAATGGTCGATTTCACGGCAAATCCACGGCCGGCCCTGCGCCGCGCGGCCGATCATGACGGCATCGGCCCCCGTTTGATCCAGCACAAAGCGGGCCTTTTCAGGACTGGTAATGTCGCCGTTGGCCACCACGGGGATGCCCACCGATGCTTTCACGGCGGCAATCGTTTCATATTCGGCATCGCCCTTGTAGCCATCGGCGCGCGTGCGGCCGTGCAAAGTCAGCATCTGGATGCCGGCTTGCTCGGCGATGCGGGCGATGGTCAGGGCATTTTTGTTGGAACGGTTCCAGCCCGTGCGGAATTTCAGGGTGACGGGCACGTCGACGGCATTGACGACGGCGTGCAAGATCTTTTCGACCAGGCTTTCATCTTGCAACAGGGCCGAACCGCACCAGCTGTTGCACACTTTTTTGACGGGGCAACCCATGTTGATGTCGATGATCTGCGCGCCCCGGTCCACATTGAACTTGGCGCAGTCGGCCAGGTCTTGCGGATCGGCGCCGGCGATCTGCACGGCCTTCGGCTCCATTTCGCCTTCGTGGTCCGTGCGGCGCGAGCTTTTTTCCGTCGCCCACAGGCGCGGATTCGACGCCGCCATTTCCGACACGGCGTAGCCGGCACCCAACTGCTTGCACAACTGGCGGAAAGGCCGATCCGTCACACCCGCCATGGGAGCGACGAAAACGTTGTTGCGCAGAATGTGAGGGCCGATTTGCACTGAAGAACCTGGAATGGACGGAGGAACCTGCTATTTTAACCGATTCCCTGCCTAATTAATAAGCACTATTTTTTTGCCTCAGTGCGCTTGGGCGGGCGCCGCGCTTGTGCAGTACAGCAAAACAGGGGCTCGGCGAGCCCGTCCGCCGGTTCGCCCGGCTCTTAGCCCAGCTCGTCCATCGCGGGCGCGCTCAAGTGTTCGATATTTCCCCAATGCACCAAATGCAGCTTGCCGTCCGCGTAAGAAAAGCGGTTGACGCTGGCATTTTTGACCTGGAAGTCGCGCGGACTGTCGAGCGTCATGCCGACCGCCTCGCGGTAGGCGCATTCGAGCACGCCGCCGTGGGCGACGATGGCGATCGTCTGGCCGTCATATTTCCCGGCCCAGCGGGCGATGGCACCGTTCGCGCGCGCATAGAACTGGCGGAAACTTTCCGCCTGGCGCTCGCCCGACGGCATCACGGCATCGATCTGGCGCGATTGCCATTGCGCATATTCGTGCGGATAGCGCGCGGCAATGTCCGCATACAGCAAGCCTTCGAAGGCGCCATAGCAGCGCTCGCGCAGCAAGGAATCCGTTTGCACGGGCAAATCTTTCACATCGGCCACGGCTTGCGCCGTCTGCTGCGCGCGCTGCAGATCGCTGGCGATAATGGCGGCCAGCGGTTCGTCCGCCAGCGCCTGCCCCAGCGCCCCCGCTTGCGCCAGGCCCGCCTCGTTCAGGGCGATGTCGATATGGCCCTGCAGGCGGCGGCCCGCATTCCAGGCCGTCTCGCCATGGCGTATCAGTAAAATCGTGGTGCTCATGCGTTATTTCTTCAGGGTAAGTGCCAATTCGGGGTTAAGCGAATAGGCGACGACGAGCTGGGCTTCGTCGAGGATGTGACCGTACAGGGCTGCATGGGCTTGCTGCCCCGTGAAACGCTCGGGCAGCGCCAGGCGCGGCACGTCGAGCGCGTACAGGCGAAAAATATAATGGTGGATGCGCTCGTCATTCCACGGCGGGCACGGGCCATCATAGCCGTAATAGTCCCCGGCCATGGCGGCATCTCCGGCAAACCAGGCCGTATAGTCGTTGAGGCCCTGGCGCAGTGGCAACGCACCGCCGCTGGCGGCAGGCTTGCCGCGCGGCGTGATGCCGCTGGAAAACTCACCGGCGGCAATAACCCGCATGGCCAGGGGAATATCAAGCAAGCTCCAGTGATAAAAGTCGCCGCGCGGCGCCGTCAGCGGCAGCGATTGGTCATCGCGGTTGGCCAGGCTGGCGTCTTGCGGCGCATCGGGGTCGATGCAGAACAGGGCCAGCGACTCGGTGCCGTTGGGCACCTCGTCCCAGGCCAGATGAGGATTGCGGTTGCCGGCGAGGCGCACGCGGCTGGCCGGATCGATCTCGGCAAAGGCATGGTCGGCCGGCATCAGGCCGCCATCACGAAACGTCTCGCTCCACAATTTCATCGCTTGCTCCTCTTTATATTTTTTAGTTATTGCTTTGCGTTTACTTGCAGCCAGAAGGTGACTGGCCCGTCGTTCGTCAGCGACACCTGCATGTCGGCGCCGAACTGTCCCGTTTGCACGGTCGCGTGGCGGCTGCGCGCCTGGTCCACGAAATGCGTGAACAGGCGCAAGCCGTCCTGCGGCGCGGCCGCCGGCGTAAATGACGGGCGCGTGCCGGACTTGGTGTCGGCAGCCAGCGTAAACTGCGGCACCAGCAGCAAGCCGCCGGCCACGTCCGTCACGCTGCGGTTCATCTTGCCCGCCTCGTCGGCAAACACGCGATAGCCCAGCAGTTTTATAAGCAGGGCGTCCGCTTCCTTCTCCGTATCGCCCCGCTCCGCGCACACGAGCACCATCAGGCCGGCATCGATGGCGCCGATGGTGGCGCCGGCCACGTCGACCTTGGCCTGCGTAACGCGCTGCAGCAGCGCGATCATGCCGTCAAGGTGACGCGCGCAAAGCTGCGCTTGCCAACTTGCAACACAAACTGGCCAGCCGCCACTTGCAAGCCCTTGTCGCTGATGACGGTGCCGTCGATGCGCACGCCGCCCTGGTCAATCTTGCGCATGGCTTCCGACGCCGAGGGGCACAGGCCCGCTTGCTTGAGCAGTTGCGGGATGCCCAGCGGTGCGCCGGCCAGCGTCACTTCCGGAATATCGTCGGGGATGCCGCCCTTCGAGCGGTTGACGAAGTCGGCCAGCGCCTCTTCCGCCGCCTGCTGCGAGTGGAAGCGGGCAACGATCTCTTGCGCCAACGCAACTTTGGCATCGCGCGGATTGCGGCCTTCCTCGACTTCGCGCTTCAGCTGGGCCAGTTCGGCGATCGAGCGCCACGACAGCAGCTCGTAGTAGCGCCACATCATGACGTCGGAAATGCTCATCAGCTTGGCGAACATGGTGTTGCCCGGTTCCGTGATGCCGATGTAGTTATTCTTCGACTTGGACATTTTTTCCACGCCGTCCAAACCTTCCAGCAGAGGCATGGTCAAAATACACTGCTGCTCCTGTCCGTACTGCTTTTGCAGTTCGCGGCCCACCAGCAGGTTGAACTTCTGGTCCGTGCCGCCCAGTTCCAGGTCCGACTTCAGGGCCACCGAATCGTAGCCCTGCATCAGCGGGTACAGGAATTCATGCACGGAAATAGGAATGCCACCCTGGAAGCGCTTGGTGAAGTCGTCGCGCTCGATCATGCGCGCCACCGTGTAGTGGGAAGCGAGCTGGATGATGCCGCGCGCGCCCAGCGGATCGCACCACTCGGAGTTATAGCGGATTTCGGTCTTGCTGGCGTCCAGCACCAAAGATGCTTGCGCGAAATACGTCATCGCGTTAATCTCGATCTGTTCCTTGGTCAACGGCGGGCGCGTGACGTTGCGGCCTGAAGGATCGCCGATCATGGACGTGAAGTCGCCGATGAGGAAAATGACTTGATGGCCGAGGTTTTGCAGCTGGCGCATCTTGTTCAGCACGACAGTGTGGCCCAGATGCAAGTCGGGTGCAGTCGGGTCCAGGCCCAGTTTGATGCGCAGCGGAACACCGGTTTTCTCGGAGCGGGCTAATTTTTGCGCAAATTCGCTTTCGATCAAGAGTTCGTCGACGCCACGCTTGGTAATCGCGAGGGCTTCTTGTACTCTGTCCGACAGCGGAAGCGCGGTCTGAGCGGCGTTAGCCTTTGTAGGCGATGCGGTGGTGTTGATTTCCATAAAATTTGACTGTAGATCTCAAAATGGTAGTAGGTTTGCGGAGTTTGCTATAATGCTCGATCCCATCAATCTTGCCGTATGAAAACGAACCAAAATAACAATAACAAAGAGCATTAGTTCAGGTCACGTTCAAGGGCAAATTTTAACTGATTGCATGAACCCTATACATAAAATCACAGGCTCACGCTTGTACACACAGCTGACGACGACACGCAAGGCACGCATTATCGGTGCCTCCGCAGTGCTGCTCGCCGTGGCCGCCTTCGGCGCGGTCGCTGTGTCGCCCATGGCGCCCGACGCATCGGACTTGCCGGTCACGTCCATCGCCCAGAACCTGGAAATGCCTGATCTCGCCTCGCAAATTTCCGCGATGGAACAGGTAGACCAGAATTTCACCCACGAAGAAAAAGTCCGCGCTGGCGATACCCTCGCCACCCTGCTGACCCGTCTCGGCGTGGATGATGCGGCGGCCGCCAATTTCATTAAAACCGACAAGATCGCGCGCGGCGTGATGTTGCTGAAATCGGGCAAGCGCGTGCAAGCGCAAACGTCCGAAAACGGCGACCTCAACTGGATGCGCGCCACGCTCGTCGACGGCACGGACAAATCGGTCAAGAACATCCTGATCACCCGCAAGGGCGACAAGTTCGTGGCCACGGAAGTAGCTGCCCAGCTGGAACGCCGCGTTGAAATGCACGCGCGCAAGATTACTTCCACCCTGTTCGCCGCGACCGACTCCAGCCTGGACGGCACCCGCCTGCCAGATTCGATTTCCGCGCAAATCGTGGAAATGTTCTCCACCAATATCGACTTCCGCTCCGACCTGAAGCGCGGTGACTCGTTTAATGTTGTCTACGAAACATTCTGGCAAGATGGCGAATTTGTCCGAGCGGGCCGCATCCTGGCCGGTGAATTCACCAACCGCGGCACGACTTACCAGTCCGTTTGGTTCGAAGACCCAGCAAGCAAGCAAGGCGGCGGTTACTACAGTTTCGACGGCAAGTCCCTCAAAAAAGCCTTCCTGAAATCCCCCCTCGAATTCTCCCGCATCTCGTCCGGCTTCTCCATGCGCGTGCACCCGATTTCCGGCAACTGGAAAGCGCACAAGGGCATCGATTTCGCTGCAGCAACGGGCACCCCTATCCGCGCTTCGGGCGATGGCGTGGTCGATTCCGTCGGCAGCCAAAACGGCTATGGCAATGTTGTTGTCCTGAAACACTGGGCCAACTATTCCACCGCCTACGCACACATGAGCCGCTTTGCTTCGGGCCTGAAAAAAGGTCAAAAAGTCAGCCAGGGCGATGTGATTGGCTACGTCGGCACCACCGGCTGGTCGACGGGCGCCCATTTGCACTATGAATTCCGCGTCGGCGGCGTGGCACAGGATCCAAGCAAACTGAACGTACAAGCCCAGGCCCCGTTGACGGCCGCCGAGCTGAGCCGTTTCCGCATGGTGTCGGCTGACATGATGCACCGCTTCACGCTGCTGCGTCCGAACGACACGGCACTGGCTGCGCGCTAAGCAACACTGCCTTCGGGCAACATATAAAGAAAGGCACCGCCCATGCAAATGGCCGGTGCCTTTGTTTTTCCCCGTGCGCTTCTGCGGCCGGCACAAATGCGGCACAATGCACCTCACCACTTACGCATTCAAGGAATACCCCATGCTGTATATCGGTTTAATGTCAGGCACCAGTCTCGATGGCGTCGACGGTGCGCTGGTCGACTTTTCCGACGAGGGCACGCGCAGCCTGGGCGACGCGTACATTCCCTTTCCCGCCAGCCTGCGCGCCGACCTGATGGCGCTGCAAAGTGCGGGCCAGAATGAAATCGAACGCGAAGCACTGGCGGCAAACCGACTCGTGCGCCATTACGCCGATTGCGTCGCCATGCTTCTGAGCAACGCGGGTATCGGCCCGGACGCCATCGCTGCCATCGGCGCGCATGGCCAGACCATCCGCCACCGCCCGGAGCTGGGCTTTACACGCCAGCTGAACAACCCGGCCCTGCTGGCCGAACTGACGGGCATCGATGTCATCGCCGACTTGCGCAGCCGCGACGTGGCGGCCGGCGGCCAAGGCGCGCCGCTGGTGCCCGCCTTCCACCAGGCCATCTTCAATCTGCCGGGCCACACGCGCGTGCTGGCCAATATCGGCGGCATCGGCAATATCAGCGTGCTGCACGCGGACGGCACGGTGACGGGCTACGACACGGGTCCCGGCAATGCATTGATGGATGGCTGGGTCTTGCAGCACCTGGGCCAGCCCTACGACGCCGACGGCGCCTGGGCCGCCACGGGCCAAGTCTTGCCCGCCCTGCTGGCGGATTTGCTCAACGATCCCTATTTTGACTTGCCTGCGCCGAAAAGCACGGGACGCGACCTGTTCCATGCCGACTGGCTGGGCGCCAAGCTGGCCAGCTATCCGCAAGCCAGGCCAGCCGACGTGCAGGCGACCCTGACCCAGCTGACGGCCGCCAGCCTGGCGCACGCCATCGGGCGCGACGGCGCACGGGCGGAAACCGTGTATGTGTGTGGCGGCGGCGCGCAGAACGCCAGCCTGATGGCGGCGCTGGCCCGTGAATTGCCGGGCATGGCGGTGGAATCGACGGCAGCATTGGGCGTGGCGCCCAGCCAGGTCGAGGCCTTGGCGTTCGCCTGGCTGGCCTGGCGTTTTAACCAGCGCAAGCCGGGCAACTTGCCGGCCGTGACGGGTGCGCAGGGCTTACGCGTACTGGGCGCGCTGTATCCGCGCTGAGCCGGCGTAGAAACACAAATAGCGGATCGAAGATCCGCTATTGTCTTGCTTGCCCAGTTTAGTGCTTAAACGGAGAAAGACGAACCGCAACCGCAGGTGGACGTCGCTGTCGGATTCTTGATCACGAACTGCGCGCCTTCCAGGTCATCCTTGTAGTCGATTTCCGCGCCGACCAGGTACTGGTAGCTCATGGAATCGATCAACAGCTGGACGCCGTTCTTGACCATGGTGGTGTCATCTTCGTTGACGATTTCATCGAAGGTGAAGCCATACTGGAAACCGGAGCAGCCGCCACCCTGCACGAACACGCGCAATTTCAGGTCGGGATTGCCTTCTTCTTCGATCAGCTGCGCGACTTTTTCGGCGGCGCTATCGGTAAAGATAATAGGGGAAGGGATCACATCTTGCATTTCAGCGACGGCATTCATATCAGGCACTCCTACTAGAAAACATTAAGTCATTATAGACTGTTGGCGCAACTCGCGCTGCGGCCGCCGCTGATGCGGCTGGACGGTGTTGTTCCTGCTCACATTTCCGATACGGCCAGGTGCAGCACGGGGTCGGCGCTGTCGTGGCGACTCAGCTTGCCTTGCACCAATGCGCCGCTGTGCATTTCCAGCACTTTGTAATAGACCTCTCCTACAATGCGGGCTTTTGGCTGGATTTCAAGCATTTCCGACACATACACGGGGCCATTGATCTCGCCGCTGACGACCAGGCTCGAACAGCGCACTTCACCATCGATACGGCCCGCCTCGCCCAGCACCACATACGTGGGCTCGCCCGGCTCGCCCGTGACGTTGCCGCGCACATGGCCATCGATGCGCAAGCCGCCGCAAAACAGCAGGTCACCCTCGATCCGCGTGGATGCGCCGATCAGGGTGTCGATGGGGTTTTTCGCATTGCGCTCGAACATGAACGTCATCCTGTCGGGGTACGTGGCAGTCCAATTTATCACAGGTCCGGCAAAAAGGCGCCGGACCCGCGCAAGCAGCGGCGCCGATAATTACGGCAACAGGGCGATATGTTGCAAACCGGCCGTTTCTTTCAAGCCAAACATCAAGTTCATGCACTGCACGGCCTGACCCGACGCGCCCTTGACCAAATTGTCCTGCACCACCAGCACGATGACGGTATTGCCGCCTTCGGGACGGTGCAAGGCCAGGCGCAGCATGTTCGAGCCGCGCGTGGAGCGGGTTTCCGGGTGCGCGCCGAACGGCATCACGTCGACGAAAGGCTCATCCTTGTATTGCTCTTCAAACAAGGATTGCAATTCTTCATTGCTGACATCCTTGTTCAGCTGCGCGTACAGGGTCGAATGCATGCCGCGGATCATCGGCACCAGGTGCGGCGTGAAGGTCAGCGCCACTTTCTCATCCGTGAAACGCTGCAATTGCGCCGTCGTTTCCGGCAGGTGGCGGTGGCCGGCCACGCCATAGGCCTTGAAGCTGTCGCTGCTTTCCGAGAACAGGATGCCGATTTCCGCCTTGCGGCCGGCGCCCGACACGCCCGACTTGCAGTCGGCGATCAAGCCGCCCGCGTTGACCAGGCCAGCCTTGAGCAGCGGGTAAAAGCCCAGCTGCATGGTGGTCGGGTAGCAACCGGGGTTGGCGATCAGCTTGGCTTGCTTGATGTCTTCGCGGTTCAGTTCCGGCAAGCCATATACGGCCTGTTCGATCAGCTCGGGAGCCGTATGGGGAATCTTGTACCACTGTTCGAACTTGGCCTGGTCTTTCAGGCGGAAATCGGCAGCCAGGTCGATGACTTTCACGCCGGCGGCCAGCAAGGCTGGTGCCTGCGCCATGGCAACGCCATGCGGGGTGGCAAAGAAGACCACGTCGCACTGTTCCAGATTCGCCTTGTCCGGCGAGGAAAACGCCAGTTTCACATGGCCGCGCAGGGAAGGATACATGTCAGCAACGGGCAAGCCATCTTCCTTGCGCGAAGTAATCGCCGTCAACTCGACATCTGGATGGGTAGCGAGCAAGCGCAGCAACTCCACGCCCGTGTATCCAGTGCCGCCGACGATGCCAACTTTGATCATGTTCTTTCCTTGTGTATAGATTGCATAAGATTGCATAAAGAAGAGGGGAAACGCTCCCCCTGCGGGTTTTCGCGTATTTTACAGCGCAACGGCGCATCCCGCTGAAATGCAAAAAAGCCGCGGGACCGAAGTCCAGCGGCTTTTCGACCAGCACCCCGGAAGGTGCTGTAGCGTAGAAATTAACGCTTCGAGAATTGCTTTGCGCGACGTGCTTTGCGCAGACCAACTTTTTTACGCTCGACTTCACGTGCATCGCGGGTAACGAAGCCGGCTTTAGCCAGTTCCGGTTTCAACGCTGCATCGTAGTCGATCAGAGCGCGGGTGATGCCGTGACGAACTGCACCAGCCTGGCCCGACTCACCGCCGCCATGGACGTTGACTTTGATGTCGAAACGCTCGACATTGCCGGTCAGTTCCAGTGGTTGACGGATGACCATCAGACCCGTTTCGCGCGAAAAGTATTCGTTTGCTGGTTTGCCGTTAACAACGATCAAGCCTGTGCCAACTTTGATAAAAACCCGAGCCACTGCACTTTTGCGACGGCCGGTTCCATAATTGTAATTACCGATCATGTCAGTTCCTTAGAGAACAAGTGCTTTAGGTTGCTGAGCAGCGTGCGGATGGGAACCTTCCGCGTACACTTTCAGCTTCTTGATCATTGCGTAGCCGAGTGGGCCTTTAGGCAGCATGCCTTTGACCGCTTTCTCAAGCGCGCGACCTGGAAAACGCTGTTGCATTTTCTGGAAGTTGGTTTCGTAGATGCCGCCTGGATAGCCAGAGTGACGGTAGTAAATTTTCTCAGTAGCTTTGGTACCGGTCACACGCAGTTTGCCTGCGTTGATGACGACGATGAAGTCGCCGGTATCGACGTGAGGAGTAAATTCTGGTTTGTGTTTGCCGCGCAGTCGGAGTGCCACTTCGCTGGCAACACGTCCGAGGACTTTGTCCGTCGCGTCAACCACGAACCAATCGCGCTGGACTTCATGTCCTTTAGCGGAAAATGTTTTCATGTTGACTTCCTAATAGATTACACGCTCAAATGGTGGTTCCGCCGATGCTGCCGTGCGGACTCTGCCTTATTTACTTTTCCTGAGCGAACGGAAAGCCGACAAGTATAAGCGGCTTTGCCTTGCCGCGTCAAGCCGCAATCGAGGCCGGCTGCGGGCCGGCGGGCGGCACATGGACAGGCATTCCTCTATTACAATACAAAACGCTTACAATTTTCGGAGAGTACGATGGAATGCAAAGTCAGCTGGAATGGCCCGTCGGGCATGAGTTTTCGGGCAGAAACGGGTTCCGGCCACCTGGTGACCATGGATGGCGCGCCCGATGGCGGCGGCCACAACCTGGCGCCACGCCCCATGGAAATGGTCTTGCTGGGCACGGGCGGCTGCACCGCCTATGACGTGGTGCTGATCCTGAAACGCGGGCGCGAAGCCGTCAGCGGCTGTGAAGTGACCCTGAAGGCCGACCGCGCCGACACCGACCCGAAAGTATTTACCAAGATCCACTTCCACTTCACCGTGCGGGGCAAGGCCCTGAAACCGACGGCCGTGGAACGGGCCGTGGCCTTGTCACATGACAAATACTGCTCGGCGTCGATCATGCTGGCGAAGACGGCAGAGATTACCCATTCCTTCGAGATTATCGAAGAGTAGATACTGTTATCCCCGTCAAGCGGCGTGCAAGGTCGGATCAAATATTTTCCCCGACCTGAGCACGCCGAATGCCACGTGCACCAGCTTGCGCATCATGGCGCCAATGATCAGTTTGGGTG
>NZ_JAPWHY010000006.1:0-218103 GCF_030587275.1 Janthinobacterium sp. SUN128 | reverse complement strand
GCACTTACATCAAATGCCCACACTTATCGACTGTTAATTGTTAAAGAACTGTATTCGGTACTGCTTTCGCGCTATCGACAAAGCGTTGTGTTTGTCAGCTGCGAAGAAGGAAGAGTATGAAGCATTTCAGCACAATCGTCAACACCTTCTTTTCTACTACCCAGCCCCTGAAGGCTGTCCCTTTTGTGCCGCAAACTAGTGCGTCTCATTGGGGAGGCGAACTATAGCAAAGCGCCCCAGCGGAAGCAAGGCTTTTCCCGGGTATTTGCGGCCAACTGCTACAATTTCGCCCCCTCAGCGAAAATTCGCGTCCCACCATAGAAGATTCACCATGAAACAACAAGCTCAAGGATCAGGCCTGACCCTGAAACGGGCTGGCTTTACCACTGGCTTCGGCGTGCTCGCCGCCACCCTCGGTTCCGCAGTCGGTCTCGGCAATATCTGGAAATTCCCCTACCTGACGGGCGCCAATGGCGGCGCCGGCTTCCTGCTCATCTATCTGCTCGCCACCTTATTAGTGGGACTGCCCGTGATGATCGCGGAAATCACCCTGGGACGCCGCGCCAAGGTCAACCCGATCTCCACCATGGAACAGCTGGCGCCCAAGGGCAAGCCCTGGTGGCTGGTCGGCCTCATCGGCATGGTCGCCGCCTTCCTGATCGTGGCGTTCTATTCGGAGGTGGTGGGCTGGGTGTTTGCCTATATCGCCAAGGCCATCGATGGTTCCATCCTCAGCAGCGACAAGCTGGTGACAGAAGCTGCCTTCGCTTCGCTGATCAGCAATCCCCTGCAATCGCTGTTGTGGCAATGGGGCGTGCTGCTGTTTATCGGCGGCATATTGATGTTGGGCGTGACCAAGGGCATCGAAGCGATCGCCAAGAAACTGATGCCGCTGCTATTCCTGCTGCTGCTCCTGCTGTGCGCGGTCAGCCTGTCGCTGGACAAGGCGGGCGAAGGCCTGGCGTTTCTGTTCCGCCCAGATTTCAGCAAGCTGACGGCGTCCGTCGTGCTGACAGCCATGGGCCTGGCGTTCTTCAAATTGTCTGTTGGCATGGGCACGATGATGACGTACGGCAGTTATTTCCGCGATGACCAGAATATTCCCGTCACGACTTTACGCGTGATGGCGGCCGACCTCGGCGTATCGATGCTGGCCGGCATCGCCATCTTCCCCGCCGTGTTCACCTTTGGCTTCGCCCCCAGCGCGGGACCGTCACTGGTGTTCATCACGATCCCCGCCGTGTTCTCGCAAATACCGATGGGACAAGCTCTGATGGTGGTGTTCTTCATCCTGGCTGCCGTGGCCGCCACGGGGGCGATGCTGTCGCTGATGGAAGTGCCCGTCGTGATTTTCCATGAACGTTTCGGCTGGACGCGCACCAGGGCCACCATCGTGACCATGCTGCTGCTGGCCGTGCTCGGTTCCGTATGCGCCCTCAGTAACAGCACGCTGGCGGACTTCAAGTTATTCAATCTGAATATGTTTGATCTGTTCGACTTTGTCTCGTCGAATATCTTCCTGCCCGTCGGCGGCATCGCGATTGCCTTGTTTACAGGCTGGGCCTGGGGCAAGGACCATTTCATTGATGCGATCGGCAACCATGGCCAGCTGCAAAATAAAACCCTGGCGCATGTGCTGCTGTTCCTGCTGCGCTTTGTCTCTCCCGTGCTGATCCTGATCGTGATGCTGAAGGGTTTACAGGTCTTCTAATCAGAGAACCCGGGTGTAGGTCTGGCGCACCAGCACCCGGTCGCCGCAATCGAAATGCCACCATTCGCTGTTGATGCCGAAGAAGCCCGCCTGGAACATGGCGTCGCGCAACACGCGGCGGTGCGCAACATGTTCCTCGGTAATTTCCCCTTTCTCCAGCAAAACCAGCTCCAGCGCCGGGTGCGAGCGCTCACTTAAATCATCAAAGCCAGTCCCCATGTCCAGTTCCTGCCCATCCGGGCCGACGATGGTGATGTCGAGCGCCATGCCGAACGAGTGGATCGAGCCACGCGACGGTTCGGCGATATAGCCCAGCAACTCCGTTCCTTGCAACGCATCCCACAATTGCTGCTGCACCCGTTGCGGACGCAGGGCATCGAGCACCAATAAATGATGATCGGGGCGCTTCACGGCCAGCCAGGCCACGGCTTTTTCCAGGGCGGCGGCCGCATCGCGGTGCAGCCATGCGCAATCGATGGGACTGTATAAGTCGCGGCCGACGAAATTGTCGGGCGTGGCATAGCGCAAGTCGACGGCGATGCCGGCGATGCTGCTCAGGTGGCGAAATTGCGGATCGCTGCCGACCGCTTCTAATTGCAAACTTGCAACAGACATCAGACTCCTCTTTCCAGGCAGTTGCGCGCCGCCACGCCGATGCTGTCGGCCAGGCGCCGCGCGCCATGCGACAGCGGCGAGTGGCTCGCCGTCAATAAATACAGTTGGATGGGGATGGTGGGCGCCCAGGGACGGCGCTGCAGGCGCTCGGGCGAGCCGGACGCAGCCGTAAAAGGATCGACCACGGCCATGCCGGCGCCCGCTTCCACCAGGGAACGGGCGATTTGATAGGTCTGCACCACGGTGGAAAACACGGGGTGGATATCCTGCGCCTCGCAGGCGGCGACCACCAGTTCGCCCAGCGGATCATTGTCGGCATGGCCGATCAGTTCGCCGTTCAAGCCATGCGCCGTCAACGGCGTGCCGCAATCGGCCGCATGCCAGGTACCGGCCGGCGCAATCACCGTCATGACGCCCTGCGCGATGGGTTCAGCCACGATGCCCGGATGACGCGGGTCTTGCAGCGACACGGCCAAGTCCGCTTCACCGAGGCGCAAGGTATTGACGATCTCGCCCGTGTGGTGGGTAGCCAGCTGACAACGCGTGTGGGGGAAGTCGCGCCGCCACTCCGTCATGGCAAACGGCAAGACGCTGATGGCAATCGTCGGCGTAGAGACCAAGCGGATGGTTTCCACCGCATGACCCTTCAGGCTGGCTGCCAGGCGGCGGATGCCCAATAAATCGCGGTTGAGCTTTTCCGTCTCGACAAACAAGCGGTGTGCCTCGGGCTTCGGATACAACTTGCCCCGTACGCGCTCGAACAGCGGCATGCCCAGTTGCAATTCGCAATGCTGCAAGACCTTGGTCACGGCCGGCTGCGAAATATGCAGCACCTGGGCCGCGCCGCTGATGGTGCCAACTTGCATGATGGCGTGAAACACTTCGATATGACGCAGCCGCATGAGCTATTCCTTTACCTTGCCGTGGCCACCCGGGCCTTCAACGTTCAGCATATAAGAAAAAGTCATGGGCTGGAACGGCTATGCTACTTTGCAACAACAGCTGGGGCCGGCGTCGTCAGCACTTCCAGCAGGGCCGCCGTTTCGCCATCGGGCGTGCCATCGAACAAGGTGTTGCGGTATTTCATCTGGAAAGCGATCAGCACATTGCGCGTCGCTTCATCGAAGACGCCCGTGTTCGGCGTCGCATAGCCGTGCTGGGCCAGCTTTTTCTGGAACCAGACGGCATCCGGCACTTGCTGCTCAAAAATGAGGCGCTGCGCGGCAACACGGTTCGCATCGGGCCATACGATCAGGCCCGCATCGGCCAGCTGGCGCCAAGGAAACAGGGGACCCGGATCCTGCTTGCGCTGTGGGGCGATCTCGTTATGGCCAAGGATATTTTCCGGCGCGATGTTGTAGCGGGCCTGGATATCTTTCAACAGCGGAATCAGCTCATCGATCTGTGCCTGGGGAAACGGATACCAAAGGCGGCCTTCCGGCGTGTCCTTGTAGCCAGGGTTGACGATCTCGATACCGATCGAGCTGACATTCAGCTGTGTATAAGTCTTCCAGTTACTCACACCCGCATGATTGGCCTGGCGCGATTCGTCGACCAGCACGTAAAACTTCGGCTTGTCCGTGTCCGTCAGCAAATAATGGCTGCTGACCACTTGTTCCGTCAGGATCTTGATCGAGCGGGGCAGATCGCTGACCGTGTAATGGATGACGATGAATTTCACGCGCGGACTCTGGCTGCGCGCGTTCAAGCTGTGGTCGAGGTGCGGCGCGGGCGTGGTACAGGCGGAGAGCAGGGCCACCAGCAGGGCGAGGGCGATTTTTTTCATGAAAGATCCGTGTTCGGGTTGGTAAAATGTTCAGTTCTTGCCAGTACGCTGGCTGGCTGCCCGGGCTGCCACCTTGGCCGCAGCCTCATGCGAACGGGCAACTTTTTGCTCCATCATCAACGATACCGGCAAAGCGGCGCGCATGGCAACCGCGATGGCCGGGTGCAATTGCGCTGCGCGGCCCGCCAGCACCACAGGACGGGGACCGTAGCGCGTCGTCAAGGCCAGCGCCAGGCGCGCCAGTTCCTGTCCCGCGCGCTGCAAGATGTCCAGCGCCAACGGGTCGCTTTCCGCACTGGCGGCCACGGCCAGCGCCAGCCGGCCGATGGCGCCCCGGTCCTGGCCATACATGAAGGCGCGCGACAGCGACCAGTCGCTGCCGCCCAGTTGCGCAAACACGGCTTCGGCCATGGGCGAGTCTTGCCAACTGCCAGGCGCCTCATCTTCGCGGCGCCAGATGTAGCGCAAGGCTTCGCGCGCGATCCAGTAACCGCCACCGCCATCGTCAAGCAGCACGCCGCGCCCGCCTGCGCGATGAAATACGCCATCCGCATCGATCCAGGCGGCAATCGAGCCCGTGCCAGCGTAGACCAGATAACCTTCGCCGGGTTCAAAACTGTCGCGATAAGCGATATCAATATCGTTGCCCAAGCGGACGTCACCGACGTCCAGCGCCAGCAGGGTCGCCAGCATGGGCGCCAGCGCCACATCGTCGCCGCCAAAGCCCGTCAAGCCCGCCACCACGGCGCGCGGTTGGCCAACGGCCAGCACGGCCTGGCACAACCTGGAAAATGCGGCGTGCACGGCCGCGCGGCCCGCTTCGCTGCTCATTTGCAAGGCAGACAAGCCTTCCACAGCGCCATCGGCCACGATGACGCCGTCCCCGTTGGCCAAGGCCCAGCGCGTCTGCGTGCCGCCCGCGTCGATGCCCAGCCCCAGCACGGCAGTGTCAGTATTGGTTACAGGGAAGGAAATCATGGCATGAGTGTAAAGCCAAGCTGAGCTTGCAGGCATGAAAGCTTGCGCATGTTTCATGCCTGCAGGTTATGGACTAGCGGTGAACGGTCAACAACTACTTGGCGGGGGCCGTAAACGGTGCGCGCACGGTAACGCGGGGGCTTTCATTGCCGAGGCGGTCCACGGCGCTGACCACTACCGCATTGACTTTACCAATGGCATCGTCGACCAGGGTCAGCTCGCCTTGCACGCCCGTGACCACGGTAAAGCGCCAGTCTTCGCCGTAGCGGGCCCAGACCGCGTACTGCGCCACGGCTTTGCCGCCCCCCGCCGTCAATTTGATGTTCAGACTGGTGGAATCGCGGCGCAAGGCCAGCACGGGCGTACCCGGTGCTTCCTTGCCCAGCCACGGCGTGGCGGGAATCAGGGCAGGGCTTTGATATACGGTCGCCTTGAGTTGCTCGCTGACACCCTTGCGGTTCTGCATCAGCGGCACCATGCTGAAATGCACTTGTCCATTCGCGCCGGGGCGCGTGCGCGTCACTTCGATCTGCTTGATGATCTCTTGCGGCGTGAAGGACTTGGCGGAATTGTCGATGCGGCTCGTGTACAGGCCCGGCCACACGTGGCGGCCATACGGATTTTGCGCCAGCCAGTAGTCGAGCAGCACGCCAAACGCTTGCGGCGCCTGGGCCACGGGCCAGTACAGCTGTGGCGACAGGTAATCGAGCCAGCCCTTGGCCAGCCACAGTTCCGCATCCGCATACAATTTATCGTACTGGCTGAAGCCAACGATGCCGACCGGGCGGCGGTCCGGACGGCCGATGCCGAACGGGCTGATGCCGAAGCGCACCCAGCTCTTTTCGCGGTGGATGCCTGTATATAAGGCTTCGATCAGCTGGTTGACATTCTGGCGGCGCCAGGAAGGGCGGTCCAGCTGGCCACCGGCCAGCAAATATTGCTGCCAGGAAGGCTCATCGGGGAACGGCAGTTCGCGCTTGGCGCCGCCATTGCCCGCGTCCAGCGCGGCTGTTTCCGCACCGGCACCGGCGCCAGGCGCATCGATCGGGTACGGATAAAAGTAATCATCGATGTGCACGCCGTCGATATCGTAGCGGCGCACCACGTCCAGCACCACGTCCGTCGTGTGCCTGGAGGCGGCGGCGTCGCCCGGGTCCATCCACAGGTAGCGGCCGTATTGCTTGACGGACGCCGGGTTGGTGGAAGCGAAACTGTCGCGTGCCAGCGGCGACTTGGCCGTCGCGTGACGGGCACGGTAGGGGTTGAACCAGGCGTGCAATTCCAGGCCGCGCGCGTGCGCCTGCGCCACCCAGAAGGCCAGCGGGTCATACATGGGCAATGGCGGCTGGCCTTGCTTGCCGGTCAGGTATTCCGACCAAGGCTCCAGTTGCGATGGGTAAATCGTGTCGGCGCTGGGCCGCACCTGCAGCACAATCGCGTTCAGATTCAAGGACTTGGCGCGGTCGAGAATGGCCAGCGCCTCCGCTTGCTGCTTGGCGACAGGCAAATTGCTGCGGCTGGGCCAGTCGATATTGGCGACCGTCGAGACCCAGGCGGCGCGGAACTCGCGCGGTGCCGGCGGCGGCACTTCGCCCGTGATGTGCTGCACGGGCGGCACGGCCGGCAAACCCGCTTCGCCTGGCGTCACTGCGGAGGGCAGCCTGGTACTGGTACAACTGCTGAGCAATGTGGCGGTGGCCAGCGCGGCCAGTACGCCGGCGCTGGCGCCCAGGCGTTTTTTGAAAGTAGACAACAAAACAATTCCTTGCAGTGGTGAAGCGCAGGTCTATCGGTGCGGGCATTTTACTGTGCGCCCGCCATCCATGCGGGCGCACGGTTCAAAAGAATCAGGCCTCGGCCTTCTTGCCGAATTCGGGATCGATCTTGACCAGCGCGGCCATGATGAAAGCAGGAATGGTGGCGATGCAAACCCAGATGAAGAAATGCTGGTAACCGAGCATTTGCTGGATCCAGCCGCTGGCCATGCCCGGCAGCATCATGCCCAGGGCCATGAAGCCCGTACAGATGGCGTAATGGGCCGTTTTATGGGCGCCATCGGAGACCATGATCATGTACAACATATACGAAGCGAAACCGAAGCCATAGCCAAATTGCTCCAGGGCGATGCCACTGGCAATCACATAGATGCTGCTGGGCAAAGCGGTGGCCAGATAGACAAACACCAGGTCGGGCAAGTGGACGGACAGCACCATGATCCACAGGCAACGTTTCAAGCCGAAGCGGGAAATGATGAATCCGCCCAGCAAGCCGCCCAAGGTCAGGGCGATGACGCCGATGGTGCCGTAGACGAGGCCCACCTGTTCCGTGCTGAGGCCCAGGCCCCCCTTGGCAACGGGGTCGAGCAGGAAGGGCGCAGCCAATTTGAGCAGTTGCGCTTCGCCGAGGCGGAACAGCAGCAAGAAGCCCAGGATGACCAAAATATCCTTCTTCTTGAAAAAGGAGGCAAAGGTGGCAACGAACTCCTGCAGCGGAGAAACACCGGCGCCCTGGATGCTGGGGCGGTCATCCTGCGGTTTCGGCAGGACAAAATAGTGGTACAGGAAGAGGGCGATGAACAGGCCCGCCAAAATCGCAAACACGACGGACCAGGCCAGCTGCACATTGCCCGTCGCATGCGTCAGATAGCCGGCCAGGTACACGAGGCCACCCTGGCCGGCGATCATCGCCAGGCGGTAAAACGTGCTGCGCACGCCGACAAAGGCCGCCTGCTGGTGTTCTTCCAGGCCCAGCATATAAAAACCGTCGGCGGCGATGTCATGCGTGGCGGAACTGAAGGCCATCAGCCAGAAGATGGCCAGGCTAATCTGGAAAAAGTGCGGCAGCGACGTCGTCAGGGCCACCAGCGCCAGCGCGGCGCCAATCACCAGCTGCAAGCCGACGATCCAGAAGCGCTTGGTGCGGTACATGTCGATAAAGGGTGACCACAGGGGCTTGATGACCCACGGCAAGTACAGCCAGCTCGTATATAGCGCGATATCCGTATTGGAAAAACCGTAGTTCTTGTACATGATCACGGACAGTGTCATGACCACTACATAGGGGATGCCCTGGCCAAAATACAGGGAAGGGATCCACAGCCACGGATTTTTAGCGCGCGCCGGGGCGGTTTGTTTCACTAGCTCCATACATCCTTCGTTGTCTCCCAGACAGAAGAATGCCGCGCCATCGGATCACGCCGCCAGTGCCGCCCGCACACTGCCGTCCGCGCCGGCCAACAATGCCTGTGCCTGGTTTGTGTTGATTTTTTTGATCAAGGCAACAATCGCCACCTTGACGTGAAATTGGCATTGCTCCAGCACGGTCCTGGCCTGCACTTCGCTGGCGCCGGTGGCGTGCATGGTGAGACGCACCGCCCGCCAGATCAGCTTGGCGTTGGTCGGCTTCAAGTCTACCATCAAGTTTCCGTAAGTTTTATGCAAACCGACCATCAGCGCGCTGGAAATCGTGTTCAGGGTGATTTTTTGCGCCGTGCCCGCTTTCAGGCGGGTGCTGCCGGAAATGACTTCCGTGCCCGTGTCGAGCACGATGCCGCATTGCGCCTCGTGCGCCACAGGCGCATCCACATTGTTGGCGATGCCTATCGTCAAGGCGCCCGCCTTGCGCGCGGCCAGCAGGGCGCCCAGCACATACGGCGTGGCGCCGGAGGCGGCCAGCAGGATCACCACGTCATTGTCTTGCGGCTGCAGGGACAGCAAGTCCGCCTCGCCTTGCTGCAAATTATCTTCCGCCCCTTCGACAGCCGTGAACATGGCGCCCGCGCCGCCGGCCAGGAGGGCGACGGCCCGCTCGGGCGGCCACGAAAACGTGGGATTGAGTTCGACACTGTCGAGTACGCCCAGGCGGCCCGACGTGCCCGCGCCCACGTACAGCAGGCGGCCGCCGGCAGCGATGCGGGGCAGGGCGGCCGTGATGGCGGCAGCGATGTCGGGCGACGCCAGCCGCACAGCCTCGACGGCCCAGAACTGGTCATCGACCAGCGCCGCCACCAGTTGCTCCACCGGATACAGGTCCAGATCCGGATGCCGCCGGCTCGGAGTTTCAGTTTTCAACATGATTTCAGAACATGGTTGACCGTGAAACCAGTTTAATACCAACGAGCGGGATCAACCATGAAAGGATGGCGGGCGGGCATAACGGGAGTTTATGGCTGGTGCAGGAACGTGATGATGTCCTACTTGTACTTCGATACGCTCCCGTTTGTGTCTATACTTGGGTTCGACGCCAACATCCACGACACGCCCCATGATCGCTCGCCAATTGCTGTTCCTGTTTAGCGCCCTTGGCGCCATCAACGGCATTTTCCTGGCCGTCTATTTTTTCAGCCGCCGGCCCCGCTGCCTGGCCGACTGCATGCTGGGCGCATTGTTGCTTGCCGTCGGGGTGCGCACCGCCAAATCCGCCTTCCTCTACTTCAACCCGGCGATCGCAATCGAATTCCGCCAGCTGGGCCTGTCGGCCTGCCTGCTGATCGGTCCCTTGACCTATCTCTATGTGCGCTCTTTCTTGGCCGGGCTCGCGCAATTGCCTGCCGGACAACAATGGCGTTGGCACCTGGGCTTGTCCTTTCTGCTGATCGGCATTGGCGTTGCCTTTCCGTATTCCGCGTATCCTGCTGTGTGGAACCAGTCGAGCCATGCCATTCATGTGTTCTGGCTATGCTACCTGCTGGCAACCGCCAGGCTGCTGTGGCAAAGCCGCCGCGCATGGTGGAACGAGGGACAGCGGATGGCGACCAGCAGCGTGCTCCTGCTGAGCGTCTTTGCAGGCAGCTGCGTCATGCTGGCGGCGTACGCGAGCACGCCGTTCACGTCCTATATCGTTGGCGCCTTGTCATTCACCTTCTCGCTGCATGTGGCGGTGATGGTCTTTCTGCTGAGAAAGGAAGGCTTGACGCCATCCGAGCCGAAACAGAAGTACCAGAATAACCGCCTGGCGCACGAAGATACGCTGGCCGTGCTTGCCGCGCTGGAACAACAGATGAGCGGACAGAAATCCTATCTGAATCCGAACCTGACCCTGGCCCAACTCGCCAAGCGGGCGGGATGCACTCAGGCGCAGGTGTCGCAGGTACTGAATGACAAGCTGGGCAAGAGCTTCACGACCTACGTCAACGAATACCGTATCGCCGAAGCGAAACAGGTATTGACCGACGAGCCGCAATGGAACATGGATACCGTCGCCGAGCGCTGCGGGTTCAATTCCAGTTCCACCTTCTACTCGACCTTCAAGAAAGTGGCTGGACAGACGCCCGCCAGCTTCCGGGCTCAATCTGGCCAGCCGGCCAGGGCCATTTCCGCATAAAAGCACTCCGGAATCGCCATTCCGGAGTCTGAAATCGTGTTTGGCGACATCCATTCCCCTGCACTTCGATAAATTATCGAGCACCAGCGATCTGAAATAGTCGTTGCTCCGATAAACGCAGTTCTATATGCAGGGTACATCCATGATTCAGTTTTTATTGCGAACGATACTCGCCTGTTGCTTCCTGAGCATCACCGCCGTCGGCACCGCCGCAGACCAGGACGAAAATGCCATCCGGGAAACCGTGCGCTTGTATATGCATGGCACCAGCTTTAACGTACAAAGCGAGATCAACCAGGCCTTCCATGCAAATTCCCGCCTTTACCTGGACGGCAAAAACGATGCGGAATGGGAGTTGAGCGGTCCGGAATACGCCAAACTCTTTTCCCAGGAGAAAGCAGGGCAATTCAATGGGCGCCACGGGCGACTGATCAAGGTGGATGTGAGCGGCAAGGTGGCCACGGCCAAGGCCGAGATCCACATTCCTGAGCAAGGGGTGCGCTATGTGGATGTCTTTCTGTTGAAAAAGATCGCCGGCAACTGGAAAATCGTCAGCAAGTCGGCCCATCGCGAGCCAGCAGCCCCGCGCCACGCACGCAAGGTGCTGCTGGTGGTGTCGAATGTACATCAGTATCCGGGCACAAAGGTTAACGCTGGCAATAATTTTCCGGAGATCGCGTATACCTATGATGTCTTTCGCAAAGCGGGGTACGCCGTCGACTTCGTCAGTCCCGAGGGTGGCGCCATTCCTCTGGAAATGATCGTCACGTCGGACGCCCTGCTCAAGAAACACCTGTACGACAGTGACTTCATGTGGGCACTGGCCCATACCAAGCCCGTTTCCGAGGTCAGGGCGGACGAGTATGCGGGCATGGCTTTCGTCGGCGGCGGCGCGGCCATCGTCGGTATCCCGGAAAACAAGGCGCTGCAGGACATCGCCTTGCGTATCTACGAACAACAGGGCGGGGTGATCGCGGCCATCTGCCATGGCACCGAGGGCATCAAGAACCTGAAGCTGCGTGACGGTACTTTCCTGATCCAGGGCAAGGTGCTCACCTCGTTCCCCGATGCGTTTCTGAACAAGGAATCGCCGGTCTACAAGGCCTATCCTTTTTCGGCAGAAGCGAGCATCAAGCGCCATGGCGGCATATTCAGGCACGGCGCCAACGGCAAGAGCCACGTCGAGGTCGATGGCCGGCTGGTGACCGGCATGAGCTGGGAAGCGTCTGTCGGCGTGGCGGAATCCATGATCCGCCTGATCGAGCAGTAAGCTTACGGAGCGCGGCGCATTTCCGCCACAAAGTCGTAATGATCGCTGCGGCAATACGAATGCGTGAGCTCCACCGCTTCGCCCGACTCCAGGTAGGCGATGCGCGTGATGAACAGCACGGCCTGGCCATCGGGGATGCCCAATTGCTTGGCCAGCACGTCCGTCGCATTCATGGCGCGGATGTGCTGCAGGGCGCGCACGGGGGCCTTCTTGATGCTGCTCAAGTATTCATACAGCGAATCACCCATCGCCTCAGGCTCCGGCACCACGCTGAACGGCAAGACGCTCACTTCATATGCCATCACGACGTCATCGGCCAGGCGCAGGCGCTCCAGGCGCGCCACCTTCGTGTTCTGCGCCAGGCCCAGGCTCAGCTGTTCATCGCTGCTGGCGATGACGACTTCGCGCTTGAGCCAGCGCGAGCCGGGGCGGTAGCCGCGCTGCTGCAGCTGCTCGGAAAAGCTCGACAGGTTCGACAGTGGCTGCTCGATGCGCGGGGCAATATAGTTGCCCGAACCGCGGCGGCGCACGACGAGGCCTTGCTCGACGAGCTGGTCGATGGCCTTGCGGGCAGTCACGCGCGATACGTCGAGCAGTTCGGACAGGGTACGTTCGGATGGCAGGGCCTGGTCTACCTGGTAGCGGCCGTTGCGTACGTCATCGCTCAGCTTGCGGGCGATCTGCATATATAAAGGCGAATTGTCATTTAAATCGACCTTGAGTTCTACGCTGGTCTGGCTCATACAGTTCTCCTTGTCCTCCTAGTGTAATAGCGATGGCGCCTGCGCGTAGCCCGTCCACCCATGAATAAATGGAAAATGACCATAAATAACGGTTATACACTTAAAAAAACAATGTTTTACCGTACGTATAGCTTTGTATTATGGATAAATAAGCAATTTTCATTAGCGCAGTAAACCATCGCGCCCTATGCTGGTGGCGCCTCCACCACACCGCGAAACAGGGAACATGCACAATAAAATGACGGGTTTACTGGGCTTGCTGCTGCTGGGTACGACGTGGACGGCGCTTGCCGCCCCGCCCGGTAGCGGCAAGGACCAGCAGCGCGCGCTCGATGCCACGCTATCGGCCATCGTCGATGATGCGGCCCACCCGCTGGCCAGCCTGTCCGTGCTGGCTATCCGCCACGGCAAGGTGTCGTATCAACAACAATTTGGCTACCGGCATATCGGCGCCACGCCGACAGAGAACTTGCCCGTGACGCCAGCCACCCTGTTCCGCATCGCCTCCGTCTCGAAGATGATGACTACCCTGGGCCTGATGCGGCTGGTCGAGCAGGGCAAGCTGAGCCTGGACCAGGACGTGGGCATCTATCTGGGTTTTTCCCTGCGCAACCCGCATTTCCCCCAGCAACCGTTGACCTTGCGCAGCCTGCTCAGCCACACTTCCTCGCTGCGCGATGCGGGCGGCTATGCCTGGGGCCCCGAACGCAGCTTGCGCGACGTGTTTACGGCCGGCACCGATACGATGTGGGATGCGGCCGCGGCGCCGGGCCGCTATTTCACGTATGCCAACCTGAACTGGGGCGTGATCGGCACCGTGATGGAAAAAGTCACGGGCGAGCGCTTCGACTTGCTGATGCGGCGCCTGCTGCTCGATCCCCTCGATGTGCGCGGCGGCTACAATCCGGCCGCCTTCCCGGCGGAGGATGTGGCAAACACGGCTACCCTGTACCGCAAGCGCACGCTGGAGACGGAGATCTGGCAGCCACACGGCCCCTGGATCGCGCAAGCCGATGATTTTTACCAACGCCCACCGGCCGCGCCAGCCGGCCTCGAACGGTATGTGATCGGTAGCAATGCCACCGTCTTCAGCCCCACGGGCGGCTTGCGCATCTCTGCTGCGGGCTTGGGCACGGTCATGCAGATGCTGCTCGACGGCGGGCGTTATCAGGGAAAACAACTATTGCAGCCGGCCAGCATCGCGCTGATGTTTGGCCGCCAATGGCAGCTGGCGCCGGACGGACGCAATGGCGACAGCGAACGGGGCCTGTACCACGCCTGGGGCCTGGGCAACCAGCAATTCGATGCGGTGGCAGGGCAGGGCAACCGCCTGGTCGAGGGTGCCAGCTTCACGGCCGTGGGCCACCTGGGCGACGCGTATGGCCTGGTCTCTGCCTTCGTGCTCGATTTCAAGAACAGGAACGGCATGGTGATGCTGGTGGGCGGCACGGGCAGCGATCCCGAACATTATCCTGGCACGTATTCCGCCATGGGGCGCAGCGAGGAATTGATACTCACCGCGCTATACCGTGGTGCGATTGATAACAATCAGTCCTTGCATTGAAATGGTGCATTCCTGAAAGTTATGGCTGCACCATGATGTTTCATTGGCTGCGCTGACGGCCAGCCTCTAAGCTCTTCCCGAATGCTTCCGCACCATGGGAGCGCAACGCAGCGAGGCAACATGCAGCAACAAGTCATCATCATCGGCGGCGGCATCGTCGGTCTGACATCGGCCTGGTGGCTGGCCGAGGCCGGCTACAAGGTCACCTTACTGGAACGCAATGAACAGGTGGCGATCGCCGCCAGCTACCGCAATGGCGGCCAACTCAGCTATCGCTATGTAGCCCCGCTGGCCGATGCGGGCGTGCCCTTCAAAGCCCTGCAATGGCTGCTGCAGAAAGACGGTCCGCTGCGCTTCCGTCCCGAAGCGGACTGGCGCCAATGGCGCTGGATGGCCAGTTTCTTGCGTAATTGCAACAGCGCCAGCAATGCCCGCACGACGGCCAAGCTGCTGCAACTGGGAGAATGGAGCCGCGCCGGCATGGCGCAGCTGGAGCTGACGGTACCGCCCGAAGCGTATGCCTGGCGCGATGCGGGCAAGCTCATCGTCTACCGTTCGCCCGCCATCTTTCAGCGGGCCGTGGCGCGGCCCGAGTCGGAAGAGGCGCGCATCGTCCTGTCTCCGGCGGAAGCCGTGCAGCGCGAACCGGCGCTGGCCGCCTTGCAAGGCGCCCTAGCTGGCGGCATTTTTACGCAAGGCGAGGCGGTGGCCGATTGCCACGCCTTTTGCCTGGCGCTGGAAGCGCGCCTGCTGCAGCACCCGAATTGTTCGCTCTTATTAAAAGGCGAGGCGCGCCGCCTCGTCACGCACAAGGGCAGGATCACGGGCGTCGATACGAGCCTGGGCTTGCTGCAAGCGGATCACTATGTACTGGCGGCCGGCATCCAGAGCCGCGACCTGGCCGCCACGGCGGGCATCTACCTGCCCCTGTACCCGCTGAAGGGCTACAGCCTGACGGCGCCCATCCGCGCGCAGCACCGGGCGCCCGAGATCAGCATCACGGATTTCGAACGCAAGGTACTGTATGCACGCATCGGTGGCGACCTGCGCGTGGCCGCCATGGTCGACATGGTGGGCGCCGACAACAGCATCGACTGGGACCGCATCGCGGGCCTGACGCGGCTGGCGCGCGAAGCCATGCCGCACGGCGCCGATTACGACCAGGCCACGGCCTGGGCCGGCCTGCGCCCCGCCACGCCGAACAGCGCGCCGCTGGTGGGCGCCAGCAAAGTTGGCAATCTGTGGCTCAACGTGGGCCACGGCCCCTTGGGCTTTACCTTTGCCGCCGGCACGGCGCGCATCCTGGCCGATCTCATGGCTGGCAAGGCGCCGCCGTTCGCGCTGGACTTCCTCAGCCCCACAAAGTAGCCAGGCAAGGCGCGGCGCACGCGCCGCTGCCGATATGGCGGATAATTGCGGAACTTTTCAGTTCCCTCTTTTCTGTTCCTGATTGCCAGCGCATGCCCACACTCTCGACATCTGCCGCCTGCCCCTGTGGCGGCGCCTCCTACGCCGGCTGCTGCGGCCCGTATATCGCGGGCGACGCCTTACCGCCCACGGCCGAAACCCTGATGCGTTCGCGCTACACGGCGTTTACCTTGCGCGACGAGCCGTATCTGCTTGCCACCTGGCACGCCAGCACCCGTCCCACCGACGCTTTATTTGCCGAAGAAGAAAAAGTCCACTGGCTGGGACTTGAGGTAAAATCTGCTTTACGTTTACGTCAACGTAAAGCAGTATCAGCAGATCAAGCCGAAGAGATACACCGCGACAGCGTGGAATTCGTGGCCCGCTACAAGGTCAACGGCCGCGCGCACCGCCTGCATGAAGTGAGCCGCTTCGTGCGCGAAGCGGGTGAGGGCGGCGCCCTGCGCTGGTTTTATCTCGACGGCAGTTTTCCCGAATAGCGCGACCCGAGAGACCGGGCGATAATAAAAAGGAACCGCAATGCCGCACATCGAAAGCAAACTCAATCCGCGCAGTGAAGATTTCAAGGCCAATGCCGCGGCCATGCAAGCCATCGTCGACGATTTGCGCGACAAGGTCGAGAAAATCGCGGCCGGCGGCGGCGAGGCGGCTGCCGCCAAGCACCTGGCGCGCGGAAAGCTGCTGCCGCGCGACCGCGTGCAGATGTTGCTCGATCCCGGCACGCCCTTCCTCGAGTTTTCCCAGATGGCGGCCTACGCCATGTACCAGGACGCCAAGGGCGCCGATGCGGCGCCTTCCGCCGGCATCATCACCGGCATCGGCAGGGTCTCGGGCCAGGAATGCGTCATCGTCTGTAACGACGCCACCGTCAAGGGCGGCACGTATTACCCGATGACGGTGAAAAAGCACTTGCGCGCCCAGGAAATCGCCGACCAGAACAACCTGCCCTGCATCTACCTGGTCGATTCGGGCGGCGCCAACCTGCCGAACCAAGACGACGTCTTCCCCGACCGCGACCATTTCGGCCGCATCTTCTACAACCAGGCGAACCTGTCGGCCAAGGGCATCCCGCAGATCGCCGTCGTGATGGGCTCTTGCACGGCCGGCGGCGCGTACGTGCCGGCCATGAGCGATGAGTCGATCATCGTCAAGGAGCAGGGCACGATTTTCCTCGGCGGCCCGCCGCTGGTGAAAGCGGCCACCGGCGAAGTGGTGACGGCCGAAGACCTGGGCGGCGGCGACGTGCACACGCGTTTGTCCGGCGTGGTCGACCACCTGGCGCAGAACGATCTGCACGCGCTGTCGCTGGCGCGCACCATCGTCTCGAACCTGAACCGCACCAAGCCGCAGCAGATGGCCTTGCGCGAGTCCGTCGAGCCGAAATATCCGATGCAGGAACTGTATGGCGTAATCCCCGTCGATACGCGCAAGCCCTTCGATGTACGCGAAGTGATCGCGCGCATCGTCGACGGCAGCGATTTCGACGAATTCAAGGCCCGCTACGGCACCACCCTGATCTGCGGCTTCGCGCATATCTATGGGGTGAAAGTCGGCATCATCGCCAATAATGGCATCCTGTTCTCCGAATCGGCCCTGAAAGGTACGCATTTCATCGAATTGTGCTGCCAACGCAAGATCCCGCTCGTCTTCCTGCAAAATATCACGGGCTTCATGGTGGGCCGCAAATACGAAAACGAGGGCATCGCCCGCAATGGCGCCAAGATGGTCACGGCCGTCGCCACGGCTGCCGTGCCGAAATTCACGGTGATCATCGGCGGCAGCTTCGGCGCCGGAAACTACGGCATGTGCGGCCGCGCGTTTTCCCCGCGTTTCATGTGGATGTGGCCGAATGCGCGCATTTCCGTCATGGGCGGTGACCAGGCCGCTTCCGTGCTGGCGACCGTCAAGCGCGACGGCATCGAGGGCAAGGGCGGCGAGTGGAGCGCGGACGAGGAAGCGGCGTTCAAGCAGCCGATCAAGGATCAATACGAACACCAGGGCCACCCGTACTACGCCACCGCGCGCCTGTGGGACGATGGCGTGATCGACCCGGCCGATACCCGCATGGTGCTGGGCCTGGGCCTGTCGGCCGCCTTGAACGCGGAAATCCCGGACACGAAGTTCGGCGTATTCCGCATGTAAGCGGCATTCAGGGAGAAGATCATGGAATTTGAAACCTTAAAGCTGGTCATCGAGGGCAATGTCGCCACCGTGACCCTGAACCGGCCCGACGTGCGCAATGCCTTCAACGAGACGACGATCGCCGAACTGGCGCGCGCCTTCGAGGGCCTGGGGCGCAGCGACATGGTGCGCGCCATCGTGCTGGCGGCGAATGGCGCGGCCTTTTGCGCCGGTGCGGACTTGAACTGGATGAAGAAGATGGCAGGCTACACGCATGCCGAAAACCAGGCCGACGCGCTGCAGCTGGCGCAGATGCTGCGCACGATTTACCTGTGTCCCAAGCCCGTGGTGGCGAAGATCCAGGGCGACTGCTATGCGGGCGGCATGGGCCTCGTCGCCGCATGCGATATCATTCTGGTTGCGGAAGACGTGCATTTCTGCCTGAGCGAAGTGCGGCTGGGACTGATCCCGGCCACTATTTCACCGTATGTCATCAAGGCCATGGGCGAAAACGCGGCTCGCCGCTATTTCCTGACCGCGGAGCGATTCTCCGCGCAAGAGGCGCTGCGCATCGGCTTTGCCCACGAGGTAGTCGCTGGCGACGCGCTGGACGCGAAAACGGCCGAGGTGCTCAAAGCGCTGACGGGCAACAGCCCGCACGCGGTGGCGCAAGCAAAAACGCTGGTGCGCGAGATCGTCGGCCAGCCGGTTGACGACGCGCTGCTGGCCGACACCGCCGAGCGCATCGCGCAGATCCGCGCCTCGGAGCAGGGACGCGAAGGCGTGCAATCGTTCCTCGACAAGCGCAAGCCGAGTTGGCTCATGGGCTAGCAATATCATTGGAGCAGTTTTGAAAGCAGAAAAACAATCGGGCTGGGTCGAACGCAGTCTGCGCAGCGTGTGGCATCCGTGCACGCAAATGCAGCACCACGAGACTGTACCGCTCATCCCCGTCAGCCATGGCCGCGGCGCCTGGCTGTATGACCACGAAGGCCGACGCTACCTGGACGCCATCAGCTCCTGGTGGGTGAACCTATTCGGCCACGCGAATCCGCGCATCAATGCGGAACTCAAGGATCAACTGGACCGCCTGGAACACGCGATGCTGGCCGGTTTCACGCATGAACCGGTGATCGAACTGTCGGAAAAACTCTCCGCCTTGACGGGTGGCGTGCTCGGTCACAGCTTTTACGCGTCCGATGGGGCATCCGCCGTGGAAATCGCCCTGAAAATGAGTTTTCACGCCTGGCGCAACAACGGCAAGAGTGAAAAGCAGGAATTCGTCTGCCTGAAAGGCAGCTACCACGGCGAAACCATCGGCGCGCTGGCCGTCACCGATGTCGCCCTGTTCAAGGATGCCTACGGCCCCTTGCTGCGCGCCACGCAGACGGTGATGTCGCCCGACTTCCGCCAGGCGGCCGAGGGCGAGTCCGCCCAGGACGTGGCCCGCCGCGCCGCCGCCGAAGTCGAACAGCTTTTCCAGCAAAAAGCGGACAAGATCGCCGCCATCATCATCGAGCCGCTGGTGCAGTGCGCCACCGGCATGGCCATGCACGACCCGCTGTACCTGTCGCTGGTGCGCACCCTGTGCGACCGTTATCAAGTCCATTTGATCCTCGATGAAATCGCCGTCGGCTGCGGACGCACGGGCACTTTCTTTGCGTGCGAACAGGCCGGCGTCTGGCCCGACTTCGTCTGCCTGTCGAAAGGCATCAGCGGCGGCTATCTGCCCCTGTCCCTGGTGATGACGCGCGAAGACATCTACCAGGCTTTCTACAGCACCGACGTGCGCCGCGGCTTTTTGCATTCGCACTCGTACACGGGCAATCCGCTGGCCTGCCGCGCGGCGCTGGCGACGCTTTCCATCTTCGAGGAAGACGACGTGCTGGCCACCAACCGCGTGCGCGCCGACAAGATCACGCAAGCGCTGGCGCCGCTGGCGCAGCATAACAAGGTAAAAAACTTCAGACAACAGGGCATGATCTGGGCCTTCGATGCGGTGGACGCTGCACCCGACTTTTCGCGCCGCTTCTTCAGCACGGCGCTGGAAAACGAACTGCTGATGCGCCCCATCGGCTCCACCGTCTACCTGATGCCGCCGTACATCCTCGACGACGAGGAAATCGCGGGCCTGGGCCAGCAGACGCTGGCCGTCTTCAATCATGTGATCGGGGCCTGAGATGGAACTGATCGCGCGATTACAACAACAGTTGCAAGGACTGGAAGAGCGCAGCCTGATCCGCCGCCGCCGTACCGTCGACACGCCGTGCGCGCCGCGCCTGACGGTGGACGGGCGCGCCATGCTGGCCTTTTGCAGCAATGACTACCTGGGCCTGGCGTCGCATCCGCGCATCGTCGCCGCGCTGAAAGAGGGCGCCGACCTGTATGGCGCCGGCAGCGGCGCTTCGCATTTGATCAGCGGCCATAGCCGCGCCCACGCGCAGCTGGAAGAGCGCCTGGCCACATTTGTCGGCGCCAACCTGGAACAGGCGCGTGCCCTGTATTTCTGCACCGGCTACATGGCCAATCTGGCCGTGCTCACGGCCCTGTCGGCGGGCGACCCGGACGCGGAGATGTTCTCGGAAGCGCTGAACCACGCCTCGCTGATCGATGGCACGCGCCTGGCCCGCGTCAAGACACGCGTATATCCGCACGCCGACCTCGATGCTCTGGCGGCCCTGCTGGCAGCCAGCACGGCGAAAACCAAGATCGTCGTCACCGACAGCGTCTTCAGCATGGATGGCGACCTGGCGCCGCTGCCCGCGCTGCTGGCCCTGTGCGAACAACATGGCGCCTGGCTGGTGGTCGACGACGCGCACGGCTTCGGCGCGCTGGGAACCCATGGCCGCGGGGCGCTCGAACACTTCGACCTGCATTCGCCCTACCTCGTGTATGTGGGCACCCTGGGCAAATCGGCCGGCGTGGGCGGCGCCTTTGTTGCCGCGCATGAGGCCGTGATCGAAACCCTGATCCAGAAGGCCCGCCCGTACATCTTCACCACGGCGGCAGCGCCGGCGCTGGCGCATGCGCTGCTGGCCAGCCTGGACATCATCGCCGGTGAAGAAGGAAAACAACGCCGGATGCACCTGGCGGCGCTGGTGGCGCAATGGAACGACGGCTTGCAGCTGCAGCGCTGGCAAGCCTTGCCATCCGTGACCGCCATCCAGCCCGTCATCATTGGCGAGAATGCGGACATGCTGGACATCGCCGCCACCCTGTACCAGCAGGGCCTGTGGGTCGGTGCCATCCGCCCGCCCACCGTGCCAGCGGGAACGGCGCGCCTGCGCGTGACCCTGTCGGCCGGCCACACGGCGCAGGAAGTGGCGCAATTGATCAACGCAGTCAACACCCTGGAAAGGAATCGCCATGAGCCTTGATGATCCTATCGTGGCGGAAGTGCTGGCGGACCTGGCGCCGGCCGTGCAGCCGGCTCCGGCCGCCACCGGCCTGCCATCGCGCTTTGCCTGTTTCGTCACCGGCACCGACACGGAAATCGGCAAGACCCTGACGTCGTCGGCCCTGCTGCACGCGCTGGTGGCGCGCGGTGTGCGCGCCTGCGGCATGAAGCCTGTCGCCGCCGGCGCCGAAATGCGCGACGGCGAACTGCATAATGAAGACGCCGACAGCCTGATCGCCGCCGGCAACGTCACCATGCTGCGCAGCCTGACGACACCCTACATGCTGAAGGAGCCGGCCGCGCCGCACATCGCCGCCGCGCTCGAAGGCGTCAGCATCGAATCGGTGCCGATTCTGGCCGCCTACCTGGAAATCGCCGCTGCCTCGGACGCCGTGGTGGTCGAAGGCGTGGGCGGATTCCGCGTGCCGCTGTCTCCCGGCTTTGATTCGGCCGACCTGGCGCAGCAGCTCGATCTACCCGTGATCCTCGTGGTCGGCATGCGCCTGGGCTGCATCAGCCAGGCCTTGCTGACGCTGGAAGCCATCGAGGCGCGCGGCTTGACGGTCATCGGCTGGGTCGCCAACACCCTGGAAGTGGAAATGCGCTTCCTCGACGAGAATATCGATGCGCTGATCGAGCGCATCCCGGCGCCGCTGCTGGGCAAGGTGCCGCGCCTGGCGCAACCGAGCGCGGAAGCGGCGGCGGCGTATCTCGATTTCAGCGGCTTGCCGAACTGGCCGGCGCAGCAGTCGCAGAACTAGACCAAACAATTAAGCCAAACAACTGAACGTACTCAAAAATAGAAGCGAAGGAATCACCATGTCTTTAGTCCAAGAAGCAGCAAAAACCGTCGAATTGCACCGCCCTGCGGCGCGCATCACCCTGCCCGAAGCGGCCACCTGGCCCATCGATGATGTGCTGGCCCTGTTCGACCTGCCTTTCAATGACCTGATGTTCAAGGCCCAGCAAACGCACCGCATCAACTTCCCCGATGGCGACGTGGAACTGGCGACCCTGTTGTCGATCAAGACGGGCGGCTGCGAGGAAGACTGCGGCTATTGCCCGCAGGCGGCCCGCTACGACACGGGCGTGGAAGCGAAAAAAATCCTCGACATCGACACGGTGCTCGACGCGGCACGCCAGGCAAAAGCCAACGGCGCCACGCGCTTCTGCATGGGCGCCGCATGGCGCGGCCCGAAGGACCGCGACATGGACAAAGTCGAAGAGATGGTCAGCAAAGTGAAAGCGCTGGGCCTGGAAACCTGTGCGACTCTGGGCATGCTGGAAGAGGGACAGGCGGACCGCCTGAAAAACGCGGGCCTCGACTTCTATAACCACAACCTCGATACGGCGCCGGAATTCTACGACAACGTCATCTCGACGCGCGAATACCAGGACCGCCTGGACACCCTGGGCCGTGTGCGCGAAGCGGGCTTGAAAGTATGCTGCGGCGGAATCGTCGGCATGGGCGAAACACGTCTGCAACGCGCGGGCCTGATCGCCCAGCTGGCCAATCTGAATCCATATCCGGAATCGGTGCCCGTGAACCATCTGGTGCAAGTGGAAGGCACGCCATTGTTTGGCCTGGAAGCGCTCGACCCGTTCGAATTCGTGCGCACGATCGCCGTTGCCCGCATCACCATGCCGAAAGCGCGCGTGCGTTTGTCGGCCGGCCGCCGCCAGATGGGCGAAGCCGTGCAAGCCATGTGCTTCCTGGCTGGCGCCAACTCCATCTTCTACGGCGACAAGCTGCTCACCACCGACAACCCGGAAGCGGAAGACGACCGCACCTTGCTGGGCAAACTGGGCCTGCAGACGCGCGGCGCCATGCTCGACTCG
The DNA here is from genome assembly GCF_030587275.1 of Janthinobacterium sp. SUN128. NCBI lineage: Bacteria > Pseudomonadati > Pseudomonadota > Betaproteobacteria > Burkholderiales > Oxalobacteraceae > Janthinobacterium > Janthinobacterium sp. SUN128. Next base: position 195,329 of record NZ_JAPWHY010000006.1, on the reverse strand, counting down.
GTACAGAAAGAGAAGTGCGGCTGCTGATCCAGCCCTGTCGGGTTACGCCGTGCCGGCTAACCCGACCTACGAATACCGCCTCACCATCCGTAGGTCGGCTTAGCGCGCAGCGCGTAAGCCGACAAGCCAACAGACCAGGTCCATCAAGAGACCGCTGCACCTTTGAGAGAATAGAGAGAGACCATGTTCACTAAAATCCTGATCGCCAACCGCGGCGAAATCGCCTGCCGTGTCGCCGCTACCGCGCGCCGCATGGGCATCCAGACCGTCGCCGTCTATTCGGAAGCGGACGCCAACGCCAAGCACGTCGCCGTGTGCGACGAAGCCGTGCTGATCGGCCCCGCGCCGGCCAAGGAAAGCTATCTGTGCGGCGACAAGATCATCGCCGTGGCGCTGGCGACCGGGGCGCAGGCGATCCACCCCGGCTACGGCTTCCTGTCCGAAAACGCGGATTTCGCCGACGCCTGCCACGCGGCGGGCCTGGTCTTCATCGGCCCGCCGGCGTCCGCCATGCGCGCCATGGGTTCGAAGTCGGCCGCCAAGTCGCTGATGGAAAAAGCGAATGTGCCGCTGGTGCCCGGCTACCACGGCGAGGAACAGGATGCGGACTTCCTGCACGGCCAAGCCGACAAGATCGGCTACCCGGTCCTGCTGAAGGCATCGGCCGGCGGCGGCGGCAAGGGCATGCGCGTCATCGACAACAGCGCCGACTTCAAGGCCGCGCTGGCCTCGTGCAAGCGCGAAGCGATCAGCTCTTTCGGCGACGACAAGGTGCTGGCCGAAAAATACCTGTCGCGCCCGCGGCATATCGAAATCCAGGTGTTTGCCGACACGCTCGGCAACTGCATCTACCTGTTCGAGCGCGATTGCTCGGTGCAGCGCCGCCATCAAAAGGTGCTGGAAGAAGCGCCGGCGCCGGGCATGCCGGCTGAGCGCCGCGCGGCCATGGGCGAAGCGGCCGTCGCCGCCGCCAAGGCCGTCGGCTATGTGGGCGCGGGTACGGTGGAATTCATCGCCAACCAGGATGGTTCGTTCTACTTCATGGAGATGAACACGCGCCTGCAAGTCGAGCATCCGGTGACGGAAATGATCACCGGCACCGACCTGGTGGAATGGCAGTTGCGCGTCGCCTTTGGCGAGCCGCTGCCGAAAAAACAGAGCGAACTGACGATCCACGGCCACGCCATCGAGGCGCGCATCTATGCGGAAAATCCGGAAAAGGGCTTCTTGCCATCGATCGGCACGCTGCGCCACATGCAGTCGCCTTCCGCCGTGACGTTCGAACTGGGTGGCACGGTCGTTCCAGCGTCCGTGCGCATCGATTCCGGCGTGCGCGAAGGCGACGCGATTTCGCCATTCTACGACCCGATGATCGCCAAGCTGATCGTCTGGGGCGCGGACCGCCGCGAAGCGCTGGCACGCATGGCGCAGGCGCTGGCCGACTACCAGATCGTCGGCCTGGCCAGCAATATCGCCTTCCTGAAACGCCTGATCGAAGGCCAGGCGTTTGCCGGCGCCGACCTCGATACGGGCCTCATCGAACGCAATCAAGCGTCGCTGTTCCCCGCCCTGCAGGCGGCGCCCGACACGGCCCTGGCGCTGGCGTCCGTCGCCCTGCTGCTGGAAGAAAAAGCGGCCGCCGAAGCGCAGTCGGCCAACCGCGCCGACCCGTGGGGCAATGCCCTGGGCTGGCGCTTGAACAGCACCCTGGGACGCAGCCTGGCGTTTGCCGATGAATTCGCGCTCACTGGCGACAGCAAGGCCTATGCCGCGCGCATCGCCTACAAGACGGATGGCTGGCTGTTCAACGGCCAGCCCCTCACCCTGACGGCGCGCAAAGGCCTGGAACTGCACATCAAGCTCGGCGAGCGTGCCGTGCATGGCACCGTGCTGCGCGACGGGGAACAGTTCCACGTATTCAGCGGCGGCTTGCACTACACACTGCACTACAGCGATCCGATGGCGCATGCGGGCGAAGTGGAAGCGGAAGGCGGGCGCCTGACGGCGCCGATGCCGGGCAAGGTCGTCGCCGTGCTGGTCAACAAAGGACAGGACGTCAAGAAGGGCGAGCCTTTGGTCATCATGGAAGCGATGAAGATGGAACACACGATCTCCGCGCCGCACGACGGCCTGGTGGAAGACGTGCTGTATGCCGTTGGCGACCAGGTGGCCGATGGCGCGCCGCTGCTGGCCTTCAAGGCTGCCGCGTAAGAGAACGCCATGCGCATCCTTTTACAACGTTCGGACGGCAAGGAAGCGGCGTGGATCAGCGACTTCCGCGACTTGCTGCCCGAGGCCGACATTATCTTCTGGCGCGAAGGCGAAACAGTGGCGCCGTGCGACTACGCCGTCGTGTGGCAGCCGCCCGCCGCCATGCTGCCCGAGCTGGCCCACGTGAAAGCCATCTTCAACACGGGTGCCGGCGTCGACGCGCTGTTGAAATTTGGCGAGGCGCTGCCCGCCCACGTGCCGCTGGTGCGCCTGGACGACGCGGGCATGGGCGTGCAGATGGCCGAATATGTGAGCCACGCCGTGCTGCGCCACTTCCGCCGTTTCGACGATTACGAGGCGCAGGGCCGCGCCGGTATCTGGCAACCGCTGCCCGCGTTCGACAAGGCGGATTTCCCCGTCGGCGTGCTGGGCATGGGCGTGCTGGGCACGCGCGTGCTGCAAGCGCTGGCGCAGTTCGAATTCCCCTTGCGCGGATGGAGCCGCAGCCGCAAACACGTCGATGGCGTGCAGTGCTATGCAGGAGAAGAGGGACTCGAAGCATTCCTGCGCGGCACGCGCGTGCTGGTGTGCATGCTGCCGCTCACGCCGGACACGCACAATCTGCTCGACCGCGCGCGCCTGTCGATGCTGCTGCCGGGCGCCTATGTCATCAACGTGGCGCGCGGCGCGCATATCGCCGAACCGGATCTGCTGACCCTGATCCGCTCCGGGCACATCGCCGGAGCGACGCTGGACGTGTTCCGCAACGAACCGCTGCCGCAGCAGCACCCGTTCTGGCAAGAACCACGCATCACCATCACGCCGCATATTTCGGCCGCCACCCTGCGCCGCGAAAGCGTGGCGCAGATCGCCGCCAAGATGCGCCGCCTGCACGCCGGTGACTCTGTCGCCGGCATCGTCAACCGTTTGCAAGGATATTGAAATGCATGCTCAAGCTAGTTTGCCGAAACAGGTCAAGATCGTCGAAGTGGGTCCGCGCGACGGCCTGCAAAACGAGAAGGAAACCATCAGCGCCGCCGTCAAGATCGAACTGGTCGACCGCCTGACCCTGGCCGGCTTCGCCAATATCGAGGCGGCATCGTTCGTCTCGCCGAAATGGGTGCCGCAGATGGCCACCAGCGCGGAAGTGATGGAAAAGATCGCGCGCCGCGCCGGCACGATCTATTCCGCGCTGACGCCGAACCTGCAGGGTTTTGAGGCGGCGCTGGCGGCAAAGGCCGATGAAGTGGTGATCTTCGGTTCAGCCTCCGAGGCGTTCTCGCAAAAGAACATCAACTGCTCGATCGCCGAATCGATCGCCCGCTTCGAAGGCGTGGCGAAGGCGGCCAAGGAACACGGCCTGCGCCTGCGCGGCAGCATCAGCTGCGCCTTCGGCTGCCCCTACCAGGGAGAAGTGCCGCTCGACGCCGTGGCCGACGTGGTGGGGCGCATGCGCGACCTCGGTTGCGACGAGATCGACATCGCCGACACCATCGGCGTGGCCACGCCGCGCAAGACGCAAGCGGTGATGCAGCGCGCCATCGCAGCCTTCCACGTGGGCGGCCTGTCCGGCCACTTCCACGACACCTATGGACAGGCGCTGGCGAATATCTATGCCAGCCTGGAAACGGGTATCGCGATCTATCACTCGTCCGTGTCCGGCCTGGGCGGCTGCCCCTACGCCAAGGGCGCCACCGGCAATGTGGCCACCGAAGACGTGCTGTACATGATGCAGGGGCTGGGCATTGCCACCGGCATCGACCTGGACCTGGTGGTCGATGCGGGGCAGTTCATCTCGCAGCAGCTGGGGCGCAAGGGTTCCAGCCGCGCGGGCAATGCCATCGCGGCGAAACGCCTCGCTGCGTAGGTCGGATTAGCGTGGCAACGCCACGCGTAATCCGACGTCACCGAGGCCATGGCCAACACTGCTGTCGGGTTACGCGCTTGGCGCTAACCCGACCTACGCCAACTTATTCCGTCCTGCCTGAACCGTACAGACGAAAAAAAACCCAAGAGCCGAAACTCTTGGGTTTTTTTCTACAAATTTGGTCGGAGTACAAGGATTCGAACCTTGGACCCCCTGGTCCCAAACCAGGTGCGCTACCGGGCTGCGCCACACTCCGAAGACCAAGATAATACAGGCCGTATCGACTTCGGTCAAGGGTCAGGTGAAACTCTATGTAAATTATTTACGGGCGGCACTGGAACCCATGTATTTTTCAAAACGATTGAAGTATGCGACACTGGCTTGGCAAGTTTTCCCGATCAGACATGAAGGCGACGACGGCAATGGAGTTCAGGATGGAAAGAAGCGACGGCGGCCGGCCCATGCCGAACCGCCGCGGCATCGTGCTGGGCATAGCCGTGTCCTTGCTGCTGCATGGCGCCTTGCTCTATCTGTGGCGCCATGTGCAGCCGCCTGTCCAGCAGGACACGGCACCGCGCGTGGAATCAATCGCCGTGTGGATACGTCCGCTGGCCGCCAAGGCGCCTCCGCCGCCTGTCGAAGTCGTCAAGCCGAAACGCGAACCCAAGCCCATCAGCAAGCCGAAACTCGCCACTGCCCGGGAAACGCCGGCGGCGGCCACGGCGCCGGCGTCCAGCCCGCAAGCCATCACTGTCGTGCCGGCATCACCAGCCACGCCGGCGGCCAGTACCGATACCTTCAGGCAAGAAACCCCGGAAACGCCGAAATTCGATATGGAAGCGGCCAGAAGAACGGCGCGCAAGATGGCCGGCGAGCGCGATCCATCCAAGGTGGGCACGGCTGTGGGGCAAATCCCCGACAAGCCGCTGCAAACGGAAACCCAGCTGGCGCGCGACATCGCGCAAGGCAAGCGCGGCGATTGCCGCACCGCCTATTCAGGCGCAGGCTTGCTGGCGCCCGTGCTGATGTTGCTCGACAAAAAGGATAGCGGCTGCAAATGGTAACAATTTAACAAAAAACCCGTTTTGGGTGGGCCGTCATCCGCTTATTCCTGCCCCTTCAACTGCAACGCCCGCTCATACAGGGCGTTTTTCTTGCGGCCCGTGATCTGCGCCGTCAGATTGGCTGCCTGCTTGACGCTGCATTCGGCCAATAAAATGTTCAGGATGCGTTCCGCTTCCACGTCTTCCGCGTCCTGCGCTTCCGTGGCGCCTTCCAGCAGGACGACGAACTCTCCCTTTTCGCGGTGCGCATCGGCGCGTATCCACGCCTCCGCCTCGGACAGGGGGCAGCGGTGGATTTCCTCGAACAGTTTCGTCAGTTCGCGCGCGAACACCACCTGGCGCGTCGGCTCGAACGCTTCCACCAGGGCCGTGGCGCAATCGAGGATGCGGTGCGGCGCCTCGTAAAACACCATCGTTGCCGTCACGCCACGCAGGCTGTGGAGCATGTTTTCGCGCTGCTTGGCCTTGGCCGGCAGGAAGCCGACAAAGTAAAACTGGTCATTCAACAAGCCGCTGGCGGAAATGGCGGTAATCGCCGCCGAAGGGCCGGGCAGGGGCAGCACGCGCAGGCCGGCCGCGCGCACGGCGTCGACGATGCGCGCGCCGGGGTCGGAAACGGCCGGCGTGCCCGCGTCGGAAACGAGGGCGATGCGCTCGCCGGCGTGCAGGCGGGCAATCAGGGTCTGCGCCACTTCGCGCTCGTTATGTTGATGCGCCGCAATTAACGGCTTGTTCAGGCCAAAGCGCGTCAGCAGGTGCGCCGTGTTGCGCGTATCTTCACAGGCGACGGCGTCGGCAAGGCTCAGCAGATGCAGCGCGCGCAGGCTGATATCGGTCACATTGCCGATCGGCGTGGCCACTATATACAATGTTGCGATAGGATAGACCTGGTGCGCCGCCTCTGTCATGATGGGCAGGCTGGCGATGGAACTGATTTCTTGTACGGTCATTTTGGAGGTTAAATGCTTGCTAATAGTGTGAAGTTACTGCTTGTTTGTGCCGCGACCGGCATGCTGAGCGCTTGCAGCACGCCTTGCGACGCGCCCGGGCAATTGTGCGCGCCTATTGAATCTAACACAAGGGCGCTGCCGCCACCGAAGCCGCTGCCACCGCCCGTGCCGCCCAAGCCGCCCGTACCCGAACCGGTGACGTTTGCCGTGGCCGTGCCCGATATCACCGCGTACGACGGCAATGGCGCCCCGCTGGCGCCCATCAATACCAAGCCGGCGACCGGCACGCCGCAAGACATGCCGGCCGCCACGGCACCGGCACCGTCCGACGGCAAGGCCCACCACATCGGCCTGCTGCTGCCGCTGCGCTCGGCTTCCCTGGGTCCGGCCGCCGAACTGCTGCGCGCCGGTTTCATGGCCGCATACGAGCGCGACCGCAGCGGCTTTGAAGTGACGGTGATCGACACGGGCGACGGCAGCAGCGACGTCCTGAACAAGTTTGCGCAAGCACAGGAGGAACAGGACATCGTCGTGGGACCTTTGTCGCGCTCGGCCGTCACGGCCGTGGCGAACAGCGACCTGGTGCGTAAACCAACGATCGCCCTGAACCACCCGGACAATCGCGGCGAGGCGCGCCTGCCGGCCAAACTGCTGGTGATGGGCCTGTCGATCGAGGCGGAAGCGCGCCAGGTCGCCGCCTGGGCCGCCAGCGAACAGCCTGGTGCCAGCGCGCTGGTCCTGTCGGCCGGATCGCCCTCGCAGCGCCGCATCAGCGCCGCCTTCAAGCAGGAATGGCTGCGCCAGGGCGGCAAGATCGAGACGATGGACTTGACGGCCACAAATGGCTACCTGAGCGATGCCGAACTGGTGCAACTGCGCGCGCGCCTGGCCGCCACGCCGCCGGGACTGCTGTTTGCCGCGCTCGACGCCGACCAGGCGCGCCAGCTGCGCGTGGCCATCGGCGGCGACTTGCCCCTGTATGGCACCTCATCCTTGAACCCCGGCGCCGGGCGCGGCGCCAGCGGCCCCGAGCTCGATGGCGCGCGCCTGCTGGATCTGCCGTGGCAAGTGCAGCGCGACCATCCACAAGTGATGGTCTATCCACAGCCGCCGCAACCGGCCGACACCCGCCTGACGGCCGACATGGAGCGCCTGTATGCGCTGGGCATCGATGCCTTCCGCGTGGCGCGCGAAGTGGCGCTGCGCCCGAACGCGCCATTTACCCTTGATGGCGTGACGGGCCGCCTGGCCGTGCGCTTCGAGGGTGATCAAAGCGTGTTCGAACGCACGGAACAGGCCGCCACCTACCAGCAGGGCGTGCTGGGCACCTGGCCGCCGGCAGCGCCTGTCGCCGTGCCGCCGGCCCAATAAGGACACGCCATGCCTCCCCTGCCGTTCCAGAATAAACAGGCACGGGGACGGCAAGGAGAAGACGATGCGCTCGCGTATCTGCTGCTGCAAGGCTTGGTGCTGCTACAACGTAACTATCTGTGCAAGGGCGGCGAGCTGGACCTGATCATGCGCGATGGCGCATCGGTCGTCTTCGTCGAAGTGCGGCTACGCAGCAGTGCATCCTTCGGCGGCGCCCTGGCCAGCATTACACCGGCCAAGCAGCGGCGCATGGTGGTGGCCGCGCAAACCTGGCTGCTGGGGCAAAAGGCGCTGCCGCCGTGCCGCTTCGACGCGCTGGCCATCGATGGCGGGCGCATCAGCTGGCTGAAGAACATCCTCGATATGTAAGCATTTTTAACAGTGCTTGTCCGCCATGCCGCGCGCCTGCACTATAATCGGCAGACTATGAATAATCAACGCATCCTCTCGCACTTCCACGAAAGTGCCGAACTCAAGATCCAGGCCGCTACCGTACTGGCGCAACCCATTGCGCAGGCGATCGACCTGATGTTTTATGCATTGTCCAACGGCAACAAGATCCTCGCCTGCGGCAACGGCGGTTCCGCCGCCGACTGCCAGCATTTCGCGGCCGAGCTGGTCGGGCGCTTCGAACGCGAGCGCTTTCCGCTGCCGGCCCTGGCGCTGACGACGGATACGTCGATCCTGACGGCCGTGGCGAACGACTACAGCTACCGCGAGATTTTCTCGAAGCAGGTGCAGGCCTTCGGCCAGGCCGGCGACATCCTGCTGGCCATCTCCACGTCGGGCAATTCCGCCAACGTGATGGCCGCCGTGGAAGCGGCGCTCGAGCGCGAAATGCGCGTCGTGGCGCTGACGGGCAAGGACGGCGGCGCCATCGGCAAGATGCTGACGGACGCCGACGTGCATATCTGCGTGCCGGCCGAGCGCACGGCGCGCATCCAGGAAGTCCATCTGACCACCATACATTGCATCTGCGACGGCATCGATGTCGCCCTATTCGGAGGAGACGTGAATGACTAAATTCGGTACTGGCCCAGGCTGGAAACGCGTACAACGCCCGCTGGCCACCGCACTGCTGTGCGGCGCCATGCTCACCTCGCTCACCGGCTGCATCGAACTGATGGTCGGCGGCGCGGTGATGGGCGGCGTTGCCGCAGCGGACCGCCGCACCCTGGGCGCGCAGACCGAAGACAAGTCGATCGCCCTCAAAGGCGAGTCGCGCATCCCCTCCATCGTGGGCGACGTGGGCCACGTGAATGTCACCAGCTTCAACCGCCGCGTCCTGCTGACGGGCGAGGTGCGCGATGAAGCGATGAAAAATGCCGTCGAGCGCGAAGTGCGCAATATCGAGGGCGTGGAATCGGTGGCCAATGAACTGATCATCGCCGGTCCGGCCAGCTACACCTCGCGCTCGAACGACGCGCTGATCACCACCAAGGTCAAGGCCAGCCTGGTCGACATGAAAACCATTTCGGCGGCCTCGTTCAAGGTCGTCACCGAGAACGCCACCGTCTTCCTGATGGGCAGAGTCACCCAGCGCGAAGGCACGGTCGCGGCCGACGTGGCGCGCGGCGTGGGCGGCGTGCAGAAAGTGGTCAAGCTGTTCGACTACATCTCGGAAGCGGAACTGAAGCAATTGCAACCCGATCCGGCGCCAGCACGCACGACGAGCAGCGCCAGCGACACGGTACAGCAATAAGCGGCATCCCCCATCCGGCCTACGGCGCCAGACTGATGATGCGTCTATAATGGACGCATCGTAGCGCTACTCTATTGAAAACCATGTCAACTTCGCCATCCACAAGCAAGTCCTGGATCAAGCCAGCCCTGATCGCCGTCTTCGTGGCGGGCGTGGCGGCGGCAGCCTACCTGTCGCTGAATGACAAGCAAAGCGCGCCGGACGTGACCTTCCACGGCATCCATGGCGAGAAAATCACCTCGGCCAGCCTGCGCGGCAAGGTGGTGATGGTCAATTTCTGGGCTACCTCGTGCACCACCTGCGTGGCGGAAATGCCAGACATGGTCGATACCTACAACAAGTACAAGGGGCAGGGACTGGAATTCGTGGCCGTGGCCATGAAATACGATCCGGCCAACTACGTGCTGAACTTCGCCGAAACGCGCCAGCTGCCGTTCAAGGTGGCGCTCGACGTGACGGGCGAGGCAGCCAAGGCCTACGGCGACGTGGCCCTGACGCCCACCACCTTCGTGCTCGACAAGCAGGGCAAGATCCTCAAGCGCTATGTAGGCAAGCCGGAATTCGCGGAACTGCACAAGCTGCTGGAAACCGCCATCGCCGGTTGATCCAACGCAAAAATACCCGCTCTACACCGCACAAAACTCTGTTGCCAAGTGTTGCCAAACTGTTATAACCTTCCCACGTGTGATTTCCACTCACCTCGTGAAGGCCAGCCGTGTCCCCAGCCGCCCAATCGCTCGACCCGCAGCAACTGAAAACCTGGCTGCTCGCCGCCGGTAACAAGGACGCCACCGCGTTCCGCCAGCTCTATCACTCCACCTCATCGAAACTGTTTGGCTTTGCGCTGCGTATATTGCATAAGCAAGAGCTCGCTGAAGAAGCCTTGCAAGAGGGGTTCGTCGCCATCTGGAACAATGCCGCCACTTACCAGAGCCATCTGGCGGCGCCGATGACCTGGATGGCCACCATCGTGCGCAACAAGGCGTTCGATGTGCTGCGGCGCAGCGACGATACCGTGGAAATCGATGCCGAACAATTTGATAGCGAAGTCATGAATGCACTCCGGGATCCCCAGGCCACGCCGATCGAGTCGCTGCAACTGAGCGGTGATGCCAAGGCGCTGGCGTTTTGCATGTCGGCCCTGGAAGGGCTGCACCGGCAGGTGGTCGCCCTGGCCTTCTATCACGACCTGTCGCATAGCGAAGTGGCGCAGCAGATGTCGCTGCCGATCGGCACCGTGAAGACCTGGATACGCCGCAGCCTGGAACGGCTGCGCACGTGCCTGGCGAAACGGGAGGCATCATGAATATCCGCGGCAATGACGTGCTGCGCCAGAAACTGGCGTCCGAATACGTGCTGGGCACCCTGAAAGGGGGCGCGCGGCGGCGTTTCGAAGGCTGGCTGCACAACGACGCCGACTTGCGCAATATCACGGCCGAATGGCGCCAGCGCCTGGAACCGATGGCGGAATTTGCCACGCCCGTGGCGCCGCCCAAACGCGTGTGGCAGCAGATCGAGCAGCGCCTGCACCTGGCGCCGCAAGGCGGCTGGTCGTTGTGGCGCGATTCGCTGTCGTTCTGGCGTTCGCTGGGCATGGCGTCGAGCGCCATCGCCGCGCTGCTGGTCATCGTCGTGGCCACGCGCGTGATGGACGCGCCGCAGATCAGCTATGTCGCCAGCCTGACGGACGAGAAAGCGCAAACGGCCCTGCTGCTGACGGCCGACAGCCGCCACGGCGCCCTCGAGGTGCGCATGGTGGGCAATGCGCCCGTGCCTGCTGATCGCGATCTGGAACTGTGGGCCGTGCCGAAGAGCGGCAACCCGCGCTCCTTGGGTTTATTGGCCGACAAGGGCAGCGTGAAACTGGCATTGTCCCAGCGCGCCCTCGGCAGCGACGTGGCGCTGCTGGCCGTTACCCTGGAGCCGAAAGGCGGTTCGCCGGATCCGAACGGACCGACGGGACCAATCTTGTACAAGGGTAACTGGGTGAAAATTTAGTCTTACTTAGGATACAGAATCATCTGCGTGCAGCGGAACAGGGCAATCGTCTTGCCCGTTTCCTTGCTTTTCACCACGGCATCCCACACCTGCGTATTGCGGCCCTTGTGCTCGACCTTGGCGGTGCAGGTGAGCGTGCCTTCGCGGGCTGTGCCCAGGTGGTTCGATTTCAGTTCGATGGTCGTGAAATTGCTGGCGCCCTCGGGCAGGTTGACGATGCAGCCATAGCCGGAAGCCGTGTCGGCCAGGGTCACCACGCTGCCCGCGTGCAGATAGCCATTTGGCGCCAGCAAATGCGGCAGCACGGGCAATTCCGCCGTCAGCTGGCCGTCGCCCACTTCCGTGATGACGATGCCCAGGTGGCCGGGCAGGCGGCCGGTGCCGCGTTCATTCAACATTGCTACGGTAATCTCGGGATTGCTCATGCTGGTCCTTGTGCGGGTGAATCCGGGATCCGCCGGAAAATACTATGATGATAGCAACTTTCCCCGCAGCGGTCTGGCGGCCGCTTATTTCCGGCCGCGCCGCCGTTTCCACCACACCAGCGTCCCCGTCAGCATGAACAGCAGCGGCATCAGGCCGAAGACGGTAATGAAGGCGCGTCCGGCCGCGCCGAACGCCTGGCCCGAATGCAGGGGAAATTGCCAGCCCAGGAAGACGTCGCCGGCAGGCGCCCGCAAGGGATCGCGTATGCGCAGGGGCAAGCCGCTGCGCGCATCCAGGGTAATGCGCGTGGCGCCGTCGCCGTGGGCGATTTCACCGGGCTGGCGCACGCGCACGTCATACGGCTGGTCCTTTTTCGCCGGCAGCACGATGCGCGACACCCGCGCCTGTGGATACAGCTTCTGCGCGGCGGCCATGGCCTGGCCCGCATCGAGCACGGCGCCGTCCTGCTGCACATTCTTCAGTTTGGCCGTGTCCGGCACCGTCGACACGAGCGCCACCAGCGGCACGATCAATTGCGGCAAATTGAAATAGATGCCGGAAATGGCGAGCATGGCTAGCACGGGCGCGGCAAAGAAACCGGCCGCCTTGTGGAACGTATAGTTGAAGCGCGGCCAGGAGCCGCCATGCGACACCGTCAAGGCGCGCTTGATCGCCAGCCACTGCAGGCGCGGCCACCACAGATAGATGCCGCTCAAGGCCATCAGCAGCAGCATCACGCCCGAGATGCCCGTAATGGTCTTGCCCACCTCGCCCGACAGCAGATAGCGGTGCAGATGAAACATGCCCGACATCAGCAACGGGCGCGTGAGGCCGAAACGCCCCCAGTCGCGCTCGCCTTTGACTTGCAAGGTGTAGGGATCGACCATCACCTGGCGCACGATGGCCTGGCTGAACGGCGATGGCGTGCCGGCCTGGCGGTATGAGGCCACGTACACGTCGCGCGCATCGGCCGGTGGATTGAGCTGGCTCGGCTTGCCGTAGGCTGGGTCGGCCGTGAGCCCGTCCACCACGGCTTGCAGCGTGCGCGGCGTGACCTGGAACACCTGGCCAGGCGCGGGCGTGCTCGCCTGCAACAGTGTGGGATTGAGCCAGGCGTCGAGCTCCGGCATCCAGGCGATGGCGGAGCCCGTCAAGCCCAGCAGGACGAACAGGGCGCCAAACCACAGTCCCGCATACAGATGCAGCTTGGCAAACAACCACTTGATCGAACGTTGCGACATGGAAACTTTGGGAAATTTGGGCTGCGAAACGATAGCATGAAAGGCCCGGAGTGAAAATCATTATCAGCTGGCATTCTGTCCTGCCCGCGCCGCGCAAATGAATTGCAACAAGCGCTGACAGCGGGGCGATTTTCTTGCTACTATGCGCCCATGTCTTCCCGCCAGCCCACCCGCACGCCTTACGGCGAGCCTGCCCATCACGGTGCCGCCGCCCTCGCGCGCACGCCGTGGCGGCTGTGCGTGGCGCTGTTCAGCGCGCTGGCCCTCGTGTTCCTGCTGTCGACGGCCGCCTCGCACCTGCACAAGACGACCCTCGACGCGGAAGAGTGCGCGCTGTGCGCCACCGTCATCGACAAGGTGGCCGATCTCGCCGTGCCGCCGGCCATCGTCGAGCCGCCCGCCCAATTACTGCCGTACCGCCTGCTGGCCCTGGCTCCCGCCACCCTGGCACCCATCACCGCCCTCATCCTGCCGCCCGTGCGCGGCCCGCCTGCCGCCTCGTTGTAGTTCCCACGCTGTTTTTCCCTTTTCAGGCTGCCCCTTGCCGCGCTTCCATGCGCGCCGGGCCGCCTGGCGTTGACTATTTTTGAGGTTTACCATGCAACACACTCCACGTCTGAGCGCGCTGTCGCTCGCCCTTGCCAGCCTGTTCAGCTTTTCCGCCCACGCCGCCGAGCCTGCCGAAGCCAGTGCCGATACCGCACCGCAAGACATGCAAAAGGTGGAAGTCACTTCCGCCCATTTGAAAAGCGCCCGCATCGAGCTGTCGCCGAAAGTCGGCACCACCATCTACAGCATCGACAGCCACATGGTCGACATGCTGGGCCAGGGCGACAACACGCCATTCAATGAAGTACTGCTGCGCCTGCCGGGCGTATCGCAGGATTCGAAGGGTTCCGGCGCCCTGCACGTGCGCGACGACCATGCCAACGTGCAATACCGCATCAATGGCGTGCAGTTACCGGAAAGTATCAGCGGCTTCGGCCAATCGATCGATACGCGCCTGATCGACAAGACGGATTTCATGACGGGCGCCTTGCCAGCCCAGTTCGGCCTGCGCACGGCGGGCATTGTCGATATTGAAACGAAGGAGGGCGGCATGACACCTGGCGGGCGCATCGGCATCATGGTCGGCAGCCACGACCATGTGGAGCCGAGTGCCGAATTTTTTGGCAGCGTGGGCAAGTTCAATTACTACCTGTCCGGCAGCTACCTGGGCAATTCCCTGGGCGTGGAAAACCCGCAAGACACGCGCAGCGCCCTGCACGACAAGACGCGCCAGAACAAATCGTTCGGCAGCCTGTCGTATTTCCTCGACGACAATACGCGCCTGGGCGCCATGTTCGGCACCTACAACGGCCGCTTCCAGATACCGAACAATCCGGATCAGGCGCCGGGCTTCTCGCTGGCTGGCCACAGCGATGCGCAGGCGGGTACGTCCAGTATCCCTTCGTCGCAGCTGAATGAAAACCAGCGCGAAGTGAACCGCTTCCTCGTGCTGTCGCTGCAAAAGAGCCTGGGCGACATCAATTACCAGGTTTCCGCCTTCCACCAGTATTCGGAACTGCACTTCACGCCGGATGCCATCGGCGACCTGATCTACAACGGCGTGGCGTCGGACTCGCGCCGCGCGAACAGCGCCTCGGGCGCCCAGTTCGACATCAGCTACAAATTGCACCAGGACCACACCGTGCGCGCGGGCCTGGCCTACACGCGCCAGAAGACGACGAGTGACAACACAGTGGCCGTCTTCCCCGCGATGGATGGTGCGCAAACGTCCACCACACCCATCACGGTACTGGACAACAGCGGCAAGACGGGCACCCTGGCCAGTTTTTACCTGCAGGATGAATGGCATATCAACAAACCCCTGACCCTGAACTATGGCGCCCGCTTCGACAAGGTCTCGGCCTACACGAGCGAGCAGCAATGGAGCCCGCGCGTCAACCTGGCGTATCAACTGGCGCCGGGCACGGCCCTGCACGCCGGCTATTCGCGCTACTTCACGCCGCCGCCGCAGGAACTGGCCGCGCAAGGCAGCATCGACCTGTATGCGAACACGACGAATGCGCCGGAAATCGGCCAGTCGGACAACGTCAAGGCCGAGCGCACGCACTACTACGACGTCGGCATCAGCCACCAGGTGAATGCGAAACTGACCGTGACGGCCGATGTGTACTATAAAAAAATCAACAATCTGCTGGACGAAGGCCAGTTCGGCCAGGCGCTGATCCTGACGCCATTCAACTATGCCGACGGCTACGCCAAGGGCCTGGAATTGTCGGCCATTTACAGCGAGAAAAACTGGGGCCTGTTCCTCAACGCCAGCACGCAAAAGGCGCAGGGCCGCAACATCAATTCGGGCCAGGCCCTGTTTGGCGCCGATGAGTTGAACTACATCAGCAAGAACTATGTCTACCTCGATCATGACCAGAAATACACGCTGTCGGGCGGCGGCCATTATCACTTTGGCGATTCGCAAGTGAGCGCTGACTTCCTTTACGGCAGCGGCCTGCGCATGACGCCGGACGGCGGCGCGCCCAATTCCGGCCATTTGCCGAGTTACTTCACCGTCAACACGGCGCTTACGCACACGTGGAAAAATACGCCCGTCGGCAAGGTCGAGGGACGTCTGGCCCTGATCAACCTGTTCGACAAGTCCTACCTGCTGCGCGACGGTTCCGGCGTGGGCGTGGGGGCGCCGCAGTACGGTGCCCGCCGCAGTTTCTATGCCGGCTTGTCGACAAGTTTCTAACCGTTACGCGCGAAGACAGCGGCAGGGAGCAACGCCTGCCGCTGTCGGTTGCCGTCAGAGTAGCCCTTATCCCCAGACGATGGCCGCCTGGCCATGCGCTTGCAGGTAAGCATTCGCCAGGCTGAATGGCTTGCTGCCAAAGAAACCTTTGCTTGCCGACAAGGGAGACGGATGGGGCGCCGCCAGCACCAGGTGCTTGCCGGGGTCGATCAGGCTGCGCTTGGCTTGCGCGTAGCCGCCCCACAGGATGAAAACCAGGTGCTCGCGCTCGGCGGACAGGTGGCGGATCGCGCTGTCCGTCAATTTCTCCCACCCCTTGGCCGCGTGCGAACCGGCCGTGCCCGCGCGCACCGTCAGCACACTGTTGAGCAAAAATACCCCTTGCTCGGCCCAGTCGGACAAATCCGTACGCGTGCGCACCACGCCTGCGTCGCTATGTAATTCCTTGAAGATATTCTGCAGGCTCGGCTGCGGCGGCTTGCCTTCGGGAATGGAAAAACACAGGCCCATGGCCGCGCCGGGCGTGTGATACGGGTCTTGTCCCAGGATCACCACCTTGACTTGCTCGAATGGCGTCAGGTCGAACGCCCGGAAGATGGTTTTCCCCGGCGGACAACACGGCCCTGCCGCATACTCTTCCTTCACGAAGGCGGCCAGGCGTTCCCAGTAAGGCTGGGCAAACTCGCCTTCCAGCCGCGCCTTCCACGATGCGTCGATGCGTACGTCCATGCCTCACCTCATCACTTATCCGTCAATCATGCTTTTTCAGCATGCCAGTATAGGACGCCCGGCCGGATGAGGCACATACGATTCGAACAGGCAAAAAAAAGCCGCCAGCGCGAGCGGGCGGCTTTGATACAGCACAAGGTGCTTAGAAATTCAGCGCCGATTCCACGCCGGCGCTGTGTGCCTGTTCATCCGCGTGGTACGAGCTGCGCACCATGGCGCCCACGGCAGCGTGGGTGAAGCCCATCTTGTACGCTTCTTCCTCGAACATTTTAAAGACGTCCGGATGCACGTAGCGGCGCACGGGCAAGTGGCTGTTCGATGGCGCCAGGTACTGGCCGATGGTCAGCATGTCGATGTCGTGCTCGCGCATGTCGCGCATGACTTGCAGGATTTCCTCGTCCGTCTCACCCAGGCCCACCATGATGCCGGACTTGGTTTTCACGTCCGGGTACATGGCCTTGAAATCTTTCAGCAGCTTCAGCGAGTGCATGTAGTCGGAGCCGGGACGGGCTTCCTTGTACAGGCGCGGCGCCGTTTCCAGGTTGTGGTTCATGACGTCAGGCAAGCCATCCTTGAACAGGTTCAGGGCTTTTTCCAGGCGGCCGCGGAAGTCGGGCACCAGCACCTCGATGCGGGTGTTCGGCGACAGGGCACGCGTTTGCTGGATGCACTCGACGAAATGGCCGGCGCCGCCGTCGCGCAAGTCATCGCGGTCGACGGAGGTGATGACGACGTAGTTCAGACGCAGCTTGGCGATGGTTTTCGACAGGTTGGCCGGCTCTTCCTTGTCCAGCGGGTCCGGGCGGCCATGGCCGACGTCGCAGAACGGGCAGCGGCGCGTGCACTTGTCGCCCATGATCATGAAGGTGGCCGTGCCCTTGCCGAAACATTCGCCGATGTTCGGGCAGCTGGCTTCCTCGCACACCGTCACGAGTTTGTTTTCGCGCAGGATGTCCTTGATTTCATAGAAGCGCGTCGATGCCGAGGCGGCCTTGACGCGGATCCAGTCCGGCTTTTTCAGGCGCTCGACTTGCTCGATCGGAATGATCTTGATCGGGATGCGCGAAGTCTTGCTGGCGCCTTTTTGCTTTTCGCTCGGGTTGTACGCGGGAGCGGCAGTAGCGGCGGGGGCGGTGCTGGAAATGGTCTCAGAAGTCATGGCTGCAAGCCCTTGAGGGGCAAAGTTTGGTTTGTTTGCTCAGGCATCCGCTGCCTGAGGCGCGCCTGCGGCGCTGTTTGCTTCGCTTACATCGAGTAATACGGTCAATTCATGGGCCAGGGCCCGCTGCACCTCGGCCAGCGGCACCACGACACCCATGCTGCGCATGTCCACCGTCTTCAGGCCGGAATAGCCGCACGGGTTAATCCAGGAAAACGGCGCCAGGTCCATCGCCACGTTGAGCGATACGCCATGGTAGGTGCAGCCGTTGCCGCGCACTTTCAACCCCAGCGCGGCGATCTTCGCACCCTTGTCTGGTCCGCCGGCAAGATAGATGCCAGGCGCGCCATCGATGCGCTCGCCAGCGAGATTATACGCCGCCAGCACGTTGATGATGGCTTGCTCGATTTTATGCACGAACTGGCGCGCATACAGCTTGCCGCCCGGCTTGTTGCGGCGCAAGTCCATCAGCAGGTAAATCACCACCTGGCCGGGACCGTGGAACGTGACTTCGCCGCCACGGTCCGTCTGCACCACGGGGATCGCGTCAGCTCCCGCCAGCAAATGGCCGCGGTCGGCAGCCAGGCCCAGGGTGAACACGGGCGGATGCTCGACGATCCACAATTCGTCGCGCGTCTCCGTCGTGCGCGCGTCGGTGAAGGCGCGCATGGCGGCAAAGGTCGGCTCGTAATCGACGCGGCCCAGCTCGCGGATCAGCGCCGTTTCGGTTCGGGTGGTGGTCATGACAGATTCTGTAATCAGCTGCCGGCGCCCTGCGGACGCTGCGGCGAAGCCGTGATTATAAGCCAGGCAGCCGTTTCATTCCGGGACGGACTCTGGCAACAGCAGCAATCTGCCCAATTTTTGTGCAGCATGGCGTATCTGGGCCGCATTCAGGGCCGTGTAGCCGAGCAGCACGGCCGGCGCCAGCTTGGCGCTATGGCAAAAATCGCCGAGCGGCTGCAGAGCCAGCCCCTCTTGCGCCGCGCGCGCGCAAAATGCCCGCTCGTCGCTGCCTGGCGGCAGCCACAGCACGCAATGAAAGCCCGCCTGCTGGCCGGAAATGGCGTAGCGGCCGGGGGCCGTCTGCTCGAGGCACGCCAGCAGCAGGTCGCGCCGCTCCTTGTAGGCCAGCCGCGCCTGGCGCAAATGGCGCACGAAAGCGCCGTCTTCCATCCAGGCGGACAGCGCCAGCTGCTCCGTCACGCCCACGGACCTGCCCGTCAACTGCAGGGTGCGCAGCAACTGCGGGCGCAAGGCGGGCGGCAGCACCATGAAGCCCACGCGCAGGCCGGCAAACAGGGTCTTGTTGAAACTGCCACAGTAAATCACGCGCTGGTACTGGTCCAGCGCCTTCAAGGCTGCCAGCGGCGCGCTCTGGTAATTGAATTCGCTGTCGTAATCGTCTTCCACCACCCAGGCGCCGCTGTCGTTCGCCCATTCCAGCAAGGCCAGGCGGCGCGTGACGGACATGGTCACGCCCAGCGGCGACTGGTGCGCCGGCGTCACATACGCGAGGCTGGCGTCCGCATGCGCGGCCAGGGCGGCGCAATCGATGCCTTCGGCGTCGACGGCAATGTCCACCGGCATGGCACCAGCCAGGGCGAACAGGGCGCGCGCGGCCGGGTAGCCGGGCTCTTCCAGGCAAACCTTGTCGCCATCGCGCACGATGCTGCGCGCCAGCAAGTCGATCGCGTGGCGGATGCCGGTCGTGACAACGATGTCCTGCGGGTCGCAGCGGATGCCGCGGTACTTGGCGAGAAAATCGGCGATCTGCTGGCGCAGCTGGGGCAGGCCGGCCGGATCGGCGCTGCACAGCTGTTCCGGCGTGGCGGCGGCCAGGGCCCGCGTGGCGCACTTGGACCAGGCGGCCATGGGAAACAGGCTGGCGTCGGCGCGCCGCGCCACGAAGGGCAAGCCGTCGCGCACACCCGTATCGGACACAGGTATCGGCGCGGAAAATGTCCCGGCCGGGGTGGTATCCGCAAATCCTGCCATCAAGAAGCGTTCCGGCACGACGGCGCACACGCGCGTGCCGGAACCGGGCACGCGCGTCACGTACGCTTCTGCATGCAGGCGGTCGAACACGGTTTCGATGGTGCCGCGCGACAACTCCCACCGTTCCGCCAGGGTGCGGCTGGACGGTAAACGGCTGCCCGCCGGCAGCATCTTCGTCAGGATGGCCGAGCGCAGCGCTTCATACGCGCCATCCTGCTTGTTGACGCCCGCCTTGTCGAGCCAGCTGGTGGGACGAGGCAAGTCCAGGGCGTGCGGTGATTTTCCTCGCGGCATGATAATCGTCCAAGTGGTCCAATGAGTTTTCTGATGACTGGCACTTCGCATTACACCACAAACATTCTACTCTCACCGTTCCGGTGCGCCAGCGGGGCGCACGCTTGCATGGATCGTGTAAAACAATGCAGAAACAAATCGCTTTATGGGCCTGGGGCGGCATCGTGCTGCTGCTGGTCTGCCTGTCGCGCATCAGCATCGACATTTATCTGCCTTCGCTGCCGGCCATGGCCGATGCCCTGCACGCCAGCGATGCACAGTTGCAACTGACCCTGAGCCTGTTCATGGCCGGCTCGGCCGTCTCGATGCTCGCTTGCGGGCCGCTGGCCGACCGTTACGGGCGCCGCCCCGTGCTGCTGGCCGGCACTTTCATTTATGTGCTCGCCAGCATCGTCTGCACCGTGACCACCGACGTCCACGTGCTGATCGCCGCGCGCGTGCTGCAGGCGTTCGGCGGCTGCAGCGGCACCATCATCGGCCGGGTGATGGTGCGCGACCGTTTTGATCCCGCCACGCAGGCGCGCATGCTGGGGAGAATATCGATGGTGATGGGCTTGTCGCCGATCCTGGCGCCGCTGGCCGGCAGCCTGCTCGACGCGGCGTTCGGCTGGCGCGCCGTGTTTGGCGTGCTGTGCCTGCTGGGAGCGCTGTCGCTGGGACTGATCGCCGCGTATGTGCCGGAAACCAGGCCGGCCAGCGTCGTCCCCCAGGGAAATACCCTGGCCCTGTACCGGCGCCTGCTGGGCGACGCGTATTTCCTGCGCTATGCGCTGGCCATCGGCTGCGTGTATTGCACGTATTTCCCGTTCATCGCGGAATCGTCCGTGCTGTTGCAAAGGGGCATGCATCTGTCGCCGCGCGCGTATGCGCTGGTGTTCGCGCTGACGGTCAGCGGCTATGTGGCGGGATCGAGCCTGTTTCGCGCACTGGGACCGCGCCTGGGCGCCGACCATATGCTGGGCGTGGCGGTGCTGATCAATGTGGCGGGCGCGGCCAGCCTGTTGCTGGCGGGTAGTCTGGCGCCGCAGCACGTGGCGTCGCTGGTGGCGCCGATGCTGCTGGTGATGGTGTCGGTGGGCATGGCCATCCCGGCCTGCCAGCTGGCCGTGCTGCAGCCGTATGGCGATCAGGCGGGCAGCGCCTCGGGCCTGTTCTTCTTCGTGCAGATGCTCATCACGGCCGCCTGCGGCGCCGTCATCGCCGCCATCACGGACGGCAGCGAAAAGCCGCTGCTGTGGGTAACGGCGGCGGCCAGCGCGGCCTTTGCCCTCGTGTGGCGGCTGACGAAACGCCAGCCCGCCAGGGCAACAGCATGTCTTACATGACGATCTTGACCATCGGGTGGCCCGACAGCGCCATGTACAGGGCGTCGAGCTGCTCGCGGCTGACGGCGCGCACGGTGACGGTCAGGCCCGTGTAATTGCCCTTGCCCGATGGGCGCTCTTCCATGCGGCCCGCGTGGAAGGTCGGATCGTGGCTGATGACCAGTTCCAGCATGGTCGGCGCGAAGTCGACATGCGTCGGGCCCATGATCTTGATGGGAAAGTCGCTCGGGTATTCGATCAGCGATTCGCTGGGAGGAATCGTCACTTCGGTGGGTGGGGTGGTTTGCATGGGAAATCCAATCAGTGCCGGTCAGAACAGACGGCGCAGCGCATAGCGCGCGGCGGCTGCATAAAAACGTATTGTAGCCAACTTTGAGGGCGGCTGCGCCCGTTGCGATGACACACACGGCACGGCAAAAAAAAAGCCAGCTGGGTAAGCTGGCGAAAAACTATTTCGTTTGGACAAAATAGCCGGAAAATCGGTGCTGTCACTTGGAGGATAAGCAGTGGTCGTACTGTAGACAAACCACGGCGGCTTTACCTCCGGTATGTGACGAACTGCGCATTTTGCGGCTTGAACGTCGATACGGCGCGACAGACGGCACGGCCGTCAGCGCTCCACTTCCTGCATCCGGCCATTGCGGCCGGGACCGCCGCGCTCATGGTTGCGCTCACGCGGCGGCATCGGGCGCTCGGCACTGCGCGCCTCCTGTGGCGCACGCGCGGCAGGCGCAGGCGCAGGCATGGCTGGCGGCGGCGCCGTTTGCAGCACTTCGCGGCGGGGGCCACGTTCCGCGCGGTCCGGGCGCGGCGCATCAAATTGGCGTTCCATGACGGGGCGCGGCAGTGGCCGTTCGGCACGGGGCCGCTGCTCGCCACGCCAGCCGGGGTGTGCCACCGGGTCTTGCACGGGTGGCAAGGCCGGCATCGCCGGCATCACGGGCTGGGGCGGCACCGGCGGCTGTTGCGGCTGTGCCGGCACGGGCGGGCGGTTCGGCTGCACGGGACGGGGCGCCATGTGCGTCTGGCCATCGTCCGTCTGCAAGCGGCCAGGGCGGTTGCCCCAGTCGCGCCGGAACTCCCTGTCGCCGCGCGGCGCATCGGAAGGACGCTGCCAGTTGCCCGCCGGCGCAGGCGCCGTGCTCAACGGCAAGCTTTGCATGACGGGCGGCGGCATGGTGGTGCGGTTACGGCGCGGCACGTCGACCGTGCGCGAGCCGCCAAAACGCTCGCCCGGCAACATCGTCATGCCTGCACGGCGTTCGCGTTCGCCAGCCACAGGGCGGCGCCCTTCGGCGACGCGGTTGATGCGGCGTTCATACTCGGCGCTGGCGCGGTAGCCGGGCACGTAGCGCTCGTGCGGCGACAGGGGGAACCAGCCGACGCCAGGGCGCTGGCCATGCTGCGAACCGCGATCAGGCCTGCCGCCGACCCAGCCCACCAGGGCCGGCGCCCAGGGCACGCGGCCGCGCTCGCGCCCCGGTGCCCAGCCCCAGCGGTGGCCCAGCAGCACCCAGCGGCCGTAGTGTGAGGGCGCATAGCCCCACGGCGCATTGTCGACCCAGGTCCAGCCCCACGGCGCGATCCACGTCCAGCGCCCGTCGCTGTACGGCGCCCAGCCGGCCGGCACCGTGCTCGGCAGCCACAAGGGGCCGTATTCCGCGTCGTCCTGCCAGGCGCCGTAGCGGTCCAGCTCTTCATAGCCGGTGGTATCGTCCGTGACATAGCGCAAGGCCGGCGCGGCGGCGGGCAAGGCTTCGGGCCAGTTGTCGAAGGCGATCCTCTGCAAGGCGCCCGTGAGCAATTCCTCGTCCGTCAGCTCGGCGCGCTTGCCGGCGCGCAAGGTCACGCTGCCCGTCGCCCCATCCACGTCGGCCGCACCGTCGAGCACGCTGACGATGCTGGTGCCGGGCTGGCGCCCCGCCTCGATGCGCACCCAGCCGGGCTGGGTCAGGATCACGCGGGCCTGGCCGGTGGTCAGCTCGAAGCCGCGCAGCGCGTCGGGATTGCGCACGCGCACGCTGACCGTGCCATAGCTGAGATGCAATTTGAAACTGTCGTCATCGAGCTCGCTCACTTCCAGCTCGGAATCGCCATCGAGGCGCACGGCGGCCGCGCCCACGCGCAACTCCGCCAGCGCGCCGCGCTGGGTGGTCAAACGGTTATCCGTGGTGACGGGCCAGTTCAGCAGGGCGTTTTGCGCCTCGCCATCGCCGGCGCGCACCAGCACCTGCCCTTCGACGGTGGAAATGCGCCCCACGCGGGCGGGCGGGTCCTGCGCCAGGGCCAGGGAGCACGCCGACGACAGCAGCACGGCGCACACGGTGTTCAAGAAGGGGGAAGACAGGATCGGACGCATGGCGCGCTCCAGACAGGACGGACAGAGATGAAAGGTAGACAACACCCCGATTACAGTCCTATTGGGCGCGCCTCGCAAGCGGGCTTACAAATGTTTGCAACTTGATCTGGCTCAGGATGCCGCCTGGCCACCGCGCTTGACGAAGAACAAGGCCGTGCCGACGGCCATCAGCAAGCCGCCAAAGAAGCGGTTCTGCTTTTTTACGGCGCGCGCGTCGCGGAAAAAGCGTTGCATCGACGAAGCCAGGAAGGCGTAGCTGTGCATGACGACCTGATCGATCGTGCACATGGTGACGGCCAGGATCAGCAGTTGCGGCAGCAGGGGCGCAGCAGGGCTGATGAATTGCGGCAATACCGCCACCATGAAAATGATGCCTTTCGGATTCGTCACATTGGTCAAAAAACCCGTCAGCACGCGCCGCCCCATGGAGGGCACCACGGCGTCGGCATGCAGGTCGCCCGTCACCGCCACCTTGGCGCGCCACTGCGACAGGCCCAGGTAGATCAGGTACAGCGCGCCCACCGTCTTGACGATATTGAAGGCCACTTCGGAGGCCAGCAGCAAGGAACCGACGCCGGCGCCGGCGATGCCCAGCACCACCAGCAGCCCCAGCTGCAAGCCGAGAATGGTGGCGCTGGCCTTTTTCACCCCGTACGACAGGCCGTGCGACATCGACAGCACGGCGCCCGAGCCGGGCGAGACGGCGATGATGGAGGCGGCGATGACAAAGGTGATCCAGGTGGCGAAGTGCATGCGGTTTCCAAAAAATGGTGACGATGAACAATTTTAACCCGCTCAGTGCGGCCTTGCCGGCCCGCCCTGAGGTAAGATCGCACTCACACACCTCCTTGCCGTACAACCAAGAATAACATCATGAAAAACAACACTTTCCTCGCTCCGCCATGCCCTGCCACCACCATGGGAGCGCGCTAAGATGGCCGGCTCCAGCCTGCTGGCCCTGCTCGACGACATCGCCAGCATCCTCGACGATGTTTCCCTGATGACCAAGGTAGCCGCCAAGAAGACGGCCGGCGTGCTCGGTGACGACCTGGCCCTGAACGCGCAGCAGGTGGCCGGCGTGCGCGCCGAGCGCGAACTGCCCGTGGTCTGGGCCGTCGCCGTCGGCTCGCTGAAGAACAAGGCCATCCTCGTGCCCGCCGCGCTGGCCATCAGCGCGTTCGCGCCATGGGCCATCACGCCGCTGCTGATGGTGGGCGGCGCCTACCTGTGCTTCGAGGGCTTCGAAAAGATCGCGCACAAGTATCTGCACCCGGACGACAGCCACAAGGCCGAGCTGGCGCAGGCGCTGCGCGACCCGCAGGTCGACCTCGTCGCGCTGGAAAAGGACAAGATCAAGGGCGCCATCCGCACCGATTTCATTTTGTCGGCGGAAATCATCGTCATCGCCCTGGGCACGGTGGCCGCAGCCACCTTCGCCGAGCAGGTGGCCGTCGTCGTCGGCATCGCCCTCATCATGACGGTGGGCGTGTACGGCCTGGTGGCGGGCATCGTCAAGCTCGATGACGCGGGCTTTTACCTGGCGGCGCGCAAGGGCGCGGGCGCGCTGATGGATGGCGTGCGCGGCTTTGGCCGCATGCTCGTGTCGGCGGCGCCGAAACTGATGAAATTCCTGTCCGTCGTGGGCACCCTGGCCATGTTCATGGTCGGCGGCGGCATCCTGACGCACGGCTGGCCGTGGGCCAGCGGCATGCTGCACCATGCGGAAGAAGCCGTCGGCGGCGTGGCCGGCATCGGCCCCGTGCTGGCCGCCGTCACGCCCAGCCTGATCAACGCGGTGGCCGGCCTCATCGCCGGTGGCCTGGTGCTGGCCGGCGTTACGGCCGTGTCGGCTTTATTGCGCATGGTCAAGCCAAGCAAATAAACTTTCTGGTCTGATGGGACGGCAGGCGCATCCGTGCCTGCCGCCCCGGCCATGCCGGCGGCGCTTGCCTGCCCATGGAGACCCTATGCAGACTTCCCCCATCCAACGTCCCAGCAGCGCCTTTATCGGCGCTTCCTGGGCGGCATTGCTGATCGGCGCCATCACCTACCTGTCCGGCCTGTGGAACGCCAGCATGGCGCTCAACGAAAAGGGCTATTACTTCACCATCCTCATGTATGGCCTGTTCGCCGCCATCTCGCTGCAAAAATCCGTGCGCGACCGCGCCGAAGGCATCGCCGTGACGGGCATCTATTTCGGCCTGTGCTGGATTTCCGTGCTGCTGGCCTTGCTGCTGCTCACGGTCGGCTTGTGGAACGCCACCCTGCAGAACAGCGAGAAGGGTTTCTATGCCATGGCATTCCTGCTCAGCCTGTTTGCCGCCGTCGCCGTGCAAAAGAATGTGCGCGACGTGGCGCGTGCCTCGGCCGCCTCGCCCGCCGAGGCACCGGGAACTTAAATAGCGGCAGCGCGTCTATTCCTGTATCCATGTCGGGAGAGGATGATGGGCGACCAGCAGAAACGTTTACAGATGGCACTAGAGGCGGCGCACATGGCGATCTGGGATTCGCGCATCGTCGCCGGCCAGGTCATCGACGGCACGGTCAGCTGGTCGGCCAAGGGCGCCACCTTGCTGGGCCTGGAAGAGCGCGCGCTGACGCAGCCATTTCGCAGCTTTCTCGACTGCGTGCACACCGGCGACCGCGACAAGGTGATCAAAGTGCTGCAGGACGGCGTGCGCCGGCGCGGCGGCTACGCCCTGCAATACCGCGTCGTCTGGCCCGACGGCAGCGAACACTGGCTGGCGGCCAAGGCGCACATCTTCATGGATGCCGGCGGGCAGCCCGAACGCACCCTGGGCATCATCTGGGATATCACCGAACACATGGCGCGCGAGCTCATGATCGCCGAGCGCAAGGAACTGGCCGAAGTGACGCTCAGTTCCATCGGCGACGGCGTCATCACCACCGATCCGCACGGCAAGACGCGCTACCTGAACCGGGTGGCCGAGCAATTGACGGGCTGGAGCAACGAGCTGGCGCAGGGCCGGGACATCGGCCAGACCATGCCGCTGGCCGATGAACGCACGGGCGAAGCACGCGAGCACGTGGCCATGCGCTGCCTGCAACAGCGCCAGGCCATCGGCATTTCGCCCCGCTCGCAACTGATCACGCGCGAAGGGCGGCATATCGCCATCGAAGAATCGGCCGCGCCCATCTGGTCGCGCGACGGCGATATCCTCGGCGCCGTCGTCGTGTTCCGCGACGTCAGCCACGAGCGCAAGCTGAGTCAGCAACTGTCGTGGCAAGCCACGCACGACGCCCTGACGGGGCTGATCAACCGGCGCGAATTCGAACACCTGGTGGCCGGCGCCCTGCACACGGCCAAGCAGGATGGCCACATGCATGCGCTGCTGTACCTGGACCTGGACCAGTTCAAGGTCATCAACGACACCAGCGGCCATGGCGCCGGCGACGTGCTGCTGCAGCTGCTGGCCAAGATGCTGCAGGCGCGCATGCGCGACAGCGACATCCTGGCGCGCCTCGGCGGCGATGAACTGGGCGTACTGCTGCCGCACTGTCCGCTCGAGCATGCGCGCCAGATCGGCGAACAGCTGCGCCAGTCCATCCGCGATTTCCGTTTCGCCTGGGATAACCGCAGCTTCGAGCTGGGCGTGAGCATCGGCATCGTGGAAATCAATCAGGACAGCAAGTCCATGAGCGAGCTGCTGAGCGCCGCCGACCAGGCTTGCTACCTGGCCAAGGAGCAGGGCCGCAACCGCATCCATGTGTACCAGGAGTCCGACGTCATGCTGGCGCAGCGGCATGGCGAAATGCTGTGGATCTCGCGCCTGAACGAAGCGTTCGCGCACGATTATTTCCGCCTGTACGCCATGCCCATCGTGCACCTGCACGACAGCCCGGAACACCACGACGAAGTGCTGATCCGCATCCACAACAGCCAGGGCGACCTGATCTTGCCGGGCGCCTTCATTCCGGCCGCCGAACGCTACGACATGATGCTGTCCATCGACCGCTGGGTCATCCGTGCCGTCTGCCACCATATCCAAAGCGTGCGCGACAGCCTGCCGCCTTTGGCCGCGCTGGCGGAAAGCCGGCGCCGCGCACCGGCCCTGTATTCCGTCAACCTGTCGGGCATGTCGCTGGCCGATGCCGGCTTGCACGACTACATCACCGAGCAGTTCGTAGAATTCGCGATTGCTCCCGAGCAAATCTGCTTTGAAATCACGGAAACGGCCGTCATCGCCAACCTGCCCAAGGCGCAGGTGTTCATGCGCCAGCTCAAGGCCCTGGGCTGCCGCTTTTCGCTCGACGACTTCGGCAGCGGTTTTTCCTCGTTCGGCTACCTGAAGGCCCTGCCCGTCGACTATTTGAAGATCGACGGCGTCTTCGTGCGCGACATCGCCACCAATGCCATCAACCGCGCCATGGTGAAGGCCATCAATGAGGTGGGCCACGTGATGGGCTTGAAAACGGTGGCCGAATACGTGGAAGACGATGCCACCCTGGCCGTCATCCGCGAACTGGGCATCGACTACGCGCAAGGCTACGCCGTGGGCAGCCTGCGCCCCCTGACGGCGGGTATCGATTAGCCGCTGCCGACAACCAGTGCCTTTAAAACAATGCCGCATTGCTATCGCTAAATGCGTGCAAGCACGACCAATCTGGAGGATTTTGATCTACATCAATAAATTTGCGCAGGCGACTCCTTACACTGATCTCCATTCTTGCAATCGTGCAAGTCTTACTCACCAATTGCTTGTTTAACTGATCAGGAAGCCGCGACCATGCGACAAAATTTGCCAGTGACTAACCGTGAAGTCCTCGTCCTGGACGATCAGGCCATCGTGTCGAAAACGGATATGAACGGCAATATCGTGTATGTGAACCCCTACTTCAGCCAGGTCAGCGGCTTCAGCGAGGCAGAGCTGCTCGGTTCGCCCCAGAACATCGTGCGCCACCCGGACATGCCGGCCGAAGCGTTTGCCGACCTGTGGGCCTCGATCCAGGCCGGTACGCCGTGGACGGGCCTGGTCAAGAACCGCTGCAAGAACGGCGATTTCTACTGGGTGCGCGCCAACGTCACGCCTATCCGCGAAGCGGGCAAGACCATCGGCTACATGTCCGTGCGCGTGAAAGCGGACAAGTACCAGGTCAAGGCGGCCGAAGAAGCCTATGCGGCCATCCGCAACAAGGAAGGCGGCAACATCGTCATCAAGAACGGACAGATCGTGCGCCCGGGCCTGGCGCACCTGCTGCACAACCTGACGCACATGTCGCTCAACCTGCGCATCTGGGCCGCCACCTCCATCGTCAACTGTCTGCAGCTGCTGGTGTGCGTCATCAGCCTGTTCGCCAGCGGCGGCAAGATCACCAATTACGCCATCTTCGGTGCCACCCTGTTCGGCTTCCTGATCAACGTCTTCCTCTGGTACACCTTGCGCATGTCCGTGCTCAAGCCGCTGGGCAAGGCCCTGAACGGCGCGCGGGCCATTGCCGCCGGCGACCTGTCGGGCAGTTTTGAAACGGAAAGCACGGATGAAGTGGGGCAACTGCTGCGCGCGCTGCAACAGATGAACAGCAACCTGATCGCCACCATCCGCGACGTGCGCATCAACGTGGAAACCATGGCCGTGGCCACCAAGCAAATCGCCGTCGGCAATATGGACCTCTCGGGCCGCACGGAATCGCAGGCCGCCAGCCTGGAAGAGACGGCCTCGAGCATCGAGGAATTCTCGTCGACCGTGAAACAGAATGCGGACAACTCGGTGCAGGCGAATGAACTGGCCGTGGCCGCCTCGAAAGTGGCCGTACAGGGCGGCGAGATCGTTTCCGAAGTGATCACCACCATGGACGAGATCAACACCTCGTCGAAGAAAATCGTCGACATCATCGGCCTGATCGAAGGCATCGCCTTCCAGACCAACATCCTGGCCTTGAACGCGGCCGTGGAAGCGGCGCGCGCCGGCGAGCAGGGCAGGGGCTTCGCCGTCGTGGCGGGCGAAGTGCGCAACCTGGCGCAGCGCTCGTCCGTGGCAGCCAAGGATATCAAGCAACTCATTGAAATTTCCGTCGGCAAGGTCGGTGCCGGCATGCTGCAGGTGAACCGCGCCGGCGCCACCATGGAACAAGTGGTCAGCTCCGTCAAGCAGGTGACGGCCATCATGCAGGAAATTTCCATCGCTTCGCGCGAACAGAGCATCGGCGTCGACCAGGTCAACCAGGCCATCGCCCACATGGACCAGGTGACGCAGCAGAACGCGGCCCTGGTGGAAGAAGCCGCCGCGGCCGCCACGCGCCTGGCGGAAGAAGCAGCCAGCCTGTCGCAAGCCGTGAGCCTGTTCAATTTCGGCAAGATGCCGCCACCGCGCCGCGTCGCCATGCCTGGCGGCAAATCGGGTGCTGCGGGCGCCGCGAACGCCGGCAAACCCGCCATGAAACGCCTGGCCGCCTAAACCTTTCAAGACTTCATACACACCATGCCTACACTACTCAGCAGTGCTTCCGCCGACCTGGACGCCGTCGTCGAATTCGACCCGGTCATCATCGGCAAGATGAGCCAGTCCGGCCCGCGCTACACGTCCTATCCGACCGCCGACCGTTTCAATGCGGAATTTGGCTACGGTAACTTCCTCGAAGCGCTGGCCGCCTTGCGCATGCGCGGCGGTCGCCGTCCGCTGTCGCTGTACGTGCATGTGCCGTTCTGCGACACCCTGTGCTACTACTGCGCCTGCAACAAGATCATCACGAAAGACCGCAGCAAGGCCGCTACCTACCTCAGCTATCTGAAACAGGAAATCGCCATGCAGGGCAAGCTGTTTGCCGGCATGAACCAGATCGAGCAATTACACTTCGGCGGCGGCACGCCCACTTACCTGAGCGAAAAGCAGATGGACGAACTGATGGCGCACTTGCGCCAGCATTTCGAGTTCGCGTCCGATGAAGACGGCGAATATTCGATCGAGATCGATCCGCGCACCGTGTCGCGCGAGCGCGTGTTTTCCCTGCGCGCGCAAGGCTTCAACCGCATCAGCCTGGGCGTGCAGGATTTCGACGCCGACGTGCAAAAGGCCGTCAACCGCATCCAGCCGGAAGCGGAGACGGTGGCCATCATGCAGGCGGCGCGCGACGCCGGTTTCCGCTCGATCAGCATCGACCTGATCTACGGCTTGCCCAAGCAAAGCCTGGACACCATGACGGAAACCTTGCGCAAGGTCATTTCCGCCAGCCCCGACCGCATCGCCCTGTACCACTACGCGCACATGCCGCACCTGTTCAAGCCGCAGCGCCGCATCCTCGACGCCGACATGCCCGACAGCGCCACCAAGCTGGCCATGCTGGGCCTGTGCATCGCGCGCCTGACGGCCGCCGGCTATGTCTACATCGGCATGGACCATTTCGCCAAGCCGACGGACGATCTGGCCGTGGCGCAGCGCCAGGGCCGTTTGCACCGCAACTTCCAGGGCTATTCCACGCGCGCGGAAGCGGACCTGATCGCCTGCGGCGTGTCGGCCATCAGTTCCGTCGGCGCCGTCTACAGCCAGAATGAAAAGACGCTCGACGCGTACTATGAAAAGCTCGACGAAGGCGTGCTGCCGATCGCGCGCGGCATCAAGCTCGACACGGACGATTTGTTGCGCCGTATCATCATCCAGATGCTGATGTGCAATTTCGAATTGTCGATCGCCAGCATCGAGCAAGCGCACCCCGTCAAATTCCGCAGCTATTTCGCCGCCGAACTGGACAAGCTGCGCGAACTGGCGCGCGACGGCTTGCTCGTCATCGAGGAAGACTGGCTGACGGTGACGCCGAAAGGGCGCTTGCTGATCCGCAATATCTGCATGGTCTTCGACCGCTACCTGACCCTGGCGCGCGCCAACACGGCGCCCGACGCCGTGCAGCCGCTGCGCTACTCGAAAACGGTGTAGCGCAGCGCGATGAATGCCCTCAGCCTCGTGCCCATGTTCCTGGTCGGCCTGGCCGGCAGCGTGCACTGCATCGGCATGTGCGGCGGCATCGTCGGCGCCTTGTCGCTGGGCGGGGGCGCGGCGCCCGTGCGCCCCGTCATTTCCATCGCCGTGGCGCGCCCCGCATTGCAGACCAGCGTGCAAGCGAACGTGCTGCGCGTGCTGGCGTACAACGGTGGGCGCATAGGCAGCTACATGCTGGCTGGCGCCATGGCCGGCAGCCTGGCGGGCGCCGGCATGCTGCACCTGGCGTCATTGCAGGTGGCCGGCTACTGGCTGGCCAACCTGATGCTGGTGGCTTTGGGACTGTACCTGATGGATGCCTGGCGCGGCCTGGCCCACCTGGAAGCGGCCGGCAATGTCGTCTGGCGCCGTGTGCGCCCCCTGCTGAAACCGCTGATGCCGATGGATACGCCGTTCAAGGCGCTGGCCGTGGGCGGCCTGTGGGGCTGGGTGCCGTGCGGCATGGTCTACAGCGCGCTGCTGACGGCCATGATGCAAGGTTCTGCCCTGAACGGCGCGGCCGCCATGGCCGCCTTCGGCCTGGGCACCCTGCCCACCCTGCTGGGCATGGGCTTGCTGGGCACGCGCTTGCGCACGCAGATGCAGCGCCGTCCCGTGCGCATCGCCAGCGGCTTGCTGGTGCTGGGCTTTGGCTTGCTGGGCCTGCTGCGCGCCGCGAATGGCGTATCGCTGGGCTGGCTCGACGCCCTGTGCGTCACGGGCCATCCATGAAAAGACGCTTGAAACCAAACCTATGAATGCTGTTCTACAACCCTCCGCCTGCTTCCATTGCGGCTTGCCCGTCCCGAGTGGTTCCAGCTGGAACGTCACCATCGACGCCGTGCCGCGCGCCATGTGCTGCCCCGGCTGCGAAGCGGTGGCGCAAACCATCGTCGACATCGGCCAGAGCGCGTACTACCGCGACCGCGATGAATACGCCGTCAACGCCTTTGATGCCACCCTGATGCCACCCGAGCTGCGCCTGTACAGCAATGACGATGCGCAATTCGCGCGCGACGCCAGCAGCTGCGAAGCGACGCTGTCCGTCGAAGGCATCCGCTGCGCCGCCTGCGTCTGGCTGATCGAGCGCCAGCTGACGCGCCTGCCCGGCGTGCAGGCAGCCAGCCTGAACGTCGCCACGGAGCGCCTGTACGTGCGCTGGAGCCGCGCCGAATGCGAGCCGGGCGACATCCTGCAAGCGGTGCGCCAAGTCGGCTATACGGCCTATCCGTACGACGCCGTGCGCCATGGCGAACGCCTGCAAAAGGCCAGCAAGACCCTGGGCCGCCAGCTGTTCGTCGCCGGCCTGTCGATGATGCAGGTGATGATGTACGTGGCGCCCGCCTATCTGGCCGAGGATGGCACGCTGGACGACAATATGGCCAGCCTGATGCGCTGGGCCAGCCTGCTCCTGACCCTGCCGGCCATCTGCTATTCGGCCATGCCGTTTTTCCAGGGCGCCTGGGCCAGCCTGCGCGCGCGTACCCTGGGCATGGACGTGCCCGTGGCGCTGGGCATCCTGGCGGCCTTCTTCGGCAGCGTGGTGGCGACCTTTACGGGCCGCGGCGAGGTGTATTACGACTCGGCCACGATGTTCATCTTCCTCTTGCTGTGCAGCCGCTATTTCGAGCTGCAGGCGCGCCGCAAGGCCGCCTCGGCCCTCGAGCGCCTGCAGCACGCCTTGCCCGCCTCCGCATCGCTGATGGCGGGCTTTCCCGACAACCGCGCCACCACCCTGGTGCCGGCCGGCAGCCTGGCCGTCGGTGACGTCATCCTGGTGAAACCGGGCGAGGCGATTGCCGCCGACAGCATCATCGTCGAAGGCACGAGCGCGCTCGATTTATCCCTGCTGACGGGCGAGAGCGCGGCGCAGCGCAGGAAAACCGGCGAGCGAGTGCCGGGCGGGGCGATCAACGCCAGCGCGGCGCTCATCTTGCGCGTGCTGAAACCGGCGCGCGAAAGCACCCTGTCCGACCTGTTGAAACTGATCGAACGGGCCGGCAGCGGCAAGCCGCAGATCGCGCAGTGGGCCGACAAGGTCGCCGCCTGGTTCGTGCTGGGCTTGCTGCTGTTTGCCGTCGCCGTGTTCGCCTTCTGGAGCTGGCACGACCCGTCGCAGGCGTGGCCCGTGGCCATCGCCGTGCTGGTCGTCTCGTGCCCCTGCGCGCTGTCTCTCGCCACGCCGACGGCGCTGGCGGCGGCCACCGACAGCCTGCTGCGGCGCGGTGTGCTGATCGTCCAGCCGCATGTGCTGGAAACCCTGCACCGCGCCACCCACATCGTCTTCGACAAGACGGGAACCTTGACGCTGGGCCGGCCCGTGCTGCGGCAAATCGAGGGACTCGGCAGCATGAGCGAGGACGCTTGCCTGCAGGTGGCCGCCGCGCTGGAAGCGGGCAGCGCCCATCCGCTGGCGCAGGCGATCCTGGCGGCGGCAGGGGAACAGCCGCAGCCGCGCACGCATGCGGAGCAATTGCAGGAAGTGCAGGGACAAGGCCTGGAGGGCATCGTCGATGGCGTGCACTACCGCCTGGGCAACGCGGCCTTTGTCGCCGCCATCGCCGGGCCGCCGCTGGGCGACACGGCCGTCGGCATGCAGGGCATGACGCCGCTGTACCTGGGTGCGCAGGGGCGCTGGCTGACGCGCTTCTTACTCAGCGATGCGCTGCGCCCCGAGGCGCGCGACGTGGTCGCGTATTTCCACCGGCGCGGCAAGCAGGTCGTGCTGCTCAGCGGCGACCAGGAAGCGCTGACGCAAAGCGTGGCGACGGAACTGGGCATCAACACGGCGTGCGGCGAATGCCTGCCCGATGAAAAGCTCGATTTCGTGCAGCAATTGCAGGCGACGGGCGCCGTGGTGGCGATGGTCGGCGACGGCATCAACGACGCCGCCGTGCTGAGCGGCGCCGACGTGTCCTTCGCCATGGGTTCCGGCGCCGCGCTGGCGCAGGCGCATGCGGATACGGTGCTGCTGTCGAGCCAATTGGTTTCCGTGCTCGACACGGCGAAAACGGCGGCGCGCAGCATGCGCATCATCCGCGAAAACCTGGGCTGGGCTACCCTGTACAATCTGACAGCCATCCCGGCCGCCGCGCTGGGTTTCCTGAACCCCTGGCTGTCCGGCGTGGGCATGGCTGCCAGCTCGGCCGTCGTCATCGCCAACGCCCTGCGCCTGCGGAAAGTCTAATGGAAGCTCTCTACCTCCTCATCCCCTTAAGCGTCGTGGTCGTCTTCATCGCCCTGTGGGTGTATTTCACGGCCTCGGACGGCGGCCAGTTCGACGACCTCGTCGGACCGGGCCTGCGCGTGCTGCAGGACGACGATACGACGGCCAAGCCGGCGCCCGGCGAACCGCATCCCTGATTTCACCCGCCCGGATTGCCGGGATCTTGCATGGCTTTTTTGACCGAAATATCACTTTATTTCGATGCCAGTTCGCTACGCTTATTTCATCCGGGGAATTTTGATCCACATCAAAGTTTTTTCGCGGTCAAACACTTACTCTCTGGCCACCATCATAAATAGTAATTCCAGGGAGAGTCTTTGTGGATCAATCGCTGAACTATAACTACAAGATCGTGAAGCAATTCGCGGTCGCTACTGTGGTATGGGGCATCATCGGCATGCTGGTTGGCGTTATCATCGCCGCTCAGCTGGCCTGGCCTGCCCTGAACCTCGACATACCATGGCTGACATACGGACGCTTGCGTCCGCTGCACACGAATGCGGTGATTTTCGCCTTCGGCATCTGCGGCCTGTTCGCTACTTCGTACTACGTTGTCCAGCGCACCTGCCAGGTGCGCCTGTTTTCCGACAAGCTGGCCGCCTTCACGTTCTGGGGCTGGCAAGCGGTGATCCTGTGCGCCGTCGTCACCCTGCCCTTGGGCATGACACGCGGCAAGGAATACGCCGAGCTGGAATGGCCTATCGCCATCCTCATCGCCGTCGTCTGGATCGCTTACGCCATCGTGTTCTTCGGCACCCTGATCAAGCGCAAGGTCAAGCACATCTACGTGGCCAACTGGTTCTTCGGCGCCTATATCCTGGCCGTGACGATCTTGCACGTGGTCAATGGCGCCGTCATGCCAGCCTCGTTCACCAAGTCGTATTCCGCGTATGCGGGCGTGCAGGACGCGATGATCCAGTGGTGGTACGGCCATAACGCGGTGGGTTTCATCCTGACCGCCGGCTACCTGGGCATGGTCTACTACTTCATCCCGAAACAGGCCGAGCGCCCCGTGTACTCGTACCGTTTGTCGATCGTCCACTTCTGGGCGCTGATCTTCACCTACATGTGGGCCGGCCCGCATCACCTGCACTACACGGCATTGCCTGACTGGACGCAATCGATCGGCATGGTCTTCTCGCTGGTCCTCCTGGCACCAAGCTGGGGCGGCATGATCAACGGCATCATGACCCTGTCGGGCGCCTGGCACAAGCTGCGCACCGACCCGATCCTGAAATTCATGATCGTCTCGCTGTCGTTCTACGGCATCGCCACCTTCGAAGGTCCGATGATGTCGATCAAGACCATCAACTCGCTGTCGCACTACACCGACTGGACCGTTGCCCACGTGCATGCGGGCGCCCTGGGCTGGGTGGGCTTCATCACCATGGGTTCGATCTACTACCTGCTGCCGCGCCTGGCTGGCCGCACGCAGATGCACAGCACGCGCCTGGTCGACGTGCACTTCTGGGTGGCCACCATCGGCATCGTGCTGTACATCGCCGCAATGTGGATCGCCGGCGTGATGCAGGGCCTGATGTGGCGCGCGGTCAATCCGGACGGCACCCTGACCTACACCTTTGTCGAGAGCGTGAAAGCGACGTATCCGTACTACGTGGTGCGCGTGGCCGGTGGCCTGCTGTACCTGTCGGGTATGTGCATCATGGGCTACAACACCTGGATGACGCTGCGCGGCAGCAAACTCCCCGTCGCCCGCATTCCGGAACTGAACGCGGCGCACGCCTGATAGGAGCGAAAGCAAATGAAATTTTCACATGCATGGATTGAAAGAAACCCCTGGCTGCTGATCGCCCTGGTCACGGTGGTGATCAGCATCGGCGGCGCCGTCGAGATCGTTCCCCTGTTCTTCCAGAAGAGCACGACGGAACCCGTCGCCGGCCTGAAACCATACTCGCCGCTGCGCCTGGCGGGCCGCGACATTTACGTGCGCGAAGGCTGCTACAACTGCCACTCGCAGATGGTGCGTCCGCTGCGCGCGGAAACGGAACGCTATGGCCACTATTCGGTCGCCGGCGAGTTCGTCTACGACCGTCCGTTCCAGTGGGGTTCCAAGCGCACGGGCCCCGACCTGGCCCGCGTGGGCGCGCGCTACAGCGACGAATGGCACCGCACGCACTTGAACAACCCGCGCGACGTGGTGCCCGAGTCGAACATGCCGTCCTACCCCTGGCTGGCGAAGACCAAGCTGGTGCCTGACGAGATCATGCCGAAGATGCGCGCCCTGAAACGCCTGGGCCAGCCGTACAGCGATGAAGAGATCGCCGCCGGCCCCGCGCAGCTGCAGGACAAGACGGAAGAAGACGCCCTGGTCGCCTATCTGCAAGGCCTCGGTACATTAATCAAAACAAGGAATTAGCATGGCAATCGAAAACCTGTTTGACAGCGCCAGCAGCGTCATGACGGTGGTTTCCTTTACGACGTTCGTGGGCATCCTGTGGTGGACGTTCAGCCGCAGCAACAGCGACTTCGACGCGGCGGCACGCCTGCCGTTCGCCGACGACGCGCTCGACTATCCGGCCGAAGCCGAAATGACCCTGGCGAAGGAGCATAACCATGGCTGACTTTACCAATGGCTTCTGGAATATCTACATCATCGTGCTGTCCCTGCTGGGCATCATCGGCTGCGGCGTGCTGCTGTACTCGCAGTCGAAAATCAAAGTGGTCGAGGGCGCCCCCGCTGACGGCACCACGGGCCACGTCTGGGACGAGGATTTGAAGGAACTCAACACGCCGATGCCGCGCTGGTGGATGTGGCTGTTCTACATCACCATCGTCTTCTCCCTGGCGTACCTGTTCCTGTACCCGGGCCTGGGCAACTATGCCGGCAGCCTGGGCTGGAAGTCGACGGGCCAGTACGAGGAAGAACTGAAGAAGGCGGAAGCCGACTACGGTCCCCTGTTCAACAAGTACCTGAGCCAGGACTTGAAGACGGTGGCCGCCGATCCGCAGGCGCAAGCCATCGGCCAGCGCCTGTTCCTGACCTACTGCGCGCAATGCCACGGTTCGGATGCACGCGGCAACAAGGGCTTCCCCAACCTGACCGACAAGGACTGGCTGTATGGCGGCGAACCCGACGTCATCAAGACCACCATCATGCACGGCCGCAATGGGCAGATGCCACCGATGGGCGCCGCCCTGGGCTCCGAAAAGGATGTCGAGAATGTGGCCCATTATGTGCTGAGCCTGTCCGGCTCGACCTCGGATCCCGTCAAGTCCGTGCTGGGCAAGGCCAAGTTCGGCGCCTGCATGGCCTGTCATGGCGCCGATGCCAAGGGTAACCAGATGCTCGGCGCGCCGAACCTGACGGACAAGACCTGGCTGTACGGCGGCAGCGCCGATACCATCATGGAAACCGTACGCAAGGGACGCAGCAACACCATGCCGGCCTTCAGCGATTTCCTCGGCGAATCCAAGGTACACGTGCTGTCGGCGTATGTCTGGAGCCTGTCGAATCCGCAGGCACCCGCGAAGTAAAAATGGAACCTCAAGTCATCAAGATGTATGCGGCCCGCGAGCAAATCTACCCTCGCGAGGCCAAAGGACGCTACGCTACCTGGCGATGGGTATGCGTATGGCTTACCCAGCTGGCGTTCTACGGCTTGCCGTGGTTGACCTGGAATGGCAGGCAAGCCCTGCTGTTCGATTTGACCACGCGCAAGTTCTACATTTTCGGCGTCGTGCTGTGGCCCCAGGATTTCATCTATCTGGCGGCCCTGCTGATCATCTGTGCGTATTTGTTGTTCCTCGTCACGGCCATTGCCGGGCGGGTGTGGTGCGGGTTCTCCTGCCCGCAAACGGTATACACGGAAATTTTCCTGTGGGTCGAACGCCGCATCGAGGGCACGCGCAGCGCGCGCATGGCCCTCGACAAGCAGGGCCCCTCCGTGCGCAAGGCATTCAAGAAGACGGCCAAGCACCTGGTATGGGGCGCCATCGCCCTGTGGACGGGCTTTACCTTTGTCGGCTACTTCACGCCGATCAAGGAACTGGCGCAGTCGGTGACCACCCTCAATTTCGGTCCCTGGGAATGGTTCTGGGTCTTGTTCTACAGCCTGGCAACCTACGGCAACGCGGGCTGGCTGCGCGAGCAGGTGTGCAAATACATGTGCCCCTACGCGCGCTTCCAGAGCGCCATGTTCGACCAGGACACGCTGATCATCACCTACGATGCCAAGCGCGGCGAACCGCGTGGCGCCATGAGCAAGAAGGCCGGCAACAACGACAAGCTGGGCGATTGCATCGACTGTACCCTGTGCGTGCAGGTGTGTCCGACCGGCATCGATATCCGCAACGGCCTGCAGTATGAATGCATCGGCTGCGCCGCCTGCGTCGATGCCTGCAACAGCGTGATGGACAAGGTCGAGCGGCCGCGTGGCCTGATACGCTACAGCACCGACCATGCGATGGAAAACAACTTCAATTCGAAGCAGATACGCCAACGCGCCATGCGCCCGCGCGTCCTGATCTACACTTCCATCCTGGCCCTGATCATCATCGCCGTGTGTACGTCGCTGGCCCTGCGCACGCCCCTGAAAATGGACGTGATCCGCGACCGCGGTTCGATGGGACGCGAAGTGGAGGACGGCATGATCGAAAACGTCTACCGCCTGCAGATCATGAATACGTCCGAGCAAAGCCAGCATTTTAAAATCAGCGCTTCCGGCTTGCCGGGCCTGACCTTGCTGACGCGCGAAGAAGTGACCTTGCAGCCGACGGAAACGCTGGGCTGGCCGATCCGCCTGCGCGTGCCGCACGGCGTCGGCGAGAAGGGCTCGAACAAGATTGCGATCGAATTGCAATCGCTGGACGATCCATCGCTGCATGTGCGTGAAAGCGCGGTATTCATCGTGCCGCGTTAACAAGGAAAGGCGGACGGGGACCGGGTGCCCTCGCCGCCGCCACGAAGTTGCAGGAAGGCCGGTCCCCATGCGGGGACTGGCTGATCAAACAGGAGAAACACCATGTCCGACAGTCTGAAACTGCAACCCCCCGTTGCACCGTGGTACAAGCATCGCTGGCCATGGCTGCTGATGATCGGTCCCGGCCTGTCCGTGGTCGTCGGCAGCTTCATGGGCTATATCGCGTTTACGCAGCCCGATGCGCTGGTGGTGGGCGATTATTACAAGCAGGGCAAGGCGATCAACCAGGATTTGAAGCGCGACACGATCGCCAGCGACCTGGCCATGGATACGCGCCTGTCATATGACGTGGCTGCAGCGCGCCTCAGTGGTTCCGTGCACAGCTTCGGCAAGGCTTATCAGGCGCCGCTGCAGCTGCACCTGGCGCATGCGACCCTGCCGGAAAAGGATATCAAGCTGCTGGTGCAGCCCGATGCGGCCGGCAATTTTTCCGTAGCACTGCCGATGCTCGAGCGCAGCCGCTGGCAAGTGCTGGTGGAAAACGACAAACGCGAGTGGCGCCTGTCCGGCATCTGGACCTGGCCCCTGCAACGCAGCATCGCGCTGCACGCGGATGAAGAACTGTAAGTCTTATTTGCAGACGTCCGTGCCGGCCGTAATGGCTTTCAACTTGGCCGGCTGCAGGATTTCGATCTCGCGGTTCGAGACGCGCAGCCAGCCTTCCTTCTTGAATTTCGACAATAAACGGCTGACGCTTTCGATGGTCAGGCCCAGATAGTTGCCGATTTCCTCGCGCGACATGCGCAGCTGGAAATTGCTGCCCGAATAGCCGCGTGCTTCATAGCGCGACGCCAGGTTGACGATGAAGGCGGCAAAACGCTGGGTCGCCTGCATATTGCCCAGCAATAGCATGACGCTTTGCTCGCGCGTGATTTCCTGGCTCATCATGCGGTGGAAATGACG
Source organism: Janthinobacterium sp. SUN128 (assembly GCF_030587275.1). Lineage (NCBI taxonomy): Bacteria > Pseudomonadati > Pseudomonadota > Betaproteobacteria > Burkholderiales > Oxalobacteraceae > Janthinobacterium > Janthinobacterium sp. SUN128. The sequence goes on along the minus strand of NZ_JAPWHY010000006.1, from coordinate 154,880 downwards.
CAGCAGGGTCGGCATATTGCCCAGCAATTGTTCCAGGCTGGAAAACGGAATTTCACACACTTCACTGTCTTCCAGCGCCACCGCATTACAGTGGTGGCGGTCGGCGCTGATGGCATCCATGCCCAGCAGTTCACCGGCCATCTGGAAACCCGTCACCTGCTCTTCGCCACCCGGATTGATCTGGTAGGTCTTGAAGTGCCCGAGGCGGATCGCGTACAGGTTCTGGAACGAGTCGCCGATGCGGAACAGCGAGGCCCCGCGCACGATCTTGCGGCGGCGGCCGATGATCTGGTCCAGCCTATCCATGTCGCCCACATCAAGGCCCATCGGCAGGCACAATTGATGCATGCTGCAGGTCGAGCATCGTGCACGCAACGCCTCCACGTTCACGGTGGGCAAGGTGGGAGTGAGTAGCGCTTCAGTCATGTCGGTACCTTTTAGAAAATGCAACAACAAGTTTACTGCATACAGCTGCATACAGGGTTGCCGTATGCCAATTTCACCGTAAATTCGGCGAATAAACGACGTCCAGCCTTTAATTATATGGCAACATCGTCAAAAGCCCATACGGGGCGGGCAATTTGCGCGGCGGCGCTTGCCAAGCTGGGGTATTGATAGGAAAATTCCTGACAGCATTATCTGCCGCCTGTGCCGCCCGGCACTGAAAAGGAAATCATGAAGCCTCTCGGCATTAAAGCAAAAGTCGCGCTGGCCACCAGCCTGACCTCGATCGCCATGATCGCGCTGGTCACCATGATCCAGGTGCAGCACATGCGCGACGACTTCACCCGAGTACTGCTGAGCCAGCAGTCATCCCTGATCAGCCGCACCGCTGCCGAGCTCGACGACAAGCTGGGCATGCTGCTGCAGATTGTCACCCTGACGGCCAGGCAGCAGCCGCCGGAATTGATCGCCCAGCCCGCCAAACTGCGCGAATACTATGCGCGCCGCTCGATGCTGGTGCTGTTCGACGACGTGCTGGTGCTCGACGCGCATGGCGCCATCGTGGCCGACATGCCGGAAGTGACGGGGCGCGCCGGCATCAACGTCGCCGAGCGCGAGTATTTCCAGACCGTCCTGCGCACGCGCCAGCCCATGATTACCGAGCCGATGCTGGGCAAGTCGAGCGGCATGCCCATCGTGCAGATGGTGGCGCCCGTGCTGGCCGCCGATGGCCAGGTGGCCGGCGTGGTGATCGGCGTGCTGCGCCTGTACAAGGACAATCTGCTGGGCCGCCTGCGCTCGGAAAAGATCGGCAAGAGCGGCTATTACTTCATCCTCACGCGCGGCGCCGTGCCGCGCTATGTGCTGCACCCCGATACCAGCCGTTTGCTGCAGCCGCGCAAGCCGAACGCCAACCTGACGACCACCCAGCTGCTGAAGGAGGATGGCGAAGGCAGCATGGTCAGCACCAACAGCCGCGGCATCACGGCCGTCAACAGCTTCAAGCGCCTGAAATCCGTGAACTGGCTGCTGGCCGCCTCGCTGCCCGTCGAGGATGCCTTCGAACCGTTCGATGGCGTACTGTACCGGCTGGTGCTGTGGAGCATCCTCGCTTCGCTGCTGGCCGCCTTTGTTCTGGGCTTGGTCACCGTACGCCTGCTGTCGCCGCTGGTGCGCCTGCGCGACACCCTGCTGGCCCTGCGCACCAGCGGCAGCCGTTTCACCCCCGTGCCGGTACAGCAGCGCGACGAGATCGGCGAACTGACGGAAGCGTTCAATGGCCTGATGAGCGAACGCGACCGCCTGCAGCAGGAACTCGAAGCGCGCGCGGCGGAGCTGGAGCAGGAACGCGACCGGGCCGAGGCGGCCAACCGCGCAAAGAGCGATTTCGTGGCCAACATGAGCCATGAAATCCGCACGCCCCTCAATGCCGTGCTGGGCATGGTGTATTTGCTGGGCAATACCAGGCTCGACACGGAACAGCGCAAGTACCTGACCATGGTCAGAGTGGCGGGCCAGTCGCTGCTGGGCATCCTCAACGATGTGCTCGACTATTCGAAGATCGAGGCGCGCCGCATGGAATTGTCACCCGTCGAATTCGACCTCGATGAAGTCATGAATACCCTGGCCACGACGATGACGATGAATGCGGGCGAAAAGGAGCTGGAACTGGCCATCGCCGTCGAGCCCGACGTACCGCGGCGCCTCGTGGGCGACGCCCAGCGCCTGCAGCAAATTCTCGTCAACCTGGCCGGCAACGCCATCAAGTTTACCGAGAGCGGCGAAGTGGTGGTGGCCGTCAGCCTGGCCGAGAGCGAAAACGGGCGCGCCTGGCTGCGCTTCGAGGTGCGCGACACGGGCATCGGCATGACGGAACTGCAGCAACAGCAGCTGTTTGCCGCGTTTTCGCAGGGCGACCAGAGCATCACGCGGCGCTTCGGCGGCACGGGCCTGGGCCTGGCCATCAGCAAGCAGCTGATCCACATGATGGGCGGCGACATCGCCGTCGCCAGCAGCGAAGGCAAGGGCAGCCGCTTCTGGTTCAGCGTGCCCTTCGAGATGCTGGCGCAGCCGGCCGAAACGCGGCGCACGCCGGCCCTGGGCCAGCTGCGCCTGCTGGTGGCCGACGACAACCGCACCACGCGCGAACTGATCGTCAAGCTGATCGAGGCGTGGGGCTGGCTGGCCGACGAAGTGGACTCCGGCTTTGCCGCCATCGAACTGTACCGCGAACGCCTGGCGCAGCAGCAGCCGTACGACGTGGTGCTGGCCGACTGGCACATGCCCGTGATGGACGGACTGGCCACGGCCAAGGCCATCCGCCAGGCGGCCAGCGGCCAGCGCCAGCCCATCGTGGTGATGGTCAACGCCTTCGCCCGCAACCACCTGGAGGAAATCTCCAGCGCGGCCGAGGCCGATGTCGTGCTGATGAAGCCGATCACGGGCTCCAGCCTGTTCGATGCCCTGCACCAGGCGCTGATCGCCAAGAATGACGACGGCGAGCAGCGCATCCTGCACCAGCCGCTGGGCACGGAACTGGCCGGCGTGCATTTCCTGCTGGTGGAAGACAATCATTTGAACCAGGCCGTGGCGCGCGGCATCCTCGAACACATGGGCGCCACCCTGGACGTGGTGGGCGATGGCTTGCAAGCCGTGGAACGGCTGCGCACGGAAGCGCTGCGCTACGACATCGTGCTGATGGACATGCAGATGCCCGTCATGGACGGTTTCAGCGCCACCCACATCATCCGCACGGAACTGCGCCTGAACCTGCCCGTGATCGCCATGACGGCCGGCGTGCTGGCGTCCGAGCGCGAGCGCTGCATGACGGCCGGCATCAGCGACTTCATCGCCAAGCCCGTGGTGGTGGAAGAGATGATGGAAGTCATCCTGCGCCACCTGCCCAAGCGTCCGCAAGTACAGGCGGCCGAGCCGGTACGCGTCGCCGATGAAGAAGTGTTTTCCATGGCGCCGCTGATGCGCGTGATGGGACGCGATGCGAAGGGGCGCGGCGTGCTGCGGCGCATGGTGGAAGACGCGCTGAACAAGGGCATGACGCCCGTGCGCGACGCCGAAACAGCGTTGCAATCGGGCCGCCACAGCGACGTGGCGCGCATCCTGCACGGCGTGCGCGGCTCCGTGGGCACCCTGGGCACGAAACGCCTGATCCGCGCCGCGTTCGCCACCGAGGAAGCCATCGACGCGGGCCGCCTGGACGAGGTGCCGGCGCTGCTGGCGCACACGGCGCAGGAACTGGAGCAGGCGCTGGCGGCGGCGACGGATTGGTTGTCCAGGCTGAAGGATTAAGCTCGTTTGAACCCAAGAGATAAAGGCCGGGGTCGTACCCTCAGGGTACGACCCCAGTCCTTGCTTTGGGTTTAGGCGGGCACACCCAGGATCACGCTGGATGCCTTGAAAATCGCCGTCACGCTGCTGCCGATGGCGATGCCCAGGTCGGTGCTGCTCTGGTTGGTGATGATGGCCGCGATCGTGCCGCCGCGCGGCAAGTCAACCACCACTTCCGTGTTGACGGCGCCCGTCTGCACCCGCGTGACGGTGCCGGCCAGCTGGTTGCGCGCGGAAAAGCGCGCGCCTTCGCTGTCCGCCACAAGGATGATGGACGAGGCCTTGATCAGCGCAAACGCTTCCGCGCCCGGCACCAGTCCCAGGCTTGCGCTGCTGCCTTGCGTGACGATGGCGACGATCTGCTGGCCGCCGGGCAATTCCAGGGTGACTTCGTCGTTGACGGCGCCCTGTTTCAGTTCGGCCACCTTGCCCAGGAATTGATTGCGTGCCGTGGTTTTCATGGCCATTCTCCGTATGAGTAAAAGATCGTCGGCGATGCCTTCCGCCTGGCTGCCCAGCTGGCGCAGGTAGCGGGCATGCTCCCGCTCGATGATGCGGAAATTGTCGACCAGCTGGCGCCCCCGCTGAGTCAGCCGCGTGCCGCCGCCGCCCTTGCCGCCCGTCAGGCGCTCGACCAGCGGCTCGCCGGCCAAGTTGTTCATCGCGTCGATGGCGTCCCAGGCCGCCTTGTAGCTCATCTTCACAAGCTTGGCCGCCTGCGTGATGGAGCCGCATTCGGCGATAGCGCCCAGCAATTCCACCCGGCCGGCGCCGCCCAGGTTTTCTCCGCCCACCGTCATCCATACCGAGCCTTGCAAGCCGATTTCCGCTGCCGCTGATTTATCCAATGCGTTCACCCAATGCCATGTGTTCTTCCCTGTTATCGATCTGTCCGTCGCGCAAGTACAGCACATGCTCGCCGAGGATGCGCGCATCTTCCGGATCGTGTGTGATCAGGATCATGGGCACGTCCAGGCGCTGCTGCCACTGGCTCAGTTCCAAACGCATTTTGACACGCAGGGCCGGATCGAGGGCGGCAAACGGCTCGTCGAGCAGCAGCGCGCTGGGCTCGGCCACGAGCGCCCTCGCCAGCGCCACCCGTTGGCGCTGGCCTCCGGACAACTCGTCGGGAAACTGGTGCGCCAGTTCCTGCAAGTGGAAGGCGTCAAGCCAATGCTCGACCTTCTGCAATTTTTCGCGCGCGCGCGGATTGAACCAGCCCCGCGCCAGGCCAAAGCCCACGTTCTGGCGCACCGTCAGGTGCGGAAACAGCGCGTAATCCTGGAACAGGTAGGCGACATTGCGCTGCTGCGGCGGCAGGTTGATGCCGGCGGCGGCATCGAACAGGGTGCGCCCGTTCAGGCGGATATGGCCCGCGTCAGGCGTGAAGAGTCCGGCAATGGCTTTCAGGGTCATGCTCTTGCCTGCGCCGGACGGGCCATACATGGCGATGCGCTGGCTATCGGACGTGCATTGCACTTGCATGTCGAAGCGGCGTTTGCCGGAGCGCAAGGTGGCGCGGAGGTCGAGGTCGAGTTGCATGGCGTTATTTGTGAGCGATGCGTCCGGGCGCCAGGCGGCCGGCCGACAGCAGCACCACGATGCAGACACAGGAGGTAATCAAGACCAGCGTATTGGCGACGTCATCCTGGCCCGCCTGCACAGCTTCATACACGGCCACCGACAGGGTTTGCGTCTTGCCAGGGATGCTGCCGGCCACCATCAAGGTGGCGCCAAATTCGCCCAGGGCGCGCACAAAGCCCAGCAGCACGCCGGCGAGGATGCCGCGCCAGGCCAGCGGCAAGGTCACGCGAAAGAAGATCGCCATTTCCGAAATGCCCAGCACGCGGGCGGCCTGCTCCAGCTGGCCGTCGATGGCCTCGAAGGCGGCGCGCGCCGGCTTGAAGACGAGGGGAAAGGCGACCACGGTGGAAGCGATCACGGCGCCCTGCCAGGTAAAAATCAGGTTGATGCCGAAGCTGTCCTGCAGCCAGACGCCCAGGGTGCCGCGCCGGCCCAGCAGCACCAGCAGGTAATAGCCGAGTACGGTGGGCGGCATCACCATCGGCAGGGTCAACAGGGCGTCGAGCAGCTCGCGCCCGGGAAAACGCGTGCGCGCCAGCACATAGCCCGTACCGATGCCGAGCAGCAAATTGAGCGCCGTGGCCCACGCCGCTACCTTGAGCGACAGGGCCAGCGCGGTCCAAGCGATATCCATGCAGGCGCCTACCTGAATTATGGCTTCTTGAAACCGTACTTGGCGAGGATGGCTTGCGCCGGCGCCGTCTGCAGGTAGCTGACGAAGCGCTTCGCTTCGGCGGCATTGCTGCTGCCCTTGATGGTGGCGATCGGATACAGCACGGGCGCCTCGAGCGGCACGTCCAGCACCACGTTCACTTTATCCTTCATGATGGCCGCGTCGGTGGCGTAGACAAAGCCCGCATCGACTTCGCCGCGCGCCACATAGTCGAGCGACTGGCGCACGTTTTGCGTGCCGATGGCTTTCGGCTGCACGGCTTCCCACAGCTTGGCCTTCTTCAGCGCGCCTTCGGAATAGCGGCCGACGGGCACGCTGGCCGGGTTGGCGATGGCCACGCGGGTCACACTTTTTTGCGTCAGGTCGCCCAGGCTCTTGATGCCCAGCTTGCTATCGTGCGGCACGATCAGCACCAGGCTGTTGCCGACGAAATCCATGCGGTCGGCCGGCAAGACAAGGCCCTGCTTTTGCGCCGCATCCATGGTTTCCTGGTCGGCCGAGGCAAACACATCGACGGGCGCGCCCTTGACGATCTGTTGCAGCAGCACGCCCGAGGCGGCAAAGTTCAAGGACACCTTGCTGCCCGGATACTGCGCCTCATAGCTTTGCGCCGCATCCTTGAACGCATTCGTCAGGCTGGCCGCGGCCGACACCACCACTTCGCCGGCAAAGGCGGAGCTGGCGGCAGTAGCGAGAAGAGCGGTGCCAAGCAGGCGGGCGAGGGAGGTGAGGCGCATGATCGTATCCTTGTAAGTGAACGGTGACAAGGACCGTAATATACACTTATATATAGCGTTCTGCCATTGCGTGGATCAAGCAATGGCAAATCGGAGAAAGAGGAAAATGCAGCCAGCGCCGGGAAAATGGCAGCTGGCTGCGGTATCTCAATACCACCTGACAGCAGAGAATCGATCACCTTTTCCCAGCCTCGCAGGCAATGCTTTTTTTTGCGCGTACGATGCAGAACTTGTCTTAATGCATTGTATTTTTACGCCGCCTGCCTGTCTTCCGACATCGGCACAAACCGTTGCGCATAATTTCTTCCCATCGCCATCGATCGCCCTCTGCTCCAGCGGCATGACGACAGGTTCATCACCCATCGCACGCCAGAGCCTATCGCGGTTTCGGGAACGAGCTCCAGCTTCGCAGAGAGTTCATTGCACCTACTCAGTGGCCCCTTCGCAAGCAGCAACTTCGTAATTCCACCGCCCACCGCGGTCCAGGCAGCTATCAATCGACGCTTCCCGCTTGATCCATATTCCGGCAGCAATGAGCACTGCCGCCAGAAGCAAGAGAACGCCTATAAGAAACGGTCGTTTCATCATTTCCTCAATAAGAATTAGACAAACCGTTAGGGCGGAACGTGCTGCACACGGCCTCACACGTCCCTCCTGAGCGTGCCTCTGAGCGGCCTGCCATATTGGCAACTTGATCGGCTGCCGAAGCACTCGCCGGGTCCAATTTCACGTACTGGTCAACCCCCTCGCGGACGTCCGAGATAACGCAAGCTGTCTTCTCACCGACCCATCCCCTCTGAGTTGCTTCGCAGTTGGCTTTGCAGTGGAAGTACTTGTCAGCGCCAATCGTGTTAGCAGTTCGCATGTCATTGTAATTGCGCGTGAAATCACGTGTGGCACCGGAGATCTGATTAGTGAAACCTGGCATGGGCCAAATGCTGCGCATGAAATCCCGGAACGCAACTGCTCCAGCCGGAGGTTCTAGCCCCGTAGGATCAACGAGACTAACTGGATTGCCACTCACATATGCGTAGGTATTGATTCCCCCAGCCAACCCGATCGGATCGCTCTGCAAATACCTTCCCAGCGATGCATCATAGTAGCGGTGCCAGTTGTACCACAGGCCCGATTCGGCATCATAGTACTGGCCCGGGAAGCCGATATTCAGGCCGCCAATCGTGTCGACGATGACGGCGCGGTCAAATGCGGCATTGGCGGCGCGCCATACAACGGCACCACTGGCATTGCTCATGACTTCGGGACGACCCAGGTGATCGTTATGACTAAAGTAAACCTGGTTGGCACGCGCCAAGCCAATCAGCTCGCCGTTGAACCAGAAATAATGACTGGTTTGCGCTCCCACTTCTGCCAGCAGTTCACCGCCCGGACCATAAATGGCTTGCGTGATGCCACCGGCTCCATCTTTTTGCACGCGCTGGTTCAGCGCATTGGTGCGATAGTCTCCGACATAACGGCCATTGACGATCACGCCACGCATGCGGTTGAATCCATCGTAGGTATAGGAACGGCTGCCATCATGGCGCGATTCGCTGGCCAGCGTGCCCACGGGGTTGTAGCTGAAGTTACGAAACTCGCCATTGCCGCTCCATGATGCGAGCCGGTTGCTGCCGCTATCGAGCACGAAACTATAATTGCTGCCTTTCCTGGCCTGGCCTGTACGATTGCCAGCCTGGTCCCAGGAGAAACTCTGATAGTCGATCCGGCGCGTCACCAGTCCTACGCGGTCAGCAGCATCATAGTCAATTCCCTGATTCATATGCTCATTGCCCGAATCGATCATGGCAATGATCTGATTCGTACTGTTATGGCGATATTCCACGTTTTCCACATTGCCGGAAATGCGCGTAATACGGCCATCCGCATCCAGCGTCACTCTGCGCGGTAAATTATTCCCGTAGCGCCATGCATGAGGCTGGCCGCTGACCGGCTGATACAGGACTGAATCAACGAGTTTCGTCCACACACCGGTCGCATTCGTCAACAGTTCACTCACGCGGCCATAAGCATCGTACGAATAAAAGGTACGCGTGCCCGATGGGTAATGGATGCCCTCCAGGCGACCAGCGGCATCATAGTCCCAGACAGTCGTATAGCTGGTGCCGTATATATTATTGACTTGTACAGTGAGCTGCCCAGATGCGTTGTAGGCGTAGCTGGTGTACCCCGTCAGATCCGTGAAACCAGTCAGGCGCCCCTTGCCAAACCGTCCCTCGTCATAGGTAAATTTCTCGGTTTCACCACTATTACTGCGTGATATTTGACGATCCAGACTATCCAGGGTGTAGCGGGTAACTCTGCCATCGGAACGTGTTTCACTTTCCAGCCGGCCCGCAGCGTCATAGCCATATGTGGTGGTACCCGTGTCCGGACTGACGATGCTGGTCACCTGCCCAAAACCATTATAGGTATAACGCGTTTGCAGCGGGCGCGGATCGGTCACCGATGCCAGCCTGCCTTCGGCATCATAGGCCCTTACGGTTACCCCGCCATCGGCCGCGGTCATCTTGACGAGACGATTCGCGGCGTCATACGCATATGAGGTCGAGCGGCCAGCCGCATCGGTAACGCTCACGAGATTGCCATTGTGATCGTATCGTTTGTCGAGACGCTGACCATTGTTACCAAGCTCGCTGTACGGACGGCCCAGGGTATCCGTTTCCATCGTGGCGCTCAACTCACCGGCAGCAACCGGGACTGGCAGGCCAGCACTCACCTCCGCGTGATGCAGGGCGGAACTCACACGCACGCTGTTGTCGGGAACATTCACCGCAATATGCGTGAATTCCCCCAGTGCATTGCCGACATATTCGACCCGGCCGCCGGCCGTGTATTGATACTGCGTCATGCTGCCGTCCGGATAACTGATGGAACGCACCAGGTCGCCCGCATGATAGGCAAGATGCGTCGTCTGGCTGCCATTGAGCGTCGTTGCCAGCAGGCGGCCCATGTCATCGTAAGCATAGGTACTGGCGACACCATTGCTGTCGGTATAGCTCGATGGGCGCCCCATGCCGTCATGGCCTGCCCACGCTTGCTGGTGGCCCAGCGGATTCGTCATGCCAGTCAGGTTGCCGCGCGTGTCGTAGTCATAGCGCGTGACTGCCGCGCCACCAGGCAGGCTGCGCGATACTGTCCAGCTCGACATGGTGCTGTTCGGATAAAACGTGTACGTGTGCACGAATTTCTTTTGCTTGCCGGTCTTCAGGTCATCCCAGGTTTCGCTCTCGAGCTTTCCCGACGGGGCCCACGCATGGTAGTAGGTATAGCTGACGCGCAAGTAGGCTACGTTGCCCGCATTGCGGTATTCGGTCTTCTCAATTTCATTCCCATTCCAGCTATGCACGACCGTCTGCGCCGCGCCCGTGCCTGCCGCCGTCGTCTGGCTCAGCAGGCGGCCGCCGGCGTCATAGCTGTAGTCCGTCTTGTTGCCATTCCAGTCCAGCGTATAGTCGACGTAGCCGTTGGCATCATACGCGGTGCTGGCGGCCGCCGCGGCGCACGTCGCCGTGCCGGCGCGGGAAACCGATGTCGGCTTCAGCTCGCCACCGATCAGGGCAAACTTGTGGGTGGTCGCTTGTTGACGCGCATCGGTCACCGTCGTTTGATTGACGCCATAGACGAACGTCTCGCGCTCCTCTCCACCCTCGAGGCCGCTTTCGCTGACCCGGCCATCGGCGAAATACGCATAGCGGCCATGGCGCTGCCCATTGATGCTGATCCCCGTCAACAAAACGGGATTGGCCGTCTCGTAGTGATACTCGCGTACCTCCTGGCTGGCTGGCGCCGTGACCTTGGCGAGCATGCCGCTGGCATGGTATTCATAGTTCCAGTCATTGCCCGCCGGATCACGCACGCGGCTCACCTTGCCATTGCCGCCCCAGGTGAACTGGATCAGCTGGCCGCTGCTGTTGCTGACACTGGCAAGCTGGTTGGGATTGGCGCCGTACTGGAAATTGAGTTGCGCGCTAGCACCTTCCATGATGGAGACGATGGCACCCACTTTATTATAGGTATACGTATTGCCATTGGCCCACAGGACCCATCCCATTCCCGGCGTGTAGACCATTTCTCCCCTGCGCGCCGATTTTCCTGACAGGTATAAGTAAGAACCGGCTTTCGGGTCCAAGGTGGAGGGGAACTCGTTTTCCCCGACAAATTGATAATTGGTCGTGCTGCCGGTGGGATCGGTCACCGTCACGGAACGGGGTATGCATCGCCCCGTTCCCGTATTGCCGCAATTCGGTTCATTCAACCTGGGCACATCCACGTTGGACAGCCACTGCGGTCCGAACAGGGTGCCGACCGCATGCTTGCTGCGATAGGTTCGCTTCAGCCCCAGGCCGTACAGGCCCAAGGACTGGAAATCCACCTCAGGCTTGATCTTCTCGCCGGTGGCAATGACCACCGGATGCGCCGTCATGGCACCGCAGCGATTGATATTCGTATTGGCATTCGATGGCGCGGCATCGGTATTGGCGGGGCCTGGCGTGCCGGCACCGCGCGAGGGACGGTTGTAGAGGTCGAACATGTCGCCGGGCCAGCGGCAAAATACACCGCTCATGGCGATGCAGTCTTCATAGGCCTGCCGTTCCCGCTCGGCGGTAACGGTGATGGTGGGCATGGTGTAGCTTTGCGCAAACGGACTCTGGAAGAAGAGGACGAGGAATACTAAAACGAGTTTTTTCTGGAATAGGCTGAACATGAGAGTGAATCGGAGGTATTTTTGGCTAAGCGTCTCAAAGAATGAAACTCCAGCTAACATTGACATGTTAGCACTATATTTCATTGCTTATACGTAATGTCCTTACCGTTTTCAGGCCATTCTTCCATATTCAAAAGACACGGCCCTTTGCAGGCAATGTCGCTGCACATTCCTGATATACTGTATATAAACACAGTATATCAGGGTGAGCCATGGAATTGACGGACAAGCTGGAAATCCTGGCCGACGCGGCCAAGTACGACGCGTCCTGCGCCAGCAGCGGCGCGCCCAAGCGCGATTCCATCGGCAAGGAGGGCTTTGGCGCCACCTCCGGCATGGGCATTTGCCACAGCTATACGCCGGACGGGCGCTGCGTTTCTCTGCTGAAAGTGCTGCTGACGAATTACTGCCTGTACGATTGCCAGTACTGCGTCAACCGCCGTAGTTCGAACGTGCCGCGCGCGCGGTTTACGGTGGCCGAAGTGGTCAAGCTGACGGCCGACTTTTACCTGCGCAACTATATCGATGGCCTGTTCCTCAGTTCCGGCATCATCCAGTCGGCCGACTATACGATGGAGCAGCTGGTGCAGGTGGCGCGCGAGTTGCGCGAGGTGCACCAGTTCCGCGGCTATATCCATCTGAAAACCATCCCGGACGCCGATCCCGCCCTGATCGCGCAGGCGGGCCGCTATGCCGACCGGCTCAGCGTCAATATCGAACTGCCGACGCAAGACAGCGTGCAAAAGCTGGCGCCGGAAAAAAGCGTGCATACGATCAAGCTGGCCATGGGCGCCATCCGCCGCAAGCTCGATGAGAAAGCGGAAGAACCGCGCGCGCCGCGCTTCGCGCCGGCCGGGCAAAGCACGCAAATGATCGTCGGCGCCGACGCCAGCGACGACCAGCAAATCCTCTCCACGGCTGAGACCCTGTACGGCAGCTACAAACTCAAGCGCGTGTATTACTCGGCCTTCAGCCCCATCCCCGACAGCCCGAAAAGCGTGCCGCTGGCGCCGCCGCCCATGCTGCGCGAACACCGGCTGTACCAGGCCGACTTTTTACTGCGCAGCTATGGTTTCCAGGCCAGCGAACTGCTGCCCGCCACGGGCGGCAACCTGGCGCTCGATATCGATCCGAAACTGGCGTGGGCGCTGGCGCACCGCGAACATTTTCCGCTGGACTTGAACCGCGCGGCGCAGCACATGATTGCCCGCGTGCCCGGCATCGGCCTGCGCAACGCGCAGCGCATCGTCGACCTGCGCCAGTTGCGGCAAGTGCGCTACGCCGACCTGTCGCGCCTGCGCTGCAGCATGAAGAAAATCGCCCCCTTCATCATCACGGCCGACTACTTTCCCGCGCGCGACACCACCGCCTCGGAACACCTGCGCCGCGCCATGGCGGAAGCGCCGCAGCAGATGAATTTATGGCCGGAGCTGCAGGCCGCATGAGTACGGTGGTGCGGCTGGCGCAATCGTTCGACGAGTGGCGCGCGGCCGCGCGCGAACTGATCGCGCGCGGCGTGCCGCCTGCCGACGTTGCCTGGCAGTCACAGCCCGGTGATGGCGACCTGTTTTCCTCGACGCCAGATGCGACGGATACCAGCGCGCCACTGCTGCGCCTGCCCCGTTCCCTGGTGGAATTGCTGGAAAGCGCCGCCTGTTTCAACGTGCATGACCGCTGGGCATTCCTGTACCAGGTGCTCTGGCGCTGGCAACTGGACCAGCACGATGTACTTTCTCCCGCCGACGCGGACGGCGCGCGCCTGCACGCCATGGCCAAGGCCGTGCGCCGCGAGGAGCACGATATGCATGCGTATGTGCGTTTCCGCGAACGCAGCAAAGCCGAGGGGGCGCCCCGCTTCGTGGCCTGGTTCGAGCCCACGCACGACGTGCTGCCGCAGGTGGCGCGCCACTTCGCCCGCCGCATGGGATCTGCCAGCTGGATGATCGCCACGCCCGCCGCCAGCATGCTGTGGGATGGCTCGACCTTGCATGCGGGACCGGCTCTGCTGAGCGGAGCGGCCGATATCGACGATGCAGGTGAAGCCTTGTGGCTGACCTACTACCGCAGCATCTTCAATCCGGCGCGCGTCAATGCCGGCCTGCTGCGCAGCCATATCCCCTCGCGCTTCTGGAAGAACTTGCCCGAAGGCGCCATCGTGCCTGCCATGCTCAGCGGCGCCGCGAATGGCGAACGGCGCACGGGCCAGACGGCCAGCGTGGGTCAGCGCAGCGGCGCGACCATGATCCCGGTCTCCGCCGAGCGCGCCCAGCCCGCGCGCGAACTGCCCACCACCCTGGACCAGTGCCGCCGCTGCACGCTGTGGCAGCACGCCACGCAAGCCGTGCCCGGCACGGGGCCTTCTCAGGCGCGCATCATGCTGGTGGGTGAGCAGCCGGGCGACCAGGAAGACCTGGCGGGCTTGCCGTTCGTGGGCCCGGCTGGCGCGCTGCTAGACCAGGCGCTGCAGGAAGCGGGCATGGCACGCGACAGTATTTACCTGACCAATGCCGTCAAGCATTTCAAGTGGGAACCACGCGGCAAGCGCCGCCTGCACAAGACGCCAGCGCAGCGCGAGATCCTCGCCTGCCATGGCTGGCTGGAACAGGAATTGGCCAGCGTAAAACCGCAAGTGATCGTGGCGCTGGGCAGCACGGCATTGAAGTCCATCCTGCAGGACGGCACGGCAAGCATGACGCCGCTGGTCGGCACGCCCATCCGGCACGATGGGCGCTGGGTGGTCGCCGTATATCACCCCTCGTATGTGCTGCGCGCGCCCGATGAGGAGAGTCGGCAGCAGGCTTACGCCGCGATAGTCGAGGGGCTGCGGCAAGCGCTGCTGCTAGGGCAGGATAGCCATCACAGCGTTGAAGCCGGCACTTCCTGCCCCTCATCGCGCCGCGCATAGCGTTGCGCGATCACGGCGCAGATCATCAGCTGAATCTGGTGGAACAACATCAGCGGCAAGATCACCATGCCCAGCGAACGGGTGGAAAACAGCACCTTGGCCATCGGCACGCCGCTGGCCAGGCTTTTCTTCGAGGCGCAAAAGACGATGGCGATTTCGTCTTCCTTGTTGAAACCCAGGCGGCGGCTGATGAAGGTGGAAATGCCCAGCACCAGCGCCAGCAGCAGCAGGCTGATCAAGCCCAGGGCGACCAGGGTTTCCACCGAAATCGTATGCCACAGGCCTTCGCTGACGGCTTCGCTGAAGGCCGTGTAGACCACCAGCAAGATCGAACCCTGATCGACATATTTCAGGGTGGCTTTATGGCGGTCAACCCAACGGCCGATCCAGCGACGCAGGAACTGGCCGGCCAGGAATGGCAGCAGCAGTTGCATGACGATGGACAGCACGGCGTCCACCGACGACTTGCTTTCCGCGCCCTTGGCCACCAGCAAGCCCACCAGGATGGGGGCGAGGAAGATGCCGATGAAGTTCGAGGCCGAGGCGCTGCAGATGGCGGCCGGTACGTTGCCGCGCGCCATGGCCGTCATGGCGATCGATGATTGCACAGTAGAGGGCAGCGCGCACAGGAACAAAATGCCCATGTACAGGTCGGGCGTCAGGAAGGTCAGCGCCAGCGGACGCAGGGCCAGGCCCAGCAGCGGAAACAGGACAAAGGTGCTGGCCAGCACCAGCAAGTGCAGTCGCCAGTGCATGGCGCCGGCCACCACGGCTTCGCGCGACAGCTTGGCGCCATGCAGGAAGAACAGGGCGCCGATGGCAACAGTGGTGATGTTGCCAAAGACCACGGCCGTCTGGCCCGTGCAGGGCAGGAAAGTAGCCAGCCCCACGGTGACGAGCAGGGCGATGGTGAAATTATCGGGTTTCAGATTGCGCAGCAGGGCAGCGGGGGAAAAAGAAGACATTCGGTAGCCTGGTAACGGCGCAGCCTTGCAACAGCATGCTGTGCCGGGGATGACAAACAGCGCCGGGAGCGGCGCCAGTACTGGCTATTCTACCTGTATTGCCCAATTCCTTGCCTGATGGCATGGCCTGGCTTTTCGGCGCAAACCGGACAGACAAAAAAAATGCCCTGTCCGCAGACAGGGCAACCCGGAGTAAAGTACAGCGCGAGGGGATTAACCGGCGGCTTTGACTTTCAGCTCGTTCTTGATTTCTTTCACGCCGCTCACGGAAGCGACGATCTGCACG
The DNA here is from genome assembly GCF_030587275.1 of Janthinobacterium sp. SUN128. NCBI lineage: Bacteria > Pseudomonadati > Pseudomonadota > Betaproteobacteria > Burkholderiales > Oxalobacteraceae > Janthinobacterium > Janthinobacterium sp. SUN128. The sequence goes on along the minus strand of NZ_JAPWHY010000006.1, from coordinate 139,218 downwards.
ACGCGGTCACCCGCTTCGGCGCTCGGCACGTCGCCCGACAGGACGACCACACCTTGCTGGGTTGCTACCTTGACTGGCAAGGCAGCGGCTTGCGCATCGGCGCTCAGGGCGGCCTTGGCCGAGGAAGTGATGGTTTCATCAGGGACGGCAGCGGCAGCGTTGGCGGCCACTACGGTGTCAGCAGGAGCTTGTGCTTTTGGGGCGGAGTCAGCTGCATGCGAAGCGGTGATCGAGGCGCCCGACAGTACGATAGCGGCGACCAGGGTATTGAACAGTTTCGATGTTTGCATGGTAGTTCCTCTCAATGAAGTTAAAAGCTTCTTACTTGGATAAAGCAACACTTTGAAGCGTCACATCTACCCATACAGCAAGCACCGTGCCAGCTTTTAAATTTCATTGAAAATCAACGACTTACATTCGAACTCGATTTTTCCAGCGTATTTCGCAGCGATCTGGCCGGAAAAACGGGGTTTTTTGTCGCCTGACAGCGACAGCTTGTGGCAAGACCGTCAATGTTTTACGCCAAGCCCCTGATTTTCAAGGCTTTATTTTTGTCGCTATTCAGCGACAGGGTCGCCGTCAAGCCGGAACAGGGCCGGCGTCAGCTCGTATTTCTGTAATAAACGGTAGAACTCCGTGCGGTTGCGGTCGGCCAGGCGGGCCGCGTCGGCCACGTTGCCGTCCGTCAGGCGCAGCAATTGAATCAGGTAGTCGCGCTCGAAGCGCTGCTTGGCTTCGTTGTAGCTGAGCGCCTCCAGGGACGGCACGCGCAGCGCGCGCTGCACCAGGGACAAGGGCACCAGCGGCGCCGTGGCCAGCGCGCACACTTGCTCGACGACATTGACCAACTGGCGCACATTGCCGGGCCATGGCGCGGCCACCAGGGCAGTCAAGGCATCGGGCGCGAAGCCATTCAGGGGTTTCTGGTACTTGGCCGCCAGTTTCTGCAGGAAATGGTTCGCCAGCAGGGAGATATCTTCGCGGCGCTCGGCCAGCGGCGGCAGGGTCAAGGTCACCACGTTCAGGCGGTAATACAAGTCTTCGCGGAATTGCCCCTCCTGCATGGCCACGTCCAGGTCGCGGTGCGTGGCGGACAGAAGCCGCACGTCGACCGGACGCGTCTGGTCGGCGCCCACGGGGCGCACGGCCCGTTCCTGCAGCACGCGCAGCAGTTTCACCTGCAGCGGCAAGGGCATGTCGCCGATCTCATCTAAAAACAGGGTGCCGCCATCGGCCGCCTGGAACAAGCCTTCGCGGTTGCCGACGGCCCCCGTAAACGAGCCTTTGACGTGGCCAAACAGTTCCGATTCCAGCAGCTGCTCGGGAATGGCGCCACAGTTGACCGCAATGAACGGCGCCTTGGCGCGGCGGCTGGCGTTGTGCAGCGCGCGCGCCAGCAATTCCTTGCCCGTGCCGGAGGGTCCGCGGATCAGGATGCTGGCGTCCGATCCCGCCACCAGCTTGGCTTCGGCCAGCAGTTCGGCCATCTGCGAACTGCGGCTGATCAACTCGGCACGCCAGCTCTCGTCGCCGGATGCCGCGGCCGGCATGACGGTGGACAAGTTGATGGCATACGCCACTTTTTCCATCAGCAGCTTGCCGTCGAACGGCTTTGTCAGATACGCAAACGCGCCGCGTGCCGTCGCGTCGACGGCGTCGGGGATGGTACCGTGCGCCGTCAAGAGAATCACGGGCAGGGCCGAATGCTGGCGGCGGATTTCATCGAACAAGGCCAGGCCGTCGCGGCCCGGTAATTGCACGTCGGTAATGACCAGGGCCGGCAATTCCACGGCCAGGCGCGCCAGTGCCGCTTCCGCGCTGCCCACGGCCGTGACCCGATAGTTGCCCGCCTTCAGGCGGATGGTCAGCAGGCGCAGCAGGTCGGGATCGTCGTCGACCAATAGAATGTGGGCGTGCTCGCTCATTTCGGCGCTCCCGCGGCAGGGCGCACGGACAGGCTGCGCTCGATGTTTTTCAGTGCTTCCAGTTTTTCATTGAGCTGGTCGATGCGGCGCTGGGCGTCGCGCAACTGCGTGTTGAGCTTGTCGATGCTCTCATCCTGGCGGCGCAGCTCCGCATACTGGCTGCCGAGCAATTGCGCCAACGGTGCCAGCAATTGCGCGTCCTTGCCCGTGGCCGTGGCCAGCGGTTCCAGCAAGGCTTGCGCGCGGGCCAGGTCGCCGGGACCACGCAAGGCCGCTTGCAGCATGGCGCGGCGCAGCGTGTTGTGCGGCGCGTGATCGGCCTTGGCCAGGTCCAGCTGCGCTTTCACCAGTTCCGACGGCGTCATCAGGCGCAAGGCGCCTTGATACGCCAGCAATTCGGTCAGCTGGGGATCGGCCACCACCACCACGCGCGGCGGCGTTTGCACCAGCACGGGCGTCTGGATGGGGGGCTTGGCGGCGCAAGCACCCAATAGCAGCGCGCTGGCGGCCATGCCGGCCAGGGAAATTCTCGTCATCATAAGGGCAGTTCTATCCGAAAATGCGCGCCGGCGGGGCGCGGTAAAAGAGTGACGCTGCCATCGTGGGCGGCGATATATTCGCGTACGATGGACAGGCCGATGCCATTGCCGTTGCGCGCGCCGGCCGCCTGGCGCACTCCCTGGTAAAACGGTTCAAAAATCCGCGCGGCATCCTCGGGCGCCACGCCGGCTCCTTCGTCGATGCAGTCGATGCGCACGCGGCCGCCTTCGCAAGACAGGGTAAACCGTACGGTGCCGCCTTCCGGGCTGAAGCGCACGGCATTCGACAGCAGGTTCGCCAAGGCCGTCGCCAGCTTGTCGCGGTCGGCCTGCACGATCAGGGACTCGCCCTGCACCTCGACCGTCAAACGGCGCGCCAGCCATTGCAGGCGCTGCCCGGCCACCACATCTTGCAGCAAGACCAGCAAATCGACCTTGCTGTGCGCCAGGTGCTGGGCGTCAAAAGCGGCGGTATTGTAGCGCAGCAAGTCTTCGATCTGGGTTTGCAGCGAGGCCGTGTTTTGCTGCAGGATGCCGGCGATTTCGCGCTGGCTGTCGCTAAGCTTGCCGGCCACCTCGTCTTCCAGCAAGGCCACGCCTTCGCGCAGGGCAGCCAGCGGCGTTTTCAGCTCATGCGAAATGTGGCGCAGAAAACGCTCCTTGTCGGCATCGAGATCGGCCAGGCGCTGGCGCAGCCAGTCGAGCTGCTGGCCCAGGCGGCGCGTATCGGCCGGTCCGCCGACGACGATGGGCTGGTCGTAGCGCTTGTCGCCCAGGCGCTCGATGGCCGTCTCGATGCGGCGCAGCGGGCGCGACAGCAAGAAGCCAAAGCAGGTGGCCAGCACGGCCGCCAGCAGCACGGCGCCGCCCACCAGCACGCCCAGCAGGCGGCGCTGGCGTTCCAGCTCGGCCAGCAGGGCGTCGTTGCGGCTGCCGATTTCCGTCTTGCTTTCGCGCGCCAGGCTGTCATTGATCTGCGTCATGCGGGCAAACGCGCGGTACACGACGGCATGGCCATCGCGCTTGCGGCGCTTACCCGCTTGCAAGACTTCCCACGCCGATTGCGCCTGCACCGTCCATTCGTCGGCCAGCTGGGGAGCGAACTCGGGCGTGGCACGGTTCAGCACTTGCAGCGCCGCCGTCGCTTCGTCGCGGGCCGCCGCGTAGCGCTCGCGGAACACGGGGTCGTCGAGCACGAGGAATTGGCGCGCGCTGCGCTCCATGGCCAGCGTGCGCTCGGACAGGCGCTGCGACTGTTCCGTCAAGGCAATCGCCTGCGCCGCCGTCTCGCGCCCCAGCCGCGCCAGGTGTTCCAGGGTCAGCAAGGCTTGCACGGAGGTGGCCGTCAAAATGCCCGTCGTCAAAATGAAGGCGGCAAATAACAGTTGGCGAAAGGAAAGTCGGGACAAGGTAGGCGCCTTCGGGTCAGTCTGGACAGCAAAAGGCGCATGGTACGCTAAGCTTTCATTCGGAGACGCCAGCCACCGAAATATAATCTATTTTGCAACACTGTCGCTTTTCCAGCCGCCAGCACGGCCCCGGCGGCGGCGCACGAATACTCCTAGTACAATAGGGAAAAGCTTCATACAGGCATCAAACTGAGGCCCGCCCTGGCATTGCGCCAGTTTGCCCCCATATGTGATGCAGCCCCACCGACACTCCGAATCACCTACCGCAGAGATCCCATACCGCATGAGCACATTTGAAAAAGTCAGCAGCAACTTCATTCCAGTCTTGCAGGCAACCATCGAGCAATATGTCGAGCCAGCAACGGGCATGCGCCATATCCACATGCATACCGAGCAGGCTGAGATGGTGTTCCTGGTGGCCTTTCCCACTGTGCCGGAAGTGAGCGACGGGCGCGCCCACATCCTCGAGCACCTGGCCTTGTGCGGCTCGTCCCGCTACCCGGTGCGCGACCCCTTCTTCTCGATGCTGCGCCGCTCGACGGCCACGTTCATGAATGCGATGACCTATCCGGACCGCACCGTGTACCCGTTCGCCAGCACCGACCGCAAGGATTTCTTCAACTTGCTCGACGTGTACCTGGACGCGGCCTTCTTCCCGAACCTCGACTACCTGAATTTCCGCCAGGAAGGCTGGCGCCATGCGTTCGAAGGCGACAAGCTCGTGTACCAGGGCATCGTCTTCAATGAAATGAAGGGCGCTTTCAACAGCCCCATGCGCGCGCTCGACAGCGGCATCGCCAGCGCCTTGCTCAAGGGCACGACGTATGAAGTGGAGTCGGGCGGCGATCCGCTGGTGATCCCGGAACTGACGCATGCCATGCTGAAAGAATTCCACGCCAGCCACTACCATCCGTCGCAAGCCGTGATCATGACCGCCGGCAATATCGAAGCGTCGGCCGTGCAGGAACAAGTCGCCGAGCGCGTGCTGTCCAAGCTCAGCGGTTTCTCCGAACGCCGCCTGCCGCAGCTGGCGCCCGCGTGGACCGCGCCGCAGGAAAACATCGTCAAGATTCCGTCGCAGGAAGCGCGCGACGATGAGTTCGGCCTGCAATTCGCCTGGCTGATGGGCGAGTCGAGCGACCCCATCGCGTACTACCACGCGCATCTGCTGTCGCACGGCTTGCTGGGCGAATCGTCGGCGCCCGTCATGCGCGCCATGGAATCGGCCGGCTATGGCCGCCCATCGGATATGAATGGCCGCGACGCAGGCATCCGCCAGATGGTGTTCCACATCGGCATGGAAGGCTTGACGCAGGAACAGATCGCCGATGCGCACCAGCGCATCTGGACGGCCCTGGAAGAGACGGCGGAAGAGGGTATTCCCGCCGCCGTGCTGCACGCGGCCTTGCGCGACATCAAGTACAGCCAGCGCGAAATCAGCAGCGGCCGCATGCCATACGGCCTGGGCCGCTTGCTGCACGCCTTGCCGCTGGCCATGTACGGCGGCGACGTGATGGATGCGTTCGACAACGCGGCCATCCTGGAAACCCTGGAACAGCAGATCGAAGACCCGGAATTCTTCAAGCAGCTGGTGCGCGAGCTGATCGCCAATCCGACCCGTTTGACCACCCACGTGGTGCCCGACAGCGCCTACTTCACGGACCGCGCCGCGCAGGAAGACGCCAAGCTGGCGGCCCTGCAAGCGACGCTGACGGATGCCGAACGCGAGCACATCATCGCCGAGTCCGCCGCGTTGGAAGCGCATCAGCAACTGCCATCGAATTCCGAAGTCTTGCCGCGCATCCGCCCAGGCGACGTCAGCGCCTTGCCGCGCCCGGCCCTGCCGATTCCCCCGGCCGTCGACGGCGCCGTGGCGTTCAGTATCGCCTCGAACGGCATCAGCTATGCCAACGTGCTGTACGACGTGTCGAACCTGCCGGAAGCGTCGTGGCCCTGGCTGCGCCTGTACACGGACCTGGCGCCGGAACTGGGCGTGGGCGACATGTCGTTCGACGATGCCAGCGCCTGGCGCCAGAGCATGGTCCCCTCGTTCCACATCGGCCTGGAAGCCATTCCCCGCCCGCAACAAGCGATGCGCGTGGAATTGTCGTTCTCGGCCAGCGGATTGCGTGAAGAACACGCGGCGATCGCCGCCGTGCTGTCGGCCTGGATCGCCAAGCCCCGCTTCGATGAAGAAGAACGCCTGGCTTTCCTGATCGAAAGCCTGGTGCAGGACAAACTCTCCAGCCTGGCCGAATCGGGCAACCGCTACGCCATGCTGGCCGCGGCGGCACCGCTGTCGCCCACGCGCCGCTTCGACGACATCGTCGGCGGCCCGGCAGCGCTGCCGTTCTACCGCCGCTTGCAGCAATTGAGCAAGACGTCGGCAGGCTTGCAGGAAATCGCCCGCGAACTCGACACCCTGCACGCGCACATCATCGCCCAGCAGCCGACCGTACTGTGCGCAGGCCTGGAGCAAGATGGCATCACCCTGGCCCGCTTGCTGGAATTGCCGGTAGCCAGCGCCGATGCCACGACGCCAAGCGACACGGCAACGCCAACTGCCTTGCCGCTGGCCAACACGGCCCTGCATGCGACGAGCCAGATCAACCATTGCTTCGTTTCCTGGGCCGTGCCTGGCGTGCACAATCCGGATGCTTCGGCCCTGGCCGTGGCCGCCGAACTGATGACCAACCAGGTGCTGCATACGGCCCTGCGCGAAAAAGGCGGCGCGTATGGCGGCAGCGCCAGCTATGCGGCCGGCGCCGGCACGTTCACGTTGAGTTCCTACCGCGATCCGCGCCTGGCCGGCACGTTCGCCGACTTCGGCACGACCCTGGATCAAATCCTCGACGGCGATTTCTCGCAGGAACAAGTGGAAGAAGCCATCATCTGCGTCATCAAGGGCCTCGACAAGCCGCACTCGCCATACGCGGAAGCGCTGACGGCGTGGAACATGCAGCAGCGCGGCACGACGGAAGCCGTGCGCCAGCAATTCCGCACCGGCGTGCTCAATTGCACCCTGGCGCAGATCAAGGCTGTCACGCGCACCTGGCTGAAGAACGGCCAGCCGAGCCGCGCCGCGTTTGCGGGCAACACGACGCAAGACCTGGCCGGCCTGGAAGTGGTCGATTTATTGGCGCTGGCTTCCTGAGCTGGCCGGAGACGTCGGATTACGCGCGGCGTTGCCGCGCTAATCCGACCTACCCGATCTGTCGCGTAGGTCGGCTTAGCGGCGGCACGCCGCGTAATCCGACACCACCAGACACCACCACCTATCAGCCAGGTACGGCGCCTGGTTCCATGTACATCAACTCCCACTGATGTCCATCCAGGTCCTGGAAACTGTGGCCATACATGAAGCCGAAATCCATCGGCTCCTTGTAGATGCTGCCGCCCGCCTGGACGGCCTTCGCCACCAGCTCATCGACTTCGCCGCGGCTCTCGGCCGACAGGCACACAAGCACTTCCGTCGCCACCTTGGTATCGCACAGCTGCTTGGGCGTAAATTGCAGGAATTTGTCGTGCGTCAACAGCATCACGAAGATGTCGTCGGCGACGATCATGCACGTCGCCGTTTCATCCGTAAAGTGGGCATTGAAACTGAAGCCCAGCGCCGTGAAGAACGTCACGGAACGTTCCAGCGACTGGACGGGTAGATTGACAAAGATTTTGCGGGCCATCATGTCTCCTTGTGGGTCATATGAGTGTGCTGCCCGCCGATTCTACACCGGCTTTTTACGTGCCAGCGCGTCCCACGGTCTTCGGCGCGTAGCCGAAATAGCGGCTGAACGCGGCGCTGAAATTGGACGGATGGCGATAGCCCGTTTGCCAGCCCGCTTGCGCCACCTGGCAACCATTTTCCAGCAGTAACTTTGCCCGCTGCATGCGCAGCGCCAGCAGGGTGCGCTGCGGACTGTCGTTGTAGCGATAGCGCCATCCCTGCTTGAGTTTAAATAGGCTCAGCCCCACTTGCGCGCACAGGTAATCGAGCGTGAGGTCTTGCGCCATCTGCTCCTGCATCAGCGCGTAGGCACGCTCCAGCTTGATCATCTCGGCCTCGGGCCAGCGCGGCGCGGGAGCGGACGCGGGCGCCGGGCGCAGTGCCCGCAACTGTTCCGCCAGGACACTGAGCACGCCGATATGCACGGCCAGCGGGTCCGTCGCACGCAGCAGCGCCCGCGCATGCAGGGCAGAGGCAGCCGTGGTGGCCGCATGCGCCAGCTGGCGCGCGCCACCGTGGGGTAACAATGACGCCAGGCCCTCCGGCCAGTAGCGCGCCAGCGCGTCTTCAGCGACCAGCACGCGCAATTGCGCCGCCCGTTGATTCGCCTCGAAACGGCGCTCGCCACTCGTGTGGCGAAACGCCGTCACCGTCGTATGGCCACCCCGGAAACGCAATTGTTCGCCATCGCGCGTCGTGTAGCAGGATGCGCCTTGCAGGCCGATGGTGATCACCATGCCGGCCGCGTCGTCATGCTTCGATGGCTCGACGAGCGCCAGCCGCGGACGGTAATCGGAATGCACGAGCAGCAAGCCCTGGTCGACCTGCCTCTGGTCGGCGCGGCATTCGCCCATCCCCGGGTCCAGCTGGCGCCGCGTCCAGCCTGCCGCTTCCCTGTCCTGTTCCCGCATCGCTCCTCCCTGTCCTGGCGCGCCGTCGCGCATACGAAATGCGCCGTGCCGCACACAAATGCAAATGATAATTATTCTCATTGTTACATAAAATAGCGCTGATGCACACCTTGTGCCCACCACGTCGAAAGGAAGCGCCATGCCGTTCACCACGCAACACGCCTTGCAACCATATTGGGACCTGGCCGTCGCCCCCGTGCAGGCGGACGGACTGGCCGCCGCCCTGGAACTGGGCATTTTCGAGGTGCTGGCCACGCCGCACACGCCGGCGCAGCTGGCCGAGGCCCTGTCGCTGCATGCGCCGCACACGGCCCTGCTGCTGGAATTACTCTGGAGCATGCAGATGCTGGAACGCGATGCGGCCGATGACGAGGCGCAGCGCTACCGCTGCACGGCCGCCACCTTGCAGTATTTCTGCCGCACCTCCGTGGCCTTTTGCGGCGACGCCTGGCTGTACCGGCTGCATGCGCTGCGCCATTTCGCCACGCAGCTGAGTACGCTGGTGCGCGAGGGTGGCAAAGCCGCACCATACAGCACGGCAAATGGGGTCAACTGGGCCGCTGCCGCGCAGCAGCAAATTGGCCAGGAACAACGCGCCGTCACCATGCGCGCAGCCCTGTCCGTGATGCAGCGCATCGCCCCGTTTGCAGACGGCCTCACGCCGCTGCGCCTGCTTGATGTGGGTGGCGGCCCGGGCTGGGTTGCCATTGCGCTGGCGCAAGCCCATGCGGGCTTGCACGGTTGCGTTTTCGACTGGCCGGAAACGGTGGCCGTGGCGGCCGCCAACATCGCCCATGCGCAACTATCGGACCGGCTGGAGACGCTGGGTGGCGACCTGGACAGCGACGATATCGGCAGTGGCTACGATCTGATCTGGTGCTCGTCCGTACTGCATTTCGTGCCCGACATGGCAGCGGCCTTGCGCAAGATCCATGCAGCCTTGAAACCCGGAGGCGTCTTCGTCTGCGTGCAGGCGGAAATCGCCCCGGCACCGGGCGACGCGGCGCGCGTGCTGCCGTATTACTTGCCGATGCGCATGCTGGACCGCACGGTGACGCGCCAGGGAGAATTGGCGCAGCTGCTGCGCGACACGGGCTGGCAGGAAGTGGAACAATACAGCGCCAGCGATTTCCCCATGGCGCCCGTGCAGGTGTTGATTGCGCGCACTTGAATTTCAGGCGTTTTCAATCGCCCCATTCTGCAGCGATTCGATGATCAAGCCAGCCAGCCGCTCGACGGGCGGCCTCGACACGCTGGAGGCGCGCAGCAGCTCCAGCGACAACGGGGGCAGGGCGGGCAAGCCCGCCGCCACGTGATCGAGCGCGCGCACGGTTGAGGGCAAGCCCAGGCCCGTGCGCACCGTCACGCCCAACCCGGCTGCCGCCGCCGCCCACAGACCGGCCAGGCTGGGGCTGGTAAACGCCGTGCGCCAGGCGATGCCGGCATGGTCCAGCGCCTGCGTGGCGCAGCGCTGGAACAGGCAGTCGCGGTCGAACGCAATGAGCGGCAACGGTTCGCCCGACTCGGGCCGCCAGGCCAGGCTGGACGAGGCGATCCAGCGCATGGCCGGTTCGGCAATATGCTGGCGCTGCTGCGACGGATACTCGGCCACGTCGGCGATGCACGCGCCGCCCCACAGCAGGGCCAGGTCCAGCTGGCCCATGGCCAGGCCTTGCATCAAGGCCGTGTTGCGCGCCACGTGCGCCTCGATGCGCACCTTCGGATGCGCGCGGGCAAAGCGCCCCAGCACGTCGGGCAGCAAGGCTTCGCCAAAATCCTCTTGCAGGCCCAGCCGGATCCAGCCTTCCAGTTCCGCGCCGCGCAAGGCGACGGCCGCCTCGTCGTTGAGTTCCAGCAAACGGCGCGCATAGCCGAGCAAGACTTCGCCGGCCGGCGTCAGCGCCAGTCCCCGGCCATCCTTGCGGAACAGGGGTGCGCCAGCCTGCTCCTCGAGTTTTTTCAGCTGCGCGCTGACGGCCGAGGTAGAACGGCCCACCTTGTCCGCCGCGCGGGCAAAGCTGCCCAGCTCGATGCCAGCCACATAGCTGCGCAAGAAGGCGATGTCGAAATTCAGCAAGCTCATGGCGTGACGGAGATTGTCCTGTTTTATGGGATGGTGACTGGTAAATTATCTGATATTCAGAACGATCGTACTGCGCAACACTGTCAGGGTCAACCACTTTCCCGTCCATGCCATGACCACCAGCTGCCCAACCGTTCCTGTTCCTGTTCCTGTCCCCGTCACCGCGCCCGCGCTGGGCGATGCCCACCGCTGGAAGGTGCTGGCCGTCGGCGTGGCCGCCAATGCCAGCTTTTCCGCCGCCGCCAACGGCATGCCCACCACGGCCATCTGGCTGCGCAGCGGCTATCACCTGAGCAATACGGAACTGGGCGTGGCGCTGGGCGCCATGGGCTTGGGCGTGGCCCTGACCGAATTGCCATGGGGTATGGCCACCGACCGCTGGGGCGACCGCCCCGTGCTGCTGACCGGCTTGCTGGGGACCATGCTGGCACTATTGACCTTGCTGCTATGGATCACCCCGACTGAGGGCACGGTGCCACCGCTATGGGCGCTGGCGGCCGGGCTGGCGCTGGTCGGCGTGCTGGGCGGCAGCGTGAATGGCGCCAGCGGGCGCGCCGTGATGCGCTGGTTCGGCGCCGGCGAACGGGGTTTCGCCATGAGCATCCGCCAGACGGCCGTGCCCCTGGGCGGCGGTCTCGGCGCCCTCGTCCTGCCCAGCCTGGCATCGCGCTATGGCTTCATGCCCGTGTTTGGCGCCCTGGCCCTCGTATGCGCCCTGTCGGCGTTTTTTACGTGGCGCTGGATGTATGAGCCCGATTTCTCTGCCGAGGCTGCCACGGGCCCGCACAACGCGTCCACGGGCCTGATGGAGGTCAAGCCTGCGCCGCCCTTGCGGAATCGTAAAGTCTGGCGCATGGTGGCCGCCATCGGCTTGCTGTGCGTGCCGCAATTTGCCGTGCTCAGCTTCGCCACCGTCTTCCTGCACGACCATGGCCACCTGGGCCTGGCGGCCATCACGGCCGTGATGGTGGCCCTGCAGGCGGGCGCCATGGTGATGCGCATCTGGAGCGGACGCCATACGGACCGCCACGCGAACCGGCCCGCCTGGCTGCGCGGCTCGGCCCTGGTGGCGCTGGCCTCGTTCATTGTGCTTGGATGCATCGCCTGGCTGGACGCGCCGGGCTGGCTGTTGATGGCCGCCGTGGTGGCTGCCGGCATCGCCGTATCCGCCTGGCATGGCGTGGCCTACACGGAGCTGGCCACGGAAGCGGGCGGCGCCAACGCGGGCACGGCCCTGGGCATGGCAAACACGGCGGTCTACGTAGGGCTGTTCCTTACGCCGATCGCCATCCCGCACCTGCTGGCGGCCAGCAGTTGGCCCGTCGTGTGGTGGCTGGCGGGGCTGGTGGCGCTGTGCACCTGGCCCCTGTTTCCCAAGGCTTAGGGCAAGACAGAAATGCGGTAGACACAGCGCATGGCATTGGCCAGCACATGCTGCTCGCGCACGATGCTGGCGCCTGGCCCCACCACTTCCTGGAACAGCTGCAATTCGGAGCGGCAAAAGCCCTGGCAGGTGCGCGCGGCGGCGCAGATGGGGCAGTGGTCTTCAATCAGCAGCCAGTCGTCGCCGTCCGCTTCCACGCGCGCCATATAGCCCTCTTCATCGCGCACGGCCGCCAGCTGCTGCAAGCGCGTGGGCAAATCCGGCGCCGAGCACGCCAACGCATACGCGCTGCGGCTTTCCTCCTCGCGCTGGGTGATGAGTTTATCCAGTCCCGCTTCGCCGAACAGCTGGCGCACCGAGCCGATCAGCTTGATCGTCAACTGCGCATGCGTGTCGGGAAAGCGCGCATTGCCCGCCTCCGTCAAGACCCAGTTCTGGCGCGGCCGGCCGGCGCCCGCCTGCGCTTCCTGGCGCCCCTCGATGAGGCCCGCCGCCACCAGCTTTTGCACTTGCTGGCGCGCCGCCTCGCCCGTCATGTCCAGCGTCTTGGCCAGGGTCGCCGTGGAGACGGGTCCCTTGGTCTTGATGAAATACAGGATGCGCTCCGTCGTTTGCGGCGCCTCGCTATTATCCAAACGTTTACTTGTGTAATTCATTTCGCTCAACTATCATGGGGCCAGTTAACCAACTAATTGCTTGCATAATAGGCCGGTAGCTCCCCGCTGTCGAGGAGTTTCCACGTCCGCGTGCCAGCAAGACACTCTTTGGACTGGAATCCCATGCAGCTGCAGCACTCCATCTGGCTGTTTCACGCCATCCTCGCTACCGGCCTGGCCATCTGGCTCACCCTGGCCGCCATCAACAACTTGCACGCCTTCCACGGCTCCGTCTGGGCCATCGGCAACACCATGCGCATGGACCCGCTGCGCCAGGACCCGACCATCCAGACGCCGCTGCTGCGCCGCGCGCTCACATCCTTGAGCTTGCATCGGCTGTCGCTGGGCGTGGTGCTGGCGCTGCAACTGCTGGCCGCCATCGCCGCCTGGACGGGCGTGGCGCTGTTTGCTGGCGACGGCCTGGCCGCTGCCTTGCCCTGGCTAAATCTGGCCTTGTGCGCCATGGCCGCATTTTTGCTGCTGATGCACCTGGGCGGCCTGTGGTTCGGCTACTGGATCGCACAGGAAGGCTTGCAGACGACGCATCTGGTGCTGCTGCTGTGGACCATCGCCCTGTTTGTACTTTTCAACGCGCAGCGGACCTGATCAGCCTCCGCTGCGCCTCTTCTCCCTTTGACTGCAGTAAAGGACTTCATCATGAATACGAAAATCGTCGGCGCCTCCGCGCTGGCCATCGCCCTGGCCGTCGCCGGTGCCGCGCTGTATCCGCGTGCCGACTCGCATGCGGCCGATGCCGCCGCCTATCCTGCCACCAAGGTGGCGCTGGTCCCCGTCGTGCTGGGCACGCAGGAACGCTACTTCGCCGGCGTGGGCGAACTGGAAGCGGCGCGCCAGGTGCAGGTGGCGGCTGAGGCGGGCGGGCGCATCACGCAGATCCGCTTCGAGTCGGGCCAGACCGTGCCGGCCGGCGCCATCCTGGTGCAGCTGAATGACGCACCGGAACAGGCGGCCCTGCTGCGCCAGCGCGCACAGCTGAAAAACGCGGAAAGCAGCCATGCCCGCACGGTGCAGATGGTGAAGGAAAAGGCGGCCACGCAGGAGCAGCTCGACACGGCCCTGGCCGCGCGCGACGCAGCCCTGGGCGACGTGCGCCAGACGGAAGCGCTGATCGCGCAAAAGACCATCCGCGCGCCGTTCGCCGGGCAGCTGGGCATCCGCAAGGTGCACGCGGGCCAGTACCTGAACGCGGCCGACACGGTGGCCAGCCTGATCGACACGAAGTCGCTGATGGTGAACTTCGCCCTCGATGAACAGAGCAGCGCGAAGCTGGCGCCAGGCCAGGCCGTGCAAGTGCTGGTGGACGCCTATCCCGATGACATCTTCACGGCGAAGATCAACGCCATCGACCCGCTGATCGCCCGCTCGCGCATGGTGCAGGTACAGGCGGCATTGAGCAATCCCCGCGGCGCGCTGAAAGCGGGCATGTACGCGAATGTGCGCGTGGCGCGCGAGGCAGGCCAGCAGCTGACGGTGCCGGAAACGGCGGTGACCTACAGCGCGTATGGCGACACCGTGTTCGTCGCGCAGCAGGAAGGAAAACAGCCGCTCACCGTCAAGCGCGTGGGCGTGAAACTGGGCGAGCGGGCCGGGGGCCGCGTGGCCATTCTTGACGGCTTGCGCGAAGGCCAGCGGGTGGTCGCCTCGGGCCAGCTGAAACTGGCCGACGGCATGGCAGTGCAAGCCGTGGCCAATACCCTGGACGAGGCCAAGCGCGCCGCGCCCAAGGCCGGCTCGTAAGGGAAGGCCACCACCATGAAATTTACCGATTTATTCGTACGCCGCCCCGTGCTGGCGCTGGTGATCAGCACATTGATCCTGATGCTGGGCGTGATCGCCATACTGCAGCTGCCGATCCGCCAGTATCCGATGCTCGAATCGTCCACCATCACGGTGAAAACCACGTATCCGGGCGCCTCGGCGGAACTGATGCAGGGTTTTGTCACGCAGCCGATTGCGCAAGCCGTATCGTCGGTGGAAGGCATCGATTACCTGACCTCGTCGTCGGTGCAGGGCAGCAGCACGGTCACCGTGCGCATGGAGCTGAACCGCGACTCCACGCAGGCGCTGACGGAAGTCATGGCCAAGGTCAACCAGGTGCGCTACAAGCTGCCCGAAGGCGCGTTTGACCCCGTCATCGAGCGCTCGGCCGGCGATTCCTCGGCCGTCGCCTATGTCGGCTTTGCCAGCGAGAGCGTGTCCGCGCCCGCGCTGACGGACTACCTGGCGCGCGTGGTGCAACCAATGTTCGCCACCATCGACGGCGTGGCCAAGGTCGACGTGTATGGCGGCCAGCAGCTGGCCATGCGATTGTGGATCGATCCGGCCAAGCTGGCCGCGCGCGGCTTGACGGCGGCCGACGTGGCCGACGCCGTGCGGCGCAATAACTACCAGGCGGCGCCCGGCAAGGTGAAAGGACAATTCGTCGTCTCGAACATCAGCGTCAACACGGATCTGACCAGCGTGGCGGAGTTCCGCGACATGGTCATCCGCAAGGGTGGCGATGACAGTGCTGCCCTGGTGCGCCTGAAGGATGTGGGCACGGTGGAACTGGGCGCGGCCGCCACGGAGACGAGCGGCATCATGGACGGCGTGCCGGCCGTGTATCTGGGCCTGTCACCCACGCCAGGCGGCAACCCGCTGGTGATCGTCGACGGCATCAGGAGGCTGCTGCCTGAAATCCAGAAAACCCTGCCACCCGGCGTGAAGGTCGAGCTGGCATTCGAGACGGCGCGCTTCATCCAGTCATCCATCGACGAGGTGGCGCATACGCTGCTCGAAGCGCTGCTCATCGTCGTCATCGTCATCTACCTGTGCATGGGTTCCCTGCGCTCCGTGCTGATTCCCGTCGTGACCATCCCGCTATCGATGCTGGGCGCGGCGGCGCTGATGCTGGCCTTCGGTTTCAGCATCAATCTGCTCACCTTGCTGGCGATGGTGCTGGCCGTGGGCCTGGTGGTCGATGACGCCATCGTCGTGGTGGAAAACGTGCACCGGCATATCGAGGAAGGCAAGACGCCCGTGGCGGCCGCTCTGGTGGGCGCGCGCGAAGTGGCCGGCCCCGTCATCGCCATGACGATCACGCTGGCTGCCGTGTATGCGCCGATCGGCATGATGGGGGGACTGACTGGCGCACTGTTCAAGGAATTTGCGCTGACACTGGCCGGCGCCGTGGTGGTGTCGGGCGTGGTGGCGCTGACCTTGTCTCCCGTAATGAGCTCCCTGCTGCTGCAGCCGAAACAGACGGAAGGGCGCATGGCGCGCGCCGCCGAGCATTTCTTCGAAGGCTTGACCTCGCGCTATGCGCGCCTGCTGGACCGCTCCCTGCACCACCGCTGGCTGAGCGCCGGTTTCGCCGCGCTGGTGATGGTCAGTCTGCCGTTTTTGTACCTGCTGCCACAGCGCGAACTGGCGCCGGCGGAAGACCAGGCCAGCGTGCTGACGGCGATCAAGGCGCCGCAGCATGCCAACCTCGATTACGTGGAACGCTTTTCCTACAAGCTCGATGCCATCTACAAGAATATCCCCGAAACGGACTCGCGCTGGATCATCAACGGCGGCGAGGGGCCTGCGTCTAGCATCGGCGGCATCAACCTGACGCCGTGGGCCGAGCGTTCGCGCAATGCGGCCGTCATCCAGGCGGAATTGCAGCACGCCGTGGGCGACGTGGAAGGCACCAGCATCTTCGCCTTCCAGCTGGCGCCTTTGCCGGGATCGAGCGGCGGCTTGCCCGTGCAGATGGTCTTGCGCAGCGCGCAGGATTACGCCACCCTGTTCCGCACCATGGAAGACGTCAAGCAGCGCGCACGCGAGAGCGGCCTGTTTGCCGTCGTCGACAGCGACCTCGATTACAACAACCCCGTCGTGAAAGTACGCGTGGACCGCTCCAAGGCGAACAGCCTGGGCATCCGCATGCAGGACATCGGCGAATCGCTGGCCGTGCTGGTGGGCGAGAATTATCTGAACCGCTTCGGCATGGATGGCCGCGCCTACGACGTCATCGCGCAAAGCCCGCGCGAACAGAGATTGACGGCGCAAGCCCTGACGCAGCAGTACGTACGCGCCGACGACGGCAGCCTGCTGCCCCTGTCCGCCGTGGTGTCCGTGACGGAACAGATCGAGCCAAACATGCTGACCCAGTTCAACCAGCAAAATGCGGCCACCTTCCAGGGCGTACCGGCGCCGGGCGTGACCCTGGGCGACGCCGTGGCCTTCCTCGATGGTGTCGCCAAGACCCTGCCGCCGGGCTTCAGCTACGATTGGCAGTCCGATGCGCGCCAGTTCGCCACGGAAGGCAATGCCTTGCTGCTGGCATTTTTGGCGGCCGTCGTCGTCATCTACCTGGTGCTGGCGGCGCAGTATGAAAGCCTGACGGACCCGCTGATCATCCTGATCACCGTGCCGCTGTCGATCTGCGGTGCCCTGATTCCGCTGGCGCTCGGCTACGCCACCGTCAACATCTACACGCAAATCGGCCTCG
Organism: Janthinobacterium sp. SUN128; assembly: GCF_030587275.1. Lineage (NCBI taxonomy): Bacteria > Pseudomonadati > Pseudomonadota > Betaproteobacteria > Burkholderiales > Oxalobacteraceae > Janthinobacterium > Janthinobacterium sp. SUN128. The sequence continues at coordinate 122,089 of NZ_JAPWHY010000006.1, read as the reverse complement.
TGACCCTGATCGGCTTGATCAGCAAGCACGGCATCCTGATGGTGGAGTTTGCCAACGAATTGCAGGTACATGAACAGCTCGACCGCATCACGGCCATCCGCAAGGCGGCACAGATCCGCTTGCGCCCGATTTTGATGACGACGGCGGCCATGGTGGTGGGCCTGGTGCCGCTGCTGTTCGCTTCCGGCGCCGGCGCCAACAGCCGCTTCGGGCTGGGCGTGGTGATCGTCTCGGGCATGTTGATCGGCACCTTCTTCACCCTGTTCGTGCTGCCCACCGTGTACACCTTTCTGGCCCGCCGTCACACGGCCGACCATGCCACGCCGCGCGCGCGCGACCTGTCCCAGGCGCTGAAGGAATCCCCATGAAAAATTACCGCTATCTTGTCTCCCTTTTCCCCCTGCTGGCCGGCTGCGCCGTCAGCCCCGCCTATGTCACGCCGGGCACGCCCGCCATCACCCTGGCCAGCCCGCAGCAGGCGCAATTCGCACCCGGTGCAAGCGCCGTCAGCGAGGCCGCCTGGTGGACGTTTTTCGACGATGCACGCCTGTCGCAGCTGATCGCCAGCGCGCTCGAACACAACCTCGATATCGTCCAGGCGCAAGCGAACCTGCTGGCCGCGCGCGCCGTCTTCGACGAACGCCGGCTCGATGAGCTGCCTGCCGTCACCAGCCAGGCAGGATGGCAACGCCAGGTGCAACAGGACACACCCGATAGCCGCGCCGCCAGCGCCAGCACGCGCGTAGGGTTCGACGCGAAATGGGAGATCGACCTGTTCGGCCGCCTGGCCCATATCAGCCGCTCGGCGCAGGCGCGCGCCGAAGCGGTGCAGGCGGACTTGCGGCAAGTGCAGCTGACGATCGCCGCAGAGGTGGCGCGCAATTACTACGAGGCGCTGGGCTACCAGCAAAACCTGGCGCTGACGCAGGCGCAGGTGCACAGCTGGCGCGACACCGTCGCCCTGATCGATGCGCGCATCCGTGCCGGCAGCGGCTTGCCGGAAGAGCGCCACAACGCGCTGGCCAACCTGGCCCGCAGCGAGGCGATGCTGCCGCCCTTGCAGGCGGGCTTGCGCCAGGCGCAGTACCGGCTCGATGTGCTGAGCGGCCAGGCGCCGGGCGCCATCGCGCTGGCCACTCAGCCACGGCAACAGGCGCCGCTGGCGGGCCAGCTGCCGCTCGGCGATGTGAACCGCCTGATCAAGCAGCGTCCCGACGTGGTGCGCGCCGAGCGCCTGCTGGCCGCCTCCAGCGAAGACGTGGGTGCCGCCACAGCCGACCTGTATCCGCGCCTGAGCCTGGGCGGCTTTTTGGGCTTCTTTGCGCTGCGCGGCAGCGGCGTGTTCGACGGCGGCGCGCGCGCCTTCGAGGTGGCGCCCTCCGTCAGCTATCCGGCCTTCCGCCTCGGCAGCGTCAAGGCGCGCTTGCGCGGCACGCAGGCCGAAGCGCAGGGCGCGCTGGCGCGCTATGAACAAACGATGTTATTGGCACAGGAGGACGTGGAAAATGCCGTCACGCAACTGGCGCAAAACCAGACGCGATTGGCCTCCCTGCTGGAATCGGCGCGCCACGGCAACGCGGCCCTCGGCATCGCCAGCACGCGCTATCAGGGCGGTTCCGGCAGCTACCAGGCCGTGCTGGAAAACCAGCGCGCCTTGTACGATATCCGGCGCGAAGCGCTGCTGGCGGAAACGGCGTCCTATATCGATGCGATTGCCCTGTACAAGGCGCTGGGATGGGGGCAAACTATGTGATCTTTTTAGCTCGGAAAGGCACGCAATGTTCACGCAAGGCAGCTGGCTCAATCCACCGGAAAACTGGTCCGCCGACGGCGCGCAATTGCGCGTGACGACGGATGCCAACACGGATTTCTGGCGCAAGACCGCGTATGGGTTTATCCGCGACAGCGGCCATTTTTTCGGCACGCAAATCGAAGGCGATTTCACGGCGCAGCTGCATGTGGCGGCGCAGTACGCAGCGCTGTACGACCAGGCGGGAATGATGGTGCGCATCGACGCGGAAAACTGGATCAAATGCGGCGTCGAATTTTCCGACGGCCAGTTACTGTTGAGCACTGTGCTGACGGTGGACACATCGGATTGGGCCGTCAGCATCGCTCCCGCCATGCCGGACGGTTTCTGGCTGCGCGTGACAGTGGAAAAGGGCGTGATCCGGGTGCAGTATTCGACCGATGGCAAGCTGTGGCCGCTGCTGCGCCTGGCGCCATTTCCCGAGGCCAGCAGCTACCTTGTCGGGCCCATGTGCTGCACGCCGGAACGCGCCGGCCTCGAGGTCGCGTTTTCGAAATTTACGCTGGGCCCGGCCCAGCGCAAGGACTTGCACGACCTCACTTGAGTGCCCGTGTGTGCATGGCGGATCAGACGGCGGAATCCGTCCACTGATTATCGATGCACCATTGCCGCACATCGGCGATCAGTTGCGCTGAAACGGGCTGGAGTCCCGGGAGTTTTTTCTCGTATTTCCGGATGCTGGCGGCAAAAAAAGTGAAGAAAGCGATGCCGATCAATTTGCGTTGCAAGTCTTTCGGCAGGCAGCGCAGGCAGACAAACAATTCCCAGTCGAGATCAGGATATTTTTCTTCCATCAAGGGACCAAGCTGCCGCAGTTCATGACCAATGTCAAAGACCTTGGTCCAGCTTGGCGAGTCCGATGTCGTGTCTATGCGCATCTTTGTTTTCTCCGAGTGCAAGAACCGCATGATACGCGCATCGTCCTTCAGGCAGCGTGCGTGCCACCACGTGGCAAGATCAATCCGCCCGCGCCACCCACGTCTCGTGCAAATGGCGCCACAGCAGGCTACCAGCCGGCGTTTTCTCATACACGACGGTCGATAGCCGCTCGGTGTTTTCTGCGCCGGGCAGCGACTGGAATTCGCGGTAAGACACGGTGGCGCCGGCGGCGCTGTCCTGGATCAGCCGCAAGTCCGTGATGTGCATGGCGAGGCCCGGACGGCTGCCGCCGGCGCCCTGGAAAAACGCCGTCAAGCCAGCATGATCGAGCTGTTTTCCGCCCGGTGACACCATCGTGAAAGCGGGTGAAAAACGCGCCAGCAAATCAGCGCAATGTTCCGGCGCCGTGGCTGCGCCCGAAAGCCACTCGCGGATCAGCACATGCGTGGCTAACACGTCGTCAAAACAGGGGTGCGTTGTCTTCATTTTTTTGTTACTCCATGGTGATGTAAAAGGTCGAGAACGGCGCGGTTATCGATGCGCATGCACAGTGTCAGAGGCAGCACGCACGAGGCGGCGGCCAGCGCAAAGCACCAGTGAAAGACCCGCGCCGCGCGCGCATGCAGGGCAGGGTCGTCCAGGGTGGCGATACCCTGCGCCGCCAGCAAGCCGTTGAGCAGCACGCTGAGCAGCGCCACGCCCAGGCAAAAGCCCAGCTGGCGGTTGATATTCCACACGGCGCTGGCCTGGCTCAGTTGCGTATCCGGTGTGCGCAAGAACGCCGTGCTTTGCGCCGTGCTGCTGCACAAACCGCCGCCAAAGCCCATCACGGCATACGCGCCGGCCAGCCAGAAAAGCTGATCGGCCGCATCCACGCGCAGCAGCATCAGCATGCCCGCCGCCTGCAGCAGCGCACCAAAGATGAACAGGGGTTGCGGCCCCACGCGGCGGTAGCTTTTTCCGGTGAGCGAGATGGCCGCAAACGAGGCCAGCGCCCACGGCAGCATCAGGGCGCCCGCCGTCGACGCCGACATGCCCAGCACGCCCTGCAGATACAGCATGGCCAGCAGGCTCACGCCCATGAACACGCCCGGCACCAGCAAATACATCAGCATGGCAATGCGCAGCAGCGGTTCGGCGGCCAGGCGCAGGTTGAGCAGCGGCGTGGATTTGCGCAGGGCGCCGCGCACGTAGACCCATGCGCAGGCGGCGCCCAGCGCCAGCACGCCGGCGCCGGCCAGCAGCTCGCCCGGCGTGCCCAGCATGGTCAAGCCCAGCAACAGCAAAAGGATGGCCGTGCTGCCCGCCAGCAGGCCGCCCGTGTCGAGGCGGGGCACTTGCGCGCGCGGCGGGTCGGGACGCAGCCAGCAGGCGGCCAGCAGCAGCGCCAGCGCGGCAAACGGCACGTTCAGGTAAAAAATCCAGCGCCACGACAGGCTGTCGACGATGACGCCACCCAAGGCTGGCGACAGGGCGGGCGCCAGCAAGCCCACCAGCATGATGACGGAAGACAGGCCGGGACGCTCGGCAGGCCGATACAGCTGGTAGGTCATGCTTTGTCCCAGCGGAATGAGCAAGCCGCCACCCAGGCCCTGCACGCAGCGCCAGGCGATCAGCGCCTCGATCGAGGGCGCCAGGCCGGCGCCGATGCTGGCGCATAAAAAAGTTAGCAACGATGCCATGAACACGGTTTTGCTGCCATAATAGGCAGCCAGCCAGGCACTGGCGGGAATGACGATGGTCAGGCCGAGGATGTAGGCCGTGCTGATCCAGGCCAGCTGCGCCACTGAGGCGTGCAATGCATGGCCGATGTCGGGATAGGCGACGCTGGTGATGAACATGTTGATCAGGTCGACGAAAAACCCCAGCAGATAGATGGCCGCCACTTTTTTGCGATAGTCCATGGTGCTCCGAATGGCAAACGGCCAGCTTAAGCGCCTAGCGCCATTTGCGTAACGGGCCGGCCCCGATTACACTGTCAAACAAATTTTGACAAACCGCTGGAAGCCGCATGTTTACTCATTTTTATTTATGATCAGTCTTGACCGCCTGGGTATTTTCATCGCCATCGTCGATGCCGGTTCGCTGACGGCGGCCGCCGCCGTGCTGGGCCAGAGCAAGGCCGTCGTCAGTTTTAACTTGAAACAGCTGGAAGCGGAGCTGGGCGTGTCGCTGCTGACGCGCAGCACGCGCAGCCTGGCGCTGACCGACGTGGGGCGGCGCTTTTACGAAGATTGCCAGCGCGTGCTGAGCGAAGCCCAGGGCGCCATCGAAACGGCGCGCCAGGGCCACCAGGGCTTGCGCGGCACCCTGCGCCTGACCACCACCGTCGAGTACGGCAGCCGCACGGTGATCCCCGCGCTGATCGCCTTCGCCGCCGCCCACCCGCAATTGCAGATCCAGCATTCCTCGTCGTCGTCGCATGAAGACCTGATCTCGGGCGGCTATGACCTGGCCATCCGCATGGGTTCACTCAACGACTCAAGCTACCGCGCCGCGCTGATCGAGCCGTACGCGATTTGGCCCGTCGCCTCGCCCGCCTACCTGGCCAGCCTGCCCGGCCGCGACATCGCCACCTTGCCCGACTTGCAGCGCGCGCGCTGGCTGGCGCACAGCCGCCTCAGCACGCCCCTGCGCTGGGACGTGCACACGCCCGACGGCCCCGCCGCCTTTGCCGTACAGGACGACGCCGCCATCCATTCCGACTCCGCCTCGGCCCTGCTGGGCTTTGCACTGGGCGGCTGCGGCGTGGCCCTGCTGCCGCAATGGCAGGTGGAAGGAGAAGTGCGCGCGGGACGCCTGCGCCGCCTGCTGCCCGATGTCGCCTTCCCGGAGCAGGGCGTGTATGCCGTGTATCCGAACACCCAGCATATCGCGGAAAAGGTGCGCGCCTTTATCGACTTTTTGCGCACGTTCGTGGGCACGCCGGACTGAGATTTCACTTCGTCAATATTTGACGAAGACAACGGTTTCCAAGGGGCAAACGAGCGCCCCTTTCGGTTTTCACGGCCTACACTGGAAGGACGTTGTTCACCGATTGGAGACCATCATGGCACATACATTGGCAGCAGTTTTCGCCGTCCGCGACATGGCCGAGCGCGCCCGGCACGACCTGATCACGGCTGGCTTTACCGGCGCCAGCATCCGCCTGCACGATGCGGGCAGTGACGACTTTTCCGCCACGGAAAACATCCGCCGCGACGACAGCGACAGCCTGCTCGACAATATCAAGCATTTCTTTACGGATCTGTTCGGCAGCCACGCCGACCGCCACATCTATGCGGAAGCCGTGCGGCGCGGACATGTCGTGCTGACACTGGAAGGCGCAAGCGACGCCGATATCCAGCGCGCCACCGACCTCGTCGAGCGCTATGCGCCGCTCGACATCGATGCGCACGCCGACCACTGGCGCGCCGGCGGCTGGCAAGGCGCGCCGCACGACGACAGCGCAATGCGCCAGGGCGCCAGCATGCAATCCAGCGCGCCATCGCAGCAGGGCGCGTCCGCCGGCAACCTGAACGAGGCGGCAAGGTCGCAGCAATTTGCGGGCGGCATGGCGCCGCCGTCATCGGGCGCGGGCGCCAACGCGCGCCGCTACCCCAGCGCCGACAACCTGCCAGGCACCAGCTACGACGACGAGCAGTACTACCGCAGCCACTGGAGCGCCACCTATGTCGCCACCGGCGCGCGTTTCGAGGACTACGATCCCGCCTACCGCTATGGCCATTCGATGGCCAGCAGCGACAGCTATCGGGGCCGCCCGTGGGACGACGTGGAAGCGGACCTGCGTTCCACGTGGGAGCACACGTATCCGCAATCAGCGTGGGACAACTTCAAGGCAGCTGTCAAACATGGCTGGGAACGCATCACTTCCTGATGCGCGCTGAGGGGGATAGCCCCCCTCAGCGCCCCTCGTGCGTGAGCTTGAGGAAGTGGTTCAGGATGTGGAAATGGTCTTCGAAGAATTGCTCTTCCATGGCCGGCAGGGCGCTCACCGGCACCCACTGCGCCAGCGCCGCATCGTCGGCCGCCTTCACGGCAGGCAGCTGGCGCGTCTTCAGGTCAAAATAATGCGCATGCGTGATGGTGCGCCCGCGCTGGCTGCGGTCCGGATGGTCGAACACGGCCACGCCGACCAGCGCCTCGGCGAGGGTGGGCGCCAGCACGCCCAGCTGGGTTTCTTCCGCCAGCTCGCGCAGGGCGCCCTGCAGCAAGCGTTCGCGCGGCTCCAGGAAGCCACCGGGCAATGCCCACAGGCCCTTGCCCGGATAGCCGCCGCGGCGCACGAGCAGCACGTGGCCGCCCGTCTGCACCAGCGCGTCGACAGTCGTGAAGATGGGCGGATACGGCGCAGCGCGCCAGCGCGCTTTATACGCTTCGATGGCGCGGTATTCCTGCACCAGCGGTGCGTACCATGGCAACAAGGTCCACGCCTTCAGATACTGGCCGATGGCCGCCGGCAGCAGCTGCGCCACAGCGCTCAGCGACACATCCACGTCTTCCGCTTCGAACAGCACGTTGCGGATGGCCGTCGCGCCGATGGGCGCACCGGGATCGATCTCCAGATTCAATAACTGCCAGTGCGGGAAGTGGTGCAGGTAGTAGCTGGTGGCGTCCTTGAAGCAAGCCACCAGGGTGACGCGCTGCGCCGCGGGCAAGGCGCCCGCCACGGCGCGCCGCACGGCATCGGCCCACAAGCCATCGTCGTAGTAATCGCGCACGGCCACGTAGTGCACGCGCGCGCGCTGCGCCTCGGGCAGGGTGGCGGCGATCATGGCGGCCCGCTCCTGCCATGTAAACGGGTTCTTCGGGCTGCGCGCATGGAAGGCGGAACCGAGCACCACCACCACCTGGGCGGCCGTCGTCAGCGCCTTCTGCAACAAGCCCGCATGGCCATGGTGAAAAGGCTGGAAGCGGCCGATCAGGATGGCCGCGTCGGCAGGATAGGATGAGCTCATGCGTCGTCTCCGGTGGGGTAGTGGGCGGCGATCGGCAATTGGCGCCCGCTGCCAAAGGCGCGCGAACGCACGCGGATGATGGGCGCCGCCTGGCGCCGTTTGTACTCGTTGCGGGCGACCATGCCGAGGATGCGCGTCACCAGTGCGCGGCCCTCGTCCGTCTCGCGCAGCTGGTCGACCAGGGTCAAGGCTTGCGCGCTTTCTTGCGCCGGCAGGCGGCGTCCCTCGATATGCCATTTGAGAATTTCATCGAGCACGGGATACGGCGGCAAACTGTCGGTGTCGCGCTGGCCCGGCGCCAGTTCCGCCGATGGCGGTTTGTCCAGCACGGCGACGGGGATCAGTTCGCGCCCGGCGCTGGCGTTGAGGTGGCGCGACAGGGCGAACACCTCCGTTTTATACAGGTCGCCGATCAGTCCCAGTCCGCCGTTCGTGTCGCCATACAGGGTGCAGTAGCCCACCGAGATTTCGCTCTTGTTGCCGGTGGTGAGCAGCAGGGCGCCGAAGGCGTTCGAGTATTCCATCAGGATGGTGCCGCGCACCCGCGCCTGCAGGTTTTCCAGCGGCAGCCCCTGCAGCTTGCCGTCGAAGGCTTGGGCATAGCCGGCTTCGTATTGCGCCACGATGTCGCGTATCGGGTGCGTGTGCAGGACGATACCGAGGTTGGCGCACAGGGCGACGGAATCGGTGACGGAGCCGGCGCTGGAAAACACGGACGGCATGGTGATGCCCACGACGTTGTCGGCGCCCAGGGCTTCGACGGCCAGGGCCAGGGTCAGCGCCGAATCGATGCCGCCCGAACAGCCGACGACGACTTTCGTAAAGCGGCAGCGGCGCGCATAGTCGCGCAAACCGAGCACGATCTGGCGCCGCGCAAATTCCACGGCGGGGATGCCGTCCGGGTCCGGCACGGGAAACGCCGATCCATCGGGCCGCATAAAACGGCCATCGGCAAAGCGCAGCAAGGGAAAATCTTCGACGAAGCGGGCCGCCTCGAATTGCACGCCGTCGCTCGGCGACATGGCGAACGAGGCGCCGTCGAACACCAGTTGGTCCTGGCCGCCCACCTGGTTGACGAACAGCAAGGGCAGCTTGACGCGCGCGCAGGCGGCGCCAAACACGGCGTGGCGCTGCGCGCGCTTGCCGATGTCGGACGGGCTGGCGTTGATGCTGACGACGAGGTCGGGTCCCGCCGCGTGCAAGGCCTCGAACGGGTTGACGGCGTAGGCGCGGCCATCGTCGTTCCAGCCATCCTCGCAAATCATGAAGCCGACCTTGCGGCCGGCGATATCGAGGGTGCAGGCGCCGGGCGGGCCCGGCTCGAAATGCCGCCCCTCGTCGAAGATGCCGTAGGTGGGCAGCAGCTGCTTGTAGTATTCGGCGACGATGCGCCCGTCGCGCAGCGCCAGCAAGGCGTTGTACAGGGGCTTGCCGACGCCGGGATTGGGCCGCGCCGTGCCGATGACGGTAACCAGCGCCGGCCAGCGCGTGGATGACTGCAGCAGCGTATCGAGCGCCTGCTGCATGCCGCGCAGGAAGGCGGCATCCTCGAACAGGTCGCCCGGGTAATACGCACACAGCGACAGTTCCGGGCACACGAGCAGGTCGGCGCCATCGTCGCTGGCACGCTGCATGCGCGCGATGATGGCGCCGACATTGGCGTCGAAATCGCCCACGGTGGGATTCATCTGCGCGAGGGCGATGGTCAGCATGGTGATCCTTCATTGGTTACGCGTGAAACCACTATCCTGCCTGAAATTTTCCTGAGCGTACTGATGCAATCGTGCAAGCCTGCCGGTCGGCTTGCTACAAGGTCTTCAACCAGGCCCGCAAGCGCGTGCGCGCATTCGCATACGGCGACGCCGTGTTGAACTGGATCATGCGCCCCATCGTGTAATGCGTGTACCAGGGCTGGCCATACAATTGCGCGTCGTCGTGCGCCTCGACCAGCGCCAGCAGCTGGTTCTTCGCCTGTTCCAGGCGCTGCAGCAAGTCATCCATGCCCAGTTCAGCATAGTCCGCATAGAAGCGCTGCGCCAATTTTCCCAGAGCGTTCCACGTGAAACCTTCTGCCGGGAAGGCGATGTCCTCGATGCGTTTGCCGTCACGCAGCTGCGCGTGCCAGTGCAAGACCAGCTCGTTCCAACCCACCAGATAGGCGAGCAGGTCACACACGCTCATGCGCGTGCCCGCCACTTGTCCTTCCAGCACGGGCTCCCGCGCCAGCGCGGGCGGCACGCGTGCCAGCTCCTGCATCAATTTTGCATACGTGCTGTTGATGGCCTCGATGAGTTCCTGCTTGCTGTCGGGGATCGCCATCACGCCGCCCGGCTCACCGGCAAACCAGCCGCCTGCCAGTCATCGTAGCCGCTGCCGAGACGGCGCGCATGCAAGCCGTGCTGGCGCAGGGCCGCCACGGCCTGCACGGACAGCACGCAATACGGGCCGCGGCAATACGCGGCGATCTCTGCGTTCGCGGGCAATTCGCCAAGGCGGCGCTGCAAGTCATCAAAAGGAATATTGATCGCACCGGGCAAGTGGCCGGCAGCGAATTCCTGCGCGGGCCGCACGTCGAGCACGGTGATGCTGGCTTCGTGCATGCGTTCCAGCAACTCGTCACCCGTGAGCGCTTCCACGTGGTCGCCCCGGCTCAGCGCCTGCAGTTCGCTGCGCTGATGCTGCGCGTACACGTCCAGCGCGGCCAGCAGCTGCACGATGGGACCGCTGCCGAGCCGGTACAGCACGCGCTTGCCGTCGCGCCGCGCCTGCACGAAACCGGCGCGCCGCAACTGCTGCAAATGCTGGGACGTATTCGCCACGGACAAGCCCGTCAACTCCACCAGCTGCTCCACCGCATATTCGCCATGTGCGATCTGCTCGAGCAGGCGCAATCGCGGCGCGCTGCCTAAAATATGGGCAAACCCGGCGGAACCGGTGAGAAATTCGATATCGGCATTTTTCATTGACACGATGCTAGCACCCTTATAACATTCAAGCAATTAATTGAATGTTAGGAGCGGCAATGCAAATACTCTGGCTCGATGCGCTGGCCATCGGCGTGGGCGCGACGGCGGTGATGGATGTGTGGGCGGTGGCGTTAAAACGCTACTGGTGCATTCCTTCGCTGAACTTTGCGATGGTGGGGCGCTGGCTGGGCCATCTGCCGCGCGGCACGATCACGCACACCAACATCGCCCAGGCGGCGCCCGTGCCCGATGAAGCCATCCTGGGCTGGACGTTTCATTATGTGATCGGCGTGCTGTTTGCGGCCGTGCTGCTGGCGCTGGTGGGAGAGGAATGGGTGCAAGGGCCGACGTTCGCGCCGGCCCTGCTGGCGGGTGTGCTGAGCGTGGCCGCGCCGTTTTGCATCTTGCAGCCGGGCATGGGCGCCGGCCTGGCCGCCAGCAAGACGCCGCATCCGACGGCCGCCCGCCTGCGCAGCCTGATGGCCCACACGGTGTTCGGCATCGGTCTGTACCTGACGGCGCTGCTGTGGTCGACGGTCCGCTAGGAGGTCAGCGGCGGCACGGGAGCCGGTGCCGGTGCGGCTGCCACCGCCGACATGGCCGGTGCCTCCGGCTGGGCCGGCACCGTGCTCAGCACCATCGTGCTGGGCTTGGCGATCGCGATATGCGCCTCGTCCAGGCGCTTGAGCAGTTCGAACAGCAGCGCGCTGCGGATGCCCGACGTCAAGCGCGGCGACGAGGCAAAGCCGGTGGCGTTGAACAGCAACAGGCCATTGTCGATGCCATCGAGCTGCACGCTGGGCGCCGGCGTGTCGAGCACGTCGGGATTGTCGACAAAGACGGACAGGATCAGCGCGCGCGCCGCCTGCGCATCCGTGCCCAGCGGCAGCGGCAGCTTGACCTGCACCAGGCCCAGCGGATTGGCCAGGGTCACGTTGCGCACCGTCTTGGTAATGAATTCCGAGTTCGGCACGATCACCGTGGAACGGTCGCCCAGTTGAATTTCCGTGGCGCGCACGTTGATGCGGCGAATGTCGCCCTCCACGCCACCCAGCGACACCCAGTCGCCCACTTTCACAGGACGTTCGGCCAATAAAATCAGGCCGGAAACGAAGTTCTGCACCACCGCCTGCAAGCCAAAACCGATACCCACCGACAAGGCTGACGCCACCCACGCGATGCGTTCCAGGCCGATGCCGGCCGCCGACAGGGCCAGCGCCACGGCCAGCACGCCGCCGATATAGCCGAACAAGGTGATGAACGACACTTGCATGCCCGTATCGAGATTAGTGGTCGGCAAATAACTGTTTTGCAGCCAGCGCTTGAACAGCCCCAGCGCAACAAAACCAACGAGCAGCACCAGCAGGGCCTGGATCAGCGCGGCAGGGCGGATCGCCACCTCGCCGATGGCCAGGCCATCCTGCAGCTTGCCGACCCGCTGGAACAGCTCGCCCGGACCTTCACCGAACGGCGCCAGCAGCAGCATCAGGGCCAGCAGCACGACGATGGCGCGGCCGATACCCGACAGCAGCACGGCCGCCTGGTCGCGCGCCTTGGGCGTGGCCAGTACAGGATGGGCCGCGTCCGGCGGCGGTGGCGTGGAGGCCAGCAGCATGCAGATATCGTCCACCAGTACCATCAGCAGATAGGTGCTGCACACCACCACGATGACCCAGGCGATTTGCTTGGCGACAAAGCTGCCGAACGCCACATAGCCGATCAACAAGCTGATGACGCTTGACGCCAGCGCCAGCCACAACAGCACCGTGACGCAGCGCAGCCACAGGGGCGTGACCAGGGTAGCGGGATCGGCCTCGCGCAACTGGCGCCAGCAGCGCTCGGCGCGCATCAAGCCATAGGCGATGGTCGTGCTCATCACTAGGGCGACGATGCAGTTGACGGCCACAGCCGTCGACAGGCCCGCATTGATGACGATGGTGACCCGTTCCGTCGCCCACACGAGCACGACGATGAAGGAAAACATCGACGGGAAGTTGCGCATGCGGTGCGCCAGCGCATCGGGCAGGGGCAGCAGACGCCACGACACGCGGCGCGGCGACAGCAGCGCGTGGCCGAGTCCCGCCGTAAAACCGGCAAAGCAGATGATGCCGATCAAGCTGCTGAGGAAAGTCGAGGTTTTTTCGGACAGGCCGCCCTCCCAGCGCAGCCCCATGGCCAGCAATTCCGCCACCAGGCCCGGCGTGGCCAGCGCCAGCACCAGCACGGCCAGCGCATGCAGGGAACGGCGCAAGCGGCCGTGCGGCACGCGCGTGGACGTCACCACCAGCAAGTAGCGCGAAGCCCAGACGCTGGCGCCGATCACGGCCACGATGGCAGCCAGCAAGCCGCCCCAGGCCGACCACGGCGTGGCGCCTGCCGCATTCGCCAATTCCAGCTCCAGCGCACGCAAGCGCTGCAGGTTCTGCGGCAATTCCGCATGCAACTGTTTCCAGAACGAACCGGCGAGTATCGAAGCCGTGCGCTCGCCCAGGCGCGCCTGCAACTGGGCGCGGCGCACCGTCGACACCTGTTCCGAGGCCTGCGTCGCTTCCACGGCCAGCAGGCGCGCCAGTTTGACTTGCGCATCGAGCGCGCTGCTGGTGCGGTCCAGCTGGCTGCGCTGCGCCGCCACGTCGGGCGCATCTTTCGTACCCGCCGCCGGCTTGCCCAGCTCGGCCAGCCGCGCCTGCACGCTGGAGAGCGTGGGCGCGAGCGCATCGGCCACCTTGTCCGCCTCGGCGCTGGCCGCCAGCGCATCAGCCCGCATCTGCGACAGGGTCGCATCATCGAGCTCAGCCTCGCCATCGAGCGCCTTCTGGATACCGGTGATCTGCTTGCGCAAGCCATCGAGACGCTGGTCGGCCGTGGCGGCGTCATCGACAGGCTGCGACCAGGCGGGCGGCGGGGCCAGCGAGCACGCCAGCAGCAAGGCCAACAGGAAGGGGAAGAAACGGAGACGGAAAGAAGTCATGCGGACCTATGGCTGGAAATGAGAAAAACGGCCGGATTGGCAGCAGCGCCAGTCATGGCGTGCTGCCCGGCAGGTGCCTGCCAATATAGCTGAAAACGCGGGCAAGCCGCAGGACAGGCGGAACTGGCGTGTGCCCCGGGGAGAAACTAGGCATATTGCCCTATGGAAATATCATTCAAAAAGGTCTAGGATCGTCGTCCGCTTGGCGGCGCGGCAGCCATCTGCACGCCGCCGACCTTTTCACCACTCCCTCCGTATTGAGACAGCCATGAAGTTTTTATCCCACCTGACCATCGGCACACGCCTCGCCACAGGCTTTGGCACCATCGGCGCCATGCTGATCATCATCTCTTGCCTGGGCATCGCCATGCTGGGCAAGATCAACGAGGGCACCGGCCATATCGTGCATGACAGCATGCCCAAGATCGAGCTCGCCAACAGCGTGTCGGCCAACATCAACGATATCGCCATTGCGCTGCGCAACATGATGCTCAGCGCCGATCCGGCCGACCAGCGCAAACAAACGGACGCCATCCTGGCTGCGCGCCAGGCGGCGGCCGGCAATCTCGGCAAGCTCGCGAACATGCTCGATTCCGACCGAGAGCGCGCGTTGCTGGCCAAGATGAACGACGCCAACACCCGCTACGCGCAGGGGCAGGAAGCCTTGCTTGAACTGATCCGTAGCGGCACGCCGGACGACAGCAGCGCCTACCTGTACGGCCAGCTGCGTCCCGTATTGCTCGTCTATAAACAGTTGATTGCTGAACAGATCAGCTTGCAAAATACCCTGGCCAACACGGCGGGCGACAACGCCAATGCCACTTATGCCAATACGCGCACCTTGCTGATCGGCATGTCGCTGGCGGCACTGGCCATCGCCGCGGCGTTGGCGTATGGCATCACGCGCTCGATCACCGGCCCCGTCACCACGGCGCTGCAGGTGGCCAACACGGTGGCCGCAGGCGATTTGCGCAGCCAGATCACCGTGCATTCGCGCGATGAAATGGGACAACTGTTGCAGGCACTCAAGCGCATGAACGACAACCTGGCGCAAACGGTGGGCACGGTGCGCGCCGGCACGGAAACGATCGCCTCGGCCTCGTCCGAAGTGGCGGCGGGCAGCCTGGACCTGTCTGCGCGCACGGAGCAGCAAGCCAGTTCGCTGGAAGAGACAGCGTCATCGATGGAAGAGCTGACCTCGACCGTCAAGCAGAATGCCGACAATGCGCGCCAGGCGCACGTGCTGGCCGACACGGCTTCCGGCGTGGCGCAGCGCGGCGGCGCCGTCATCGCGCAAGTGGTGGCGACCATGCGGCAAATCGATGCTTCGTCGAACAAGATTGCCGACATCATCGGCGTCATCGATGGCATCGCCTTCCAGACCAACATTCTGGCCTTGAACGCGGCCGTGGAAGCGGCGCGCGCGGGCGAGCAGGGCCGCGGCTTTGCCGTCGTGGCCACGGAAGTGCGCAGCCTGGCGCACCGCTCCGCTGCCGCGGCCAAGGAAATCAAGACCCTGATCGACGACTCGACCCAGACCGTGGCGGCGGGCAGCGAGCTCGTGCATCAAGCCGGCAACACCATGAGCGACCTGGTCGACAGCGTGCGCCGCGTTACCGACATCATGGAAGAAATCACCTCGGCCAGCGCGGAACAGACGGCCGGCATCGAGCAAATCAACCAGGCCATCAGCGAGATGGACAACGTCACCCAGCAAAACGCGGCCCTGGTGGAAGAATCGGCGGCCGCCGCCGCTGCCATGCAGGAGCAGGCGGCTACGTTGGCGCAGGTGGTGAGCGCCTTCAAGCTGGAAGCCGGCGCACCGGCAAGCAAGCCGGCAATCGCCGCGACAACCGTACCGCGCCAGCAAGCCGTCGCCCTGCGCGTGCCGGCCGCCAGGAAAGCTGCCCGCGTTGATCCTGCGCCGTCGGACTGGGAAGAATTCTGACCAGGAGAGTCACGCGAGATTGCTAACCAGCTCCGCCGCAAAATGCCAGTCTGACCTAGGCTAAGGCGCGGTGGACATGCCAGGAAAAATCTGAACTGCGTCACTCGCCAAATTCACGCCCTAGGTACTGCGCCACCGGACAAGACACACAGCTGAGGCACAAAACTTTTTGTGAGATTCGGTGAGGTTTAAACGTGCGCTGAACTGAGAAAATGCTTCTTTCCCATACTGGAGTGACTCGCTTTGAAGATATTGAATAATTGGCTGACTACTCCCCGTAGCCGCTTGCTGTTTCTTGTTGCAATCATGATCGGTATCCTCATAGCCTTGAAGCTTGCGCAAGGAACTGTCTGGCAAGCGCGCATTGCTGGCCTGCTTGTAGGTGCTATCAGTGCTTACTTGTTTTGGAGGTTCTGGGGCCATTGGAAGACGTTAAGGTTCCAATTAATGCGTAAGGAGATGCATGTCATCAAAGCGTGGCGCAAATTTTTTCATATTAGTCCCATCGTAAAGGCTTTCCATTTACTCGCGTTCGCGTTCTGTTTCCTGAGTGTCGCGGTGGGCATTGTCATAGGCATCAATGAGTCCAAGCCTGTTCTGTGGGTCGTCGGGTTCATTTTAGCGTTGGCCGGCATCTGCGAGATGACGACGCAGGCCACAAGACTGCTGAAGAAAGCGTGGAGCCCTATCCTCGGCAAAGTGCTGGCGATCTCCGTTGGCGTGGCGATTACCGTCATCGCCCTTTCACGAGCAAAACAGCTTATGCACTCCTTGTCACCAATTGACGCAAAGTACATGGTCGAATTTGCAACATTAGTCACTGCCTTTTACTTGCCCATGGTGTTTATCACAGCCGTGGGTGTTGGGATGGCAATATATGCTTCATGCCAATTGCTAGTCTTGACGATTTTTACTGTTTATAGCAATCTGATGATGCAATCAAGCGCAGTGTTAGGTGAAAATTTTATTAAAAGACAGCAAATGTTTTGGTACAGAATAAAGGAGGGAAAACGCCCACCTGGAAAGATACTTCCACCCCGAAAATTCTTATCCCAGCTTGAGATTTCGATGCTGATGTCACCGCTGTCAAAGATCGTCCTCGCATGGATGCTAGTGCAAGGTGTTGATGCTTCCACTACATCGTTTCCCTCGATGGCATCATGGTTGAAGACCCAAATAGTGGCTATTGAGTATCGATCGGGCAGTGCTTGCAAGAATATCGATAAGGGGCTAGGAGTCGTCTACATGGATGACGGAAATGTTTCTGTTGCTCGACCTGGTAAGGATGGATACACCTTTAATGTCGAAGCGTGTCAGTTTTGATCGAAAGTGGAAAGCCGATGGCGTAAGGCTGGCGGCGACGCTGGCAGCCAGCCTATCAATGGATGAGTCTTTTAAAGAAAAGGACTCCAACTCATGTGAAAGTTTAAGTCCCCCTACGCCCGCCTACCTTGCAGTAGGCTGGATTCAGAGGAAGTTCTCCCCTTGAGCATAACGCGATCAATGCACAGCAATAAAACGCCTCTGTTTGCAGCCTGCACGGCACATCTGTCAATAAACAATACAGTGGCACACAATGCCGCTCAATACGGCAAGGCAAACCTCGGCTGTTCGGTATTTCCCCCGCCGCCTAGGAGATTTCTCTGCGGATGATGTCTGCGCCTGCACTGAGCGCATTGAGTTTGCCTCTGGCTACGTGACGAGACAAGGGCGCCATGCCGCAGTTGGTGCTCGGGTAGAGTTTGTCGGCATCGACAAAGCGCAGCGCCTTGCGCAGGGTGTTGGCCACTTCCTCCGGCGTTTCAATGGTGTTACTTGCCACGTCGATGGCCCCGACCATCACTTTTTTGCCGCGTATGAGTTCAATCAGGTCGATGGGAACACGCGAGTTGTGGCATTCCAGCGAGATGATGTCGATATTCGATTTCTGCAGCTTGGGGAAAGATTCCTCGTATTGACGCCATTCGGACCCCAGCGTATTTTTCCAGTCCGTATTGGCCTTGATGCCGTAACCATAGCAAATATGCACGGCCGTTTCGCACTTGAGCCCTTCGATCGCCCGCTCCAGGGTGGCAATCCCCCAGTCATTCACCTCATCAAAAAAGACGTTGAACGCGGGTTCGTCAAACTGGATGATGTCGACGCCGGCCGCCTCCAATTCCCGGGCTTCCTGGTTGAGGATCTTGGCAAATTCCCAGGCCAGCTTTTCGCGGCTCTTGTAGTGACTGTCATACAGCGTATCGATCATCGTCATCGGACCTGGCAGGGCCCATTTGATCGGCTGCGTGGTTTGCTGGCGTAAAAACTTGGCGTCTTCAACAAACACCGGCTGCGGGCGGCTTACCGCGCCAACGACGGTCGGCACACTCGCATCATAGCGGTCGCGGATTCTGACGGTCTCGCGTTTGTCAAAATCGACGCCGCTCAGATGCTCGATGAACGTGGTGACAAAATGCTGACGGGTCTGCTCGCCATCGCTGACAATATCGATCCCTGCCTGCTGCTGTTCCTGCAGTGACAAACGCAAGGCATCCTGTTTGCCCTCGATTAATTCCTCGTCCTGCAATTTCCACGGCGACCAGAGTTTTTCAGGTTGGGCAAGCCAGGAAGGTTTCGGCAAGCTGCCGGCGGTCGAGGTAGGCAATAATTTTTTCATGGTGGTGATTTCGTGTGTTGGTTGGTCAGAGAGCGTAGCTGGCAGTCCACTGTTCAAGGACATTTTTGTATGGCTTGATGAAATGCTCTTCCGTATATTTGCCCTGCTTGACTGCCAGCTGGCTGCGCTCTTCCCGGTCATAGACAATCTGCGTCAATGAATAGTCCTGGTTCTTCAGGCTCGGCTGATACGACTTGCCTGCCGCCGAATTGGCGTTGTAAATCTCGGGGCGGTAAATCTTCTGGAACGTCTCCATCGTGCTGATGGTGGCGATCAGCTCAAGATTGGTGTAGTCGCCAAGCAGGTCGCCGATGAAATAAAACGCCAAGGGGGCGGCGCTATCTGGCGGCATGAAGTAGCGAACCTGCATGCCCATTTTTTCAAAATATTGATCCGTCGAGGAAAATTCATTTTGTTGATACTCGACGCCCAATACGGGATGCTGATTCCCCGTCCGGTGATAGACCTTGCTGCTCGAGGCGCTGATGCAAATGACAGGCGGCTTGCTGAAGCGCTCTTTGTACGTATGTGATTTGACAAAGTGCCGGAACAGCTTGCCATGAAAATCGCCGAAATCGTCGGGAGCGGTGAAGGTGGATTGATTGTTGTTATGCTCAGGCAGCAGCACGCTGAAGTCGTAATCGCGCACGTAGGAGGAGAAATTATTCCCCGCGATCCCATCGATGCGCTCACCGGTTTTTTTGTCGATAACGGTCGGTTTCAATATCTCGATCAACGGGATATTACTGCCTTCGACATCAATATTCAGCTCCACCGAGATGATTTCAAGCTCTACCGAATAGCGGTCGCCATTCGGGTTGTCCCAATGCGCCAGGTTGTTGAAGCGGTTGTCTATCATCCTCAGGGTATTGCGCAGGTTTTCCTGGCGACTGTTTCCCCGGGCCAGATTGGCAAAATTGGTCGTCAGGCGCGTATTGTCCGATGGATGATAGTTTTCATCGAAAACAATGCTCTTGATACTGAATATAAAATCTTTGCTCATGGTGATCTGGTGTCCTGATTTTTTGCGAATAATGTATGTGTTGATGGCTGAGCGTCGTGATGCGTATCAGGCTGCGACCAGCTCTTCAGCAGTGGCAGATCTCGCATGGCGCGTCAAGTCGAGCAACGGCAATGCCCGTTGCACCGCCAGTGTGGCCCGCTGGATCAGGGCTTCGTCCTGCAGGCGGTAGTCGAGGAAATCCTTGTCGGTCGCATACACACCCAGCGGTAATGTGCGTGCCTGGAAAAAGCTGAACAGCGGCCGCAACTGGTGGTCGATCATCAGGGCATGGCGCTCGCTGCCGCCGGTGGCCGCCAGCAGGACCGGCTTGTCGATCAAGGCGTCCTGGTCAATGAAATCGAAGAAGTGCTTGAACAGTCCCGTGTACGCGCCACGGTAGACCGGTGTTGCCACCACCAGGATGTCGGCTTGCTCGACCGCTGCAAGTTCCCGCTCCACAGTCTCGGGCAGGTGGGAGCGCCAGACCGCACCGGCAAGCTGCGGTGCGAGCTGGCCCAGTTCGACCAGGCGTTGTTCGCACAGCACTTCATCGGCGATCAGGTCCATCAGGTGCTCGGCCAGGGCTGCTGCCTTGGAAGGGCGTTGCAGCCCGCCGGAAACCGCGACTAAACGAAGTGGACGTGTCATGTTTGCTTTCATGTAGATGGATGCGCCAGGGCCGTAAAAGTGCAGGCAACAAGGGAATCGATGATAGCGGCGGGAATCGATGAAGTATAATGGTCTTATTTCATACATCCATGAACATGGCTCATCTCAATGCTTGAACGCATCCACCTCAGCATCGTCCAGCAGGTCGAGAAACAAGGGTCGCTGACGGCCGCCGCAGGCGTGCTGCACCTGACCCAGTCGGCCCTGAGCCACAGCATGAAGAAACTGGAACAGCAACTGGGCACCGACGTCTGGCTGCGCGAAGGGCGCAATCTGCGCCTGACGCAGGCCGGCCAGTATCTGCTGGCGGTGGCGAACCGGGTGCTGCCGCAACTGGACCTGGCCGAAGAGCGCCTGGGCCAGTTCGCGCAGGGCGAGCGCGGTGCGCTGCGCATCGGCATGGAATGCCACCCTTGCTACCAGTGGCTGCTGAAGGTGGTGTCGCCGTATCTGGCCGCATGGCCCGACGTGGATGTGGACGTCAAGCAAAAGTTCCAGTTCGGCGGGATCGGCGCGCTGTTCGGCTACGAAATCGACCTGCTGGTCACGCCCGATCCGCTATACAAGCCTGGGCTGACATTCGAGCCCGTGTTCGACTACGAGCAGGTGCTCGTCGTGGCCAAGGGCCATGCCCTGGCGTCGGCGGCCTATGTGCAGCCCCAGCAGCTGACCCGGGAAGTGCTCATCAGCTACCCCGTGGACATCGAGCGCCTGGACATCTATAACCAGTTCCTGCTGCCGGCCGGTGTCACGCCCAAGCGCCACAAAGCCATCGAAACCACCGACATCATGCTGCAGATGGTGGCCAGCGGCCGCGGCGTGGCCGCCCTGCCGCGCTGGCTGGTCGAGGAATACGCGGCCAAGATGGACGTGGTGCCTGTGCGGCTGGGTGTGCACGGCATCGCCAAGCAGATTTTCCTGGGGGCACGCGAGACGGACACCGCCATCGACTACGTGCGGGCCTTCATCGCACTGGCGCGCCAGCCTGCCAGCACCAGTGCGCAGTGACCGCAGCGACGCCATGGGTCATCTCTTGATGCATCCCGCTCAGCTCAGGGCCGCTGGCAACATCACGCACGCGTATTCCCTGGAAGTCAGTGCAAAGGACATGCCTGCATTGAACGCGGCGGCGCCGCGGATAGCGCCCGCGTCCACCATTGCCATTCCCTACCTGCCGCGCGAGGATAACGACGCGCGGCTGGCCGCGGCGCGGACCGTGCGCAGCCTCGGCTTTGAACCCATGCTGCACTTGTCTGCGCGCCGGATTGCCTCGCTTGCCGAGTTTGAGTCGTTCATCCAGCGCGCGGTCGCCGAAGCGGGCGTCGAGCGCTGCTTCGTGATCGCTGGCGATCCATCCACCGCGATGGGGCCGTTTTCCGACAGTGCCGCACTGATCGACACAGGCATTTTCGAGCGCTCGGGCATGCAGGTGATCGGCGTGGGTGGCCACCCGGAAGGCCATCCGGTCATGAGCACGGCCGAACAGTGGGAGGTGCTTGAACGCAAGTGCGACAGCATCGGCAAGCGGGGCATGGCGCCCTTGATCGTCACGCAGTTTGCGTTTGATGCCGACATCGTGTTGACGTGGCTGAAAGCGCTGCGCGAGCGTGGCATTGACCATCCCGTGCGCGTGGGCGTCCCGGGCCCCGCGAGCATCGCGGTGCTGGCCCGTTATGCCGCCATGTGCGGCGTCAGCGCCTGCGCATCGATGTGGTCCAAGTACGGCGTGTCCATCGGCAAGCTGTTCGGCACGGCAGGACCGGATCTGTTTGTCGATCGCCTGGCCAATGGCCTGACCGAAGCACATGGCGAGGTCAGCCTGCATTTCTTTCCCTTTGGCGGCATCGCACAATCCGTGAAGTGGATAGAGCAGTACCGTGCTCGCACCGGCCCAGGCCTTTGAGCATCCGGTGTGACGAGCGCCTCTCTGGCGGCACCACGCTGCCAGAGAAAGGCGCAATCCGCCTGCTTACTCCACCGTCACCGATTTGGCCAGATTGCGTGGCTTATCCACATCCGTGCCGCGTGCCAGCGCCGTGTGATACGCGAGCAATTGCAGCGCGACCACGTGCAGGATCGGCGACAGGTCGCCGTAGTGCTCGGGCAGGCGGATCACGTGCAAGCCTTCGCCGGAGCTGATGCGCGAATCGACGTCGGCGAAGACGTACAGCTGGCCGCCGCGGGCGCGCACTTCCTGCATGTTCGACTTCAGCTTTTCGATCAGGGCGTCGTTCGGCGCGATGGTGACGACGGGCATTTCATTCGTCACCAGGGCCAGCGGGCCATGCTTCAGTTCGCCGGCCGGATACGCTTCGGCGTGAATATACGAGATTTCCTTCAGCTTCAGCGCGCCTTCCAGGGCGATCGGGTAATGCATGCCGCGGCCCAGGAAGAGGGCGTTTTCCTTGCGGGCGAACTCTTCGGACCAGGCGATGATCTGCGGTTCCAGCGCCAGCACGGAAGCGATGGCGACGGGCAGGTGGCGCATGGCTTTCAGGTGCGCCGCTTCCTGTTCTTCGCTCAAGTGACCATTGACTTGCGCCAGGCACAGGGTCAGCAGGAACAGGCCGGCCAGCTGCGTGGTAAACGCTTTGGTGGAGGCCACGCCCACTTCCACGCCGGCGCGCGTGATGTAGGCCAGGGCGCATTCGCGCACCATGGCGCTGGTGGCCACGTTGCAGATAGTCAAGGTGTGCTGCATGCCCAGGCTGCGCGCATGTTTCAGGGCGGCCAGGGTGTCGGCCGTTTCGCCGCTTTGCGAAATGGTGACGACCAGCGTGTTCGGGTGCGGCACGCTGTCGCGGTAGCGGTATTCGCTGGCCACTTCCACGCTGACGGGCACTTTGGCGATCGATTCGATCCAGTACTTGGCCGTCATGCCCGCATACGAACTGGTGCCGCAGGCGAGGATCAGCACGCGGTCGATCTGCTTGAAGATTTTATAGGCGTCGTCGCCGAACAGTTCCGGCATGATGCCCGTCACGCCTTCGAGCGTGTCGCCGATGGCGCGCGGCTGTTCAAAAATTTCCTTCTGCATGTAATGGCGGTACGGGCCCAGCTCTGCCGCGCCCGTGTGCGCATGCACGGTTTTCACTTCGCGCTCGACGGGCTTGCCATCGACGTCGACGATCCAGCAGCGCGACAGTTGCAGGTCGACCACGTCGCCTTCTTCCAGGTAGATGATCTGGTCCGTGGTGCCGGCCAGCGCCATGGCATCCGACGCGACAAAGTTTTCACCATTGCCCAGGCCGACGATCAGGGGCGAGCCCTGGCGCGCGGCGACCACGCGGTGCGGTTCGTCGCGGCAGAAGACGGCAATCGCATACGCACCGTCGAGGCGTTTCACGGCCTGTTGCACGGTTTCAAATAAATCGCCGTTGTACATGTGCTCGACCAGATGGGCGATCACTTCCGTGTCCGTCTGGCTCTGGAAGACGTAACCGAGGGCCGTCAGTTCGGCGCGCAGTTCGTCGTGGTTTTCGATGATACCGTTATGCACCAGCGCCACGCGGGCGTTCTCTTCCGTTGGGGAAAAGTGCGGGTGGGCATTGAACGAGACAGGGGCGCCATGCGTGGCCCAGCGCGTGTGGGCGATGCCCGTAAAACCGCTCAAGCCTTCTTCAGCGATCTGCTTTTCCAGCTCGGCCACGCGCGAGGTGGAGCGCGAACGCTGCAGACGGCCATCCGCATGCAGGGCGATGCCGCAGGAATCGTAGCCGCGGTATTCCAGGCGCTTCAAGCCTTCGACCAGGATGGGAGTGATATTACGTTGCGCTACCGCGCCGACGATGCCGCACATGGAAACCTCTGTCTAAAATTTAATCAATGCACGCATGCTAATGCAGAGTGAATGAAATATGCTTTCTAAATCCGTGTATTTTTGACTGAATATTTCACACTCATTTTGCGATGAAATATTATTTCATTTAGAATCGATTTATTTTCCAATTCATCACAATCATGAACGATAGCAACATTACCCTCGACGAGATCGATCGTCGCATCCTGAACGCCCTGCAAATTGATGCGTCGCAAACCAACAGCGAGCTGGCCCAGGCGGTGCACGTTTCGGCGCCCACCTGTTTGCGGCGGGTCAAGCATTTGCGGGAAAGCGGCGTCATCGAGCGGCAAGTGGCCATCGTCGCGCCGCAGCTGGTGGGCGCGCGCCTGACGGCCATCGTGGAAATCACGCTCGACGTGCAGGCGGCGGAACGCATGGCGGAATTCGAACAATTGGTAGCGCAGGAACCGGCTGTGCTGCAATGCTACCGCGTCTCGCCCGGGCCCGATTTCGTGCTGATGGTGCAGGTGGCCGACATGCCCGCCTATCACGCGCTGGCGCACCGCCTGTTCGCCGCGCACGCGAATGTGCGCAACGTGAAGAGTTATTTTTCCACGTTCCGCAGCAAATTCGAGACGCGCATCGCCGTGTGATTCATCGATTGTATTTGTCCACTGCTTGCCCACCGCTTGCCCACAGATTTATACGGTGCTTTTCCACCGCTTATGCCGCACTTGCCCACAGGCTTATACACAGGGGTGACGAGGGCTGGCGATGGCAGGCGGGCAGGGGGAGTGAGGCAGGCGCCACCGTCACCTGGCCCGCGCGTTGCCGCAGCAGCATGAAAAGCATGTAAAGATGTGGCAAGGCAAACTTGTGCACCGGCTACACACAGCTTGCCAACAAGTTGCGAGCCTACTTATCGACAGGCTTATCCACAGCTCTTTCGCGGCGGCAGGCGGGAAACTCAGGGGCGCACTTCGGCGTCCGCATAGAAGCGGTAGCCGGCATTGCGGGCGGTATTGATGGGCAAGGCCAGGCCCGCCGCCTGTTCCGCCTTGCGGCGCAAACGGCTGATCTGGGTATCCAGGCGGCGCTGGTCGTAGCTGAGAAAATCCTCGCCCAGCGATTGCACGATTTGCTGGCGGCTGACGATGCGTTCCGGCTCGGCCATCAGCACGTGCAGCACGGTAACGTCCTGTTGCGACAGCGCAATAGCGCCACAGCCGGGCGGCAAGAGGCGGCGCGGTCCCAGTTCCAGCACCCACGCCGTGGCGGGCGGCGGCACGGCGGCGGGCAGGGGCGCGCCGAGGCGCCGTGCCAGCGCGCCCAGGGTGGCGGCCAGTTCGTCCAGGTCGGCGCTCTTGGGCAGGTAGTAATCGGCACCACCGCCCAGTCCGTTGACCTTGTCCTGCGTCGCCCCGCGCGCCGTAAACACGACGATGCCGATGGGCAGTCCCTGCTCGCGCAAGGCGCGCACCAGCACCATGCCTTCGCCATCGGGCAAGCCGAGGTCGATGATGGCAATGCGGTGCAGGGCCGGCGTGTAGCAGGCATGGAAGGCGGCCAGGTCGGCCACGGCGCTGACGCGGTAACCGCAATCGCCGAGAAACTCGGTCAGCTCGTGGCGCAGCACGGCTTCGTCTTCAAGCAGGATGAGGTTCAACATGGCGCAAGGATAACCGATCGCCGTGGGGCCGGGAAGTTGTCTTTCTGACTGCCCCGATGGCCGTGGTAAGCTGCCTCGCCATGAAAATCCTGCTCGCCATTTGCCTGTTGTTCGCCACCCTGTTCCCCCACACTGCAGCAGCAGTGACCGTGCCTGCGCCGCTGCTGCTGCCGGCCAGCGGGCAACCCGTGTCCGCCAGCGGCCACCTGCAGATGCTGCGCGATGCCACGGGCAGGCTGGGCCCCGATGCGGCACTGGCGGCGCCCGGCTGGCGCACCTTGCCCGGCGCCGTCAGCGCCGGCTACACGCAGGACGCGGTCTGGCTGCGCCTGGACGTGACACGCGCGGCGGCCGCCCCCGATGAATGGGTCCTGCGTTTCAGCAACGCAGTGCTCGACGATGTACGGTTATACCGCTGGGATGCGGCGGGCCACTGGATCTTGCAGCAGGCGGGCGCCGACGTGGCGCGCAGCAACTGGCCCATCGATGCGCGCCAGGTGGTGTTTCCGCTGCGCCTGCAAGCCGATACGCCACAGCGCTGGCTGGTGCGCCTGCACAGCAAAAAGGCCATGTCCACCGAACTGACCTTGTTGCCCGGCACAACGTTCGACGACGTTTCGCGCCGCGAATACCTGTACTACGGCTTGCAGTTCGGCACTTATTTGCTCTTGATCCTGTTCCATATCTTTTTCTGGCGCATGACGCGCGAAGCCCACAGCGGCTGGTATCTGCTGTACGTGCTGACGAATGCCACGACGGAAGCCTTGACGATCGCCATTCCCCAGCAAATCTTCAACATGCCGAACTGGCTGTCCGATCCCATGCTGGGCGTGTCGATGGCGATGTCCATCGCCGTTGGTGCGCGTTTTTCCACCTTGCAACTGGAACTGCCCGCCCTGTCTCCCCGCTTCAGCCGCGTCGTGGTTGGCTTGACGGCCGCTGCCGCGCTGTGCGGTGCGCTGCTGGTGCTGCATGGCGACTATGCCGCTGGCGTGCTCGTCGTGCAAATGACGGCCTTGCCATTGATCGTGCTGTTCATCGCCCTGGCCAGCTGGCTGGCGCTGCGCGGGCATCGTCCGGCGCATGCCTTCCTGTTTATCTTCGGCATCTTTTACGCGGGAGTAGTGATCAGTTTCCTGCGCAATATGGCCATCGTGCCACCGAACTTCTGGACCAACCACGCGGCCACCCTGGGTGCCTTCGTGCACATGATGCTGATGAGCCTGCGCCTCAACCGCCGCTACGCCGAATTGCGCCGCGCCAAGGACCGGGCGCAAGCGGAGGCGGTCAGCGCCGTGCGCGCCCTGAATGAACGCCTGGAAGAGCAGGTGGCGCTGCGCACCGTGGCGCTGCGGCAGGAAATCGGCCGGCGCGCCGCGCTCGAGGGCGAATTGCGCGCCGCGCTGGAAGTGGAAACCCGCACCCGCGAAGAACAACAGGATTTCGTTGCCATGGTGTCGCATGAATTCCACACGCCATTGGCCATCATCAATACCACGGCCCAGCAAATTGCCCGCAACGCGGACGCGCCACGGGAAAAAACCTTGCAGCGCTGCCAGAACTTGCGCGAAGCCAGCGGCCGCATGACGGCGCTGGTGGATGAATACCTGAGCGCCGACCGCATGGAAACGAGCGCGGCAACCTTCCGGCCCCTGCCGTGCGACTTGCCCGCCCTGCTGACGGCCGTGCTGGCCGAGTGGCCGCCGGGCCGCATCGAGGCCAGTGTGCAGGCGCTGCCCGCCAGCGCCGTAGTCGATGCCAGCCTGCTGCGCGTGGCCCTGCGCAACCTGCTCAGCAATGCCGACCGGCACGCGCCGCAAGCCCTGGCGATCCGCGTACAGGCCGGCACGCTCGAGGACGGCCACGTGCAGATTGCCGTCAGCAACGACGGCGAGCCGCTGCCTGCCGATGAAATCCCGCGCCTGTTCCAGAAATATTTCCGTGGCCGCATCGCCCAGCACAAGCCCGGCGCCGGGCTGGGCCTGTATCTGGTGCAACGCATCGCCGCATTGCACGGCGGCCAGGTCACGCTGGCCAGCGCCGGCAACGACGGCACCATCAGTTTCGTTCTGCGCCTGCCCGTCTGACTCTCTCCTGCATTCCCGACTAAATCAGTCGGGAATCGCTCAGGTTTGCTCAATTTTAAATTTCTCCGTTCTGATATCTTTCCGCTCAGAAATTTTTGTAGCTTTTTATAACGATCGTATCTAAAAAAGCAACAAATACAGCCGCTAACGGACGCCGTCCACGCACAGCACAGGGAAAACATGTATCACAACCAACTCGCCAGCCACCGCACCGGCCACTCCTTGTTCGCGCCGCGTTCCTGACCCGTTCTTTCCCCACTTCCCGTTTGCGCCAGCCCGGCCATGCCCGCTGACGCGCGGGCGTTTCCCCATTCATCTCAACAAGGACATCGCATGCACCGTCACGGATCGTTGAATCACATCTACCGCCTCGTCTGGAGCCACGTCTTGAACGCCTGGGTCGCCGTCGCGGAAACCTCGCGCGGACGCGGCAAGGGCAGCCGCCGCAAACTGGCCGCGGCAGCGGCCGCCATGACGGCGCTGGCGCTGGGAGGGCCGGCGCAGGCCGCGCCCACGGGTGGGCAAGTCATGGCAGGCACGGCCAGTATCAGCCAGCAGGGCAACAGCACCACGATCAGGCAATCGAGCCAGCAGGCAGCGCTGAACTGGAACAGTTTTAACGTGGGCGCGAATGAAACCGTCAACTTCGTCCAGCCCTCGGCTGGCGCGCTGGCCGTCAACCGCATCTTCGACAGCAATGGCACGCAAATTCTCGGCAGGGTCAACGCGAATGGCCAGGTGTACCTGATCAATCCGAACGGCGTGCTGTTCGGCCGCGGCGCGCAAGTCAATGTGGGCGGCCTGGTGGCCTCGACGCTCGACGTCGACAACGCCAGCCTGGGCGGCGCTAAGCATGCGTTTAGCGGCAATGGCACTGGCCAGGTCGTCAATGAAGGCACGCTGCGCGCGGCCGACGGCGGCTATGTCGCCCTGCTGGGCCGGCAAGTGAGCAACCACGGCAGCATTGCGGCCCGCCTCGGCACGGTCGCCCTGGGCGCCGGCAGCGCCGCCACCCTGAGCTTTGACGGTGCGCGCCTGCTGCAGTTGCAGATCGACCAAAGCACCCTGAACAACCTGGCCGAGAACGGCGGCCTGATCCGCGCCGATGGCGGCCAGGTGCTGATGAGCGCAGGTGCCCGTGATTCGCTGCTGGCCAGCGTCGTCAACAACACGGGCGTCATCGAAGCGCGCGGCGTGGAACAGCGCGACGGCAGCATCATCCTGCTCGGCGGCATGAGCGCCGGCATCACCCATGTGGCCGGCACCCTGGACGCCAGCGCCGCCGCTGGCGGCAATGGCGGCTTCATCGAAACGAGTGCCGCCCACGTGAAGATCGGCAACGACGCCCGCATCAGCACGGCAGCACCGTCGGGCCGCGCCGGCACTTGGCTGATCGACCCGGTCGACTTCACCATCGCCGCCAGCGGCGGCGACATCAGCGGCGCCGCCCTGACGAACAATCTGCGCAACGGCAATGTGGTCATCCAGAGCACGCAAGGCAGCCGCGGCACGGCGGGCGACGTGCACGTCAACGACCAGGTCAGCTGGTCGGCCAACCAGCTGACCCTGAACGCGCAGCGCAACATCAATATCAATGCCAACCTGAACGGTTCCGGCACGGCCAGCCTGGCGCTGGAATACGGCCAGGGCGCTGCTGCCGCCGGCAACACGGCCGTGTATCAGCTGGGCAGCGGCGCGCAGGTGAGTTTGCCCTCCGGGCAAAACTTCAGCACCAAACTGGGCGCGGACGGCGTGCGCACCAACTACACGGTGATTACCACCCTGGGAGCAGCCGGCAGCGTCACTGGCACCGACTTGCAAGGCATTAATGGCAAGCTGGATGGCAATTATGTGCTGGGCGCAAATATCGACGCCTCCGCCGCAGCCAGCTGGCAGGCCGGCTGGAGCGTTGGCTTCGCACCACTCGGCGGCGACACGGGTTTTAGCGGCGTGTTCGATGGGCTCGGCCACTCGATCAATCAACTCAGCATGCGAGCCTCGCGCAACCAGGGCAGCGGCCTGTTTTCCATCACCACCAAGGATGCCCTGATCCAGAATGTGGGCTTGAATGGCGGCAGTATCTGGGCCACGTATGTAGCGGGCGGCCTGGTCGGCACAAACGCAGGCACCATCCGCAACAGCTATGCTGCGCTCGACGTCGACAGCTACTCCGTCAGCGGCGGTCTGGTGGCGCGCAACAATGGCAGCATCGATAATAGCTACGCCACCGGCACCGTCAGGAGCCAGGCTCAGACAGGTGGCCTGGTCGGCAGCAATAACGGCAGCATCAGCAACAGCTATGCCGCGGGAAGCGTGGCGGGCCAGACTTATATTGGCGGCCTGATTGGCATCAACTGGGGCAGTGTCGACACCAGCTTCGCCACGGGCCGCCTGGTCCTCACCAGTGGCGGCAACGGCGTCGGCGGCCTGATTGGCAGTAATGCCTATTCCAACAAGGTCAGCAACAGTTTCTGGTCCATCAGCGGCACTGGCCAGGCCAGCTCGAGTGGCGGCACCGGCCTGACGGATGCGCAAATGCGCACGGCCAGCAGTTTTACGGGATTCAATTTCACCACCACGCCTGGCGCAACGGGCAACAACTGGGTGCTGGTCAACGTGGACGGCGGTCTGAACAATGCCGGTGGCGCGGCCGGCGCCACATATCCGATGCTGGCATCCGAGTACTCGACCACCATCCAGAATGCCCACCAACTGCAATTGATGGCCATGGCTCCAGGCGCCGCGTATGTGCTGGGTAGCAACATCGACGCCAGCGGCACGGCGAACGGCAAGGATGTCTGGGGCGGCACCGGCTTCGTTCCCGTCGGCACGCGCCATAACGCGTTCACAGGAAGCCTGGATGGCCAGGGCCATACCATCAGCGGCCTGTATATCAACCGCCCCAGCGACGACTATGCGGGCCTGATCGGCTATACAGACAGGACTTCGCTCATCAGCAATATCGGCCTGCTCGGTGGCAGCGTCAACGGCACCTTCGCCGTCGGCAGCCTGGTCGGTTCGAATGCAGGTTTGGTCAGCAATAGCTACGCAACGACGACCGTCAACGGGGAAAGCAGTGTCGGTGGCCTGGTAGGCGAGAATTTCGACGGCACCATCAGCGCCAGCCATGCCAGCGGCACCGTCAGCGGCAGCAGTGGCAAAGTGGGGGGCTTGGCCGGGCAGAATAGCGGCAGCATCATCGACAGCTATGCCAGCGGCAATGCCAGCGGCTTGCGCAATATCGGCGGCCTGGTAGGGGATAATCGCGGCTATGATGGTGCTGTCGCCACCGTGCGCGGCAGCTATGCCAACGGCAATGTCACGGCCACCGAAGACAATGCGGGCGGCCTGGTCGGCTACAACAAGAGCGGTACGATCGCCGACAGTTACGCCAGCGGCGCGGTGAGCGGTGACCGCGATGTGGGCGGCTTGCTCGGTTACAATTCCCGCTCGACCGATAGCGTCAGCAACAGCTACGCGACGGGCGAGGTGCACGGCAATGCCAGCACGGGCGCCCTGGTCGGCTACAACGCGGGCGTGGTACGCGACAGTTTCTGGCGCGGCGAGTCCCTGGCAGCCGGCATCGCCGAGAACGAAGGCACGCTGAGCAATGTGCGCGGCCTGAGCGCTGCGCAGATGCGTTCGCAAGCCAGCTTCGACGGCTGGGACATGGCGTCCACCGCCGGCAGCCATGCCATCTGGCGCATCTATGAAGGCCAGACAGCGCCGCTGCTGCGCAGCTTCTTGACCGCCCTGACCGTCACCTCGGATGCTGTCAGCAAGACTTACGATGGAAAAAGTTATGCGGGCGGCCTGTCCAATGCCCGTTATTCGGTCGCTGGCGCTGCCGGTTCCGGGCAAATCTTTTCCTCAAACAATAGCCTGTACGGCGCCATCCGCGATGCCGGTCTCTACAACGCCGTCGGCACCTACCTGTATTCCGGCCAACAAGGGTATGACATCGATCTGCAGGCGGGCGCCCTGACGATCAACCGGGCCGTCATCAGTCTGAACGGCACGCGCACCTATGACGGCAGCGCCAGCATGGCGGCCGGTCTGCTGACACTGAACGGCCTGGTGCAAGGCGAGAACCTGCTGCTGTCGGGTAGCGGTATCCTCGACAACAAAAACGCGGGTGGAAAAAAGGCCATGGCCAACGGCACGCTGGCGCTGGCGGACGGCAGCACGGGCCAGGCCAGCAACTACACCTTGGAGGGCGGCAAGCATAGCGCCACCATCAACCGCGCCACGCTGTATGTGCAGGGCGTGGGAGCGGCCAATAAAGTCTATGACGCTGGCACGGGCGCCACCCTGACGGGCAAGGCCGGCGTGCTAGCGCTGGGCGATGACCAGCTCAGCGTAACCGGAGGCACCGCCCATTTTGCCGACAAGAACGCCGGCATGGGCAAGACTGTCACCCTGAGCGGCTTTACCTTGCAGGGCGCGGATGCGGCCAACTATGTGCTGGTGCAGCCGAACAACGTCACGGCCGACATCGGCAAGGCCAGCGTGGTGATCACTGGCGTGGCCGCGGCGAATAAAGTCTATGACGCCACCACCGGCGCCACCTTGACGGGCAAGGCCAGCGTACAAGCGCTGGGCGGCGACCAGTTGAGCGTGGCCGGCGGCGTGGCCCGCTTTGCCGACAAGAACGCAGGCCAGGGCAAGAACGTCATCATTGATGGCTACAGCCTGCAGGGTGCGGATGCGTCCAACTATGTGTTGGTGCAACCGAACAACGTCACGGCCGACATCGGCAAGGCTAGCGTCACCGTCGCTGGCGTGGCTGCCGCAAACAAAGTGTATGACGCCACCACGACCGCCACACTGACAGGCAAGGCTAGCGTGCTGGCGCTGGGCGACGATGAACTGCGCGTCGCCGGCGGCAGCGCATCTTTTGCCGACAAGAACGCCGGCAGCGCCAAGACTGTTACCCTCGACGGCTTTATCTTGCAGGGTGCGGACGCGGGCAACTATGTGCTGGTGCAGCCGGGCAAGGTCACGGCCGACATCGGCAAAGCCAGCGTGGTCATCACTGGTGTGGGAGCGGCGAATAAAGTCTATGACGCTACCACCGGCGCCACCCTGACGGGCACGGCCAAAGTAACGGCGCTGGGCGACGACCAGCTTGACGTGACGGGCGGCAATGCCCGCTTTGCCGACAAGAACGCCGGCAGCGCCAAGACTGTTACCCTCGACGGCTTTGCCTTGCAGGGCGCGGACGCCGGCAACTATGACCTGACGCAACCGGGCAAGGTTACGGCCGATATCGGCAAGGCCAGCGTGGTCATCACTGGCGTGGCTGCGGCGAATAAAGTCTATGACGCCACCACCGGCGCCAACCTGACGGGCACGGCCAAAGTAACGGCGCTGGGCGATGACCAGCTTGGTGTGACGGGCGGCAATGCCCGCTTTGCCGACAAGAACGCCGGAACAGGCAAAACCGTCACCGTCGACGGCTTTGTCTTGCAAGGCGCGGATGCGGCCAACTATGTGCTGGTGCAACCGAACAACGTCACGGCCGACATCGGCAAAGCCAGCGTGGTCATCACTGGCGTGGCTGCGGCGAATAAAGTCTATGACGCCACCACCGGCGCCACCCTGACGGGCACGGCCAAAGTGACGGCGCTGGGCGGCGACGAATTGCGCGTGACGGGCGGTACGGCATTCTTTGCCGACAAGCATGCCGGCAGCGCCAAGACCGTCATCATCGATGGCTACATCTTGCAAGGCGCGGACGCGGCTAACTACACCATCGTGCAGCCGGGTAACATCACGGCCGATATCGCCAAGGCCAGCTTGCTGTACACGGCCACGGCTACCAGCCTGACGGGTGGCCGCACGCCCGATGGCTTGAGCGGCAAGGTCAGCGGCTTGCTGGGCGGCGATACACTGGCCGATGCCACCAGCGGCACCCCGGCCTGGACCAGCCCGGCCACGGCCAGCAGTCCGGCTGGCAATTACGCCATCACCGGCAGCGGCCTGGCTTCCAACGACTATGCCTTCGTACAAGCCGAGGGCAATGCCGGCGCCCTGACCCTGACGTCGGCCAGTCTGCCGCCGCCGGCCCAGGCAGCCGTGGCGCAACTGCAGGCGCAAGTGCTGGGCAGCTTTGCCGATACGCGTCCCGGCACGCTGGCGGCCGCGCCCACCATCACCGTCACGCAGACGGATGGCCCGGCCGGCACGGCTGCCGCCAGCAATGCCTCGCCAAACACCACCATGCAGATCGGCAGCCGCGGCCCGGCCCTGCAAGTCGTCCTGGGCGGCGTCAAGCTGCCCGCCAACATGCTCAACGTAAATCAATAACACCATGACACATTCATCGACTCCGCGACACCTGCTGCAACAACCGTTGCTGTCCCTGCTGCTGCTGGCCTTCGCGCCATGCGCCGCCGCCCAGACCACCCCGGTCGTGCCCGACGCGGGCGCCATCCTGCGCCAGTTGCAACCGGCCACGCCCGCCAACGCGCCCCCCGGCGCGCCGGCGCTGCGCATCGAACAGAAAGAGGGCGCGCCGCTGCCCGCCAGCGTGCCATTTCTCGTCACGCAGATCGACATCAGCGGCAATAGCGCGTTCGACACGGCCACCTTGCAGGCGCTCATCGCCAGCGCCCACGGCACGACCCTGTCCCTGGAGCAACTGGGCGAACTGGCGGCCCGCATCACCGGCTACTACCGCGCCCATGGCTATCCGCTGGCGCGCGCCATCGTGCCTGCCCAGACCATCCGCCAGGGCATCGTGCGCATCGAGGTCCTCGAAGCGCGCTATGGCCAGGTGGGCATCGCCAACCAGAGCGACGTCAGCGACGCCTTGCTGAATGCCACGCTGGCGCCGCTGCAAGCGGGCCAGACCATCAGCCAGGCGGAAATCGACCGCAGCTTGCTGTTGCTGTCCGACATACCGAACGTGGCCATCACGGCCACGCTCAAGCCCGGCACCGAGGTCGGCAGCTCCGACCTGCTGGTCGATGCCTGGTCCGGTCCGCGCATGGCTGGCGCTGCCTTCCTCGACAACAATGGCAACCGTTACACGGGCCGCGCCCGCCTTGGCGCCACCGTGTACCTGTACAACCCGCTGCACCAGGGCGACGTGGCCAGCGCCAGCGTGCTCAGCTCGGGCAAGGGCATGTCGTATGCGCGTCTCGGCTATGACCTGCTGCTGAACGGCGCCGGCACGCGCGCCGGGGTGGCCATGTCCGCCTTGCGCTACCGCCTGCAAGGCGCCATGCGCCCGCTGGAGGCGCATGGCACGGCCCAGGTCGCCAGTGGCTGGCTGCGCCATCCGCTGCTGCGCAGCCGCGATGCGAACATGTCCATCCAGCTGCAATATGATCAGGTGCACTTGCGCGACCGTATCGACGCCAGCGCCATGCACAGCGACCGCCGCCTGGACAACTTGAGCGCGACCCTCGGCGGCGACGTGCGCGATGCTGCCCTGGCCGGCGCCATCACCAGCTGGAGCGTGGCCGCGACAGCCGGCAAGCTCGACATCACCGACCCGCTGGCGCGCCTGAACGACGCGTTCAGCGCACGCAGCCATGGCAATTACGCGAAATGGAACGTCAACCTGTCGCGCCTGCAAAACCTGGACCAGCGCAATGCCGTGTATCTGACCGTCGCCGGGCAGTGGGCGGACGGCAACCTCGACTCGTCCGAAAAGATGAGCGTGGGCGGGCCGTACACGGTGCGCGCCTATGACGTGGGCGCGGCAGCTGGCGACCTCGGCTATTTTGGCAGCGCGGAATGGCGGCATGAACTCAGCGCCAGCGAAGCGGGACAATGGCAAGCCGTGGCCTTCGTCGACAGCGCGCGCGTGACGGTCAACCAGCAGCGCTGGACGCCAGGCCCGAACAGCGCGCGCCTGCACGGCGCCGGACTGGGCGTGAACTGGGCGGGCGGGCAGCAGTGGAATGCCCGCGCATACGTCGCCAAGCCCATCGGCGGCACGCCAGTCCTGCTGGCGGCGCGCAGTTCGGCCCGCCTGTGGGTCGAACTGAATCGCCGCTTCTGATGCGGCAGCAACAGCCGCAAGCCGGGCTTGCGGCTGTTGCTTGATCCAACGCACGACTTACCCACCAACTATTCACCGTCTGTGCACGGTTTTTCCACAGGTTTACCCACAGCAATACCCGGGGAGCGAGGGGTGAAAATGCAGTTATCCCCACTTGTACCCACGCTATCCAGCGCTTATCCGCAGACTTACCCACAGAGTTATCCACAATACGCCGAAAAAGGCGATTGTATCGCTGGCAAGCCGCTGGAATCAGCGGAAAAGGCAGCGATAAGCGCATGGCAGGCCAGATTGAAAAACTTGCCAACAGCTTATGCGCAGGCTTGCGCACAGGTTTATGCGCCACTTGTGCAGTGGCTTGCCCACAGAGTTATCCACATACAAAAAAGGCAGGCCGGGCGGCCTGCCTGTGTGCAAGGGCTGACTGCGCCGCTTACTTCTTGATTTTCACGGGACGCGTCCAGCCGTCGATGGTCACTTGCCGCGCGCGCGAAACGGTCAGCTTGCCGGCCGGCGCATCTTTCGACAAGGTCGTGCCGGCGCCCAGGGTGGCGCCCTTGCCGACGGTGACGGGCGCGATCAGCTGGCTGTCGCTGCCAATGAAGGCATCGTCTTCAATCACCGTGCGGAACTTGTTTACGCCATCGTAGTTGCAGGTGATCGTGCCGGCGCCGATGTTGACCTTCGAGCCAATGGTGGCGTCGCCGATGTAGGCCAGGTGATTGGCCTTGCTGTGCGCGGCGATCTGGCTGTTTTTCACTTCGACGAAGTTACCGATGTGCACGTCTTCCGCCAGGACCGTGCCCGGGCGCAGGCGCGCGTACGGGCCGATGATGGAAGCGGCGCCGACGACGGCATCCTCGATATGGCAGAAGGGCTTGATGTGCGCGCCAGCGGCCACCGTGGCATTGATGAAGACGTTGTTGGCGCCCACGCGCACGCCATCGCCCAGTTCGACTCTGCCTTCGAACACGCAGCCGACATCGATGGTGACATCGCGGCCGCAAATCAGTTCGCCGCGCACGTCGATGCGGGCCGGATCGAGCAGGGTCACGCCCCGCTCGAGCAGCGCTTGCGCGATATTGTTCTGGTGGATGCGTTCGAGCTGGGCCAGCTGCACCTTGCTGTTGACGCCCGCCACCTCCCACACGGCGGCCGGGTGGGCCGACGTGACGGCCACGCCATCGGCGACAGCCTGGGCAACGATATCGGTCAGATAGTATTCCCCTTGGGCATTGTCGTTCGACAAGGCCGACAGCCATTGTTTCAGTTGTACGGTGGGCGCGACCATGATGCCGCTGTTGATTTCCTTGATGGCGCGCTCTTCTGGCGTGGCATCCTTTTCCTCGACGATGCGCACGATGGCGCCGTGCTCGCGCACGATGCGGCCCAGGCCAAAGGGATCGTCCTGTTCCACGGTCAGAATGGCCAGCTTGTCCTGGCCGGCCGCCTGCACCAGCTGCTGCAGGGAAACGGCGCTGGTCAGCGGTACGTCGCCGTACAGGATCAGGGTCGGCACGCTGTCATCGAGCAAAGGCAGCGCTTGTTGCACGGCATGACCGGTACCCAGTTGCTGCGCCTGCTCGGCGGCGTCGATCTGCACGGCATGGTTCACCTTGTAGCCCTCGAGCAACTTCAGCACCGCTGCGCCCCCATGCCCGTAAATCACGCATAATCGGGACGGCGCCAGGCCACGCGCCGTGTCGATGACGTGCGACAACAGCGGCTTGCCCGCCAACGGGTGCAATACCTTGGGCAGTGCCGACTGCATGCGTTTGCCCATACCGGCAGCGAGAATGACAACGTTCATAGACCGTCTTTTATAAGTTAAGAATATGAAAAAGTTTAACACGCAGGCCCCGTTTTCCACGCCTTCCAGCCACTTTATGTATGCCATGCTGGCCATCGTGCTCGTCGTCATGGCCGGCTGCAGCGGCTTGCGTCTGGCCTACAACAATGGCGATACCGTACTGTACTGGTGGCTGAACGCGTATGTCGACCTGGACCGCGACCAGAAGGGCTGGGTGCGCGACGATATCGACAAGCTGTTCGACTGGCACCGCAAGACGCAATTGAAGGATTACGTGGAAATCCTGCGCACGGGCCAGAAGCAGCTGCAAGGCAATACCACGCAGGCAGACCTGATGGCGGACTACAGCGAGATCAAGCAGCGCACCCAAGCGCTGCTGCTGAAAGCTGCGCCCGAGCTGGCCGACCTGGCGCGCTCGCTCAAGCCCGAGCAGATCGCGCAGATGGAAAAGAAGTTCAAGTCGAACAATGATGATTACCGCAAGAAATACCTGAGCGGTGACCAGGAAAAGCGCCAGAAACTGCGCTACAAGAAAGCCATGGAGCAATTCGAACTGTGGTTCGGCAGCTTTAGCAGCGAACAGGAAGCCATCATCCGCAAGGCATCCGACGCGCGTCCGCTGAACAATGAGATCTGGCTCGACGAACGCATGCGGCGCCAGCAGAATGTGTTGAACCTGGTCAAGAAAGTTCACCAGGAAAAACTCGGCAAGGAAGCCAGTGCAGCCCTGATCACGACCCTGATCAAGGACAGTTTCGAGCGACTCGAACATTCGGAGCGCAAGGCCTTCTTCGATGCCTACGAAAGCAGCACGGCGCAGATGGTCTTGACGGTGATCAAGATCGCCACGCCGGCGCAAAAGGCCCACGCCGTCAAGCGCATACAGGGCTGGATCGACGATTTCAATTCCCTGGCCACGCAACCCAAATAGAGCGGCAGCGCCAGCAGCGGGGAGGGGGCCATATGCTATAGTGGCCGCCATCAAATTGAAGAAATGAAACGCCT
Organism: Janthinobacterium sp. SUN128; assembly: GCF_030587275.1. Lineage (NCBI taxonomy): Bacteria > Pseudomonadati > Pseudomonadota > Betaproteobacteria > Burkholderiales > Oxalobacteraceae > Janthinobacterium > Janthinobacterium sp. SUN128. Next base: position 83,863 of record NZ_JAPWHY010000006.1, on the reverse strand, counting down.
AACAAAACCGTAGCGAGCGGCAGTGAGTTGTGGCTAAGAAGCGCAGCTGTGCGAATGCACAGTGAGCATCGCAGGCCGCAAATCGCGACGCGCAGTAGGTTTTGTTAGGTGTTTTAAATGCCCATGCAAAAGAAAATTAAAAAACCCGCCAAAGTCCCCGTCCACCACGCGCCGCCACCGAACCAGGTACGCATCATCGGCGGCCAGTGGAAGCGTTCCGTGCTGCCTGTTTTGCAGGCACTGGGCTTGCGCCCGACGCCGGACCGCGTGCGCGAAACCGTGTTCAACTGGATCAATCACTTGCGCGACGGCGACTGGGCCAACGCCCAGGTGCTGGACCTGTTCGCCGGCAGCGGCGCGCTGGGTTTTGAAGCGGCCAGCCGCGGCGCCGCCGCCGTCACCATGGTCGATACGCATACGCCCGTGATCCGCCAGCTGGAAGAGAACAAGGTGAAATTGCGCGCCGACAACGTGCAACTGCTGCGCGGCGACGCCCTGCTGACGGCGCAAGGCCTGGCATCGCGCGGCCAGCGTTTCGACCTGATCTTCCTCGATCCGCCGTACCAGCAGGATTTCCTGGCGAAAGTGTTGCCACTGTGCGCCAACCTGCTCACGGAAGGCGGCATGGTGTACGCGGAATCGGGCTTGCCGCTGGTCTTCGATGAAGCCAGCGCACTGGAAAAACCGGAGTGGATGGCGCCGTGGGAAGTCATCCGCGCCGACAAGGCGGGCACCGTTTATTATCATTTGCTAACTTACAACAAAGTGCCGGCAACTGCCTGAATCTGCCTATAAATGAGGCAAAAAGGCTCCCTGCCCCGAGGCGCAGCACCAAGGTGGTCACCAATTTCAGGCATAATGCGCGTCTATATTGGTGCATCGTCAGGGAGCCGCAATGGTTGTAGCCGTTTATCCAGGAACATTCGATCCGCTCACGCGCGGTCATGAAGATTTGGTGCGCCGCGCATCGGGTCTGTTTGACAAGCTGATCGTCGGTGTGGCCGACAGCAAGAACAAGCAGCCGTTTTTCTCGCTCGACGAACGCCTGGAAATCGCCAACGAAGTGCTCGGCCATTACCCAAATGTGCAAGTGGAAAGCTTTTCCGGCCTGCTCAAGGATTTCGTGCGCAAGCATGAAGCGCGAGTCATCGTGCGCGGCTTGCGCGCCGTCTCCGACTTCGAATACGAATTCCAGATGGCGGGCATGAACCGCTACCTGCTGCCCGACGTCGAAACCATGTTCCTGACGCCATCCGACCAGTACCAATTCATTTCGGGCACCATCGTGCGCGAAATCGCGGCGCTGGGCGGCGACGTCTCCAAGTTTGTCTTCCCCTCGGTGAACCGCTGGCTGCAAAACAAGATTGCCGCCAACGCTGCCTCATCGCAATAAGTAAGAGTGAAATCATGGCATTACTGATCACCGACGAATGCATCAATTGCGACATTTGCGAGCCCGAGTGCCCGAATGACGCGATCTACATGGGCGCGGAAATCTACGAAATCGATCCCAACAAGTGCACCGAATGCGTGGGCCACTTTGACGAGCCGCAATGCCAGCAAGTGTGCCCCGTCAGCTGCATCCCCTTCAATCCCGCCTGGCGCGAAAGCCCGGAGCAATTGATGGCCAAGTACGAACGCCTGCAGGCGGAACTTCCCGCCGCAAAAACCTGAGCATTTCTCCCGCGCCACTTCTGGCCCACTTCTGCGTGGCGCCAGCTTCTGCCAACTGTTCTACACTGTGTGCTGACTTATCCACAGCCCATGGTTTCCACGGAGGTAGAAGATGCAAATATGCACATCGCGTTTGGGCCGCTCCCTCGCTGCCATCGGCCTGTGCGCCGCCCTGGCACAAGCAGCGCTGGCCGTCGAGATCGGCGGCGTCAAGCTGGACGACACGGTACAGCTGGCCAGCCGCGAGTTGAAACTCAACGGCGCCGGCGTGCGCTACAAGGTCATCTTCAAGGTCTACACGATTGCGCTGTACCTGCCGGAAAAGAAAACCCAGCTGGCCGACATCCTGGCGCTGCCCGGGCCGCGCCGCCTGGAAATCGTCATGCTGCGCGACATCACCTCGGACGAGCTGGGACAAGCCTTCATGCAGGGCTTGAAGCGCAGCTCCGACCAGGCCGACCGCACGCGCCTGCTGAGCCAGACGATGCAGTTCGGCGCCATGTTCGAAATGGTGCCCGGCCTGAAAAAGGGCGACATTCTCACCGTTGACTGGCTGCCGGAAGAGGGCACGTTGTGCAAGCTGAACGGCAAGCAGGTGGGCGACATGGTACCGGACCTGGCCTTCTATAATGCGCTGCTGAAAATCTGGATCGGCGCCCACCCGGCCGACACCTTGTTGCGCGCGCATTTGCTGGGCGACATGGCCTGAAGCGGCCTGAACGAAAACGCGGGCGTAAAAAAGCCGGCTCGCGCCGGCTTGTCATCTGCAACAGTTGATCGCTCAGGCGCGCGTCGACAGGGCACGCAGCTCGGCGGCATTGCTTGGCGATACGCCATCCATCTTGCCCAGGGTGCGCTTCAAGGCTTGCGCTTCGCGCATCTGCTGGCGCGCCAGGCGCTCTTCGCGGCTCAGCTTGGGACGCACCAGCAGCACCATGGCGCGGGCGATCCCCACCAGCAAAGGCTTGAACAGCAGGGCGAAGGCGCCCACGGCCACGATCACCAGCACGAGTTGCAGGGCATTCAGCAGGGAAATCTCCAGCACGGGTGCGGATACTGCGTACAGGGCGGAGGCGAAGGTAGACATAGTGTTCCAGTGCATTATAGAATTTGCCAGTACTATAGTGCAGTGCAACATATAAATCTAATTCCATTTCTTGATACCAATTATATGAATCATGAATGGAAAACTGTAATATTTTTTTACGAGTGAAAATATTCGTGCCCGGCGCGGTTTACACTCTTAAGTAATCAATTCAACTTTTATCTTGGGCTTTCCATGAGTTTTCTGACGCTGGATCTGAACTTGCTGCGTGTTTTCGACGCCGTCATGACGGAACAAAACCTGACGCGCGCAGCCGGCCACCTGGCGATGACGCAGCCGGCGGTATCGAACGCCATCAAACGCCTGCGCGAGAGCCTCGGTGACGAATTGCTGATCCGCACGGCGTACGGCGTGAAACCCACGCCCCGCGCCGAAGCGCTGTGGCCATCCGTGCGCTCGGCCCTGGCCAGCCTGGAAGCGGCCGTCACGCCGGAAACCTTCGACGTGTCAAAAACCCACGCCACCTTCCGCATGGCCATGGCAGATGCGACGGCCGCGTTCTGGCTGCCTTCGCTGATGCGCTCGATCGAACGGGAAGCGCCCGGCGTCAACGTGCGCATGATGCCGCTGACCACGCGCGAACCGCGCCCGATGCTGCTGCGCGGCGACATCGACCTGGCCGTGGGCTTCTTTCCCGGCGTGGCGGCGCAACTGTCGAGCGAAACGGGTTCGCCCATCCGCCATGAACGCCTGTATTCCGGCAAGTATGTGTGCGTGATGCGGCGCGGCCATCCGCTGGCCGACAAGGAATTGACCCTGGATAACTACTGCGCGGCCAACCATTTATTGGTGAGCTTTTCCGGCCGCGCGCATGGCTTGATCGACGAGGCGCTGTCGCAGATCCACCGCGAACGGCGCATCCTGTTGACGGTCAACCAGTTCTTTACCGCTGGGCGGGTCGTCGCCAATTCCGACCTGATCACGGTCTTGCCGCGCCACCTGATCGCCTCGACAGGCATGACGGAATCGCTGCTGTACAAGGATTTGCCATTGACCCTGCCAGCCGTCCACCTGGACATGCTGTGGCACGAGCGCGACGCCCGCAGCCCCGCCCACAAATGGCTGCGCAACCACCTGGAAAGCATGAACACACCCACCCTGCGCACGGCCACGGCAGCCGGCGGGGGCGTGGCGCCGAAGCCGCATATTGAATAAGTGTTCTACCGGCACAAAAAAACGCCTGATGAAACATCAGGCGTTTTTTTATGCGTGACTGCTGGAGCGGTAACCAATTCTGAAACCGCCCCAGTGCTTGCCATCGACGTGGATGGGCACGGATAAATCGTGCATGACTTCGCCCGTGTCGCGTTTATAGGTCTGCAACAGGAACGCCCGGGTGTTGCTGCCGCAGCGCTTGCCCGTGCGGTCGCTGAAGATGCGTTTGGTGCGGTTATTCACGATATCGGTGGCGTAGTCGCCCGTCAGCGGCTGGGAAAACTTCTTGTTGTGCGTCGGGAAATATCCATTGTTGTCAACGGCACCCGCGTAGGCCAGGTGCGGCAGGGCGGCCAGCACGCCTTCCTGCACATCCGGCAGCACTTTGTCCGTAAACGCGTCGAATTTCGTGTTGTGCTTGGGCGGATTGGTATTCGGGATGGGGCGGTAGTGGCGGTCGAACAGGGCTTCGCGCGTGATGCGCCCCGACGCGATGGCTTGCTCGAAGAGTTTGCCCACGTCGCGCGCGGCGCGCTGGGCCGCCTCGCGGATCTCGTCGTGCGGCGTGGCCACGCTCGATTCGCCGAGGGCGCCGGCGATCACTTCGGCCCGCTCGGCCAGGGCCATGGCCGACTGTGTGGCGCGCGGCAATTCGGCGTTCGTCGACAGCATGCTGTCGCGGATTTGCAGGATGGCATCGGCGATCACTTGCGTCGTGTCGACGTGTTCGCGCGAGGCGCGGGCGATTTGCCCGATCTCGTCTTCCGACACGCCCGACGATTCCTCGATATGGCTGAGCGATGCATGCACGCTTTCCACATTGCGCGCCGCTTCCGTGACGCCGGCCGCCAGCGAACTCATGCCACGCGCAGCTTTTTCCGACTGTTCATTGATTTCGCGCACCATCACGCTGATTTCATCGGAGGCTTCCTTGGTGCGCTGCGCCAGTTGCCGCACTTCCCCGGCCACCACGGCAAAACCGCGTCCATGTTCGCCGGCACGCGCCGCCTCGATGGCGGCGTTCAGCGCCAGCAAGTTGGTGCGCGCGGAAATATCGGAAATGGCTTCCGTGAAACCCGTGATGCGTTTGGATTTTTCCTGCAAGCTCAGCATGGTACTGGAAGCGCCTTGCGCTTCTTCGCGTGCCTTATTGATGCGCTGCAAGCCCTGGTCCACTTCGGCGCGCGCCGCCACGCTTTCCACGCGCACGCCGGCGGCCACCTTGGCGGCCCGCTCCGCATTGGCGGCGATCTTTTCCGTCATGGCGGCATTTTGTACGGAACTGTCGGCGATGTCGCTGGCCGTGCGCACATCGAGTTCCACCTTCTGTTTGACGGAATCAACAAAATACGAGGTTTCCGCCGCGCCGATCATGATGGCATCGATGGCGTTGCCCACCGTGTCGGCGAACTGATGCAAGCCTGGCTCGCCGCGCGCACGGCCGGCAAACGCCAGCAGCGCGGCGCCGATGGCGGCGGCCACGCAGGCGATCAGATACGGATGGTCGCCGCCCGAGAGCAGCAGCAGATAGGCCAGGCAACAGGCCACGGCCATGGCCAGGATCGTGAATACAAAGAAACGCACCAGCTGATGCTGCAACTGCTTCATTTGTCCCCCGCTGCGCGAACCCGTCACGTCCCGTTGAGGGGACGTGCCGTAACCGTATGCGGGTGGGCACGATTGCCCACCTTGCACCCTGAACGTAACGTCTGCGCGGCGTTTCAGGCGGCTACCGGGTAGCAGAATTGTAGTTCTACCCTACAACATTTGTTCCGATAGCTCAATCAGAAAAGTAGGGCGGCTACACCAAGGTCACTTAATTGGCAATTTGGTGGTGTTTTTGACCTCTTCCATGACGGCATAAGTGTGGGTTTCCCGCACACCTTTCTGCAACAGCGTCTTGCCCAGGAATTCGCGGTAGGCGGCCATATCCTTGACGCGCGCCTTAACCAGGTAATCGAAACCGCCGGCCACCATATGACATTCCAGTACCTCTGGAATGATTTGTACGCTATGCTTGAAGGCATCGAACACTTCCGGTGTCGTGCGATCAAGCACGACTTCGATGAACACCAGCAGCGATACGTCGAGCAGCTGCGGGTTCAACTGGGCCGTATAGCCCATGATGTAACCGGATTCGTGCAACTTGCGCACGCGCTCCAGGCAGGCCGCCGGCGACAGGTTCACGCGCGCGGCCAGCTCCACATTGCTGATGCGTCCATCGCTCTGCAATTCCATCAAGATTTTCTTACTGATCTTGTCCAGCATTCCTATCACCCCCAAATTAATATTATTTGGTTAAATTGTCGCATCAAAAACTATCTATTGCTAGTCCCCTGTATTACCAGAATTAATCCATAAGAATCCCCTTTACAATCGAATCATCTTAACGTCCGACTTTCTGTATTTTTTTGCACCAAAAAAGAGCAAGAATTACGTCAGTTTTCGTCCCTTTTTCCTTGTAAAGAGCACTTATGCACCCTGCAGGCCCCTCGGCTTTTACCCCGATTCCTTTTGCTGCGTTCCAGGCAGAAATCCTGCCCGAAGCGACACCACAACGCGCCGCCATCACCTCCGCCTATAGGCGCGATGAGGTTTCCGCCGTGCAGTGGCTGTTGCAACAAGTGCGCCCCAGCAGCACCGAAACGACAGCCGAAGGACAAGCGCTGGCGCACCGCCTGGTCTCGAACGTGCGCCAAAAACGCACACGCGCATCGGGCGTCGATGCACTGATGCACGAGTTCTCGCTATCGTCGGAAGAAGGTGTTGCATTGATGTGTCTGGCTGAAGCGCTGTTGCGTATACCCGACAGTCAAACGGCCGATCGCCTGATCGCCGACAAAATCAGCAAGGGCGACTGGAAGAAGCACCTGGGTGAATCGCCATCGCTGTTCGTCAATGCCGCCACCTGGGGCTTGCTGATTACGGGAAAACTGGTCAGCACCAGCAGCGAATCGGGCCTCGGTTCGGCCATGACCAAGCTCATCGCCAAGGGCGGCGAGCCGCTGATCCGCAAGGGCGTCGACCTGGCCATGCGCATGCTGGGCAACCAGTTCGTGACGGGCCAGACCATCGAAGAAGCGTTGAAGAACAGCCGCGAGAATGAAACGCGCGGCTACCGTTACTCGTACGACATGCTGGGCGAGGCGGCCCTGACGCAGCAGGACGCGGCCAGCTACTACGCCTCGTACGAAACGGCGATCCATGCCATCGGCAAGGCGTCGAACGGGCGCGGCATCAAGAACGGCCCCGGCATTTCCGTGAAACTGTCGGCCCTGCACGCGCGCTACAGCCGCGCCCAGCGCGCCCGCGTCATGGAAGAATTGCTGCCGAAAGTCAAAGCGTTGCTGTTGCTGGCAAAACAGTACAACATCGGCTTCAACATCGATGCGGAAGAAACGGACCGCCTGGAACTGTCGCTCGACCTGATGGAAGCACTGGCGTTCGATGCGGATCTGGCCGGCTTCGACGGCATCGGCTACGTGGTGCAGGCGTATCAGAAGCGCTGCCCGTTTGCCATCGATTACCTGATCGACCTGGCGCACCGCAGCGGCCGCAAGTTCATGGTGCGCCTGGTGAAGGGTGCGTATTGGGATGCGGAAATCAAACGCGCGCAGGTCGATGGCCAGGAAGGCTATCCCGTCTACACGCGCAAGGTCTACACGGACGTCTCTTACCTCGTGTGTGCGCAAAAACTGCTGGCCGCCAGCAGCCTGATCTATCCACAATTTGCCACCCACAACGCGCAAACCCTGTCGACCATCTACACCTGGGCGAAACGCGACGGCATTACCGACTACGAATTCCAGTGCCTGCACGGCATGGGCGAAACCCTGTACGACCAGGTCGTCGGCCCCGACAACCTCGACAAGCCGTGCCGCATCTACGCCCCTGTCGGCTCGCATGAAACCCTGCTGGCCTACCTGGTGCGCCGCCTGCTGGAAAACGGCGCCAACTCGTCCTTCGTCAACCAGATCGTCGACGAAAGCGTGGCCATCGATAGCCTGATCCGCGATCCGCTGGAACAGGCACGCCTGCAGGGCGGCTTGCCGCACCCGTCGATTCCGCTGCCGCTGGACATGTTTGGCAGCGAACGCAGGAACTCGGCCGGCCTGGACCTGTCGAATGAAGACACTTTGCGCACCCTGGCCACGGGCTTGGCGCAGCAGCAGACGTGGCAGGCGGCGCCGCTGATCGATGGCGCCGTCAGCCTGAACGGCCCCACGCACATGCTGCACAACCCGGCCCAGCACGACGACGTCGTGGGCAAGGTCATGGAAGCCGGTCAAGCCGACGTGGAAACGGCCCTGGCCAGCGCCAGCGCGTATGCCATGGATTGGCAAACGACAGAGCCGTCGATCCGCGCGCAAGCTTTGCAGCGCGCGGCCGACCTGTTCGAAGAGCACCACATCGAGCTGATGGCCCTGGCCGTGCGCGAAGCGGGCAAGTCCCTGCCGAATGCGATCGCGGAAATCCGCGAAGCCGTCGACTTCCTGCGCTACTACGCGACGCAGGTGGAACACGCGCCGAATACCCTGGCGCTCGGTCCCGTCACCTGCATCAGTCCGTGGAACTTCCCGCTGGCCATCTTTACTGGCCAGCTGGCCGCCGCCCTGGCCGCAGGCAACGTGGTGCTGGCCAAGCCGGCCGAGCAGACGCCGCTGATCGCCCACCGCGCCGTGCAATTGCTGCATGCGGCGGGCGTCCCACGGGGCGCGCTGCAATTCTTGCCCGGCAGCGGCGAAGTCGTTGGTGCCGGCCTGTGCAATGACGCGCGCGTGAAAGGCGTGATTTTCACGGGTTCGACGGAAGTGGCGCAATTGATCAACCGCAACCTGGCCACCCGCGCCGTGGCCGAAGGCATCGACATCCCCCTGATCGCCGAAACGGGTGGCCAGAACGCCCTGATCGTCGATTCGTCCGCCTTGCCGGAGCAAGTGGTGCAGGACGTGATGTCGTCCGCTTTCGACAGCGCCGGCCAGCGCTGCTCGGCCTTGCGCGTGCTGTTCCTGCAAACGGAAATCGCCGACAAGACCATCCATATGCTCAAGGGCGCCATGCAGGAATTGCGCGTTGGCAATCCTGACCGCCTGGCGACCGATATCGGTCCCGTCATCGATGCGGAAGCGCAAGGCAATCTGCTGGCGCACATCAACAAGATGAAAACCATGGCCATCGACCACTATTCGCTCGATTTGCCGACCGTCAAAGGCACGTTTGTCGCCCCGACCGTGCTGGAAATCAAGTCGCTGGCGCAATTGACGCAGGAAGTCTTCGGCCCCGTGCTGCATGTGATCCGCTACAAGCGGGCCGACTTGCCGCAACTGGTGCAATCGATCAACGACAGCGGTTACGGTTTGACCCTGGGCATCCATACGCGCATCGATGAAACCATCGATTTCATCACCAAGCGCGCACATGTGGGCAATATTTATGTGAACCGCAATATCGTCGGCGCCGTCGTCGGCGTGCAACCGTTCGGCGGCGAAGGCAAATCGGGCACGGGACCGAAAGCCGGTGGCCCCCTGTACCTGAAACGCCTGCAGCGCAATGCACCGGCCGGCGCGCAACACCAGCGCCAGGCGCCACCGGCCCTGGATGCGCTGACCGTGTGGGCGAAGATGCATGGCCACGACAAGGTCGAGCAACTGGCACAGGACTATGCGCGCACCACCTTGCTGGGCAGCACCACCGTCTTGCCAGGCCCGACCGGCGAGCGCAATACGCTGAGCTTTGCCGCGCGGGGCACGATCTTGTGTGCGGCGGCCACGTCCGGCACCTTGATGAACCAGCTGGCCGCCGTCCTGGCCACCGGTAACCAGGCCCTGGTGCTGGCGCAAGCGCCGGATCTGATTCCCGGCGACTTGCCGGCCGCGCTGAAGGATCGCATCCAGGTCGTCAGCAGCCTGGAGTCCGTCAAGCATGATTTCCAGATCGCCATGATCGAGCCTAGCCTCGATGGCCAGCTCAAACCGCTGCTGGCGGCACGGGAAGGGGCCCTGGTGGCCACCATCGCCACCACGCAGGAGGGTGTCATCCCCCTGTGGCGCCTGGTCGCTGAGCGGGCGCTGTGCGTGAATACGACGGCGGCCGGTGGAAATGCCAGCCTGATGATGCTCAGCGTCTAAAGGAACCCGAGAAAAAGTCCATGGCGTTGTTGCCTTGCCTGGCCGTACATTCGTACTGCCTGCGGCAAGGCGCCTAGCCCTGAACATTTTTCAGGCTCCTTTATTGAAATAAGAAGGGCAGAACCAGTGGTTCTGCCCTTTTTTTATGCACGCTAGCTGAAAAATCAGCCAGCCAGACGCTGGCACAATTGCTGGATCACCGTCAACGCATACGGCGAGGCGACGGTCTGCACAAAACGCATGAAGTCGACTGCCGCCTCTTCGTTGGCATTGTCGGAAATGGTTCGCATGACGGTAAACGGCACGCCCAGTTCAAAACACACTTGCGCCACGGCGGCGCCTTCCATTTCGACGGCCAGCAGGTCGGGGATATCTTCTTTCAGCTGGTTCACATGCGCGGCGCTGCTGATGAACTGGTCACCGCTGGCGATCAGGCCGCGGTGGACCTGTGCGTGCTGCAAGCCAAATTCCACGATATGCGCTGCCTTGAGCACGCTGGAGACATCGTCACGCAAGAAATCTTCGGCTGCACCAGCCAGTTGCGTGCTCAATTCCAGGTCCGTGGCAAAACGCTGCAAGCCTGTCAGCGGCACTTCGAAGCGGGGAAACAGGGGGCGGGCGTCCATATCGTGCTGCAACAGCGCTTCGGCCACCACGATATCGCCGACTTTCACGCGTTTATCCCCGCTGCCGGCCACGCCGGTGAAGACGATGTGGGTAACTCCGTACTTTTCCACAAGGATAGAAGCTGTCATGGCAGCGGCAACCTTGCCCAGACGCGACAGGACGCACACAGCGTCGATATTCCACAGGGTTCCCAGGGTGTAGTCGCGCATGCCGTGTGAACGCCTCTGGGGGCCTTGCATGGCTTCTACGAGCCCCTGCTGTTCTTCGTGCAAGGCACTGATGATGCCTAAACGCATTTTTTTGTGTGAATTCATGCTGTTTTTACAGGTTTTTGGGGATTGCAAAACGGTTTACACGGTGAAAACAGCCGTTTCGGCAACTTTTCCACCGTTCGCGTTTGTCTCTGTGCTTTAAATAAAGATGTATACATAAAAATAGTAGTGATAGTAAACGGCCATTTTTTTGTGGATAAGTCGGTATACCGTATAAGAATCATCGGCTTGGCGCTCAAAAAAGTAGGCGCACAAGCATTGTATCCAGCAAGGACTTGTTTGGGATAAAAATCGGGCTGTGGACAAAGATCGACTTTTCCCACATCTCATCCTGTGGATATGCAGGCACTTATCCACAGCAGCAAGCAAAAATCATGGTTTTTCTTGCTGTAGTGGCATGGTTGACGTGCTTCGTCTGCCTTGATCCTTGCCTGGCAATCCAGGTTGAGCAACCACGAACGTTGTTCTTTCACGGACCTTCGCATCCAGGTGATTCCTGGAAGACGGTTTTGCAGTGGGTCGCGATGTCGCCGTTGGCTTTTTTTTTGACGTTTTTTGCATGCTTTTGGGAAATATCCCCGGACTTCCGCTTTTTTTATCGGTTTACAATAGATCTATATATAAAAATAGTAGTAATAGTAAACGCGTTTTTTTCTGTGGATAAGTCGCTTTTTTTCAACAGGATCAATCGTTTACGCGCAAAATAAAGCGTGCATAATCGCTGTATCACGCGAGGAGCAAAATTGTATAAAATGCGGGCCTGCGCATAACTTCGTGTTTACTCACAAGTCATCCTGTGGATATCAAGTGACTTATCCACAATCGTCTCAAATTCCCCCTCTTTTTCATATCGAACCGCTTGCTGGCACTGTGCCCGCTCAAGCCTGTTGACGTTCCCATTTTGCAAAACGGTTTGGCAGTGCTGTGCGCGTGATGTTGGCCACACCGGTTTTCGTCGCGCAGTTGTTGGCTCGAATTTTTTTGTCAGCAAAGCCGCTCGTCGGCTTTTTTTTTGAAGACAAGCTTGCGAACCCTTTCAAAGACGAAGGGCAGGCAAAGTGCGCGTTGTCGGGTTTACCTTAACAAGTTCGTATACAAGAATAGTAATAGTAGTTAACGGGCACATCTTCTGTGGATAAGTCCCGATTTATCCTTGTAAACAATCGCTTGGCGTGCGGATAAACGCTGAGTAAGGGGTGTATCTGCCTGGGATGGTTTTGGGATAAAAAAAGGCGTCCAAAAAAATTTTCGTTTACGCACATATCGTACCTGTGGATATCCATACGGTTATCCACAGCTTGATGACCCTGTTTTTGAGCTTGCCGTGACGCTCGCTCATATCGCTGGCCACGATTAATGTCGCCCTGGCCCGGCACTGGTGGTAATCTCAAGGCGGCTCAGCAGCCATGCATGCATGAACGAATACAGACTCTGGTAGCGGATCGCGGTGGGGAGACACGCCGCGCGACAGCTTGATGGCATACCGAAAGGAGCTTCATTGGAATCGGCAGGCGAATACGACTACATCATCGTGGGCGGCGGCACGGCAGGTTGCGTGCTGGCCAACCGGCTCACACGCGACAAGGATGCCAACGTTTTACTCGTGGAAGCGGGCGGCAAGGACGATTACGTGTGGATCCACATCCCCGTTGGCTATCTGCATTGCATCGGCAATCCCCGCACGGACTGGCTGTATTCCACGCAGGCGGACGCTGGCCTGGGCGGGCGCAGCCTGATCTATCCACGCGGCAAGGTGCTGGGCGGCAGCTCTTCCATCAACGGCATGATCTATATGCGCGGCCAGGCCGGCGATTACGACCACTGGGCCGACTTGACGGACGACGCTTCCTGGCGCTGGGACAAGGTCTTGCCGCTCTTTAAACAAAGCGAGGATTACTACGGCGGCGCGTCGGAAAACCATGGCGTCGGCGGCGAGTGGCGCGTGGAAAAACAGCGCTTGTCGTGGGATATCCTGAACGCGTTCCGCGATGCGGCGCAGCAGGTCGGCATCCCGAAAACCAGCGATTTCAATGGCGGCGACAATAGCGGCAGCGCATATTTCGACGTCAACCAGCGCCGCGGCATCCGCTGGAATACCTCGAAAGCGTTCCTGAAACCGGCATCGCGCCGCCCGAACCTGACCATCATGACGGGCTGCCACGTGGAACGATTGCTGCTGGAAACGACGGAGTCGGGGCCGCGCTGCACGGGCATTGTATTTACGGGCGGCGGCACGCAGTGGCAGGCGACAGCCCGGCGGGAAACCTTGCTGACGGCGGGCGCCATCGGTTCGCCGCAATTGCTGCAATTGTCCGGCATCGGCCCGGCCAGCTTGCTGCAGCAGCATGGCATTGCGCCCGTGCTGGACTCGCCTGGCGTGGGCGGCAACCTGCAAGACCATTTGCAGCTGCGCATGGTATTCAAAGTCCAGGGCGTGAAAACCCTGAACATCATGGCGGGCAATATGCTGGGCAAGATGCAGATCGGTTTGCAGTATGCGCTGTTCCAGAGCGGGCCCATGTCGATGGCGCCGTCGCAGCTGGGCGCATTCGCCAAGTCCGATCCGCAGCAAGCCACGCCGAACCTGCAATACCACGTGCAGCCGCTCTCCCTGGACAAATTCGGCGAGCCCTTGCATGCGTTTCCCGCGTTTACGGCCAGCGTCTGCAATTTGCGGCCCACTTCGCGCGGCCATGTGCAGATCGCCTCGGCCGACAGCTATGCGGCGCCGAAAATCGTGCCCAATTACCTGAGTACCGAGCAGGACCGCACAGTGGCGGCCGACGCCTTGCGGCTGACGCGGGCCATCGTTGCCGCGCCGGCGTTAAGTAAGTTTGCGCCGCAGGAATACAAGCCCGGCGTGCAATTCCAGAGCCAGGAAGAGCTGGCGCAGGCGGCCAGCCAGATCGGTACCACCATCTTCCACCCGGTGGGTACTTGCCGCATGGGCCTGGCCAGCGATGGATCCAGCGTGGTCGACAGCCAGTTGCGCGTGATCGGCGTGGCTGGCTTGCGCGTTGTCGATGCATCGATCATGCCGTACATTACTTCTGGTAACACGAACTCGCCCACCGTGATGATCGGGGAAAAAGCGGCGCAAATGATACACGCGGCCTGGAAATAGCAGGAAATAGCTGGGTAAAGGCGCGAGTTTGCGCCATTCGGGCTGGCGCAAAATCCCCGTAGTTATACTGTATTGTGCGTTAAATTTAAGTTGTGTATTATAAAAATGACTAAGTAGTACAAAAAGTACAACTAGGAGACACGATGTCAAACGTAATCTTGGAAACAAGAAATTTGACCAAGGAATTCAAGGGTTTCACCGCTGTGAGCGAGGTGAACCTGAAGGTAGAGCGGGGCCATATCCACGCCTTGATCGGTCCGAACGGCGCCGGCAAGACCACGTGTTTTAACTTGCTCACCAAATTCCTGGTCCCCACTTCAGGACAGATCCTGTTCAATGGGAAAGATATCACTGCCGCCAAACCGGCCCAGATCGCACGCATGGGCGTGATCCGTTCCTTCCAGATTTCCGCCGTCTTCCCGCATTTGTCGGTGTTGCAAAATGTGCGCATCGGCTTGCAGCGCCAGCTGGGCACGTCGTTCCACTTCTGGCAAAGCGAACGTTCCCTGAATCAGCTCAACGACCGCGCCATGGCCTTGCTGGCCGAGGTCGACCTGACGGAATTTGCCGACACCATCACGGTCGACATGCCGTACGGGCGTAAGCGGGCGCTGGAAATTGCCACCACCCTGGCGATGGAGCCGGAAATGATGCTGCTCGACGAACCGACGCAAGGCATGGGCCACGAAGACGTGCATCGCGTGACGGAACTGATCAAAAAGGTGTCGGCTGGCCGCACGATTCTGATGGTGGAACACAATATGAGCGTGGTCTCGGGCATCTGCGACAAGATTTCCGTCCTGCAGCGCGGCGCCATGCTGGCCGAAGGCAGTTACGCGGAAGTGTCGCGCAATCCGCAAGTGATGGAAGCGTACATGGGCACCACCCACGCGGAACTGGAAGGGGCGCATTGATGGCGACACAAGCGAATCGCGGCGCACCCGCGCTGGAAATTGCACAGCTGCACACCTGGTATGGCGAATCGCACATCCTGCATGACGTGAACTTGAAAGTGGAGCAGGGTGAAGTGGTGACTTTGCTGGGCCGCAACGGCGCCGGCCGCACCACCACCTTGCGCGCCATCATGGGGCTGACGGGGGCGCGCACGGGCTCAATCAAGGTCAACGGTGTCGAAGCGATAGGTTTGGCCACGCACAAAATCGCCCACCTGGGCATCGGGTATTGTCCCGAAGAGCGCGGCATTTTTTCCTCGCTGTCGACGGAGGAAAACCTGCTGCTGCCGCCGACCTTGGCCAGCGGCGAGAAGGGCATGTCGGTGGAAGAAATCTACGCCATGTTCCCGAACTTGCAGGAACGCCGCCACAGCCAGGGCACGCGCCTGTCGGGCGGGGAACAGCAGATGCTGGCCGTGGCGCGCATCCTGCGCACGGGCGCGCGCCTGCTGCTGCTCGATGAAATTTCCGAAGGCCTGGCGCCCGTCATCGTGCAAGGGCTGGCGCGCATGATCACCACCCTGAAAGCGAAGGGCTACACCATTGTCATGGTGGAACAGAATTTCCGGTTTGCCGCGCCACTGGCGGACCGGTTTTATGTGATGGAGCACGGTCAGATCGTCGAGACTTTTGCTGCATCCGAACTGGAGGCCAAGATGCCGGTATTGACCGAGCTGCTTGGCGTGTAGTCCCCATGTAGTACGCGTACATCTGGTACGCGTTATCGTCCAGCAATCGACTGAATAGCAAACAATAATCCCAACGGAGACACTATGAAACGTAACGCTATCGCCATTGCCACCGCCACTCTTTGCGCCTTGGGCTTTTCCGCCGCCGCGCACGCCCAGGTATCGGGCGACACGATCAAGATCGGTTTTATTTCCGACATGTCGGGCGTGTATTCCGACGTCGACGGCCTCGGCGGCGCGGAAGCCATCAAGATGGCGATCGCCGATGCCGGCGTCGTGCTGGCCGGCAAAAAGGTGGAATTCATTTCTGCCGACCATCAAAACAAGGCCGACATCGCCGCCTCGAAGGCGCGCGAATGGTTCGACCAGCAGGGCGTCGACATGCTGATCGGCGGCACAAATTCCGGCGCCAGCCTGGCCATGGCCAAGGTCGCGGCGGAAAAGAAAAAAATCTTCATTGCCATCGGCGCCGGTTCCTCGCGCCTGACGAATGAAGAGTGCACGCCTTACACCGTGCACTACGCCTACGACACGGTGGCGCTGGCGCGCGGTACGGGCGGCACCATCGTCAAGCAGGGCGGCAAGAACTGGTACTTCATGACGGCCGACTACGCGTTTGGCCATTCGCTGGAAAAAGACACGGCCGAGGTCGTCAAGGCGGCCGGCGGCAAGGTGCTGGGCAGCGTCAAGCATCCGCTGGGCGCCTCGGATTTCTCTTCCTTCCTGCTGCAGGCGCAATCGTCCAAGCCGCAAATCCTCGGTCTGGCCAATGCGGGCGGCGACGCCATCAACAGCATCAAGGCGGCCAACGAGTTCGGCCTGACGAAATCGATGAAACTGGCCGGCTTGCTGATCTTCATCAATGACATCCATTCGCTGGGCCTGAACCTGACGCAAGGCATGTACCTGACGGATGGCTGGTACTGGGACTTGAATGCGGACACGCGCGCCTGGTCGAAACGCTATTTCGCCAAGATGAAGAAAGAGCCGTCGATGTTGCAGGCGGCCGACTATTCGGCCGCGGCGAACTACCTGAAAGCCGTCAAGGCGCTGGGGACGGATGACACCGAGAAAGTCATGGCTTACCTGAAAAAGACCAAGATCAACGACATGTTTACCCAGAATGGCGAAGTGCGTCCCGATGGCCGCATGGTGCACGATATGTATTTGATGGAAGTCAAGAAGCCATCCGAGTCGAAGTATCCATGGGATTACTACAAGGTGGTCGCCACCGTGCCCGGTGCGCAAGCGTATGTGACCAAGGCCGAGTCGAAGTGTTCGTTGTGGAAATAACGCTGTAGCAACCTCCACAGAGTACCCGCCGCTGCGCGGGCGCTCTGTCCTGCACGCTTCGCCCGCAGGGTACGCCTTGCGCCGCCGCACCCGTTTACGGCGGCGTGTTTCCCTTGATACCACACCGTCGTCCGGCGGTGCTTTTTATACTGTGATGCCATGGAAATTTTCGGCGTTCCAATACAAGCGATGATGAGCCAGCTGCTGCTGGGTCTTGTCAACGGCTCGTTCTATGCCATGTTGTCCCTCGGTCTGGCCGTTATCTTCGGCTTGCTTAATGTGATTAATTTCTCGCACGGCGCCATGTACATGATGGGCGCCTTCCTGGCCTGGATGGGCCTCAGCTATTTCGACATCAGTTACTGGGCCATGCTGGTCATCGCCCCGATCCTCGTCGGCCTGGTCGGCATCCTGATCGAAAAGACCATGCTGCGCTGGCTGTATAAACTCGACCACCTGTATGGCTTGTTGCTGACCTTTGGCATCACCCTGATCATGGAAGGCGTGTTCCGCTCCTTCTATGGCGTCTCGGGCCAGCCGTATGCCGTGCCTGAAGCGCTGGCCGGCGCGACGGACCTGGGTTTCATGATCCTGCCGAACTACCGCGCCTGGGTGGTGATCGCCTCGCTCACCGTGTGCCTGGCTACCTGGTTCGTCATCGAAAAAACCAAGCTCGGTGCCTACCTGCGGGCCGGCACGGAAAACCCGAAACTGGTGGAAGCGTTCGGCATCAACGTGCCGCTGATGGTAACCCTGACGTTCGGCTTCGGCGTGGCGCTGGCCGGTTTCGCCGGCGTGCTGGCGGCGCCGATCATCCAGGTCTCGCCGCTGATGGGCTCGAACCTGATCATCGTCGTGTTTGCCGTGGTGGTGATTGGCGGCATGGGTTCCATCATGGGTTCCATCCTGACGGGCCTGGGCCTGGGCGTGATCGAGGGCCTGACCCGCGTGTTCTACCCGGAAGGCTCTGCCACCGTGGTGTTCGTCGTGATGGTCATCGTGCTGCTGCTGCGTCCCGCCGGCCTGTTCGGCAAAGAAAAGTAATCCTCATCAGTCATGTATTGGAGCTACCACGATGAATAAGAATGTAGGCTACGCCATTGCCTTGCTGCTGGCGTTGGCGGCCCCGTTTTACGGCTATCCCGTCTTCCTGATGAAGTTGCTGTGCTTTGCCCTGTTTGCCTGCGCTTTCAACTTGCTGATCGGCTACACCGGCTTGCTGTCGTTCGGCCATGCGGCCTTCTTCGGCGGCGCCGGCTATGTCACCGGCTACGCGCTGCGTACCTGGGGCTGGCCAACGGAACTGGGCTTGCTGGCCGGCGTCGCCACGGGCGCCTTGCTGGGCCTGGTGATCGGCGGCCTGGCGATCCGCCGCCAGGGCATCTACTTTACGATGATCACCCTGGCGCTGGCGCAGATGGTGTACTTCCTGGCCTTGCGTCTGCCCTTTACGGGGGGCGAGGATGGTTTGCAGGGTGTTCCACGTGGAACCTTGCTGGGCACGATAAACCTGGGCAATGACACCGTCTTGTACTACGTCGTGCTGGCCATTTTTGTCGCCGGCTTCGCCCTGATCGTGCGCACCATCCACTCGCCATTCGGTCAGGTCCTCAAGGCGATCAAGGAAAACGAACCGCGCGCCATCTCGCTGGGCTACGACGTCAACAAGTACAAGCTGATGGCCATCGTGCTGTCCGCTTCGCTGGCCGCGCTGGCCGGCGCCACCAAGACCCTGGTGCTGGGCTTTGAAACCCTGACCGACGTGTACTGGGGCATGTCGGGCCTGGTCGTGCTGATGACCTTGGTAGGCGGCATGGGCACCTTGTCCGGTCCCATCCTCGGCGCCGTCTTGATCATCGCGCTGGAAAACAAGCTGGGCGATGTTGGTACCTATCTGGCCACGCACACGGGCATCGAGTGGTTCGGCACCCTGGGCGAATCGGTAGGCATGGTCACCGGCGTGATCTTCGTCATCTGCGTACTGATGTTCCGGCGCGGCATTGTCGGCGAAGCCATCGCGCGCTTCGGCGGCAGGGCTGCCAAGGCCGCGGTCTGATTTTCAAGCAACGCCGGACGGATCGTCCGGCGTTTTTCATTGTGCGTCCACTGTTACTTCAACGGAGAGAACCACCATGCAAACGACGATCACGCGCGCGGGGAGCAGCCTGTGCACCTTGCTGGCGTTGGCAGCCTGCGGCAGCAACCATGCGCCGGAAGAATTGAACCAGATGCCCGCTTACCTGGGCACCATCACGCGGGCCGACTACGATGGCAAGAGCAATGATCTGCTGACGGCTGGCCTCGGCAAGACGGGGCTGGCGGGAGCAACGCCCGCGTATGCGAACGTGGAACAACCGACGCCGCTCGAACTGCGCCGCAATGCCATCTACGCCAATTACCGCGCCGTACTCGACATTGCCGCCAACAGCGGCTACGGCACCCTGTACGGACCGAACGTGGATGCGTCCGGGAACGTGGGCACGGGCGAGGGCCTGGTCGCGGGCAGTGAATACATCGCCTATGCCGACGATGGCTCGGGCAAGAAGAATGTCACCTTGA
Organism: Janthinobacterium sp. SUN128; assembly: GCF_030587275.1. Taxonomy (NCBI): domain Bacteria; kingdom Pseudomonadati; phylum Pseudomonadota; class Betaproteobacteria; order Burkholderiales; family Oxalobacteraceae; genus Janthinobacterium; species Janthinobacterium sp. SUN128. The sequence continues at coordinate 64,284 of NZ_JAPWHY010000006.1, read as the reverse complement.
TGGTGCAGGTGCCGGCCAGCTTCGATCCCGACCATGCCTGCATCGTCACGGGCACGTCCAGCGGCTCGCGCGGCATTTACGGCGCCATCGGCAGCTCGGGTGAATGGGGCTTGAAAAAGGGCTGCGCCGTGGCGTATGCCGACAAGGGCTCCGGCACGGGCCTGTACGTGTTCGAGGACGACAGCGTCAACCTGCAAAACGGCGTGCGCGCGGGCAGGGTGGTCGCCGGCAAGAATGCGCTCTTCGCGCCCGACTTGAGCGACGCCGACCGCCTGGCCTGGGCCAGCGCGAACCCGAACCGCATCGCCTTCAAGCATGCGCACTCGCAGCAGAATCCCGAGAAGGATTGGGGCAAGGTCACCTTGCAGGCGGTCGAGATGGCGTATTACGTCTTGAACGAGCGCTACGGCGTGCTGGCCCGCGACGGCAGTGCGCGCATCGTGCGGCTGACGCCGAAGAACACCATCACGATTGCCTCGAGTATTTCCAACGGCGCCGGCTCGGCCTTGCTGGCGGCGGAACAGGATACCAAGGGCTTGATCAGCGGCGTGGCGGCCAGCGAGCCGCAGATCCAGCCGGCGGCGTCAAGCGCCTACAGCGTACGCCAGGGCGGGGCGGTAGTCGCCAATCCCGGCCGTGCGCTGTTCGACTACGCCACCTATGCGGCCCTGTATCAGCCGTGCATCGCTTCCGTGGCCGGCAATGCGGGACGCTGCACGGCGCTGGTCAGCAAGGGTTTATTGAACGGTGCCGACCTGGCCGCGCAGCAGGCGGACGCGAAGCAGCGCTTGCGCGCGTATGGCTGGCTGCTGGATTCCGATCCGCTGCAGGCGGCACACGCGGGCACGAATATCCTCGTGGCCGTCACGTATGCGTATGCCTACGGCAAATTCTCCGTCACGGACAAGGTGTGCGGTTTCACGTTTGCGCAGACGGATCTCAGCGGCAATCCGGTCGCATTCACGTCGGCGCAGAAGGCGGCCAGCTTTGCCGCGCAAAACGGCATCCTCGGCAACGTCGTGTACGAGAACAGCGTGGGCGGTGCCAGGGTGTACACGGCCGGCGTGTCGTCTTCCAGCGGCCTGGCGGACCAGTCACTCGACGGCTTCCTGTGCCTGCGCAGCCTGGCGACGGGGCGCGATACCGTCAGCGGCGCCAATTTGCAAGGTACGCTGGCCGGGCAAAGCGTGCGCGTGCGTGCTGGCATGGCGGAGGTCGCGGCCAGCGGAAAATTGAATGGCAAGCCGGCCATCATCGTACATGGCCGCAGCGATACCCTGATTCCTGCCAATCACGCTTCGCGCGCCTATCTTGGCCTGAACGCAGCCGGGGAAGGGAGCAATAGCCGCCTGCGCTATATCGAGGTGACGAACGCCAACCATTTCGATTCCTTCAGCAGCGCTTTGCCGACCTTGATCGTGCCGCTGCACGTGTACCTGAACCGGGCGCTCGATGCCATGTATGTGCACTTGAATGCCAAGCAAGCCTTGCCGCCATCGCAGGTGGTGCGCACGGTGACGCGCGCCGATGCGACAACCCTGATCACGAATGTCAACGTGCCAGCGATCGCCACGGAGCCTGCACCCGGCAATGTCATCAGCGTGACGGGGACAGTCGTCGACATTCCCAACTAGGCGGTATCGCTTGTGGAACTTGCGGCCACGTTTCACGTGGCCGTTTTTATTCCCAGGCCGTATCGGGGATGTGGCCCAGTCCCTGGAAGACAGGCTTGGAAAACCAGTAGCCCTGCATCAGGGAAATGCCGCAGCTGGCCAAGAAATCGCGCTCCGCGCGTGTCTCGATACCTTCGGCCAGTACGCGGATACCGAGCTCGCGGCACAGGCTGGCGATGGCCCGCACGATCGCCTGGCGTGGCGCTTGCATATCGATCCCGCGCACCAGGTCCATGTCGATCTTGATGATGTCGGGTTGGTATTCGGCCAGCAGGTTCAAGCCCGCATAGCCGGCACCGAAATCATCGATGGCCGTCTGGAAACCGAAGCGCCGATAGGCGCGGAAGATCTCGACCAGATGGGGACGGTCCTGCACCCGTTCGCCTTCCGTCACTTCAAAGATGATTTTATCGGTGGGGAAGCGGTGCAAGGTGGCCGCTTCCAGGGTGCTGCGGATGCACACTTCGGGACGGTAGACGGCGTTGGGCAAGAAGTTGATCGACAGAAAGCCCGGCATATCCAGCTTGGCTGCGCCGGCCACGGCCTTGACGCGGCAAGCCTGGTCGAAGCGGTAGCGGTTGGCGTCGTTGACTTGCGCCAGCACGCTGGCCGCGCTTTCGCCGTTGGGCCCGCGCACCAGCGCCTCGTGCGCATAGATACTGCGCGTGGCCAGGTCGACGATGGGTTGATAGGCATACTCGAAGGCAAACGGCAGCGGCGCGCTGTCGTGGCAGCCTGCACAGGCACCGTGTGGAAAGCTGGTGGCGTCAGGATGAATCGGGATGTCGGGAGGTGTCATGGTGCTAGTGTAGGCGGACGGGTTGGCTGATTCCGTCTGCTGTCTCACAGTGCGGCAGCATAGATGGCGCGCGCATCGCTGTGCGTGACGGGCCGGGGATTGTTGCCCAGCAAGCGCGTCTGCAGCATGGCTTCATCGGCCAGCCGGTCCAGGTCGCTGGCCGCGATGCCCACTTCGCGCAGGGTGCGCGCGATGCCCGTCGCCAGGGCAATCTCCTGCAGGGCGTCGATCAGGGCCATGGCCCGCGCTTCCTCGCTGCCCGTGATGCCAGGTTGCAGGACGGCTGCCAGTTGCGCATACAGGGGCGCCGCATGGGATAGATTGAAACGCAGCACGTGCGGCAGCACCAGCGCATTCGACAAGCCATGTGGCACGTGGAACAGTCCTCCGATGGGATAGGCGAGCGCATGCACGGCGGCCACGGGCGCATTGGCAAACGCCTGGCCGGCCAGCATGGCGCCCAGCAGCATGGCCTGGCGCGCCGGCAAGTTGCTGCCATCGCGGCAGGCAGTGACCAGGTTGCTGGAGAGCAGTGACAAGGCTTGCGTGGCCAGCATGTCGGACAATGGGTTTTTCAACAGCCGGCTGGTGTACGCTTCGATCGCATGCACCATGGCATCGATGCCGGTGGCGGCCGTCACGGCGGGCGGCAAGCCCAGGGTCAGGCTGGCGTCGAGAATGGCCAGGTCCGCATACAGCTGCGGCGCGACCACGCCCATCTTGCTGGTGGCGCCCGTGGTGACGATGGCGATGTGCGTCACTTCCGAGCCCGTGCCGGCCGTGGTCGGCAATTGCACCAGGGGCAGGCGCTGGCCGTGGACATTGCCGATGCCATACAGTTGGGCCAGTTCCTGGTGGCCCGGTGCCAGCACGGCGATGAGCTTGGCCACGTCCAGCGAGCTGCCGCCACCGAGGCCGATAATCAGTTCCACGTGAAACATCCGGGCCTGGGCCACGCCTGCCAATACGATGGCTTCCGGCGGATCGGCTTGCACTTCGGAAAAGACGTGGACCTCGATGCCGGCCGCCTGCAGGTTGTGCAAGGAAGCATCGGCCAGACCCGTGCGCAAAAAGCCTGCATCGGTGACGAGCAGGGCGCGGCGCACGGTGGGGAAGTGATGGGCGATATGCGCACCCAGCTGGGCGGCGGCGCCCGGTTCAACGATCAGGTGCGGCACAGTGCGGAACTGGAAGGCGGACATGCAGTCTCCTGACAATGATGGCAGAAGCCCAGCTTACTCCGCTTTCCCGCCCCGCGCCTGTTTCACGTGGAACAAAAAGCGGGGACTACTCCCACTCCAGCGCGCCGCGTTTCCATTCATAGGCCAGGCCGATGGCCAGTATGCTCAAGAAACCCATGACGGCCCAGAAACCGGGCAAGCCGAGTTCATTCACGTTGGCCGCCCACGGCATCAGGAAGATCACCTCGATATCGAACAGGATGAAGAGAATGGCGACCAGGTAGAAGCGGATGTCGAACTTCATGCGCGCGTCGCCGAACGCTTCGAAGCCGCATTCGTACGGCGACAGTTTTTGCGGGTCCGGCTTGTGCGGTCCCAGCGTGCGGCCCAGCAGCATGGGCACGATACCGACCAGGATGCCGATCAGAATGAACAGGAGGACGGGGAAATAGTTTTCGAGAAGCATGGGGATTCCTCTCAGTGGCTGGACGACAGTTTTATCAGCACGATGCCGCACACGATGAGGACGGCGGCGCATACGCGCATGGTATTGAGCTGCTCGCCCAGAAATACGATGCCGACGATAAAGGCGCCGACGGCGCCGATGCCGGTCCAGATCGTATAAGCCGTACCAAGGGGCAGGGTGCGCATGGCAAGCGACAGCAAGCCGAAGCTGGCGATCATCATGACGATGGTGACAACGGAGGGGGTGAGTTTGGTGAAACCCTCGGAGAGTTTCATCGAGTATGCCCACACGACTTCAAACATGCCGGCAATAAGTAAAAGTATCCAGGCCATGGCGGCTCCTTATACAGAGCGGGCCGTCCCGGTGTGTTCCCATGATGGGGGAGGCCGTCCTCCTGGATGATCGTCCCGCTGGCCACTGGCGTGGTCACGTTGGCGGACGATGCGGCAATTGTAGCAAACATTTCACGCTACCGCAGCCCTCTGCCTGACCGCGCTGCGTGTTCCACGTGAAACATAAATCGTCGTTGACTTGCCCCTGCTGAGTAAAAATTAAGCAAAAAATGCGCTGCGCAAGGTTGCGCTTGCAAAAAGACTCTATAATCGGAGCTCTCATCCCGCATTTTTACTTGCACTGTTACCTATTTATCATGTTATTTCCTACAGAATTCGACGTCATCGTTGTCGGTGGTGGTCACGCCGGTACCGAGGCGGCCCTCGCTTCCGCCCGCATGGGGCAGAAGACGCTATTGCTCACGCATAATATTGAGACACTGGGCCAGATGTCGTGCAACCCTTCCATCGGTGGCATCGGCAAGGGCCACCTGGTCAAGGAAGTCGATGCCATGGGCGGCGCGATGGCGATTGCCACCGACGAATCCGGCATCCAGTTCCGCATCCTGAACTCCTCGAAAGGCCCGGCAGTCCGCGCCACGCGCGCCCAGGCCGACCGTATTTTGTACAAGGCCGCCATCCGCACGCGCCTGGAAAACCAGGCTAACCTGTGGCTGTTCCAGCAAGCCGTCGATGATCTGATCGTCGAAGGCGACCGTGTCGTCGGCGCCGTGACGCAGATCGGCTTGAAGTTTCTCGCGCGCGCCGTGGTGCTGACGGCTGGCACTTTCCTCGACGGCAAGATCCACGTGGGCTTGAATAACTACTCGGCCGGCCGCGCCGGCGACCCGCCCGCCATCTCGCTGTCGGCCCGCCTGAAAGAGCTGAAACTGCCGCAGGGCCGCCTGAAAACGGGTACGCCGCCGCGCATCGATGGCCGCACGATCGACTTTTCCGTGATGCAAGAACAGCCAGGCGATCTCGATCCCGTGCCCGTGTTTTCCGTGATGGGCAACACGTCCATGCATCCGCGCCAGGTACCGTGCTGGGTCACGCACACGAATAGCCAGACGCACGACATCATCCGCGCCGGCCTCGACCGCAGCCCCATGTACACGGGCGTGATCGAGGGCGTGGGCCCCCGTTATTGCCCCTCGATCGAAGACAAGATCCACCGTTTCTCGGGCAAGGAATCGCACCAGATCTTCCTCGAGCCGGAAGGCTTGACGACGCACGAGTTCTATCCGAACGGCATTTCCACCAGCCTGCCGTTCGACGTGCAGATCGCCCTCGTGCAATCGATGAAGGGCATGGAAAATGCACATATCCTGCGCCCCGGCTACGCCATCGAATACGATTATTTCGACCCGCGCGGCTTGAAGGCCTCGTTGGAAACGAAGGCCGTCGCCGGCCTGTTCTTTGCCGGCCAGATCAACGGCACCACGGGCTACGAGGAAGCGGCCGCGCAAGGCATGCTGGCGGGCCTGAATGCGGCCTTGCTGACGCAGGACAAGGAAGCCTGGGTACCGGGCCGCTCCGAGGCCTATCTGGGCGTGCTGGTCGACGATCTGATCACCCAGGGCGTGCAGGAACCGTACCGCATGTTTACCAGCCGCGCCGAGTACCGTTTGAGCCTGCGCGAAGACAATGCCGACATGCGCCTGACGGAAATCGGCCGTGCCCTGGGTTGCGTGGGCGACGCCCAATGGCAAGCGTTTGAAACGAAGCGCGAAGCGGTGGCGCTGGAGCTCGAGCGTCTGCGTTCCACGTGGGTCAACCCGCGCATCCTGGCGGCCGCCGAATCGGAACGCATCGTTGGGCAGGCTATCGAACGCGAGTATTCGCTGGCGGACTTGCTGCGCCGCCCGAACGTGGCCTACGACACCCTGATGAGCATGACGGGCATGGAAGGCCAGGCCCTGGCGGGCCCCGGCGTGGAAGACCCCGCCGTGCGCGAGCAGGTGGAAATCCAGCTCAAATATGCGGGCTACATCGAGCGCCAGAGCAAGGAAATCGAGCGCCACGAACACTATGAAAACCTGGCCTTGCCGGAAGGTTTCAATTATCTGGATATCGGCGCGCTGTCCGTCGAAGTGCGGCAAAAACTCGACAAGCAGCGCCCTGAAACCCTGGGTCAGGCATCGCGCATTTCGGGTGTGACGCCGGCGGCGATTTCGCTGCTGCTGGTGCACCTGAAAAAGCGCGGTTTTGGTGCCGCGCAGACCACCACTTTAAAGGACGAGGTTGTTGAATGAAGCAGTTTGACCGGGCCGCACTGGCCCAGATTTTGAATGAAGGCATCGCCGCGCTGGGGCTCGACCTGAGCGCGGATCAGACGGAAAAACTGCTCGATTACCTGGCCTTGCTGGCCAAATGGAACAGCGTGTACAACCTGACGTCGGTGCGCGATCCCATGCAGATGCTGACCCTGCACGTACTCGATTCGCTGGCCGCCGTGCCGGCGTTCGCGGATGCAAAGAATGTGCTCGACGTGGGCGCCGGCGGCGGCTTGCCGGGCATGGTCCTGGCCATCGCGCGGCCCGATGTGAAGGTGTCGATGATCGACACGGTGCATAAGAAGACGGCATTCTTGACGCAAGTGAAAGCGGAACTGGGCCTCGCCAACGTGACCGTGTACACGAAACGGGTGGAACAGCTGGAAGTGCAGCAGAAATTCGACGTGATCACCTCGCGCGCCTTTGCCGACCTGTCCGACTTCGTCAACTGGTCGAACCATGTGCTGGCCGAGGGCGGGCAATTCATCGCCTTGAAAGGGGTGGCACCGCCAGACGAGCGCGAGCGACTGCCAGCGGAATGGCAAGTAACCGAGCTACGCGCAATCGCGGTGCCAGGGCTAAATGCAGAGCGTCATCTGGTCTTTATAGCAAGAATTTAAACGCCAGAAAATTAAACGATATAAATCATATAAATGGTTTATACGGTATAAATAATATAAACCGTATAAACGATTTATATCGTATAAATGAAATAAACAGTATAAATCGTTTCGGCTAAGTAGGTCGTGGGAAATTATTGTGAAATTATGACGAACAGAGCCGGATGCGCTGCAAGGCGCCCGTTGCGACGCAGTGCGGGCACTGCTAGCAGCGGGCAACGCCGCAGGGCGCCGGTTATGGAAGTCAGAAATCACAATAATTTATTGCGACCTACTTAGATGCCGGGGCGCACGATGAAGTTTGCATCTCTTTACAACTAGAAGATACATGGCCAAAATTTTTTGTGTAGCAAATCAAAAGGGTGGTGTTGGTAAAACCACAACAAGCGTCAACCTCTCCGCCGGTCTGGCCAAGTTGAACCAGCGCGTGCTGCTGGTCGATCTCGACCCGCAGGGCAATGCGACCATGGGCGCCGGCATCAACAAGGCCGGCCTGAAGGCGTCGACCTATGAAGTGATGCTGGGCGAATCCGATGTCAAGACGGCACGCCAGCGTTCGGAAGCGGGGCGCTTCGATGTCTTGCCGTCGAACCGCGAACTGGCCGGCGCGGAAGTGGAGATGGTCGAACTGGACAACCGCGAACGCCGCCTGAAGGATGCGCTGGCCGAAGTGGACGGCGAATACGACTTCATATTAGTAGATTGCCCACCGGCATTATCGATGCTGACCCTGAACGGCCTGTGCGCCGCGCATGGCGTGATCATCCCGATGCAGTGCGAGTACTATGCGCTGGAAGGTTTGTCCGACCTGGTCAACACCATCAAGAAGGTGCATGCCAACCTGAACCCGGACTTGAAGATCATTGGGCTCTTGCGCGTGATGTTCGATCCACGCATGACATTATCGCAACAAGTGTCGGCGCAGCTGGAACAGCACTTCGGCGACAAGGTTTTCAATACCATCATCCCGCGCAATGTCCGCCTGGCCGAAGCGCCATCGTACGGCCTGCCCGGCGTGACCTTCGACCCCAGCTCGAAAGGTGCCCAGGCGTATATCGCCTTCGGCGCCGAGATGGTCGAACGCATCAAACATATGTAAACAAGGGGCGAGCGTCTGCACGATTCGATGTAAGCGCTTACTCTGAAAACACGATTAGGACAGCATGGCTACGAAAAAATTAAAAGGACTGGGTCGCGGACTCGACGCTCTGTTGGGCGGCGGGGGCGGCGACTTTGCCAGTCCGGACACGCATCAACCGTCGAACTTGCCCGTGTCGCAAATGCAAGCCGGCAAATACCAGCCGCGCACGCGCATGGACGAGGGGGCCTTGAATGAACTGGCCGCCTCGATCAAGGCGCAAGGGCTGATGCAGCCTATCCTGGTGCGCCCGATCGGGCAAGACACCTTGAGCGGCTTGATCAAATATGAAATCATCGCTGGCGAACGCCGTTTCCGCGCCTCGCAACTGGCTGGCCTGACGGAAGTGCCGGTGCTGGTGCGTGACGTGGACGACCTGGCCGCCGCAGCCATGGCGCTGATCGAGAACATCCAGCGCGAAGACTTGAATCCCCTGGAAGAAGCGCAGGGCATCCACCGCCTGATCGCCGACTTCAGTTTTACGCATGAGCAAGCGGCCACTGCGCTGGGACGCTCGCGCAGCGCCGTGTCGAACCTGTTGCGTTTGATGAACCTGGCCGCTCCCGTGCAGACCATGCTGATGGCCGGCGATATCGACATGGGCCATGCGCGCGCGCTGCTGGCCGTCGATGCGGCCAGCCAGATCACCCTGGCCAACCAGGTTGTGGCCAAGCGCCTGTCGGTGCGCGAAACGGAAAAGCTCGTGACGCGCTCGGTCGAGGAAGCGGCCAACCCGGTCGAGCCGCGGCAGAAGGAAAAGTCCGGCGACATCGCGCGCCTGGAAGAAGAGCTGTCCGATGCGCTGGCCACGCCCGTGGTGTTCAAGATGGGCAACAAGGGCCGTGGCCAATTGGTGATTGATTTTGCCGATCTTGACGTGCTCGATGGTTTGTTGACCCGCTTGCGTGGTTAAATAGCAAGCTGCAAAGACAGGGATCATGCGGGTGTGGACAATCCGGCCATGCTTTCCAGATGCACCACGTGATTCCTTGATAACACGGCTGGAAGCGGCCAGACAAGCGACTTTGCCATATAGTGGTGCAAATGGCGGCGAATAGTCGGTAAAGCGTCAGTTTCACGCAGCAATTGCCCTGCTGCGGTGCAGCAACGTTTGACTCTATAGATCAAAGCCAACTATAATCCCGTGTCTTTGCGTGTGTAGATTTTTCTGGGAACCTGGCAATTGAGTGATTCACAACAAAGTATTGCCAAACCAGTCTACAAAGTAGTTGCATTGCAGCTAGCAATCGCTATCAGCTTTGCCACGGTCACCCTGTTTTTCGGTGGCAGTGTCAGAGGCTGCTCCGCCGCATACGGCGGCGCTATCGCAGTCATCGGTAGCCTGGTGTATGCCCTGCTGGTGGTTCGCGGTTCTAGCGACGCCAACAAGGCATTCCGGGCGCATTTGCGCGCAGAAGTGGTGAAAATATTTATCACAGCGGTGCTGTTTATATTGGCACTGGTGTTGTTTCAGTCGGCCGCCTGGTTATGGCTGATCTTGGGTTTCGCGGTGGCAACCTTAGCATACTGGTTTTCATTGCTCGCTGTTTAATCATTGGTTTTGGGGCCTGTTGTGCTCTGAAACGACAAATCTAAATTCATTATGACCACAGAACACGCTATTGAAGCGGGCCATGCTGCCCCGGCCAACGCCACAGAATACATCAGTCACCATCTGGCCCACCTGAGAAGTGCCGACGGCATGATCAATCTGGATACGTTCTGGATTTCGGCCATTCTGGGCTTTGTTTTCCTGGCTGTTTTCTATATGGCGTCGCGCCGCGCGACGGCTGGTGTCCCTGGCAAGTTGCAAAACTTCGTCGAAATGGTCATGGAAATCGTCAATGACACTATTAATGGGGCCTTCCACGCGAAAAGCAAGGTCATCGCGCCGCTGGCCATCACTATTTTTGTGTGGGTCTGGTTGCTCAACGCGATGGACTTCCTGCCGGTTGACCTGTTGCCGAAGATTCTGAGCTGGTTTGGCGTGCATAAACTGCGCGCCGTGCCGACCGCCGACGTCAACCACACCTTCGCCATGTCGCTGTCGGTCGTGCTGTGCGTGATCGCCTTCTCGATCAAGGCCAAGGGCCTGGGCGGCTGGATCAAGGAACTGTTCACGGCACCGTTCCATGCGAGCGGCCTGATCGGCACGATCGCCCTGGCACCTGTCAATTTCCTGCTGCAAATGGTTGAGCTGGTTGCAAAACTGATCTCCCTGTCGCTGCGACTGTTCGGCAATATGTACGCCGGCGAACTGATTTTCATCTTGATCGCGTTGTTGCCTTGGTGGGCACAGTGGGCGTTGGGTGGTCCATGGGCAATTTTCCATATCTTGATTGTAACTTTGCAAGCTTTTGTGTTTATGGCGTTGACGGTTGTGTATCTGAGCCTTGCGGTTGAGAAACATTAATCATTAACTTTATATTTTGTTTTTTTAGTATCTTTCGTTTTTAAATTTAGGAGAATTTTATGCAAGCTCTGATCGCACAAGTACAAAGCATGACCGTTCTGGCAGCAGCAATCATCATCGGCCTGGCCGCAATCGGCACCGCTCTGGGCTTCGCTATCTTGGGTGGCAAATTCCTGGAAGCTTCGGCACGTCAACCAGAACTGATGCCACAACTGCAAACCAAACTGTTCGTTATCGCTGGTCTGCTGGATGCTATCTCGATGATCGGCGTTGGTGTTGCTCTGCTGTACACGTTCGCTAACCCGTTCCTGTCCGCTCTGACGGCTGTTGCTCAGTAATTCGCTCCAACCCTAGGAGAAACTTTTAGTTAGGAGCAAAGGTATGGACATCAATATGTCGCTCATCGGCCAGATGATCACCTTCGCGGTGTTGGTCTGGTTCTCGATGAAGTTCGTATTTCCAGCGCTGAACAATGCGCTGGATGAGCGTGCCAAACGAATCGCGGATGGATTGGCTGCGGCCGATCAAGGTCAAGCTTCGATGGCTGTCGCTGAAAAGCGTGCGCAAGAGGCATTGAACAGTGCACGTGAAGAAGCGTCGCAACGCGTTGCGGACGCTGAAAAGCGCGCGCAGCTGGTTGCTGAAGAGATCAAGCAAAATGCACAAGCTGAAGCTGCGCGTATCATTGCGCAAGCCCAGTCGGACGCCGAACAGCAACTGTCGAAAGCACGCGAACAATTGCGCGCTCAGGTGGCTGACCTGGCTGTCAAGGGTGCCGAGCAGATCTTGAAGCGTGAAGTTAACGCTACGGCTCACGCCGAAATGTTGCAGCGTCTTGCTGTCGAGCTGTAATCATGGCAGAACTCGCAACCGTCGCCCGTCCCTACGCGGAAGCTTTGTTCCGCGTAGCCCAAGCTGGTAAGGAGTCAAGCAACCTCGCGGCGTGGTCCGAGCTGGTGTCCGAACTGGCACAGATCGGTAGCCACCCCGAGGTACAGGCGTACGCGCGCAATCCGAAAGTTTCGGAAAGCGACGTCGCCGCCACCATCCTGTCGTTGTTGAAATCGCCGCTCAATGAGGAAGTGAAAAACTTCGTCACGATGTTGATCGAAAATGGCCGCATCAGCCTGCTGCCGGAAATCGGCGCGCAATTCCATACGTTGAAAAACGGTCTGGAAGGTGCGGCTGACGCCGAGATCACGAGCGCTTTCGATCTGAGCGAAGGCCAAACGGCCGAGCTGGTCGCAACGCTGGAAAAGAAATTCAGTCGTAAGCTCAACCCTGCCGTCACAGTGGATCCATCGCTGCTCGGCGGCGTGCGCGTGGTCGTTGGCGACCAAGTGCTCGATACCTCGGTGCGCGCCAAGCTGCAGCAACTGCACGCTGCACTGGTGTCGTAAGACACGCGCTTCGGCAGGCCAGCTAAGACAGACCCTTACCCCTCGCGCAAGCTGAGAGAAACACTTTTAGGAGTTAGTATGCAACTCAACCCATCTGAAATCAGCGAGTTGATCAAGAGCCGGATCCAAGGTCTTGACGGCGGCGCTGAAGTGCGTAATCAAGGCACGGTTATTTCCGTCGCCGACGGTATCTGCCGCATCCACGGTTTGTCGGACGTGATGCAAGGCGAGATGCTGGAATTCCCAGGCAATACGTTTGGCCTGGCAATGAATCTGGAACGCGACTCCGTCGGTTCCGTGATTCTGGGTGCCTACGAGCACATCTCCGAAGGCGACACGGTGAAATGCACCGGCCGCATTCTGGAAGTGCCAGTCGGTCCTGAGCTGCTCGGCCGCGTTGTCAACGCGCTGGGTCAGCCAATCGACGGCAAAGGCGCCATCGAGACGAAACTGACGGCCGCGATTGAAAAAATCGCTCCGGGCGTGATCGCCCGCGAGTCCGTTTCGCAACCAATGCAAACCGGCCTGAAGTCGATCGATGCGATGGTTCCAGTTGGCCGCGGCCAGCGCGAACTGATCATCGGTGACCGTCAAACCGGCAAGTCGGCTGTGGCGATTGATGCGATCATCAATCAAAAAGGCCAGGGCATGAAATGTATCTACGTCGCGATTGGCCAAAAAGCCTCGTCGATCAAGAACATCGTGCGCTCGCTGGAACAGCACGGCGCGATGGAATACACCATCGTTGTCGCCGCTTCCGCTTCGGAATCGGCCGCCATGCAATACATCTCGCCGTACTCCGGTTGCGCCATGGGCGAATACTTCCGTGACCGCGGTGAAGATGCACTGATCGTCTACGATGATCTGTCCAAACAAGCTGTTGCATACCGTCAAATCTCGCTGCTGCTGCGCCGTCCACCAGGTCGCGAAGCGTACCCAGGCGACGTGTTCTACCTGCACAGCCGCCTGCTGGAACGCGCAGCACGCGTGAACGCCGACTACGTCGAGAAGTTCACCGACGGCGCCGTCAAAGGCAAGACCGGTTCCCTGACGGCGCTGCCGATCATTGAAACGCAAGCTGGCGACGTGTCCGCATTCGTTCCAACCAACGTGATTTCGATTACCGACGGTCAGATCTTCCTGGAAACCTCGCTGTTCAACGCCGGTATCCGTCCTGCCATTAACGCCGGTATTTCCGTATCGCGCGTCGGTGGCGCCGCCCAGACCAAGGTCATCAAAAACCTGTCCGGCGGTATCCGTACCGACTTGGCGCAGTACCGTGAACTGGCTGCGTTTGCGCAGTTCGCTTCGGACCTGGATGAATCGACCCGCAAGCAGCTGGACCGCGGCGCGCGCGTAACGGAATTGCTCAAGCAAGCCCAATACTCGCCACTGTCGATCTCGCTGATGGCCGTATCGCTGTTCTCGGTGAACAAAGGCTTCATGGACGACGTGCCAGTCAAGCAAGTGCTGTCGTTCGAAGCTGGTGTCCACGCTTACATGAAGACCAAGCAAGCTGCTCTGCTGGCCAAGATCGAAGAAACCAAGCAACTCGACAAAGACAGCGAAGCAACTCTGTCGGCGGCCATTGCTGATTTCAAGAAATCCGGCGCATATTAAGCGGCCAGGCGGCGCCCACTTCGAGTGAGGCGCCGCCCTACGCGCAGAAGGAGTAAGGACTCATGGCATCAAGCAAAGAGATACGAGGCAAGATCAAGAGCGTAGAGAATACGAAGAAGATCACCAAGGCGATGGAAATGGTCGCCGCGTCCAAAATGCGCAAGGCGCAAGACCGGATGCGGGCCGCTCGTCCCTACAGTGACAAGATTCGGAATATCGCCGCCAATCTGGCGACCGCCAATCCGGAATACACGCACCCGTTCCTGGCAGCTGCCCAGGGTACGCAAGCGAAGGCAGTGGGTTTCATCGTTGTCACGACCGACAAGGGTCTGTGCGGCGGCATGAACACCAACATCCTGCGCCAGGTGACGTCGAAGTCGCGCGAGCTGGAAGCAGCTGGCAACCGGGTTGAAGCAGTTGCCATCGGTAACAAGGGTTTGGGTTTTTTGAATCGCATCGGCGTCAAGATCATTGCGCACGCCATTCAAACCGGCGATACGCCCCACCTGGACAAACTGATCGGACCTGTCAAGGTCATGCTCGAAGAGTTCCAGGCAGGCAAGATCGATGCAGTGTACCTGTGCTACACCAAATTCATCAACACGATGAAACAGGAACCAGTCGTGGAGCAATTGCTGCCCCTGACGGCCGACAAGATGGTCGCCGACAAGGGTGCCCACTCGTGGGATTACATCTACGAGCCGGACGCGCAAAGCGTGATCGACGAATTGCTGGAGCGCTATGTAGAAGCGCTGGTGTACCAGGCAGTCGCGGAGAATCTGGCGTCCGAGCAATCGGCACGGATGGTCGCGATGAAAGCTGCAAGCGACAACGCGGGTAGTGTGATCGGCGAATTGAAGCTGATCTACAACAAGACCCGCCAAGCTGCGATTACCAAAGAACTCTCCGAAATCGTCGCCGGTGCGGCTGCGGTTTAAACGAATTTAACTATATTGAAGGAACGAACATGGCTGATGGCAAAATCGTTCAGTGTATCGGCGCTGTGGTGGACGTTGAGTTTCCCCGCAACGCGATGCCTAAGGTATTTGATGCCTTGAAGATGGCAGGCTCGGAACTGACCCTGGAAGTACAACAGCAGTTGGGCGACGGCATTGTCCGTACCATTGCACTCGGTTCGTCCGATGGCTTGCGTCGCGGCATGATGATTCAAAACACCGGCAAACCTATCATGGTGCCAGTCGGTAAAGCAACCCTGGGTCGCATCATGGACGTGCTGGGCAACCCGATCGACGAATGCGGCCCAGTGTCGCACGAGCAGATCGCGTCGATCCACCGCACCGCTCCTGCATACGACGAACTGTCGCCATCGCAAGAACTGCTGGAAACCGGCATCAAGGTGATCGACCTGGTTTGCCCGTTTGCAAAAGGCGGTAAAGTTGGTCTGTTCGGCGGCGCTGGCGTAGGCAAGACCGTCAACATGATGGAACTGATTAACAACATCGCCAAAGCGCACAGCGGCGTGTCCGTGTTCGCCGGCGTAGGTGAGCGTACCCGTGAAGGTAACGACTTCTACCACGAGATGGCTGACGCGAAAGTGGTCGATCTGGAAAACCCGGAGAACTCCAAAGTCGCGATGGTCTACGGTCAGATGAATGAACCGCCAGGTAACCGTCTGCGCGTCGCGCTGACCGGCCTGACGATCGCTGAATCGTTCCGTGATGAAGGCAAGGACGTTCTGTTCTTCGTCGACAACATCTACCGCTTCACGCTGGCTGGTACCGAAGTATCGGCACTGCTGGGCCGTATGCCGTCGGCTGTGGGTTACCAACCGACCCTGGCGGAAGAAATGGGCCGTCTGCAAGAGCGTATCACGTCGACCAAGACCG
Source organism: Janthinobacterium sp. SUN128 (assembly GCF_030587275.1). Taxonomy (NCBI): domain Bacteria; kingdom Pseudomonadati; phylum Pseudomonadota; class Betaproteobacteria; order Burkholderiales; family Oxalobacteraceae; genus Janthinobacterium; species Janthinobacterium sp. SUN128. The sequence continues at coordinate 48,519 of NZ_JAPWHY010000006.1, read as the reverse complement.
GTTCGATCACCTCGATCCAGGCCGTCTACGTTCCAGCCGATGATTACACCGATCCGTCGCCTGCTACCACGTTTGCTCACTTGGATTCGACCGTTGCGCTGTCGCGTGACATCGCTTCCCTGGGTATCTACCCAGCCGTGGACCCACTGGATTCGACCTCGCGTCAGCTGGATCCGTTGATCGTTGGTCAAGAGCACTATGACACCGCGCGTGCCGTGCAAACGACCCTGCAACGCTACAAGGAATTGCGCGACATTATCGCGATTCTGGGTATGGACGAGCTGGCACCGGAAGACAAACTGCTGGTCGCCCGCGCACGTAAGATGCAGCGTTTCCTGTCGCAGCCTTTCCACGTCGCTGAAGTCTTTACCGGCGCGCCTGGTAAATACGTTTCGCTCAAAGACACGATCAAGGGCTTCAAAATGATCGCTTCGGGCGAACTCGATCACCTGCCGGAACAAGCGTTCTACATGGTCGGCACGATCGAAGAAGCAATCGAAAAAGCCAAGAAACTTAACTAAGTTAAGTCTGGGCCTAACCCCGCCGCTTACACGGCGGGGTTCTTCAACCCGATAGGACACACATGGCACACACAATTCACGTTGACGTGGTTTCCGCTGAAGAACTGATTTTTTCAGGCGAAGCAGAATTCGTCGCGTTGCCGGGTGAACAGGGCGAGCTGGGTATCTACCCACGCCACACGCCTTTGATTACCCGCATCCGTCCGGGCGCGGTCCGCATCAAGGTAGTCGGCCAGGCTGAAGAAGAGTTCGTCTTCGTTGCCGGCGGCCTGCTGGAAGTGCAACCGGATACCGTGACCGTCCTGGCCGATACCGCGATCCGCGGTCACGACCTCGACGAAGCGAAAGCGCTGGAAGCGAAGAAGTTGGCGGAAGAAAATATCCACAACAAGGATTCGGGCATCGACTACGCGCAAGCGCAAGCCGAGCTGGCCAGCGCGATCGCGCAGCTGGCAGCGATCCAGAAGCTGCGCAAGATGTAATCCATCTGCGCCGCACAAGAAAGGCAGCCTGCGGGCTGCCTTTTTTTTCAGCAAAAATTAGCGGCGCTTGTCCTTTCCCCTTTCCAGTCCCGCCTTCAATATCGTCTTCCACTTGGCGCGCGCGGCAATGCGTTCGAGCGGCGTTTCCTCGCTGCGGCGCGCGTCGCGCAGCAGCTTGTGATAATTACGCAGGCGGTCCCCATCGACGGCGCCGCGCACAGCGCAACCGGGCTCGCTGGCATGCTGGCAATCGCGGAACTGGCATGTCGCTGCCAGCGCCGCGATATCGTCGAACGTGGCAGCCAGCGTTTCCGCATCGGCGTCCGCGCGCCAGCTGCGCAAGCCCGGCGTGTCGATGATGCAGGCGCCGCTGGCGCACAGGTGCAGCGAGCGTGCCGTCGTCGTGTGCCGGCCACGGCCGTCGCCATGGCGCACGCCGTTGGTTGCCTGCTGCGCCGCAGCCAGGGTGTTGGTCAGGCTGGACTTGCCCGCGCCCGATGAACCGAGCAGTACCAGGGTCTGGCCGGCGTCCAGCCAGGGTTCCAGGATGGCCACGTCATACGCATGGCGCGTATCGATGGCAAACAGCGGCACGTGGGACGGCAGGCGCTGTTTGAGCTGCGCCAGCTTGCCCGGCACGTCATCGGCCACGTCGGCCTTGCTCAGCACCACCACGGGGCTGACCTGGGCCGCCAGCACGATGGCCAGATAGCGTTCCAGCCGGCGCGGGTTGAAGTCTTCGTCCAGTCCCATCACCAGCAGGGCCGTATCGACATTGCTGGCGAGCACTTGCCGCCGGCCGTCATTGCCGCGCCGGCCGATCTGCGTGACCGGGGATAAGTGCGCCGTTATCCACAGCATGCCGTAACCATCGTGTTCGGCGACAACCCAGTCGCCAACGGCAAGGATGGTGTCCTGCGCCTGCAGCTCGTGCAGCAGGCGTGGCAGGACCTGCGCCCCGTGTTCCAGGATGCCGTCGTGCACACCGATGCTGTCGCGGTGCACGGCGCTCACGCGCAGCAGCTGCGCGGCGGGGGAAGAGATGTCGAGTTGGGTGGCTGCGCTGGCGATGGCCTGCTGCAGCCCGATAAGGCGTAGTTGCGCAAAATCGAATGTGATCATGGTAGCGTGATTCCAGATTCTGTCGTCCGCGTGCGGACGTGAAGCCTGCGCGTGCAGGCACCGCCAGTCGCCATGACTGGCACGAAAGAAGAGGGAAGTCGGCTACGCGATCACGCGTATGGGGAAGGGCGAGCTAAGGGTGTTAGCGGGGAAAACAGTGAAAACAGTGATCAGGCAGCCGACAGCACGGCAGTATCCGAATGGCGCATGTTGTCTACTCCTGAGGTGTGATGGAAAACGCCAGTGTGCCAGCGGCGCGCGCCGCCGTCAATCGACGGTGTGGCTCAGCTGCACATGCCGTAGGTCGGATTAGTCCGCAGGGCGTAATCCGACACATTGTTGGCGCGATTGTTGAATTAGCTGCACATGCCGTAAGCGCTGCGTTCGGGGAAATAGCGGTAGGTAAACGTGCGCACCGGGTAGCGTTTGCCGGCGACGAGCATGTCGGGCATGGACAGGTCGAAACGCTGCGGCAGCTGGCGCGGCAGTTGCAGGCGCAGCCGCCACTGGGTTTCCTTGCTGTTGCCGACGGCGGCAAACATGATGGGCAGCTTTTCGATGACGTCGACGATTTCCGCCTTCTGGTTCATGCCGCGCTGGTAGATGGTCAGCACTTTCGCCTCGGCGAACGGCTGCTGTTTCGGCTCTTCCAGCAGGAAGGACAGGCGCGTGAAACTGGCTTGCGTGCCGACGGGTAAAGTAAAAATCAGTGCCAGTTCCGTGCCGCCTTCCTTCAGCGTGACGGGTGGTGTGGCATACACGCTGATACCGCGCGGCAGCTCGAAGCGCGAACCCTCCGTCCACGTCTTGCACTCGGGCGTGGTGGCCTGGTACAGGCTGGGCGTCGTGTAGTCATCGCAGGCGGAAACCAGCAGCAGCAGGGGCAGGGCAAGGAGGGCGGAACGGCGCATGGGAGTCACGGTTGGGGGAATGAGCCGACAGTGTAAGCGATCCCCACGCGATCCACCAGCGGGCCTAGGCTTGCCCAGGCGGCGCGCGGCGCACGGATTGCAGCTGGCAGTGCGCCGCCTGCAAGGCATCCTTGATGGCATCGAGCGCCAGTTGCGGCCGGGCCGCGCCGCACATGAAGATATCGACGGCGGCAAAGCCGCATTCCGGCCAGGTGTGGATGGAGATGTGCGATTCAGCCAGCAGCACCACGCCGGTGACGCCCTGGCCTGCGCCAAAGCTGTGGAAATGGCTGTGCAGCACCTGCGCGCCAGCCGTGATGGCAGCGTCGCGCAGCAGGCGCTCGAGCGCGGCGCCGTCGCGCAGGCGTGCCGGCGCGATGCCCGACAAATCGGCCAGCAAGTGGGTGCCCAGGGGCAGATGCGGTGTGGCAGCCATGCTTATTTGTGGCTGCCGCCGCTGGAGCCGCCGCCATAGCTGCCGCCGCCGCTGCCCGTGCGCGAACTCCAGCTGCTGCCGCTGCTGCTGCCGGCCACCTTGAACATGCGCACCCAGTTGGCGGCCGTGACACTGAAGGTCACCATCAGGGCATAGATCACGTATTTACTCATGGGGGATTCTTTGCATTCTTGTCGAGAAAAGCGGCAGGCAGGAACAGCGCCAGGCAGCCCAGCAAACTCCACATCAAGGTGCTGGAGAACGAGACAAACATGGGAATCGCATTCAAGACCAGCACGATGATGATGAAGACCTTGGCGATGCCGCGATGGCTCAGCTGGATATTCTGCACTTTGTCGCCGCCATGGAAGGCGCTGCCGAACCAGGCGGCCATCTGGTCATAGGCGACGGGCACGGAGCGCGACCAGGTCATTTCCTCGCCGGTGAGCTCCGCCGCCAGCTTGGTCTGCCCCTGCTCGAATTCAAACACGCGCGTGCTGTCGCCGACGGCCACCTTCCAGTTGAAGGCGCCCGCCGCATACACGACCTGCGAGCCGTAGTCATATAGTTTGCGGTAGGTGGCGCCATCGAGCGTGCAGGTATCGGCGTCCAGCGACGCCCAGTTGGGCCAGTTCGGCAGCACGTTCGAGCGCGACCAGCCATCGTCCGTCTCCACCAGCCAGAAGAAGCCGGCGCGCGCGTTGTACAGCAGGTATTCATTCCACTCGCTGCCTTCGTCGTCGGCGCGGCGCATCATGCCGATCACCGTGAAGTCCACATTGCTGATCTTCGCGCTGGCGCCCAGCTCCAGCGTGATGTCGGCGTTGTCGTGCACCTGCTTGCCGATGGCCAGCACCTGCGCTTCCGGGCCGCTGGCGTCGAGCTGCGCATGGCAGGCGGGACACACCAGCTGCGCCGCCGCGCCGGGTACATAGCCGATGCCGCTGCCGCAGGACGGGCAGTCGAGCGCGTCGAGCTTGCCGCGGTACTTGCCGGCGCTCCTGGCGATGGCGTCGTCGTCGCGCAGCAGCTGGCACTGCAAGCCCTCCAGGGTGACGGCAACGCCCTGGTAGACGACGGGTTGCGGGCCATCCGTGTAGTCGAGCGTGACAAAGCTGGCGTAGTTGCGGAAGTCCGCCACCTGGATGCGCCAGCCGGCGCCCACCTTGAACGGCAATTCTCCCTGGCCGGCGATGCATTCGGCGCTGCGGATCTCGGCCGCCGTGTACGGTTCGCCGCAGATCGTGTAGCGCCTGCCCGGCGTCAGCTCGGCAAAGGCGGGCAGCGCGTCTTGCGTGCTGCGTACGCGCGTCAGCGTGTACAGGCCGGACGAGTCGCCCAGCCACGCCGTGCTGGCGTCGTCGAACAGCAGATACCACTCGTTCCACGTGCCGGCGCTGTAGCGCTGCTGGATGCGGCCGACGACGGTGAAGTGCACGCCATCGTGCACGCCGGCCGTGCCGACCTGGATCGGCGAGTAATCCTCGAGGACGGCCGACATCTTGCCCACGTCCTTGACGGAATCGGCGTCCTTGAGGATGGTGCTGTGGCAGTACTCGCACACGGCGAGCACGGAAGCGTGCGAGCGGAAGTGGACTTCCGCGCCGCAGCTGGGACAGGAAACAGTTTGCATGCAGTCGCGTTTAGCCGATCAGTTTTTTCAGCAGTTCAGCCTTGGCGCCGTCGTAGTCGGCCGGCGAGATGAGCCCCTTGTCGAGTAGACCCTTGAGTTTTTCCAGGCGCGCCTCGATCGGTTCTTCCGCAGGGGCCGGTGGCGCCGCAGGCGGCGCGGCCGGGGCAGGCGTCGGCTGCTGTAGCGCTCCGCCCATGCTTTGCGCCATCACCTGGCCGATCGACAGCCCGGCGCCCAGTCCCGCGCCGATGCCGGCCATGCCGCCTTCGTTTTGCGCCGCCAGCGGGATCGCATTGGCCACCTGGAATTTCGTGTAGCCGCTCATCTTGTCGGCGCCCAGGCCGCCCTTCATGCCGGCCGAGATGCGCTCGTCCAGCGCCGCCTGCAATTCCTCGGGCAGGCTGATGCTGGCCACATTGAATTCATCGAGACCCACGCCATAGCGTGCAAAGGCCTGCGCCAGGCCATCCTTGACCTCTTGCGCCATCAGCGCCTGGTTGGCCGCCATGTCGAGGAAGGGGACATTCGCGCCGCCCAGCGAGCTGGCCATGCTCGACATCAGAATGCCGCGCAATTGATCTTCGACCTCGTCGCGCGTATAGACTTCGCGCGTGCCGCTGATCTCGGTGAAGAAGGTGCGGGCGTTGGCGATGCGGTACGAGTACATGCCGAAGGCGCGCACGCGGATCATGTCGAAATCCTTGTCGCGGATGGTGATCGGCTGCGGCGTGCCCCATTTGCGGCCAGTCTGCACGCGCGTGCTGAAGTAATACACGTCCGACTTGAAGGGCGAATCGAACAGCTTGTCCCAGTTTTTCAGGTTGGTCAGCAACGGCAAGGTCTGCGTCGTCAGCTTGTGCGTGCCGGGACCGAAGACATCGGCGATCTTGCCTTCATTGACGAAGACGGCCACCTGCGATTCGCGCACATTCAGGATGGCGCCGTTCTGGATCTCGAAATCCTGCATGGGAAAACGCCAGGCCAGTACGCCTTCCGTTTCTTCGTTCCACTGCAGTACGTCGATAAACTGCTTCTTGATAAAGCTGCCGAGGCTCATGATGGTGTCCTTGAATGAGGTAAAACGTCAGGAAATGCAGGCGGCGTTGATGGCGCCGATCGACAGGGAAATGGCGGCCAGCAGGCCGCCGAAGGCGCTGTTGTTCGATTCGATCTGGTCTTTCGACATGCGCAGCAGGCGCGTGGTGACCACATAGGCGAGCAATTGCACCACCATGGCGCCAAAGGCCCAGGCGAAGAACTGCTGGTAGTCGGCTGTGTGCATCAGGGACGAGGCGATGGTGGCGGAAAAGCCCAGCATGGCGCCGCCCAGCGACAGGGCCGCCGCCTGGTTGCCCTGGCGGATCAGCAGCACTTCGTTATACGGCGTGACGCGCGTGTAGATGATAAAAAATACAATCAGCAGCCCGGCGGCCAGTAAAAGATGGATCAGATAGTTTAGGATGGCGGGCACGGCATTCCTCACAATGAGTATTTGATAACGTCAACGCATATTAGAACAAAAAAAGTCCAATGAACAAAAAGATTCTGATTTTGTCCGTCTTCGTGGTCGCTTCCTGCGGCCTCGCGTATGAGCTGATTGCCGGCGCCATGTCCAGCTACCTGCTCGGCGACTCCATCCTGCAGTTTTCCACCATCATTGGCTGCTACCTGTTCGCGATGGGTGTGGGCGCTCACTTTTCCAAGTATGTAAAGGACGACGATGTGCTTTCGCGCTTCGTCGACATCGAACTGGCCGTGGGCTTGATCGGTGGCCTGTCGGCGGCCATCCTGTTCATGACCTTTTCGTGGATGGCCGCGCCATTTCGCACCTTATTGTATGTGATGGTGTTCCTGATCGGCGCACTGGTCGGCATGGAAGTGCCGCTGGTGATGCGCGCCCTGAACACGCGCCAGACGGAATTTTCTGAACTGGTCAGCCGCGTGCTGACATTCGATTACCTGGGCGCGCTGGCCGTGTCCCTGCTGTTCCCGCTGGTGCTGTCGCCGTACCTGGGTCTGGTGCGCACGGGCTTCCTGTTCGGCATGCTGAATGTGGGCGTGGGCCTGTGGAGCATTTATGTGTTCCGCGCCGAGCTGAAAAATCTCACAGGACGTTTGCTGCGCGCCTGTGCCGTGATGCTGTTGCTGATCGCCGGCTTTGCCATGTCGGACCGCATGGTGGCCTGGGGCGAACACGGGCTGTTCGGCGACCAGATCGTGTATTCCACCACCACGCCCTACCAGCGCCTGGTGATCACGCGCTGGAAGGACGATACGCGGCTGTACATCAATGGCAACCTGCAGTTTTCCTCGCGCGACGAGTACCGCTACCACGAAGCGCTGGTGCACCCCGTGCTGGAAGCGTTGCCGTGGGCGCGCCGCGTGCTGGTGCTGGGCGGCGGCGATGGCCTGGCCCTGCGCGAAATCCTGCGTTATCCACAGATCGAACACGTCACCGTCGTCGACCTCGACCCTGCCATGACGGCCGCGTTTACCACGCGCCCGGAACTGGCAAAGCTGAATAACAAGTCGTTCTCGGACAAGCGGGTTACCGTCGTCAATGCCGATGCCGCCGTCTGGCTGCGCAACAACGGCGACATGTTCGACGCGGCCATCGTCGATTTCCCCGACCCGTCCAGTTTCGCGCTCGGTAAACTGTATTCGGTGCCGTTCTACGACCTGGTGAAAAAGCACCTGGCGGCCAAGGGCCTGATGGTGGTGCAATCGACGTCGCCCTTCTTTGCGCCGCACGCTTACTGGACCATCAATTCGACCCTGCGCGAAGTGGGCATGCGCACCTGGCCCTATCACGCCTACGTGCCCTCGTTCGGCGAATGGGGTTTTATCCTGGCCTCGCCCCAGCTCGACTACAAACCGCCCACCAGCTATCGTCTGCCGATGCGCTACCTGAATGCGGACACCACGCGCGAGATGTTCATCTTCCCGCCCGACATGCAGCCGCTGCCCATGGCGCCGAATCGCTTGAATACCCAGTCGCTCGTGCATGAATTCGAGCAGGACTGGAACCGGGTGATCCGCTGATGCAGCGCCGCTCCTTCATGCTGTGGGCTGCCGGCGGCACGGCAGCGGCAGCCGCTGGCATCGGCAGCATCGCCGCGTATCTGCGCTGGCAGGAAATTACGCCCAAGGTGCTGTATCCGGGCCGCAGCGAGGGGCATTACTTGCGCAAGCTGCTGCGCGAGCGCACGGCGCTGCCGGCGCCTTCGGCAACCGTCACCACGGATGTCGCCATCCTCGGCTCCGGCATCGCCGGCCTGACGGCGGCCTGGCGCTTGAATAAACTGGGGCACAAGGATTTCCTCATGATCGATGGGCCGCAGCCGTATGGCAACGCGGCCGGCGGGCAGTTCGGCGACCTGGCCTATCCGACCGGCGGCCATTACCTGCCGCTGCCTTCGCCCGAATCGACCCATGTGCGCGAGATCCTGTTCGATTTGGGGATCATCCAGCGCGATCCGCAGGCGGAAAAGCCGACTTACGACGAGCGCTACATCCTGCACGCGCCGGAAGAGCGCCTGTTGTTCAACGGTCACTGGCAGGCTGGCTTCATTCCCACCGAAGGCGTTTCCGCCGAAGAACTGGCGCAGCACGAGCGCTTCTTTGCCGACGTGCGGCGCCTGCGCCAGGCGCATGGCAACGATGGCAAGCGCGTCTTCGTTTTTCCTACCGTGGAGTCGTCGCAAGACCCGGCCTGGCAGGCGCTCGACACCATCACCTTGAAGCAGTGGATGGAGCGCGAAGGCTATACCTCGCCCACCCTGCACTGGTATTTGAATTACTGCTGCCGCGACGACTACGGCACGCGCTACGACCAGGTCTCGGCCTGGGCGGGCCTGCATTACTACTGCAGCCGCTGGGGACAGGCGGCCAATGCCGGCAATGGCGCGTGGCTGACCTGGCCGGGCGGCATGCAACCGGTCGCCACGGCCATGGAGCAGGCCTCAGGTGTCAAACGTCATGCGGGCACCGTGGTTTCCGTGCGGACGACGGAGCAGGGCGTGGAGGCGCTGTGCCTGGAACTGGTCGACGGCCAGCCGCGCACTTACCTGGTCAAGGCGCGCAAGGCCATCTGCGCCATGCCTTTGTTCGTGGCCGCGCGCGTGGTGAACAATATCGCCGAGTATGGCTTTGACGCGCAGCGCGATACGCCCGCGTATGCGCCGTGGCTGGTGGCGAATTTTTTACTGAAACGCTTTCCCGACGAACTGCCGCATGCGCCGCTATGCTGGGACAACGTGGTGTACCAGGAACCGGGCCTCGGCTATGTCGTCTCCACGCACCAGGATATCCGCGTGCGTCCGCCCGAGAAAACCGTCTTCAGCGCCTATGTTGCCCTGTCCGACCGCACGCCGCAGGAAGCGCGCAAGTGGTTAGATGTGGCCACGCCCGAGCAATTGCTCGCGCTGGCCAGCGTCGATTTGAAGACGGCGTATGGACGCGATTTTGCCAGCTGCGTCGAACGGGTCGACATCACCGTGCGCGGCCACGCCATGGCCGCACCGTTGCCGGGATTTCGCAGCAATGCGGGGCTGAAGGCGCTGCGCGAACACGACGGCGCCATCCTGTTTGCGCATGCGGATCTGTCGGGCTTTTCCGTGTTCGAGGAAGCGGCGTGGTGGGGTGACAGGGCGGCGCGCCTGGCCTCCACATGAGGATATCAATGAAAAAGGCCGGCGCAAGCGCCGGCCAGAGCCCCCTAAGGCTCGAACCGGTCTACTTGTTCTTGTTGATCACGTCGATGAAGACGGCCGCCAGCAGCACCAGGCCCTTGATCACTTGCTGGTAATCGATGCCGATGCCCATGATGGACATGCCGTTGTTCATCACGCCCATGATGAAGGCGCCGATCACGGCCCCCATCACCTTGCCCACGCCGCCCGAAGCCGAGGCGCCGCCGATGAAGCAGGCGGCGATCACGTCCAGCTCGAAACCCGTGCCGGCCTTTGGCGTGGCCGTGTTCAGGCGCGCCGCGAAGATCAGGCCGGCCAGCGCGGCCAGCATGCCCATGTTGACGAAGGTGTAGAAGCTGACCCGTTCCGTCTTGATGCCGGACAGGCGCGCCGCCTTCTCGTTGCCGCCCACGGCATATACGCGCCGGCCCAGCACGGTGCGGTTGGTAATGAAGGTGTAGGCGACGATGAGCAGCGACATCACGGCCAGCACGTTGGGAAAGCCGCGGTACGACGCCAGCAGGTAGCTGAAATACACCATCACGGCGGCGAAGATGGCGTTTTTCAGCAGGAAGAAGGCGCGCGGTTCGTTTTCCATGCCGTGCTTCAGTTGCTTGGCGCGGCTGCGCAGCGAAGTGATAATCAGCGCCGCGGCGGCGATCACGCCCAGCAGCAATGACAGGCCGCGCAGGTTTTCGCCGCCGAACGGGTCGGGCAGGAAGCCCGAACTGAGCATCTGGAAGCCTTCCGGGAAGGGACCGACCGACTGGCCCGCCAGCAGGGCCAGGGTCAGGCCCTTGAACACCAGCATGCCGGCCAGGGTGACGATGAAGGACGGAATTTTAAAGAAGGCGACAAAATAGCCTTGCGCGCCGCCGATGACGGCGCCGGCCAGCAGGCAGATGATGCTGGCGGCGACAAAATTCATGTTGTAGTTGACGATCAGGACGGCCGCCAGCGCGCCGACGAAGCCGACCACCGAGCCGACGGACAAATCGATATGGCCGGCCACGATGACCATCAGCATGCCCAGCGCCATGATGACGATGTAGCTGTTTTGCAGCACCAGGTTCGTCAGGTTGAGCGGCTGCATCAGGGTGCCGTCGGTCATGTACTGGAAAAAGCCCATGATGACGATCAGGGAAAGCAGCATGCCGTAGTCGCGCATATTGTTCTTCAAAAAGCCGGCATAGCTTTTCGCTTGCGGCGCCGCGGCTGGCGTTGCTGGCGCGCCTGCTGTCAATTTATTGTCCATTGTTTTCTCCGTGTGTAACGATCGCGCGCATGATGCGTTCCTGCGATGCTTCTGCCGCGCTCAGTTCTGCCGCGAAGCGGCCTTCGTTCATGACATAGATCCGGTCGCACATGCCCAGCAATTCAGGCATTTCCGAGGAAATCATGATGATGCATTTGCCTTCGGCGGCCAGCTCGCTGATGATGCTGTAGATCTCGTACTTGGCGCCCACGTCGATGCCGCGGCTCGGTTCATCGAGGATCAGGATGTCGGGGCGCGAAAACAGCCATTTCGCCAGCACCACTTTCTGCTGGTTGCCGCCGGACAGGTTGACCACCTTCTGCGCCACGCTCGAGCAACGGGTCTTGAGCTTGCGGCGGAATTCCTCGGCCACGCCGAATTCACGCTGCTCGTCGATCACCATGTGCTTTGAAATCGCGTCCAGGTTGGCCAGGCTGGTGTTCTTCTGGATGTCTTCCTCGAGGATCAGGCCCAGGCCCTTGCGGTCTTCCGTGACATACGCGAGGCCGTGGGCGATCGCCTTGCCGATGCTGCTGACGTCGATTTCCTGGCCATTCTTGAGCACCGTGCCGCTGATGCGCTGGCCGTAGGCGCGGCCGAAAATGCTCATCGCCAGTTCCGTGCGCCCGGAGCCCATCAAGCCGGCGATGCCGATGATCTCGCCCTTTTTGGCATGCATGTTGATGCCCTTGATGACGGGGCGGTCGGCATGCTCGGGATGGAACACGCGCCAGTCGCGCACTTCGAAAATGGTCTCGCCGATGGTGGGCGTGCGCGGCGGATAGCGGTCGGCCATCTCGCGCCCGACCATTTTTTCGATGATGCGGTCTTCGCTGACGGGCTCCATGCGGCAGTCGAAACTGTCGACCGTGTTCCCGTCGCGCAGCACCGTGATGGCATCGGCGACCCGTGAAATTTCATTGAGCTTGTGCGAGATCAGGATCGAGGCGATGCCCTGGGCTTTCAGGCCCAGCAGCAGGTCGAGCAGGGCCGCGCTGTCGCTTTCGTTCAGGCTGGCCGTCGGCTCGTCAAGGATCAGCAGCTTGACGTCCTTGCACAGCGCCTTGGCGATTTCGATCAGCTGCTGCTTGCCCACGCCCAGGTTGGTGATCAGGGTGTCGGGGGACTCTTTCAGGCCCACTTTGTGCAGCAGTTCGCGCGTCTTCGCTTGCGCGTATTCCCAGTCGATGACGCCCATGTGGGCCGGCTCGTTGCCGAGGAAGATATTCTCGGCGATCGACAACTGGGGCACCAGCGCCAGTTCCTGGTGGATGATGATGATGCCGATTTCTTCGCTGTCCTTGATGCCGCGGAAGTGCCGCGTCTGGCCCAGGTAATCGATGTCGCCCGTATAGCTGCCATGGCCGTAGACGCCGCTCAGCACTTTCATCAGTGTGGATTTGCCGGCGCCGTTTTCGCCGACGATGGCGTGGATCTCGCCGCTGCGTACCCGCAGGTTGACATTGTCGAGCGCAACGACGCCCGGGAATGTTTTGCGTATCCCGCGCATTTCCAGGATAGTGTTCGTCATATAACCTCTCTGGCACGGCCGCGCTGGTCGGCATCGGTCGTGCGGCAGTCTTGTTCTTGATCGTGCATGAAGCGAAAGGCCCGGCAGCGCCGGGCCTTCAGTACCTTGGATGCTTATTTCACTTGCGCTTCCGTGTAGTAGCCGCTGCCGGTGACGAGCACCTGCTTCCAGTTCGCCTTGTCGACGGTGACGGGTTTGAGCAGATAGGACGGCACGACTTTCACGCCGTTGTTATAGGTCTTGGTATCGTTGACGGTCGGCGTCTTGCCGCTCATCATCGCGTCGACCATGTTCGCCGTCACCTTGGCCAGTTCGCGCGTGTCCTTGAACACGGTCGATGCCTGTTCGCCGCGGATGATGGATTTCACCGAGGGGATTTCCGCATCCTGGCCCGTCACGACGGGGAAGGGCTGTTTCGGCGTGCCATAGCCGACGCCCTTGAGCGACGACAGGATGCCGATGCTCAAGCCGTCATACGGCGACAGCACCGCGTCGACGCGCGCATTGCCGTAGTAGGCGCTGAGCAGGTTGTCCATGCGCGCCTGCGCCACGGCGCCATCCCAGCGCAGGGTGGCGACCTTTTCCATGCCCATCTGCTTCGAGCGCACCACCAGCTTGCCGCTGTCGATGTACGGTTTCAGCACCGACAGCGCGCCGTTGTAGAAGAAGTGCGCGTTGTTGTCGTCGGCCGAGCCGCCGAACAGTTCAATGTTGAACGGACCCTTGCCTTCCTTGAGTTTCAGCGCCGATTCGATATAGCCCGCTTGCAGCACACCGACCTGGAAGTTGTCGAAGGTGGCGTAGTAATCGATATTTTTCGTACCGCGGATCAAACGGTCATACGAGATGACCTTGATGCCCTTGTCGGCCGCCTTTTGCAGCACGTTCGACAAGGTGGTGCCGTCGATGGCGGCGATCACCAGCACCTTGGCGCCCTTGGTGATCATGTTTTCCACCTGCGCCAGCTGGTTCGGGATATCGTCGTCGGCAAACTGCAAGTCCGTCTTATAGCCGCGCTCCTTGAATACCTTGACCATGTTGTCGCCATCGGCGATCCAGCGCATGGACGACTTGGTTGGCATCGAGATGCCGATCGCGCCCTTGTCGGCGGCGCTTGCCACGGGCATTACCGCCATGCCGGAGATGGCCAGCGCCAGGCTCGCGGTCAGCATTTTCATTGTTGTTTTCATTTCAGGTCTCCACCGTCTTCGATAGTTGAATGTGCCAGGGCCGTCGTCCAGTGGGCGGGCTCCGTGCGGATGGCCGATTGCAGGCCACGGCTGATACTAGTTTGTCCATCCATCCCTCACCAATCACTTTTTTCGCATTGGCGATATCCAAAACGGTATCGATAAGCCAATTGATGCAATGCGCCATTGCGCGCCTTCCCGCCTGCTGGCAGGGCGGAAACGGGGGCCGGTCGGCGGCTTTTTTTGGTGCACTGCAATACCAATAATCATCATTCAATTTGGTGATTTTCGTAATTGCGGCGACACAGGGCGGCGCGCAGAATCGGTCCGAACTTGAAGACCAGCCATCCCGTCACGACCTTTTGAAAGCATGCCATGCAGCCGATTTCTCCCGCCTCCCTGTTGCCCGCCGACCTGGCGCAGGCCCTCCTCATCGGCCGCATCTGGCGTGACGGCCCCTGCGTCGTCGCCGTGCGTGGCGGCGAGGTGGTCGACATCACGCAGACGGTGGCGACGGTGGCCGAGCTGTTCGAGCGCAGCGATGCGCTCGATATCGCCCGCCATGCACCCGGAATCGCGCTTGGCTCCGTGCAGGCGCTGCTGGAGCAGGCGCTGGCCGCACCGGCAGGCGAGCTGCTGCTGGCGCCGTGCGACCTGCAGGCAGTCAAGGCCTGCGGCGTGACCTTTGCCGTCAGCCTGCTCGAACGGGTGATCGAGGAACAGGCGGGCGGCGACGCGGCGCGCGCGGCGAGCTTGCGCGCTGCACTGCAAATGACCCTGGGCGGTGATTTGTCGGCGTTGAAGCCCGGCTCGGACGCGGCGCAGCGCCTGAAACAGCAGCTGCAGCAGCGCGGCGCCTGGTCGCAATACATGGAAGTGGGCATCGGCCCCGATGCGGAAGTGTTTACCAAGGCGCAGCCGATGTCGTCGGTGGGCTGCGGCGCGCAGGTGGGCTTGCTGCCATCGTCCGCCTGGAACAACCCGGAGCCGGAGATCGTTCTGGCCGTCAACAGCCGCGGCGAGGTGCTGGGGGCGACCTTGGGCAACGACGTCAACCTGCGCGACATCGAAGGGCGCAGCGCCCTCTTGCTGGGCAAGGCCAAGGACAACAACGGTTCCTGCGCCATCGGCCCCTTCATCCGCCTGTTCGACGAACACTTCACGCTCGACACCGTACGCCAGGCGGAAGTGTCGCTGCTGATCGAGGGCGTGGACGACGGCTTTGTGCTCGAAGGAGCCAGCTTCATGCGCGAGATCAGCCGCGACCCGCTGGACCTGGTGCGCCAGACGGCAGGCCAGTACCACCAGTACCCGGACGGTTTCATGCTGTTCCTGGGGACCATGTTCTCGCCCGTGAAGGACCGCGGCGCGCAGGGCGGCGGCTTTACGCACCACCTGGGTGACCGCGTCACCATCGCCAGCGCCGCGCTGGGCGCGCTGGTCAACGAAGTGCAGCGCTGCGATGCGATTGCCCCCTGGACGTTCGGCGTGCGCGCGCTGTACCGGAGCCTGGCGCAGCGCGGCCTGATCTGATTTCCCAATTCCTATAACGAGAGACACCATGCAACATGCAATCTATCCCAGCCTGGCAGGTCAGCGCGTCGTCATCACGGGCGGCGGCACCGGCATCGGCGTGGCCATCGTCGAAGCGTTCGCGCGCCAGGGCGCCCACGTCACCTTTCTCGATATCGCCCGCGAGGCGTCGCTGGCGCTGCAGCAAAAGCTGGCCGACCTGCCGCAGCCGCCCGTTTTCCGTTATTGCGACCTGACGGACCTGGGCGCCCTGGCCGCCACCTTCGCCGAGATTGAACACAGCGCGGGCGCCACGGATATCCTCATCAACAACGCGGCCAATGACGACCGCCACCAGTTGCAGGACGTCACGCCCGCCTACTGGGACGAGCGCATCGCGGTCAACCTGCGCCACCAGTATTTCTGCGCTCAGGCAGTGGCGCCGGCCATGCGCGCCAAGGGCAGCGGCGTGATCCTCAACCTGGGTTCGATTTCCTGGCACCTGGCGCAAGCGAGGCTGTCGATCTACATGACGGCGAAAGCCGGTATCGAGGGCTTGACGCGCGGCCTGGCGCGCGACCTGGGTGTCGACGGCATCCGCGTCAATTGCATCATTCCCGGCGCCGTGCGCACGCCGCGCCAAGAGCGGCTGTGGCATACGCCGGAGGCGGAAGCCGTGATCCTGCAGGGACAATGCCTGCAACTGCGCGTGGAGCCGGAAGACGTGGCGGCGCTGGCGCTGTTCCTCGCGTCGGACAACGCGGCCAAGTGCGCCGGACGCGAATACTACGTCGACGCAGGCTGGTACGGCGCATGAACATTCCGGCCCAACCCCAGGCGCGGCGCTTCCGCTCGCAGGACTGGTTCGACAATCCCGACCATATCGACATGACGGCGCTGTACCTGGAGCGCTTCATGAACTACGGCATCACGGCAGAGGAGCTGCGTTCGGGCCGGCCCATCATCGGCATTGCGCAAAGCGGCAGCGATATCAGCCCGTGCAACCGCATCCACCTGGAACTGGCCCAGCGTGTGCGCGACGGCATCCGCGACGCGGGCGGCATCCCGATGGAATTCCCGCTGCATCCGATCTTTGAAAACTGCCGCCGTCCCACCGCCGCGCTGGACCGCAACCTGGCATATCTGGGCCTGGTGGAAATCCTGCATGGCTACCCGATCGACGCCGTGGTGCTGACGACGGGCTGCGACAAGACGACGCCGGCGCAATTGATGGCCGCCGCCACGGTGGACATTCCCGCCATCGTGCTGTCGGGCGGCCCCATGCTCGACGGCTGGATGGACGGTGAATTGGTGGGTTCCGGCGCCGCCATCTGGAAAGGCCGCCGCCAGCTGTCCGCCGGCTTGATCGACAACGACAAATTCCTGCAGATCGCTGCCGCCTCGGCGCCGTCGGCCGGCCACTGCAACACCATGGGCACGGCATCGACCATGAATGCGCTGGCCGAGGCGCTGGGCATGTCCCTGACGGGCTGCTCGGCCATCCCCGCGCCGTACCGCGAGCGGGGCCAGATCGCCTATGAAACGGGGCGCCGCATCGTCGGCATGGCGCATGACGACGTGCGCCCGTCGAGCATCCTCACGCGCGAGGCGTTTTTGGACGCGATCATCGTCAACGCGGCCATCGGCGGCTCCACCAACGCCCAGCCGCACCTGATGGCCATGGCGCGCCATGCAGGCGTGGCATTGCACTCGAGCGACTGGATGGCGCACGGCTACGATGTGCCCCTGCTGTTGAACATGCAGCCGGCCGGGAAGTATCTGGGCGAACGCTTCCACCGGGCCGGCGGCGTGCCGGCCGTGATGTGGGAGCTGCAGCAGGCGGGCTTGCTGCATGCCGAGCGGCCCACCGTCACGGGACAGAGCATGGCGCTAAACCTGGCGGGCCGTGAAAGCGCGGACCGCGAGATGATCCGCCCGTTTGCCGCGCCATTGAAGGAAAAGGCCGGTTTCATGGCCTTGCAGGGCAACTTGTTCGATTTTGCCATCATGAAGACCAGCGTGATCTCGCCCGCTTTCCGCGAGCGCTACCTGTCGCGTCCCGGCAGCGAAGGCGTGTTCGAAGCGCGCGCCATCGTCTTTGACGGTTCTGCCGATTACCACGCGCGCATCAATGACCCGGCGCTCAATATCGACGACAGCTGCATGCTGGTCATGCGCGGCGCAGGTCCCGTGGGCTGGCCCGGTTCGGCCGAAGTGGTCAACATGCAGCCGCCCGATGCGCTCCTCAAGGCCGGTATTTTGAATCTGCCGACCCTGGGCGACGGGCGCCAGTCGGGCACTTCGGACAGCCCGTCGATCCTGAACGCGTCGCCGGAAAGCGCCGTGGGTGGCGGCCTGGCGCTGCTGCGCACGGGCGACATCATCCGCGTGGACTTGAGCGCGGGCCGGTGCGACATGCTGGTCGATGCTGACGAACTGGCGCGCCGCGCCACGGCGCTGCCGCCGCCTGTCAACGACAGCGCCACGCCGTGGCAGGAAATCTACCGCGCCAGCGTGGGCCAGCTGGAAACGGGCGCCTGCATGGAGCTGGCGCTGAAATACCGCGCCGTGGGCCAGACCCTGCCGCGCCACAACCATTAGCAGGCAGGTCGGGGTAGGTCGGGTTAGCGCTCCGCGCGTAACCCGACACCACCACAGACATAAAATTTTTCAGCAGTACCCCGTAGTGAAAAAACGTTGTTAATAAAATCCACAAGGAGACACACAATGAACAAGATCATCAGTGCAGCCATCATGACCGCCATGCTGGCATTGAGCAGCAGCGCCGCTCTGGCCGATGCGAAAAACCCGAAGATCGGCTTTTCCATCGACGATTTGCGCGTGGAACGCTGGACGCGCGACCGTGATTTCTTTATCGCCGCCGCCGAAAAGCAGGGCGCCAAAGTCTTCGTGCAGTCGGCCGACGCCAGCGAGCAGCGCCAGATTTCGCAGATCGAAAACCTGATCTCGCGCGGCGTCGACGTGCTGGTGATCGTGCCGTTCAACGCGACAGTGCTCAACAACACCGTCAAGGAAGCGAAAAAGGCCGGCATCAAGGTGCTGTCGTATGACCGCCTGATCCTGAATGCCGATATCGACGCGTATATCTCGTTCGACAACGAGAAAGTGGGCGAAATGCAGGCCGAGGGCGTGACCAAGCTGCAGCCGAAGGGCAATTACTACCTGCTGGGCGGCTCGCCGACCGACAACAACGCCAAGATGCTGCGCGAAGGCCAGATGAAGGTGCTCAAACCGTTCATCGACAAGGGTGACATCAAGATTGTCGGCCAGCAGTGGGTGAAGGACTGGAGCGCCACCGAAGCGCTGTCCATCGTGGAAAACGCGCTGACGGCCAACGGCAACAAGATCGACGCCATCGTCGCCTCGAACGACGGCACGGCCGGCGGCGCCATCCAGGCCCTGGCCGCGCAAAAGCTGGCCGGCAAGGTGCCGGTCTCGGGCCAGGACGCCGATCTGGCGGCGGTGAAACGCGTCATCGCCGGCACGCAATCGATGACCGTCTACAAACCCCTGAAAACCATCGCATCGGAAGCGGCCAAACTGGCCGTGCAACTGGCGCGCAATGAAAAGCCAGCCTACAACTCCAGCTATGACAACGGCCTGAAAAAGGTCAGCACGGTGCTGCTGAAGCCTACGCCGCTGACCAAGGCGAATGTGAACATTCTCGTCGACGATGGGTTCTATACCAAGGCGCAACTCGGTAATTGATCGCCTGTGTCATGTCGGGTTACGCGCCTTGCGCTAACCCGACCTACCCGTTTTTACCGGTAGGTCGGATTAGCGTAGCGTAATCCGACATTTTTCCCCGTATCAGCAACGAGAGCAAGAATGTCCGACTATCTGCTTGAAATGAAAGGCATCGTCAAACAGTTTGGCGGTGTCCGCGCGCTTGACGGCATCGACCTGCAGGTGCGGGCCGGCGAGTGCATCGGCCTGTGCGGCGAGAATGGTGCCGGCAAGTCGACCCTGATGAAGGTGCTGTCCGGCGTGTACCCGCACGGCACCTGGGAGGGCGACATCCTGTGGGATGGCCAGCCCCTGCGCGCGCAATCGATCCGCGACACGGAAGACGCGGGCATCATCATCATCCACCAGGAACTGATGCTGGTGCCGCAGCTGTCCGTGGCCGAGAATATCTTCATGGGCCGCGAGCTCACCCTGCCCGGCGGGCGCATGCATTACGCGGCCATGTACAAACGCGCCGACGAGCTGCTGCGCGAACTGAAAATTCCCGAACTGAACGTGGCGCAGCCCGTGATGAATTACGGCGGCGGCCACCAGCAACTGGTGGAAATCGCCAAGGCGCTCAACAAGAATGCGCGTTTGCTGATCCTCGACGAGCCGTCGTCGTCGCTGACGGCGTCGGAAATCGCCGTGCTGCTCGATATCCTGCGCGCACTGAAGGCCAAGGGCGTCACCTGCATCTATATTTCGCACAAGCTCGATGAAGTGGCGGCCATCTGCGACACCATCGTCGTCATCCGCGACGGCAAGCACATCGCCACCACGCCGATGGCGCAGATGAACGTCGAACGCATCATCGCGCAGATGGTGGGCCGCGAAATGAGCCAGCTGTATCCGCAGCGCGCGCAGCCGCCGGCCATTGGCGAGGTGCTGTTCGAGGCGCGCCACGTGACCTGCATCGATGCCGACAACCCGCAGCGCAAGCGGGTCGACGATGTGTCATTCACCCTGCGCAAGGGCGAGATCCTCGGCATCGCCGGCCTGGTGGGGGCGGGGCGCACGGAGCTCGTCTCGGCCCTGTTCGGCGCATATCAGGGGCCGTGCCAGGCCGAAGTGTGGCTCGATGGCCGCAAGATCGATACCCGCTCGCCGCAAAAGGCCATCGCCATGGGCTTGGCGATGGTGCCGGAAGACCGCAAGCACCACGGCATCGTGCCCGACCTCGACGTGGGGCAGAACATCACCCTGGCCGTGCTGGAAGAATTCGCGCACGCCACGCGCATCGATGGCGAGGCGGAATTGACGGCCGTGCGCGGCGAGATCGCCCAGCTGGAGCTGAAGGCGGCCAGCCCTTCGCTGCCCATTACGAGCCTGTCGGGCGGCAACCAGCAAAAGGCCGTGCTGGCCAAGATGCTGCTGACGCGCCCGCGCGTGCTGATCCTCGACGAACCTACGCGCGGCGTGGACGTGGGCGCCAAATATGAAATCTATAAATTGATGCTGGCGCTGGCCGACCGGGGCGTGGCCATCATCATGGTCTCGTCGGAACTGGCCGAAGTGCTGGGCGTGTCCGACCGCGTGCTGGTGATGGGCGAAGGCCGCCTGCGCGGCGACTTTATCAACGATGGCCTGAGCCAGGAAACCGTGCTGGCGGCGGCGCTGGACCAGCGTCCGGCACCCGCCGCCAACACCGCAAACAAGGAACCCGCAGCATGAAACCGCACAGTATCAAACAGCTGTTCACCCAATACAAGATGCTGGCCCTGCTGATCGCCGTGGCGCTGATCTGGGCCTTCTTTTCGTGGAAGACGGAGGGTAGTTTCCTCACGCCGCGCAACCTGTCGAACCTGCTGCGCCAGATGTCCGTCACCGGCATCCTCGCCTGCGGCATGGTGCTGGTGATTATCGCCGGCGAGATCGACCTGTCGATCGGCTCCCTGCTGGGGCTGCTCGGCGGCATCGCCGCCGTGCTGGACGTGACGCAGCACTGGCCGCTGGCCCTGAACCTGGCGGCCGTACTCGGCTGCGGCCTGGTGATCGGTTTGCTCAATGGCTACCTGACGGCCTACCGGGGCATCCCCTCCTTCATCGTGGGACTGGGCGGCATGCTGGCGTACCGCGGCATCCTGCTGGGCATCACGGGCGGCATCACGATCGCGCCCGTCTCCGAGCCGATGGTCTACCTGGGGCAGGGCTACCTGCCCGCTGTGCCCGGCATCGTGCTGGGCATCGGCCTGTTCCTGCTGGCCGCCTTCCTGACGTGGCGCGCGCGTGCCAGCCGCTCACAGCATGGCTTGCCGCAGACGGCGCCCTGGGCCGACGGCTTGCGCCTGGCCGTCATCGGCGCCGTGCTGTATGCCTTCGTGCAAACCCTGAACGGCTATGAAGGCATCCCGCTGCCCGTGCTGTTGCTGCTGGCCTTGCTGGGACTGTTCAGCTACATCACCAGCCAGACCGTGTTTGGCCGGCGCATCTACGCTGTCGGCAGCAATATGGAAGCGACGCGCCTGTCCGGCATCAACGTGAAAGCCGTCAAGCTGTGGATCTTCGGCATCATGGGCCTGATGTGCGCGCTGGCGGGCCTGATCAACACGGGCCGCCTGGCGGCCGGTTCGCCCTCGGCCGGCACCTTCAGCGAACTCGATGCGATTGCCGCCTGCTTCATCGGCGGCACCTCGATGCGCGGCGGCTCGGGCACCGTGTACGGCGCCCTGATCGGCGCGCTGGTGATGGCCAGCCTGGATAACGGCATGTCCATGCTGGACGTGGACACCTACTGGCAGATGATCGTAAAAGGCAGTATCCTCACCCTCGCCGTGTGGGTCGATGTCAGCACCCGGGCCGGACGCAGATAGCGTGGACCCTCGACAAACCTACTGCGCGCCCCACTATCGCCTCTGCGTTGCTCAGCGTACCTTTGTACGCTTGCGCTACTCAAGACGATATTGGACCGCTCGCTACGGTTTTTCGAGGTCCCGAAAGGCCTGACTACGTCGTGCGGCCAGAGATACTTCTTTGGCCGCCACATGGAGGAGACACCTGCATGAAACTGCCGACCGCGCACCGGATCGCGCTGCTGTTTAACGGGAATAAAATCTATGACCGCGACATCATCGCCGGCATTGCGGCGTATCTGAACACCACGCGCGTATCCTGGGACCTGTTCCTGGAAGAGGACTTCCGCTGCCGCCTGCCCGGCATCGAACGCTGGCAGGGCGACGGCATCATCGCCGATTTCGACGACCCGGCCGTCTGCGCGGCGCTGGCCAACAGCCACCTGCCGGTGGTGGCCGTCGGCGGCTCGTACGCAAAGGAGGAGGGCTATCCGGCCAATATTCCCTATGTGGCGACCGATAATTTCAAGATCGTCAAGCTGGCCTATGAACACCTGGTGGAAGCGGGATTGAGCCGCTTTGCCTGTTTCAGCCTGCCCGAGGCCGATGTCAACCGCTGGGCGCAGGAGCGCGAAACGGCATTTTGCGCCTTGATGGAGCGCGACCATATGCGCGCCGACGTGTACCGTGGCGTCGCCACCAGCGCGCCCTCGTGGGACGAAGCGGTGGAGCAGCAGATCGCCTGGCTCAACAGCCTGGAAAAACCCGTCGGCATCATCGCCGTCAGCGACGCGCGCGCGCGCCAGCTGCTGCAGGCATGCATGCATGCGGGGATCGCCGTGCCGGAGCAAGTGGCCCTGATCGGCATCGACAACGACCCGCTGGCGCGCATGCTCACGCGCATTCCATTGAGTTCCGTGATCCAGGGCACGGAGGAAATGGGCCGCACGGCGGCGCATTTGCTGCACCAGATGTTGAATGGCGCGCGCCTGTCCGGCACACGCATCCTCGTGCCGCCGGCCGGCCTGAACGTGCTCGCTTCCACGCGCCACCAGCCCTTCCAGCATCCACAGGTGATGCAGGCGCGCCACTTCATCCGCCAGTACGCCTGCCAGGGCATCAAGACGGAGCAGGTGGCCGATTACGTGGGGGTCTCGCGCTCCTCGCTCGAAGCGCACTTCCGCCACGAGCTGGGGCGTAGCGTGCACGATGAAATCCTGCATTTCAAGCTCGATGCGGCCAAGACCCTGCTGGCGCGCGGGCCGGGGCAGGTGGCCGAGGTGGCCGTGCGTTGCGGCTTTACCACGGTGCAGTACATGCATGCCGTCTTCAAGCGCGAACTCGGTTGCACGCCGCGCGAATTCCAGCAGCGCAGCCGGCCGCCGCCAGCGCCCGGGCCGGCGCCATGATGCATCTGCTGCGCAATGCGCGCGGCATGTGCGTGGCCATCGACGCGCACGATGCCAGCGTGCGGGCCTGGTGGGCGCCCGACCGCTATGGCCGTCTGGCCGATGTGCTGGGCGCGGTGCCCCCGGCGGCGCGTGCGTCCACGGGCTGGCAGGGCGCAGCGCCAAACGACGGCCACTTGCGGCTGCACCTGGCGCAAGATGGTCTGTCGGTGCGCCTGGCCTACCGGCTTGACGACGATGGCAGCCTGTACCTCGATTGCGATGCCACGGCCGAGGCGGCTTCCCGTTTCTCTCTTGCCGCGCCCCTGTTCAATCTGCAGGGTGGCCGTGCCGGCGTGGGCGACCATGTACTGCGCCTGGCCGCCGACCGCTACCGGCCCGGCGGCTGCGCGGGCGGCGCTCCGCTCGATGTGGCGGGCAGCGCATTCGACTTCCGTCACGCGGCGCCGCTCGCTTCGCGCCTGGCCTGGCCCGCGCTGGCGCAATCGCCGGGATTCCGGCATGACTTTTACTGGACGGGCAGCGGCCAGCTGCGCGAGGCGGCACGGGTTGCCGACCCCGCGTCGGGCCGGGTCTTGCGTTTTTCCAGCACCCAGGACAGCTGCCATCTGTATTCCGATGCGCGCTGTTTTTCCCTGCTGGCGCAGGGCGTGCAACTGCAGCCGGGAGAGGCGAGGCGCTTCAACCTTGCCTACCGTTTGGGCGTGCAGGATATCGATGCGTTTGACATATCCGAACCGGTATCAATGATGTCAAATAAGTGATTGGTCAGATATGCGGGGCAGTTCTACCATGGGGTAGTTTTTCCCTCATTTATTTTTGTCCTGACCGACGCTGCGAACCTGCCCATGAACATACTCACCATCGATGCCGGCACTACCAATACGCGTACCTTGCTGTGGCGCGCGGGCGCCGTCGTCGCCCAGGCGCAGCTGGAAACGGGCGTGCGCAATACCGCCATCGATGGCCATAACGGCGCGCTGAAACAGGCGCTGCGCGACACCATCGCCAGCGTGCTGGCCGGTGCCGGCATCGCGCCATCCGAGGTGGATCTGGCGCTGGCGTCTGGCATGATCACTTCGCCCATGGGGGTGCGGGAGGTACCGCATTTGCCGGCGCCTGCCGGCCTGGCCCAGCTGGCGCAAGGCATGCAGGCGGTGGACTTGCCCGACGTGCTGGCGCAGCCCCTGTGGCTGATTCCCGGCGTGCGCAACCAGCATGGCGCCGTCGGCCTGCATAACGTCGAAGCGATGGATATGATGCGCGGCGAAGAGACGGAAGTCGTCGCGCTGCTCGAGCGCCTGCAGTTGCGGGGCGCGGCGACCCTGATCATGCCCGGCTCGCATACCAAACTGATCAGCGTGGACGAGCAGCGTCGCATCCTCGGCTGCAGCACCACCATCGCGGGCGAGCTGCTGCAGGCGATCACGCAGCACACCCTGATCAAGCAATCGGTCGAGGGCGGATTTGCCCAGACCCTGGTGCCGAAAATGCTGCTGGCCGGCGCGGCCGCGGCGCAAAAAACGGGGCTGGCGCGCGCCTGCTTCAGCGTGCGCACCCTGGGCCAGTTCAGCGCTGTCGAATGCAATGAGCGGGCCAATTTCCTGATGGGTGCCGTCCTCAGCGGCGACCTGCTGGCGCTGCGCAACAGCACCGCCATCCAGATGCGGCCCGATACGCCACTCGTCATTACCGGTAAACCCATGCTGCGCCAGGCGCTCGGGCTGCTGATCGAAGAACACGGATTTTTTTATGGCAAGCGCATCATCGTCGACGACCAGCAGCAAGACTATCTGGCCGGTCACGGTGCGCTGCTGATCGCCGCCGCGCGCGGCTTGATTTCCCCGCAGGAGACAGTATGAGCAGCAACAAGAACAAGCGTCCCTTGCGTTCGCAAGCGTGGTTTGGCGGCGACGACAAGGACAGTTTTATTCACCGCAGCTGGATGAAGAACCAGGGCTATCCCAGCGACGCTTTCGATGGCCGCCCCGTCATCGGCATCTGCAATACCTGGTCCGAGCTGACGCCCTGCAATGGCCATTTCCGAGACTTGGCCGAGATGGTCAAGCGCGGCGTGCTCGAAGCGGGCGGCTTTCCCGTCGAATTTCCCGTCATGTCGCTGGGCGAGACGAATCTGCGCCCGACGGCCATGCTGTTCCGTAACCTGGCCAGCATGGATGTGGAAGAATCGATCCGCGCCAACCCGATCGACGGGGTGGTGCTGCTGACGGGCTGCGACAAGACCACCCCGGCCCTGCTGATGGGCGCGGCCAGCGTGGATTTGCCGACCATCGTGCTGTCGGGCGGTCCCATGTTGAACGGGAATTACCGCGGCAAACCGATCGGTTCAGGTACGGACGTGTGGAAGTTTTCCGAAGACGTGCGGGCAGGGCGCATGACCTCAAACGAATTCAAGCAGGCCGAATCGTGCATGTCGCGCTCCGCCGGTCACTGCATGACGATGGGCACGGCTTCCACCATGGCCAGCATGGTCGAAGCGCTGGGCGTGACCTTGCCCGGCAACGCGGCCATTCCCGCCGTCGATGCGCGCCGCAAGCTGCAGGCGCAGCTGACGGGCCGGCGCATCGTCGATATGGTGCATGAAGACCTGAAACTGTCGCAGATCCTCACGCGCGAAGCGTTTGAAAACGCCATCATGGTCAACGGCGCCATCGGCGGCTCGACCAATGCCGTGATCCACCTGCTGGCCATCGCCGGGCGCATCGGCGTGGACATGCGCCTGGGTGACTGGGACCGCCTGGGCCGCGACATTCCCTGCCTGCTGAACCTGATGCCGTCGGGCCAGTACCTGATGGAAGATTTTTACTATGCGGGCGGCCTGCCCGTGATCATCCGCGATCTGCTGGGCAAATTGCATGGCGAGGCGCTCACCGTCACGGGCGCCAGCATGGCCGTCAACGTGGCCGAAGCGGAAAATTTCAATCCCGAGGTGATCACGCCGCTGGCGCAGCCCTTCAAGGACGAAGGCGGCATCGCCGTCCTGCATGGCAACCTGGCCCCGCGCGGCGCCGTCATCAAGCCGTCGGCCGCCTCGCCGGAACTGATGCAGCACCGTGGCCGCGCCGTCGTCTTCAACAGCATCGAGCATTATAAAAAACGCGTCGACGATCCCGCGCTCGATATCGACGCCAGTTGCGTGATGGTGCTGCAAAATTGCGGCCCGCAGGGCTATCCGGGCATGGCGGAAGTGGGCAATATGGGACTGCCGAAAAAACTGCTGGAGCAGGGCGTGCGCGACATGGTGCGCATCTCGGACGCGCGCATGAGCGGCACGGCCTACGGCACGGTGGTGCTGCACGTGGCGCCGGAAGCGGCCGTGGGCGGGCCGCTGGCATTGGTGCGCGATGGCGACATGATTGAACTGGATGTGGCGGGGCGCCGCTTGCACCTGGACGTCGACGAGGCCGAACTGGCGCGCCGGCGCGCCGAGTGGAGCGCGCCGCCGCCGGCCATGAAGGGCGGCTACCAGTCGATGTATATCAAGCACGTGACGCAGGCCGACGAAGGCGCGGACCTGGACTTTCTCGTCGGCTGCCGCGGCTCCGCGGTTCCGCGCGAATCACACTGAAAAACAAGGAAAAATGATGGGGACACAGGCCCAACTACTGGTCGATGCGCAGCACTTCCTGGGCGAGGGCGTGCGCTGGTGCGAACGCAGCGGCCGCGTTTTCTGGACGAATATCGAAGGCTGCCAGCTGCATGCGCTGGTGCTGGACACGGGCGAGCGCCAGAGCTGGGCCATGCCCGAGCGCCTGGCGTGCTTCGCGCTGACGGATAGCGACGATGTGTTGTTGCTGGGACTGGCTTCCGGACTGGCCTGGTTTGACGCGCGCAGCGGGGCCGTCACGCGCTTGCACACGGTGGAGGGGGACTTGCCCATGACGCGACTGAACGATGGCCGCTGCGACCGCCAGGGACGCTTTGTCTTCGGCACGCTCGATGAACGCCCGTGCCGCGATGCGATCGCCAGCTTCTATCGCCTCAACCTGGACTTGACCCTGGAGCGCTTGCCGCTGCCGCAGATCGCCATCTCGAACAGCATCTGCTTCAGCGTTGACGGCACGGCCATGTACTTCTGCGATTCGATGAAAAAGGCGATCTATCGCTGGGATGATTACCTGGGGGGCGACGCCAGCCGGGTGCGCGTGTTTGCCGTGCTCGATCCGGGGCCGGGCGCCGCCGACGGCGCCACCATCGACGCGGATGACTACCTGTGGAGCGCGCAGTGGGGCGCCGGCAGGGTCTTGCGCTTCGCGCCGGACGGCAGCGTCGAGCGCAAGATCAGCCTGCCTGTCTCGCAGCCCAGCTGCGTGAGCCTGGGTGGGCCGCACTACGACGAATTGTTCGTCACGACGGCGCAGGAGAGCTTGACCCCGGCCCAGCTGGCGAGCGAACCGCTGGCCGGGGGATTGTTTCATGCGCGCCAGGTGGGCGTGCGCGGTTTGCCGGAAGTGCGCTTTGGCGCCCTGCCGGCCTGACAGGAGAGAGCAAATGCAGAAGCACACGGTTTTCGAGGGCATTATCGAACGGGGCATGGTCGGCATCGTGCGCGCCTCTTCGGCGCAGGCGGCCGTGCAGATTGCCGAGGCATGTATCGCCGGCGGCATCACGGCGCTGGAAGTGGCGTTCACCACGCCCGATACCCTGGGCGTGCTGCGCACCCTGCGCGAACGCCATGGCCATGACGTGCTGCTGGGCGCGGGCACGGTGCTCGATACGGAGACGGCACGCGCCGCCATCCTGGCCGGTGCCCAATTCATCATCTCGCCCGGCGTGAACGTGGAGACCATCACGCTGTGCCAGCGCTACCAGGTGCTGTCCATGCCGGGGGCGATGACGCCGACGGAGATCGTCACGGCCCTGCAGGCCGGCGCCGACATCGTCAAGGTCTTCCCCGCCGAGATGTTCGGTCCCGCCTACATCAAGGCCCTGCGCGCGCCCCTGCCGCAAGCGCCGCTGATGCCCACGGGCGGCGTGACGGTGGAAAACCTGCATGCATGGTTTGCCAGCGGCGCCGTGGCCGTGGGCATCGGCAGCAGTCTGAGTGGCCCGGGCGCCACGGGAGATTACGCGGCCGTGACGGCGCGCGCGCAAGCCTTCGTGGCGAAGATGACGGCCGTGCGTAAGGCTAAGTCTTCTGGCTAGCTCCCGGCGGGACGGGAATCTGCTACGCTAGGCGGGCAATGTCGCACGCCTAACTACGACCCGAATATGCCCAACATCGCCCGCATCCTGCAAGACAGCCGCATCATCGCCATCGTCGGCATGTCCGACAAGCCCGAACGCGCCAGCCATGAAGTGGCCGACTACCTGCTGCAGCAGGGCTACAGCGTATTGCCCGTCAATCCGGCCCTCGCCGGGCGCGATGTGCTGGGACAGCGCGCCTATGCCAGCCTGACGGAGGCTGCGGCAGCCGTGGCGCCGGCGCGCATCGACATCGTCGACTGCTTCCGCAAGTCGGCAGACATCCTGCCCATCGCCGAGGAAGCCATTGCCGTCAAGGCCGGCTGCCTGTGGCTGCAGCTCGATGTCGTCAACGAACAGGCGGCGCAGGTGGCACGGGCGGCGGGGCTGGAGGTGGTGATGGACCATTGCACAAAAATCGAGCACCGCAAGCTGGCGGTGGCGGCATGAAGGCGCGCACACAATTTCGTGCCGGCAAGGATTTTGAGCTGAACGAGGATTTCGCCGGCAAGCGCCTGCTGGGCGCTGCCACCAAGGCGGCGAACAAGAAGCTGACTGCAGCCCAATGCAAGGCCCTGGACCGCGAGGAAACCGTGGCCCTGACGGCGCAGATCGCCGAGTGCCAGAGCATGCTGTATGCGCAGCACAAAAAGAAGGTGCTGCTGGTCTTGCAGGGCATGGATACGTCGGGCAAGGATGGCACGGTCAAGGCGATCTTCAGCAACATCAATCCGATGGGCATCCGCGCCGTGGCGTTCAAGGGGCCTACCGATATCGAACTGGCGCACGATTACCTGTGGCGCGTGCACCAGCACGTGCCCGTCAAGGGCGAGATCGCCATCTTCAACCGCAGCCATTACGAGGATGTGCTGATCACGCGCGTGCAGGACATGATCGACAAGGCCGAATGCCAGCGCCGCTACGCGCAGATCCGCGATTTCGAGCGCATGCTGAGCGAAACAGGTACCGTCATCCTGAAAATCTTCCTGCATATCTCGAAGGACGAGCAGCGCGGACGGCTGCAGGAGCGGCTCGACGATCCCGACCGCCAGTGGAAGTTCGATCCCAACGATATCGCCCAGCGCAAGAAGTGGGATGGCTACCAGCGCGCCTATGAAACGGCGATCCGCGAGACGGATGCCGACCACGCGCCGTGGTACGTGGTGCCATCGAACTCCAAGACGCAGCGCAACCTGGTGGTGGCGTCCCTGCTGCTGGAAACCCTGCAGGGCATGAAGCTGGAATACCCGGCGCCGGACCCGAAACTGTCGTCTTTCAAGGTCGAGTAGTTCCGCGCATCGCCTGCGGAATCGGCCGCGCTGTGGCATAGTATCCCTCGTCGATAATTCAAACCAGACCGGAGATCCATATGCTGCAGTTGAAAGATCCTACCTTGTTGCGTCACCAGGCTTACGTGAATGGAGCCTGGGCGGATGCCGATGGTGGCCAGACGATTAATGTGAGCAATCCCGCCACGGGCGAGCATATCGGCACGGTGCCCCTGATGGGCGCAGCCGAGACGCGCCGCGCCATCGAGGCGGCCAATGCTGCCTGGCCCGCCTGGCGCAAGAAGACGGCCAAGGAGCGCGCGGCCGTGCTGCGCCGCTGGCATGACCTGATCCTGGAAAACGCCGACGACCTGGCGCTGATCATGACCACCGAGCAGGGCAAGCCCCTGCCGGAAGCGAAAGGCGAAGTGCAGTTCGGCGCCTCGTTCATCGAGTGGTTTGCGGAAGAAGGCAAGCGCGTGGCGGGCGATACCCTGCAATCGCCGTGGCCAGACCGCCGCCTGGTCATCACCAAGGAGCCGATCGGCGTATGCGCCGCCATCACGCCGTGGAACTTCCCCGCCGCCATGATCACCCGTAAAGTCGGCCCGGCCCTGGCTGCCGGCTGCCCGATGGTCCTGAAACCGGCCGAAGCGACGCCGTTTTCCGCGCTGGCGCTGGCCGTGCTGGCCGAGCGCGCAGGCGTGCCTGCGGGCGTGTTCAGCATCGTCACGGGCGCGCCGCAAGACATCGGCGGCGAAATGACGTCGAACCCCATCGTGCGCAAGCTGACGTTCACTGGCTCGACCCAGGTGGGCCGCCTGCTGGCCGAGCAGTGCGCGCCGACGATCAAGAAACTGTCGCTGGAACTGGGTGGCAATGCGCCATTCATCGTCTTCGACGACGCCGACCTGGACGCCGCCGTGGAAGGCGCCATCGCCTCGAAATACCGCAATGCGGGCCAGACCTGCGTGTGCGCCAACCGCCTGTACGTGCAGGACAGCGTGTATGACGCGTTTGCCGAAAAATTGGTGGCCGCCGTGGCCAAGCTGAAGGTCGGCAATGGCATCGAGGCGGGCGTCACGCAAGGCCCGCTGATCGACGCCAAGGCTGTCGCCAAGGTGGAAGAACACGTGGCCGACGCGCTGGGCAAGGGTGGCCGCCTGCTGGCCGGCGGCAAGCGCCATGCGCTGGGTAACGGCTTCTTCGAGCCGACCATCATCGCCGATGTGACGAACGACATGCGCGTGGCCACCGAGGAAACCTTCGGCCCGCTGGCGCCCCTGTTCCGCTTCAAGACGGACGATGAAGTGATCGCCCTGGCCAACAACACGGAATTCGGCCTGGCCGCCTACTTCTATTCGCGCGACATCGGCCGCATCTGGCGCGTGGCCGAAGGCCTGGAAACGGGCATGGTCGGCGTCAACACGGGCCTGATCTCGAACGAGATCGCGCCCTTCGGCGGCGTCAAGCAATCGGGCCTGGGCCGTGAAGGGTCGACCTACGGTATCGAGGACTATCTGGTCATCAAGTACATCTGCATGGGCGGTATTTAAGGTCGCCTAGCGCGAGCCGCGGCGCGCGGCGAGGCGGTCCAGCATGCCCTTGACCGCTTCCATCTGCGTGCCGCTCTTGCGGTAGAAATCCGGGTCGATCGGATTGATGCTGGTGTAGCCCCAGAAATCCCAGCAGCCTTTCGGGTTGTACGGGTAGACGGGGCTCGGTTCGGCCTGCGGATACAGCACGATGATCTTGTTGGCGTCCGCCACCTGGTTGTAGCCGGTGCTGGTATAGAAGCGGTCGCCGATGGCCTGCGTCGTTTGCAAACAACCGTGGAACACCACGTGCACGCGGCAGCTCTCGCTGTCGCAGGCTTTCGGGATGTAGGCGTAGCCCGTATTGTTCATGCTGGAGTACGCGTTCTGGATGAAGGCGCGCTGGTTGAAGGATATCAACTTGCCCGTCAGCGTGGTCGACGACGGCTGCAGGTCCGGATACAGGTGCTGCAGGATGTCGCGCGCCTGCACGAAGTCGCAGTCATTGATGAAGGGCGACGCCGTTACGTCGCAAGCCTTGTCCTGGTTGTTGTCCGTGATGATGGCATGGCCTGCCCCGACCGTGTCGACGAAGCGGATATGCTCGGCCGGCGTGCCCGCCAATGCATAGAATTTTCCCACCTGCTCCACCACCGGCCGCGTCACGGTCTGGTCTTTCGTTCCGCTGAACAGATACACGCGCTGGCGTTTCAGGTTGGCCGTGTCGTCGATGAGACGGGCGCGCGCAAAATCGTTCGCCGCGCGCAGCAATTCGCTGGCCACGGGTGGCGCCACCTGCGCGCTGCCCGGATTCATGCAGGTGGTCAGGGCATTCGTCAGGTAGGGAATGTAGGGGAAACGGCCTGGCTGGCCCGAGCAGAAATACGGGCCGCCCGCAATGATGCCGGCGCCGGCCACCGTGGCCGAGTAGGCGACGGCAAATTGCGCCGCCATGAAGCCGCCCGAGGACAGGCCGGATACGGTGGTCTGGCTCAGGTCGGCCTGGTAGCCGGGCAGGGCGGGGGCGTCCCTGCTCGCGGCGGGCTTGACGGCTTTGGCCGTCGTGGCGGCGTGCGCGCCGCCTGGCGCCAGGATGAGCAGGCTGGCAGCCAGCAGGGCGGAGGGTAGTACGGTCAGGTGCGGGAAGGGCATGGCGACTCCACAGGGCAAGAAAAGGGACAGGAAGGCCGAGCATAGGTAAAAAAACTGTGCGCTGGGCAAGTACTGCACTGTCGTTGATGTCGCTCAAGCAATCGCTGTTGTTGTCCGTCTCATACGCGCGCGCGGCGTTTGACATAGAATGGTTTTTTTCCGTTCAACCATGGTGCCCTTCATGTCCAAGACCCTTGCCCAGCTGTTTGCGCTCACCACCCTTGCCGCCAGTGCCAGCCTGGCCATGCCGGCCCATGCTGCCGAAGCCGCTACAGCTACCGCTGCTCCGGCCGCCTGCCCCGCCATCCTCAAGCAAACCTTCAACCGCCTGCAGGATGAAGCGCCGCAAAACCTGTGCCAGTATGCGGGCAAGGTGGTGCTGGTGGTGAATACAGCCAGTTATTGTGGTTTTACCAATCAATATGAAGGGCTCGAGGCGCTGTACGCCAAGTATGGCAGCAAGGGCCTGGTAGTGCTGGGTTTCCCGTCGAACGATTTCGGCAAGCAGGAACCCGGCAACAGCAAGGAAATCGCCGATTTCTGCTACAACACCTACGGCGTGAAGTTCCCCATGTTTTCGAAGTCCGTCGTCTCCGGTCCCGCGCCGAACCCGCTGTATGTGGACCTGATCAAGCAGACGGGCAAGACGCCAGCCTGGAATTTCCATAAATACCTGATCGACCGCCACGGTAAAGTGGTGGAAAGCTTCCCCAGCAAGGTGACGCCGGACGACAAGAAACTCGTCGGCGCGGTGGAAAAAGCGCTGGCGCTGTAAGTTGCCGAGACGCAAGCAGGCTTGAACGCCTGCTTTTTTTTTAATGTTGCGCTTGTCGTCTTGCTATCATTGTCCTAAGCTGGTTGTTCGCGTTTGTCACAACAAAGGAGAACATCATGGCGTATGTCGATGGATTTGTGGTGCCCGTACCGAAAGCCAAGCTCGATGCCTACCTGGCCATGTCGCGCAGTTGCGGCGCCGTCTGGCGCGAGTATGGCGCGCTGGAATTTCGCGAATGCGTGGGCGACGATGTCAAGCCAGGCAAGCTGACCTCGTTCCCGCAGGCGGTGGACTTGCAGGATGGCGAAGTGGTGGTGTTTTCATGGATCGTGTATGCGTCGCGCGCCAAGCGCGATGAAATCAACGACAAGGTCATGAAAGATCCGCGCCTGGCCGAGATGATGGACCCGGCCAAGCTGCCGTTCGATGGCAAGCGGATGATCTACGGCGGTTATGAAATGCAGGTGGACCTCTAGCGGCTGAAACAGTCCATGGCGGCGTTGCAATGCCTCGTCGTGCAGTTGCACTGCCTTCGGCAATGCGCCTTGCCCTGAACTGTTTCAGGAGTCCATGGCGGCGTTGCAGTGCCTCGTCGTGCGTTCGCACTGCCTTCGGCAATGCGCCTTGCCCTGAACGGTTTCAGGCGCTAGCGATAATATGTGCCGGCAGCGCCCCGCGCAGCGCGTTGCATACGACAATCGCTTCGGCCTGCGCCAGCATGGTCCGCGTGATGATGGTTTCCTGCGCGTTCCATGCGGGATCGGCCAGCATGGCCGCGCGCTGCACGCCGGGCAGCAGGCCGCAGGACAGGGGCGGCGTATGCCAGCGGCCGTCCAGCCGGACGAAGACATTGCTGCGCCCGCCCTCCGTCAGTTCGCCCCGTTCGTTAAAGAACAGCATGTCGAAGCCGCCCTGCGCCTCGGCCGCGCGCCAGGCCGCGTCATAGCGTGCACGCACGCTGCTCTTGTGGCGCAGGAACAGGTCGTCCGCCACGGTGGCGTCGGGCGCCAACAGGATGTTGACCGTGTCCGGCAAGGCGGTGAGCGCGCCGCTTTGCGTCGTGAACTGGCCATCCTGGCGCAGCGCCAGGCGCAGGCGGAAGGGGGCATCGTCGGGGCGTGCCGCGCAGGCGGCCTGCAGCGCGGCACGCGCGGCACTGTCACTCCAGGCAAAACCGAAGTAGGCGCAGGAGGCGGCCAGGCGCGCCAGGTGGCGCGCTTGCTGGCGGCAGCCACCGGCACGGCTGGCGTGCAGGGTTTCGAACAGTTCAAAGTCGTTGCTCAGCCCCGTCAGGAAGCGGGCCTTGAGCTGGCACTCCGCAAATTCCTCCTGCGGGTCGCTGTCGAGCACGATGCCGGCGCCCACGCCCATCTCGCCGCGCCGGATGCCGCCATGGCCAGCCGCTTGCAGGGCCAGGGTGCGGATCGGCACGGACATGCAGAAGTCGCCTACCGCGTGGGCAGCGCCGGCGCCCGGCGGATCGAACCAGGCGATGGCGCCCGTATAGATCCCGCGTGGCGCCGCTTCCAGTTCGGCGATGATTTCCATGGTGCGGCGCTTCGGCGCGCCCGTGATCGAGCCGCATGGATACAAGGCCTGGAAGATGTCGGCCAGGCTGGCGTCGTCGCGCAAGCGCGCCTGCACGGTGGAGGTCATTTGCAGCACGCTGCTGTAGCGCGTCACCTCGAACAGGGCCGGCACCTTGACGGAACCCGTGGCGGCGATGCGGCCGATGTCGTTGCGCAGCAGGTCGACGATCATCAGGTTTTCTGCGCGGTTCTTCGGATCATGGGCCAGGGCGGCGGCGCGGCGCGCGTTTTCTGCTACTTGGTCCGCAGGGGCGGCCGGCGCCGTGCCTTTCATGGGGCGCGCCATCAGCTCGCCCTGGGCATGGCGCACGAACAGCTCCGGCGACAGCGACAGCAGGGCGCCGCCATCGGGCAGCATCACCAGCGCGCCATACGGCACGGGCTGGCGCGCGCGCAGCCGCGCATACAGGGCCAGGGGCGAACCGAAGGCGTCGAAGCGCAAACGATAGGTGTAGTTGACTTGATAGGTGTCGCCGGCCACGATGTAGTCGTGGATGTGGTGCAGCGCCTGCGTAAATTGCGCCTGGTCGACATTCGCGCGGATGCCGGCGATGCCGGCCGGCGTTGCCGTCGCCGGCGTACGTTCGGCCAGCCACTGCAGCACCTCATCCTGCGACAGCTGCGTGCAATGTTCAAAGACGAGCACTTGCGCCAGCGGCGGCGCGCCGGGATCTGCCGCGCGCGGTGGCATGCCCAGCAAGTGGGCCCCCAGTTCGTAGCTGCACACGCTGACGGCGTACTGGCCGCGTTGTAAGGCCTCTTGCAGCCCCGCGAGCAGGGTGGGCCACTGTTGCCCCTCGGTGCACTGCAAGACTGCCGCCAGGCCCGTGTACAGGCGCGAACCGGCGCCGGGCGTGCTGGCGTCGTCGAGCAGGGCGAAACAGTCGGTGTGCATGGGGACAGCCGCGGCGGTGACTTACCCCAGCAGCATGGCGATTTGCAGCGCCGCTTCCTGGGATGGGTTGATCTTGAAGCCGCTCTTGGCGTAGCGGTGCCAGCGTCCGATGACGAAGCTGACGATCAGGGTGGCGCGCGCCGCCACTTCGCTTTCCTTGCCATGGCCTTCGGCGGCTGCCACGCGCAAGGCTTGCTTGAGCGCCAGTTCCACGCGGTCGTAGAACTGGTTCATGCGCACTTGCAGGCGCTCGTCCTCATTGACCAGCGCATCGCCGATCAGCACGCGCGTCATGCCCGGATTGCTGATGGCGAAATTGAGCAGCATGCCGATGATGTCGCGTGTTTGCGTCATGCCGTCGCTGTGCTTTTCCGCGATCTGGTTGATCAGGCCGAAGACGCTCGACTCGATGAATTCGATCAGCCCTTCGAACATTTGCGCCTTGCTGGCGAAATGGCGGTACAGGGCCGCTTCCGACACGGTCAGTCTGGCCGCCAGTGCGGCAGTGGTGATCTTTTCGCCTTTCGGCTGCTCCAGCATTGCGGCGAGGGCCTGAAGAATTTGTAGCCTGCGTTGGCCCGGCGGTGTGCTTGCCATATTTTCTCTTGTCGTTAAAAAAAATGCTGCCTCGATGGGGAGGTCCGTCACCGCCGCTAGCGGTGCGGCTTCCGGCGTCAACCGGAAGCCCAGGAGTCCCCTTCAACGCAGACGGTGAAGGCGGCGTGCCAAATGCCGGACAGATTTTACTTTGACATCGACGTAAGCGGGGCGATTTAACGCCTTGGGCAACTTCGCCACGCCGATCGGATCGGCCATTTTCAGGTATTGCGTGATCCAGGCCGTGCGCAGGCCCAGTTTTTTCGCGCCCTTCAGGTTGGCCAGGGTGTCTTCCACCAGGATGCAGCGGCCAGGGCGGATCTGGTGCTTGCGCATCAGTTTGCGCAGCATCAGTGTCGATGGCTTGGGCCGCAGCTGGCGGTGCACATGCATCGCCTCGATGGCGATATGCTGCGCAAAGTGCTGGCGCAAGCCCAGGTGGCGCATCACGTCGCTCGAATAGCGCAGCGGCGCGTTGGTGAGTAAAATTTTACGGCCAGGCAGGCGTTTGAGTAAAGCCCCCAGTCCCCGCTCGGCGCGTATCATGGCGCGCAAATCGTCGAAGCTATGCGTCTCGTGCAAAAAATGGGCTGCCTGTACCTGATGGTGCTTGACCATGCCCAGCAAGGTGGCGCCGTAGCGGCGCCAGTAGGCCGCGCGCGCCGCATTGACGATGGCGTCGTCGGCCGGCGTGACGCCATCGCCCAGCACGCGGGCAATATACGTGTTCATATTGGCCGTGATGGTGGGGAAGATGGCGTGCGAGGCATTGTGCAGCGTGTTGTCGAGGTCAAACAGCCAGACCGGCGACGAGCGGTTAAGATGGGACACAGGCACAGGAGTCTTTAGGCAAGATGATAAGCAAGATGAAAAATTCAACAATCAGGAAAACCATGCGACGCCAGATTATAGTGATGTTTTGCGGATTATTCTTGCTGCCGTTGCCGGCGGCCTTTGCCGAAGCACCGCCGGTGGCGCAAAACCGGGGCGCCCTGTTCAAGGTGCAGGATGCCAGCCATACCCTGTATCTGTTCGGCACCATCCACGTCGGCGCGGCCGATTTTTATCCGCTGGAACCGACGGTGACGCAGGCGCTGCACCAGGCTGGCGCGCTGGCGCTGGAGATCGATCCCGGCGCCGATTCGCGTGCCGCCCTGGGCGCCGTGCTGAAATACGGCATGGAAGCGCCGGGCAGCAAAGTGCCTGCCGACTGCCGCCAGACGCTGGCGCCGCGCCTGGCGCCGTTGTTGCAAAAATACGGCATTCCAGCCGAGTCGGTGGCGCCGATGAAGCCGTGGATGCTGGCCAGCATGCTGGCCATCGGCGAATTTTCCACGCTCGGCTACCGCTCCGACCTGGCCGTCGACAATTATCTGTCGCAGCAGGCCAAGGCGCGCAAGATCCCCGTGCTGGAACTCGAGTCGATGGAAGGCCAGATGGCGCTGTTTGGCTCCATGTCGCCGGCCGACCAGTGCCGCTTCCTGGAAGACGGCGTGGCGTCGATCGAGGACCAGGAGCAAAGCCAGGAAGCGCGCGAGATCGCCAACGCCTGGCGCACGGCCGATGCCGCCGCCTTCGACAGGCTGGCCGCCAAGGCAGCGACAGACCCGTCGTTCGCCGCCCAGTTCGTGCAAAAGGTGTTGCTGGATGGCCGCAACCCGGCCCTGGCCGACGGCATCGCCAAACTCCTGGCGCGCGAAAAGTCCAGCCTGGCCGCCATCGGCGTGCTGCACCTGGTGGGAACGAAAAGCGTTCCGGATTTATTGCGTCAGAAGGGCTTGAAGGTCGAGCGGGTGTATTAGCGCTGGCTTAGCCGCGCAGCAACCGGCAGCAGAGCAGATGGAAAAGTGTTCAGGGCAAGGCGGACTGACGAAGACAGTACGCATGTACGGCGAGGCAGTACAACGCCGCCATGGACATTTTTACTATGGGGAGATGACGGCAGAGTAGATGAAAAGTGTTCAGGGCAAGGCGCCGAGCCGAAGACAGTACGCATGTACGGCGAGGCGAGGCAACGCAGCCATGGACATTTTTCAGATACGGGGATATATAGTTGGTGCCCTTGACGTGGATCGAACACGTGGCCTCTCCCTTACCAAGGGAGTGCTCTACCACTGAGCTACAAGGGCAAATTAAAAGCGGCGCCAGGTGATCTGCGCCGCCAAACTACTCGCTGTGATGCGTTGCGATTTTTTTAGTGCGAACGGATCATAGTACCAAAAGCCTGCTCGGTCAACACTTCCAGCAATAATGAGTGTTCGATACGGCCGTCGATGATGTGCACCGTGTTGACGCCGGACTTGGCGGCGTCGAGCGCGGACGAGATCTTCGGCAGCATGCCGCCCGAGATCGTGCCATCGGCGAACATCTCGTCGATTTCGCGCGCGGACAGGTCGGTCACCAGGTTGCCCTGCTTGTCCTGGACGCCGGCGATGTTGGTCATCATGATCAGCTTTTCCGCTTTCAGGATTTCCGCGATCTTGCCCGCTACCACGTCGGCGTTGATGTTGTAGGCTTGGCCATCCTGGCCGAAACCGATCGGCGAAATGATGGGAATGAAGGCGTCGTCCTGCAGCGCCTTGACGACGGCCGGGTTGATCGCGTCGATCTCGCCGACAAAGCCGATGTCGAGGAATTCGCCCGGATGTTCGCGGTCCGGCATCTGCATCTTGCGCGCGCGGATCAAGCCGCCATCCTTGCCCGTCAGGCCCACAGCCTGGCCGCCGTAATGGTTGATCAGCATGACGATATCCTGCTGCACTTCGCCGCCCAGCACCCACTCCACCACTTCCATGGTTTCTTCATCGGTGATGCGCATGCCTTGCACGAAGGTGCCTTGCTTGCCGATTTTCTTCAGCGCGTTGTCGATCTGCGGTCCGCCGCCGTGCACCACGACCGGGTTCATGCCGACCAGCTTGAGCAGGATGACGTCGCGCGCGAAGCCGTGCTTCAGGCGTTCGTCCGTCATGGCATTGCCACCGTACTTGATGACGATGGTCTTGCCATGGAAATTGCGGATGTATGGCAGGGCCTCGGCCAGAATCTGCGCCTTGATTTGCGGCGACACCGCCGTCAAGTCGTCATTCATGTCCAGGTTCAAGTTAGCTAGTTGATTCATGGCGAGTCCGGAAAATAGATTTGTGCGATTTTACAGGGAAGAAGAAAATCCTGGAGGCATTATAGGGCGATCTTGTTGTATTTTCCCTGATGATCCTATAGTCTGGCCCGATATGTCCCCCAGCCAGCCCTTTTCCTGCCAGTTACATCTGCGTCGCATGCCGGCGCAGCATGACACACACTTGCCAATTCACACACAGCCATGAGCCAGTGCACTCTCTGCGGCGCCACCTTCCAGTGTGGCCAGCTCGATCCGGCCGCCAAGGAACCCTGCTGGTGCGTG
This sequence comes from Janthinobacterium sp. SUN128, assembly GCF_030587275.1. NCBI lineage: Bacteria > Pseudomonadati > Pseudomonadota > Betaproteobacteria > Burkholderiales > Oxalobacteraceae > Janthinobacterium > Janthinobacterium sp. SUN128. The sequence goes on along the minus strand of NZ_JAPWHY010000006.1, from coordinate 8,871 downwards.
GCCCTGCCGCCGGCCGTTCCCGTGCCCGGCAGCCTCGCCGTCGGCTGCTGGTGCCCCGCCTGCCTGCAAGCCCGCATCGCCACCTTGACGCCCCCGGCAGCAACGCCGGCCAAATAAGAGCTGCGGCACGCCTTTTCCTTTGCAAAAGACCTTGCATTTTGTAGGGGAATACGTTCAGACTTCGATTTTCAAGAATTTCTTATAGGAAAGTCATGCGCTTCAGGGATATCAGTATCGGCGTGCGCATCAATGCCGGTTATGCCATGTTGATCGTGCTGATGCTGGTTGTTATCGTCCTGGCGGGTAGCCGCATCTATGCCATCCGCGCCGAGACCGACGATATCCTGCAGCGCGACTGGGTCGCCGCCAAGGCCACCAGCAAGATCCATGGGCTGGCGCGCGAGGCGGCCACGCGCATCGGCAACCTGCCGAACCAGCACGAGCTGGCGCTGCGCCAGGCGAATCAGGCGCGCCTGGAAGCGATCAAGCAAGACATCGATGAGCAGGTACGCATCCTCGACGGTCTCGATGCGCGGCCCGAGGAGCGGCGCCTGCTGGAGCAGATGCACCTGGCCCGCGCCGGCTACTATGTGTCGCTCCAGACGATGTTCGAACTGGTCGAGCGCGGCGAGGATGCCCGCGCCGAGCAGGCCATGCAGACGCAGACCTTGCCGGTGCTGGAAAAGGTGCTGCTGTACGTGGGCCAGCTCGACGATCTGCAGCAGCAGCAGATCCGCGACAGCGCGGCCCGGATACGCAACGACATCGACACCTCGCTGCTGCTGATGGGCGGCATCGGTCTGGCGGCCCTGCTGACGGGGCTTGCCTTTGCCTGGTCGGCGCGCTCGATCACGCGTCCGTTGGGCGAGGCGGTGGCGATCGCCACGCGCGTGGCCAACGGCGACCTCAGTTCCGTCATCGAAGTGACATCGCGCGACGAGACGGGCGAACTGCTGCAGGCGCTCAAGGACATGAGCACCAGCCTGGCCGTGGAACAGGACCTGCGCCACGCCGTCGAGGTGGCCGAGGATGCGACCAAGATGAAGTCGGACTTCCTGGCGAATATGTCGCATGAAATTCGCACGCCGATGAACGGCATCATCGGCATGACCCACCTGGCGCTGCAGACGGAGCTCACGTCGACCCAGCGCAACTACCTGGAGAAGGTGGAATCGGCTTCGAAGAACCTGCTGGCCATTATCGACGACATCCTCGATTTCTCGAAGATCGAGGCGGGCAAGATGGCCTTTGAAAAAGTCGATTTCTTCCTCGAGGACGTGCTGGCGCAGATCGCCGACCTGTCCGTGATGCGGGCGCAGGACAAGGGCCTGGAACTGCTGTTCGACATCGCCCCCGACGTGCCGAACGCATTGCAGGGCGACCCGCTGCGCCTGGGCCAGGTGCTGATCAATCTGACCAACAATGCGATCAAATTTACGGACAAGGGCGAGATCGTCGTCACCATCCGCCTGCAGCAGCTGGAAGAACATGCGGCTGTCTTGCGCGTCGATGTGCGCGACACGGGCATCGGCCTGACGCCGCCCCAGCGCAGCAAATTGTTCCAGGCCTTTACCCAGGCCGACACTTCCACCACGCGCCACCATGGCGGCACGGGCCTGGGACTGACCATCAGCAAGCGCCTGGTGGAAATGATGGAAGGCGAGATCGACCTGGTCAGCGAAGCGGGCGTGGGCAGCACCTTTTTCTTTACGGCCCGCTTCGGCCTGGCCGCCGTGCCGCGCGACAGCCTGCTTGCTCCGCAGCGCTTTGAGGGCTTGCGCGTGCTGGTGGTCGACGACAACCCCAGCGCGCGTGAAATCTTCGTCAGCATGCTGACGGCGCTGGGCTTCGAGGCGCGTGCCGTGTCTGGCGGCGTGCTGGCCATCGGCGCCGTGGCGCAGGCGCGCGCCGAGGGGCGTCCGTACGGGCTGGTGCTGATGGACTGGAAAATGCCGGGCATGAACGGCCTCGATACCCTGGCCGGCATCCGTGCCGATGCCGTCGGCATCGATGCGACGCCGGCCTGCATCATGGTCACGGCCTTCCATCGCGAAGCGCTGCTGGAGGCGGCGCGCCAGCGCGACTTGCCGCTCGACGGCGTATTGAACAAGCCGATCAGCGCCTCGACCCTGCTCGACCAGATAGCGTTCGTGTTTGGCGGCGTGACGGGACAGAGCCGCAAGACGCAGCGCCAGAGCAGCTACCGCGACGACGAGCGCGCCCTGCGCGGCGCCTGGCTTCTGCTGGTGGAGGATAATGAAGTGAACCAGGAAGTGGCGCAGCATATTCTCAACGACGCCGGCATCCGCGTCGATATCGCGGGCAATGGCGCCATCGCGCTGGCGAAGATCGAGGAAAACGCCTATGACGGCGTGCTGATGGATTGCCAGATGCCGGTAATGGATGGCTACCAGGCGACGCGCAAGCTGCGCCAGGATCCCAGGTATTCGAATTTGCCCGTGATCGCCATGACGGCCAATGCCATGGTGGGCGACAAGGAAAAATGCCTGGACGCCGGCATGAACGATTTCATCGCCAAGCCGATCGACGTGGCGCAGCTGTTCGGCACCCTGGCGCGCTGGATCGCGCCGGCCACGCCGCAGGAAATGACGGCGGTGGTGGCGCAGCCGGAAGCGGAGCTGCCCGTGATCGCCGGCCTGAAAATGGCGGAAGCCATGCGCCGCGTGGGCGGAAATACCGCTTTGATGCGAAAATTGCTGGACCGTTTTGTGGAAACCCAGTTCGATGCCATGCAGCGCATCGTTGCCGCCATCGAGAACAACCAGCTCGAGACGGCGATCCGCGAAGCGCATACCCTGAAGGGCCTGGCCGGCAATATCGGCGCCGGCGGCCTGGCCGACAGCGCCGCGCGGGTCGAGCACTTGCTCAGCCTGGGATCGCACGACGGCTTGCCGCAGGCGCTGGCCGCCTGCACCCTGGCGCTCGACGAGCTGGTGCCGAAGATCGTGCTGGCCATGCAGTCGCGCGGCCATGTGGCCGAGGCGGGCGGCGCGCCGGTGGCGCACGTGGCGCCGGTGGACCGGGCGTACCTGGAAGCGGGCTTGCGCGAACTGTCGCAGCTGCTGCAGCAGGACGACGCGCAGGCCGTCAAGCACCTGGACGGCATCGGCCCCGTGCTGGTCGCGGCCGGGCAGGCGGAACACGCGCGCCAGTTGAAGCGCATGCTGGGACAATACGATTTCGAAGGTGCGCTGGCGCAGCTGGGCGAGGTGGCCGATGCGCTGGAGCTGACACTGTGACAAGGATAACTATGCAGAGCGAAGGAAGGGCATGAAAGCGCCGGCAAGCAAGCCAACCATCCTGGTGGTCGACGACACGCCAGACAATATCGACCTGCTGCGCGCGGTGCTGGAAGACGATTACCGCACCAAGATCGCCGTCAATGGCGAGCGCGCCCTGAAGATCGCCGCCGGCAGCGACCAGCCCGACCTGATCCTGCTCGACATCATGATGCCGGGCATGAGCGGCTACGATGTGTGCCGCGCGCTGAAGGCCGATCCCGCCACGGCCGGCATCCCCGTGATTTTCGTCACCGCCATGAGCGAGGTGGCCGACGAGCAGCTGGGCCTGGCCCTGGGCGCCGTCGATTACATCACCAAGCCGATCTCAGCGCCCATCGTGCTGGCGCGCATCAGGACGCAGCTGGCGATGAAGCAGATGCAGGATTTCCTGCGCGACCAGAATCATTACCTGGAAACGGAAGTGGAGCGCCGGGTGCAGGAAGTGGCAGCGCTGCAGGACGTCACCATTCACGCCATGGCGTCGCTGGCCGAAACGCGCGACAGCGAGACAGGCAACCATATCCGCCGCACTTCGCATTACCTGAAGGCGCTGGCCGAGAAGGTGCGCGGCTTGCCGCGTTTCCGCGATTTTTTGACGGACAAGAATATCGAACTGCTGTTCAAGACGGCGCCGCTGCACGATATCGGCAAGGTGGGCATCCCCGACCATATCCTGCTCAAGCCGGGGCGTTTCGAACCGCATGAAATGGCCATCATGAAGACCCATACCACGCTCGGGCGCGACGCCATCCTGGCGGCGGAACACGAGCTGGGCATCGAAGTCGATTTCCTCAAGTACGCGAAAGAGATCGCCTACAGCCATCACGAGAAATGGGATGGCAGCGGCTACCCACAAGGCCTGGCTGGCGAAGCCATCCCGATTTCGGCGCGCCTGATGGCGCTGGCCGACGTGTATGACGCCCTGATCAGCCGTCGCATCTACAAGCAGGGCATGGACCATGCGCAGGCCGTGCAGATCATCGTCGAGGGGCGCGGCTCGCACTTCGACGCCGAGATCGTCGACGCCTTCCTGCAGATCCAGGACCAGTTCATCGCCATCTCCCACCGCTACGCCGACGGCGTGTGCGAGATCGCCGACAAGCAGCGGCAGATCGCGCCCTACACCGAAAACATCAGCTGACGGATCAGCTGACCGTCTTGAAGAAGCGCAGCATCTCGCGGCTGGCGTCCGGTCCCTTGCCATCCGTGTAGCTGCCGTTATTGCTGCCGCCGGACCAGGCATGGCCGGCGCCGTGGATGACCCAGTGTTCGCCCAGCGGCGAGCCATCGGCCTGGCTGTGCGTGGTGCGCGTGTAGCGGTGGCCATTCGGCACGCTGCCGTCGATGGATGCGGCCTTGGCCGCCTTGCCGCCCGCCTGGCTGCGCACGCCCTGGGCGATCAGTTCATCGCCATTGCGCGGGTTGACGGTGGTGTCGCGGTCGCCGTGGAAAACGATGATGGGCACGCCGCCCGCCGGCGCCTTGCGCTGGGCATTGGGCATGGCGCCGCCCTTCATGGCTGCCAGTGCCGACGGCAAGTCCTGCGCCGAGGCGAACGGCAGGCCCGAATGCACGCCGACGGCGGCAAACAGGTCCGGATACAGGGTGCCGACGATGACGGCCATGGCGCCGCCTGCCGACAGGCCGGCGACGAACACTTCGCGTTCATTCACCGGGTAGTCGTCGATGACTTGCCGGGCGATGCCGGCGATCAGCGACGGTTCGCCCTGGTCGCGCTGCTGGTCGATGGCATTGAACCAGTTCCAGCAGCGCGAACTGTTGGCGCCCTGCGTCTGCGCCGGGTAGACGACAAAGCATTCCTTTTCTTCTGCCAGCGCATTCATCTGCGTGCCGGCGGCGAAATCGTCGGGATTTTGCGTACAGCCGTGTAGCATGACGATCAGCGGCATGGCCTGGCCGTGGTAGCTGCTGGGGATATACAGCTTGTAGGAGCGCGTGCCCGCATGGTTGCGGTACACGCCGTCGATGAACTGCGCGCCAGCGGGCACCTCCGCCGGCGTGGTGGCCGGCGCGTTGAAGCCGGGCGGATGGAAATTCGGCAGCTCGAAGCTGGGCATGTCGAAGCTGTGCTGGCCCAGGCCGGCCGGCACGCCCAGGCGCGCCATGAAATCCTGCGCGAAGTCCTGCGCCGCTTGCGCGGGCGTGGGCGGCGCATCAGGCGTTTCTGGCGCGGCGGCAGCTTGCGGCTGTTCGGCTCGGGCTCGGGCTTGCGCTGGTGGTGGCGGATTAATGTCGCGGATGGTCTGCGGCGGCGGCGCTTGCGTGGCTGTCGCCTGCGGTGCCAGGCCGGCGGCAGACAGCGCCTGCTGGATCGCTTCGGTGGCGGCGGCGGGACCGCGGCCCATCAGATTACGGGTTGCTGCGCGCATCTGCGCCAACATGTTGAGAGGGAGTTTCATGACCATCCTTAACGGTGCCGCGCATCGGCCGGGTCATCGCCGCGAACCAATACGCTAGTGAATTCGCCCTGCGAGCGCCGTCTTGACGACGGTGCTGGCGTGCAGGGCACCTAATACGAAAATCGACTCGATGGTGGCCAGTGCCAGTTCCACGGAGACGTCGCTGGCGATGCTGGCCAGTCCCAGCACCTGTATCTGCAGGCGCTGGCCGGCTGCCTGGATCGCTTCCAGGTCGGCGCGCGAATAGTGCTGCATGCCCAATACCAGGCTTTTACGGGCGACGGTTTGTTTCACCACGTCGGCGTGGATACCCAGCTGGTTGCGTATGGCCGTACGGATCAGATCCGTGCGGTTGGAATAAAATCCCTCCTGGACCAGCAGATCGATCTGCCCCAGGTCGATCAAGCCGAGGTTGATCGTGATTTTCTCGGATTCCCCAATTTTGGGCTTGCTGTCTTGCTTGGCCATATCTCTCCAAAAACTCCACGTGGCATCCAATTGCCATCTGTATGGATGGTAGTATAGTTGTGAAATATCTCAAGTCAAGCAGGATCTGACCTGATCGTGTTGTAGGACGGGTACTCGCAGAGTGAGAATGGGCTGCAAAATAAATTCCTGGAAGATGGTTTTTTGATCATATTTTTGCTTGAAAATATATTCACAGAAACATTGCATGGCGATGCCACCGACTCGCCGGCACGGTTTCGCGGCATAATGCAAGCCTGTACCTACACCGATGCCGCTCCATGATGGTTGTTCCCCCACCTCCGCCCGCCGTTCCGCTCCCCTTGCCGTCGCCGGTGCCGTCGCCCTGCGTCAGCCTGTGCAAGATGAACCGCAACAGCGGCTTGTGCGAAGGCTGCTTGCGCACGCTCGACGAGATCATCGCCTGGAGCAAGGCCGACGACGACTTCAAGCGCGCTGTGTGGGCCGAATTGCCAGGACGCGAATCCCAGCTCGATTTCGAGCCCGACTACTGAGGAAGCCATGCCGCGATCGCCAGCGCTGTTCCCCGATGCCATGCAGGTGTTCGAACGCGGCTGGCTGTCGTCGAATAACATCCTGTTCCAGGGCCGGGACGACACGGCGCTGATCGACAGCGGCTATGCCACGCATGCGCCGCAAACGCTGGCCCTCCTGCGTCATAGCCTGGCTGGCCGTCCCCTGGACCGCCTGTTCAACACCCATCTGCATTCCGACCATTGCGGCGGCAACGCGCTGCTGCAAGCGGAATACGGCTGCCATACGGCCATTCCCGTGTCGGAGGCGGACAAGGTGCGCGCGTGGGACGTGGACGCCCTGAGTTTCCAGGCCACGGGCCAGCAATGTCCGCGCTTCGGCTTTGATGACACCGTCTCGCCCGGCGACACGTTGACGTTGGCCGACATGCGCTGGCAGGCGCTGGGCGCGCCGGGCCACGATCCGCACTCGCTGATTTTTTACTGCGCCGAGGAGGGCATCCTGATCTCCGCCGACGCGCTGTGGGAAAACGGCTTTGGCGTGATCTTCCCCGAACTCGATGGCGGCTCCGGCTTCCCTGAAGCGCGCGCCACGCTGGACCTGATCGCCAGCCTCGATGTGCAGGTCGTCATTCCCGGCCACGGGCGGCCGTTCCAGGACGCCGCCGGCGCCCTGCAGCGCGCGTATTCACGTCTCGATTACCTGGCGTCCGATCCCGTGCGCAATGCGCAGAATGCGGTGAAAGTGCTGCTGAAATTCCTGCTGCTGGAACGCCAGCGCATCGCCCTCGCCGAGATACCGACCCTGCTGCGGGGCATGCCCGTCTTCGAAGAGGCCAACCGGCGCTTCCTGCGCCAGGAGGCGGCCGCGCTGGCCGAGTGGGCCGTGTCGCAGCTGGTGAGGGCTACAGCGGCACGCGTCGAGGGTGAGTACTTGCTTAACGAGGGCTGACACGGATAGGCGATAAATTCAGCACGACCGTACTTTTTCTGCACTATAATCAACGTTCAGTGTGTTTTTCACGTCCGATCAACTTTCCAGCGAGTCCGCCATGGCATTGCCTGTTGCGTTGCAAAACCTTTCCTTACCCGTTATCGCGTCGCCGATGTTCATCGCCAGCGGCCCGGCCCTCGTCGCGGCGCAGTGCAAGGCCGGCATCGTCGGTTCCTTCCCGGCCCTGAACGCGCGTCCCGCCGAATTGCTCGACACCTGGCTCACCGAGCTGCAGGCCGAGCTGGCCGCCTTCCAGGCCGCCAATCCCGATAAAAAAGTGGGACCGATCGCCGTCAACCAGATCGTGCACCAGTCGAACGACCGCCTGGCACATGACGTGGAAGTGTGCGTGAAACACCAGATTCCCATCATTATTTCCTCGCTGCGCGCGCCGCCCAAGGAAATGCTCGACGCCATCCACAGCTATGGCGGCATCGTGCTGCATGACGTGATCTCGATCCGTCACGCGAAAAAGGCCCTGGAGGCGGGCGTCGATGGCTTGATCCTGGTGGCCAGCGGCGCCGGCGGCCACGCGGGCACCCTGTCGCCGTTCGCGCTGGTGGGCGAAGTGCGCAAGTTCTTCGACGGCCCGCTGGCGCTGTCGGGCTCCATCGCCACGGGCGACGCCGTGCTGGCCGCGCAAGCGATGGGCGCGGACTTTGCCTACATCGGCTCGCGCTGGCTGGCGACCAAGGAGTCGAACGTCAGCGATGGCTACCGCGACGCCATCGTCGATTCCAGCGCGGCCGACATCGTCTACACGAACCTGTTTACGGGCGTGCACGGCAATTACCTGAAAAAATCGATCGAAGCGGCCGGACTCGATCCGGAAGCCTTGCCCGAAGCGGACAAGAGCGCGATGAATTTCGGTTCCGGCAGCGCCAAGGCCTGGCGCGACATCTGGGGCGCGGGCCAGGGCGTGGGCTTGATGGATGACGTGCCGAGCGTGGAAGAGATGGTGGCGCGCCTGAAGGCCGAATACGATGCGGCGCGCGCGCGGTTGAAGCTGTAACGTTGGTGAGGATGTCGGATTACGCGCTGCGCGCTAATCCGACCTACTCGAACCTGGTGGCGTAGATACTGTTATCCCCGTCAAGCGGCGTGCAAGGTCGGATCAAATATTTTCCCCGACCTGAGCACGCCGAATGCCACGTGCACCAGCTTGCGCATCATGGCGCCAATGATCAGTTTGGGTG
>NZ_JAPWHY010000005.1:0-227014 GCF_030587275.1 Janthinobacterium sp. SUN128 | reverse complement strand
GCCTGGGAATTCGTACTTCGACAACAGCTCGCGCACTTCCATTTCAACCAGTTCCAGCAGCTCTGCGTCATCGACCAGGTCGCACTTGTTCAGGAACACGATGATGTATGGAACGCCAACTTGGCGGGCCAGCAGGATGTGTTCGCGGGTCTGTGGCATTGGGCCGTCAGCTGCGGAGCACACCAGGATCGCGCCGTCCATCTGGGCAGCACCGGTAATCATGTTTTTGATGTAATCGGCGTGGCCTGGGCAGTCAACGTGCGCGTAGTGACGCGTTTCCGTTTCGTACTCGACGTGGGCGGTGTTAATCGTGATACCGCGCGCTTTTTCTTCTGGCGCTGCATCGATCTGGTCGTATGCTTTAGCTTCGCCGCCGAATTTCTTCGACAGAACCGTTGCGATTGCAGCGGTCAGCGTGGTTTTACCGTGGTCGACGTGGCCGATGGTGCCGACGTTGACGTGCGGCTTGGTCCGTTCGAATTTACCTTTTGCCATTTTGAACTCCTAATGATTTGATTAGATTGCTCAGGCACACGCCCGACGGTCTGGTTTGAATTGCTTCTGTGCTGCCTGCTGCGAATTCTGGTGCCCTTGACGTGGATCGAACACGTGGCCTCTCCCTTACCAAGGGAGTGCTCTACCACTGAGCTACAAGGGCTGTAATTTGTTGCATGCGATGCATCAAGCATCCGAACGGAAACTGGAGCGGGTGAAGGGAATCGAACCCTCGTCGTAAGCTTGGAAGGCTTCTGCTCTACCATTGAGCTACACCCGCGAGGTATCGTTCACTTTATCTTCACTTGCTTTTTGCTACTACCCAGTTTTCCTTGCAAAAACTTGGTGGAGGGGGCTGGATTCGAACCAGCGTACTCATAGAGAACAGATTTACAGTCTGTCGCCTTTAACCACTCGGCCACCCCTCCGCGGGAACCGCAGAGTATGAAGCATCTACTCACAACTGTCAACCTTATTTACTGATGCCTGACTGCTGCATTTGCTTATAAAGAAGAAGTTGGCTGCTTCGGGGCGTGATTATAAGCTCCCGATTTGAGAATGTGCAAGGGTTGGCGCGAAAAAGTCGACTTTTTTCGCATTTTTTTTATGCCCCCTGCCCGCAAGCCGCATTTTCCCGTCACTCACCCCGCATTTTTTCCATTTACCGGGCATCAGGCGGATGCATCCAGGAGTTGCCAAGGGGCTTATATTTGCGCAATAACTGCTGATGCAGGCCCGACAGTACGGGCAATTTGGGGTTGCGCGGGTCCAGGCGGCGCACGCCGGCGATAAACGTCAGCGCCTGTTGGCCCATGCGCTCATCCCAGCCTTCGTGTTCCAGGCACTTCAGCACGGCCACGGCCGCATTGAACACCACTTGCGGATTATCGGGCAGGCGCGTGACGGCTTCGCCCATCAGGTCGACGGCGCCGCGGAAATCGCCCTCTCCCGCCCTGGCCGCGCCGGCCGCCACCATGTCGGCCACTTCCTGGCGGCTTTGCCGCGCCAATGCCTTGGCCAGCTCTTCGCGCCCCGCCTGTTCGAACACGGCCATGGCGCGCGTCATGGCTGCACTGTCGGGCGCGTTGCGCATGACTTCGCGCATCACCTCGGCGGCGCCATCCTCGCGCCCATGCGCCAGGCAATGGCGCGCCAGTTCCGTTTTCAGCATGTTCGAGCCGCCCACGCTGTGGCGGTTGGCGGCCAGGGCCGCGTCCAGCGATTGCTGCAGACGTTCCGCGTTGCCCGTATGCGCATGCAGCATGGCGCTGCACAGGGCGCTGCACAGTTCCGCATTCTTTTGCCCGCCCATCGACTTGTCGAGGTCGCGGATCACGGCGCCCGCCTGCAGCGGGTCGCCCTTGCGCACCAGGGTCTGCACCAGGCGCACATGGTCTTCCGGGTCGCGGAATTCCGAATACTTGGCCTTGCTGACCACCAATTTGAGGGATTTTTCCGCCATCTCGATATCGTCGGCCGCCAGGGCCGCCTCGCCCAGTCGGCGCAAGCGGCGCACGGCGTGCGGCGACAGGGCCACCGCTTCGCTCAAGGCCGCCTGCGCCAGTTCCGGCTTGCCTTGCGCCAAGTGCGTGCGCGCCAGCCAGTCATAGGCGTCGAGAAAACGCTTGTTGTTTTCCAGCAGCCCTTCCAGCGTGCCCTGCGCCGCTTCGTACTCGCCCAGCAGAAATTGCGTCTTGGCCTGCCCCAGGCGCGCCCAGCCGATGGACTTGCTCTCATACAGGGCCGCGTAGATCGGCTCGGCGTCGGCCGCCTCGCCCAGCAGCAGGTGCAGTTCCGCGCGCAAGCGCAGGAAATCCGTGGCGTAGCGGGGATACAGGCTGGCGCCCTCGGCGCAGGCGGCAATCGCCGCGCGCTCATTGCCCACGTCGATCAGTTCATACACGGGCACGAAGGCATTGCGCTTGTCCAACGCGCGGCCGATGCGCTCGAGCATATTGTCAGCAGTAAACGGCTTGAGGATGTAATCGGTAGGCAACAGCTCGACGGCGCTGACCACCTTGGCGAAGCTGCCTTCGCCCGTGACCATGAAGAACATGGTCGATGCGTGCATCAATTTGTGGTGGCGCAAATCTTCCAGCATCTGCTGGCCATCCTGCCCGCCATCGAGATCGTATTCGCACAGGATCAAGTCATACGATTTGCTGCCCAGCATGCGGATCGCCTGGCCGGAGCTGGCCGCGTCGTCGATCTTCGCCAGGCCGCACAGGTTGAGCATATTGTGCAGGCTGGCGCGCATGCCCGGATGCGGCTCGATGATCAGTGCGCTGAGGCCCTTGAGTTCTTTCATGTCGTGATGTCCGAAAACTCTGCGGCGCGCCACACTGGTGCGTGGCGCCAGCCAGCATGAGGCTGCCGAGTATATGACGGCGACGCGCGCAAGGGAATGGCGGCGCGCCGAAAAATGCCAACGAAGCGGCTACTCAAGCGACGGCGCGCTCCGGATGCCACAGTTGCGGCTCATGGTCGATCAGTTCCAGCAGCGCCGTCACCACTTCCGGATCGAACTGGCTGCCGCTGCGCTGCTCGATGTACTCGCGCACCTGCGGATACGGCCACGGTTCCTTGTAAGGCCGCTCGTGCAGCAAGGCATCGAAAACGTCGACCACGGCAACGATGCGCGCGGCCACGGGAATATCGCGCCCCTTCAGGCCATGCGGGTAGCCGGCGCCATCGAAGTGTTCGTGGTGGCCGCCGGCGATCTGCGCGCCATAGGTCAGATAGCTGACGCCGTCGACCATGTTGGCGGCCCGCTCGAGGATGGTGCGCCCGACGCTGGCATGCAGCTGCATCTGCGCCCGCTCCTCGTCCGTATGCTTGCCCGGCTTGAGCAGCACGGCGTCCGGCGTGGCCACCTTGCCCACGTCGTGCAGGATGCTGGCCAGGCCGATCATGTCAAGCAACTGCGGCGTCAGCTCGTCCGGGTACACGCCGCGCTGCTGCATGCGCCGGGCGATGGCGTCGGACAACAGCTGCACGCGCCGCACGTGGCCGCCCGTGTCGCTGTCGCGGAACTCGGCCAGGTCGGCCAGCGCCACCACGGTCGCTTCCTGCGCCTTGCGCAGCTGGCCGAACATGTACAGGTTGTCGAAGGCGGCGGCGATGCGCTGGCAAAACACTTCCAGCAAGTCGCGCTGGATCTGCGCCAGCGGCCACGGCGGCGTGACGGAGATGGCCAGCTCGCGGTTGCCTTCCGTATGGATGAACAGCACATTGGCCGGATGCTCGAACTGGCTGCGCTTTTCCGCGAACGCCTTGTCGATGGTGGGCGTCAGGGCATGGTCGGCCGGCATGGCTTCCGCCTCGGCCAGCACGGCATACGTGCCCGTGGCGGCCACCACTTCGGGCCGTCCGGCGCCGCCCTGCATCAGGCACAGCACGCCGTCGGCGCCCACGTCGAGGATGGCGCTGACCTGGTTGAGCACGCCGGAAGCGAATTCGCGCAGGGAATGGATCTGGTACAGATTGGTGGCGCCGGCAAGAATCTTGCCCAGGCCTATGCGGCTGCGCTCGAGCATCATCAGGCTCTCGTAGGCGCGCAGGGCCGAGATGACGGTGGTAAACAGCTTTTGCGTCGTCAGTTCCGTCTTGGCCTTGTAATCGTTGATGTCGTATTCGATGATGACGCGCTGCTCGGGCGCCTGGCCCGGCTGGCCCGTGCGCAGCACGACGCGCACGATGGAATTGTTCAGGTCGGCGCGGATGCGCTTGGCGAGGATCAGGCCGGCATCGTCCGTTTCCATCACCACGTCGAGCAGCACCAGCGCGATATCGGGCGTGTCGCGCAGGATGTCGTACGCTTCGCGGCCGCTGTAGGCGGAAAACAGTTCCAGTTCGCGGCCCTTGAAGCTGACATTGCGCAGCGCCAGCCGCGTGACCGCATGCACATCCACGTCATCGTCAACGATCAGGACACGCCACAGGCGCTGGTCGGGCGCGGCCAGCCCGGCAGGACTGGCCACCGGCTCATCTTCGTCGAGCAGCCAGTTATCATCTGCATCGGCTTTGAGGTCGGTCATGAATACTCCTAAGGGATAAGTTCGATGTGGACGCTGCGTTGACGCCTATCAAGCATAATCAGATTAGATGCTGCTTACAACAGGATTCTGCGTAGCGCCGTCTCCGGCGGCCGGCGCCGGCGCGGGTAGCGCTGCACCGCTGCGCGTGGCGCCGCCGCAATTGTCCTGGCCTGGCCCGACAGCTTGGTAACGCACTTCGTACTTGCCCGCGCTGAGCTGCTCCACCGTCAGCTTGTCATTGGCCAGGATGTACAGGTAGCGCACATTCGAGCGCCGCTCTTGGTCATACAGCTTGACGAAGACGGGCGCCGCGTTGCTGCTGTTATCGATGGTCAAGCTCAGTTCCTCGCCCTTGTTACCGATCGGAAAGCCATCCACGTAGCCCGATTGCGCCGGCCATGGCTCGCCATTCGGCGCCACCAGCGCCGCCGACTCGGCCTGGCTGGCGCCATCGCAGGCGGGCCGACTGGCTTTCAGGCTCAGCTGTGAGACGGCCAGCACGCGGATCTCCGGTGCCTTCGCTTGCGCGGGCTCGGCCGCATACGGCTTGCCCACGGCCCAGCTATCGATAGCCATCGCCTCGTTTTTTGCCGGCGGCGTGGCGACGCCATCCGCCGAAGACGTGTCCGGGTGCGCCCTGGCGCCATCGCGGGCCAGGCCGCTCCAGGCCGACGCCAGCGCGGCCGGCATCGGCTGCGAGGTATCGAGCATGAGCAAGGCGCCCAGCCAGCCCAGCAACAGGCAGACAAGCAGACTCAGCCACCAGCGCCAGTTGCGCCAGATGGGCGGCGCCTTGCCCTTCGGCGGCGGCACATCCTGCGCCCAGGCGTGCTCATGCGATTGGGCATGGCCTTTCGCGCGGCCATCGCGGCTCTTGCCTTCCTCGTGGTGGGTGCTTTCCAGCCATTCGATTTCCCACTCCTCGGCGGCGATCCACTCGTCGTGTTCCTTGCGGCGTTGTGGATCGGACAAGGTGCCATAGGCGCTGTTGAGGATCGCCATGATGCGGGCGGCCTTTTCGTCGCCAGGATTCTTGTCCGGGTGGTATTTCTGGCTGAGGGCTTTGTACGCGGCACGTATGACTTCCTGCGGCGCCAGGCGCGCCACTTTCAGGTTGTCATAGTGTGTATGTATCTTTCCCATCGTTCTATCTTGAAATCGGTGCGCGGCGACGGGTTCTTGCAGGATGGAACCGTGCTGTGTCGGTCATCATATACGATATGACAAGATAATAACCACCGGCGGACAGGAAATTGCAGGGCGGCACTGCCCTGCCTTGATATTGCAGGCGCTTACAAGCGGTGACTGCGGTCACTGGACAACAGGGCTTCCGGCAGCTCCACCTGGTGCCCTACCACCAGCACCTTGAACAATTCCCCCATCTCGGCGGGCGACACCAGCTTTTGCACGGCGCTGGCCTGCGGCAAATACGTTTTGACCTGTGCCGGATCGGTGCGCAGCAGCAAGTCGCCGATGCCCGCGCCCAACAGGAAGGACGCCTGGTTCATGTAGGCAAGCACATCGAGACCCGCATCCTGCGCCGCCACCGCCATGGCCGTGAAATCCACGTGGGCCGTGATGTCCTGCAAGCCGGGCAGATAGAACGGTTCCGCGTGGGCGTGGTGGCGGTAATGGCACATCAGGGTGCCCGTGGCGCGCAAGTCCAGGTAATACTCGTGGGCGGGGAAGCCATAGTCGAACAGCACGGCCGCACCGCCCTTGCCATTGGTCAGCATGCGCGCCAGCGAGCGCATGAAGCCGCAGGCCACGCCATGGATCTCGCTGACATAGCCGACGGGCAAGTCCTCGGCGTCCGGCACCTGGGCGGCGATCTGCGCGGCCACGTCGGCGCCGGCCGGACGTTCGACAAACACGAACTGGCCATCGGCAATGCTGACGTCGAGTTCGCACCAGCCGGCGGGCGTCTTGCTGATCAGGTTGACGGGCATGGCATCGAGCACTTCATTGCCGAACACGGCGCCTTCGAAACTGTCGGGGAAGCCGTCGAGCCACACTACTTGCGGGAAGCCGGCCAGGGCCAGCTCCTGGCGCGCGCGCAATTCGCCGGACAGTTCGACGATCGCATACTGCTCGATAGGGATGCCGGCATTCGCCGCTTCCGTCAGGATATCGCAGGCCAGCTTGCCCGTACCGGCGCCGAATTCGAGGATGCGCGGGGCCGTTTGCGCCATAATAGCGGCTGCCACATGGGCTAGGGTGGCGCCGAACAGGGGAGAGATTTCCGGCGCGGTTGTAAAATCGCCATCTTTGCCCAGCTTGGCGGCGCCGCCGCTGTAATAGCCGAGGTCAGGCGCATACAGCGCCAGCTCCATGAAGCGGACAAAGGGAATGGCGCCGTCATTGCGCGCGATTTCGGCGGCAATATGGTGCTGCAAGGCATGGGACGCGGCCAGCGCGTCGCTATCGGGTACGGGAAGAGACATACCGTATTGTAGCGAATCGGCGGCGCGGGCCGCCAGTACCGGCCATGGCAAGCCCGCTCACTCCATATATACAGTAAAGACATGACACCAGCATCGACACTGCCACACAGCACTCCCCGCGTCGCCCTCGTCACGGGCGCGGCGCGACGCATCGGCCGCGCCATCGCGCTGGGCCTGGCGCGCGACGGCTGGGATATCGCCGTCCACTACCGCGACTCGCGCGACGAGGCGCTCAGCCTGGTGGCGGAAATCACGGCGCTGGGGCGCCGCGCGCAAGCGTTCCCCTGCGACCTGGCGCAGGAAGACGCCGTGCGCCAGCTGTTGCCACAGGCACAGGCTGCGCTGGGCGCCGTGACTTGCGTGGTCAACAACGCATCGTTGTTTGAATACGACAATGCGGGCGATTTTTCTTTCACCGCCCTCGACGCCCACATGCATGCCAACCTGGCCGCCCCCATCCTGCTGGCGCAAGCGCTGTACCAGGCCACCCCGACAAGCGGGCAAGCCGTGGTCATCAACTTGCTGGATCAAAAACTGTACAATCTCAATCCTGATTTTTTGTCGTACACCCTGTCCAAGGCGGCGCTGCTGTCGGCGACCACCATGCTGGCCCAGGCGCTGGCGCCGAAAGTGCGCGTGGTGGGCATTGCCCCCGGCATCACCATGGTCTCCGGCGAACAGACGGAAGCGAACTTCGCCAAGGCGCATGAAAACACGCCGCTGGGACGCTCCAGCACGCCCGAGGATGTGGCCGACTGCGTCTGTTACGTGGCCGGCGCGCGCGCGCTGACGGGCACGACCCTGCTGGTCGATGGCGGCCAGCATTTGATCGGCTTGCCGCGCGACGTCATGTTTTTGACCAAATAATCAGCAGCCACACCAAACAACCAGCATTCCAGCATCCCCGAAAAGGTAAAACTATGTCGTCCGCCCTGTCCCACCCTCGCCTGGCCGATTGCCGCCGCCTGTTCCTGCGCAATTACGAAGTCCTCATCAACATCGGCGTCTACGACTTCGAGAAAAAGGGCGAGCAGCGCGTCCTCATCAACGTCGACCTGTACATTCCCCTGGCCCTGTCGACGCCGAAGGATGACCAGCTGGAAGAAGTGGTCGACTACGACTTCATGCGCGAAACCATCGCCAGGCGCATGGCGCAAGGCCACGTGCAGCTGCAGGAAAGCCTGGTCGACGACGTGCTCGCGGCCATGCTGGCCCACCCGCGCGTGCGCGCCGCGCGCGTCTCGAGCATGAAACCGGACGTGTATCCCGACTGCGAAGGCGTGGGCGTGGAAGTATTCAAGATCAAGGATGAAGCATGAACAACATGAATGACACTGCCGTACTGGAAACGATGACAGCCGCCGTGGAAGTGCCGGCCAATGTGGAAGCGCAAAAACTGGCGCGCAAGAAGGCGGAAAAGATCGCCCTGGAGAACAACAAGCTGCACAAGCGCTTGTGCCGCCTGGTGGGCCAGGCCATCGGCGATTTCAACATGATCGAAGACGGCGACAAGGTGATGGTGTGCTTGTCCGGCGGCAAGGATAGCTACGCCCTGCTGGACATTCTGATGACCTTGCGCGAACGCGCGCCTATCCATTTTGACATCGTCGCCGTCAACCTGGACCAGAAGCAGCCGAACTTCCCGCCGGAAATCCTGCCCGCCTACCTGACGGAACTGGGCGTGGCCTTCCACATCGAAAACCAGGATACCTACAGCATCGTCAAGCGCCTGATCCCGGAAGGCAAGACCACCTGCTCGCTGTGCTCGCGTCTGCGCCGCGGCATCCTGTACCGCGTGGCCGACGAGCTGGGCGCCAACAAGATCGCCCTGGGCCACCACCGCGATGATATTTTGGAAACATTCTTCCTGAATATGTTCTTCGGTGGCAAACTGAAAGGCATGCCGGCCAAGCTGCAGTCGGACGACGGCAAGCACATCGTCATCCGCCCGATGGCGTATGTGAAGGAAGAGGACACGCAGCGCTATGCGGAAGTCAAGGGCTTCCCCATCATTCCATGCGACCTGTGCGGTTCCCAGGAAAACCTGCAGCGCAAGCAGATCAAGGGCTTGATGCGCGAATGGGACAAGAAATTCCCCGGCCGCGTGGAAAGCATCTTCTCGGCCCTGTCGAACGTGGCGCCATCGCACTTGATGGATCCGAAACTGTTCGGCTTCAAGGATTTGAAGGCGGACGGCGTGGCCAGCCCCATGGGCGACATCGCCTTCGACGAAGAGCCGTGCTCGACGCCGACCACGTTCGGCACCATTCAGCTGCAGCAAGGCTGACCCTGACGCACGGCGCCATCATGACGATGGCGCCGTTTATGTATTAGCCTGCTTTAAAACTCTTCCCAGTCGTCGCCGGCCAGCGCTTTCGCGGGAGCCGGCGGCTTCGCCTTGACGGGAATGCTGCGCGCGGCAATACGCGGCGCCGGCGCAGGACGCGCGGCTGCCGGCTGTAGCGCCGGACGGCGCAGCAAACCTGGCTGATCGCGCAGCTTGAACACGCTGACCACTTGCGCCAGGCCGTTCGCCTGCTCTTGCAGCGAACCGGCGGCCGCCGCCGCCTCTTCCACCAGGGCCGCATTCTGCTGGGTCACCTGGTCCATCTGGGTAATCGCCTGGTTGACTTGCCCGATGCCGTGCGTCTGTTCCTGGCTGGCGCTGGAAATCTCGCCGATGATGTCGGTCACGCGCTTGACGCTGGACACCACTTCATCCATCGTCGCACCGGCCTGGTCGACCAGCTTGGCACCCACGCCCACCTTGCTGACGGAATCGTCGATCAAGCCCTTGATTTCCTTGGCCGCCGCGGCCGAACGCTGCGCCAGGTTGCGCACTTCGCCGGCCACGACCGCAAAACCGCGCCCCTGCTCGCCGGCCCGCGCCGCCTCCACGGCCGCATTGAGCGCCAGGATATTCGTCTGGAAGGCGATGCCGTCGATCACGCTGATGATGTCGACGATCTTGCGCGACGACTCGTTGATCGACCCCATGGTCGCCACCACTTCGGCCACCACCGAGCCGCCGCGGCTGGCGATGCCGGCCGCCGCGATGGCCAGCTGGTTGGCCTGGCGCGCGTTATCCGCGTTCTGCCTGACGGTGCTGGTCAGCTCTTCCATCGACGAAGCGGTTTCTTCCAGCGAACCGGCCTGCTGTTCCGTACGCGACGACAGGTCCAGGTTGCCGGCCGCGATTTCCGACGATGCCGTGGCGATGCTGTCCGTGCCGCTGCGCACCTGGCTGACGATGCTGACCAGATTGTTGTTCATATTGCCCAGGGCGGTGAGCAACGCCCCCGTTTCATCCTTCGCCGTCGTGGCGACGGTCTGCGTCAGGTCGCCGGCGGCCACCGTTTCGGCCAGCGCCAGCGCCTGGCGCAGCGGACGCGTGATGCCCGTCGTCAGCAGCCACGAGCACAACACGCCGAATGCCACGGCGAACAGCGTCAGCAGGCTGATGACGGTGGTGTCATGCACGGCGGAAGCGTCGATCTGCTTGGCCGTCGCATCGATGCTTTCGCGCTGCAAGGTCACCAGTTCCTGCAGTAAATCCTGGTACACCTTGGCGGCCGGGGTGAACGCGGTATCGAGGATTTTCGCCGCGCCTTCCACGTCGCCATCGGCCTTGGCCTTGACGGCCCCGTCACGCGAGGCGCTGTACACCTTGCGCTGCTCGAGGATCTTGGCAAACAGGGCTTTTTCCTTGTCGCCCGCGACGAGCGGCTCGATCTGCTTGAGCAATTCGGCCGCCTTCTTCACGGACGCGGCCGAGTCTTCCTTGAAGTACGGTCCCAGCGCCGGGTCGCTGCTCTTGACAATGGCGGCCGTGCGGCGGATCGAGGCAAAGTTCAAGCCATACCAGTCGGTAATCAGGCGTTCCTTGGTCAGCGGTTCGGCCATCATGGCCCGCGTCGACGTCGCCACCTCATTGAGGCGCCACACGCCCACTGTAGCGATCAGAACGGTCATTGCCAGGATCAGGACAAAGCCGATGCTCAGGCGCTTGCCGATCTTGATATTTGCGATAAAGCCCATGGTGTCTTTTCTCTCAATAAATGCATCGAAGATATATTTAATTCCATATGGAATTTTTTGCATTGCAGATTATACATTGTTGAAATATATGTAGCTGATTTATTGATTTTGAGAAATGTTTCTGTTAAGTTAAAAATCTCCTCCGCAACTACAGGCGCGCAGCGCTTGTCCGCCCGCCTGTTTCTCAAAGAAATCTATGAAACTTTCCGCATTGCCCCTGAAGAAAATCACCTTTGCCGCCGTCCTCGCCTGTGCCGGCAGCGCCCACGGCGCGGCCCTGCCGCCCGCCATCGCGGCCCAGCTCGCAGCCAATTACCCGGCCGTGGAAAGCCTGTACCTGGACTTGCACCGCCACCCGGAACTGGCGTTCCAGGAAGTCGAGACGGCAAAAAAACTGGCCGAGAAGGTCAAGGCGCTCGGTTTTGACGTGACCACCGGCGTCGGCGGCACGGGCGTCGTCGCCATCCTGCGCAACGGCCCCGGTCCCGTCGTCATGCTGCGCACGGAAATCGATGCGCTGCCCGTGCTGGAAAAGACCGGCCTGCCGTTTGCCAGCAGCGTGGTGACGAAAAACGCGGCCGGCGAAAGCGTGCCGGTGATGCATGCCTGCGGCCACGACGTGCACATGTCGGCCTGGTATGGCAGCGCCAAGCTGATGGCCGACAACCGCCAGCACTGGAGCGGCACCCTGATGCTGGTGGGCCAGCCGGCCGAAGAACCGCTGCTGGGCGCGGCCGCCATGCTGAAGGACGGCCTGTTCACGCGCTTCCCGAAACCGGACTATGCCCTGTCCTTCCACGATGAAGCGACGCTGCCATCGGGCACGGTGGGCTACCACGCCGGCTACTTCCGCGCCGCCGCCGACACCATCAGCATCACCGTGTATGGCCAGGGCGGCCACGGCGCCGCGCCGCACGACACGCGCGATCCCGTCGTGATGGCCGCACGCATCGTGCTGGCACTGCAAACGCTGGTCTCGCGCGAAAACAATCCGATGGACCCCGTCGTCATCACGGTGGGCAGCATCCATGGCGGCACGCAGGCCAACATCGTGCCCGACCAGGTCACCATGCAGCTGACGGTGCGTACCTTCAAGGATGCCGTGCGCAAGCGCGTCCTGGCCAGCATCGCGCGTGAAGTCAAGGGCGAAGCGTTTGCCGCCGGCGCGCCGAAAGAGCCGCTGGTGGAGATTCGTCCAGGCACGGACGCCGTCTACAACGACCCGGACCTGACCCTGCGCATGGTGTCTACCTTGCAAAAATCGCTGGGCGCGGCCAACGTGACGGAAATGCCGGCCAAGATGACGTCGGAAGACTTCGCCAACTACGGCCAGGCCGGCGTGAAAGCCGTGCTGCTGCATATCGGCGCGGTGGAACCAGGCAAGCTGGCGGCGGCCAAGGCCAGCGGCAAACCGCTGGCCGGCCCGCACTCGCCGCAATGGGCACCTGAGTACCAGCCGACCATCAAGGCGGCGATCACGGCGGAAACGTCGATCCTGCTCGATTTGCTGGGCAAGAAGCAGTAATCAGGCAGTGCGCGGGGAAGCTGCTTTTCCCCGCGCCCCTCCCCCTCGTCCGAAATGCTTTCCTTCATCCCCCTGCTGCAGTAAGCTCGTTGTCTGCCGCCACGTTCGTGCCGGCATCCCTTGCAACCAGACCATGAATGGATACTGTATGCCGACAACCGCGCTCAAACGCCCCGTACTGACCCTGCTGGCCCTCGGCTTTGCCATCTCCACCGCCTTCGCCGCGCCGGCGCCCACCGACCGGCAAGCCGACCGCTGGGATTTGACGGCGCTGTATCAAAACGATGCCGCGTTCGACGCCGACGCGAAAAAGCTGTCGGCCCAGCTGCAGCAACTGGGCGCCTGCAAAGGGCAGCTGAAAGCCTCGCCGGCCCGGCTGAAAAGCTGCCTGGACCTGTACGCCGATGCGCGCAAGCGCGTCAACACACTCACCACCTATGCGGCGCAGTACTACGACCAGGATACGGGCGACAGCAAGGGCAACCAGCTGAACCAGCGCGCCGCCCTGCTGGGCAACGATTTCTCCCAGGCGACGACCTTTCTGCAGCCGGAAATCCTTGCCCTGGGCAGCCAGCGCATCGATGCCATGCTGGCGAAGGACAAGGGCTTGCAGCTGTACCGTTTTCAATTGAGCAACATGCTGCGCAGCGCGCCGCATACGCTCGACGCGACTGGCGAGCAGCTGGTGGCGCAGTTTGGCCTGGCAACAAGCTCGGCCGCCAGCGTCTACCGCACCCTGGCCAATGCGGAAATCCCGTGGCCGACCGTCACGCTGTCGGACGGTACACAAGTGCGCCTCGACCAGGCGGCCTACACGAAATACCGCGACGATGACAAACGTGCCGACCGCAAGCTGGTGTTCGACGCCTTCTTCGGCAAGTGGAAGGAATATGAACGCACGTTCGGCGAAACCCTGTACGGCCAGCTGAAGACGGATGCCGCGTATGCGAAGGTGCGCCGCTATGCCGACTCGCAAAGCGCGGCGCTCGACGCCGACCATTTGCCGCCAGCCGTCTACCAGACCCTGATCGCGCAAACCAACGCCAATCTGCCCACCTTGCACCGCTACTTCAAGCTGCGCGCGCGCATGCTGGGCGTCAAGGACCTGGCGTATTACGACATCTATGCGCCGCTGCTGAAAAGCGACCGCACCTTTCCGCTGGCCGAAGGCAAGCAGATGATGCTCGACTCCGTCGCGCCGCTGGGGCCCGACTATGTGAAGGCACTCACCGCCGCCGTGGGCGCGCGCTGGATGGATGTGTATCCGCGCCCGCGCAAGGTGGCGGGCGCGTACATGAATGGCGACGCGTACGACGTGCATCCGTTCGTGCTCCTCAACTACACGGACAATTACGAAGCCGTCAGCACCCTGACGCACGAATGGGGCCACGCCATGCACTCGGTGCTGGCCAACAAGGCGCAGCCATCGATCTATGCACCGTACAGCATCTTTGTGGCGGAAATCGCCTCGACGACGAACGAGGCGCTGCTGCTCGACGCGCGCCTGAAGCAGGCCAAGGATGACGACGAGCGCCTGTTGTACCTGGGCGCGGCGCTGGAAAACCTGCGCGGCACCTTCTTCCGCCAGGCCATGTTTGCCGAATTCGAGGCGGCCATCCACGGCAAGGTGGACAAGGGGGAATCGCTGACGGGCGAAGAGATCACGGCCATCTATGCCGGCATCCTCAAGCGCTACCACGGCGAAGCGCAGGGCGTCATGACCATCGATCCCGCCTACGCGCTGGAATGGGCCTACGTGCCGCATTTTTATCACGGCTTCTACGTGTTCCAGTACGCCACCTCGATCGCGGCAGCGCAGGATTTCGCGCAGCGCATCCTCGACAAGGAACCGGGCGCGCTGGCCGCCTACCTGAAGATGCTCGGCGCGGGCGGCTCGGCCTATCCGTATGAACTGGTGAAGGCGGCCGGCGTCGACCTGGCCTCGCCGAAACCGTACCAGGCGCTGGTGGCGCGCATGAACGGCATCATCGATCAGATCGAGGCGATTGAGAGCCGCCGGGGGAAGTAAGCTTTAGCAAACCCCAAGCGAAGGCTGGGGTCAGACCCCTCTACTGTTAGCGCAAGCCTCTGTGTTAGCGGTGTTGAGGGTCTGACCCCGAAGTTTCAGCCGCCGCAAACGCCGCCGCATCGCTCTCGAACATGTCTTCCAGTTCCTCGCGCGCCTGGCGCGTGAGGGACATGACTTTTTGCTGGTCCTGGAAGTGCGGCGCCACTTCCAGCAGGGTTTTCAGGTTATGCCGGCCAAAGATGCCGGCCGCGCGCTGCGCCCGCTCCGGGCTGAAACCCACCTGCTGCAAGGTCTGCTCGCCCAGCAGCAGCGCCGCGGCGAACGTCTCGCGTTCGATCAGGGTCACGCCCCGCTTCATCAATTCATAGTAATGCGTGACGTTGCGCGCGCGCGCCAGAATCGTCAGTTCGGGCAGGCGCAGGCGCACGGCGTCGACCAGGGCCAGGCTGTCATCCACATTGTCGATGGCGATCACCAGCGCCCTGGCCTTCTCGATGCCGGCCGCCACCAGCAGATCCACGCGCGTGGCGTCGCCATAGAACACCTTGAAGCCGAACTTGCGCAGCAGGTCGATCTGGTCCGGGTCGTGATCCAGCACCGTCACGCCGATTTTATTGGCCGCCAGCAGGCGGCCGATGATCTGGCCGAAGCGGCCGAAACCGGCGATGACGATGGGGTTGTCCTGCGCCTCGATATGGTCGTCGGGGCGGCGCTTCTTTTCGCTTTGCAGGCGCGGCGCGACGAATTTGTCGTGCGCCAGCAACAGCAAGGGCGTGGCCACCATCGACAGGGTCACCACCACGACCAGCAGCGCGGCCGTCTCCGGCGCAAACACGTGCGCCGCCTCGGCGGCGGCAAACACGACGAAGGCGAATTCGCCACCCTGCGACAGCAGCAGCGCAAAGAACAGCTGCTGGCCGCGGGGAATGTCGACAAACTTCGACAGCAGGTACAGCAAGGCGATCTTGACCGCCAGCAGCCCCGCCACCAGGGCCAGGATCAGCAGGGGCTGGGCGCGCAGCACGCCGAAATCGACGGACATGCCGACGGCGATGAAAAACAGGCCCAGCAGCAGTCCCTTGAACGGCTCCAGGTCGGAAATGAGTTCATGGCGGTATTCGGAATCGGCCAGCAGCACGCCCGCCATGAAGGTACCCAGCGCCATCGACAAGCCCACCGATTCCATCAGCACGCAAATGGCGATCACCAGCAGCAGGGCGAAGGCCGTGAAGATTTCGCGCAAGTCCGTCCTGGCGATGAAGCGCAGGATGGGGTTCACCAGGAAGCGCCCGCCGATCACCAGAGCGGCCAGCACGGCGGCCAGCTTGGCCACGCGCAGCCAGCCCGGCTCACCGCTATGCGTGACCAGGCCGCCCAGCAGCGGCACCAGCGCGATCATGGGAATGGCGGCGATATCCTGGAACAGCAAAATGGAAAAGCCCGCGGAACCGGCCGGCGTCGTCATCAGCTTGCGTTCGCCCAGGGTGGCCAGCACGATGGCCGTCGACGACAGCGACAGCCCCAGCGCGCCCACCAGCGCGGTGCGCCAGTCCACGCCAAAGGCCATGGCCACGGCGCACAAGCCCGCGCTGACGACACCCACCTGCGCCCCGCCCCAGCCGAAAATCGGGCGGCGCAGCAGCCACAATCGTTTGGGTTCCAGCTCCAGGCCGATCAGGAACAGCAGCAGCACCACGCCGAATTCGGAAAAGCTGAGGATCACCTCGACATTCTTGATCAGGCCCAGGCCCCAGGGACCGATAACGACGCCGGCCACCAGATAACCCAGCACGGCGCCCATGCCCAGGCGCTTGGCCAGCGGCACCATGATGATGGCGGCAACCAGGTAAAACAGTATGTTGATGAGAAAGCTGTGGTGTTCCATGCGGATTCCGGAAAAACGTGACTGGAATCGCAATCATGCCTGAAGTGGCGCGCCAGCGGGGTATCAGGGTTGCGGCGCATCGATACGTGCGCGTAGTTCGTCGACATTCACGCGCTGGAGGTAGCTTTCGATATTCTTCCACACGGCGTGGTAGCCGTAGCCGCCATTTTTCAGCTCGTCGATCGCTTTCTCGCGCGGCCAACCCTGGTACAGCATGCGGTACATGGCGGCCATCATGCCCGTGCGGTCGGCGCCGTGCAGGCAGTGCAGCAACACGGGACCGTGCTGTCCGGCGGCGCGGATGGCACGCATGGTGTCGATCACATGCCGGTCGCGGATGGCCCAGGTATTGATGGGAATACGGACGGCGCGGATGCCGCTGCCTTCCAGCACCTGCGTATCGGAGTGGAAGGAGCGCAGGCTGATCACCGTCTTCACGCCCAGCGCCTGCAGCTGGGCCACGTCGGCGCTGTCCAGCCTGGCGCTGCGGTACAGGACGGGCGTGACCTGGTGCAGGTTCGACACCTGCGGCAACGGTGTGGCCCAGTCCGGATGGCGTGGCGGCGATGGCTGCGCCCCGGCCGGCGCGGCGGCCAGCCCCAGGGCGAGCGTCAAAAGTACTGCATGCAACATCATGGCTTCCTTGTTATTGATGAATGGCGCCAGCGCGCTGCACCTGCGCCAGTACGTCCAGAGCGGCGCACGGACGGCCCAGGGCCAGCGCTTTCGCGCGCATCGATTGCAACTGTTCAGGATGATCGAGCAGCAGGCGCACGCGGTATTCCAGGGTGACGGCATCGAATGCCTTCAGGGCCACGCCCTGCTCCAGCAGATAGTCGGCATTGCGCTCTTCCTGCCCCGGAATCGGCGAGTTGACGATCATGGGCAAGCCCAGGGCCAGGCATTCCGAGGTAGTCAGCCCGCCCGGCTTGGTGATCACCAGGTCGGCGCACGCCATCAGGCGCTCGACTTCGCTGGTAAAGCCTTGCGCCAGCAGGCGGCCCGGATACTGGCCGGCCAGTGCCTGCAGCGCCGCCAGCGCGGCGGCGTTTTTCCCGGCCAGCACGATCAGCTGGAAGTCGCCCGGCAGCGCCAGCAGGCGCGCGGCGACCGTTTCAAGGCTGCCCAGTCCCGCCCCGCCGCCCATCAGCAAGACCGTCGTGCGCTGCGGGTCGAGGCCAAACGCCTGCGCGCACGAGACGCGGTCGGGCACCTGCGCAAACGCGGGCATGATGGGGATGCCCGTCACGTGGATGCGTTCGGCGGGGATGCCTTCGTGGCGCATGCGGAACGCCACTTCGTCGGTGGCGGCAAAATATCCCTGCATCTGTTCATGCACCCACATGCGGTGCAAGTCGAAATCCGTGACTTGCACCCAGACGGGGCAAGCCAGCTGCTGCTGGCGCAGCGCGCGCGACAGCAGTTCGGCCGGCAGGAAATGCGTGCAGATGATGGCGTCAGGCTGGAAGGCGGCGATCTGCGCCATCAGCGCACGCGTGTTGAGGCGCTCGACGCCACGGCGCAGGCGCTGCATCGTGCTGTCGCGCGGCGCATCGTGGGTGGCGTGATACAGATAGCCCCACAGCGCGGGGGCCTTGTTGACCAGCTTGATATAGAAATCCGTGTACAGCTTGCGAAATGCCGGCGTGACGAAGTCCATCACGTCGAGATGCAGGACCAGCGCCGCAGGGCCTGCGCCGCCATCGCGCGACGCATACGCCTCGATGGCTTGCGCCGCGCGCATGTGGCCGGCGCCGGCCGAGACGCTCAGGAGAAGAATTTTTTTTGTCATGAGCTAGCCAATCACGGGGACAGGCAGGGCCGACACTTTCCAGCTGCCTTTGAGCTTGCGCTCCATCAAAGCCGGCAAGGTGCTGGCGTCGGGCGCGCCTTTTTTGGTGAACTTCACCGGCACCAGCAGATAGATGGTGACCTTGTCATCGTCGGCAATGTCTTCTTCCTCGGGCGCCGGATTCCAGCGCTTGTCGATGGCCAGCAGCGCATCGACGCCGTCCGGCCAGGCCAGGTCCGCCAGATGCGGATCGTCGCGCCGCAGCAGCTCGCCCGCGGCCAGGCTGGCCTGATCGAGCGTGCGCCGTCCCAGGCGTGCCAGCAGCGCCACCGGAAAACGCCATGGGCTGTGTTCCATGAAGCCGTGTACGGTCAGCGGCCAGCGGGCCGGCAGGCAGATGGCCAGTTCGGTCATCGGCGATTGCTGGAACAGGCCGACCGTAAACAGCAGCTTGAAATCGCTCTTGCCATCGATGCAGCTGATCCCCAGCGAAAAGCGCGCGTCGCCGCTGTCCGGGCTGAACACGGCCGGCAGCACCCAGCCGGCGCTGTTGTGCATGAAGGTGCGGATCGATTCCTGCGGCGAGGCGGCCGCCTGCTGCGGCACGTCGAGTATGCTGACGCCGCCGGCGGCAGCGAGCAATTGGGCGATCGCGGGAAAGCCCCAGCCGGTGGCGATATCGACCGGCGCCTGGTTCCAGCGCGTATGCAGGCGGTTCGGATTGGCGCCCCGCTGCAGCAGCAACGCGACCACGTCCTGATGGCCGCCAACGCAGGCGCTGTCCAGCGGCGACAGGATATTGTCCGGCAGGCCATCGACGGCAGCGCCATGCTCGAGCAGCCATCGGCAGGTATCGAGATGGCCATGGCTTGCCGCCGCGTCCAGCGGCGTATGGTTGCGGTAACCGGGCAAGGGCAGATCGATGTCCATGCCCAGCGACACGAGCAGGGCGCAGACGTCGCGGCTGCCGCCGGCCGCGGCCAGATGCAGCAGCGACTCACCGTCATCCATGTTGTAGCGGCGCAAGGTCAACAGCAGCGGCGTGGCCTGGAGCAGGCTGCGCACCTGCTCCACCTGATTCTCGCCCACGGCGTCGCAAAGGCGAAAAAAT
Source organism: Janthinobacterium sp. SUN128 (assembly GCF_030587275.1). NCBI lineage: Bacteria > Pseudomonadati > Pseudomonadota > Betaproteobacteria > Burkholderiales > Oxalobacteraceae > Janthinobacterium > Janthinobacterium sp. SUN128. The sequence goes on along the minus strand of NZ_JAPWHY010000005.1, from coordinate 207,658 downwards.
GTCTCCCGGTGCTGGTTATACAGTGTGTTATTACCCATTCCTCGTCTCTGCTCGTGCTGGCGGCGCCAGCATCGAGCGGAGAATAGCATTTTCTTTCGATTAATCTGCGCGATTTGACAACTCCCGTGTGCGCCGTGCGGCGACGCGCGTATTGAGCGTTACAAATCCATGAAACTGACAGGCGCCACGTCGACGCGCATGACCGGATACAGGTTCAGCCGCTCATCCCACGACGCGTGGCGGCGGGCGAAAAACTCCAGGCGCGCGCGCGGACTCTTTGCAAACTCGGGCTCGTCGGCCAGCTTCTGCCGGAACTGCGCGGCCAGCGCCGGGTCGGCCGCCAGCTGCGCGCGCGCCACATCCTCGGCCACATAGTCCTCCATGTATTCCTTGCGCTCGAACGCCGTGTTGAAGCTGCCCCAGGCCAGCAGCGAGTCGGGCGCGCGCGGCTCGAGCAGCGCCACCACCAGGCGCGCCTTCGGCTGGTTGACGGGCACGTACAGCGCGCCGGCATCGACGAGGCGCTCCTCTTTCTGCCACTCGCCCTGTACCGCCGCCGTCTGGCGTCCCTCGAACGACTGCGCGCCAAACTTGACGGCAGTGGCGCGGAAGACTTCCACATTCTGCCGGGCGAAGATGCTGCGCATTTCCTTGTAGGCGATGCCGTGCTGGCGCAACTTGGCGCCCACCATGGCCGCCTGCGCGCGCGGCACCAGGTAACCGGCCTTCGGTGCGCCCAGCTGCAGGTCAGGCACGATCTCGTCGCGCAGCGGCACGTTCCAGATTTGCGGTGTCTTTTCGTCATAGCGCGTCATCAGGGCGCCCGATACCTCGGACGGCGTGCGCGTGTAGGCATAGCCGCGAAACGCGATCATGCGGCTTTTCTCCGTGGTCTTGTAGCTGAGGGGCAGCGTACTGCCGGCCAGCTGCGTCGCGCGCAGGTCCGCTTCCATGGCGCTCTGCCGCCATGCGGCGCCGTGCTGCGCCATCTGCGACAGCAGGGAAATGATGGTATTGCGCGTGATGCGCACGCGAGTCGGGTAGTCCTTCCACGAGTGGGTTTCCACCAGCACGCCGAAACGGTTACGTAACAGGAAATAGCCGTGCGAAAAGCGCGGGTTCGGCGTCGAATCGACAAAACCCGACTGCGGATTATCTTCTTCGGCAAACGACATGTAGAACGGCTTCGGATCGGAACCCAGCTTTGCCAGGTCGGCCAGCACGCCGTCGCGCAGCGCCGTTCCCGCCGCGCGCAAGGCCGCATCGCCCGCATGCACGGGTTCGACCTGGATCGAGATATCGGGTTCGAACTGCGCGCCGTCCGTCACGTGCAGGTCGACATACGCCAGCGGATCCCAGGCATTGACCAGCGCCAGCATGTGCTGCATCTCGGGAGAATCGGCCTTCATGTAGTCGCGGTTCAAATTGAAATTCTGCGCCGTGCTGCGCCAGCCCATTTCCTGCGGTCCCCGCTGGTTCGGACGGTTCCACGCACCGAAGCGCTCATGGCCATCGACATTAAACACGGGCACGAACAGCACCACCTGCTTGTCCAGCGCGCCGGCGGCCGCCTTGCCTTCCAATACTTCGCGCAGGGCCAGGAAACCCGCATCCTTGCCGTCGATTTCCCCCGCATGGATACCGCCCTGCACCAGCAGCACCGGTATCTTGCGCAGCCTGGCCGCGTCCGGCGTCAGCGCGCCCGTGTTGGAAACGGCCAGCGCCAGCATGGGGCGGTTTTCCGGCGTGCGGCCAAATTCAAAGCAGCGCACCTGTTTCGGATGGTGGTCTTCGAAGCGCCGGCACAAGGCTTCCACTTCCTCGTAGCGGCCCGTATTCCTGAAACCCGAGTACTCGGCCTCCGTCTTCAGGGAAAACAGCCGCATATCGCGTGCGGCGTGCGCGTTGACGGAAAACAGGGAAAACACGGCGGCGGACAGCAGGGCACGGCGTAGCATCGGACTAGCTCCATCAAGAGGGACAAGCGGGCAATTATAGAGTGGCGGTCAGGTAAAAACGCAGCGGCAAATAAAAAAGCCGGAACAGCGTCAGCTGCTCCGGCCTTGCTCTGGCAAGCGTGAGTTACGAGCCGAAGTGGTAGTTGAACTCGACCCACCCCTGGCGTCCCTGCGGGCTGAAACTGCCCACCGGGTAGTACGGCCAGCCTCCGCTCGTGTCGCGCTTGATCTTGTCGAAGACGTTGTTGACGATCAGCGACAAGGTGGCGCGGTCGTTGATGCGGTACACGGTGCTGATATTGGCCAGCGCCGTCGGCGTCAGATAGGCCGTGCTGGCGGCGTTCGGGATCTTGCCGTAGCGGCTGACCAGCAGAGTGTTCGACCAGTCGCCCGCGCTCCAGTTCACGCTCAGGTTCAGCTTGTCGGGCCAATCCATGTTCGTCAGCGATTTCGTCTCGTCGATCTCTTCGTCGCCGACGAATTGCTGCGACTTCTTGCTCAGCACCTTGGCGTAGTTGGCCTTGAAGGCGAAACGGCCATAGTCCGCCGTACGCAGCAGGTACTTCAGGCTCACGTCGATGCCGCTGCTGCTCTGCTTTGCCGCATTGATCGGATTGACGGTGATGGTCTTGATCTCGCCGGCGCGGTTCAGCGCATTCGCCGCGAAGCGCTCGACGCGGCCCAGGGTATCGACGCAGGTCGGCGAATTGATATCCGTCTTGCCCAGGCGGCAATCGGCTTCGTCGCGCAAGATCTTGTCGGAACTCAGGTTCGTCACGAGGTCATCGATCTTGATGTTCCAGTAGTCGACGGAGACGTCGAAGTTCGAGCTGGGCGACCAGACGGCGCCGACGCCAAACGACTTGCCTTTTTCCGACTGCAGATCCTTGCTGCCGTTCTGCACATAATCAGCGCCCGGCGACTTGTTGGCAAATTCGCAGCCTTCGATGGCCTGGCCGGCCGCGCCGCAGCGGTAGTAGTCGGTGGTGCTCGAGTAGTAACCGGTGCCGCGCGCCTTGTAGATGTAATTCATGTCCGGCGCGCGGAAGCTGGTAGCGTAATTGGCGCGGAACAGCAGCTCAGGCGCGGGACGCAGTTCCAGGCCGCCGTTGTAGGTGAACTTGCCCTCATGGCGGCCGGCAAAGCTGTAGCGGTCGTAACGGCCGGCCAGGGTACCGGTCAGCTTTTCATGCAGCGGCAGATTCAATTCCGCCCCCAGCGCATAGCGGGTACGCGTGCCGGCCGTGATATCGGATTTGGTGGCGACGTTGAAGTAACCGTCGTTCAGGCGCGCATCGGGCACATTGCTGAAGCCCTGCTTGCCCACTTCGGCGATGGTGGCGATCTTCGCCACGCCGGCGGGCAGCTGGAACAGGTCGCCATTCGTGGACAGGCTCAGGGTATTCGTCCAGGCCTTGTCGTCGCTGTCGGAATTGCCCGTGATGGTGTCGAATTCGGCCGCCGTCACACGGCGCGACAGGCGGGCAGGATCCGGTGCGTAGATCGGCACGCCGGCAGCGTCGGTGCCCAGTTTCGGTCCCAGGAAGAAGCTGTCGATATTGGCCAGCGCGCGCGGCGTGTGGCTTTCGCTCTTGTACACCGAGGCATTGTAGTTCGCTTCATACTGCCAGGATGACGTGCCGGGAATGCGGCCCTTGGCGCCCAGCGAGATGGCCGTGGCCAGATCGTCCCACTTGCGGTTGTAGCGCTCCACGCCGCCCATTTCCTCGGGCGATATGTAACGCGTCCACGCTTCGTAGCGATTCGTGTTCTGGTTGCGGAAATAGCTGCTGCCCGTCGATGACGACGTCCACGTCGGGCCGCGCGTGTTGTTCTCGGTCGAGTTCTTGCCGATCAAGATGTCGGCGAACAGGGTCGTTTCCGGCGACAGCTCATAGTTGGCGCTGCCGAACACGTTCTGGCTGCGGTTCTTGGTTTGCGTGGTCCAGTAAGTGGGGCCGACTTTCGGGCTGGCGCAATAGCTGCCGTTCTTCGCCTGGTACTTGACGACGCTGCCGCCGAACAGGTCGCCGAACTGGTTGCAGGTATCGCCCAGGTCCACGTAACTGCCGGAGGTGCCTGCCTGTACCACGCGGCGCGAGGCGATATTCGTCGGCGTGCCCGAACGGGTGGCCATGAAGTCGCGCTGCAGGCTCGACAGCGGATCGCGCTGGCTCAGCTCCAAGCTGAACAAGGTATGCAACTTGTCGAAATTGCCGCCGCCCGTCAGTTGCACGCGCTGGTTGCCGGCGCCGCCACGCGTGGTGCCGCCCGCCTTGACATTGATGTCGAAACCTTCCGTCTGCTTTTTCAGGATGACGTTGACCACGCCGGCGATCGCGTCGGAACCATAGATGGCCGAAGCGCCGCCGTTGAGGATCTCGATGCGGTCGACAATGCTCGACGGGATATTCGCCAGGTTGGTGAAGTTGACCGTGCCTTCGTAGGCGACGGGGAAGTCGGCCAGGCGGCGGCCGTTCAGCAGGATCAAGGTGTGGTTCGGACCCAGGCCGCGCAAGCTGATGGTATTGGCCGACGGCGTGAACGTATTGCCGAAGTCTTCGCCTTGCGTAAAGCCGCTGTTCTGTACCTGGTTGGTCAGCGCATCGAAGACGTTCTTGTACCCTTGCTTGGTGATTTCATCCCCCGTCAGGATGGTGACGGAAGACGGGCCTTCCAGGCTGGCGCGGGGAATCCGCGAACCGGTGACCACGACGGCTGGCGGGGTGGCCGCCGGCTGCTGATCCGCTGCGGGCGTTTGCGTTTGCGCGTGCACCTGCCATGCGGAACCGCCCAGGATAGCCAGTACGGCTACGGTGAGCGGTGGTAACTTGAATTGTATAGGCATCTTTGCGCTTCTCAAGGTTAGGGAGAAGGCGAAAGATATCAAAATGCCAGTAATTACAGAACGAATGGATTCATCTTTCTATATATCAAAATTGTTATATAGAAAGATTTATGAGCAGGAAAACGCCACGTGCCTTTTCTGGCACATGGCAGGAACGTGCGCCTTAACGGCGAATGATGGCAATTTCCTTGTAGGTCGGGCGCAGCAGGCGCGTGGCCGTGTCGGCCGGACTCTCGATTGAACCCAGCAGTCTGAGCGCGCCCGTGGCCGGCGTGCAGCTGCCACTGCTGCGGTAGCGCAGCGCCGCCGCCAGCATGCCTTCGGCCGCGTCGCCCAACTGGTGCTGGTAATCGTCCGCCACGTCGCAGGTCGGCGCCATGCCATCGGCAAAGTCGCCAAAGCCCTTGGCATTGACGCCCTGGAACTGCACGGCAAAATACGTGGTGCCGCAATTCGGCGCGGGAAAGAAACCGTAGGGCTTGCCGCACGTCGTGCCGCCGATCAGGTTGACCTGCACGTCCACGCCGCGCAAGCCGTTGATGATCGCTTCGCTGGCCGAACAGGTATTGCCGGTTGTCAGCAAGGTCACGCGCTTGAGACCCAGGGAAGGCAGTGGCGTTCCCTTGGCGAGGGGATTCGGGCCACCGAAGCCCTGGCTTTGCGCATGGAATGGCACGGGCGCTTCCGGCCGGGTCTTGTCATTGAAGAGCACCTGCTCGAAGGTCTTGCCGGTAGTAACTTGCGGGCCAGCAATCATGTAAGCGAGTTCACTGGCGACATCCAGATAACCGCCGCCGTTGTAGCGCACGTCGAGCACCAGGTCGCTGATGCCTGCCGCCTGAAAGCGGGTCATGGTCTCGACCAGCTGGCGTTCGGCCACATTGTTATGCGTATTGAAGGTCAGGTAGCCCACCTTGCCCGTGGGCGTGTCGATGATGCGCTCGTTCTGCACGGCGCTGGTGCTGACCTCCACCGCCTGCAGGCTCACGGAGATGGGCACCCCGTTGCGGCTGAACGCCAGCGTATGCGTGCCTTGCGCTGCAGGGAAGAGGCCCGCGTTGAGGATATCTACGCTGGCTGTGTCGGGGGCATTGACGAAATCGACGCCATCGACGGTTTGCAGCACGTCACCGCGCCGCAAGCCCGCCAGTGCCGCCGGCGAGCCTGGCTCGACAATAGTGACCACCGCCTTGCGCGGCGGCGTGGTGCGCGTCAGCGCCAGCAGCATGCCATAGCCCAGTTCCACGCCATTGAGCGAGGCTTCCCATTCCGCCGTCGTATACGTGAAATGGAACTGGTCCTTCGGCTTGCCGGATGCCGTCGTGGCCGTCGTTTTCAGCACATCGAAGTACGCCTTGGCCGTGGTGAAGCTTTGCGGCAGGTAGGTGGTCGGCACTTCGCGGTACCACAGATACGTTTCATCGATCCAGCTGCGCACCCACGTCTGTTCATTGAGCAAGGTGCCCGGCTTGTCGATGCTGCTGCCGCTGCGCGGCGCCTCGCAGCGGTTCGCCACTGTGGATGAAGCTACCAGCGCCGTCGGCCCCGTCGGCCCGGTTGGAGTCAAGGGCGGGACGACGGGCGCGCCGTCGCTGCCGCCTCCGCCTCCGCCGCAGGCACTCAACACGAATACGAAGGACACAGCGAGGGAACGACGGCGCAGGGAATGCATGACAAACTTTCCGAAAAGAAATTATCTAAAAATTATAATGCGTTTTCCCGGCAGGCGTTGTTTTCTTTGACACAAAAAAATGGCGCCCGCAGGCGCCATTGCTACAACGTGGAGTTCACCCCATCACGCCACGGTGGCCGCCACGGGCGCAGCCACGACGGGCGGCAGCGGCGTCGGCGCATTGAAGGCGATCAGCAAACTGGCTTCCTTCTCTTTCGCCGCCTTCAAATGACGCTCCTTCACATGGCCATAGCCGCGAATGTCTTCCGGAATGCTGGCAATCGCCACTGCTTGCGCCAGCTTGGCCGTCGTCAGTTTCGGCAGCAAGCCGCCTACCGTCGCGCGGTACTCAAGAATCAGCGCGCGCTCCATCTTGCGCTCGGCCGTATGGCCGAACACGTCGAAGGCCGTGCCACGCAAGCCCTTGAACTTGGCCAGCACGCCAAACGCCTTCATCATCCACGGGCCGAATTCCTTCTTCACCAGATGGCCCTGAGCGTCCGTCTTGGCCATGATCGGCGGCGCCAAGTGGAACTTGAGCTTGATGTCGCCTTCGAACATGGCGGCGATCTTCGCCTGGAAGGCGCCGTCCGTGTACAGCCGCGCCACTTCATACTCGTCCTTGTAGGCCATCAGCTTGTAGAAGTAGCGGGCCACGGCTTCCGTCAGGCGCAGCTGCGGGCCATTCAGGGCACTTTCGGCGGCGCGCACCTGGCCGACGAAGTCCAGGTACTGCTGCGCATACGCGCGGTCCTGATAGGCCGTCAGCAGGGCCACCCGTTTTTCGATGATGTCGTCGAGCGTATCGATGCGCTTGAATTCCACCACCTTGGCTGGCGTTGTCATGCGTACCAGGCTGGCCGCATCGTGGGCGCCGGCGCGGCCCCAGTTGAAGGCGGCCTTGTTGAACGCCACCGAGACGTTGTTCAAGTCGATGGCCTTCATGATGGACGCTTCGCTCAATGGCACTTTGCCCTTTTGCCAGGCATAGCCCAGCATGAACATATTCGTCGCAATCGAGTCGCCCATCAGCGCCGTGGCGATCTGGCCCGCGTCGATGAAGTCCACATGGTCGCTGCCGCACGCTTTTTCGATTTCCATGCGCGCGGAAGCGCCGGGGAATTGCCAGTCAGGGTTCTTCACGAAGGCAGCCGTCGACGAACTGGTCGAGTTGATCATGGCCCAGCTGCGTCCTTCACCCATGCGCGACAGGGCGTCGCGGCTGGCCGTGACGATCAGGTCGCAGCCGATGACGAGATCGGCCGCACCGGTGCCGACGCGCGTCGAGTGGATATCTTCCTGGCGGTCCGCCAGGCGCACGTGCGACATGACAGGGCCGCCCTTTTGCGCCAGGCCGCTCATGTCCAGCACGGAACAGCCCTTGCCTTCCACGTGGGCCGCCATGGCCAGGATCTGGCCGACGGTGACGACACCCGTGCCGCCGATGCCGGTGACCAGAATGCCGAACGGCTCGGCCGTCGATGGTATCTGCGGCGTCGGCAAGGCCGGTACTGCTGGCGCATCCTTGTCGGCGGCAGCCGCTTTTTTCGGCTTTTTCAGGCCGCCGCCTTCCACCGTCACGAAGCTGGGGCAGAAGCCCGTCGTGCACGAGAAATCCTTGTTGCAGGACGACTGGTTGATCTGGCGCTTGCGCCCCAGTTCCGTTTCCAGCGGCTCCACCGACAGGCAGTTCGATTGCACGGAACAGTCGCCGCAGCCTTCGCAGACGGCTTCGTTGATGACGGCGCGCTTGGCCGGGTCCGGGTATTCGTTGCGTTTGCGGCGGCGGCGTTTTTCCGAGGCGCAGGTCTGGTCGTAGATCATGGCCGACACGCCGGGCATGTCGCGCAGTTCGCGCTGCACGTCCATCAGTTCCGAACGGTGGCGCACGGTGACGCCTTCGGCCCAGGCGTAATCGTCCGGGTATTTTTCCGGTTCGTCCGTGACGACGATGATCGGGCCCACGCCTTCGGCGGCGATCTGGCGCGAAATGATGGCCGGAGACAATGGTCCGTCGAATTCCTGGCCGCCCGTCATGGCCACCGCATCGTTGAACAGAATCTTGTAGGTGATGTTCACCTTGGCCGAGACGGCCGCGCGGATGGCCAGGATGCCCGAGTGGAAATACGTGCCGTCGCCGAGGTTGGTAAACACGTGCTTTTCATTCGTGAACGGCGCCTGCCCCACCCACGTGACGCCTTCGGCGCCCATATGGGTAAATGTCGACGTTTCGCGGTCCATCCACAGCACCATGTAATGGCAGCCGATGCCGGCCAGCGCGCGCGAGCCTTCCGGCACCTTGGTCGAGCTGTTGTGCGGGCAGCCCGAGCAGAAGAACGGCGTGCGGTCCTTCTGCGGATCGGGTTTGACGCTGATGGCTTTCAGCACATTCTCTTTGGCTTCCAGGTAGGCGATGCGCTCCTTCACGCGCTGCTCGACCGGGTGGCCCGCGTAATAGCGCGAAATGCGGCTGGCAATCGCGCGCGCGATCATGGCCGGGTTCAGCTCATACGTGGCCGGCAGCAGCCAGTCGCCGTGGCCCGTGCCCTTCTGGTTGCTCCATTCGCCCGTGTCGTCGAACTTGCCGACCACGCGCGGACGCTCGCCGTCTTTGAGGTTGTAGAGTTCTTCCTTCAGCGCGTATTCGAGGATCTGGCGCTTTTCTTCCACCACGAGGATTTCATCGAGGCCCTTGGCGAATTCGTGCACGCCGTCCGCTTCCAGCGGCCACGTCATGCCGATCTTGTACAGGCGGATGCCGATGTCGGACGCCGTCTGCTCATCGATGCCGAGGTCGGCCAGCGCCTGGCGCGTATCGAGATAGGATTTGCCGGCCGTGATGATGCCGATGCGCGCCTTTGGGCTGTCCCAGATGATTTTATTGAGCTTGTTGGCACGCGCATACGCCAGCGCCGCATACCACTTGTAGCTGTTCATGCGCACTTCCTGCTCCAGCACCGTGTCGGGCCAGCGGATGTTCAGGCCACCGGCCGGCATCTCGAAGTCGGTCGGCAGGGTGATCTGCACGCGGTCCGGGTCGAAGTCGACGGCGGCGCCCGACTCGATGATGTCGGTCACGCATTTCATCGACACCCACAGACCCGTGTAGCGGCTCATGGCCCAGGCGTGCAAGCCATAGTCGATGTATTCCTGCACCGACGACGGATACAGCACGGGGATGCCGCAAGCGTTCAGGATATGGTCGGACTGGTGCGCCGTCGACGAGGATTTTGCCGCATGGTCGTCGCCGGCCAGCACCAGCACGCCGCCATGCTTGGCGGAACCGGCGTTATTCGCGTGCTTGAACACGTCGCCGCAACGGTCGACGCCGGGGCCCTTGCCGTACCACATGCCGAACACGCCATCGTATTTCGCGTCTTCGAACAGATTCGTTTGCTGCGTGCCCCAGACGGCCGTGGCGGCCAGGTCTTCATTCAGGCCCGGGTGGAATTTGACGTGGTGCTCATCGAGGTATTTCTTGGCCTTGATCGCCGTCATGTCGACGGACGTCACAGGCGAACCGCGGTAACCGGTGATGTAGCCGGCCGTATTCAGGCCAGCCTTCAGGTCGCGCTCGCGCTGCAGCATGGGCAGGCGGATCAGCGCTTGCGTGCCCGTCATGAAGGCGCGGCCACGCTCCAAGGTGTATTTGTCGTTCAGGGAAATTTCAGACGCGTGCGCGCCCGGCTCAAGACTCGAGCCCTTGATTGGTGCATTCATTACTTGTCTCCATTATTCTCTGTGCTACGCGTGCAAAGTCGGTTGAACTCACACGTACCGGCCGCGCTTTGTGAGCATGCCGGTGCGGAAAAATGACTTGTTTGTCGTAGACTACCACAGGAATGCGCGCAGTTCTTTGCTGCGCTGCACTCCCGGGCCGGTACTCTTTTTACTACTATTTGTTACAAAGCAACATTACGCCGCGTTCGTATCTTTCAGCACGCCGCGCTTGATCTGGTCCAGCTCGATCGATTCGAACAGGGCGCGGAAATTGCCTTCGCCGAAGCCCTGGTCGCCCTTGCGCTGGATGATCTCGAAGAAGATCGGGCCGATCACCGTCTGCGTGAAGATTTGCAGCAGCAGTTCGCGTTCGTTTTCCGTGCTGTGGCCATCGATCAGGATGCGCAGGCGACGCAGTTCTTCCAGCTGCTCGCCGTGGTTCGGCAGGCGGCGGTTGACCAGTTCATAGTAAGTTTCAATCGTGTCCTGGAAATCGATACCCGTATCGCGCATGCCTTGCACGGAGCCGTAGATATCATCGGTGCCCAGCGCGATATGCTGAATGCCTTCGCCATGGTACTGGTCCAGGTATTCGGCGATCTGCGACTTGTCGTCCGACGATTCGTTGATCGGGATGCGGATCTTGCCGCATGGCGAAGTCATGGCTTTCGACTTCAGGCCCGTATGCTTGCCTTCGATATCGAAGTAGCGCACTTCGCGGAAGTTGAACAGGTTTTCATAGAAACCGGCCCATTCCTTCATGCGGCCACGGTGCACATTGTGCGTCAGGTGGTCGATATAGGTCAGGCCATGGCCGACCGGGTTGGCGACGGCGCCGGGAATGGCGACGAAGTCGACGTCATAGATGCTGATGTCGCCGATGCCGCCTGGTGCGGCCGCGTCCGGCTTGTCGGCGCCCTTGCCGCGCCAGCGGTCGACGAAGTACAGCAGCGAATCGCCCACGCCCTTGATGGCGGGGATATTCAGCTCCATCGGACCTGTTTTGTTATCGAAACCCCAGGCGCCCAGTTCCAGCGCGCGGCGGTACACGAAGGCCGCGTCGTCGACGCGGATGGCGATGGCGCACACGGACGGGCCGTGATGGCGGGCAAAACGCTGCGCGAACGAATCTTGTTCGGCATTGATGATGAAATTGATGTCGCCCTGACGGTACAGGGTCACATCCTTGTGGCGGTGGCGCGCGATGGCCGTGAAGCCCATGTTCTCGAACAGCTTGCCCAATGCTTTTGGGTCTGGTGCTGCATACTCGACGAACTCGAAACCATCGGTACCCATCGGGTTATCCCAAGGCTGAAATTGCATGATGTCTCCTCCAAGAAGTAGCGCACAGTATAGGCGCGGTCTGTGGGCATTAAATGCCAAAGATCTCCCGAACAATCATGATTTGCGCAATAATATTGCGTGAAACAAGAACCACCGGAGGAAGCATGAGCAAAATTACGCTGGATAAAACGGATCGCAAGATCCTCGCCGTCCTGCAGGCCGATGGCCGCCTGTCGAACCAGGACGTGGCCGAGCAGGTCAGCCTGTCGCCGTCGCCATGCTTGCGCCGCGTCAAACGGCTGGAAGAAGCGGGCGTGATCCGCCAGTACGTGGCCCTGCTGGACCCGGAAAAGATCGGCCTGGGGCTATTGGCCTACGTGAACGTGCGGCTGGAAAAGCACAGCGATGCCACCGCGCACAGCACGGCGCGCGTGCTGGCGCCCAACTTGGTGACGAACACGTCGCCGCGCGCCGACTTCGCCGTGGCCGTGGCGCAATGGCCGGAAGTGGTGGCCTGCTATGCGATGACGGGTGAGATGGATTACCTGCTGCGCGTGCACGTGGAAGACATGGAGCACTTTTCGCGCTTCATGATGGCGACGCTGCTGCGCCACCCGGCCGTGCTGGATGTGAAATCAAGCTTTGCCTTGCAGCGCATCAAGGATACGACGGCCCTGCCCTTATTGTGATGGCGGCCCGGGCTTCTTCTTACGCCCCGGCAAGCGATCCCACAGTTTGAACGCGGCGCGCGCGTTGGCCTTGAACGTGTAGTCGAACATGGCGAACTGTTCCTGCACGGCTTCCTGCAGCATGCTGGTCGGGTTTGGCGGCAACAGTTTCAGGTATGCATCGGCTTCGCCATAGTCGCGCTGGATTTCCATGCCCGCCTTCTTGGCGATATGCATCATCGTCTTGTTGGACGACAAACAATGCATGTACAGGGTATCGACATCGTTGTTGCGGCAGTGAATCGCCGCCCGCTCGAACAGCTTTGAACCGACCCCCATGCCGCGCATGGATTTCGACACGGACACGCCAAACTCGGCCACCTGTTCCTTGTCCGTGACGACACTTTTCGCCGGCGACTTGTCCTTCGGCGCGAACGCCAGATGCCCCACCCCCACCAGTTTGAACAGGCTGTTGTAGACGCCGTAGATCATGTCGCGCGAGAAATCCATCTTCTGCACGTACTGAGCCACCAATTCATCGGGCAAGGCGCTGCCGAAGCGCAGCAGCCGGTCGCTTTTCTCGAGCGACAGGAAATGCTTCATCATGCGGCGCCGGTCGCGCTCATGCAACTGCTTGACGAGCACGGTCGGACGCCCTCCGCCGCTACGGCTGAGCCAGCGGCGAAACGGGTTTTGAAACAGCTTGGGTAAGGTCATGGCAGTTCCCGGCTGCTGATCACGTTCGTGACGGCCTCGACCCGCGCAGCATGGATGACGGCCGGAATGCGCTTCGGTTCCTGTGCGCACGCTTGCGCCAGCGCGCCCGCATCCACGCCGCGCACGGCCAACAGCATGGCTTGCAGCCAGGCGGACTGTGGAAACACGGGATCCCGTGCATGCACATCGCATGCGATGGCGTCCAGCATCTGCACGAAACGCTGCGGCTTGCGCAGTCCGTCACAGCGCTCGCACAAGCTCACCAGTTCCTCGGCGCTCAACGCCAGCGCGCCAGCGACCGCCGCCTGCTCGCGCGCCGCCATCACCGCCAGCTCGCGGCAGTCGTTGGGCACGCGCAGGCGCTCGCTCAGCGCATTGATCTGCGCCAACGGCACAGCCAGCATCAGTACGGCGAAGCGCACGGGCAAGTCATGACCTTGCGCAGCGGCATGGTCGATCACGTGCATCAAGCGTTCGCTCAGCGCGATTTCCCCCATGATGCGCGCCAGGGCACCGCACTCGTGCAGCACCGCCAGCATGCGCGAAGGATGGCTTTCCATCAGCCCCTTGGCCACTTCCTGCCACACGCGCTCGGCCACGAGGGCGTCGACTTCGCCGTCGGCCACCATGCGGCGCATCAGCTCCATGGTGGCGGGTGCGACAGTGAAAGTATGAAAACGGGCGGCAAAGCGGGCCAGGCGCAAGATGCGCACGGGGTCTTCGCCAAACGCGTCGGAGACGTGGCGGAAGATTTTGTTGCGAATATCCTCGATGCCGCCGAACGGGTCGGTCAAGGTCCCGTCTCCGGCTTGCGCGATGGCGTTGATGGTGAGATCACGCCGCACCAGGTCGTCTTCCAGCGTGACGTCGGGCGCCGTGTGGAAGACGAAGCCCCGGTAGCCGGGCGCCGTCTTGCGTTCCGTGCGGGCCAGGGCGTATTCTTCCTGCGTCTTCGGGTGCAGGAAGACGGGGAAATCCTTGCCGACGGGGCGGAAGCCCTGGCGCAGCATGTCTTCCGGCGTGGCGCCCACGACGACGTGGTCGTGGTCTTTCACGGGCAAGCCCAGCAGTTGGTCGCGCACCGCGCCACCGACCGTGTATATCTTCATAACACTCTTTTCTTAATCAGGCAGTTCCGCGTCGTGCTTGGCAGCGACTTCCGTTTCCGCCAGCGCTTCCGTGATCCAGCGGGCCACGGCCGGGTGCGCCTGCACGCGCTCGCAATACGCATTCAGGGCCGGCGCCAGGCTCACGCCGTACGTGCGGAAACGCATGACGACGGGCGCGAAATACGCGTCGGCGATGGAAAAGTCGCCAAAGAGGAACTGGTGGTGGCCAAAGCGGGACAGACACTCTTCCCAGATTTCGCTGATGCGGCCAATGTCGGCCTGCGCGGCGGCCGTGCGGCCCCGTCCCGGCAACTTCGCCTTGATATTCATCGACATATCCGTGCGCAAGCCGGCGAAACCGGAATGCATTTCCGCGCAGACACAACGCGCCATGGCGCGCGCGGCCACGTCTTGCGGCCACATGTGTTTATCGGGAAACTGCTCGGCCAGGTATTCGCAGATGGCCAGGCTGTCCCAGATCGTGATCTCGCCGGCCAGCAGCACGGGGACCCGGCCGCAGGCGGAATACTCGGCAATTTTGGTGGCCGTGTCGCTCTGGTCGAGCAGCACGCGCACTTCCTGGAACGGGATGCCGAAGGCCGTCATGGCCACCCACGGGCGCATCGACCACGATGAGTAATTCTTGTTGCCGATGATGAGGGTCAGGCCGGGTTCGCGCGCGGCGGCCAGGGTTTGCGTCAGGCTGGGATCAAGGATGGTCGTTTGCATGGTCGGCGTGCTTTAGTTGGATGATGGCAAATCGGCAGAAACAGCGCTGTTTTTCGGCCCCACGGTACCCAGGCGCGCTTTCAGCGACTGCGGGCTCTTCTCGAACAGGGCCGCATAATAGGTGGCGTTGGCCATCACGTTTTTCACGTAGCCGCGCGTTTCCGTGTACGGAATGATCTCGGCAAAGACGGCGCCTTCCAGCGGACGCGTCATGGTGGCGCGCCAGATGCGCAAGCGCCCCGGCCCCGCGTTGTAGGCGGCGCTGGCCAGCACTTGCGAACCGTCGAGACCGCCAAGCACCATGTTCAGGTAATTCGTGCCCAGCAACACGTTGGTGCGCACGTCGCTCAAGGTTTCCGTAACGAAATCGGTGAGGCCGATCTTCTTGGCGACATAACGGGCCGTCGACGGCATCACCTGCATCAGGCCGGATGCGCCCACGTGCGACTGCGCATCCATGATGAAGCGCGATTCCTGGCGGATCAAGCCATACACCCAGGCTTTATCCAGGCCCAGGGTTTGCGTGGCCGGATGCATGACGTCGTCATGCGGCGTCGGATAGCGCTGCGTATAGTCCACTTCCAGGCGCGTGCGGTCCGAGGTATTGACCATGCGGTCGAGCACATTGTTCTGGCGCGCAAATTCCGCGGCCGCCAGATGCTGGCGGTCCGTCATCGAACGCAATTCCCAGTTCCACTCGCGCGTGCCTTCGAAGCGCAAGCGCATATTGAAGAATTTCAAGGCGCGCTGCAAGCCCGGATTGGCAGCCATGGCGGCGATTTCCGTGGGCGAAATCGGCTGGCCCGGCGGCGGCAAGACCAGGTGGTTGCCCAGTTCTTCATTGGCCAGCAAGCCATAGAAATTCGATTGCTCGGAAATCGTGCGGTACAGGGCGTCCGCCTGCGGGTTCGGGCGGCCCGGCGTTTCCGCCTGCTGCGCGCGCGCCAGCCAGTAGACCCAGGTGGGATCCGTGCGCAGCGAGGCCGGCATGGCCTGGATGGCGGCTTTCACGAGGGGCCAATTGCCTTCACGCAAGGCGATACGCGCCTTCCACTGCATCTGCTCCTGAGTCAAGGGCGCGCCATTGGTTTTTTGCCAATATTCAAATGCTTCCGGCGCCAGCGAATACGACGCTTGCAAGGCCAGGCTGGCCCAGCCGATGGCCTGTTCCTGCGGCGTCAGCTGCGCGCTGGCCTTTTGCAGGGCCACCACGCCCAGTTTCAAGGTGCTTTTCGCCATGCGGCCGACGGCCACCAGATACATCTCGTGGTCGGCGCGGCTGGCGCCCGGTCCCTTGGCCAGCACCAGCGCCGGCAAATCGATGGCTTGCGCCATCTTCGCGTCGGACGCGCCCAGCAGCAGCGCGATGCGGCGCGCCGGGCCCGTGGCATTGGTCTGGCCCGCCAGGCGGATCTGCGCCCACAGGTCATTCGTGTCAAACTGGCCATTTTGCGCCAATGCCGCGATCAGGCTACCGCACGCTTCGCCATAGCCGGGCGGCGAGACGAGCAGGTTGCGCGCTTCGGCCGCCACGTTCTGGCCCTTGGCCGCGCGCGACATCAGCGCGTAGCACTTGAGCTGGGTATCGTCGTCGAGGGCGAATTGCGGGTATTGCTCATCGAATACGACCCAGTCGCGCTTGCGGCCCAGCTCCAGCAGCCAATCATTGCGGAAACGGTCGGCGATGGCGCTGCCCTTGTAGCGGTTCAGGTAATCGCGAAATTGCGCCTCGGTCAGCAGCTTGATGCGCGGTTTCAGCCGATAATAGTCAACATACGATGGAATCTGGTAATTCGTCAGGCGCCCCGCATAAAAGTCGGCTTTTTCGACGTCATCCTTGCGCGCGGCGTCGCGCAGCAGCAGGAAGGCATCGTCCTCGCTGCGCGTGTCGGGGGCGGCTGGGGCTACGGTGGCCGATACCTGGGCCAGGGCTGCCAGGGGAGACAAGACCGATGCAACACACAGCATCGTGCCGGCAATCCATTTCAGTGGGGAAATCAATGTACGACTCTCAATCTTAACTTGATGGTGATATGAATAGCGACCCTAGAATAACATGCGATCCGGCTGCACGGCCACCCATTGCGCCACAGGACAAAGCCGGCTTGCGCAAGGCCCTGCTGGCGGCCCGGCGCGCCCTGCCCGACGCCACGCGAATAACGTGGGATGCGGCCATCGCACAGCGCCTGCTGGACTGGTGCACACAGGAAAACGTCGAGGAATTGGGCGTGTACTGGCCCCTGCATGGCGAGCCGGACTTGCACGGCGCCTATGCGCAGCTGGCCGCGCGCGGCGTGCAATTAAGCTTGCCGGTGGTGCTGGAAAAACATGCACCGCTGGCATTCAGCGACTGGACGCCGGGCGAAGCCATGGTCAAGGATGGCATGGGCGTGGCTGTGCCGGCCCGATTACGCCTGCGCCCGGCACCCGCCACCCTGCTGGTGCCTTGCCTGGGGTTTAATAAGGAACGCTACCGGCTCGGTTATGGCGGCGGCTATTACGACCGCACCCTGGCGCAGGTCCCCCGTCCGCGCACCCTCGGTATCGCCTATGCCTGCCTGGCAGCAAGCTTTCCCAACGGCGAATACGACATCGCCCTCGATCACATCGTGACCGAGGGCGATCTGTTCTGATAACAGCAGAACGATTTACTTCACCAGGCGCTGCCACAGTGCGGTCGTGGGCGCCGCCTGGTTCATGCTATAGAAATGCAAGCCTGGCGCGCCGCCTTCCAGCAGGCGTTCGCACAAGCCCGTCACCACGTCCAGGCCAAAAGCCTTGATGGACGCGCTGTCGTCGCCAAAGCTGGCCAGTTTCAGACGCACCCAGCGTGGAATTTCCGCGCCGCACATGTCCGAAAAGCGCATCAGCTGCGTGTAATTCGTGATCGGCATGATGCCGGCCACGATGGGCACGTTGATGCCCATCTTCTGCGTCTGCTCGACAAACTGGAAATACGCGTCGGCATTGTAGAAGTACTGGGTGATGGCTGCATCGGCGCCGGCCTGCACCTTGCGCGCAAACGCGTTCAGGTCGTCCTGCGGCGAACGGGCTTGCGGGTGCACTTCCGGATAGGCGGCCACTTCGATATGAAAATGGTCGCCCGTCTCGGCGCGGATGAATTCCACCAGCTCGTTGGCATAGCGGAACTCGCCCGAGGCGCCATAGCCGCTCGGCAAGTCACCGCGCAAGGCCACGATACGGCTCACGCCCGCCGCCTTGAAGTCGGCCAGCACGGCGCGGATCGATTCGCGCGAACCACCGACGCAAGACAGATGGGGCGCGGCCTGTTCGCCGGCCGCCAGGATCTCGCGCACGGTGTCCAGCGTGCCCTGCTGCGTGGTGCCGCCGGCGCCAAAGGTCACCGAGAAATACTTTGGATGCAACTCGGACAACTTGACACGCGTGGCGCGCAGCTTTTCCGCCCCTTCCGGGGTTTTCGGCGGGAAAAACTCAATACTGAAATTATGCTTTTCCATCGTCGTTACTCAAAAGTAAGGTCGACAAGGCCCAGGAAATGATGCTGTACAGAATGGCACCACCCACGGCAGACCAGAAACTGGCGACATGGAAACCATCGATCACCTGCGCCACCAGCCAGAACAGGAAGCCGTTGATGATCAAAATGAACAGACCCAGCGACAGGAACGTCACGGGCAGGGTCAGCAAGATCAGCAAAGGACGGATCAGCGCATTGACCAGCCCCAGCACGGCAGCGGCCAGCAGCGCGGTCAAGCCGCTGCTCATCGTCACCGAGTGCATCAAATAAGGGACGGCAAACAGGGCTGCCGCATTGATAAACCAAATCAGTAGCAAGCGCATTTCTCTAGCCTGTCAAAAATGATAATCGACCGGCGACGGCCGGACTGTTCAGATTACACAAGTGAGTCTCCTTGCCTCGCGAACCGTAGCGAGCGGATGCGCGGCGTGGCCGAGAAGCGCAGCTGTACGAAGGTACAGCGAGCATCGCCGGCCGCGCCCCGCGCCGCGCAGTAGGTTCATGAGGCAACCATCTTAGTAACGGTAGTGCTCTGGCTTGTATGGACCTTCCGTGCGCACGCCGATGTAGTCGGCTTGCTCTTGCGTCAGTTCCGTCAGCTGCGCATTCAACTTTTTGAGTTGCAAACGAGCGACTTTTTCATCGAGGTGTTTTGGCAGGGTGTACACGCCGACCGGGTAGTTGGCCGTGTTCGCGTACAGTTCGATCTGGGCGATCGTCTGGTTGGCAAACGACGAGCTCATCACGTACGACGGGTGGCCCGTACCGCAACCGAGGTTGACCAGGCGACCTTCGGCCAGCAGGATGATGCGGCGGCCCGACGGGAAGATGATGTGGTCGACTTGCGGCTTGATGTTTTCCCACTCGTATTGCTTCAGCGAAGCAACGTCGATTTCATTGTCGAAGTGACCAATATTGCAGACGATGGCCTGGTCTTTCATGCGCGTCAGGTGATCGTGCGTGAGGATATGGTAGTTGCCGGTGCAAGTCACGAAGATGTCGCCGTGTTCGCACGCGTAATCCATGGTCACGACGCGGTAGCCTTCCATCGCCGCCTGCAGTGCGCAGATCGGATCGACTTCCGTTACCCATACCTGGGCCGACAGGGCACGCATGGCCTGGGCCGAACCCTTGCCGACGTCACCGTAACCGGCGATGACGGCCACTTTACCGGCGATCATCACGTCGGTGGCGCGCTTGATGCCATCGACCAGCGATTCGCGGCAGCCATACAGGTTGTCGAATTTCGATTTCGTGACGGAATCGTTCACGTTGATCGCAGGGAAAGCCAGCTTGCCTTCCTTGTGCATCTGGTACAAACGGTGCACGCCGGTGGTGGTTTCTTCCGTCACGCCGAGGATCTCCGGCAGGCGCTTCGAGTACCAGGTCGGATCGGCCAGCAAGTGTTTCTTGATCGAGTTGAACAGGCAGATTTCTTCTTCCGAACCGGGATTCGCCAGCACCGACAGGTCGGTTTCCGCGCGCACGCCCAGGTGCAGCAGCAGGGTTGCGTCGCCGCCATCGTCGAGGATCATGTTCGAGTAGACAGCCTTGCCGTCCACGTTCGGCCATTCGAAGATGCGGTGCGTGTATTCCCAGTAGTCATCCAGCGACTCGCCCTTGACGGCGAACACAGGCGTGCCGGCGGCAGCGATGGCGGCGGCGGCATGATCTTGCGTGGAGTAAATGTTGCACGATGCCCAACGCACTTGCGCGCCCAGTGCTTCCAGAGTCTGGATCAGCACGGCGGTCTGGATGGTCATGTGGATGGAACCGGTGATGCGCGCGCCTTTCAGAGGCTGCGCTGCCGCGAATTCTTCGCGGATGGCCATCAGGCCAGGCATTTCCGTTTCAGCAATCTTGATTTCTTTGTCGCCCCATGCGGCCAGAGTGATATCGGCGATGGTGTAGTCGTGTTGCGATTTGAGTACGGCGTTCATCACGCCCTCCTTTCAGTTGTTGAAAAAGGTACGTGAGCGCAGTTGCAGGATATTCCGAGCCTGGCGAATTTCTTCGTCGCAACGCTCCTCGGACGGGGGATTTTATCATTGTCAAGGCTGGCGCGCCAGCTTGTTCGCCATACATTGCCACGTAACAACACATAAAAAAAGCGCCCGCGGCCAGCAGGCCGGGGCGCTTTTCTTGCAAGTCTGACTAGACTAAATTACTTCAGGCCGGCAGCGTCGCGCAGCAGGGCGACCTTGTCCGTGCGTTCCCACGTGAATTCCGGCTCTTCGCGGCCGAAATGGCCGTAGGCGGCGCTCTTCTGGTAGATCGGGCGCAACAGGTCGAGCATTTGCACGATGCCTTTTGGACGCAAATCGAAATGTTCCAGCACCAGCTTGGCGATTTGCTCATCGGGAATCACGCCCGTGCCTTCCGTGTAGACGGTGATGTTGATCGGCTTGGCCACGCCGATGGCGTAGCTGACCTGCACCTGGCATTGACGCGCCAGGCCGGCCGCGACGATGTTTTTCGCCACGTAGCGGGCCGCGTAAGCTGCCGAACGGTCGACTTTCGAAGGATCCTTGCCCGAGAACGCGCCGCCGCCGTGCGGGGCTGCGCCACCGTAGGTGTCGACGATGATCTTGCGGCCGGTCAAGCCGCAATCGCCTTGCGGACCACCGATGACGAAACGGCCCGTCGGGTTGACGAGAAAAATAGTGTCATTCAGCCATTCGCGCGGCAAGATCGGCTTGATGATCTCTTCGATGACGGCTTCCTTGATCTGCGCGTGCGAAATTTCCGGCGCATGCTGGGTCGACAGCACGACCGTGTGCACGCCGACCGGACGGCCATCGACGTAACGCAGGGTCACTTGCGATTTCGCGTCCGGACGCAGCCATGGCAAACGGCCATCCTTGCGCAGCTGCGACTGGCGCTCGACCAGGCGGTGCGCGTAGTGGATGGCGGCAGGCATCAGCTCGGCCGTTTCATCGCAAGCGTAGCCGAACATCAGGCCCTGATCGCCAGCGCCTTGATCCAGGTCAATCCCCGCACCTTCATCGACACCTTGCGCGATGTCCGGCGATTGCTTGTCGTAGGCCACCAGCACGGCGCAACCCTTGTAGTCGATGCCATATTCCGTGTTGTCGTAACCGATGCGTTTGATGGTTTCGCGCGCAACTTGAATATAATCCACATTGGCGTGGGTGGTAATCTCGCCAGCCAGCACCACCAGACCCGTGTTGCACAGGGTTTCGGCAGCCACGCGGGCGGCTGGATCCTGGGTCAGGATGGCGTCAAGGATGGCGTCGGAAATTTGATCGGCAACCTTGTCGGGATGGCCTTCCGAAACGGATTCGGAAGTGAAGAGATAGTCGTTTGACATTGCAAGCTCCTGTTTACTATGTGAATGTTCTGTCGCAGTAAAGAGGATTTTGCCTGCGACGCTTTAGCGAGATTTATATTCCGCATCGCAAGTTGTCTATTAACTCAGCGGTTACTGCATACGTGGTATTTTACGCTTCTTAAAAAATTTTGGCACGGCAACACGCCATTCCTGGAAACCGCTTATACATGTTAGTCCCAATTTTCCGCTTCCTGTCCATCTTTCCCCTGCCCGTCCTGCATGCCCTGGGCACTGCGCTTGGCTGGGTGATTTACGCCATTTCCCCGTCCTACCGCCGCCGCATGCGCGAGAACATGCAAGGTGCGGGGTTTTCGCAACACTTGCACGCGGCCGTGGCTGAAGCGGGCAAGAGCGTGCTGGAATTGCCCTTCATCTGGTGCGCGCCAGCCGAGCGCGTGGCGCGCCATGCGACGGTGGAAAACTGGGAACTGGTGGAAAAAGCGCTGCAGCACGGCCGCGGCATCGTCTTCCTGACGCCGCACCTGGGCTGCTTTGAAATTGTCGCCCAGCAAATCGCGCTGCGCACACCGCTCACCGTGATGTACCGTCCGCCCAAGCGCGCAGCCTTGAAACCGCTGATCGAAGGGGCCCGCGCGCGCGAAAACCTGATGCTGGCGCCGGCCAATATGTCGGGCGTGCGCATCTTCGCCAAATGCCTGAAAAAAGGCCAGCCCATCGGCCTGCTGCCCGACCAGGTGCCGCAGGAAGGCGAAGGCGTGTGGGCCGATTTCTTTGGCCGTCCCGCCTATACCATGACCCTGCCGGCCAAGCTGGCGCAGATGGGCGGCGCCGAAGTCATCATCACCTACGCGGAACGCCTGCCGGGCGGGCGCGGCTATGTCGTGCATTTCGTGCCCTTCACCGAGTCCCTCGACAGCACCTCGGCGGAGCAGGCGCGCACCATCAATGCCGCAATGGAACAATTGATCGCGCGCAGCCCGGCGCAATACCTGTGGAGCTACAACCGCTATAAAGTGCCGCGCGGCGCGCCGCCGCCCACGCCCGCGACGCCGAATGCCGCCGGGGAGCAGGCATGAGACTGCTGATCGCCTTCATGTGGCTGCTGCACTGGCTGCCCCTGCCCATCCTCGGCCGTTTCGGCGTGGCCGTCGGCAGCCTGCTGTTCATCGCCATGCCCACGCGGCGCAAGATTGCCCTGACGAATCTGCGCCTGTGCATGCCGGAATTGACGGAAGCCCAGCGCGTGGCGCTGGCGCGCCAGCATTTCCAGGCCTATTCGCGCAGCGTGTGGGAACGCAGCATTCTGTGGTGGTCGTCGGAAGCGCGCCTGAACCGCCTGATCAAAAAGGTGCCCGCCTTCCCGGGCCAGCAGATCGCGGCCAAGCCGACCATCCTGCTGTGTCCTCACTTCGTCTGCCTCGACGTGGCCGGCGCCGCCACGGCCATGGAAATTTCCGCTTCGTCGATGTATGTGCAGCAAAAGAACGCCGCCTTTGACCAGGCCTTGCGCAACGGGCGTTCGCGCTTCAAGCCGCCCAAGCTGTTTACGCGCCAGGACGGCATCAAGACGATTCTGCGCGCGCTGCGCGACGGCTTGCCGTATTTCATGCTGCCGGACATGGATTTCGGCGAAAAGGATGCGGAATTCGTGCCCTTCTTCGGCGTGCCCGCCGCCACCCTGACAGCCACGGCGCGTCTGGCGCTGGCCGCCAAGGCGCAAGTCATTCCCGTCATCGCCACCTTCCTGCCCAATTACCAGGGCTGGCAAGTGACCTACTATCCAGCGTGGGATGACTATCCGGGCGACGACATCACGGCCGCCACGCGCCGCATGAACGCATTCATCGAGGAGCGCGTGCGCGAAGCGCCGGCCGAGTATTTCTGGACGCATAAACGCTTCAAGACGCGTCCGGAAGGCGAAGCGTCGTTCTATAACCAGCACAAGTGATACGGCAGACCATGAAACTCCAATTTACCAAAATGCATGGCGCCGGCAATGACTTCATCGTCATCGACGCCATCCATCAAGATATCGACTTCACGCCGGCCCAGTGGCAGCGCCTGGCCGACCGCCGTTTCGGCATCGGCGCCGACCAGATCCTCGTGGTGGAAAAACCGCGCCTGCCCGGCTGCGATTTCCGCTACCGCATCTATAACAACGATGGCGGCGAAGTCGAGCAGTGCGGCAATGGCGCGCGCGCCTTCGTCAAGTTCGTCAGTGAAAAAGGGCTATCCAGCAAGGACAGCATCCGCGTGGAAACCATGGCCGGCGTCATCGCGCCACGCCTGGAGCCCGATGGCAGCATCACGGTCGACATGGGCGCGCCCGTGCTCGAACCCGCGCTGGTGCCGTTCGATGCGAACGGCCTGGACGGTGTAGTGCAAGGCAACGACACCGTGTGGCCGCTGGACCTGGCGCTGCCAGGCAACGATACCACCGTGCTGGTGTCCGTCGTCTCGATGGGCAATCCGCACGCCGTGCAAGTGGTCGACGATGTCGATGCGCAAGACCTGGAAGTGACGGGCCCGCGCATCGAGCATCACCCGCGCTTTCCCCGCAGGGTCAACGCCGGCTACATGCAGATCGTCGACCGCCAGCACGTGAAACTGCGCGTGTTTGAACGGGGTGCGGGCGAAACCCTGGCGTGCGGCACGGGCGCCTGCGCCGCCGCCGTGGCCGGCATCCTGCGCGGCTTGCTCGATTCCCCCGTGCGCATCAGCGCGCGTGGCGGCGAACTGTCGATCGCCTGGCAGGGCCCCGGCCATCCCGTTCTGATGACGGGCCCGGCCGTGACCGTGTTCGAGGGCACGATCGAGCTGTAGACGGGTGAAAGTGAGCAGTCAAAGTCAGGCCGCCAGGAACTGCTGTTCCTGTGCGACATCGAGTTCGGCCAGGTAGCACTTCAGGCGGTACAGGCGCTGCCGGTAATTGCCTTCCGGCCCCGCCACACCGCAATCGACGCGCTCGAACAGGCGCACCACCTGATCGAGCAGCTGGCGTTCCTGCGCCGTACGGATCAGCACCAGGCGCCGCTTGCCTCGCCCATGTGTGGCACTGATATCGATCAACAGACAATGCCCCTGGTCGGCCGCGTGAATATCGAGCAGCAGCGCCTCGGCACGCGACAGATGGAAGCAGCGCGCCAGTTCCAGCCGCGCCGCCAGCAAGGGGTGGCTCTGGCCCAATTGCCGCAAGTGCCCATCGGCCTGCATGGCGGCGCACTGGCCCCAGTCGCCGGCTTCTCCCTGCGGCGCGATCTTTGCCAGCGCCGCCTCCGCTTCGCGGCTGCCTTGCGCCTGCGCCTGCAGCAGCCAATACGCGGCCCGCACATCATTGTTGACGCCATCGCGGCGATTGCGCCAGGCATGCATGCCACACTCGAGCTGGGCAGGGCCATGCCCCAGGTCGGCGGCACGCTCCAGGCAGGAATGGGCTTCGACCACATTGCGCTGGGAAAATTCCGGTTTCGTGTAGATGCGCGACAGCACGAACCAGGCTTCGGCCAGCCCCTGCTCGCCAGCCTGCGTCAGCCAGCGCACGGCACGCTTGAAATTGGCCGCGCCATTGCGCGTGGCCAGCCGCTGGCCATGCGCATCCATGCGCGCATAGCCGAGCCCCAGCTCCAGCTGCGCCGTACGGTCGCCGCCATGCGCTGCCAGCTCGCAACACTGCCAGCCTTCGGCGTCGCCGCCAGGCGCCAATGCCTGGGCACAACGCGACAGCAGCAGCACCTGCTGCGCGTCGAGGGCAATCGTGCGCGCACCGGCCGCCGCCTGGCGCTGCAGCAACTCGCGCGCCAGCGGCAAGCCTTGCGACAGGAATTCGGCATGGTTGCCCTGGCGCCATGCCTGCTCCAGCCAGGCGTGCAGCGGCGCGTCGCCATCGATGACTTTCTCGCCAGCCAGGCCGGTATCCCGCCCGCAAGCTGCAGCCGAGCCTTCTTGCATGGATAACAACCATTGTGCATCGGGCAAGCCGGCGTGCACGGCGGCGTCCAGCGCCACGCGCGCCTTGGCGCGCAAGGATTCACAGTGACTGGCGGCATTGCCCAGCACCAGCTGCGCCAGCACCAGGCCCGCCTGCACCAGGCCTGCATCGAACGCCTGCGCGTAATAGGGAATCAGCGCCTTGGCTGCCGGTTGCGCCACTTCGAACGGCACGTGCGTGCCAATCAGCAAGCACGCTTCCTCGCTATCCTCCTGGGCCGCCCGCGCCAGCCAGTGCAAGGCCGTGGGCAGGCTTTGCGGCACGCCCTGTCCAAACAGATACACCCGCCCCAACGCCAGTTGGCAGGCAACATCGCCCGCACGTGCGCCCTTGATCAATCCTAATGTTTCGCGATTTGCCATCGATTCTCGATATTGAGTCAATGATTCTAATAATAGTGAGCCGTCTCCAGGCCCATCAACGCAGGCCTTCCCTTAGTGTACCGTCCTTGTGTCATAAATCCGCCAAAGCCGCCTCAAGAACTTGATTCAACGCAACAATGTCCTGGCACGGACATGCCAATATAGCAAGGCACCGCCAGCGTGGCGGTGGGAGAACGCTTGCCCTCGGCGCAGGATCGGCAAAAACCGCGCGTTACAAAAATACAACAGGGGCATGCAGTTATGCCGCTTTTCACCAATCTTTTCACGCACATTTGACCAATCCCGCACGTCTTGCGCGCCGACGAATTAAGGTTCATTCATCGAAACGCGACAGTTAGCGTGTTTCAATCTGCTCGGATCTCGGACGGAACTCACTTTTAATAGGGAATAAGACATGAAAAAATCACTCGTTGCCCTCGCACTCTTCGGCGCCTTTGCCGCAACCGCACAAGCGCAGTCGTCCGTCCAAATCTACGGCACGATCGATGCAGGCCTGGGCAAAGCGACTGGTTCCACCACCGCTGTCACCAAGCGCGATAACAACAAGCTGGGTTTCAAGGGCACGGAAGATCTGGGCAATGGCTTGAAAGCCATTTTCCAACTGGAAATTCGCTATGAATCCGACACCGGCACCGTAGAAAACACGTCGGGCGCCAATTCGCGTCCGCTGTTCCAGGGTCAAAGCCGCGTCGGCCTGCAAGGCGACTTCGGTACCGTGCGCCTGGGCCGTGGCCTGACCGCATTCCAGGAAACGAGTACCGGTTTCGAACCATGGTCGGGCATGCCTACGCCAGCCGGTTTCCAGACCGACCTGACCGTTGCCGGCTACACCAGCGATCCGCTGAGCGCGCCAGGCAACTCGCGTAACCGCTTCTCGAATGCCGTGTTCTACAACTCGCCAGTCATCAGCGGCTTCCAGTTCAACGCCACCGTGGCCGCCAAGGAAGCGAATAGCAATAATGTCTTCCTGGCTACCGTACCTAACGCAACGACGAATGCTTCCGGCAACTTCGGCGTGCCTGCCAATGTCGTGCCTGCATCGAATCCGTACTCGGTATCCGTGACATACGCCTCGCCAGGATTTGCAGCCATGGCCGCCTACGAGCGTAATGGCCTGCAAGCCAAGCTGTGGTCGGTCGGTGCGTCGGTGAATCCGATTCCTGAACTGAAAGTCATGCTGTCGATTCAGCACCAGAAAGATGAGGACTTCAAAATCATCAATACCGGCACCAAATCGTGGGTACTGGGCGCCAACTACGACGTCGGCCCAGGCAAGATCCGCGCTGGCTATGGTCAAAAAACGCCAGATGGCGTAGTCAAAACCAAGCAAGCATCGCTGGGCTACGACTACAATCTGTCGAAACGTACCTACCTGTACGCAGATATTTCGAACAAGAAAGCTGCTAGCACGACCAACTACAACGTTTCGACTACGACCAACTACGTCGGCCTCGGCTTGCACCACAACTTCTAATGCTGTCGCATGTCACCCGCTGAGGGTGACATAAGCTGCACATGGAAAACAAAGCGGCATGGGCAACCATGCCGCTTTTTTCATGGGCACGCGGAAAATGCACGGGCGCCATGCCCTTTGCGCCTATGCCGGCGCACTCTCGGTTAGAATGAAGTGTTCAACTTTCACTGACAGATATTCTCAATGACCGCCACACTCGATTCCAGCACCGTCGCCCAGTACCTGAGCGAGCACCCGAATTTCTTCGAAGAGCATACCGCTCTGCTCGGCGAGGTCAAACTGAGCAGCCCGCTGACGGGACGCACCATCTCGCTGCAGGAGCGGCAGATGGAAGTGATGCGCGACAAATACAAGGCGCTCGAACTGCGCATGTCAAAGCTGAGCCGCGTGGCCGAGGAAAATGGCGACATCGCCAGCAAGTTCCACGGCTGGAACCAGGCCATGCTACAAGTGCGCAACGATGCGGACATGCCGCGCGTGCTGGTCGACGCCTTGCAAAGCAATTTCGACGTGCCCTACGTCAGCCTGCGCCTGTGGCAAGTGCTGCCGGAACACGCCAACGGCTGGTTCACGGAAGATGTCACGGCCGATGTGCGCATGTTCGCCAACAGCCTGCAAACGCCGTACTGCGGCAGCAACCGCGATTTCGAAGCCGTGCACTGGCTGCAGGCCGATAAGATCGAATCGACCGTCATGATCGCCCTGCGCGCGCCAAACACCACGGGCACCTTCGGCTTGCTGGTGCTCGGCTCGCCCGACAGCGAACGTTTTACGTCCAGCATGGGCACGGACTTCCTCGTGCATATCGGCGCCACGGCCAGCGCCGCCCTGGCCGCGCTGCGCGCCGGCACGCCTGCCTGAGAACGCCATGGGCGACACGCGCGGCAAGGCCGAGTGGCTCGACGCCTATCTGGCGCAGCTGGCCACGCAGCGCAAGCTGTCGCCGCATACGCTCGACGCCTACGGGCGCGACCTGCGCGCCTTGCTGGAACTGAGCGGCAACACGCCCTGGACGGCTCTTGCGCACAACGAAGTGCGCCGCTACACGGCCAAGCTGCACGCTGGCGGCCTCGACCCGCGTTCCATCGCCCGCAAGCTGTCGTCGTGGCGCGGCTTCTTCAACTGGCTCAGCGGCGAGACCAAGCTGGACGCCAATCCTGTCGACGGCATCCGCGCCCCCAAGCGGGCCAAAACCTTGCCGAAAGCCCTGTCGGTGGATGACGCCGTGCGCCTCGTGGCGCCCGCGCAACACCAGCAAGGCGCCGCCGAGCCGGAACAACTGTGCAACCGCGCCATGTTCGAACTGCTGTATTCGAGCGGCTTGCGCGTGTCCGAACTGACCAGCCTGGACACCCATTACTGCAAGGCCGACGGCGGCCGGCCCGCCTCGCTGAGCTGGCTCGACATGGCCAGCTTCGAAGTCATCGTCACCGGCAAGGGCAGCAAGATGCGCAAGGTGCCCGTCGGCAAGGCCGCCCTCGTGGCCTTGACGGCCTGGCTGGGCGTGCGCCCGCCGGCGGCCGACGGCAGCGCTGCCTTGTTTTTAAGCACGCGCGGCACGCGCATCTCGCCGCGCGTGCTGCAGCTGCGCCTGAAGGCGCATGCGCTGGCGACGGACATTCCCGCCAACGTGCACCCGCACGTGCTGCGCCACTCGTTTGCCTCGCACGTGCTGCAATCGTCGGGCGACTTGCGCGCCGTGCAGGAAATGCTGGGCCATTCCAGCATCACCTCGACCCAGGTTTACACGGCCCTCGATTTCCAGCACCTGGCGCACGTGTATGACCAGGCGCACCCGCGCGCCAAACTCAAGTAGGCAGCCGCTCCTGCTGGACGGCCTGATCCATATCAAGCGGATGGGCGCGCATTTGCAAGCTTTTGCAAAATTCCGGCATAATCGTCCGCATTCTTCCGCTTGCGCGGCGGCACCACCGATTACAAGGCATCTCTCATGGCACTGATTCCAACCACCATCCTCACCGGTTTCCTGGGCGCCGGCAAAACCACCTTGCTCAACCGCATACTGCAGGAAGACCATGGCATGCGCATCGCCGTGATCGAGAACGAGTTTGGCCAGGAAAACATCGATAACGAGATCCTGGTGCAGGACAGCAACGAACACATCATCGAGATGAACAACGGCTGCATCTGCTGCACCGTGCGAGGCGACCTGATCGTGGGCCTGACGGAACTGGCGCGCAAGCGCGACGCCGGCTTGCTGGCATTCGACCGCGTCGTCATCGAAACGACGGGCCTGGCCAATCCCGGCCCCGTGGCGCAAACCTTCTTTGTCGACGAAGAAGTGGGCAGCCACTACATGCTCGACGCTATCCTCACGGTAGTCGACGCCCGCCATGCCATGAAGCAACTGGACGAATACGAGGAAGCCCAGCGGCAAGTGGGCTTTGCCGACAAGCTGCTGCTGTCGAAAACCGACCTCGTCAGTGAAGAGGACGTGGCCACCCTGACGCGCCGCCTGAAACGCATCAACCCGCGCGCGCCCATCGCCAAGGTCGATTTCGGCCGCGCGCCGCTGGCCGAAGTACTCGACATCCGCGGTTTCAACCTGAATGAAAAACTGGAACTGGACCCGGATTTCCTGGCGACGGAAACGGCGCACGTGCATGATCACGACAAGGCGCACGAGCACGCACATGAACACAAACATGAACACGCACACGAGCACAGCGACGCCTGCGCCACCGATTGCGGCCATGCCGACCACCACCATGCGCAGCACAGCGACGATATCGCCGCCTTTATTTTCAAGAGCACGCAACCGTTCGACAGCGCCAAGCTCGACGAGTTCCTCGGCGGCCTGGTGCAAGTGTATGGCCCGCGCATGCTGCGCTACAAGGGTGTGCTGCTGATGCAAGGCGCCGAGCGCAAGGTGGTCTTCCAGGGCGTGCACCAGCTGATGGGCAGCGACCTGGGCGCCAAATGGGGCGAAAACGAGGTGCGTGGCAGCAAAATGGTATTTATTGGCAAGAATCTACCAAAAGACATTTTTATTCGCGGACTCGAACAATGTTTGGTATAAACTAGCCGGGTTTTGCAAAGTATCCGTTGCAAAGCAGAAACAAAAGGGAAAGTTAAGCACGCTTTCCCGCTGTCCGACACCCATCTTGCTGGCATAAACCAACAAGTAGCCGTTTCTGATCGGCTAGTCAACAAATCGGGATGGCAATATAAAGCAAAGCGTGCCAAAATCAGCGACGAAAACGGCCCATGTCGTTCGCCTGTCATGAAATGCTGGCAAACTGCCGCTGGCCGCATGCCAGGCATGCAACCGATCCACCCAACACGCCTGTTGACGCGCGCATAGCGCGACTGGCATAGAGCGGTAAAAAGTTATCAACATGGCACCTTAGCCGGCCGGTAGTCCTGGCTTTCGCCGGCAAGCCAAGGTCGCACGCAGTACAGCGGGACAGCAATGCCAAGCGGAACCTGTACAGTTGCTCGGTATCGCCGCATCAACTGATCAATTTGAAAACTCTGTCGTATCGAAGGTAAGCGAAGTTATGACCAAAACTAATAAATCGACCCCGGCCGCCAACCAAGACATCCCTCTCATCAGCGAAGACCAAATTCGCGCCATGAGCGAAGATGACTACATGAATCCGGCACAACTGGCATTCTTCAAGGCGCGCCTGCAGCAGCTCGAAAAAGATCTGCTGAAAAACGCCGGCGAAACCACGGAACACTTGCGTGAAACCGTGCTCGTACCGGATCCTGCCGACCGTGCCACCATCGAGGAAGAGCATGCGCTGGAACTGCGCACGCGCGACCGCGAGCGCAAATTGCTGAAGAAAGTGCAGCAATCGATCGCCAGCATCGACGCCGGCGACTATGGCTGGTGCGAAGAAACGGGCGAGCCTATCGGCATCCCGCGCCTGATCGCCCGTCCAACCGCCACCCTGTCGCTGGAAGCCCAGCAACGGCGCGAACTGAAGCAAAAACTCTACGGCGACTGATCGCCCCTCCCTTGCGCGGTCGCCCGGCGGCCCCGCGATGGCGCATAAAAAAGCACACAACCTTCGGTTGCGTGCTTTTTTTTCGTCCCGCGCCGACTACACTGAAGCAGGCACTGCCGCTTGCAATTGCCTTTTCCATCCCCACTTTTGAAGCATGGGCGCGCAATCGCATGGCCTTGCACGCATCGGCACGAATCTTTTGAGGTCACTATGGAACAATTTCACGGCACCACCATCCTCTGCGTCCGGCGCGGCAAGCAGGTCGCCCTGGGCGGCGACGGCCAGGTAACGCTCGGCAACATCGTCATGAAGGGCACGGCCCGCAAAGTGCGTAAGTTGTATCAGGGCAAGGTCCTGGTCGGCTTTGCCGGCGGCACCGCCGACGCCTTCACCCTGCTCGACCGATTTGAAGGCAAGCTGGAAAAACACCAGGGCAATCTGCTGCGCGCCTCCGTCGAACTGGCCAAGGACTGGCGCACCGACCGCGTGCTGCGCCGCCTGGAAGCGATGCTGCTGGTGGCTGACAGCGAGTCGACCCTGGTCATCACGGGCAATGGCGACGTGCTGGAACCGGAAGACGGCATCGGCGCCATCGGCTCGGGCGGCACCTACGCCCAGTCCGCCGCCAAGGCGCTGCAGGAAAACACGGACTTGTCGCCGGCCGAGGTGGTCAGGAAATCGCTGACCATCGCCGCCGAGCTGTGCATTTACACGAATATGTCCCACATTATCGAGACCTTAGACTAAACCTAAGCGCGCCTGAGCAAAGAATAGAAAGCCAACTATGATCATGAACATGACCCCGGCGGAAATCGTCACCGAACTCGACAAGCACGTGGTGGGCCAGGCCAAGGCCAAGCGTGCCGTCGCCATCGCCCTGCGCAACCGCTGGCGCCGCCAGCAGGTGGCCGAGCCCCTGCGCCATGAAATCACGCCCAAGAACATCCTCATGATCGGCCCCACGGGCGTCGGCAAGACGGAAATCGCGCGCCGCCTGGCCAAGCTGGCCGAGGCGCCGTTCATCAAGATCGAAGCGACCAAATTCACGGAAGTCGGTTATGTGGGGCGCGACGTCGACACCATCATCCGCGATCTGATCGACATCGGCATCAAGCAGACGCGCGCGCTGGAAATGAAGAAAGTGCGCGCACGCGCCGAAGACGCGGCCGAAGACCGCGTGATCGACATCCTCGTGCCGCCGGCGCGCGACTTCGGCTTCACGCCGAATACGGCGGCGGCCGTGGACAGCGGCAGCGGCGACAGCACGCGCCAGACCTTCCGCAAGCGCTTGCGCCAGGGCGAGCTCGATGACAAGGAAATCGAGATCGAGCTGGCCGAGGCGGGTCCGCAGATGGAAATCATGGCGCCGCCGGGCATGGAAGAAATGACGGAGCAGATCAAGTCCATGTTTTCGGGCGTGGGCGGGCAGCGCAAGAAGGCGCGCAAGGTCAAGATCCGCGAAGCCTTGAAACTGCTGCTCGAGGAAGAAGCGGCCAAGCTGCTCAACGAGGATGAACTGAAACAGAAGGCGATCCAGAACGTCGAGCAGAACGGCATCGTCTTTTTGGACGAGATCGACAAGATCGCCTCGCGTTCGGAATCGGGCGGCGCCGACGTCTCGCGCGCCGGCGTGCAGCGCGACCTGCTGCCGCTGGTCGAGGGCACGACCGTCAACACCAAGTACGGCATGATACGCACGGACCACATCCTGTTCATCGCTTCGGGCGCCTTCCACCTGTCGAAGCCGTCGGACCTGATCCCGGAACTGCAGGGACGCTTCCCCATCCGCGTGGAACTGGAATCGCTGTCGATCTCGGACTTCGAGCGCATTTTGACGAGTACCGACGCCTGCCTGACGATGCAGTACGAAGCCTTGCTGGCGACGGAAAACCTCACATTGCAATTCGCGCCGGAAGGCATCACCCGCCTGGCGGAAATCGCCTATGCGGTGAACGAGCGCACGGAAAACATCGGCGCGCGCCGGCTGCACACGGTGATGGAAAAACTGCTGGAAGAAGTGTCGTTTACGGCCAGCGAAAACAGCAGCAGCACGGAAAACCTGCTGGTGATCGATGCCGCGTATGTCAACGAACGCCTGGAAGCGCTGTCGGTCAACGAGGACCTGTCGCGCTACGTGCTGTAGGAAAGAAGGGGGAAACCGATGGCAAACAAGGCATTGGCGACGCGGCAGAAAATGCAGTTCCGCGTCGAACCCTCGCAAAAACCGCGCAACCCGGTCGCCACTGCCGCCCTGCAGCGCGCCGCCGGGGCACACGTGAAAACCGTGTCAGGCCAGCGCCAGCAGGAAAAACGCCTGCTGGCGAAATTGCTGCTGAAGGTTGACGTCAAAGACTGATCTGGAAATGTCCATGGCAAGGCGCATGGACGAAGACAGTATGAGCAATACGGCGAGGCCGTGCAACGCCGCCATGGACATTTCAGGCCGCCCGCGGACACCCCGTTCAGGGGCGTCCGCCATCAGGCCACTCTGTGCCGCAGCAGCATCCCCTTAGAAACGGTAGGACGCGCCCAGCGAAAACATGTCGACCTTGGTCGTTTGCTTGCTGTTGTACTTGACGGGCACGCGGTCCCAGTCGAGGTGCAGCGACCAATTCTTGTTCAGTGCATACGCCGCGCCGATGCCGTAGGTCAGGCCGATCTTGCTCTTCTTGTCCGAACCGCCGCCCAGATAATCGACCTTGCCCTGCGTGTATGCCGCGCCGGCGCGGCCACTCAATGTAAACGCGTCAAACTGGTAACCGAGCACGCCCTGCATGCCGAGGCCCGTGAACTTGCCGCGGCCAGCGCGCTTGCCCGCGTCCGTGTCGAAGCCGGACTTGACCTCGCCGCCCATGTACCCCACCAGCTCAATCGAAGGCAGGGCCACGCCGCCCTGAAACGGCAGCGCGTCGAAACTGTAACCCAGGTAGGCCTTGCCATTGCGCTTGCTGCTTTTGTCGCAATCGCTTTGTCCGGCGATGCAATCGAGGCCGCTGCTGGCGCGAAAGCCATAGCTGGCGCCCGCATAGAACGGACCCGGTGCCGGTTCAGCTGCGACGGCATGCAGGGGGGCGATGGTGGCCAGCGCCAGCAGCGCTGCGGGGA
Source organism: Janthinobacterium sp. SUN128 (assembly GCF_030587275.1). Classification (NCBI taxonomy): domain Bacteria; kingdom Pseudomonadati; phylum Pseudomonadota; class Betaproteobacteria; order Burkholderiales; family Oxalobacteraceae; genus Janthinobacterium; species Janthinobacterium sp. SUN128. The sequence continues at coordinate 173,217 of NZ_JAPWHY010000005.1, read as the reverse complement.
AACGGAAAGATGGGAACATGGATAACCTCTACAAGTGGATGGATTGCCTGGTTGTAGCGCGCTGCGCGAGCCACAAGCGGGAGTGTCATCGTTTTTGCCGAAAAGTACTATCACCTTGTGCAAAGTGCCATTAACGGCTACATTCGGTACCGTCATCCGCTACCAAACTTGCATAAAGGAACTATCGTGAGTTCACCTGAACTGGTTTTGCGCGTGCTGCGCACCCAACTGCGCGCCGCCGGCATCACCTACAAGGTACTGGCCGAACGCATCGGCATGAGCGAATCGAGCGTCAAGCGCATGTTTGGCCAGCACGACATGTCGCTGTCGCGCCTGGCCCTGATCTGCAAGGCTTCGGGCATCGCCATGGAAGACGTGCTGCGCGGCGCGGCCGACATCACGCCCCATGCCGACACGCTCACGCTGGTGCAGGAAAAGTCGCTGGTGGCGCATCCGCGCTTGCTGCTGGTGGCGATCTGCTGCCTCGGCCACTGGAGCCTGGAGCAGGTGGTGGAAACGTATGCGCTGACGCAGGCCGAATGCATCGGCTGCCTGGCCGAGCTGGACCGGCTGGGCTTGATCGAACTCAAGCCGCTGAACCGCTACAGCCTGCGCGTCTCGAACGCCTTCCACTGGCTGGCCGACGGTCCGGTGCAGCAGTACTTCCGCGAACACGTGGTGGCCGATTATTTCAGCGGGCATTTTGACGGCGCCGGTGAAACCCTGATGTGCGTCCCGGCGCGCCTGTCGCTGTCGAGCGCGCAGGAGCTGGTGCAAAAGATCCGCCAGCTGGCCGAGGAACTGGCGCGCCTGCACCAGAACGACCGGCGCCTTGCGCCTGCCGAGCGCGATGGCTTTACCCTGCTGCTGGGCTTTCGCTCATGGGAATTTGCCGCCTTCACGGCCCTGCGCCGCAGCACGGCGTCCGCCTCGTCCACCGCGCCAGGCGCCGTTTACCAGACCGGTCCCAGGAACAGATAGAAGGTGCTCTCGCCGCCCTTCGACGCGCCCGATGCCACGTACACGGGACCGAAGCGCGTATCGACGGAGATGAAGGCACTGCTGGCCTGCGTGAACTTGCTGGCTTTCCAGCGCTCGCTCTGATCGAAGCCGCCGCCCATTTCCAGTGAAAAACCGGCCCGCACGACGCCGCCCAGAGTGCTGGGCAGGGAACCGATGCGGCGCGCCATGACGAAGCGCGCGAAGGCGATACTGCGTCCTCTCACCGAGTCAAATTCCGTGCCGGACAAGCGCAGGAAACCACCGAGATTGAGCGGCGCTTCGTCACGCTGCGAGCGCGCCCATTCGCCATACACGTGACCGGCCCAGTTGCCGCGGCCAAAGGCCTTCAACCCCGTGATGGACGATTGGCCCAGAGCCGCCTCGCCCACCCCCGTGGTCGTATCGCGCGCCCAGATGGCCTCAAGCAGGACGCCGCGCGTGGGAAAGCCCGGCGAATCGAGCGTATCGGCGCGGAATCGCACGAACTGCGTGGTGCCCAGCGCGCGCGACTCCGGCTGCGTAGGGTCGGCCGGAATCGCCAGCTTGCCCTTGACTTCCGTACGGGCGACGCCGAACTGCAGATCGCCCCAGGTACCGAACTGGCGCCCCAGCACCAGTGCAGCTGTCTGGCCGTTATACGCCAGGCGCGCGCTGCGCCGGCCCTTGTCGAACAAATCCATCGCCGACGAAGTGTATTGCAACTGCGGCGCGATATACCACGGGTTGCCGGCGCCCAGCGGCTGCCAGAACTGCACGCCATAGCCGCGCGTATTACCGATCTGCGCCGTGCTGCGCAACTCGCCGCCCCAGCTGTTCAGGTTCGAGCGCGCATGCAGCAGCTTCAGGGCGAAATTATTGCTGTCCCTGAAATCGCTGGCCAGTTCCAGGCCCACGCGCAGGCGGTTGCTGGCCCACGGCGCTTCGACCGCCTTGATGGTGACGGCGCGCTGGTCGCCCGCGTCGACCACGTCCGTCTCCACGCGCGCCACGTCGCCGCGGCCATACAGCCTGGCCGCCGCCTTGAGCACATCCTCCTGGCTGACCGACTGCCCTTCCTCCAGCCCGGATTGCGCCTGCAGGATGCGCGGATTGATATCGCCTTCGCTCTCCACGGCCAGGCGCGTGAGCGGCAGGGCTACGTCCAGCAGGGCCGGCGCGGCCAGGCGCAGCTGCTCGCGCGCCGCATACTGTTCCGGCGGCAGGGCCAGCGGCGCCAGGCGGGCGGCCAAGGCCTGCGCCGCCTGCTCGCCGGCGCGCATGGCGCGCGCATAGTTTTCAAAGTCGAGGAAGCTGACGCCCGTCAAATCGGGCGCCACCAGGATATCCTGCGGCCGCAGCTCCTTGAGCGAACGCTGCACGTTCTGCTCCGTGAGAATCTGCAGCATCTGCTGCGCCACGCCGATGGCGCTGCCCAGATCTTTTTCCGGCGCCAGCGGCGTGCCCACGTTGACGGCGATGATGATGTCGGCGCCCATGGCGCGCGCCATGTCGACGGGCAGGTTGCGTACCAGGCCCCCATCGACCACCAGCCGGTTGTTCACGCGCACGGGCGCAAACACCCCCGGCACGGCCAGCGAGGCGCGCATCGACAGGAACAGGGGCGTGTCGACCAGCTCGACCAGCTCGCCATTGACCAGGTCCGACGCCACCGAACGAAAGGGCAGCGGCAGCTGGCTGGCGGGGCGGTCGCGCATGCCGGCCGGCAGCAGCCGATTCAACGCCATCTCCAGCGCCGCATTGCTGGCCGCCGCCGGCGGCGTGGAAATGCCGTTGCGGCTCACGCCAAATTCGATGCGAGACGGCAGCAACAAATCTTCCTCGCGGCGGCGGAATGCCAGTTCGTCGCGCGGCGGCCGGTCGGCCACCACGCGCGCCCAGTTGGTCTCGCGCGCCATCTTTTCCAGGTCCGCCACGGAAGCGCCAGCCGCATACGCGCCGCCCACCACGCCGCCCATGCTGGTGCCGACCACCATGTCGATCGGCACATGCAGCTCCTGCAGCACTTTCAATACGCCGATATGCGCCAGGCCGCGCGCGCCGCCGCCCGACAGCACCAGGGCGATGCGCGGGCGCGCCGCCACGGGCGCGGGCACGGCCAGGGTGGCAGCGGAGGTAGAGGTAGTGGCGACGGCGGGGACGTCGGCTGCGGCAGCCGACGGCAAGGCGCATAGCGCCGCCACGCAGCCCGCCAGGACGGCACGGATCGAGAACATGAAGACTCCTGTAGCGATGGCGGCATGGCGCCATCGGCAAAATACGATAAGAACAGCGTTAATTCGGCGGCGGCACGCTGCTCACTTGCGGCGCCGGCATCATGGTCGCCGGCCGCTGCTGCTCCATCGGCAGCGGCGGCGGCACCAGGTTCGAGACCGGCGCAGGGGCCGCGGCCGGCGTTGGGGTGGCGGACACTTGCGCCGGCAAGGCCAGCGCCTTGTCATCGGCCACCAGGTCGATGCGCTTGCTCACGCCGCCATCGCGCAGCAGCACGTGGCGCGCATGCACTTCCAGCACCGTCACGCCGGGCACCACCTCGGCGCCCTCCGGCAGGGCCACGGAAGGCTTGCCATCGGTCGAGATGATGGCCACGCTGCCGCGGCCATTGCCGGCGGCGACCACGCCCTTGAGCTGGTAATTGCTGGCCGTGGCCACGCTGACCTGGCCGCCAAACAGCGAAGCGCCCGCCTCCACGCTGGCATCCTGCACCACCGGCACGGCGGGCGGGTTGATGGGACGTTGCGGCGCCTTGAACAGCTGCATGGCCCAATAGGCCAGCGATACGGACAGCGCCACGACGGCGAGCAAACTTGTAACTTGAGGCAAACGCTTCATGGCTTCCTTGGATTCTTATCTTACGAGCTGATTGATTTCGATAATCGGCATCAGCACGGCCAGCACGATCAGCAGCACCACCACGCCCATCGCCAGGATCAGGGCCGGCTCCAGCAGGCCGGCAATCGTCAGGGTGCGGCGTTCCAGGTCCTGTTCCTGCGCGCTGGCGGCGCGTTCCAGCATGGCCGGCAGCTCGCCCGTGATTTCACCGGCGCGTATCATGTGGATCAGCATCGGCGGAAAATGCTTTTGCGCCGACAACGCGCGCGCCAGACTCACGCCCTCGCGCACGGCGCCGCTGGCTTCCTGTACCAGCTCCTGCATCGCCACGTTGGTGAGCGTGTCGCGGCTGGTGTCGAGCGCGCGCAGGATCGGCACGCCGGAACCCGTGGTGATGGCCAGGGTGCTGGCAAAGCGCGCCGTGTTCAGGCTGCGCTCGAATTTGCCGTACAGGGGCGCCGTCAGCAGCCAGGTATGCCAGCGCCGTTTCAGGGCCGGCTGCTGCAGCGCGCGGCGCCAGGCGAACCAGGCGCCGGCCAGGATCACGGCCACGACGAGGCCATAGTTGCGCACGAAGTCAGACAGCGCCAGCATGATCACGGTGAGCATGGGCAGCTTTTGCTTGGTATTGGCGAATACGGAAACGATCTGCGGCACCACATAGGTGAGCAGGAAGATCACGATGGAAAACGCCACCACCGTGACGATGGCCGGATACGTAAAGGCCAGCTTGACCTTCTGCACCAGCGCGTTGCGCCGCTCGATGTAGTCGGCCAGGCGCGACAGCACGCGCGACAGGTGGCCGATCTGCTCGCCCGACGCCACCAGCGCCCGATAGATCTCCGCGAAATCGCGCGGATGGCGCGCCAGCACGTCGGAAAACGCGGCGCCGCCGATCACTTCCGAGCGGATCGAGGCGATCAGGTCGCGCAAATACGGCCGCTCGGCCTGTTCCAGCAGGGCGGAAAACGCCTGCTCCAGCGGCAGGCCCGCTTCCAGCAAACTGGCCAGCTGGCGCGTAAACAGGGCCAGCTCGGTGCTGGACAGGCGCTCGCCAAAGCCGCGCCGTTTGGTGACGCCGGCGGCATCGACCTGCGCGGCGATCGGTTCGACGGCCAGCGGCACCAGGCCTTGCACGCGCAGCTCGGCGCGCGCGGAACGGGGACTGTCGGCATTGAGCACGCCCTTGCGGGTGGCGCCCTGGGCGTCGACGGCTTCATAGCGGAATGCGGGCATGGTGGCGGGCCTAGTCTTTGGTCACGCGCAGCAATTCAGCCTGCGTGGTGGTGCCGTCGCGCAGCCAGCGTTCACCGTCGTCGCGCATGCTCGTCATGCCATCCTGCAGGGCCACCGTGCGCACTTCCGCTTCCGACGCGCGGTTGTGGATCTGCGCGCGGATCTGCTCCGTCGTGCGCAGCAGCTCATACACGCCCACGCGGCCCTGGTAGCCCGTCTGGCCGCAATGCTCGCAGCCGACGGCCTGCCAGTATTGCCCGTCGAAGGTCTTGCAGGAGCCGCACAATTTGCGCACCAGACGCTGCGCCAGCACGCCAAGTAACGACGACGACAGCAGGAACGGTTCGATGCCCATGTCGAGCAAACGCGTGACGGCCGCCGAAGCGTCGTTCGTGTGCAGGGTCGCCAGCACCAGGTGGCCCGTCAAGGATGCCTGCACGGCGATCTGCGCCGTTTCCAGGTCGCGGATCTCGCCGATCATGATCACGTCCGGGTCCTGCCGCAGGATCGCCCGCAGCGCCTTGGCAAAGGTCATGTCGATGCGCGGATTGACTTGCGTCTGGCCTACGCCGGCCAGGTCGTACTCAATCGGGTCTTCCACCGTCAGGATGTTCGTCGTGGTGGCGTTGAGCATCGACAGCGCCGCGTACAAGGTCGTCGTCTTGCCCGAGCCGGTGGGGCCCGTGACGAGCACGATGCCGTGCGGCTGCGTGATCAGGCCATCGAACTGCCCCAGCATGGGCGCGCTCATGCCCAGGTGCTGCAGGTCGAGGCGGCCCGCCTCCTTGTCCAGCAAACGCAGCACGGCCCGTTCGCCATGCCCGGTAGGCAGGGTCGAGACGCGCACGTCGACGGGCTTGCCGCCCACGCGCAGGGTGATGCGGCCATCCTGCGGCAAACGCTTTTCCGCGATGTCGAGCTGCGCCATGATTTTGATACGCGAGATCAGCGAACCGTGGATGGCCTTACGGGGGCGCACCACGTCGCGCAGGCTGCCGTCGATGCGGAAGCGCACGACGGAGGTCTGCTCGAACGGCTCGATGTGGATGTCGGACGCGCCTTCGCGCAGCGCCTGCGTCAGCAGCGCGTTGATCATGCGGATGACGGGCGCGTCGTCGGACGATTCGAGCAAATCCTCGATGGCCGGCACGTCCTGCAGCAGCTTGGTCAAATCCAAGTCGGCGTCGAATTCATCGGCCATCTGCGACGCATCGCCGCCGCCGCCCGCGTAGGCGCCGGCGATGGCCGCATCGAGTTCGGCGCGCGGCAGCACCGTCAGCTGGATCTGGCCGAAACGGCGCGATACTTCGGCGATCGCCGCCGGCGCCGTCGATGCGGCCACCAGCACGTCGACGGGTGCGCCGTCGACGGCACCGGGCCGGGCCAGCAAGCCGAAATCGCGCGCGTAGGCGTAGGGAAGCAGATTACTCATGGCTGTCCCATCACTTCTGCGGCTGCGGCAGCTGTTGCGGCTGCTGCTGGTATTGCTGCAGCAGCGACTGCGGCGGCGTGGCCGCGTTGGCCGGCGCGCCTGGCGGCGGCGTCGGCGCTGGCGGCACGGGACGCGTCACCATGTTGCCGCCCACCGGCTGGCCATCCTGCAAGGCCGGCAGCACAGGCGTGCCCAGGTCTTTCAGCATCAAATTGCCTGAAGCCGGCACGGCGGCCGTCTCGGCCGAACGCATGTAGTCGTAGCGGTCGGCCGCCAGGCTGCCGCTCTGCTCCTTGTTGCGCACGATGACAGGGCGCAGGAAGATCATCAGATTGGTTTTCTTGCGCTCGCGCGTCTGGTACTTGAACAGGTTGCCGATCAGGGGAATGTCGCCCAGGCCGCGCACTTTTTCCGCATTGTCGCCCGTGCTGTCCTCGATCAGGCCGCCGAGCACGATGATCTGGCCATCGTCGGCCAGCACATTGTTTTCGATCACGCGGTTGTTGATGGTGATGCCGCTGACGGCCGTCGACGTGGATTTGTCCACGCTCGACGTTTCGTGATAGATGCCCAGCTTGATGGTGCCGCCTTCGGAAATCTGCGGACGCACCTTCAGGGTCAGACCCACTTCCTTGCGGTCGATGGTCTGGAACGGATTCGTGTTGGTGCCGGCCGTGCTCGTGTACTGGCCCGTCAGGATAGGCACGTTCTGGCCCACCTTGATGGTGGCCAGCTCGTTGTCCAGGGTGATCAGGTTCGGCGTCGACAGGATATTCGCGTTGCCGTCCGATTCCAGCGCATGCGCCACGGCGCCCAGGCCCAGCGCGCCGTTGATCTGCTTGAAGATGCCCAGCGTCAGGCCGCCCGTCGGCAGCACCTTGCCGCCGCCCAGCGCCAGCTTGGCGATATTGTTGTCGGTGCCGCCGGCGAACGACTGCAGCGCGCCCACGCGGTAGCTGCTGTTGCTGTCGCCGGAAAGCCCCAGCCACTGCACGCCGAATTCGGAGGCCTTGGCCGACGTCACTTCGACGATCAGCGCCTCGATGTAGACCTGGGCGCGGCGCACGTCGAGCTGGTCGATCACGGCGCGCAGGTTGCGGTAGACAGCCTCGTTACAGGTCAGGATCAGGGTGTTGGTGGAAGCGTCGGCCTGGATGAAGCCGGCCGCGCCGCCCGACGACAGCTGCTGCGGTCCGTTGCTCAGCGAAGCGCCGCCCGAGGTGCCGCTTTGCGTATTGCCGCCCAGGCCAGTGCTGTTCATGCCGCTGCCCTGGTTATTCTGGTTATTCGTATTCAGGCTGTTGCTGGTCGGCTGCTGCGCCGAGGCGGCCGTGCCGTCCGACGTCACGACCGAGCGCAGGGTTTGCGCCAGCTTGGTGGCGTCCGCATTTTTGAGGTACACCACGTGCACATTGCCCAGCTGCGTGGTGGGCTGGTCCAGCTTCGAGATCAGCGACTTGGCCAGGTTGGCGCGCGCCGCCGACGGTGCGCGCAGCACCAGCGAATTGGTGCGCGGATCGGCCAGCACGGAGACCTTGCCCGCATCGGCCCCTGCAGCGCCGCCCGCATTCCCGCCTTCCATCAGTTTGTTCACCATCGAGGCCAGGTCGGACGCGATGGCATAGCGGACGGGGATCACGTCCAGGTCCGTCGAGGCGGGCACGTCGAGCGCGGCGATGATCTTCGCCAGGCGCTTGAGGTTATCCGCGTAATCGGTGATCACCAGCGAGTTGTTGCCCGGGTTGGCGTTGATCGTGTTGTTCGGCGAGATCAAGGGGCGCAGCACGGCCAGCAGGTTGGCCGACGATTCGTAGTTCAGGTAAAACACCTGGGTGGCGATCTGGTCGCCCTTCACCTGGCTGGCGCCGTTGCCCACCTGGGTCGGCACGGACTGCAGCTTGGCGTCCGCTTCCGGCACCACTTTCGCATAGCCGTCGCCGGAGACCACCGCATAGCCTTGCAGGCGCAAGGCCGATGCCAGCAGGGCGAAGGCCTGCGTCTTGCTGATGGATTTTTCCGACACCAGCGTGATCGTGCCCTTGACGCGCGGGTCGATGACGAAATTGATGTTGGTGTAATGGCCCACCGCCTTAATCACGGACTCGATGTCGGCGCCGACAAAATTGAGTGCCGCTTCGTCGCCGGGCGCGGCCCAGACGGGCGCCGGCATGCCGGCCACGGAACAGCACAGCAAGGCGGCGGCCGACAGGCGGCGCAGCGAGAAGGTGGATTTATTTGGGCTCACGGATGGTTTTTTCATTGTCTGAACTCTAAGGCGATGATGTTTTTTTCGCTATTGCTACGGCGCTGTCCCAGCAAATTCAACAAACTCGCCAAGGTCTCTTCATATCCTGCTGCGGCCTGGGCCTGGCCGGAAAACTGCATGCGCCCCTGTTGCAGGCTGCCGCTGCCGTCGAGCAGCAGCGGTCCCCTGATGGAGCGCAAGGTCAATGCCGCCTGCTGCCCCTGCCAATCGAAATCAAGCTCATAACTGCCCAGCGGACGCAAGGACGACAGGCGCGACGCCATGTCCGTCATTTGCAAGGTCGTGCGGCCGACGGCGGAAAACTGCTGTTTTTCCAGTGCCAGCTGCAGGGTGCTCCACGACAGGCGCATGCTGCCCGTCGGCGCCACGGTATTCAAAGGTGCCCCCAGGCCGCCCAGGCCATCGGCCGGCAGCAGCAGGGCCGCCGGGCTGACCTGCCAGTGCGACCATGAGCCGCGCAGGTTCACCGCCTGCGACAGCGCCTGCGCATTCTGCAATTCCACATCCACCGATCCCCACAGCACGGATGGCGAAATGCGCCAGCTGAAGCGCCCCGGCAGCAGCGGCGTCACGGCGCCATTCGCGCTGGCCGCCCCGCCGATAAAGGCCGAGCCGCGCCACAGGGTACCTTGCGCATCGCCCAAGGTCAAACGTCCGCCCGTCTGCTTTTCCACGATACTGGCCACCCAGCCGGCCGGGAAAAACACCAGCAGGGTGACGCAGACGCTGACGATGATGGCCAGCAGCCAGGCAAGCAAGCGCATCATCGCGCCGCGCCCGGGCTCTGATGCAGGGTCAGGCTGGCATCGACCAGTCCCGCCTTGCCCTGCGCCGTGATCTTCGCTTCCTGCACCGCCACGCGGCCTTCGCGGCGCAAGCCGTCCAGCCACAGCATGACGCTGGCAAATGGCACGCCATTCAGCTGCACGCGCGCGTACTCTCCCGTCAGCGACAGCGATTGCGGCGCCAGGCCGCGCGCTTTCAGCGAGGCGTCAATGCTGTCACGGCTCATGGGTGCCACCTGCACGGGCGCCTGGCGCGCCAGGTCGCCCGCCTCACGCGCCAGCGCCTGCAGCTGGGCCGCGTTCTGGCGCAGCTCGGGCAAGCTCTTTTGCAAGGCGATGCGGCCCGTCCAGGCCGGCTCGAAGAATATGGCGTAGACGAGGGCCAGCCCCGCCACCACGCCGCCGATGCTCAAGAGCTTGCGCTCCTGCTGCGTGCGCTCGGCCCAGAAGGCCTGCACGGCCTGCTGCTGCCCCGCCCACGCGGCGCGCGCCTTGTTGACTGCTGCACTCATGCTTTTGCTCCCGTGGCCGGCGTGATCTTCCACACGCCCGGCGCCGTTTCATTCAAGGCCAGCTTGCGCGCGGCCAGGCCGTCGCGCACCTGCGCCTGGGCGCTGGCGTCGACCATGTCCGGCTTCAGCCTGACGATCAGGCTGCGCTCGCGGTATTCCAGCGACGCCACCACGCCGCGTCCGGCCAGGCCGCCCAGCGCTTCGCCCAGCGCCGCGCTCATGCTGGTGAAGTCATCCATGCTGGCTTGCCCGCCCTGCAGGCGGGCAGCAGCGATATTGCGCCGCATCTGCTCCGCTTCCAGGCCATACACGGGCGCTTCGTTCGGATACGCAGCCTTGAAGGTTTGCTGCATCGAGGTGCGCACGGTGGCGGCCTCGCGCTTCAGCCGCATCCATTCGATATTCATGCCGGCCAGGTTGACGATCACGGCCAGCAGCGCCAGGCGCAGCGGCCAGCGCCAGCGGCGCCATTCGGTGGCCGATCCCGTCGCCGTGCCCAGGGCGGCGGCCAGGTCCAGTCCCGCATTTTTGGCGCCGGCGATCCAGTGCGCCCAATGGTCAAGCTCCACCGTCACGCCATCCATGCCGGCAGCGAGCTGCTGATACTGCGCCAGCTCGGCCTGCGCCACATAGACCGTCAGGGGCACGTCGCCGGCAAACGCGCGCGTCGTCAGCAGCGCCTGCTGCGGCTGGGATGGCAATACCAGGCCCAGGCCCTCCTGCGGCGCCTGGCGCAAGGCCAGTTCCAGGCCGTCGCCGCTTGCCTGCAGGGCGGCCGTCACGCTGCCCGGCTGCAAAGGCAGGCACAGCTGCGACGGCAGCAGCGCCACCTTGCGCGCGCCCTGCGCCAGCAAGGCCTTCACCAGTACCTCGGCCCAGGCGCGCTGCGCCACGGCCACCGTGCGCATGCCGGCGGCATCGGGCGCGCCGGCGGCCAGCAGGCAATCCTGGGTGTCGCCAAGGATGTGTTCTTCCACCAGGCCGGGCAAGGCCGCGCGCAAGCGGGCGCCGGCCAGCGGCGGCGTTTTCAGGCGCAGCAGGGTCACGTCGGCAGCGGCCAGCAGCAGCACCACCTGCTTCGCGCCGGCGATCAGCTGGCCCAGGCTGCCCAGCGGCGCGCTGCCTTGCTGCAGCAGGGCGCCGCCGTCGCCGGCCAGCACGAAGGAGCAGGCAGGCGCGCTGTCGGTGGACGCCTTGGCCGGGTGACGGATATACAATATTGTCAAAGTGACTCGCTTTCAGCTGTTAATTTTCCCGCAACCAGACCAGGCTGGTGGTGCGCTGCGGATCCGTTTTTCGATTGATGAGCGCCACGGCATCCAGGGCGGCACGGTCCAGCCGCACGCGGATGACGGTGAGGAAATAGCGGCTCTTCACATCGAGTTCCACGCCTTCAATCAGTTCAGCATTAATATTATTCTGGAAATTTGCTTTATCGACAAACTTTTTGCGCGGATTGCTCAAGGTCAGAGCGCTGGCCTCGGACAGCGACATCATCGTCACGGCCGCCAACACCTCGGCCGGCGCCGTATTCACGTTGACTCCCGTGATCTCCGGCAAGATGATGACGACATCGCGCAGCTGCTCGACCATCTGCGGCGTATAGCCGGGCACGGCCAGCAAATCCTCGACCTGCGTGAAGGCCACCGGCTCGCTGCTGCCGCCCGTGGCAGGCGTGGCAACGGGCGTCTTGCCATCGGCGCCGCTGTCGGCAGTGCGTGGTTTCGGCCGCGCGCGCAGCACGGCGTCGGCCGTCGCTTGCGCCAGGCCACTGTCGAGCTTCATGTTGGCCAGCAGGCGCTGGTAGGCCAGCACCTGTTTCGGATTGATGCTGCCCGTGGCGTCGACCAGGTTGGTGATATTGAAGCGCGCCTGCGCATCGAGCGCGCGGCCCGAGACGGTGGCGTCGAATTTTTCCGTGTCGACCTTTTCGCGGTCCACATAATCGTCGAGCCGCGCTTCCTCGATGGGCGTGGCCCACACGCCGTCGGCGGCCGTCAGCATGGGATTGTCCTGGCGCAGCCAGAAGCGGGCAAAGTCGACCATGCCGCGCATGGCCCACTGCGTCTGCAGGCGCAAACGCTGGTTTTCCATCGAACGCACTTGCACCTGCTGTTGCCAGAACAGGCTGGCGACGACAGTAATCGCCAGCGCCGTCAGCAGCAATGCCGTGATGACGGCCACGCCGCGCTGGCGCGAAGGGCGCGTAAACGGCTTCATCCCGGCCCCAGTAAAAAGACTTTGGACAGGCCCGCGTCCTGCCCCGGCATCTGCAAGGTCACTTCCAGGCCCGGCACCTGCTTGGAGATGGTGGCGCCCGCCGTCAGCACGTTCCAGGCGCCATTGCTCCAGCCGCGCATGACCATGCTGTCGACACCCTGCATCAGGGCCACGTCGGCGCTGGAGGTATCCGTATCGTCGCGCGCCGCCTGCCACAAGGTGTCGAGTACGGCCAGGTCGCGCGTGCCGTTCGACTCGCGCCGCGTCAGCACGCCGCCGCGCAGGCGGTAAGTGACCACTTGCAACTGTTGCGGTTCCTGTTCCGACGCGGCCAGGCGCACGAGGGTCAGGCGGTCATTTTCCGCCGACAGGTTGATGCGGCCATTGAGCAAACTCGTGCTCAAGCCGGCGCCGGCCAGGTGGTCGCAATCGCTCTGCATCTGGGCAAACGCCAGCTGCATGCCGCGCGCCTGCTCGAGCTGGCTGGTCAGCACTTCGCGCGAACGCATGATGCTGTCCAGACCGCGCCAGCCCAGCACGGCGACCATGGCCAGGATGCCGATCGCCACGAGCAGCTCGATCAGGGTGAAACCGCCAGCAGGAACAGTGCGGCGCGCCATCAGTCGTTAAAGGAAAGTAACACCAGGCGCACGATGCGCCGGGCCGGATATTGCGCGTCATACACGTTGACGCGCACTTGCCGGATGCGGGGATTCGGCGTGGCCACCACTTCTTCTTCACAGATCAGTTTCAGGTCGCCCTGCGGGCAGTCGACCGTGCGCTTGCCCGTCTGCGGGAACGTCTTCGCTAGGCGCAAGCGCACCAGGTGGTTTTCCGCCGACCAGGTGGCCATCATGGCACTGCGCAAGCCATCGCTGTTCTGCGTCAGGCTGCCGACGGCGCGCAGCGAGGCGCCCAGGGCCGTGCCGACGATGACGAGGGCGACCAGCACTTCCAGCAAAGTGAAGCCGCGCTGGCGGCCATGACGTGGGAGCCGCATCATTGCTCGACCGTGAAGTGGCCGATGCCGTCGGCGCGGATGGCCACACTGCGTTCGCCGCTGGCCAGGGTCAGCACGAAAGGCTTGTCGACCGGTTCGCGGCCGAAGATGATGCGCAAAGGCTGGGCTACGCTGTTCGACGGCTGCACGCTGAGCAGCATGGGCGTGTTGGCAAACGCCCGCTCGCGCAGCAAATCGTCCTGCGTCACGGGTTGCCACAGCTTTTCATTGAGGACCAGGAAACGGTATTGATTTTCGTCAGCCTCGAACGCCACCTGCCGGCTGCGCACGATGGCTTCATCGCGCGCCAGTTGCAGCAGCAGCGCGATGCGCTCGGCTTCCTTCTGCAGCGCTTGCTGGCCATTCGGCATGGCGTTCAGCGACACCAGGCCCAGGGTGACGCCGATGATGACCATCACCACCAGCAGCTCGATCAGCGTGAAGCCGCTGGCGCGGGGCCGGGGCAGTGCACGGCCGGTGGTCATGGCAGGCATGCAATGGAAAACTTACAGTTCCCAGGAGCCGATATCGGCATCGTCGCCGCTACCGCCAGGCTGGCCGTCGGCGCCCAGCGAAATGATGTCGACTTCGCCTTTCACGCCCGGCGACAGGAACTGGTACGGGTTGCCCCATGGATCCTTCGGCATCTTTTCCAGGTAACCGCCCGCTTTCCAGCCATTCGCGGCCGGTCCCGTGGTCGGTTTTTCGATCAGCGCCTGCAAGCCCTGTTCGGTGGTCGGGTAGCGTTGGTTATCCAGGCGATACAGTTTCAAAGCTTGCATCACGGTGGCGATATCGACCTTCGCCGCCGCCACTTTCGACTCACCCGTGCGGGCGATCAGCTTGGGCACCACCAGCGACGCGAGGATACCCATGATCACCACCACGACCATGATTTCGATCAAAGTGAAGCCGCGCGCGCGGCGCTGGCGTATCGAACGGTTTGCTGCGTTTTGCATAAGAAAGAGAGAAGAAGGTGAGTAATGAGTGCAGAGTATAAAGCGGAAATATGACAAAGCCTGTCATATAGGGAAAAATTTCTGCGGGGGCTGTCAGGCCGGCAAGACCACTTCGCCGCAAACGGCGCAGCCGGGGTCGCGCGCGACGCGCATGCTGCTCCATTCCATGTGCAAACCGTCGAGCAGCAGCAGCCGTCCGGCCAAGGACTCTCCCACGCCCATGATCAGTTTCAGCGCTTCGGCCGCCTGCATGGCGCCCACCACGCCCACCAGCGGCGCGAAGACGCCCATGGTCGAACATGCCTCGTCCGTGAACTGCTGCTCCTGCGGAAACAGGCAGGAATAACATGGCTGCTTGCCCGTGCGCGGGTCGAACACGCTCACTTGTCCGTCGAAACGGATCACGGCGCCCGACACCAGCGGCACCCTGGCCGCCACGCAGGCGCGGTTGACGGCGTGGCGCGTGGCGAAGTTGTCGGTGCAGTCGAGCACCACCGTGCTGGATAAGACCAGTTCGGCCAGTCGCGCACCGTCGAGGCGTTCCTGCAAGGCGATGATGTCGATCTCGGGATTGATGCCGGTCAAGGTTTCGCGCGCCGACAGCACTTTCGGCTGGCCCACGCGCGCCGTCGTGTGGGCGATCTGGCGCTGCAGATTGGTCAGGTCGACCGTGTCGTCATCGACGAGGGTCAGTTTGCCGACGCCGCTGGCCGCCAGGTACATGGCGGCCGGCGAGCCGAGCCCGCCCGCGCCGATCACCAGCACATGCGCATCGAGCAAGGCTTGCTGGCCTTCGATGCCGATCTCGTCTAACAGGATGTGGCGCGAGTAGCGCAGCAGCTGATGGTCGTTCATGGCGGCGACTACGGTTTCCGTACAGGAGTCTTCTTGTCATCGGCCTTGATGTCGGAAGCAATTTCCGGCTTGGCGCCGATCTTCTCCGCCTTCGGGTCCACCTTGGCCAGCTGCACCGGCAAGCCCTGGAAGTGGTTCAAGGCTTGCTGCAGCTGGAAGTCATCCTTGGCGCCGTATTCCAGCGGTTTGCGCTTTTTCGCCGTGGCGATCAGGCGCTGCTCTTCTTCCAGCTGATCCTGCATGCCTTCCATCGTCGGCTTGGCCGCTTCCGGCTTGCCGTCGTTGCTGCTCAAGTGTTTTTCCAGGTCCGCCTCGCGGATGCGCAGGCTGTTCCAGCCATCGCCTTCGGCCGTTTCATCGACCAGCAGGTCGGGCACGATGCCGCGCGCCTGGATGGCCCGGCCTTTCGGCGTGTAATAGCGGGCCGTCGTCAGCTTGACGGCCGTGTCGGCCGTGATCTGGCGCAAGGTTTGCACGGAACCCTTGCCGAAGGTTTGCGTCCCGATGACGGTGGCGCGCTGGTAATCCTGCAAGGCGCCGGCGACGATTTCCGAGGCGGACGCGGAACCGGCATTGACCAGCACCACCAGCGGCACGGTTTTCAGCGCGGCCGGCAGCTTGGCCAGCGGGTCGGCCTTGGCACCCGGCGGCGCATAGAATTCGCGGCGGCCATAGAACACCTGTTTCGACTCGGGCAACTGGCCCTTGGTGGACACGATCACGGAGTTGCCCGGAAGGAATGCTGTTGCCACGCCGATGGCGCCCGGCACGACACCACCGGGATCGTTGCGCAAGTCCAGCACCAGGCCCTTGAGCTTGGGGTCTTGCGCATACAGCGCGTTGATCTTTTTGACCATGTCATCAACGGTCGGTTCCTGGAATTGGGCGATGCGCAGCCAGGCATAGCCGGGCGCGACCATCTTGGCCTTCACGCTTTGCACGCGGATTTCCTCGCGCACGATGGGAAACACCAGCGGCTTGCTCTCGCCCTTGCGCGACATCGTCAGCACCAGCTTGCTGCCAGGCTGGCCGCGCATCTTCTTGATGACTTCTTCCAGCTGCAAGCCTTTCAGCGGGATATTGTCGAGGCGGGTGATCAGGTCGCCCGCCAGGATGCCGGCCTTGGCGGCAGGGCTGTCCTCGATGGGCGAAACGACTTTCACGTAGCCGTCTTCCATGCTCACTTCGATGCCGATGCCGACAAACTTGCCCTGCACGCTTTCGCGCATTTCCTTGAAGGCATTCTTATCGAGATAGACAGAATGCGGGTCCAGGGACGACACCATGCCGGAAATGGCTTCCGTCAAGAGTTTCTTGTCTTCCACCTTCTCGACGTAATCGGTCTTGATCAGGCCGAAGACGTCGGACAGCTGGCGCAACTCGTCGAGGGGCAGCGGGGCATTCGTGATTTTCTGCGCCACTGCCGGGAACTGCAGCGACATGCCGATGCCGGCCAGTACGCCCAGACCGATCAGGCCGATACTTTTGACTTTGATACCCATGTATTCTTCGCAATCTACAAATTCGCTGCCGCAGCAATGGTGGGAACTTAAAACTTCACCCAGGTGGCTGGATCGAAGGCGCGGCCCTGATGACGCAGTTCAAAGTATAGCCCTGATTCCTCGTTGCCGCCGCTGTTGCCCGCGCTGGCAATGGCGTCGCCGCCCTTGACGGCGTCGCCCACGCGTTTCAGCAGCGATTGGTTATTGCCATAAATACTCATGTACTGGCCGCCATGATCGACGATGATCAAATTGCCGAAACCGCGCAGCCAGTCGGAAAACACGACACGGCCGCCGGCGATGGCGTGGATCTCGCTGCCTTCGCCCGTGCGGATGAACACGCCCTTCCAGCTGGGGCCGTCACCGCGCTTGCTGCCGAAACGGGCCGCGATCTTGCCCGCCACGGGGGCGCGCAGCTGCCCTTTCAGGCTGGCAAAGGCGCCGGCTGGCGCGGCCGGGCCCAGGCTTGGGCGCTCCGGCTCCGGTTCCGGCTTCGGTTCGGGTTTCGGCGTCACCTTCGCCGCTTGCGGCGGTTCGTCGTCGTCGATCGGTTCCAGTTTCACGGGCGGTGGTGGCGGCGTTTGCGGCTTGATCTTGCCCGACTTGTTTTGTTGCTCTTTCGCAATGCGTTCGCGTTCAGCCTGCGCCTGGGCGGCCTTGGCGCGCGCGGCCAGCAAGCGTTCGCGTTTTTCCGCCGCGATCTTGGCGTCGGCGGCTGCCTTGGCGGCGGCCCGTTGCTCGGCCAGCAATTGCTGGCGTTTCTTTTCCGCTGCGGCAGCGGCGGCCTGCTCTTCGATCAGTTTTGCCAGCTTGTCGACCAGGTTGCCCATGCGCTGTTCGTCGCGCTCGACATTGCCCACTTCCTTGCGCTGCGCCACCAGGCGCTGAGACAAGCTCGTCAGCAATGCCGCGCGGCGCGCCTTCTCCTGCACCAGCAGGGCTTTCTGGTCGCGCTCTTCCTGCGCGATTTCTTCCAGCTCATCCTTGGCGTTCTGCACGTCCGCCTGGTTTTTCTCCACGGCCAGCAAGTTGGCGCGCAAGGCTTCCAGCAGGCGCGCCTGCGCCTGCGACACATATGCCATCAGTTGCAAGTCGCGGTTGATGCGGTTGGGGTTGTCGCCCGACAAGAGCAGCTTGATGCGGTCTTCGTTGCCGGCGACATATTGTTCACGCAGCAACTTCGACAGCTGCGTCTTTTGTTTCTCGACGGTGGCCGTCAATTGCTGGTGCTCTTGCCCCAGCGCATTGAGTTTCACACCCGTCTCGCTTTGCTCCTGCGCCAGGTCGCGCAAGGCGCGGTTGGCGTTGGAAATGGCTTCTTCCGATTCGGCCAGAGTATCGGCCGCGTCATCCTTGGCGCTTTCCGTGCGGCTGATGTCGCGCTTGAGCGCCGTCAGCTTTTGTTGCAATCCAGCACGTTGTGCTTCCGCGGCCGCCTTCTGCTTGCTGCGTTCGGTGGGCTTGGCGCCCTGCGCGGCACCGCTGGAAAGCAGCAGCGCCAGGCACAGCATGGCACCGGCGCGCCACGCCGGCAGGAGTCGTTCAGCAGAGGGGGCGATGGCTGTGCCGCGGAAGAAAGACGACAAGTTACTTGGCCTTCCCTTGGTTCGCCACGGCCGCTTGCGCTGCCGCAATCGCTGCCGGGTCGCCCAGGTAGTAATGACGGATCGGTTTCAGGTCGGCGTCCAGTTCATACACGAGCGGCTGGCCGTTCGGGATGTTCAGGCCGACGATGTCGCTGTCGCTGATGCCATCGAGCATCTTGATCAGCGCGCGCAAGCTGTTGCCGTGGGCCGAAATAATGATTTTCTTGCCGGCGCGGATGGCCGGGGCGATTTCTTCATCCCAGGCCGGCATCACGCGCGCCACGGTGTCTTTCAGGCATTCGGTCAGCGGAATCGACGCTTTCGGCAAGCCGGCGTAGCGCGGATCGTTGAACGAGGCGCGGTCGTCGTCTTCCGCCAGCGGCGGCGGCGGGGTGTCGTAGCTGCGGCGCCATACCAATACTTGCTCGTCGCCATACTTGGCGGCCGTCTCGCCCTTGTCCAGGCCTTGCAAGGCGCCGTAGTGGCGCTCGTTCAAGCGCCAGTCGTTCTTGATCGGCAAATACATCATGTCCATCTCGTCGAGCGCCAGCCACAGGGTGCGGATGGCGCGCTTCAGGACGGAAGTGTAGGCCACGTCGAACGTAAAACCTTCCTGCTTGAGGATCTGGCCGGCGGCCTTGGCTTCGTTGACGCCCTTTTCCGTCAGATCGACGTCGGTCCAGCCGGTGAAGCGGTTATCGAGGTTCCAGGTGGACTCGCCGTGACGCATGAAAACGATTTTGTACATAGTTCTATCTTCTCAAGGGGTTCAAATCAAAAAAGCAAAACGTAAAAAGACCTCGTCCAGCTTCTATT
Source organism: Janthinobacterium sp. SUN128 (assembly GCF_030587275.1). NCBI lineage: Bacteria > Pseudomonadati > Pseudomonadota > Betaproteobacteria > Burkholderiales > Oxalobacteraceae > Janthinobacterium > Janthinobacterium sp. SUN128. Next base: position 154,217 of record NZ_JAPWHY010000005.1, on the reverse strand, counting down.
TTATAATGCGCGGATTGACTTAAACCATTGGACCCTACGTGAAATTCATTATCGACCACATTTTTCTGTTTGCCATCGTCATTATTTCCGGCGGCGCCCTCCTCTGGCCACTGCTGTCGATGCGCGGCAAGCGCGCGACCGTGCTGGAAGTCACGCAACTGATCAACCGTGGCAAAACCATCATCGTCGATGTGCGCAGCGCGGAAGAATTTGCCACGGGCCACTTGCCTGACGCAAAAAATATTCCGCTGCCGGAACTGGCAAAACGCATGGGCGAGCTGGAAAAATTCAAAACGCGCCCCATTGTAGTGGTTTGCCAGAAAGGTTCGCGTTCGGCAACCGCCGTCGGCCTGCTGGGCAAAGCCGGTTTCGCTGAGGCAACGAGCCTGGAAGGCGGCCTCGACGAATGGAAAAAGCAGGGTTTGCCATTGAAAACCTTGTCGCTGGCGAAATAAGCCGGCCTTAACTGAAGGAATCATCATGACCGTACCTGTTATTGTTTACAGCACCGCCGTGTGCCCGTATTGCGTGCGCGCCGAGCGCCTGTTGGAAGCCAAGGGCGTGACCGTGCAAAAGATCCGCGTCGACCTCGACCCGGAAGAGCGCATCAAGATGATGGAACGCACGGGCCGCCGCACAGTGCCGCAGATCTATGTGGGCGATACCCACGTGGGCGGATTCGACGATTTGTATGCGCTCGATCAAGCCGGCAAGCTGGACCCCTTGTTAAATGGCACGGCAGCCTGATATAAAGCGGGTTCGAGAAATTGCTTGGTTTTTTGTCGTATTGTTTTGATACAATTGCCCTCGCACCTGATCTGGCCGCGCCTACCCGGCGCGGTTTTGAATACCGCAAGCACCATATTTGAACGGTGTGCCGTTCTTGTCCTTTACAACGAAAGCGTTCCATGTCTGACGAAAATCTGCAACCAGTCTTCCAAATCCAACGCGTCTACCTGAAAGACATGTCGCTGGAACAACCAAATTCCCCAGCTATTTTCCTGGAACAAGAAGCACCAGCGATCGAAGTAGCTCTGGACGTGGGCGCTGCGCCTCTGGCCGACGGCATCTTCGAAGCCACCGTGACCATCACCGTGACCGCCAAAGTCGGCGAAAAAGTCGCTTTCCTGGTTGAAGGCAAGCAAGCCGGTATCTTCGAAGCACGCAACATTCCTGCTGATCAACTCGATCCGCTGCTGGGAATCGGCTGCCCGAACATCATCTACCCTTACCTGCGCGCCAACATCGCCGACGTGATCACCCGTGCCGGCTTCCCGCCAGTGCACCTGGCCGAGATCAACTTCGAAGTGTTCTACCAACAACGTCTGCAAGCTATTGCTGACGCCGCTGCCGCAGCACCAGCAGCCAGCGAAACGCACTAAGAACATCTCACCAAACCTGCTGCGCGGCGCGCTTTGCGGCCTGTGATGCTCGCTGTGCTCTAGCACAGCTGCGCTTCTCGGCCACAATGCACTGCCGCTCGCGACGGTTTTGTGAGTGTTCTATACTGCAGGTAAGAAACGGCGGCCTGGCCGCCGTGTTTCGTTAAGGTTCAAAAATATCATGTTGAAAAGTGCGCTCTTGAGCAAGTTCCGCTGGATGGCCGGCGCCGTACTGCTGCTGGCGACCGCCGCCAGCCATGCCGTCGATTTCAAAACGGTGGGCGCGGCTCCCGTGATCCTGTACGACGCACCGTCCTCCAAGGGCGGCAAGCTGTACGTGGCGCCACGCGGCATGCCGCTGGAAGTCGTGCTCAGCTACGGCGAATGGGTCAAGGTGCGCGACGCCAGCGGCGAAATGGCCTGGACGGAAGCCAAGGGCCTGTCGGCCAAGCGCAACCTCGTGGCACGCGCCGCGAACCTCAAGGTTCGCGCCAGCCCCGACGACACCGCCTCCGCCATCATCCTCGTCGACAAGGGCGTGCTGCTGGAAATGAGCGAGCAACCGACCTCCGGCTGGGTCAAGGTGCGCCACAAGGATGGCCAGAGCGGCTACGTCAAGACCAGCGAAGTGTGGGGCATGTAAGCACCGCACCCGTTCCCCCTGCCCCATTGAGGTTGCATGCAAGTTTCTCCTGAAGTCACTCCCGATATCATTCCCACCGCCCGCAAGATCACCATCCTGGGCGCTGGCGCCTGGGGCACGGCCGTGGCGATGGCCCTGGCCGGCCGCCACGACGTGCTGCTGTGGGGCCGCAATGGCGAAGCCATGGCCGCCATGGCCGCCAGCGGTGAAAACAGCTATTTGCCAGGTTTCCCTTTGCCGCCCCAACTGCGCATCGGTGCCGATTTCGACGCCGCCGTCGCGCATGCCGACGGCGAACACGGCCTCTTGATCGCCGCCTGCCCCGTGGCGGGCTTGCGGCCCATGCTGCATCAATTGAAAGACAAGGCCATCGGCAACCTGGTGTGGCTCTGCAAAGGCTTTGAAGGCGGCACGGGCTTGCTGCCGCACCAGATCGTGCAGGAAGTGCTGGGCGACAATATTCCCGGCGGCGCCCTGTCCGGCCCTTCGTTCGCGCAGGAAGTGGCGCGCGGCTTGCCGTGCGCGCTGACCATCGCCTCGCACAGCGCCGCCTTGCGCGGCGCCGTCGTCTCGGCCTTGCATGGCGGCACCATCCGCGTGTATGCGAGCGAAGACCTGGTGGGCGTGGAAGTGGGCGGCGCCGTCAAGAACGTGCTGGCCATTGCCACGGGCGTGGCAGACGGCCTGGGCCTGGGCTTGAATGCGCGCGCCGCGCTGATCACGCGCGGCCTGGCGGAAATCACGCGCCTGGGCACGGCCCTGGGCGGCCAGACGGAAACGTTCATGGGCTTGACGGGCATGGGCGACTTGATTTTGACGTGCACGGGCGACCTGTCGCGCAACCGCCGCGTCGGCCTAGGCCTGGCGCAAGGCAAGGCGCTGGCCACCATCGTGGCCGAACTCGGTCATGTGGCCGAAGGCGTGCCCTGCGCCAAGGCCGTGCGCGAACTGGCGCGCCGCATGGGCGTCGACATGCCGATCACCAACGCGGTGGCCGGCGTGCTGTTCGACGGCGATTTGCCGCACGTGATGGTGCAGCAACTGCTGTCGCGCGATCCGCGCGCCGAAGCGGCTTGAGCGCCAGAAAAAACCTAACGTCCCGCCTTGTGCATGAGTATGGTCAGTAATAACAGGCTGTCTTCGCGCGCTTCCAGGGCGTGCGCCTGGCCGCCGAGCAGGTACAGCATCTGCCCCGGCCCCAGCAGCTGCACGCCGCCATGCGCCGTCACCGCCACCTGCCCCTGCAGGCACAGCAGGGTGATTTCACCGAGCACATGATGCTCGGGCATGGTCTTGCCCTTGGGCATGCACATGCGGATCAATTCCAGTTCGTCCGTCTTGGCCAGCGCAATGGCGGAAAACTGCGACAGGTCGTCGCCGTCCCTGCGCAGCACCTCGATCACCTGTCCTGAACTTGCGTGCTCCAGTGCCATCATGTGCTCCTTCCGCAATTACTCGGTGACTTCCTCCGGCTCTTTCGCGCCGCGCATCCACTCGACCAGCGGCCACGCATCCTTCAAGCCTTCCGCCAAGGTCGGCAGCAGTTTCTCGGGCGCGTTGACGGGCAGCGGCACTTCGGTCCAGACAAAAAAGCTTTTCAGCTTGATGAATTCGATATGTTCGGCATCCGCCTCGAAACCCTTGGGCGGGCGCTGCAATTTGCCCTCGTTCTGGATGGTGCCGAAGCGGGCCTTCAAGCGCTTATTCTTCAGCACTTTGGAGAAACCTGGCGCGTCGTTGACCATGTGTTCGCGCAGCGCCTTCAGGCGGCCCGGTGGCGGCATGTATTCGCCGGCGCCGAACAGCAGGTTGCCCTGGCCATCGATCTGCAGATAATACGTGGGGCCGCCCGCCTTGCTGGGACGGCGCATGTCGTTCGGCGCGATGGCGGCCGAAAAACGCGTTTTATACGGGCTCTTGTCGTGCGCGAAACGCACGTCGCGGTTGATGCGGAACATCGCCTTCTTCGGATTGCAGTACTTCACGGCCGGGTCAAACTTGCCCAGCTCACCGATCAGGCTGGTAACCAGGGCGAGGAATTCCTCGCGCAGGATATCGTAGCGGGGCTTGTTCATGACAAACCAGGGACGGTTGTTGTTGTCGCTCAGTTCACGTAAAAATTGGGTCAAATCACGCACATGCATGTGTCAAATTCCGATCAGCAACTATTTGGAAAGCTCTTTCGGGATGGGGCGCTTGCCCACCATCACGTCGAGCGCCGCTTCGCGATTCTTGCGCAGCACCGTCATTTTAGCTTTTCCGCCGGGCGGCAGTTGGGCGATCAGGTTCAGCATTTCCGTCGTATCGCCCACGGGCTTGCCATCCACCGTCAGCAGGATGTCGCCGGGCACGATGCCCGCCTTGTCGGCCGGCCCGTTGCGCACCACGCCGGCGATGATGGCGCCGCTGGTGCGCTGCAAGTTGAAGCTTTGCGCCAGCTCGGGGGTGATGTCCTGCGTTTCCACGCCGATCCAGCCGCGCACCACGTGGCCATCCTTGATGATGGCTTCCATCACCGTTTTCGCCGTCGAGACGGGAATGGCGAAGCCGATGCCGACGGAACCGCCGCTTTGCGAGTAGATCGCCGTATTGATGCCGATCAGATTGCCGCGCGTATCGACCAGGGCGCCGCCCGAATTGCCGAAGTTGATGGCCGCATCCGTCTGGATGAAGTTTTCAAAGCTGTTGATGTGCAGGTTGTTGCGGCCCAGGGCGGAGATGATGCCCATGGTCACCGTCTGGCCCACGCCGAAGGGGTTGCCGATGGCCAGCACCACGTCGCCCACGCGCGCCAGTTCCGACTGGCCCAGCACGATGACGGGCAGCTTGTCGAGGTCGATCTTGATCACGGCCAGGTCCGTTTCCGGGTCCAGGCCCACGACCTTGGCGGGCGCCTTGCGGCCATCGGTGAGTACCACTTCGATTTCGTCGGCGCCTTCGACCACGTGGTTATTCGTCAGCACATAGCCTTCATGGCTGACGATGACGCCCGAGCCGAGGCTGTTTTTCAAGTCCTCGCCATCCTCGCCGTCCGGGTCGCGGTCGCCGAAGAAACGTTTGAAGAAGGGATCGCGCGCCAGCGGATGGGCGCCGCGCTTGGGTACTTGCAGGGTGAGGATATTGACGACGGCGGGCATGGCGCGCGCCGCCGCGTCGCGGTAGGAACCGGGCGCCAGGCTGCTGGACGCCGTTTCCACCACGGGCACCGGTTTCGCAGGAGAGCCCAGCTGCTGTACCCGGCTGGCCGGGCGCAGCGCGCCGTACACAAAGTACAGCGCCAACGCGATCGTCACGGTTTGCGCAAACAATAACCAGAATCGTCGCATACAGTTCTCTGCCCAGGTCAGCCGGCCCGTGCCGGAACGACTTATTTTGCCAGATTGTTGCTGTTGCGTGCGTTCTGCTGCAGGGAGTCGCGGATTTCACGCAGCAGCACGATGTCTTCGGGCGTGGCCGGTGCCGGCGCCGGCGCGACCGGTTCGCTGCGGCGGGCCTTGTTCATCAGGCGCACCATCTGGAAGATGATGAAAGCAAGAATGATGAAATTGAGCAAAATGGTCAGGAAGTTACCGTAGGCCAGCACGGCGCCCGCCTTTTTCGCTTCCACCAGGGTCATCGTTGTCGCCTGGCCATTCAAGGGCAGGTAGTAATTGGCAAAATCGAGGCCGCCGAAAATGCGGCCGATGGGCGGCATGATCACGTCTTGCACCAGGGAATCGACAATCTTGCCGAAGGCGCCACCGATAATGACACCGACCGCCAGATCGACGACATTGCCTTTCATTGCAAATTCTTTAAATTCCGTCATCATTGCCATGAATTTCTCCTTCGGATAGATATAAAAACATGCCGATCATACTATTGATTCCTGGGGACACCAACTTGTGGTTGCCAGCAGGACCAATTCCGGCACAGCCGTGCGCATCTAGTTCGAAAGAACTAGCCACCTCCTGCAAAAGTATATAAATTATGGTACAAGCAACGTTTTTGTTTTATTCGTTGTTTGCTTCACTTATAATTTGCGGTTGCCAGAAGTGGCTTTTTCGCTTCCGGATAATCAACAAGAAACTGGCACGGGCTGCGCCATTGGCCGAAGTTCCGCAGGGATGTTGCCACTTTACCGTACAAAGATGCGGGTTGCGGCAAACAGTGGGAAAGAGCTTCGGCGACGGGTTTTTCGCGGCTGCCACTCATAATAAAGATTCGCATTTTGACTGATTGGGGTTTGCATGAGTAACGAAAAGCAGGTCGATTCAGGCCGTCGCGGCTTGCTCGTCGCCACGTGCGCGGCGGGCAGTGTAGTTGGATTGGCAACCGCGGGAGCCTTGGTAAGCACCTTCCAGCCGTCGGAGCGCGCGAAAGCGGCTGGCGCGCCGGTCGAAGTAGACATCACCACCTTGCAACCCGGCGAAATGCGCACCGTCGAATGGCGCGGCAAGCCGGTCTGGATCCTCAAGCGCACGCCGGAAATGATCGCGTCGCTCAAGCAAACCGATGGCAAGGTCGCCGATGCCAATTCACAACGCAATCCCGCCGAATTCACGCCTGAATACTGCATGAATGAAGCACGCTCGATCAAGCCTGAAATTCTCGTCGCCGTCGGCATCTGCACCCACCTGGGCTGCTCCCCTTCCTCGAAATTTACCCCTGGCCCGCAACCGTCGCTGCCCGATGACTGGGAAGGCGGCTTCCTGTGCCCTTGCCACGGCTCCACCTTCGACATGGCAGGCCGCGTGTTCAAGAACAAGCCGGCGCCGGACAACCTGCAAGTGCCGCGCCATATGTACCTGAGCGACACCAAATTGCTGATAGGTAAAGACGAGAAAGGCGAGGCTTGATCATGGCTGCTTTCAAAGAGACGAAATTCCCGGCAGACGCTCCCGTCGCCGAAAAAGCACTGGGCTGGGTCGATGACCGCTTTCCCCTGACCAAGCTGTGGAACGACCAATGGGGCAAGTACTACGCCCCGAAAAACTTCAATTTCTGGTACATCTTCGGCTCGCTGGCCATGCTGGTGCTGGTGCTGCAGATCGTCACCGGCATCTTCCTGACCATGCACTACAAACCGGATGCGGCCCTGGCCTTCAATTCCGTCGAGTACATCATGCGCGAAGTGCCGTGGGGCTGGCTGGTGCGCTACATGCACTCGACGGGCGCCTCCGCCTTCTTCATCATCGTCTACCTGCACATGACGCGCGGCCTGCTGTACGGCTCGTACCGCAAGCCACGTGAGCTGATCTGGCTGTTCGGTTTCGCCATCTTCCTGTGCCTGATGGCCGAAGCGTTCTTCGGCTACCTGTTGCCATGGGGCCAGATGTCGTACTGGGGCGCACAAGTGATCGTCAACCTGTTTGGCGCCATCCCGCTGATCGGCCCTGACCTGTCGCTGTGGATCCGCGGCGACTACGTCGTGTCCGATGCGACCCTGAACCGCTTCTTCGCCTTCCACGTGATCGCCATCCCGCTGGTACTGCTGGGCCTGGTTGCAGCGCACTTGATCGCCCTGCACGAAGTCGGTTCGAGCAACCCGGACGGCATCGAAGTGAAAGAAAACCTGGGCGCCGACGGCCACCCCCTCGATTCGATTCCTTCGCATCCGTACTACACCGTGCATGACCTGTTCGGCGTGTCGATCTTCCTCGTCATCTTCAGCGCCGTCGTCTTCTTCGCGCCGGAAATGGGTGGTTATTTCCTGGAATACAACAACTTCCTGCCGGGCGATTCGCTGAAGACCCCGCTGCACATCGCGCCAACCTGGTACTTCACGCCGTTCTACTCGGTGCTGCGCGCCACCACGGCCGACTTCATGTACGTGCTGATGGGTGTCGTGGCCGCCTACGTGGTGTTCATCTGGCTCAAGTCGCGCCTGTCGACGACCGTCAAATCCATCATCGCCGGCATCGCCATCGTCGCCATCATCGGCATGCTGCCGCAGGTGCTCGATGCAAAATTCTGGGGCGTGGTGTTCTTCGGCGGTTCCGTCGTGATCCTGGCGTTCCTGCCATGGCTCGACCATTCGCCGGTGAAATCGATCCGCTACCGTCCGACCTGGCACAAATACATCTATGCCATCTTCGGCCTGTCGTTCCTGATCCTCGGCTACCTCGGGACCCAGGCGCCAACGGATACGAAGACCATCGTGTCGCAAGTGTGCACCCTGATTTACTTCAGCTTCTTCCTGTTGATGCCATGGTGGAGTGCAATGGGCCAGTTCAAGACCGTGCCGTCGCGTGTGACGTTTCACCCGCACTAAGCCGCTCTCACGCCACGCTCAAAGGACATACATCATATGAAGATTGCAAAAAAACTGCTCGCCATCCTGGCCTTCGTGCCCGCCATGGCTCTCGCCAGCGAAGGCGGCTTTCCGCTGGACAAGGCGCCTGACCGCCAGACCAACATGGCAGCGCTGCAACATGGCGCCAAATTGTTCGTCAATTATTGCTTGAATTGCCACGCCGCCGTGTCGATGCGCTACAACCGCCTGCGCGACCTGGGCTTGACGGAAATCCAGATCAAGGAGAATCTGTTGTTCTCAGGTGATAAAGTAGGCGACCTGATGACGACGGCCCTGGCACCGCAGGACGCCAAGGCCTTCTTTGGCGTCGTACCGCCGGATTTGTCGGTAATTTCGCGCGCGAAATCATCTTCCGCTGGCACAGGCGGCGACTACCTGTATACTTACCTGCGTACGTTCTATAAAGACGACACTCGTCCGACCGGCTGGAACAACATGGTCGTGCCGAATGTTGCCATGCCGCATGTATTATGGGAATTGCAAGGTATCCAGACTGCCAAGTTCGTGGAAGAGAATGATCCGCACGAAGCTGGCAAGAAGATCCACAAATTTGCCGGCTTCGAGCAGGTCAAGCCAGGTACGTTGAACAAGATCGAGTATGACAATGCGGTAGCCGACCTGGTCGGCTACATGGAGTGGATGGCCGAACCGGCACAGCAAACACGCAAGCGCCTGGGCGTGTGGGTGCTGCTGTTCCTGTCGGTCTTTGCTCTGCTGGCATGGCGCCTTAACGCGTCGTTCTGGAAGGAAGTCAAATAAGTGAGGCGCCGGCCATAGGCCGGTTTATGCCTGTTTCTGCGTTGTCCGCATGAGTGGACAAGCGACCTGGGGTGAGCCGTTCGCGGCTTCACCCCCTTTGTTTCTAAGGAACTATAAAAAATGATGGTTCTCTATTCGGGTACAACCTGCCCATTTTCGCAACGCTGCCGCCTGGTCCTGTTTGAAAAAGGCATGGACTTCGAAGTGCGCGACGTCGACCTGTTCAACAAACCGGAAGACATTTCGACCATGAATCCGTACGGCCAGGTGCCTATCCTGGTTGAGCGCGAACTGATCCTGTATGAATCGAACATCATCAACGAGTACATCGATGAGCGCTTCCCGCATCCGCAACTGATGCCGGCCGATCCGCTGATGCGTGCCCGCGCGCGCCTGATGCTGTTCAATTTCGAAAAAGAACTGTTCGTGCACGTGCACGTGCTGGAAAGCGAACGCGCCAAGAGCAACGACAAGGCCCACGACAAGGCACGCGCGGAAATCCGCGACCGCCTGACGACCCTGGCGCCGCTGTTCCTGAAGAACAAGTACATGCTGGGCGACGAATTCTCGATGCTCGACGTGGCTGTCGCGCCGCTGCTGTGGCGCCTGGACCACTACGGCATCGAACTGTCGAAGACGGCTGCACCGCTGATGAAATACGCCGAACGCATCTTCTCGCGTCCTGCATATATCGAGGCATTGACCCCTTCCGAAAAGGTCATGCGCCGCTAAAGATCATCCCGGCAGGCCGCGCCTGCCGGGATATCTTGGGGCATGTGGTAAAGTTGCTTTTTGCGCTGTCCCAGTCTTTTGAACTACCGGTGCGCCCGCCTCATGCTGACGGGGGCGCTCCCGCCTCACCGTGCCTACCATGTCTGAAATCTCAACCAAACCTTATATGCTGCGCGCCATCTACGAGTGGTGCACCGACAGCGGCTACACGCCTTATCTCGCGGTCAAAGTCGATTCGCGCACCACGGTACCGATGGAATACGTGAAAAAGGGCGAAATCGTGCTCAACATCAGCTTCGGCGCCACCAGCGGCCTGAAGATGGACAACGACGCCATCCGCTTCCATGCCCGCTTTGGCGGCGTCTCGCGCGAAATCTACGTGCCGGTCGACAACGTGATGGCCATCTACGCCAACGAAAACGGCCAGGGCATGGCCTTCGAGCCCGTGCTGGGCAACGATGACCCGGACGCGCAACCGACGGACAGCCCGGCCTCCGCCGACGTCCCGCCGCCCGTGCTCGCCCCCGCCGCCAGCGGTCCCACCCTGTCGTCCGTGCCGACCGGCTCCCCCGAACAACGCGACAACGCCACGCCCGGCGACGACGAGCCACCAAAAAAAGGCGGCCGCCCGACCCTGACACGCATTAAATAGCGTATAATTCGCAACGCGCAGTTTTTGCCGACTTAGCTCATTTGGTAGAGCAGTTGATTTGTAATCATCAGGTGGCCAGTTCGAAACCGGCAGTCGGCACCAAGAACATGTTTTACCCCGTATCAGGTAGTCTCAAAGCCCGCTCGCCTCATAGGTGACGCGGGTTTTTTGTTGTGTCACGTCAAGTTATGCCATAGCATGAGATACCAACAAAAAGATGGGTTCTTTGTTGGTATCGACGAAACACAAAATGGCGCATACCAACAGAGGGCGAAACGATGGCACTGACAGATACGGGCATTCGACTGGTAAAGCACACTGGCGCCCCTGCTGGCGACAAGCTCAGCGACGGCGGCGGCATGTATTTGTTGGTGACCGCAACAGCCAAGTGCTGGCGCATGAACTACCGGTTTAATGGCAAGCAAAAAACGCTCGCATTGGGAATCTACCCAGCGGTATCGTTAGCTCAAGCAAGAACTCGTCGCGATGAAGCCCGCAAACTTCTGGCCTTGATACCCCCTATCGACCCGAGCCAGGCCAAGCGCGAGGAAAAACTGGCACGTATCACGGCGGCGGAAAAAACCTTTGAAGTGGTGGCTCGACAGTGGCTCGACAAGACGGCGGCGGACCGAGGCGCCAACACTCAGGAAAAAGTAACTTCAGCTTTGGAAAACAATGTTTTTCCATTCTTGGGCAAAACGCCCATATCGACGATTAAGCCCTTAGACGTGCTAGCGACAGTTCAAAAAATGGAAGCGCGGGGCGCGATAGATACAGCGCATCGGGTCAAACAAATATGCGGGCAAGTATTTCGCTATGCGGTGGCCGCCGGCCTTGCCGAACGCGACGTAACCGCCGATCTTAAAGGTGCACTGGCCGCTGTACCCAGATCACATTTCTCCGCCATCACGGAACCGAAACAGGTGGGTGCCCTGATGCGTGCCATATTCGACTACCATGGTTTCCCTGCCGCAGTCGCCGCCTTAAAGCTGGCTCCACTCGTGTTCGTGCGCCCCGGTGAACTTCGCACTGCGGAATGGGTGGAAATCGATCTTGACGCTGCAGAGTGGCGTATCCCGGCAAGCAAGATGAAAATGAAGGCCGAGCACATGGTGCCGCTATCGGTCCAAGCGGTGGAGATTCTACGCTCGCTGCATCCGGTCACTGGCCACGGCAAATATGTGTTCCCTAGCCTTCGCAGCAAAACATGCATGAGCGAAAACACGATTAACGCAGCCTTGCGAGGCATGGGCTACACCAAGGAGGTCATGACCGGTCACGGCTTCCGGGCAATGGCTCGGACCATCATGGACGAAGTACTAGGCGAGCGCGTAGATCTTATCGAGCACCAGCTTGCGCATGCTGTCAAAGATGCTAATGGCCGTGCCTACAACCGCACCGCACACCTTCCTGCTCGCCGGGAAATGATGCAACGATGGGCTGACTATCTGGACAAGTTGCGTGTTGGTGCGGAAGTCCTTCCGTTGCGCGTCGCGGGCTAAATCTTGGGATCTGTTGTCACATTAGTGCGCTGAATAATTTTTACCAACTATGGGACATGGCATAGCCATCAATTTACCCGAAAGAAACTATCTCACTTTCCCAGAGCTATATGACCGTTGGAAGTGCTCGGAAAATGATATTCGAGAACTAATCCTAGAGGAGCAATTAAAGCCAAGTTTATTCTTGGGTGGACTTAGCGGCTATTTTATCGACTTCAAGTATGACGAAACAATTTTCGGTACGCGTACCATTGAGAAGCTTCGATTTGAAGGAGGATATGGGGCCTCATCAAACCCTGACCTGTTCTACTTGCGTGAGCCATGGCAGACGGCCGCACTGGACTGCACTTTCAGGTTTTGCTCTTGGTCATCAGATAGCCAAAAAATGGAATCATGCGAGCCGGATACCTTCGGCTCAGCGTTCAAAATAGAATGGTGCCAGCTCGATAGCCTGATTTCGCTAGATGACGTGCTCGGCACTGGCGTCGTGACCAACATCGAGATTGCACGGTTTGAAGAAAAAATGAAAAATGGCTCAGAAAAGCCCCTTGTTGGGTTGCACCGAACTCTGACCCGGAATTTGCATTGAATTCCGACCCGCTCAGGTATGTAACGGTCAGGCGGATCTGAGCCGGGTTTTCCTTCCTTTTGCGAGGGGTTGAGTCGAGCTGTTCTTAAAGCGATAGCTGTCATTGCCCGTTTCGATGATGTGGCAATGGTGTGTTAAACGATCAAGAAGAGCGGTGGTCATCTTGGCATGTTCGTTTGCTCGCAGAATTGACCCACTCTGTTTGACCCGCCTTCCACTGCCTGGCAAACGCTGCCACGCGGTCGTATGACCCTGCATAGCCCAGCTCTTTCAGGTCCTCATGGATCTGCTTCAAATTGCGCCGCTGCTTACGCGGCTTAGTCGTCTCGGCCTTGAGCCACCCGGATAGCTGCACCGAGTATTTGTCTAATCCGCTAACTGATCGCCGCTCCGCATAGGAGGGCTCAGTGGTTTCCGAGCGCAGATAGCGTCGGACGGTATTGCGAGAGATATCCAGTCGCCTGGCGATTTCTCGTATTGGGATCTGGTCACGAAGGTGCCAGCGTCGAATGATACCGAGTAGAGCCACGTTGATCACTCCGATCTCCTGCCGATAAGACAGGTGGAATTGTGCTACTAACGTGGGTCAGATTCCGTTGCAAATTCGTGGGGAAAGTGGGTCAATTTTCAGTGCAACTTAACAGGTATCTTCAGATGGAAAATGTTTCGCCAAAATCTCGTCACAGAACTCATCAAAGGCGCGGGCAAACATTCGCATCTGCTCCTCGGACTTCCGGTTACGCCTGGCATTATTACGCATCGACCAAGCGAAGGCGCGAGAAAAATCCTCCACGTCATCACTTCCGCCTTGTACCGATGCTCCCATACTTCCGGCACCTGATCGTAAGATCAACGAATCATGGAGACGGCGGTCAAAGGTTAGCGCCATGGTAATTTCGGGACTATTTGCCATAGTTTGCGTGGTCAAATCACAATATGTCATCAGCTCGATATCACCAAGTCCTTCAACGCCAGCAACTCGCGATTTCAGAATCGAAAATGCAGTAGAGGCACCGTAAAGCATCATACTGCGTGCACGGGGCTGTTCTTTATTTTCGCGATACATTCCCTTTTCGATCATGTGCATAAGCAGGAACTTAACCATCCAAGGATCAAAGTAACGAAGTCGCAGAGTGGGGCATTCATCTTCTGCGAGACTAAAAGGAATACGTATACCAAAGCCGGACTCTGACTTGAAATCACGGCGCCACTTTTTCGCGGCTACTTCGTCAAGAGCCTTACGTAGTTTCTTCTCATCCTCATGAATAAGTTTGAATAATCGTCGCAGCGAATTTGGTGTGGTGAAGCCGACTCGATGCACAACTAAGCCGATTTCAGCAACTGCCAACGTGATTTTCATGAGCAAAGCAGAGACTTCTTGGTTTGATAAATTTGATTTCTTCCCCGCAGCCTCAAACAAAATAGCCGGCGACAAGCATGCAAATATTTCAAGCATGTAGTATTCCTGCGCGAGCATAAGCGCAGCCAAAAGGGAGCTAAAGCGTTGCATCCGTTTTCGATCCGTCTCGCGTTTAGCGATGTCTTCCAAGATATTATTATCTATAAATACAAGTAACCGCTCTGACACTGAGGCATAGCAATGTAGAAGAGAGATAATTTTGTCATAATCCTTGAAGAAATCGATTTTCTCTTCATCACTAGCTGATGTCAGGAACTCATCAATATATTTACTGCGTTTTGCCCGATTATAGAGAATACGGTTACCTATTGGCGTCTGCGTACGTAGTCCAAAAACTTTCGCACTCTTGGTTGAGCGTCCCGCCCTTCTTAAAATCCAATTCAACATTACTTTTCATTCCCCCGTTTAGGTCTTAACCTGCACATCTATTTTACAAAGGCCCATCCATTACCATCGGATTAAATTTCATCTAGCGTAACTTCACCATTGATCATCTGGCCGGTAGCATTATCTTCCGTCACTTAAATATCCGACAATACAAATGATGCGGAGGTCTCCCGCCAAGCAGCGTGTTGATCAGCAAGCCTTATGAACCGTCGCCGCTTCAACTCTTCAGCATCCACGATGGGCATACTGGGCACTATGATCATCCTTGGAAGATTCAGACATGAATAATCCTATCGAAGAACAAGCGGCATGCAATGGGAGGAATCAAACTCGGCGATCCCTATTGGGTTCACTGGTGAGCCGAGAAGGATAGCACCGCGATAAGATTCAGACTATTGAAGCGAAACTTGCCTGATCTTATCGACCTGAATCAACACTACAATTTCTGTGCGGCTACAGGTCCTGTTTCATCTGCGAACTGTGCTCGCAGTAGTACAGTTCAGCGATGGGCTGCTGCGGAATACTCAAACGGGAAGCGCGCAGCGCCATGTAGTCGATGCGTATGTACCCTATCGCATTAGTGTGCTCGGTATCACACTACGTCTTAGCGGGCTCGGAAGGTGGCGCAGTTGCCTCCTCAGCGGCTGAACGGGCTTTGTTCCAGAACTGAATAAATACAATCCGCAGCACAAACGACCAAGCATACACGCTGGGGATTGAATACCCTTCGCCGTCTCCCAGCAGACCATGGGCCAGTTCATTCCGCAGGTTCGGTCCCTCTGGATCGCAGTACAGGGCGGTAATCTCGAACGATAGGTCATCCCCGAAAACTACCCTCATTTCCGGCAATTTCACGAGGTTACTCAATCCGTTCTCATTATCGATACCTTCCTTGGATAATGTGGTCGTCAACGCACCTGCGCTTTTTAGGTGGAAGCGGACCATATTCTCGATCTGCGGCACCAGTATGTGCAGCGCGGTTTCAAAGTCCCCGCAATACCCCGCATATAGACCTTTCCCGAACAGGGCCACACGGTCTGGCGGCACAATCGGCGAATTTCTGGCAATTTCAACGAACACCTGTTCATTAAGGTGATGTTCAAGTTGCATCGCCTGAAGTGCTGGCAAGATTCCGCCTTGCACAGTCAGTGCCATCCAAATTTGCTGATCGCGCACCATCTGGGACTGGAGCCGCGCCTCGCGCCGTTCGGTCTCGCCAACGCCACTCCCCACGGCCGCCTGCTTCGACGTGATTCGCCCATCGCGCGCAACAACAGTGCTGCCGAATAACTGGCCAAAGATACTCTTCGCCAAGATCAGTTCGGCATTACGCCGCACTTCGGCCTCGACCACCCCCCGGTTGACCATTGCCAGGCCCCGCAGACTATTCATCGGGGTTTTATTCATCACCCTGGCGCGAGCCTGATTGATTAGCTCGGAAATATCCATTGGTGGCGTCGAAAGCAGTTTCAATTCGCCGACTGAACGCTCACCTGCAGCAAGCAGTTTGGTGCGCAGCTCCGCCATGCGTTCATTCCCCCGGTACGGCGAGCGCTCGACCACGGGGACTGAGCGGTACACTTGGATCGCCTTTTCATAGCAGCTCGCCGCGACAGCGAATGATGGTGGTGACATCGATTCGCGCGCCAGGGCTTCGCTCACCCAAGCCTCCGCCACAGCAACCGTGGCCCGGTAGCCATCGGCAGGTGCGCCAGCTTTTTTAAACCAGCGCACGGCACTTTCCCAGAACTGGCGCGCTTCCTCGAAGCGGCCGCCATCGCTGCGCAGTTGCCCGGCCAGCGTCAGCGCCACGGCGATCTGTGTACGCTGGTTGTTCGATAGTCGACGGTCAATTAACAGGTCGCTGTACCAGAGGGGCGCGAAGCTTATCGTCTTGTCGGCCGCGTCGAACGCCACGAGCAACGCAGCTTCGATCTCGTCGGCTTGTACCTTTCCCGTCTTCCCCAACTTGGTCGCCAGTTGCAGGGCCCGTTGCCAGCAATCGCCCACTCCGTGGCGCCAAGTACCGACATCGATCGGGAAGGAGCGATAGTCGGCGATCGCCGCCAGCGCTAACGTGGTGCCACGCTGCGGCTCCAGTAACCAGACAAGATCGCCCAAGCGCGCGCGCAGGCCTGAATGGGCGGTGTGGCTGGCGATCAGCGCGAAGAATTCGATATCGGCGTCATTGAAGTCGGCCGGGATCGGCGAACGCCGATCATGAAAGATCGCAAACGGCTTGAACGGCGCCGTTAAGTCGCCGGGCACCAACATCATCGAGCAGGCGTCCGCCAGCGATTGCAGCACGGCCGCATGGCGCGTGCGCCCCGCGGCGGCCGCCACACGGGCGGCGTTGAGCAAGTTATTCCACAAGTCTGTGTAAGAGCCATCCGGATTCGGATGCAGCAGGGCTTCGCAGCCAGCCTCGTCGAAATCAGCGGTGGTCAGTGGCGGTTCAGTCGCCGGTGTAGCGGCGGCGGTATTGGTTATCATGGTGCCTCGGTGGTGTATGGCACTTTCGCGCGCGAAAGTCGGGGTTAGGGCGATGGCTCGGCCGACGGCCGGAAATAGTGCCCTTCGACCAATGATAGCTGTTTCTTGCAAAGGAACAACACTATCACCATAGTGACAATTGTTGGTATTATCAGGGAAGGATGTCGTCACAGAGCGACCGCCACCATTGCAACACTTTTACAACAAGATGGTGAAGGTTTATTTTTGTTGGTATTATTGTTGGCATTCATCGATTTTTTTTCAATTTCTCATAGTGTGCTGTGATACCGGCAGTCCCCAGAATTTAGTAGAAAATCAAAGGGTTACCCGCTTCGGCTGGTAGCCCTTTTTTCTTTTCTCCCGCCTGCAGGGCACTCCCGCAACCATAGAAACGCATCGCCATCCGGCGAAGCCCCTTGCGCAACGCATTGCTGCACCGCGCAATGACTATCAGCACATTTAGGCGCAAGATGAGCACGTGCTTGCGCAAAGCAGGCTCCCGATGTCTGGCTTGCCTACCTGGGGAAATATCATGTCCGCACACACTTACAAGCTGATCGAACTGGTCGGCACGTCGACCGAGAGCAGCGATCAGGCGATACGCGATGCCATTGCCAAGGCGGCGCTGACGGTCAAGCACATGGACTGGTATAAAGTGACCGAGTCGCGGGGACATATCGTCGACGGCAAGGTAGCGCACTTCCAGGTCACGCTCAAGGTCGGCTTCCGGCTCGAGTAAAGGAGTCGAGTAAGGCAGGCGGCGCATTCACCGCCGCGCGACCGCTCCCCGGCTTTCCAGCCACTCCCGGCCGCCGGCCTCCAGCGCGGTCTCGATGACATTGTCCGGCAAGCTGTAGACGGTCGCCCAGCTGGCACGGCCATCCTGCGTGTTGGCGGGAAAGCTGTGCGTCTCGATCGGCCAGTGGTATTTGCGTTTGAGCGCCTTGACGATGGCGGCCAGGGAAACGCGGCCTTGCAGCGGTTCGGCGCCGGACTGGTCGCGGTTCGACAGCAGCACGGCCAGGACCTGGCCGCGGCCCGTGCGCGCGCCGGGGAAGGTGGGGGTTTTGTTTGCCATGGCCTATTTTACCGGGCAATGATCGGACGAGAGGCGACGTGCCGCACCTTTGATCCGGCGCAAGCGCCGCAGCGGCTTTGCGTCCACGATGGGTATTTCGCCAGGCGTGCCGGCGCCCCTCTGCCAGCCTGGGCCTATCATCATGGGGCACAGGAGCCTATCATGCACAGCCTGAACATCCACGCCATGCAATGGCAGCCCGTTGCCGATATTTCCGCCGTCGATCCGCTGCTGCCCGAGGATCTCGCCTGCTTTCGCGAACTGCGCGATGTGCTGCAACGCTATGGCGCGCTCGACCGCTTCGGCATTTCCCTGATCCACCGCCATTTCGACATTGCCGACGACGAGGAGCTGATGGAGTACACGGATGCGGAAGCACGCACCCTGACGGTCAAACCTGTCAAGAAAAGCGACATCGACTGGCAGCATACGACGATTACCAACTGGAAATTGACGGAGGGTGAGGAAGTGGCGCGCATCGGATGCGGCTGCGCACGCAATTCCGGTGGCCACCTCGGCTATCACCGGGGCACCTGAGGCTGGCTGGCACCGCCCGCCAAGCGGCGTCGGCCTTTCTTACACTTTGCTTCCGCCAGCTCAGTCCGCTTTGCGCAAGCAATTGATTTCACGTGATTTTTTTGTGTGGCACGCAAGCTGCTTATCCCTGTCTACGAGATGAATCCAGGCAAGTCATCCTGGATTTTTTGTCCCCCGGATTTTTCGAGACTGACCACGATAAGAGGCTGCGATGAACGTCGATCACACACGAAGCAAGACCCTGGGCTGGCTGGGCGCACTGGCGGCGGCAAGCCTGCTGGCCAGCGGCCAGGCACAGGCCGGCGCGTACGGCCTGGCCGTCAATGAGTTGAACAATTTCCGCATCACCACCAGCGCCGGCGCGCTGTCGCTGGCCGGCGCGAACCGCAATGCCAGCGACAGCGCGTTTTTCGAAGGCGGCGTGGCCGTCAATCCGCGTGCCGTCAATACGGGGCCGGCCGCCAACGCCGACGTACTGCAAGTGTGCTCGGGTGGAGGCTGCAGCGGCTTGCCGCAAAACCATTACGCCCCCAGCCCCAGTTCCACCCTGGAGTTCGCCCGCGGCGATGCGCATGCCTTCGGCAACATGCTCAATGGCGGCGCCACCGTGCGCGCCGTGGCGGAAGCCCAGCGCAACACGGTCGGTGCCGCCACGTCCACGGCCGGCGACACGCTCACCGGCTCCGTCAACCTGACCCTGTCGAGCGCCGGCTTCATCACCTTCAGCTTCATGGGACGGCGCGACCTGCGCACCAGCGTGACGACCATGGGCGACAAGTCGAACGTGTCGATCATGGATATCTTCAATATCTCCTGCAACAGCGCCAGCCCCGTCGGCTGCCTGTCGAACGCAAATGCCGATGGCGTGATCTTCCAGTTCGCACCTGATGGCGATGCCAACAATGGCAGCGACATCAACGGCAACCATACGGTCGGCAGCCTGGATCCCTTCAGCCTGAACATGACGGCCGGCACCAACGACCCCGCTACCGGGCGCGCCTTCACGAATGGCTTTGCGATGTTTTCCCTGACCTCGAATTTCGCCCTGCCGGCCGGCAGCTATACCTTGAACTTTTCCAAGTCCACGCGCACCGACATCGTCGTCATCGATCCCCAGGCCGTGCCGGAACCGGGCACCCTGTTCCTGCTGGGCATGGGATTGGCGGCGCTGGCTTTTAAGCGGCGCCGCCAGCCATAATCATCAGCAGCATGAAATAAAACGGCGCCTCATGGGCGCCGTTTTATTTTGCATCAACAGAGGCGTGTTAACCGAGCCGCGCCAGCGCCTGGCGCGCCAGCTGCAACTGCTGCAGATAATAGCGGTGCAGCATGGCCGGATCGCTCAGGTCGCGCCCCAGTACCAGGCGCAGCTCGCTGACAGGACAATCGGCGGCCTGGGTCTGCACCTGGGTTTGTACCTGCATCCCCAACTGGCGGGCCAGCTGGCGCGCCGCCTGCTCCTGCGCGGGCCGGTATTCGACGCGCGTGCGCGCCACCTGGAAGCTGGTTTCATTGGCCAGGCGCACCACCTGCACGGGACTGCCGGCCAGGCTGCGCGCCAGTGCGGCGGCCAGGCCAGGCACGCCATTGCCATTCACAATTTCCAGGCGCGGACGGGGTACGGCAGCGGCAACGGGCACGCTGCGCACGGCTGCCGGCACACGCTGCAAGCGGGCCATGCCCTCGCCTTGCGTGATCTCGATGCGCGCCATGGCGGGCGCATCCGGCACCGGCGCGGCCACGGGTACACCCTGCGGCGGCGTCTCGCTGCGCAAGACGGCCATGTCGCGCCGCAAATCGTGCTCATGCAAGCTGGCCGCCTGGCGCCGCATGACGGCCGCGCGCGCGTGTTGCCCCCGCCGTTCCAGCACTTGCGCCAGATGCTGCCAGGCCAGCGCATTGAGCGGGTCGAGCAGACACGCCTGCTCCAGCGCGGGCAAGGCTTGCGCAGCGCGTCCACTCAGATAATAAGCATGACCGAGATTGCTGAACAGATACGCCTGTTGCGGCTGCGGCGTGCCCGCCTCCTGCGTCAAGGCCAGCCAATGGGCAATCGCCGCATCGTGCTCGCCCCGCTGCGCGTGCAGCACGGCCAGGCCGTTGCGCGCATTCACATGGCGCGGCGCGGCGCGCAAGGCTTGCTCGTAGGCCGCTTGCGCGGCGGGCAGGTCGCCCGCATCAAAATACTGGCGTCCCGCGACATAGGCCGCATCGGCAGCGGCAGCGGGCGGCGCCGGCAGCCGCGGCGCGTGCGCCGTGTGGCTAGCGCACGCGCCCAGGCCCAGACAGGCACAGGCGGCGGCCAGGCGGGAAATCGTCAAGCGCATGGTAGCTCCTTTCAGCGGCTGGCCATGGCCGGCACGAGCACGCGATACACTTCGATCACGGCCGGCCCCATGAGCACCAGCATGAGGGTGGGAAAGACGCAAAAGATCAGCGGGAACAGCAGTTTCAGGGCAATCTTCGCGGCCGCCTCCTCGGCCAGCAGGCTGCGCTTGCCGCGCAGGTTTTCCGAATGCACGCGCAGCGAATCGCCCATGCTGGTGCCGAAGCGTTCCGACTGGATCAGCATGGCGACCAAGGTATCGACGTCTTCCACGCCGCTGCGCAGGGCCAGGTTGCGCAGCGCCTTTTCCTTGGAAAAGCCGGCGCGCATTTCCATCAGCACCAGCTGCAACTCCTGTGCCAGCACCACGCTCTTGATATGGATTTCGCCCGACACCTTCACCAGCGCGCGCTCCAGGCTCAGGCCCGCTTCCACGCACACGGTCAGCAAGTCGAGCGCGTCCGGGATGTTTTCAAAGATGTCGCGCTGGCGCCGCTTGGCCGTGCTGGCCAGCACCAGGTTGGGCAGGTAATAGCCGATGGTGGCGCTGACGCACAGCAGCAACAGCAGCACGCTGCGCAGCTGCGCCGCCATGGCGCTGGCCGCATACAGGCCCAGCACGGTGGGAAACAGCAGGGCCAGCACGCTTTTCGCCGCGAAGTACAGGGCCGGCGCGCTGGCCTGGCGCCAGCCTGCGTTCATGAAGCGCGTGCGCAGCGGCGAGCGCTCCCAGCCCTCTTCCGGCAGCGACAGCTTGCTGAACGGCTGCGCCACGCGCGCCACGCGCTCCACCCAGCCGTTTTCCGCCACCGCCTCGCTGGCGGCCGGCGCCATGGAACCGAACAGGCGCTGGCGCAAGGCACCGGGAAAGAAGATCAGCCATGCCAGCAGGGCCAGCGCCACCACCACGGCGAAGACAATCAACAGAAACAGCAGTTGCGAGCCAGTCATGGCATTTCCTCCGATTGATCGACTGACAAAACGTTCAGGGCTAGGCGTGTCGCCGAAGGCAGTACGAAAGTACGACAAGGCGACGCAACAACGCCATGGACTTTTTTCAGACGATCTCTTAGATGCGGATGCGGATCACATTGCGCATCCACACGACACCCAGCGCCACCATGCCGGCCGCATACCACAGCAGTTTGATGCCGCTGGGATCCGTCCACAGCAGGCTGATGTATTGCGGATTGACGAGCGCCATGACGCCGATCATCACCACCGGCATCAAGCCCAGCACCCAGGCCGACATGCGCCCCTCGGCCGACAGCACGCGCACCTGTCCCAGCAGTTTTAGCCGGGCGCGGATGATGCGCGCGATGCTGACCAGCACTTCGGCCAGGTTCCCGCCCGATTCACGCTGCACCAGCACGGCGATGACAAGGTAGCGCAAGTCCGTCAGCGGAATGCGCGCGGCCAGGTTTTGCAGCGCCTCGTTCATCGGCACGCCGTAATTGATCTCTTCGTGCGCCATCTTGAATTCGCCGCTGATCGGCTCATTGAGTTCATCGCCCACCATCTGCAGCACATTCGAAAACGAGTGTCCGGCGCGCAGCGCGCGGGCCAGGAAATCGGCCGCTTCCGGCAATTGCGCCTCGATCTTTTTCAGCCGCGCGGCGCGCGCGCGCAGCACGACCATGCACGGCCCGCCGCCTGCCACGCCCAGCAGCAGCAAGGCACCCGGCAGCGGCATGGGCCAGATGGCCAGCCACAGCAGCGCCAGCAGCAGCAAGCCGCCCGCGCCGCCCAGGAACTGCGCCACCGACCAGGACAAGCCCGATTGCAGCAGCAGGTGGTCGAGCCGTGCCGCCTGCGGCAGGCGCCGCAGCAAACGCTCGAGGCCGGGCGAGCGCGCATAGCGGCGCTGCTTGAGGATGGAAACCCGCTCGCCGCCCGCCTCGCCGCGCGCCGCCATCAGCCGCAAACGCCGGTTGATGCGCCGCGCCGCGCTGCCGTGCGTGCCCGACCACCACAGCCAGGCGCCCTCGACCATCAGGATGCAGGCGGCGAACAGCAGCACGGCAAAGCCGTAGAACACCAGGTCCATGATGCCTCCATAAAACAGATAAGAAAACCGTAGCGAGCGGATGTGATTTGTGGCTGAGAAGCGGAGCTGTGCTTTAGCACAGTGAGCATCGCAGGCCGCAAAGCGCGCCGCGCAGTAGGTTTTTCATTCGTAGATGCGGTCAGGGTCGAAGACGCTATCTGGCACCGGCGCGCCGAACATGCGCAAGCGCTCCGTAAAACGGGGCCGCACGCCCGTGGCGCAAAAGTGGCCCAGCACCTTGCCGGCGGCATCGACGCCCGTCTGCTCGAAGCGGAAGATTTCATGCATGGCGATGATGTCGCCCTCCATGCCCGTCACTTCCTGCAGGCTGACCAGCTTGCGCGCGCCATCCGTCAGGCGCGACACTTGCATCACCACCGTCACGGCCGAACAGATCTGCTGGCGCGTGGCGCGCGGCGTCAGGTTCACGCTGGCCATGCCGACCATGTTTTCCAGCCGCGCCAGCGCGTCGCGCGCCGTGTTCGAGTGGATCGTCGCCAGCGATCCTTCATGGCCCGTGTTCATCGCCTGCAGCATGTCGAGCGCCTCGGCGCCGCGCACCTCGCCCAGGATGATGCGGTCGGGCCGCATGCGCAGCGCGTTGCGCACCAGCGCGCGCTGGCTCACTTCTCCCTTGCCCTCGATATTCGGCGGGCGCGTTTCCAGGCGCACCACGTGCGGCTGGCGCAGCGCCAGTTCGGCCGCATCCTCGATGGTGACGATGCGCTCGCTGCCAGGTATGAAACCGGACAGCACGTTGAGCAGGGTCGTCTTGCCGCTGCCCGTGCCGCCCGAAATCAGGATGTTGACCTTGGCCTGCCCCAGCGCCTGCAGCACCTGCACCATGGGCGGCGTCAGGCTTTTATAGTCGAGCAGGTTGGCGATCGTCAAAGGCTGCACGGCAAAGCGCCGGATCGACAGGATCGGGCCATCGACGGCCAGCGGCGGAATGATGGCGTTGACCCTGGAGCCGTCCGGCAGGCGCGCATCGACCATCGGGCTCGATTCGTCGACCCGCCGTCCCACGCGCGAGACGATTTTTTCGATGATCTTCATCAGGTGCGCATTGTCGTGGAACGTCACGTCCGTCAGCTGCAGCCGCCCGCCCCGCTCCACATACACCTTGTCGCAGGTATTGACGAGGATATCGGACACGCTGGCATCGGCCAGCAAGGGTTCCAGCGGACCGAAGCCCAGCATCTCGTGCTGGATGTCGAGCACCAGGCTGTGCCGCTCATGCTGGTTCAACACGATGCGCTCTTCCTCGATCACGCGCTGCACCAGCAGCGCCAGCTCGTGCTTGAACTGCTCCGCCGTCAGGCGCTTCAGGCGTTCCAGGTCGATACGGTCGAGTATCGTCTGGTGCATGGTTTTTTTCAGTTCCTGGTAGGCGTGCAGCGCCAGCGCGCCTTGTCCATTCGTGGCGGGGCGCACCGTTTCATTCGCCGCCAGGCGTTCGCGTAAAGTCATCTCGGCTCCCATGATGGCTCCCGGCGGGAGCCTTGACATCCATTGCTGTCCTAAGCCTCGCTGCGGCTGAACAGACGGTCGAACAGGCCGCGGCTTTCCGTCACGCGGCGCGCCGTCACCAGTTCCACCAGCTCGGCCAGGCTGCGCGCCACGGCGCTGGTGCGCGACAGCTGCAGCAGCGGGATGCCCTGGTTGACGGAATCGGTGGCGGCGATGTAATCGTTGGGCACCGTGTGCACCACTTCCGCGCCCAGCGCCTGCTCCAGGTCCGCCAGGCGCAGCCGGCCGCCCTTCTCATAGCGGTTGACGATCAGGCGCAGGCGCTCGCCCGGATAGCCGAGCGAGCGGAAGATGTCGAGCAGGCGGCGCCCGTCGCGGATGTCCGGCAAGGCCAGCTGCAGCACCGGATAGATGGCGTCGGCGTTGTCGAGCGCGCGCAGCGACAGCGCATCGATCTGGCGTCCCACGTCGAGCACGATGTAGTCGTAGTGCTGGCGCGCCACGGCCAGGATGCGGTCCATGTGCTCGGGCTGCATGTCGACCTTGTGCGCCGGGTCGTCGGCCGCCGCCAGCACGCCGAAGTTCGGCGTCACATGCACCAGGCACGAGGCGAGAAAGGCGCCATCCATGCGCGCGATCTGCGCGCAGATGTCGGACAGGGTCATGGCCGGCTTCTGGTCCGAGACATACAGGGTGGCGTCGCCGAACTGGCCGTGCAGGTCGATCAAGAGCACCTTGCAGCCGGCCAGTGTCGCCATCGCATAGGAAAAATTCGTCGACAAAAAGGTGGCGCCGCTGCCGCCCTTGCACGAGATGAAGGCGAGCACTTTGCCATCGCGCATCTGCGTCACGCCGGCCTGGATATCGACCCTGTCCATCGCCTCGTGGAAGGCCTTGTGCACCAGCGGCAGCTGCAGCACTTCGCGCATGCCGGCGCGCATGGCGCGTATCAGGACATCCTGCTGCTGGCCGCGCGTGAGCAGCATCAGCACGGCCAGCGGATACTGGCGCGCCAGGCGCTCGAGCAGGTCGGCCTCGTCGGCATCGATGCCGCTGGCGTCGACGATCACCAGTTCCGGCGCTTCGGCCAGCATGCGCTCGACGGCGTCGCGCAGGCCGCTGCGCCGGTCCAGCAGCCGCAGCACGGGCATGCGGGCCGCGCCTTGCGCCGCGATTTCATCGTGCAAGCTGGCGTCGCGGGTAATCATCAAGGCTTTCATCGCCCCTCCTTCATTCAAGGCTACACATTCGGCTGCGCCGGCGGAGCGGCGCTCATGGACAAAAACCGGGATTGTCCGGATAGCCCAGCGACTCGGCCACCGCCATGGTCGTCCCGCTGGGCAAACGTATGGCGCCTGCGCCGGAAGGAAACATCACCCCCAGCAGCGGCAGGATGGGCCGGTAGGGCACGCCCTCGCAGCGCGCGCCGAGACCCGGCTGGCACAGGCGCGCGCGCACGAAGCGGATGCAGCTGGCGCCATGCGGATCGTCCAGGCAATTGATGCGGTTGCGTTGCGGACAGCCCGGCAGCACCGTCACCGGCACTGCCGCCAGCGCGGCGCCGCCGCTGCTCTCCGACAAATAATCGATGCGCACATGCGCGTCGCCGATGCCGCCGCCCAGCGGCAGCGTGCCCGGCGTGGCGCGCAGCACGGCGTGCGTGCGCACGGCCTGCAAGGCGCCGGCATTGCTGAAATCGGTGACGGCGGCAGCGCGCGCCGCGCGCCGGGTGATCTCATGCACCATGTTCCACACGTACACGGCGCGCGCCATTTCCAGCATGGCAAACAGAAACAAAAAGAACAGCAGCGCCAGCATGGCAAATTCGACGGCGAAGACGCCCTCTTGGCGCTGCCGGCGGGGGCGCAGATTAATTAACATAGCGCAATGTCGCATTGGCGCGCAGGGGAATCGGCTCCAGCTGCGGCAGCCACTTGCGGGTCAGCTCAGGCAGGAAATCCACCGGCATGTCCACGGTGACCTTGATGCGCACCTGCAGCGGCGCCGTCGCGTAGCTGCCGCAGCCATAGGAATCGTCGGCATACACGCAATCCACGTTGACCCTGGCGGCCTCCATGTCGGGCCAGCTTTCCGCCATCGCATCGACCACCATCTGCCGGGCCAGGGCGGCGCCCTGGTTCGCCGTGCCGATGCTGCCCATCTGCGGCAGCGGCATGGTCGCCATGTAGCGCGCCGCATCGTGCACGCTTTTTTGCAGGGCCGTGTACACCAGCAGCGCGCGGCCGAACAGCAGCACGAAGGGCAGCAGTCCCATGAAAAACAGCAGGATCAGCGACAGCTCGATGGCGGCGACACCGCCCTGGCGGCGTGGCGCGCGGCAGGCCGGCTTCATTGCAGCAGCTCCGCCGGGCCGATCAGCGATCCCTCGGCTGCCAGGCCGGCAAATTCGGCGCTCAGCACGCCATTGCTGGCCGGCGCCGTCATGAAGAAGCGGCCGATGCCCAGCACCTGGGCCAGCACGTCGCTGCCGGCCGGCACGGGACAGGCGAGCAGCGCAATGTGCAGCAAACGCCGCTGCGCCAGGCCCGCGTTGCCGGTCGGCGCCGTCTGGTACGCCAGCGTCAGGTACGGCGACTTGTCGGTCGGATAGCTGGATTTGGCGGCCGGGGCGGCCGGCGTGGCCGGATACAGCTTGGGCCAGTCGGTGGTGGCAAACGGCGGATAACCGCCGGCCGGCTTCGGGTTGCTGTACCTGGCCGCCCTGGAAAATGACCACAGCGGCCCGTAGCTGCCGACCGCCGGCGGCGTCGCATTCGACTCCGGATCGGCCACGGACAGCAGCGGATTGCCCGTACTCAGCGCACTGGGCGCATCGGGCGCATTCGTCATCCACCAGTTCGCCGCCGTGTTCGGATAGGCGCGGATGTTCGTGTCGGACGGCGCCACCACCGGATGGCAGCCGCTGCCCGGATACTGGTTGAAGCGCGCATTGAAGGCCGTCCATAGCGCGGCGGGAAAAGGCCGGTGCACATGCACCTGGGCGCTGCCGATGCGCGGATACAGCACCGTGCCGCTGCAGACAAACGGCAAGACGTTCGATTCGCTGACCTGCTGCGACGGTCCCACCACGCCCGGCCGGCCCAGCGGATTGAGCACGAAATGTTCGGCCGCCGGGCCGTGCGGATTGAGCTTCAGCAAGTTATACGCCACGCCGCGGCGAAAGCCATATTCCAGCAGCTCGACGGCCGGCAGCAGTGCCGCATTCGTGCGCGGGCTGGCGGCACTGGCCGACAGCGCGCAGACAGCCAGCGGCATCAGATTCAAGCTGCTGCGCCCCGCCACGGCGCGCGCGCCCGTGTCCAGGGTGCGCAGCGCCGGCGACCAGGCGCCGAGGAACGCCGTCGCCACCCGCCCCAGCGAGGGATCATTGGCCTGCGTATCGACGCGCACGAACAGCGCCGTGGCGGCGTCGGGCACGGCGCCCGCCGCATGCCATTCGCTGGCGGGCGCGTCGGGAGCACTGGCGAAGCGGATGCTGGCGTCCGACAAGGTCGCGCCCTCCATGCGGCGGCGCCATGCGCTGCGGTCGGCCGCACTGCTCTTGGCTTTCGTCACGGCGGCAAGCAGGCCCTCGGGCGTGCCCACCAGCTCCGCCGCCGCCGCCATCGCCGCGTTGTCGGCCAGGTTCTGCAGTTCCGTCTTGCGGCCGATGACTTGCCCCACGTCCAGCGCCAGGCCGATAAAGCCCAGCACCACGATGAGCAGGATGGAAAAGGCGATCAGCATCGCCCCGCGCTGGCGCAGGCGTCTATTTGCCATTGCCGCCTCCCAGCATGAATTGCACCGGCTGCGGCGCCTGGGCATTCGGTTCGGCAAACGAGGCGCGGTAGCGCTGCATGACGGCGTGCGCGCTGGGGCCGTCGAGGCCGTCTGCCGGCGTGCGATTGCCCGCGCCGGCCGGATCGCGCACCTGCTGCGCCATGGACAGGCGCACGGCGTCGCCGAAGCGGCGGTCCAGCTGCGGCGTGCTGCCGTGCGCGCAGGCGGCCAGCTGCAAGGCCAGGGCCAGGGCAGCCAGGCGCCGCAGCGACGTCAAGAGCGAGTTCGGCATGGCGTATCTCCCCGTCTCATTTCAACTCGAAACCGTTGGCCGCGCGCGGTGGCGGCACGGACGGCGGCGCCGAGGGCACAGGCCCTTCCATCTTGCCGCCCAACATCAAGTCCATGCGCGACGGCGGCGCCAGCTGCGCCGTCGGCAGCACGGCATCGGCCGGCAAGGGTTTGACCAGGTGCGCGGTAATGACGAACAACAATTCCGTGCGGTCGTGCTGGAAATCCGTGCTGCGAAACAGCGCGCCGAGGATCGGCACTTCGCTCAGCCAGGGCAAGCCCGTGATGTTGCTCACCTGGTTGTTCTTGATCAAGCCGCCGATGGCATAGCTCTGGCCGTCGTACAGCTGCACCGTTGTCGAGGCGCGCCGCGTGGTGATGACGGGCAAAATCGAGCGCCCGCTGACGCCGGCGGCGGAAATGCCCACCCCTTCGCGCGACAGTTCCGACACTTCCGGCGCCACCTTCAGGTTGATGCGCCCGCCCGACAGCACGGTCGGCGTGAAGCGCAGGCCGACACCGTACTCGCGCTCTTCCAGCGTGATCTTGTTGTTGTCCTGGCCGACGGGAATGAAGATCTTGCCGCCGGCCAGAAAACTGCCCTCTTGCCCGCTGATCGCCATCACCGTCGGTTCGGCCAGGATGCGCACCAGGCCATCCTGTTTCTGCGCCTCGATGGTCAGCTGCTGGCCATTCGACTTGCGCACGTCGAGCAGGCCGTTGGCCGTGCCGCTCAAGAAATTCGACAGCAAGGTGGTGGCCCAGCTGCCAGAAGCAAAGCGCAGGGTGGCGCCCACTTCCAGCCGTTCCAGCAGCGACTTCGACACTTCCGCGATCTGCACGGCCAGCATCACTTGCTGCGGCGCACTGACGTCGAGCATGTTGATGATGCGGCTGTTCGCGCTGCCCGCGCCGCCAGCGGGTGCCGTGGCGGCGGGCGGCATGGCGGCGCCATCGGCGGGCTTGGGCAGCGCCAGTGGCACCGTGGCGCGGCGCACGTACGCATGCGCCAGCTCGACGGCGCGCAGCACGGCGCCCGCGTCCTGCACCGTGCCCGACAGCACCAGGGTGTCGGCCACGGCCGTGACGCGGATGGCTTTTTCGTCCGGCATCAGGGCCGCCAGGGTTGCCTGCAAGCCGGCCGGGTCCATGCTGACGCTGACGTTCACCACGCTGCACACGCCGCTGCGTCCCTGGATGATCATGTTCGTGCTGCCCACGTCGACGCCGACCACATACAAGGTGTCGGGCGCCACCAGCATGGCTTGCACCACGGCAGGATTGCCAACGCTGCGGGCCAGCACCGCCTCGGGCAGGCGCAGCATGCTCGACTTGCCCACCTGCAGTTGCAGGTTGCCGGGCGAGGCCGCTTCACCGCCGCAGCGCGGGCCAGGATCGGCCGCCGCGCCGGCAAGCGGCGACAGCAGGCAGCACAGTATCAGCAGGGCGCGGTTCATGAGTGTGTCCATGGTTGGCTAAAAACATTCGCGCGACTGGCGCGTCCCGTCGATGACGCCGCTGCACTGGCGCGTTGGCTCCGGCGGCGCCTTGGCCACGCGTGCCGGACGCGGCGCTGCGGCCGGCACGGGCGCGGCGGCAGGAACGGGCTCGTCGGCTTCGTGCGGTCCACCCAGCAGGGTCAGCTTGGTGGCGCCCGCCGTCACGCCCGGCTGCGGGTCGACCTGGTTGCGCAGCACCAGCGACAGGCTGCCCACGCTGCGCGCCAGGTCCAGGTTTTCCGCCTGTTCCGGCGTCACTTCCAGGGTCACCGCATTGACCACGCGCGGCTTGGTCTCGTCGCGCCCCACTTCCTGCGCCACGGCCAGCACGAGGATGCGTTCGAGCACGATCTTGGAAATGTTGCGGCTTTGCGGAAAGGCGCGGTCGCCAGAATCCTGCTGGGTGCTCACGATGATGTCGACATAGTTGCCCGGCAAGGCGAAGCCGGCCACGCCGATCACATCGTTGACGCGCACGGTAATGGCGCGCCGCCCTTCCGTGATGAGAGCCGACAGGCCGCCCAGGGTGCCGGCCGGCGCCAGCTTGGCTTCGCTCAGCGGTTCGCCGCGCAGCACGCTGGTTTTCAGCACCCGTCCCGCCAGTTTCGCCGGGTCTTGCAGCGCGCCTTGCGGCAAGCTTTCCGCCGGCCACTCTGCCAGGCGCAGCATCTCGGGCGCCAGGCGCTGGCCCAGGTTGACATCGCTGGCGGCGACGACGATCTTGCCCTTGCCGGCCGGCGTCTGGCGCAGCAGCCAGTGCGAGGCCAACAGCACGGCCAGCAGACCCAGCACGACCGCCAGGCCCATCATCAGGAGGGCGCGCCGGTTTTTCATGCGATACGCTCGCACAGGCTGGCGGCCGGCATGTCGCAGCTGGCAAACAGGCTGCCCCAGGCCTGTTCCAGGGCGCCCACCGTCAGGCGCGCTTCGCAGCCGGCAAAGCCGGCGAAGTCGCCTATGCGCGCCAGCAATTCCTGCGGATAGCTGGCCAGCAGGGGCCGTCCCTGCGCGCCATGCAGGTGCAGCAGATGGTTCAGGGCCAGCTCGTCGATGGCCATGCCGGCCAGCCGGCATTGCTGGCGGAACAGCGCGCGATAGGCGCTCTCGGCCAGCGGCCCCACGTGCACCTTGTAGCCGATGCGGCGCAGCAAGGCGGCGTCAAACAGCTCGCCCGGCGGCACGTTCGTGGCCAGCACGAGGGCATTGTCGAACGGCACACTGATCTGCACGCCGCCGGGCAAGCCCAGCTGGTCGCTGCCGTGCGCCAGCGGCTGCATCAGCCGCGTCAGCAATTCCGGCGCGCCCAGGCGCTGGCGGCCCAGGTCGTCGATGATCAGCATGCCATTGTTGGCGCGCACATGGGGCGGCGCCTGGTAGCAGCCGCCGCTGGCGTCGAGCCGCAGTTCCAGCATGCCGGCGTCGAGTTCGGCGCCCACGTGGATCACGGGACGCTGGCACAGCACCCAGCGGATGTCCGTGCTGCGCCGCTCCAGCGCCTGGCGCGCATGGCTGACATGCTGCGGCGCGGGCGGCAGGTGCTGGGCCGGATCGTACAACTGGATGATGTCGTGGCCGACGATGACGGCGTACGGCACGGCGACCAGCCCGTGCAGCAATTGTCCCAGCTGCAGCGCCAGGGTCGACTTGCCGCTGCCGGGCGGACCGTACAGCAGCAGCGAGCGCCCCGAATGCAGGGCCGCGCCGACCACGTCGAGCATGCCCGGCCCCGCGTGGGCGCCACCCAGCACGGCGGCCAGGTCATCGCTGCCGACGCGCTGTTCCTGCACCAGCCACGACTGGCGCGCCACCATGGCGCGGTAGGCTTCCAGGGTAACGGGCGCGGCGCCGATATACGCGCAGCGCTCGAGGAAGGCGCTGGCGCGCTGCTTGCCGGCGCTCGTCAGCTGGTATTGCACGTCGATATCGGATTCGCCGCGCCAGGCCACTTCGGCCATCTGCTCGCTCACCATGAAGTCGAGCACTTCGCGCAAGACATTGATCGACAGGCGCAAGCGCGTCGTCAGTGCGGACAGGTGCGTCTTGCCGCTCACAAACATCAGCTTGGCGATCAGTTCAACCACCAGGGGCCGCTCCAGTCCCGTTTCACGCAAGCTCTTCGGCTGCGGCGGCAAGGGCGGCATCAGGTTCGCATCGGCAGGGCGCGGCGCACTCTCGGTGCTCATGGAATAGTCGACCTCGGTCATGCTGCGTCTCCTAGCCGGTTAAGACTGCATTCAACAGAATTCATTCTAGCGAGCGGGGACCGGTGCCCATTGATCAAGAGCAATGAATACCAATCAGAAATAATGCCGCCCTTGCACCAGCAGGCAGCCCAGGGCAATGGCCAGTCCGTACGGCATGTTGCCCACGCTGGCGCCGCTGCCCAGGGCGTTTGGCGCCAGGGGAATACCGGCCATGCGCGCGATCATCGGCCACAGCAGCTGGCGCAGATTGCCGAGGCAGGCGCGCCACTTGCCCTGCCAGGTGATCATCAGCACGGCCATCAGGCCGCCCAGGACAAACGTGGCGAAACAGATCTGCAGCACGGGCCAGGGACCGGCAAAGGCGCCCGCCATGGCGATCAGCTTGACGTCGCCGGCAGCCATGCCGCGCAGCACGTACAGCGGTAGAAACAGGAAAAAGCCCGTGGCCATGCCGCCCAGCCACAGCGGCAGCACGTTTTGCGGCCACAGCCACAGGTGCAGCGCCAGGGCGGCAAGGATGCCGGACAACACCACGCCATTCGGTATCTTGCGGCGGATCAAATCACTGACGGCGGCCCCCGTCACGAAGCACAGCAACAGCAGGTCGAATACGGCATAGGCAGGCATGCGACACCTCCTGAAAAAAAAACCCGCCGCTGGCCGGCCAGCGGCGGGCACCCGCTTAGGGCGTCAACACCAGGTTCGACGAAATGTCGGTGAGGACGGCCAGCAAGTTGGTCTTGATCAGCAAGAAACCGGCCGTGATGGCGGTAGCCATCAACGCCGCAATCAGGCCGTATTCGATTGCCGTAATGCCATCCTCATCCTTGACAAACTGCTGTACTGCCGACAGGAAGGTATGCATGACAAGCTCCCAAAAGTGAATCACAAGTCCCTGGCGCAATCGGGTGTGAAACATTGCCCATTCCTGCTAATATGTTTCCTGCCGTAAATTTCTGCGCCATTGCATTGACTATAAAGCGTCCACGTTTTGGCAAATTGACGCGCCACAAGTTTCCATATGGAAATTATCAAACCCTGTTGAAATGCCGGCTGGCGCAAACAAATGTTGCGATCAGGATTGAAAGCCTTCGTCAGGGCAAGTTTTTTGCAATGCGGTGCATGAATCTCATGTATTTACATGAAATATTGCATACGTTAATTGCCTATTAGGCAAAAAGACATTATCCTGCTTAGCTCTTCTTTGGAAAGGCCTCTCGCCCGGCGGTAAAGAGCGTCATGCCACCAAATAAATCTTGGCTTCTTGTAGACGGACGCGAACATGCTCTTGCTTGATGCAATGCTGGTATGACGACACTTGTGTGACTACTTTCCAGAGATCGACAATGGATTCCCTACTGAAACACATGGTGGACATGACCGGGCACCGCGACCACACGATGCTCGACATCTCCGTGATCTCGGCCGTCCAGGAACTCGCTGCCGCGTCGCAGACCCGTGTGCTGGCCCTGACCACCGTGCGTGGCCAGGTGTTCGTGCGGTCGCGGGCCATCATCGTGGCGGGCAGCGTGGCCCGCATGGAAGAGCATAACGACCCGACTCTGCCAGGCGAACCGCTGTCGGACTACCCGGCCCTGGCCGCCTGCATCAAGCGCCATGAAGCGAGCGCCGACACCCTGTGCGCCGACGGCCGCCACCTGCTGTGGCTGCCCATCTGGATCGGCGACCAGGTCACCACCTGCCTGGAAATCACCAACCCCACGCCGTACACGGGCGCCACCATCCAGGTGATCGGCGGCATCGTCAGCGTGTACCGCAATTTCCAGAACCTGCTCGACTACAGCGAACGCGATTCGCTCACCGGCTTGTTGAACCGCAAGACCTTCGACGACCAACTGGCGAAAATCCTGCAAAGCCGCGGCGAACCGGAGGCGGAGAAGCCGCTTCCCGTCGATGCAGAACGGCGCCACCATACGGACACGGAACGGCAATGGCTGGCCGTGATCGATGTCGATCATTTCAAACTGGTCAATGATAAATTTGGCCACCTGTATGGCGATGAAGTGCTGATCCTGATCGCCAACCAGCTGCAATCGTCGTTCCGCTCGCAAGACCGCATCTTCCGCTTCGGCGGCGAGGAATTCGTCGTGCTGCTGCGCTCGATCACCCTGGAAAATGCGCAGAAAATCATCGACCGCTTCCGCACCAATGTCGAAGCGCACGACTTCCCGCAAGTGGGACGAGTGACAGTCAGCGTGGGCTTCGTCAGCATCAACGCCTACGAGGCGCCCGTCATCATCCTCGGCCGCGCCGACCAGGCCTTGTATTACGCCAAGAGCCATGGCCGCAACCTGGCTTGCCATTACGACGAGCTGGTCGCCAAGGGCCTGTTAACTACCATTACCTCGAACGATACGGCGGAATTCTTCTAGGCATCCGCTAGGGAAAGAAACCGCATGGGATCAACCTGCCACTTGGCGGCCGACTCATGGCCGACGATCTTGTCGGCGCCGCCAAAACCGAAGCCGCGCGACAGGTCGACCGTTTCCGGCTTGATGTAGGTCTTGCTCTTCGTACTGAAAAACACATTCACTTTCGGCGCCAGCAGATTGCTTTCGTGCGCCTCGATGACGACGGCCAGGCGGCCTGATTCCAGCATCACCATGGTGCCGACCGGATAGATGCCCACGCAGCGCATGAAATCCTGGGCGAACACGGGGTTGAAATGGAATTTGCTCCACTCATAGATCTTGCGCAGGGCTTCGGCGGCGGCGATGCCCTTGTGATAGCTGCGGTCGGACGTCAGCGCGTCATACACGTCGACGATGGCGGCCATCTGCGCCAGTTCGCTGATGGCGTCGCCGGCCAGCTGGTCCGGATAGCCGCTGCCATCGCGCCGTTCGTGGTGGTGCAAGGCGATGTCGAGGGGAATCGCGCCCACCTCGGGCGACTGGCGCAGGATTTCGTAGCCGTCGCGCGGATGGCGCTTGATCAGGGCAAATTCTTCCGGCGTGAGGGGGCCGGGCTTGTTGAGCACGCTGTCGGGCACCAGGGCCTTGCCCGTGTCGTGCAGCAAGCCACCGAGGCCAGCCTGGTGCGTGGTGGCCGCATCGATGCCGCGCGAGCGGCAGAACGCCACCAGCAGCGCGCACACGCTGACGGAATGCAAAAAGGTGTAGTCATCCTTGGTCTTGATGCGCAACAAGCCGACGAGGGCACCGGGATTGCGCAGGATCGATTCGGTAATATCCTGGACCGTGTGCTGCACGCGGTCCAGCTCGACAGCCTTGCCCAGGCGCACGTCGGCCATCACCGTGCGCACCAGGCTGGCCGCCTGCCGCCGCACTTGCGTGGCGCGCGCCAGTTCCATGCCCAGCGACACGCGCGTGACCACTTGCGGCGCCGCGGCGATCTGCACCAGTTCGCGCTCCGTCTCGGCGCGCGCCTGCGCCACGGTAGGCGCATCCTGCACGTCGAGGCCCTTGCCGCTGTCGATCACCACGTCGTGGATGCCGGCTTGCATGATCTTGCGGATTTCATCGTCGCTGCGCAACAGGAAACGGTTGCGCACGAATGGATGCGTCATCCAGTCGCAGCTGAGGTCATGAATGTACATGCCCACTTTTAATTGAGACGAATCAACTTTCTTGAGCATGCTGTCATCCCACAAATACGCGGCTGGAGCACCGAAGGCGCTAGAATGAGTATAACAAAATTGTTATTCTGCTGGCCGCGTTCGGCGCTGCGGCGCAACACCGTGTTTTTTCCGCTCAACGCACCGCTTCTGGGACCCATGGAACTGCGCCAATTACGCTACTTTGTTGCCATCGTCGACCACGGCTCGCTGTCGCGCGCGGCCCTGATCCTGCACGTGGCCCAGCCGGCCCTGACACAGCAGCTGCGCCAGCTGGAAGAGGAACTGGGCGTGCAGCTGCTGCACCGCTCGGCCCAGGGCGTGCTCAGCACGGATGCAGGCAAGGTGTTTTACGAACATGCGCAAGCGATCCTGAAACAGGTGGCCGACGCCCGCTCGGCCGTCACGCAAAGCGCCACGCGGCCGTCCGGCAATGTCACACTGGGCTTGCCGCACAGTATTTCCGGCGCCCTGGCCCTGCCCCTGCTGCTGGCCGCGCGCGAGCGCTATCCCGAAATCACCCTGCAATTGACGGAAGAAATCACGGGCAACCTCAATGAACAGCTCAAATCGGGCCGCATCAACCTGGCCGTGCTGTTCGACGATGGCCAGCTCACGCCGTTTGCCTGCAGCCCGCTGGTGGAAGAAGAGATGCGTTTCATCTGCCGCAGCGATTCGCCATTCGCCCCCGCCGGCCATGCCGTGTCGTTCCAGCAAGCCTTGAGCGCCACCTTGATCCTGCCGGGCCTGCAGCATGGCGTGCGTCCACGCATCGACAGCCGCGCGCGCGAACTGGGCCTGGAAACGGCGAACGTGATCGAGATCAACTCGATCGCCATCCTGAAATCGGCCATCCTGGCCGGCATGGGCGCCACCATCCTGCCGGCCGCCCCCCTGCTGGCCGAGCTCGACAGCGGCGCCATGCGCAGCTACGCCATCCACAGCCCCGTGCTGTCGCGCACAGTGGCCCTGTGCGCCTCGAAAAACATTCCCCTCACCAATGCGGGCAACGCCGTGAAAAACCTCGTGCTGCAAGTGGCCGCCGAACTGTGCGGCAGCGGGCGCTGGGTGGGGGCGAATGTGCTCTCACCCATGGCATAAGTATTTCTTATACCCCCATCGGCAAAGCGTATTTGCCCCCTTTCCTGACTCGTTCTACACTGACCACATTAACTATTTTAAATTTAAAATGGTTATGTGCCGCCCACACGCGGCCATCCCGTCTGCACAGTGCGCGCCTTACCGGGCGCGCCACTTGTACAGCCGTCATCTGAAACACCCTTTTGGAGACAGCCATGTCCGTGACCACGGAAAACGGCTCCGCAGCGTTCGCTAGAAACGCCGGTGCCGCGCCATCTACGCCCCCCGACACTTCCCGTTTGACCACCGTCAGCCTCGACGACAAATACACGGCCACTTCCGGCGCCATCTTCCTGTCCGGCATCCAGGCCCTCGTGCGCCTGCCCATGATGCAGCGCCTGCGCGACCAGGCCGCCGGACTCAACACGGCCGGCTTCATTTCCGGCTACCGGGGCTCGCCCCTGGGCGGCCTCGACGAGAACCTGTGGAAAGCCAAGAAACAGCTGGAAGCGCACCACGTGCAATTCGTCCCCGGCGTCAACGAAGACCTGGCCGCCACGGCCGTCTGGGGTTCGCAGCAAGTCGACCTGATCGGCCCGGCCAAGTACGACGGCGTGTTCGCCATGTGGTACGGCAAGGGCCCCGGCGTGGACCGCTGCGGCGACGTCTTCAAGCACATGAACCATGCGGGAACGGCCAAATTGGGCGGCGTGCTGCTGGTGGCCGGCGACGACCATGGCGCGTATTCCTCGACCCTGCCGCACCAGTCCGACCACCTGTTCTCCGCCTCGATGATTCCCGTCCTGTATCCGTGCAATGTGCAGGAATACCTGGACCTGGGCATCCACGGCTGGGCCATGTCGCGCTTTTCCGGCTGCACCGTGGCTTTCAAGGCGCTGGCCGATACGGTCGAATCATCGGCTTCCATCGATGCCGATCCGTTCCGCGTGGAAGTCAGGATTCCGCAGGACTTCGTCATGCCCGAAGGCGGCCTGAATGCCCGCCTGTCGAGCATCCCGCTGGGCCAGCAGGCGCGCAACCAGGAAGCGCTGATGCAGGACTACAAGATCTACGCGGCCCTGGCTTACGCGCGCGAAAACAAGCTCAACCACACCACCATCGACAGTCCGAACGCCAAGCTGGGCATCATCGCGTCCGGCAAGTCCTATCTGGACGTCCTGGAAGCGCTGGAAGAGCTGGGCATCGACGAGCAGATGGCGGCCGACGTGGGTATGCGATTGTTCAAGGTGGCCATGCCGTGGCCGCTGGAACCGGACAGCGTGCGCGAATTCGCGCAAGGCCTCGATGAAATTCTCGTCGTCGAAGAAAAACGGCAGATCGTCGAATACCAGCTCAAGGAACAGCTGTACAACTGGCGCGACGACGTGCGCCCACGTGTCATCGGCAAATTCGACGAAAAGGGCGAGTGGGTGGCGCCGCGCGGCGAATGGCTGCTGACCTCGAAGGCGGACTTTTCCGTCTCGCAAGTGGCGCGTGTCATCGCCAGCCGCATCGCGCGCCTGATTTCCGATCCCGTCACCTGCGACCTGATCAAGGCGAGATTAAGTTTCCTCGACGCCAAGGACGCGGTATTGAAGAAAGCCGTGAACACGCCGTTCCGCCCCGCTTTCTACTGCTCCGGCTGCCCACATAACACGTCGACCAAGGTGCCGGACGGCAGCCTGGCCCTGGCCGGCATCGGCTGCCACGTGATGGCCACGTCGATCTACCCGGAAATGAACAAGCTGACCACGCACATGGGCGGCGAAGGCGCGCCGTGGATCGGGCAAGCCGCGTTTTCCGAGCTGCCGCACGTGTTCCAGAACCTGGGCGACGGCACATACTTCCACTCGGGCTATCTGGCCATCCGTGCCGCGCAGGCCGCCAAGGTCAACATCACCTACAAGATTCTGTACAACGACGCCGTCGCCATGACGGGCGGCCAGCCCGTGGACGGCTTGATCACCGTACCGATGATGGCGCAGCAAGTGGCGGCCGAAGGCATCGCGCGCATCGCGCTGGTGACGGAAGACCTGTCGCGCTACAGCGACCGCAGCAACCTGCCCGCCCACGTGACCTTGCACGACCGCAAGGATATGGATGCCGTGCAGCGCGAATTGCGCGAAGTGCAAGGCGTATCCGTGCTGATCTACGACCAGACCTGTGCGGCCGAGAAACGCCGGCGCAGGAAAAAGGGCGAATACCCTGACCTGGCCAAACGCATGGTCATCAACGACGCCGTCTGCGAAGGCTGCGGCGATTGCGGCGTGCAATCGAACTGCGTGTCGATCCTGCCGAAGGAAACGGAATTTGGCCGCAAGCGCACCATCGACCAATCCTCGTGCAACAAGGATTACTCGTGCGCCAAGGGTTTCTGCCCCAGCTTCGTCACCGTCGAAGGCGGCAGCCTGAAAAAGACCAAGACGGGTGCCAGCAAAGCGGGCGAGACGGACAACTTCGGCCCGCTGCCGGAACCGCTCCTGCCCGCCTGCGACGCGCCGTACAACATCCTGATCAACGGCATCGGCGGCACGGGCGTCATCACCGTGGGCGCCCTGATGGGCATGGCGGCCCACCTGGAAGGCAAGGGCGCGTCCGTGCTGGACATGACGGGCATGTCGCAAAAGAACGGTTCCGTCACCTCGCACGTGAAAATCGCCAGGTCTCCCGCGCACATCCGCGCCCAGCGCATCGCCACGGGCGAAGCGGACCTGATTTTAGGCTGCGACATGCTGACGGCCGGCGCGCAGGATGCCGTGTCGAAAATGCGTCCGGGCCGCAGCCTGGCCGTCGTCAACCTGCATGAGCAGCCGCCAGGCACGTTTGCGCAAAATGCCGACTGGCAATATCCAACGGCGGAAGTGCGCCAGCTGATCGAGGAATCCGTCGGCGGCGCCGAGGCAGCCGACTTCATCGATGCTACAAAACTGGCCACCGCGCTGATGGGCGATTCGATCGCCGCCAACCTGTTCATGCTCGGCTACGCCTGGCAAAAGGGCCGCATTCCGTTGACGGAAGCGGCCTTGCTGCGCGCCATCGAACTCAATGGCGTGGGCATCGAGTCGAACAAGAAAAGTTTCCTGTGGGGCCGCCGCGCCGCCGTCGACGTGCGCCGTGTCACGCAGATCGCCACGCCCACGCAGGCGATCATCGTGCAAATGCCGCAAAGCCTCGATAGCGTCATCAAGAAGCGCGTGGAGTTCCTCACGGCCTACCAAAACGCCGCATATGCGGATGGTTATGTGACCCTGCTCAAGCAGGTGCGCGACCGCGAAAACACCCTGGGATTGGGCCAGAAGCTGTCGACGGCTGTCGCCAAGAGCTATTTCAAATTGCTGGCCTACAAGGACGAGTATGAAGTGGCGCGTTTGTACACGGATGGCCGTTTCGTGGAGCAATTACAGCAGCAGTTCGAGGGGAATTTCTCCGTGAAATTCAACCTGGCGCCACCGCTGTTCGCGAAAAAAGATGCGAAAGGACACTTGGTGAAAGCGGAGTTCGGTTCCTGGATGTGGCGCGCCTTCAAGCTGCTGGCGAAAGCCAAGGGGCTGCGGGGCGGTACCTTCGACGTCTTCGGTTATACGGCCGAGCGCAAGATGGAACGCGCGCTGATCGTCGAATACCGCGAACTGCTGGCGGGACTGCTGGTCAGCCTGACGGCGGACAACCTGGCCACCTGCGTGGAACTGGCGTCGCTGCCCGAGAAAATCCGCGGCTTCGGCCACGTCAAGGAAGCGGCCGTCGACACGTATCGCCAGGACAAGGCGAGATTGCTGGCCAAGCTGGCGGACGGCAGCAAGCACGCGGCATAAGCCGGTCAGCTGGGCTTGACATGACAACGCAGAGCCGAGGCTCTGCGTTTTTTTTCATTCAGGACAGCGCCCCACCGTCGCCCCCGGCAACAGCACCGGTTGCCAGATTTCCTGCAGCCGTTCCGGCGGCGTGCCGGCCAGCAGGGATTGCAGCATTTCCACCATCTTGGCGCCAGCGCGGCGCAGGTCGGGCTGGTCGATGGTGGTGACGTTGATGCCGATCAAGGTATCTTCCACATTCCCCCAGACGATGACGGAGATTTCCTTGCCGATTTCGATGCCCGCATCCATGAGTGCGCGCACCACGCCCACGCCGGACAAGTGATTGTCGACGATGACGGCCGTGGGGCGGGGCGAGCAGGCCAGCAATTGCTGCATGGCCTGGTAACCGCTGCGGCGATCAAAAGTATTGTCGAGCAGATAGGCGGGATCGACCGGCAAGCCCGCTTGCGCCATGCAGCGGATAAAGCTTTCCTTGCGCTCGTACGCGAAGTGCAGATCCAGCGGCGCGCTCAGCAGGGCAATGCGCTGGTGGCCGTGTGCCGCCAGGAAAGACACGGCCAGGTCGATACCCGTATCGTTGTCGTAGTCAAAATACGCATACGGCGCATCGATGCGCGTGCGACCGTTCGCCACAAAAGGAAAGCCGACCTTCGTCAGGTAGGCGATGCGCTCGTCGACCACCTTGGTGCGGCCCACCACCAGGCCATCGACCTGGCGTCCGCGCACCATGGTTTCATACGAGGGCTGTTCGTTCTGCGGCGATACGGGAGCGATGATCAAACTCATCTTCGATGCTTCCACGGCGTCCGACATGCCATTCACCACGGAAAGAAAGACGCTGTCGCCCAGGTCGCTGGGCAGCAGGGGATAGATCATGCCCAGCACATTCGTGCGGCCGACGGCCAGGCTGCGCGCCAGCGGGTTGGGCCGGTAGCCGACTTTCTTGGCGGCGGCCAGGACGATTTCACGGGTGCGGGAATTGACTTCCGGATAGCCGTTCAACGCCCTGCTGACTGTCGTTTTCGACATGCCGAGGGCAATTGCGAGGCTCTTGAGATTCATGTTAACTACCTGTCTGTATGGCAAAAGAAACCAACTCTGACCGTCAATTATAGCCCAGAGCGCCAAACAGGCCGCGCATTAGCGTGCGCAGACATGGTAAAAAAACAACAATACATTGACTATTTAAAAAGCAACGTTTTGAATGCGGCCACTTCTGCCCTCTCCGCAGCGCCACATCGGCGATAGCAGTCAAGACAAGGTAAAAAGCGACAGCGGGTACTCACTTTGACAAGTGCTGCAGCAACTTCAGGATGCCGGCTTGGGCATGCAAGGCGCGCACGTTAGCATTATCAAGAAAACATAATTTACTGGAACTGTGCGAGAATTTGTCCTACTCTTGATGCAGGTAAAGATTACCGCCTGGCATGTTCGAACAATGATGCCTGGCGTAGCACATCGGCCCGGGCTTCCCCCATCCCTGCACGCCTGGACATACTTTCAAAGGTGAACAATGTGGTCACGCTAACGTCCGTCAACAACTTGCAAGCCTCGCTGGCCACGGCGCAACGCCGGGTCGAGCAAGGCCAGAACCAGGTACAGCGCGACAGTGAACAGCTGGCGCAAAGCCGCCAGTTGCTGGCACGGGAACAGGAATCGCTGAGCCAGACGCAACGCAACAGCCAGCAAGCCCAGGCAGATGCCCCCACCGCCATCAAGGCGCCGCAGCTGGACCAGGCCATCAAGCTGGCCGTGCCGCAGCAAGCCATCCCCGCCGCACCGAAAAGCACGCCCCAGCTGAACAGCTATGGCCAGACCCTGGGACGCCTGATCGACGTGACGGCGTAGGGCGAGCCTACTTCGCCATTTCCTCTTCCAGCATCGCCAGCCACCATTTTTCGCCCTTCTTCGGCTGCGCCAGATCGACCGCCTCGCCCATTTGCGGCGTGGCCAGGTTCACTCCCTGCTTGGCCGCCAGCCCCGTGATGCGGTCAAACGGTTCATGCCAGGCATGCAGACCCAGGTCAAACGTGCCGTTATGCACGGGCATCAGCCACTTGCCGCGCAAGTCCAGGTGGGCTTGCAAGGTCTGTTCCGGCTGCATATGCACGTCCGGCCACAGCTTGTCATACGCGCCAGTTTCGATCATGGTCACGTCGAACGGGCCGTACTTGTCGCCGATTTGCTTGAAACCGTCGAAATAGCCGGAATCGCCGCTGAAAAACACACGAACGTCCGGTGCGTCGATGACCCACGATGCCCACAGGGTTTGATTGCCGTCAAACAAGCCGCGTCCCGAAAAATGCTGCGATGGCGTGGCGACAAGTTTCACGCCGGCAATCGTCGCGCCCTGCCACCAGTCGAATTGCTGCACCTTGTCTTTCGGCACGCCCCATTCGACCAAGGTGTCACCCACTCCCAGCGGCGTGACGAAGTGTTCCGTCTTGGCGGCCAGTTGCAGCACGGCAGCATGGTCGAGGTGGTCGTAATGGTCGTGCGACAGGATGACGGCCTTGATCAGCGGCAAGTCGGCGATGCTGATGGGCGGCTGATGGAAACGTTTTGGTCCTGCCCACTGCACCGGCGAGGCGCGCTCGGAAAACACGGGATCGGTGAGGAAAAATTCATTGTTCAGTTTCAGCAACAGGGTCGAATGGCCGAGGCGAAACAGGCTGTTGTCGGGTGCGGCCAGCAGTTGCGCCCGGGTCAAGGCTTGCACGGGCACCGCCGCAGCCGGCACCGTGCTGTCGGGTTTGTCAAAGAAAAATGTCCACATCAGCTTG
Organism: Janthinobacterium sp. SUN128; assembly: GCF_030587275.1. Taxonomy (NCBI): domain Bacteria; kingdom Pseudomonadati; phylum Pseudomonadota; class Betaproteobacteria; order Burkholderiales; family Oxalobacteraceae; genus Janthinobacterium; species Janthinobacterium sp. SUN128. The sequence goes on along the minus strand of NZ_JAPWHY010000005.1, from coordinate 110,858 downwards.
AGCGTCGCTGCCGTGCCCAGCTTGTGCATCTGCACGGGATTACGGAACTTGCCTTCGTGGCGTTGGGGCGATTCTATCGGTGCGGCAGGCGCGGCGCGCAAGGTGCAAGAACTCATGATGATCAGGACTCCCAGAAAGAAGAGACGACGTGCGACTCGGTGCAAGTGCATATGCGGCCCGGCAAAGAATTAACAAGGATTAAATTACACTACACAGTGTAGTTCCTATTTCTGGCAAAGTAAACCAAGAGGTGTAAAATATTGTTTTCAAAGGAGATTTTCAGCCATGGCCGCACCGCAACGCCTCACCGACCGCAAGCGCGTCGCCATCGTCGATGCCGCCATCGCCGAGTTCCGCGAGCACGGTTTTGATGCGACCAGCATGGACAAGATTGCCGCCACGGCTGCCGTATCCAAGCGCACCGTGTACAACCATTTCCCCAGCAAGGACGAGCTGTTCGCGGAAATCCTGCAGCGCATGTGGGAAAGCAGCATGGCCCAGCCTGCCGTACCCTATGTTGCCGACCAGCCGCTGCGCCCGCAAGTACTGGCCCTGGTCGAGCAGAAAATGGACTTGCTGTGCGATCCGGCTTTCATCGACCTGGCGCGCGTGATCTTTGGCGAAACCATCCACTCTCCCGAGCGGGCGCAAGCGATGGTGACGCGCCTGAATGAAAAGGAAACCGGCTTGAATATCTGGATCCGCGCGGCGCAGCAAGACGGGCGCATCAAGGCGGGCGAGACGCTGGAAGTGGCGCACCTGCTGATGTCGCCTTTAAAAACTTTTGCATTCTGGCCGCAGATCACCCTCGGTGAGGCCCTGCTGAGCCCGGCACGCCGGCGCGAAGTGACGGCACTGGCCGTCGATATCTTCCTGTGCTACTACGGCGTGGCAAAACAGACGGCATAAACGGGCGGCAAGTGGGCAGAGATGGTCTGCCAATGCTCGCCCCCGTCGCCGGAAAACCAGGCGCCCCCCGTCGTCGACGCCATCAATAAACTGCGCCCATCGTCGGCCAGCGCCAGCCCGTGGCGGTAGACCAGGTCATAGCAATGCTGCTGCGGCAATCCCGCGCGCAACACCTCGAAGGTCTTGCCGCCATCGCGCGTGCGCGTGACGGCCAGCGCGCCATCGATGGGAATGCGCAGCACATCCGCCTGCGCCGGCACGAACCAGGCCGTGTCGCCATCGCGCGGATGCACGGCCACGGCAAAGCCGAAATGCGACAGCGGCGCCGTCGTCACTTCCTGCCAGTGCCAGCCGGCATCGTGCGAGCGCCAGATGCCGTTATGGTGCTGGCACCACAGCGCGTCCGGCGTGCCGGCGCTGCGCACGATGCGGTGCGGATCTTGCACGGCTTCGTTTTCATCGAGCTCGGGCGGCATGTAGTCGGCCCGCATGCCCGTCGCGCTCAAGGCCCAGCTGGCGCCGCCGTCCAACGTTTGCCACACGCCGCCGCAGGACACGCCAACCAGCACCTTGTTGCTGTCGCGCGGGTCGACGCAGATGCTGTGGATGCCGGGCACGTCATAGCCACCGCCAAACCACTGCGCCCGCTGCGGCACGTGCCACAGGGATTCCACCAGCTGCCAGCTGTCGCCGCGGTCGCTGGAACGAAACAGGCCGCCAGGCAAGGTGCCCGCCCACAGCACGCCGGGCTGGTCTGCGCCGCCGGCCGCCAGCGACCATATCTGCTGCAAGGTCCAGTCCACGGTATCGGTGCTGTCTTCCGGCTTGGCGGGATAGGCGGGCACGGCGACTTCCTGCCACGCGCTGGCGCCCCCGTCGCGTCGGTGCAGCTTGGCGCCGAAGTGCCCCAGGTTCAGGGCCGCATACAAGGTGCCGTCGCGGCCATCGTGCAGCAGCATGGAAACGGGATCGCCGGCAAACTGCACCAGCGCCAGCTGCCAGGCGCCGGCCGCATCGACATCGAGCTGGAACAGCCCCTTGCGGGTGCCGAGATACGCGCGTTGAGCCATGCCTTGTCCCATGATTAACCTCCGGAAAGTGCCTGCAAGATATACACCTGGCTGTCGGGCAGCAAGGCGTCGTCGAGCACGCGCCGCTCGCGGCAGCGGGCGCCATCGATGAAGATCACCACATTCGGGCGCAGGGCGCCCTGCTCGTCGAGCACGTAACCGCGCAGACGCGGCTGCCGGGCAAACGCGGCATCGAGGGCGGCGCGCAGCCGTGGCGCGGCCACCTCCACCGTAGGAACGTCCAGGTAGCGTGCCAGTTGTTGCGTAAAATGCAAATGCGCCATGCTGCCCTTCGACGTCGTCGGCCTCGACTCATTCTAGTCCCCTTTGCGGCCAATACAATTAAAATAGAGGCAAGCACACAAGGAGGCCAGGCATGACGATTACCCCGGAAGAACTAGCGGTGCTGATGCAGGAAGTGGAAGTGGCCGATCCCATCGATTTTGCCGACCTGCCGTTCGACGAGCAGGAATTGCGCGGGCTGATCGCCAACCACCTGTGCGAGATGGCCGACGCCATGGAAAGTTTCAGCCCGGAAGACCGCAACCTGGCCCTGCTGGCCGTGGCGGCCAAGCTGGTGCTGGAAAACCTGGTCTTGCACGTGCAGCTGTTGCGCCGCCACGGCCTGCCCGTCAGCGACAGCGTGGACGCCCTGCTGCAGCGGCTCAAGGGCGGCAAGCCCACCTGAGTCAGGCGCCGTGCAAGCGGCAGGCGGCTACTGCAGGTTGATGGCCGTCAAGACCATGCTGCCGCCGGGTAGATCCGTGCCCTGGCGGATGTACAGCACGCCATGGCGCGACAACGCCAGGCTGCCCCCCATCCGGTAAATCCAGACAGTCTTGTGGCTGGCCAGGTCGATCGCATAGGTATTGTTGCGCCCGCCAACAAACAGCAGATTGCCGGTGACGATCAGATCACCGCCGAAGTACGCGTCGAGGGCCGTATCCAGGGGCCAGCTCCACAGGACCGCGCCGTCGCCGAGCCTACGCGCTTCGAGCGCCTGGCTGGCCTGGTTGCCCACATACACGACGCCCTGCGCCACCACCGGCTGCGTGCTGAACTGTCCCTGCACCGTCCAGCGCACGGCGCGGCTATGCACGTCAACCAGACTCAGGCTGTTATTCGCCGCCTCGCCGGCCAGCGGCCGCTGATTGAGCAGCAGCACGCTGTCCGCATCGACCAGCACGGGCGCCTGGCGCAGGCTGCTCTTGTTCAACCCACCCAGCACCTGCCCCGGCACCGCCACGCTGAAGCGGGCCTTGCCATCTGCGATATTGAACGCCGTCAATGTCCCTGCCGCATGGCTGTACACCATGTCCCCATTGACGGCGGGCGTCCAGTCATTGACGTTGCCCAGCTTGGGCAAGCCAAGGCTGGCAGACCAGCGTGTCTGCCCCGCCGCCGCATCGATGCCACTGATATCGTTATTGCCACCCACGTAGACATTGCCGCCAAAAAAGGTGGGCGCCGTCGCCAGGGAAACCCCCAGCAGCGTGCCATTCGTATTCGGCGGACGCACGCCGAGCGGCACACCGCCGGCATGCGCATCGAAGACATGCACGGTATCGTAGCCAGCCATGGCCAGCTTGCCGCCCGAAACGGCCGGCGCGCCCAGATAACCATCGGACGTGAGCGACTGCGTCCAGCGCGCCTGGCTGTCGCTCTCGTTGAGCGCCGTCACGGTCGAGGTGGTGACGTATTTGGTGCTGCTGCCTTCCACCGGTGCGGCCGATTGCTGGCTGACATACACGAGGCCATTGGCAGCCACCACGGGACTGCCGACGACCGCGCGCGGGGAACTGGGGCCCAGCCAAGTCCAGCGCCGCGTGAAGCGGCGGCTGTCGAAGGTGGCCGGCACCAGGCCCGTATGCGCGGCATTGCCATTCACGCCTTCCCAGTCGCCCACGCCGGGCAAGGCCTGCAGTGCGCCCATGCTGCCGGCGAACGGCGCGACAGTGACCTGGTAATCCATGCTTTCCGTCTTGTACACCCCCACCGTGAGCGGCAAGGATAACTCGATCTTGCCCGCGTACACCCCGGGAGCCAGGCCAGGCACCGCCTTGAACGTCAGCAGCCAGCTGCCGTCTGCCTGCTTCTGGCGGTCGGCCTGCTGCAGCACGCCGGCCGTGCCGCTGGCCGGTTTTTCATGCGACTGGGGACGCGTATCGGTCACGCCATCGGCCAGGCGCACTGTTACGTGGATGTCATCGCAGATGGCGCCAGGCTGGGCCGTGCAGCGGCTACTGACTGCCGACAAGGTCATGCCCGGTTTTTCCTGCAAGCCAGGCGGTACGCCAACGGCAGCGCCGGAACCGCCGCCACAGGCGGACAAGGTCGTCGTGATAGCCAGCGGCAATGCGGCGGCCCGCCACAACAAAGGGAATAATGTACGCATGCGATATCCATGTTGAGGTTTCATTTCCTCCCCAATGGAGGTGTGCTGGAAACCTGAATCAAATGTTATAACATGGGAAACATTGCTAAAATCTAACAAATACTCACGGCGGTGCTTTACTTGCGCACGGCGCGCGCCTGGATGGTGACATCGCTGTCCGCCACGGCCACGCAGGGCAGGATGTAGCCGTCGAGCCGTTCATCGGGGCTGATGCCGGGCCAGTCCACCGTGTAGCGCACCTGGCCCGCCGGCATGTGGCAGATGCACGTACGGCAAGTACCGTTGCGGCAGGAACTGAGCAGGCGGATACCGGCCAGCTCGGCGGCGACCAGGATGGTGGTGCCTGCCTCGGCCGGGAATTGCCAGCCTTGCGGGACGATGGTGATAATAAAGGGCGCACTCATGCGCCCAGTGTAACAGTCAGCTTGCCAAGGTTGTCCAGCTCGCGCCATCCGCATGGCTGCGCAGCACGGCTTCCGCAAAGGCCAGGCCCGCCACGCCATCGGTGACAGTCGGCAGCCAGCCGGCTTCCCTGGGCACGGGCAAGCCCGCCTGCAAGGCGCGAATGCGCAAGGCCGCATCCAGGTACAGCTGGGCGAACGCTTCCAGATAACCCTCCGGATGGCCGGCCGGCACGCGCGTGGCGTGGCGCGCGGCTGCGCTGTCGACCCGCCCCGGACGCAGCAGCTGGCGGTTGCCGCCCTGCGGCGTAAACCACAGTGCATTCGGCTGTTCCTGGTCAAAGTCCAGCTGTGCCTTGCTGCCGAACAGGCGCAGGCGCACCGTGTTTTCGCAGCCGGTCGCCACCTGGCTGGCCCACAGGGTACCTTTCGCCCCGTTGGCGTAGCGCAGCATGACCTGCACGTGGTCGTCCAGGCTGCGGTTCGGTACAAAGGTCGACAGTTCCGCCAGCACGGCATGCGGCGTCAGTCCGCTGACGAATTGCGCCAGGTGATACGCATGCAGCCCCACGTCGAGCAGGACGCCGCCCGGCCCGGCCTTGTGCGGGTCGTTATGCCAGTTGCCCTCGTTCATGCCGCCAGCAGCAATCGAATCGGCCAGCCAGTCCTGCGAATATTCCACCTGCACGAGGCGCAGCTCGCCGATGTCGCCCGCCTCGACCATGGCCTTCGCATGACGCAGCAGCGGGTAGCCGCTATAGGTGTGCGTGAGCGCAAACAGCAGGTTTTTCCGCTCGGCCAGCGCCGCCAGCGCCTGGCCTTCCGCCAACGATATTCCCAGCGGCTTGTCGCAGATCACGTGGATGCCCGCTTCCATGAACGCCGTGGCGACGGGCGCGTGCAAGTGATTCGGCGTGACGATGGCCACGGCCTCGATGCCGTCCGCGCGCGCGGCCTCCATCTGCGCCATGGCGCGGTAATCGCTGTAGCAGCGTTCGGGCGCCAGGTGTAGCGCGGCACCGCTTGCACGCGCGCGATCCGGGTCGGACGACAAGGCGCCCGCCACCAGCTCGTACTGGTCGTCGATGCGCGCCGCGATGCGGTGCACGGCGCCGATGAACGCGCCCTGCCCGCCCCCTACCATGCCCAGCCGTAAGCGTCGCTGCATGTCGTCTCCTTATTTCAAGCCAAGCAAGTGATGAATTTGATCCTGGTCAACCGCACTGCCCGCGAAATCGTCGAACGCGTGTTCGGCCACGTGGATGATGTGCTCGCGGATGAATCGCGCGCCCTCGGCCGCGCCATCTTCCGGGTGTTTCAGGCAGCATTCCCATTCCAGCACGGCCCAGCCCGGAAAGTCATACTGCGCCATCTTGGAAAAGATCGCCTTGAAGTCGATCTGCCCGTCGCCCAGCGAGCGGAAGCGTCCGGCCCGGTCTTGCCAGTCGCCATAGCCGCCATACACGCCCTGGCGCCCGTTCGGCCGGAATTCCGCGTCCTTGACGTGGAAGGCCTTGATGCGCGCATGATAAATATCGATGAAGGCCAGATAGTCGAGCTGCTGCAGCACGAAGTGGCTGGGGTCGTACAGAATCGATGCGCGCGGGTGATCGTTGACGGCGGCAAGGAAGCGTTCGAAGGTCACGCCGTCGTGCAAGTCCTCGCCCGGATGCAACTCATAACAGAGGTCCACGCCCGCTGCATCGAACGCGTCGAGGATGGGCAGCCAGCGTTTCGCCAGTTCCGCGAACGCCGTCTCCACCAGGCCGGCGGGGCGCTGCGGCCATGGATACAGATAGGGCCAGGCCAGCGCGCCGGAAAACGTCACGTGCGCCTTCAGACCCAGGCGTTGCGAGGCGGTGGCCGCCCACAGCAATTGCTGCGTGGCCCAGGCCGTACGGGCCGCGCTGTCGCCGCGCACATGTTCGGGCGCAAAGCCGTCGAACAGGGCGTCGTAAGCGGGATGCACGGCGATCAGCTGGCCCTGCAAATGCGTCGACAATTCCGTCACCTGCAAGCCGTGGCGCGCCAGCAAGGCTTTCACGTCGTCGCAATACTGCTGGCTGCTGGCCGCCTGTTCCAGGTCAAACAATCGCGGCGCCGTCGGCAGCTGCAAGCCCTTGTAACCGAGGCCGGCCGCCCATTGCGCCAGGTGCTCAAGCGAGTCGAACGGCGGCTCGTCGCCGAGAAACTGGGCCAGGAAAATGGCCGGACCCTGGATGGTTTTCATATCAATGTCCTGTTAACCCCAACCGAAACCCGGGGTCGTATCCTGAGGGTACGACCCCAGTCCTTGTTTTGGGGTGTCGTTAAAAAGGCGAGTTCGGAAAGTAGAACTGCTTGGCGTTCTCGCGCGTGATCAGCACCGACGGGATGATGGTGTTGGCCGGCAATTTATCACCTTTCAGGCGCGCTTCCGTCGTCAGCTTGATGGCGTCGTACATGAACTTGGGCGAGTACGATACGTCGGCCACGATCAGCGGGTCGGAGCCATCCATGATCTTTTTCACCGCACCCTTCGCGCCCGCACCGCCGAACACTTGCTTGATGTCCGTGCGCTTGGCTTGCGCGATGGCTTTTTGTACGCCGATGGCCATGTCGTCATCGGCGGCCCAGACGGCATCGATATGCTTGAAGCGGGTCAGGTAATCCTGCATGACCTTGAAGGCATCGTCGCGGTTCCAGTTGCCGTACTTGGCATCGAGCACCTTGATCTCGGGATGGCCTTTCATGACGGCACTGAATGCATCGTAGCGCTCGTTGTCCAGGGTGGTCGGCATGCCGCGCAGCACGACGATATTGCCCTTGCCATTCAGGCTCTTCGCCAGGTATTCGGCCGGCAGCTTGCCGAAGGCCGTGTTGTCGCCCGCGATGTACGCATCCTGCGACTGCGTGTTCGTCAAGCCACGGTCCACTACCGTCACATACACGCCCTTGTTTTTGACTTGCGCCACGGGCTGCGTCAGCGAGGCCGATTCGATGGGGAAGATCACCAGGGTGTTGATCTTGTTCACCGTCAACATGTCCTGCAACTGGTTCGCCTGCTCGGGCGCCGTGGCGGCCGTCTTGACGATGATTTTCAGGCTAGGATGGGCTTTTTCCAGCTCCGCCTTGGCCTGGTTCGCCCACCACACGATACCCGACGTGAAACTGTGCGTGGCGGTGGGAATGGCCACGCCCACCACCAGTTTCTCGGCCGCCTGCGCCGGTCCCATCGGCAGCGCCCACGCCTGCATCACCAGCACTGCCATCCCTGCTACCCGTATAAAGCTCTTCATGCTGCTCTCCTCCAAGGTTGTGGGCGCCCGTTGGCCGCCCTTTCAGAACGCCGCTCTTGTTTTATTTGCGGCCTCGCTGCAGGAAGGCGACGGAGATGATCACCACGCCTTGCACTGCGGCATTCAGGTAGACACTGATGATGCTGGTCAAATTCAGGATATTGCTGATCACGGACAAGAGGATGGCGCCGATCACGGTGCCGACGATGCGTCCCTCGCCTCCCTTCAGCGCCGTGCCACCCACGACAACGGCGGCAATCGCTTCGAGTTCCCACAGCAAGCCCGTGGTCGGCGTGGCCGAGCCCAGGCGCGGCACGTACAGCACCGTGGCGATGCCCACGCAGACGCCCAGCAGCATATAGGTGGCAATCTTGACTCTATCAACATTGATGGCCGCATAGCGCGCCACTTGCTCGTTGGAACCGATCGCCTGCACGTGGCGGCCAAAGGTCGTGCGGTTGAGGATGATGGCGCCGGCCGCCGCCACGAAGAGGAAAATCCAGATCGGTATCGGCGCGCCCAGCACGCTCGTGTAATACACGGGGCTGTACAGCTCGGACAGGGTGGCGTCCAGGGTCAGGGCGCCGCCATCGGCCAGGTACGTCAATACGGCGCGGAAGATGCCAAGGGTGCCCAATGTCACGATGAACGGCTCGATATTGCCCTTGCTGATGAGCAAGCCATGCATCAGGCCAAAGCCCGCGCCAAGGATCAGCGCCATGGCGATGCCCAGCACCAGCATGGTGATCGGCGCCAGATCCCCCCCGGCCCCTTGCGCCAGTGCATTCATGAAATAGATCATGCAGCCGGCGATCAGGGCCGCCATGGAGCCGACCGATAAATCGATGCCGCCCGAGATAATCACGAAAGTCATGCCGACGGCGATGATGCCGATGAAGGCCGTGCGCGTGAGCACGTTCATCAGGTTGTCCAAGGTGGCGAAATCGCCATTGAGCAAGGTGCCCGCGATGCACAGGGCCAGCAGGCCCAGCACGGGGCCAAAGCCCTTGATGCGCGCGCCGAATCGAGCAATAGGGGATACGGTGGTATCAGTGCGTGCCGGTTGCATGGGCAATCAACTCCTCTTCAGTCAGGTGGTCAGCAGACAGGGTGGCTTGCAAGGTGCCGGCGCGCATCACGGCGACTCTGTGGCACAGGCCAATCAATTCGATCAGTTCGGATGAAATCACGATCACGGCGCGCCCTTCGGCGGCCAGGCGGTGTATCAAAAAGTAAATGTCGCGCTTGGCGCCCACGTCCACGCCGCGGCTCGGTTCATCGAGCACGACGACGCGCGGGTCGGAATGCAGGTATTTCGCCAGCGCCAGCTTTTGCTGGTTGCCCCCCGACAGCATGCGCGCGCGGCTGTCCAGGTCGCCCGTGCGGATATTGAAGTCCAGCACCGCCTTGGCCAGTGCCGCTTTCTCGCCTGCCACATCGAGCCACGGCCGCGCATAGCGCTCCATCGTCATCATGGTGAGGTTTTCGCGCAAGCCCAGGTTCACATGCAGACCTTTTCCCTTGCGGTCTTCGCTCAGGTAAGTCATGCCGTGCTGCATCGCTTGCTTGGGCGTGCGGATATCCACCGGCTGGCCATTGAGCTCAATCGTGCCCGCGCTGCGTGGACGCAAGCCCAGCAAGGCCTCGAACGATTCCGTGCGCCCCGCGCCCACCAGGCCCGCAAAGCCCAGCACTTCGCCGGCGCGCACCTCGAACGACAGGTCTTTCGACCAGCCGGGCACGCAGAGGCCGTCGACCTTCAGGAGCACAGGAGCTTCTTTCGCCAGCGCCACCTTGGCCGGGAACATGTCGGACAATTCGCGTCCCACCATCAGGTTCGCCATCTGCTGGCGCGTCAGGCTGGCCGTCGGCTCGCGCGTGACGAAACGCCCGTCGCGCATGACGATGACCTCGTCCGTGTTGCGCTCCACTTCGTCGAGCTTGTGGGATATATACAAAATGGTCACACCGTCCGCTTTCAGCTGAGCCATGACGGTAAACAATCGTTGGGTTTCCGACGACGTCAGGGTGGCCGTCGGTTCGTCCATGATCAGGAGGCGGGCGCGGCGCGACAGGGCCTTGGCGATTTCCACCAGTTGCTTCTCGGCCACGATCAGGTCGCGAATTTTCGTGTCGGGCGAGACGTCCAGGCCCACCTGTTTCAGATAGCGCGACGCTTCTTCCTGCATGGCGGCCTCGTCGAGCAGCCAGCCGCGCGTCTTTTCGTGGCCGAGGAACATATTTTGCGCCACCGTCAGGTGCTCGGCCAGGTTGAATTCCTGGTGGATCAGCACGATGCCGGCGCTCTCCGCCGCGCGCGAGTTGCTAAAGCGCCGGGGCTGGCCATCGATCAGCAACTGCCCTTCGCTCACGGCCTCATAGCCGGCGAGGATTTTCATCAGGGTCGACTTGCCGGCGCCATTTTCGCCCAGCAAGCCATACACGCGTCCTGGCGACAGGTTGAAACTGACGCCATGCAAGACGCGCACGGGGCCGAAATCCTTGCAGACCCCCTCGAAACCGACGGCAACGCTCACTATGCACTCCCTCGCAGAATTAATTGGTGTTGCAGCAGCACGCCCGGCACACTGGCCGCCGGGTCCGCCAGACGCTGCAGCAATAATCGCGCCGCCGTCTCGCCCAGTTCGCGCATCGGCTGGGCGATGGTGCTCAAGCCCGGATCGATCTGCGCGGCGATGGCGATATCATCGAAGCCGATGACGGCCACGTCTTCGGGCACCCTTTTTTTCAGCTGGCGCAGCGCACTCAGCACGCCGATGGCCAGGGTGTCGGACACGGCAAAGATGGCCGTGGGCGCATCCGGTCCCGCCATCATCCGCAAGGTGGCGGCCGTGCCCGCTTCGTAATCGAGGCTTTGCACCGTGTGCACCCACTGCGGCTGTACGGGCAGGCCGGCCGCCGCCAGGGCGTCCAGGTAGCCTTGCTGGCGTTGCCGCGCGTACAGATAGCGCTCGTCTGAGTTGATCAGGCCGATGCGCGTATGGCCGCGCGACAGCAAATGCGCGACGGCGTCGGAGGCGGCGCGGTGGTTGTCGATGCCGACATAGGGTACGGCCACGGCGGGATCGAATTCGCAGCACGCCACCCACGGCAGGCTGACGGATTCATGCGACAGGGCATGCTGCACCGTGTCCGGGTCGAGGCAGATGGCGCCATCGGCGCGGTGCATGCGCAGCAAGTCGAAGTACGAGCGCTCGCGGCCCGCGTCGGCGCCCGTGTCGCACAGCAAGACGAAATAGCCGTGTTCGCGCGCCACCGTATCGATGCCGCGCACGATCTGCGCATAGAAGGGGTTGCCCACGTCGGGCACCATGGTGAGCAGCATGCGGCTCTCGGCCGTGCGCAGGCTGCGCGCCAGATGATTCATGCGGTAGCCGAGCGCGGCCACGGACGCCAGCACCTTGTCACGCGTGGGCGCCCGCACCCCGGCCTGCTCGTTCATCACGCGCGAGACGGTGGCCACCGACACGCCCGCATGCGCGGCGACGGCGCTGATGGAGACGGTTTCTGTCGGCAATGGAGAGGGAACGGCTGCTGGCATGGCGCTTTTCAATAAAATGTAATCGATTACATTTATAAGCCAGTCGCGCGCCCGATGCAAACAATATCGATGCTGCAATGCGCAAAAAAGAGGCAGAAAGGCGGCACAAGAGTGGGCCTGCGCGGGCAGCCGCAAGCGGCTATTTCTGTGGCGGCGAGGTATTCTGCTGCACGGCAAAACGCCGTGCCGCAGATCAGGGAGAACTTATTTCATCATCGCGCAAAACGTCTCGGGATTGCCGTCAAGAATGACGCCGCTGGGCCAGCGGTGGCTGCGCTGCTGCGCGCGCAGCAAGGACGCGGCCAGGGCCGAGTCGCCATCGACGGCGTAGACGAAGACGGGCATGTTCAGGCTGGCGGCGTCGCCCAGCAGATTCGGATTGGCGTCCAGGCTGCGCGCATCCACGTGCACGCCCGTGGGCATGCCGATCTGCTGCTGCACGCGCTGCAGCCACGGCTTGTCCAGCTTGGGCGGGCGGGCATTTTTCGCGATATAGCGGCTGACCCGGTTGGCGCCGGCCGCCTGGGCATTGCGCGCGTCAAACACGAGCAAGCCCAGATAACCCTGCGGGTCGGCGCGGCGCGCGCACGCCAGGTTATTCGGCACGCCCGACGTCAGGAACCAGTTGCCGTGCTTGATGTTCGTGCGCAACTGCGCCACCAGGGTGGCGATCGGCGCGCACGACGAGACGACATCCTTGATTTCCGCATTCAGGGTTTTCGCAGGGAAAGCCGTGGCCAGGTCGGCGACGTCGCTGACGAACGGCGGCGTTTCCGGCGTGGCCACGCCACGGTTCTTCATGCTGGCGGCGCGCCAGTCGTCGGCCGTCAGCTGCTTGACGGTGCGCGGCGATCCCGTGTCGACCACCCGGCCAGTCAACAGATCGTGGTGCACCACCCAGCTGCCGTCGCCCAGCAGCTGCAAATCCGTCTCGACGCCATCCCAGGTGCCGAAATACGTGTTGCGCAGCGCGCTCAGCGAGTTTTCCGGCGCATTGCCGGCGCCGCGGTGGGCGTGCACCTTCATGCCCAGGCAGTCGGCCTGTACCAACGTGCAGAACGTGCTGAGCAGCAATGCCAGCGCAGCCGCCTTATTTTTGTTGCGCGTGATAGCCATAATGAATTCCCTGCAAAACGTGGATGCGGATCGCTTCGTTGACGGGGTAGCTGTAGCCCTGCCCCACCGCCACGACGTGCGTGATATTGGCCAGCAAGCCCTTGCCGGCGATTTGCCAGCGCGTGCTGTCGGGCTCGGGCTGGCGCGCCCAGTCCAGCATTTGCCCGAACAGCTCGCTGCGCGTGACGTTGTTGTCGAGAATGGACAGCATGCCCCAGCTGCCCGCAAAGGCGGTCGCCAGCACGCCCGTGGCGATCCAGGCGGAACGGCGGCTCAGCTGTCCATCGGCACCCGCCTGCTCGCCACGGCGCATGGCCAGCAGCAATAATACGACGGTGGCGACCAGGTACAGCAATTTGGAAAAGTGGCCGATGGCGCCCAGCAGCGAGAAGAACAGGGCCACGGGCGGCACGATGGCGGCGCGCGCCGCTTCCTTGCCTTCATGGAAGAACCTGCCACCCGCTTCAAAGTCGGTGCGGCTGGCGCGGTATTCCACCAGTTTTTCCGCCGTCTGGCGATCGAGGAACTGCTCGAACAGGCGCCCGAACTCGGCAGGACTGGCATACGCTGGCTGCACCGTGGCGCCTGCAGGCAGTTTCAACGCTTCGCGCAATTCCGCCTGCACGCCAGGGCGCGCGACAAAGGCGGCAAACGGCAAGCCCGGCGGGATGCGTTCGCCGCGCACGGTGACGCCCTTGCTGGCCGCCTCGGCTGTGTAGCGGCGCTTGACGGCGGCGCGGAAGCCCCGCTCATCGTCGGTACGCCAGTTGGCGGGCACGGGGACTTTCTTGCGCACATTATTGACGACGGCGGCCTGGCGCCGCATCGGCACGGAATGCGGCTGCCAGCCACGCCGCGACAGGCTGCTCACGTATTCCTGCCACGAGGATTGCTGCTTGGCACGCAAACCGGCATCGCTGTCGGGAATGATGCCCGCATACAGCTCCCACTTGCCGGCCAGCTCGCGCATGGCTTCCTGATATTTGTCATAGTAACCGGACGGGCCGCCTGCCACCTGACGCACGTTGGCGCGCACCAGCTGCTCCTTGGCCGGCCCCATGCGCTCGTCAAGATGCCGCACCGACACGGCCAGGAAGGGGAACAGGGCCAGGAAGGACTTGCCTTCCGGCTTGGCGAACAGGGTCGGATCGTCGACCAGGCCTTGCAGTTGCAGGCTGCCGCCTACCAGCGAGCGCTGCAGCAAGGTGGTGTTGAAGGCCATGCGGCGAAATTCCGCGTCGCGCGTATTGACCAGCACATTCACCGTGGTCTTCAGCACGCCGAAGACGACGCCGGCCGTGACCAGGCAGCAAACGATGATTTTTACCCAGCCAGGGCCGCTGCCATTGTTCTTCAGCCGGCGGCGCCACATCAGCTGCAGCACCACCAGCGCGGCGGCGATGCCGGACAGGCTGCGGCCATAGAATTCCACCCCTTCCACGTCTTCCGGCTTGACGTTGCCGCCCACCACGTCGAGCAGGCGGGCATTGAAGCCCAGCTCGAAGCACAGGTAAATGATCGTCAGGACGATCAGAATCAGGGTCTGCCGGATTTGCAGACTGCGCAAACTCGCGGCCATCTTATTTCCTCAAATCGATGACGACGGGCTTGATCTCTTCTGCCTGGAAGATCATCGGCGCCGCCGGAGCAGCCGCTGCGGCACGCGGCGCGGGCAGGCTGATGGCCGCGGGCGCCGCCGCCCTGGCCGGGGTGTCCTGGCGGCGCGCCTTGGCGCTGGCGCGGCTGCCCGCTTTCGGCGCGGCGGCAGGTGCCGGGGCCGATGCCGGGGCCGGTGGCGCCGGGATCACGCGGCCGCTGTCGCTGCCGGGCATGGTGGCGATGGCGGGACCGGTGGCGCGCAAGGCGTCATCGGCAAACGGCTGCGCGCGCGTATCGACGCCGGGCGGCACGGCCACGCTGGCGTTGAGCAGGCGGTTGTCCGTGTAGATCATGCGCGACAGGCGGTTGTAATTGGGGAAATCGATATTCAGCGATTTGGCGTCCGCCGCCATCTCCACGCGGGGGCGGTCCTTGCAATTGCCGACCGTCCACTGCAGCACGTCCGTGCCCTGGAAAGCCAGCACTTCATAGCGGTAGGCGCAGCCGCGCTCCTGGGTTTCCACGATCACGACGGTGCGCTCGCCCACGTTTTCCACGCGCGCCACGCGGGCCGTGATGGCCTTGTCCAGCGGCACGACGCGGAACGCCTGCGACAGCTTGATGGAATACTTGCCCTTCGGATCCTTGCGCAAGGTGCCTTCCGTGCCGTCGCGCAGGCGGAAGGTGGAAATCGGCGTGCCGAACAGTTCGGCCGTATCCAGGCCCACCAGCACGCCGCCACGGCCATTCGGCGTCATGGCGCAGCCCGTCAACAGGACGCCGGCAGCCAGGCCCATGGCCAGTTTGCGCCAGTGCGCGGATGCAAAGTTCTTATACATTGTCATGCTCGATAACTTTCTCTTATTTCGGGGTCAGGGATTGATCACGGCCAGGGGATTGCCCGGGCCTGGCGGCGGCAAGACTTTCTGGCGGTCGCGCGACAGCAGGGTGAAGGCGCCCAGCGTGTCCGGCCCGGCGACGATTTCCAGCTGCTCGCGCTGCAGCCAGGTGCGGATTTCCGCCTCCGTGGCCTCGGCGCGGAACAGCACGCGCATGCGCACGCCCTTCTCGACGCCGCTGCGCTGTGGAGCACCGTTGCGGAACTCCGCATTGCCGACGATGGCGCCCTCTTTCGGCAGGAACAGCCAGGCCGATTGCACCACCATCACGCTGGCGGCCACGGCCGTGACGATCTTCAGCCAGCGGTTCGCATTGGCTGCCTGCACAGGCCTCGATATCGGTGCCGTCGTTTGGGATGCGGCCGCATCGGCCGAAGCGATCTGCAATTGCTGCAGCCCCTGGCGCAGCAATTGCCGGTACGCCACGCGGCCATCCTTGCCCAGTTCGCTAGACAGCGGCGTGCCCGTCAAGACGTAATCGTCGCCGGGCAAGGCCACGCGGGCGATCACGCCCGGTGCCGCAGCTACCCCCGCCCCGTTCGCCCGGCCATGCGTTTCCAGCCAGCGCGCCGCCTGCAGGCGGTCCTGGCTGAACACGCCCAGGCAGGCGCCCAGGTCCGTCACGGCCAGGGTCACCGGCATGTCGCACAGCACCAGGCCCGCGCGCGGATCGGCGGGCGCGTCGCGCTCCTCGACCACCAGGCCGCAGGCATCCGCATACGCCGTATCCGGCGTGACGAGCCAGCCGCGCCAGCGCTGCCGCGTGCTGTCCCAGGCGTCGAGCAGCACGGCGCCGAAGCCGGGACAGCGCGCCAGCAGGTGAATCTGTCCACCGGCGATGGGCCTTGCTGCCAGCGGTGCGGCGTCGCTGCGGCGCGCGAAGCGTTGCATCACGTGTTCCGGCACGGGAATGTCGCGCCAGTCGGGGGTATCGCCCGCCACCTCGTCGTCCAGCATGTCGGTGGAAGACGGTGGCGACGGCAGGCGCGCGGCAACGATGGCCAGTGTGGGCGTCAATGCAGTCATGCCGATGGCCTTTCATCAGTATTCGGGTGGGTGGACACGGGGTCCATGTGCAGGGATAACGCAGCCACACATAAAATATCCAAAACTATTTGCGCCGCCTGCATGTCGCGCGCGGCCAAAGAGTCCCCCACGCGCAGCTTGAGCAGGCTCAAGACCCAGCTGCCCAGCAAGGTGGCGCGGTGGGCCGGTTCGACGATCTGGCGTCCCGCGCTGGCAGGATCGTCCTTCTGCCTGTGCACCAGACCCAGCTTGCCGCCGTGGTAATGCGCGGAAGCGATCTGCTCGGCCAGTTCCTTGACGGGCATGCCGCCGCAACCGCAATGGCGCAGCAGCAAGATCAAGTCACGGGGCAAGGTGGTGATAAAACTGTCGGCCGCCTCGCGCACCTGCTGTGGCGTGAGCCGGTAATCGCGCAGCGCTTCCGCATAGGCGTCGGGTGCGCGCAGTTCGCAGCCTTCTTGCGCATCGGCATCCTCCTCGATGCGCTGCTTGCGCAGCTGGTCGATGATGAAGCGCTTGAAGTACAGAAACAGGGCGCCGACGTGGTGAGGCGCCGCGTCACTATCGCTGTGGAGGACTTTTTCAATGAAAAACTGGTGGCGCAAGTCGGCCAGTGAATCGCCCAGCGACGCCGCCTCGCGCGGGCGGCATGGCGTCAGCGCGGCGATGACGCGCTGGTAAAACTCGCCCAGTTCGCCTTGTGTCAGCTGCGGGCGGCGGGTCCAGAAAGCATGAATCCGTTCAAATTGTTCCGATTGCACAGCCGGTCCGATCGTGTGTTGGGGCGGCGCGCGCCACTGGCCGGGAGCGAGGCTGGCCGGTAAAGAGGAAATACGCTGGACAACAAGACAAACTTGTCAGTCAGGTAAAATGCATTTAGGCAATTTTCTCATACCGTACTGGAAATCGCTAACTTTTGTTACTCACACGACAATCCCCGAGACCCCGATGCATCGCCTGATTCCCCTGTTTTTCAGCCTCATCTTTTTACTCTGCGGCAATGTCGTGCAAGCGGCCGTGGGGACCGCCGCCAGCGGTTCCGGCAAGCGCATCGCCCTGGTGATCGGCAACGCGGCCTATCCGCAACCCTTGCTGAACCCCGTGAACGATGCACGCGCCATGGCCGAGCGCTTGCGCCGCCTGGGCTTTGAAGTGCTGTTGCGCACGGACATCAATGCGGCGCAGCTGCAAAAGGCCTCGGCCGAGTTTTCCACGCAGGCGCGCGGCGCCGATATCGCCCTCGTGTTTTACGCGGGCCACGGCGCGCAGGCGGGCGAAGCCAATTATGTGCTGCCGCTGGGCGCGAACATGAATGCGCTCAGTGCGGCCGCCATTGCCGCGCAGGGCGTGTCCGTTTCCAGCCTGGCGGGCGACTTGCAGCGCACGGGCGCGCGCGGCGCCGTGCTGATCCTTGACGCTTGCCGCCAGGAATATACGCGCGGCGGCGCCGTGGTGGTTCCCGGCGGCGGCAATGCGGCCAGCCATGGCTTTGCCGACACGCAAGCACCACGCGGCGTGGTGATCGCCTATTCAGCCGGCCCCGGCGCCCTGGCGCGCGATTTCTGGTCGCCTGATTCGCGCAACAGTCCCTACACGAGCGCCCTGCTCGACGCGCTCGACGCACCGGGCCTGTCCATGGGCGACGTGTTTTCGCAAGTGGCGGCACGGGTCGCCGCCATGACGCACGACGTGCAAAAGCCCCGCGTGTCGTTTGGCGAAACGTCGGCACGGCTGGTACTGAACATGGGCAGCGGCAAGGGCGTCAGCCCGCCGGCGCCGGGCGTGCTGGCATCGGGCAACAACGGCATGCGCGCGCCTGCCCCGACGGTGGAGAAGCCTGCCCCGCCCGGTGCCAAGGTGTGGCCAGGCAACGTGCTGCAAGACATCAACTATGAAATCCGCATGCAGATCGCGGCCCGTCCATTTCCCCGCCAGCAACTGGAGAAGCGCGCACGGGGCGGCGACCTGGTGGCGCTGACGGCCCTCGGCTATGGCATCGGCGGCGGTGATGCGGGTGTGAAACAGCCGAAGGCGGGCATGCAGTGGCTGGAAAAAGCTGCCGCGAAAGACTTTCCGATTGCCCAGACCTATCTGGCGGAATTGCTGATGGTCAAAGGTGATCCGGCCTCGCTGAAACGGGCCGGCGTGCTGCTGGACGCCGCCTCGCAGGCCGGCTACACGGCCGCGCACGCGTATAAATTCGACCTGGCGCGGCGCACGGGCGCGCCGCCGCAGGATGCTGCCCGGCATTTGCAGGACGCCTTCATGGGCTTGATGAAGGATTACCAGGGCGCCGCCAAGGACCTGATGCAGCCGCCGAAAAAATAATTCAAAATAATTTTGGATTTCCCTGAACTGCCCCCGTTATCCGTGGGTACATGCAATACAGCATGACAGTGACCAGGGAAATTCCATGCAACCATCCAGCCCAGCAGCAATCACCACCGGCCAACGGGGCCGCATCCTCGCCTACCAACCGAGCGGACAAGGTTCCGTCAGCGTGGCCGGCATTCAACATGCCTTCGACGTGGCCACGCATTGGCGTTCGGACGTGGCGCCCGCCATCAATGCCGTCGTCGACGTGCGCTTCGACGATGCAGGCAGCCTCGCCACCGTCAGCGCCGTGGCAACGCAGCAACTGGCGCAGGAAGAGATGGCCGGCGCGGCGAAACTGGCGCGCGACAAGGGCCAGCAGCTGTGGAGCCAGGCCGTGTCCGCCCTGGGCATCAAGGTGCTGGCCAGCCTGGGCGTCTTGATCGCCGGCGCCTTTGTCTTCAACACCATCGGCATCCGCCTGTTCGCCTCCGTTTCGCGCACCTATTGGCAGCTGCTGGGCCTGTCCGCCGACAGCCTGGAAAGCTTTGCCCGCGATGGCGGCGGCGGTTTTACCTCGGCACAATTCTTCTTCCTGCTGGCCATTGCCGCCTGCTGCGCCACCATGGCCAGCAGCCACCCGAAAGCGGCGCTGGGCAAGTGCGCGCCGCTGCTGTTCGTCGTCATCCACAGCAGCTTGCTGTTCATCAAGATCAAGGGCGCCGTCAGCGACGCGGGCAACGCCATGGGCGGCATCATGGGCTCGCGCGCGGCACGCATGGCCGAGCAGATGGCCAGCGAAATGCTGGGGCAGGTCTGGCAGGGACTCTCGTTCGGCATCGGTTTTTACCTGGTGCTGGCCGCCAGCATTGTCCTGGCCGCTTACGGTTATGGCGAATACAAACGCAAAACCGTCGGCTAAGTCACCTCTTACACACCCATACTGAAGGAAATACCATGAACCGCACTTTCCCCGCCCTTCTCGCCATCGCCGTGCTCCTGTCCGCCTGCGGCAAGACGGATAACGCCACACCAGCCGCCTCTGCCCCCGTCGCCGCGAATGTCGCGGACCTGGCCGCCAAGGCGCAGGTAAAAGCGGCCGCCGCCAGCCTGCCGCAAGCGGACGCCGCCACGCCAACGTCCAGCTATGTCGACATCACCAGCGGCAACCAGTTGATGTACAGCTACATCGCCCTGTCCGGCGTGCCGCCCGACTATGCGGCCGTGGCGCAGCGCATCTCGCGCGAATATGCGGGCAGCAACGATGCCTTCCGCAAGCAGGAAGTGCTCGACGCCCTGAAACCGCAGATCGACGCCAAGGTCAGCGAAGCGAAAACCAGGCGCTACCTGCGCTACCAGATCAATGGCCAGGGCGCGCTGTCGCCGTACGCCATGGACAAGGCCGCCTTCCCCGCCAAGTTCGCCGAAGCGGGTACGTATTACTACATGTACGACAACGGCGACTACAAGCTGGCGTTCACGAATGGCGACGGTTATTCGTTGCTGAAGGTGGACCAGGAGGCGGCGCGCAAGATCGAGGCGGCGCGCAGCGGCTACAAGGACTTCGCCATCGTCGTGTACGCCTACGCCCAGGAAGCGGACATGGCCAGCCATCAGGTCAAGGCGCAGATCGTCAAGGTGGCGATCAAGCTGAACGGGGAAGAAATTCCCGTCAGCCAGGCGCAGTAGAACGGGCTCGGTTACACTGTTCGCCACATTGCATCGGGATAGCGACATGGGCGAACAGACACTGGCGGAACAACATCTGGCAAACGGGCAACGGCTGCAGCAGGCAGGCAAGCTGATCGAGGCGATCAACGCCTACCAGGCCGCCCATAAACTGAACCCGGCCCTGGCCGAAGCACAGCATTTCCAGGGCCTGGCGATGCTGGAACTGGGTCAGGGCGCCATCGGCCTGGGCCTGTTAAAACTGTCGCTCAAGCAACAGCCCGACAATGCCCTGTTCCACTACAACCTCGGTAATGTGTTGCGCGGCACGGACAACGAGGCGGCGCTGGCCAGCTACGCCACGGCGGCGCGGCTGGCGCCGCACGAACACGATTTCGCCATCAGCCATGCCGAATTGCTGATGGGCAAACAGCAACTGGCGGATACCATCGCCGAGCTGGAACGGGCCCATGCCTTGCGTCCGCAGCGCTGGCAAACCCTGCAGGGATTGGCCGAGCTGTACTACCGCACGGGCCAGCAGGAACTGGCGCTGGCCCGTTACGCGCAAGGCCTGGCGCTGCATCCTGCGCTGGCGCAAACGTGCTGCATCGGCTTTGCCAATCCGCAAGCGGAACAGGCAGAGACATTGACGCCGCTCAATGTCGCGGACACCCTGCACGATTTTATCCGCGAAACGGATTTGCACATCCTCGACGATTTCCTGCCCGATCCGGCCGCCTGGCGCGCGCAGGCGCTGGCGTTGCCGTTCGAGCAGCAGCGCTATGCGGGACAAAACTATCCTGGCAGCCAGACGGCGGGCCAGCCCAGTCAAGCCATCATGGAGCGCATCGCCACGGCCCTGGGCCGACCCATCCGTTTCATTTCGCCCGACAACGGGTCCTACCGCCTCAGCTATGCGGACGCGATGGCGCGCACGGATATCCACGTGGACAATGAGACGGGCAACAATTTCAATTTCTATGCGGGCGTGCTGTATCTGAACCCGCCCGAGCAGTGCCAGGGCGGCACCACGTTCTGGCGCCACCAGCCCAGCGGCTGGTACCGGAGACTGCCCGAAGCGGACGTGAAAGCGGGCGGCTATGCCAGCTTCAAGGATTTCCAGAAACGCTGGCTGCCGAACAGTAAAGTGCAGAAATTCAACGACTTGCAGGAACAGCGCGACAGTTGGCAAGCGCTGCTGGAAGTGCCCATGCGCCATAACCGCCTGATCGTGTACAAGGGACATTACTTTCACTCGATCAGCAATGTGTTTGGCGATACGCCGGAGAATGGGCGATTGGTGCAGCTGTTTTTCTTTGAAGTGCCCGATTAAGCATGCTGCGCGGGTATTGTCGGATTACGCCCTGCGGGCTAATCCGACCTACCTGTCTTTTTTGAAGTGCCCGATTAATTGGCGGTAAAAATCCCCGAAGTTGGTGACGGCGCCGAAGAAAATGTTCAGGGCCAGGCGCCGTGCCGCAGGCAGTACGAATGTACGACAAGGCACGGCAACAACGCCATGGACGTTTTATTGGGTGATCGTCAATACATGTCCGCGGCGGTCGCCCGTACAGCTTTGAGCAGCATATCCGCCCCCGGCGACAGCAGATGATCCTGCTGGCGGATGATGCCGAACGCATCCATCTTGCACGGCAATTCGATGGGCAAAATGCTCAGCACGTTCAACGATTCATAGTAGTGCGCCACTTCCGTCGGCATCACGTGCAGCGAGTCCGTTTGCTGCAGCAAGGACGTAATCAGCAACAAGGCGGTCGTGTCGACCACGTCGACAGGCGGCTCCTGCCCCGCGCGGCGGAACATCATGTCGAAGCGGTGGCGCAGGATGCTGCCTTGCGGCGGCAAGATCCACGGCTGGCCCGCCAGGTCTTTCAATTGCAAATTCTTGCGCGACAGCAGCGGATGGCCATTGCGCGCCACGGCGCTGGCCGGCTCTTCCGTCAATTCCTCGTAGATGAGGCCGGCGCTGCTTTCCTTTTCCAGGATGCGCCCGATCATGAAGTCCAGGGTGCCGTGCTGCAGCATGTCCATCAGGGTATTGCTGTGCTCCAGGTGCACGCCGATGCGCATCAGCGGCGCCTGCTGCTTGATGCGGGCGATCGCGCGCGGCAGCAAGGCCATGGCCGGCGTCATGATGACGCCCACTTCCACCTGGCCCGTCAAGCCCGACTTCAGGGCGACGATATCGTCATGCGCCAGCGACAGGCTCGTCAAGGCCATGCGCGCGTGGCGTATCATCGTCTCGCCGTAGATGGTCGGCTCCATGCCGCGCGGCAACCTGTCGAACAGGCGCACGTCCAGCATCTCTTCCAGGTCCTTGATTTGCTTGGACGCGGCCGGCTGCGTCATGTGCAATTCTTCCGCCGCGCGGTGGATGTTGCGCTGCTCGTCAAGGGCGATCAACAGCAGCAGTTGCCGCGTCTTCAGGCGGGCTCGCAAGAACCAGTTGGGGTTGAGGGTATCCATGAATAAATCATATCATGATCGATATCGGTTCTAACTCAATATCGATGTTATAGATATCAGTGTGTCTCCTTTTTGTGCGTAGTCAACGAGCGTTCAGGATGCCTTGCAGGCGGCGCTGGGATTGGCGGCAGGACCGGCCGTCTGCTGGATGAATTCAATGGTGCCGTCGGGCTTGTATTTCAGCTCCTCAACTGCCACGGAACGCCGGTATTCTCCGCCGCCGGGCAATTTATCGTTGTGATAGAAGATGTAGGACTTGCCGTTGAATTCGATGATGGCCTGGTGAATGGTTTTCACGACGGCATTCTTGTCCATGATGGTGCCGCGGAAATGCCATGGCCCTGTCGGCGTCGACCCCGTCGAGTACGCCGTTTCCTCGGGGAAGTTGCGCGAGTACGACAGGTAGTAGGTGCCCGCATGCTTGTGCATATACGCCGCTTCCGTAAACGCATCCATGCCGAAGGTCAGGATCGGGCCGTCCAGCTCCGTCATATTCGCTTTCAGCTTGGCGTATTTCAAGACCGTGTTGCCCCAATAAATATAGGCCTGGCCGTCCGTGTCGATGAAGACGGCCGGATCGATGTCGTCCCAGGGAATGGCCGTCTGCTTCGTCATGTCGTTCGTGATCAGGGCGCTGCCGCGCGCGTCGACGAACGGCCCGGTCGGGCTGTCGGACACGGCCACGCCGATGGCCTTGCCGGCGATGGTCTTGTGGTCGACGGTGGAGTAAAAATAGTACTTGCCGTCGCGCTTGACGATGTCGCCGGCCCAGGCATCCTTGCCGGCCCACGCGAAGGTCGAGTAACGCACGGGCGAGCCGTGGTCCGTCCAGTTCGCCATGTCGCACGAGGAATACACGCGCCACTCGTTCATGCGGTAATCCGTATCCGTGGCGCTCGCTTCATCGTGGCCGACGTACAGGTACACCCTGCCATTGTCGACCAGCGCGGCCGGGTCGCCCGTGTAGATATTTTTCACGATGGGGTTGGCCGCCTGCACGCCGAATGGAGCGCAGGCGAGCGCCGCCGCCATGCCGATGGCTGCGGCAAGTGTGTGTTGCTTGAACATCAGATTAACTCCCGTTGGTATTTTTCTGGCCCATGGCCATCAGTCTTTGCACGACGCAAAAGACAAACAGCAGGCCGCCGATGACGATCTTGGTCCACCACGAGCTGAGCGTGCCGTCGAAGGCGATCAGGGTCTGGATGGTGCCCAGCACCAGCACGCCCGACAGCGCGCCCGCCACATAGCCATAGCCACCGCTGAGCAGGGTGCCGCCGATGACAACGGCGGCAATCGCGTCCAGTTCCGTGCCTTGCGCATGCAAGCCATAGCCGGACAGCATGTAGAACGAAAACAGCACGCCGCCGAGCGAGGCGCAAAAACCGCTGAAGGCATAGATCAGCACCTTGGTGCGGCCGACAGGAAGCCCCATCATCAAGGCCGATTGTTCATTGCCGCCGATCGCATACACGGCGCGGCCGAACGGCGTGGCGTGCGCCAGCCAGATGGCCAGCAGCAAAGTGACCACGGCGATCACCACGCCCGGCGAGACAAAACCACCGAGAAATTGCAACTGCGTCTGCGACATGGCCACGAACAGCGGATCATCGATGGTGATGGAGTTGATGCTGATCAAGTAGCACAGCCCGCGCGCCAGAAACATGCCGGCCAGGGTGACGATGAACGGCTGCAATTTGAAATAATGGATCAGCGCGCCCATGCTGGCGCCAAATACGGTGCCCAGCGCCAGCACGGTGACGATCACCAGGAGCGGCGGCCAGTGCGCCACGTTGAGCAGCCAGGCGGCAATCATGGTCGACAGGGCCAGCACGGAACCGACGGACAGATCGATGCCGCCGGACACGATGACGAAGGTCATACCAACGGCGATGACGAGCAAAAAGGCGTTATCGATCAATAAGTTAAAAATGACCTGCGTCGACAGCAGGCCCGGGTAGGCGGCGCCGCCCAGGCCCAGCATCACCACCAGCAGCAAGACCGTGACGAGCGAGGTGAAATACGGGGTGTGCAGCAAACCCTTCATGCTTTTCTCCGATGCAGCAATTGCTTGAATTCCGACGATTGCGACAGGCAAACGAGGAAGACGACGACCGACTTGACGACCATGTTGACTTCCGGCGGCACGCCCAGCGAATAGATGGTGTAGGTCAGGGTCTGGATGATGAGCGCGCCGATCATGCTGCCGACTAAGCTGAACTTGCCGCCAGCCAGGGACGTACCGCCCAGGGTCACGGCCAGGATGGCGTCCAGTTCCAGCATCAGGCCAGCGTTGTTCGCGTCGGCGCTCTTGATGTTCGAGCTGATCATCAGGCCCGACAGCCCCGCGCAGGCCGCGCAAAACACGTAGACGAAGAAGATCAGGGTCGCCGTCTTGATGCCGGCCAGGCGCGCGGCGACGGGATTGATGCCGACGGCCTGGATGAACAGGCCCAGGGCCGTCTTGCGCATCAGCACGGCCGTGATGAGGAACACGGCAGCGACGAGAAACAGGGAAAACGGCAAGCCGAACAGGTAACCGCTGCCGATGAAAAAGAAGGGCTGGTAGTAGACGGTGACGATCTGCCCATCCGTCAACAGTTGCGCCAAGCCGCGCCCGGCCACCATCAGGATCAGGGTGGCGACGATGGGCTGCAAGCCGAGGCCCGCCACCAGCACGCCATTCCAGGCGCCGCACAGCAAGGCCGCACCCAGGGCGGCGGCCAGGGCCCAGCCCATGGGAATGTTGCTCACATAGGTCGGCACGCCATTTTCCATCACCATGGTGCCGCCGATCAGCATGGCGGCCACGGTGCCGGACAGGGCCACGACGGCGCCCACGGAAATATCGATGCCGCGCGTGGCGATCACCAGGGTCATGCCCAAGGCTGCCAGCATCAGCGGTGCGGCGCGGTTGACGATGTCGATCACGCTGCCGTACAGGTGACCGTCGCGAATTTCCAGATGGAAAAATCCGGGGATGGCGAAGAAGTCGACCAGCAACAGCAAGCACAGCGCGGCCAGGGGCCGGCTCAGGGGGTGATGCAAGACACTCTGCAACATGGAAGCATTCGTAAGGGAAGCCGCACGCGCCAGCGGCGCGCTCGATGGCGTGGATAAACTCATGTGGCGTCTCCGGCGATCACTTGCAGCACGGAACTGTCGTCCAGCTCGCCGCGCGCATAGTCGCCGCAGGCCTTGCGGTCGCGCATGACGACGATGCGGTCGCTGCAGCGCAGCACTTCCGGCAGCTCCGACGAGATGAACAGGATGGCCATGCCCTTGCGGCACAGCTTGCTTACATAGCTCATGATTTCCTGCTTGGCGCGCACGTCGATGCCGCGCGTCGGTTCATCGAGGATCAGCATGGCGGGCGACGTCACTAGCCAACGCGCCAGCAAGGCTTTTTGCTGATTCCCGCCGGACAGGCTGCCGATGGGGGTTTCGATGCTGGCCGTCTTGATGCCGAGCGCTTTCACATATTCGTCGGCCAGCGCCTGCTGGCGTTTGAACGGAATGGCGCGCAGCAAGCCCGTGCGGGCCTGCAAGGCAAGGATGATGTTTTCGCGCACGGACAGCGACAAAATCGCGCCCTCATGCTTGCGGTCTTCCGAGCAAAAGCCGATGTCCCGGGCAATCGCATCGCGCGGCACGCTGAAGTGGCGCGGCTGGCCCTGCATCGTGATCGTGCCGGAATCGGCCTTGTCGGCGCCAAACAGCAGGCGCGCCAGTTCCGTGCGGCCCGAACCGAGCAAGCCGGCCAGGCCCAGCAATTCACCCTGGCGGATGTGGAAATCCATGGGCAGCAAGGCGCCCTTGCGGCCCAGTCCCTGCGCTTCGAGCACGGTCGGACCAAAGCTGGCGGCGCCCGCGTCTTGCGCCAGATCAAGCTCTTGCGCCACGGTGTCGGCCGCCACGCCGATCATCTTGTTCACCAGCGCCAGGCGCGACAGCTCGCTGCACGCGTACTCTCCCTCGCGCTCGCCATTGCGCATGACGGTGATGCGGTTGGAAATGGCGTAGGTCTGGTCCAGAAAGTGCGTGACGAACAGAATCGCCATGCCCTGCTCGCGCAGGCGGCGCAGCACGGAAAACAGCAGATTGACTTCCGCCTCGTCCAGACTGGACGTGGGTTCATCGAGGATCAGCACGCGGGCCGAAATGTTCAGCGCGCGCGAAATGGCCACCATTTGCTGGATGGCCAGCGGAAAGCTGGACAGTTGCGCCGTGACATCGATATCGATCTGCAATTGCTGCAGCAAGGCACGCGCCTGTTGCTGCATGCCACGCCAGTCGATAGCGCCAAAGCGGCGCGGATAGCGGCCGATAAAGATATTTTCCGCCACCGACAGGTTCGGGCACAGATTGACTTCCTGGTACACGGTGCTGATGCCCAGTCCTTGGGCATCCGAGGTGGACGCGGGCGCAATGGGCTTGCCATCGAGCAAAATCTGGCCGCTGTCGGGCGTGTAGACGCCCGTCAGCACCTTGATCAGGGTCGATTTCCCGGCACCATTTTGTCCCATCAAGGTGTGCACTTCACCCGGATACAGGCGCAGGGCTACGTCGCTGAGGGCTTTGACGCCGGGAAAGGACTTGCTGATGCCGCGCAACTCCAGCAAGGGAGCTGGCGCGGCATTGTGTTTCACTTGCGTCTTCATCATGCGGCAAGCTTAGTACTTACGGTTCGGGAATTCCTTGGCGGCCACCTCGGCAGGGAACACGCCTTCCACCGTCGTGATACGCGCTGGCACGGGCTTGCCGGCCACCACATCGCGGGCGATGGACATCAGTTGCGGACCCAGCAGCGGGCTGCACTCGACGGTGACATTCAGCTTGCCGGCGATCATGGCCTCGAACGCGCCTTTGACGCCATCGATCGAGATGATGATGATGTCCTTGCCCGGTTTCATGCCCGCTTCTTCGATGGCCTGGATGGCGCCAATGGCCATGTCGTCATTGTGCGCGTACAGCACGTTGATCTTCTTGCCTTCGGCCTTCAGGAAGGCTTCCATCACTTCCTTGCCCTTGGCGCGCGTAAAGTCGCCCGTTTGCGAACGGATGATCTTCATCTTCGGATTCTTGCCCACCACTTCCAGGAAGCCCGCCTTGCGGTCGATGGCCGGGGCGGAGCCCACCGTGCCCTGCAGCTCAACGATGTTCAGGGTGGCGTCCGGGGTTTTCTTGGCATGCTCGAGCAGCCATTGGCCGGCGCGGCGGCCCTCTTCCACGAAGTCGGAACCGATGAAGGTCACGTACAGCGATTTGTCGGCCACGTTGACGGCGCGGTCCGTCAAGATGACGGGAATCTTGGCAGCCTTGGCTTCGCGCAAGACGGTATCCCAGCCCGATTCAACGACCGGCGAGAAGGCGATGACGTCGACCTTTTGCGCGATGAACGAGCGCAGCGCCTTGACCTGGTTTTCCTGCTTTTGCTGGGCATCGGCAAATTTCAGGGTAACGCCATCTTTCTTGGCGGCATCCTTGATGGAGACGGTATTGGCGGTGCGCCATTCGCTTTCGGCGCCCACCTGCGAAAAGCCCATGACGAGGGGCTTGGCGGCGAAAGCGGAAGAAGTAGCGGACAGTGCGAGCAGCATGGCGCTGGCGAGGAGTGTGCGGCGTGTCAATTTCATTCTTGTCTCCAGTTTTTTTTGGAATACCATCACAGCCGGATGCCGGATGGGCGGTTTTTTATGAACCCATGGTAGGAGAAAGCAACATAGCCATCCAATCAATTCTTTTTCGCTTGCGATACCGATTTGCGTATCGGTATCGCAAGCAGAGTCCCTCTTCCCTCAGCGCAACAGGCGCAGTCCGTACAGGCCGCCCGCCACGGAATCCTTGCCGGCGACAAATTTCACGCGCAATTTACCCTTGGCGGCCGCTACCAAGGCCGCAGGCACGGCAATATCGAGCGTATGCAGCTCTTGCGGCGCATCGGCCGCCACGGCGACCGTCTCGACCTTGATGCCGTTGATCAGGACGTCAAAGACGCGGCCCGCATCCAGGGTGGACAGGGTCAGGCGCAATCGCTTCGCTTCGGCTTGCGGGTCGCTCAGTTCATAGCTGAACCAGCCTGTCGCATGGCGCCAGTGCCTGCCCTTGTTGACGCCGTTTTCTCCCCCTTCCGCCTGGAAGCCGTGGTCGGACTCGGGCTGCTGCTGCCCGGGCGCCACCTGGTCGATGGTTTGCGCATCGAGCGCCAGGCGCTGCGCTTCCGCTTGCCCGGTGGTTTCCTGCAGCTGCGCCATCCTGGCCGGCGTGGACACGGGCCAGTACAGCATGTAGCGAGAGTCATGCAGGCGGAAGAACGGGATCAGTTTTATCTTCGCCGCATCCTTGCCCTGGATCAATCCAGGCGCCGTAAACGTCAGCGGCTGGCCCTTCACGGGGCGGATTCTCCGCATGAAATCCTTCTCATCGCTGACGAACAGGGGCGACGATTCCAACGGACACACTTGCCCCTGGGCGATATGGCCCATGCGCGAGTCGTCGGCAAAGTAATTCAGGGCTTCATTGGCGAACGGCTGCGTCCTGGCGGCCAGCACGATGGGGCCATGCAGCACGGCATAGTAATTCGACTGGTCCGGCATCTGTTCCAGGCGCGTCGTCATCGGCAGTACCACGTCGATGGTGTCGCCGGACTTCCAGGCGCGCGTGATGGTCACGTAGTCACCGGGCACGCCAGCGACGCGCATGGCCTTGCCGTTGAGTTTGACGCGCAGCTTGCCTTTGGCTACCCACTGCGGGTAGCGGATCTTCATGCTGAAGGTCTTATTGCCCTGCACGGTAATGCGCGTCGTGTCCTGGTCAGGAAACTGCGTGCTCTGGATAATCTTCACACCCTGCTCTTTCCAGTCCAGGGTGGACGCCATGAACAGGTTCACGTACAGGGCGTCGCCTTCATGCGCGTAGATGAACTCGCCATACTTGGCCTGGCTTTCGATGCCGGATCCCACGCAGCACCACATGCCCTTGTCCACTTGCGAATACACGCGGTAGTGGTTCGGGCGCATCGGCGTGAAATACACGAAGCCGCCCGTGCCCGGGCGCTGCGACGACAGGATATGGTTGTACAGGGCGCGCTCGTAGTAATCCGCGTAGCGCACCTGCTCATCGCGGCGGAACAGCTGCTCCGTGAGCTTGAGCATATTGTAGGTATTGCACGTTTCCGGCCCTTCGACCTCTTCCACCATAGCGGAAAAATCGTGCTCGTCGTGGAAATGCTCCTTGACGCTATTGCCGCCGATGGCCACCGTGCGCTTGTCGTGCACGGTTTGCCAAAAGAATTGCGCCGCCTGCTGCCAGTCGCGCCGGCCTGTCAGCGCGCCGATGCGCTCGAAGCCGATCACCTTCGGAATCTGCGTATTCGCATGCAGGCCCGTCAGCTTGTCCTGCTGCGCCGCCAAAGGCTGCAAGATCGCCTGGTGCGAAAAGCGCACGGCCAGGTCCATGTAGCGCTGCTCGCCCGTCATCGCGTAGACGTCGGCCAGTACTTCGTTCATGCCGCCATGTTCGGCGCGCAGCATGGCTTGCATCTGCGCATCGGTAAGCGAGGCCGACAGATTCACTGCCCAGTCCGACAAGGCGATCAGCATGGTTTTCGCTTCGAGATTGCCGGCGTACTGGTAGGCGTCGCGCAAGCCGGCGAACACCTTGTGCAGGTTGTACCACGGCACCCATTTACCATTGACGGAGAAGGTGTCGGCCTGCAATTTTCCCTTGGCGATGGCTTGCCAGGCGGCATTGCCATCGGGGATGCCGCCCAGATAGCCGTTGCCATTGGCATCCTGGCATTTCTTCAATTCCACCAGCATATAGTCGAGGCGTTCGCGCGCCTGCGCGTCGCCCGTCGATGCCACCATCAGCGCCAGCGCGGACAGGTAATGCCCGCCCATGTGGCCGTCCAGCCCTGTCGATTCCCAGTTGCCATAGCTGGACTGCACCTGCGGCAAGCCCGCCTCGCGACGAAACGGCGCCAGCAATTTGTCCGGATCGAACGCCAGCAGATAGTGCAAGTCCGTCGTTTGCGCATCGAGAAACGGTCCCGCTTTCAAGCGCACGGACGCGAGGGGAAACAGCTCGGCTGCCTGCGCCGCAGGCGCGAACAGGCCGCCGGCGGCCAGCGCCAGCGTCAACAAGGTCTTTTGCATGGGGCGCCCTCAGGGTTTGGCGACCGGCAGTTGGCGGCTTTGATAGCGGTTCAAGTCGCGCGCATCGACCTGCGGCCAGCCATCCTTGTCCCACGTCATGGGCAGGATCTTGAGCTTCTGCAAGTAATTGTCCGCCGTTTCGTAGGCGTGCAGCACCAGGTAATCCTTGCCATCGAAGGTGTAGGCGCTGTTGTGGCCCAGACCCTTCCAGTCCTTGTCGCCTTGCAGCAGCACCGTGCCGCCGCCCTGCGCCATGTCGCGGCCATCCTTGTCCAGGTACGGCCCCGCCACGCTTTGGGCGCGTCCCACGGCCAGGTGGTAGGTACTTTTTTCCTTCTGGCAGCACAGGCCCCAGGACACAAAGAGAAAATAATCGCTGCCACGCTGGAAGATGAACGGCGCTTCGATTTCCTCCGGTGCGGGCTTGAATTCGCCGGCCCTTGGCGGCAAGGGCACGCGTCGCGCCAGGGAATGCCACTCTTGCGGTTCCGCAATACGGGTCCAGTCGGGCGTCAGTTTCACCAGCTTGATGCCATTCCAGAACGAGCCGAACGACATCCATGGCGTGCCCTTGGCATCGGTGATGATGTTCGAGTCGATGGCGTTCCACTCGTCGCGCTCGGGCACGGATTGCAGCAGCATGCCCTTGTCGACCCAGCGGTAGTCGGGCGAACGGGGATTCAAGGTGGTGTTGACGGTCACGCCGATGCCGGACGTGTTCTTGCCGAAACCGGACACGGAGTAATACAGGTAATATTTTCCGTCATGGAATTGTACGTCGGGCGCCCAGATATGGTCGTCAAAACTGGGAGCGGCTGTTTTTGCCCAAGTGGGCTGGCCCGCGAAGACGCGCCCTTCGGGCTGCCAGTCGACCATGTTTTTCGAACTGTAAAAGGTGATGCCGGGACCCGTGCTGTACAGATAATACGTGTCGCCTTCCCTGGCCATCACGGGGTCGTGCACGCTGACCTGGGCCGCGTGCGCGGCAGCCATGATCGCCAGGGTGCCCAGGATGGCAGCCATGCCGCGGGTCAATGTATGCATCGTCTACTCCGATATGAATGGGCCGACCCATCATGCGGGCCGGCCGGATGAATGACAAGGGGTGAAAGACTATTCGACAGCCACCACCACGACGGCCTTGGCAGGCACCGACACGGTCAGCTTGCCGCCTTGCGCCTTGGCATTGAACGCCACGGGCTGCACGGCTTGCGGTTGCGCAAAGCTGTTGACGGCATCCATCTTGCCTGCGGTCAGCACGCGGCCATTCACGGCTGTCACTTTTTGACCTGCCAGCGCCACGCTCACATCGACAGCCTTGTGCGGGTTGGTATTCACCAAGGACAAGTACACCTTGCCATCCTTGGCGCGCGCGGCCGAGGCGCTGACTTCAGGAATGCTGACCTTGCCCAGGCTGTACTTGCCATTGCCATTGATGGCGACCGGTAACGATGTGGCATCCTGGAACGGCACGTACATTTCAAACGCGTGATACGTGGGCGTGAGGAAATATTTATCCTTGTCGGTGATGATCATCGCCTGCAGCACGTTGACCATTTGCGCGATATTCGTCATGCGCACGCGGTCTGCATGGGCGTGGAAAATATTGAAGTTCAGGGCGGCGACGAGCGCATCGCGCAAGCTGTTTTGCTGGAACAAGAAACCCGTGTTGGTGCCCGGCTCCACGTCGTACCAG
Organism: Janthinobacterium sp. SUN128; assembly: GCF_030587275.1. Classification (NCBI taxonomy): domain Bacteria; kingdom Pseudomonadati; phylum Pseudomonadota; class Betaproteobacteria; order Burkholderiales; family Oxalobacteraceae; genus Janthinobacterium; species Janthinobacterium sp. SUN128. Next base: position 78,286 of record NZ_JAPWHY010000005.1, on the reverse strand, counting down.
GTGCCCCATTCATCGACGTACAAGCCCGTCTTTTTCGATGGGTCGTTCTTGTCGATGGCGGCGAGATTGTTCTTGATCAAGCTATCGATGCGCAGGGTACGGCTCAGGGTGGAAATCCACTCATTTTCGCCAAAGCCCGTGGCGGCGCCCTTCTTTTCCCACACGCCGGTCGGTACCGTGTAGTAGTGGAAACTGATGGCGTCCATCATGTTCGGCTTGATTTCGCGGCTCAGGGTGCTGGACCAGCTGATGTCGTCGTCATTGCCGCCGCTGGCGATGAATTTCGGGCGCGCGCTTTCCGGCGTTTTCATGAAGGTGTGATAGTGCTTGTACAGGTCGGCGTAGTACTGCGGGCGCATATTGCCGCCGCAACCCCAGGCTTCATTACCGATGCCAAAGTAATCGACTTTATACGGCTGGGCGCGGCCATTCTTGCGGCGCAGCTCGGCCAGGGTGGACTTGCTGTCCGACGTCATGTATTCGAGCCATTCGGACATTTCCTGTGGCGTGCCGGAACCGAGGTTGCCGTTGATGTAGGTTTGCGCGCCCAGCAGCTCGGCCAGGTCGAAGAATTCGTGCGTGCCGACGGCGTTCGACTCTTCCACGCCGCCCCAGTTGGTATTGACCTTGGTCGGGCGCTGGGCGCGCGCGCCGATGCCGTCCTTCCAGTGATATTCATCGGCAAAGCAGCCGCCCGGCCAGCGGACCAGGGGCACGTGCAACTGCTTCAGCGCGCCCAGCACGTCATTGCGCCAGCCCTTGGTGTTCGGAATGGGCGAGTCCGGCCCCACCCACATGCCTTCGTAGATACCGGTACCCAGGTGCTCGGCGAACTGGCCATATACGTTCTTGTTGATCACGGAACCGGGCTTGGCCACGTCGATGGTGACGCTGACGGGTGCGGCAAAGGCGCTGCCGGCGACCAGGCTCAAGGCCGCGATGCTGGTGTTGATGAATTTCATGCTGTCTCCTGTTTTTAAGTGAAAAGCAAGGGCCGGGATCAAGCCGGCAATGGATGTGGCGATGCCTCTCCTGCCGCAGGGTTGGGGCGGCAAGAGCGGTATTTCAAAGGAGGGGGATGGCTGCGGGCAAACCCGCGGCCGACAAAACGCCCAGGGCTAGGCGCAGGGTCGCAGACAGTACGCTAGTACGGCAAGACCCTGCAACAACGCCCTGGACGTTTTGTCAGACCCAGCCGGCGTCGACGATGAATTCTTGGGACGAGCACATGGCGCCGTCATCCGAGGCCAGGAACAGCACCATGGCGGCGATGTCCTGTGGCATCAGCTTGCTTGGCAAGCATTGGCTTTTCTTGATTTCCACTTCGGCCGCGTCGTCGACCCACAGGTCGATCTGGCGCTGCGTCATGACCCAGCCCGGCGTGACCGTGTTGACGCGGATATTGTGGGCGCCATAATCGCGCGCCAGGCCCCGCGTCAGGCCCACGACGGCGGCCTTGGTGGTGGCATACACGGGGTAGCCGCCCGACTTCATGTGCCAGGAAATCGAGCTGACATTGATGATGGAACCGCCGCCCTTGCGCTTCATGCCTTCGAAGACGGCCTGGCACGTGAAGAACATGGGACGTTGATTGATCGCAATGCGCTCGTTCCAGTATTCCAGGGTGACGTCCTGCGCCTGGTGGCGCTGGTCGTTGGCGGCATTGTTGACGAGGATATCGAAGTCGCCCAGCTCGCCTGCCAGTTCGGCCATGACGGCTTGCAAGGAGGGGATATCCGTGATGTCGCAATGGCGGAACAAGGGCGCCGTCAGGCCCGCTTCGGCCAGGCGGCGGCACAGGGCCTCGCTCGCTTCCACGGCGATATCGACAAACGCCACCAACGCGCCCTGGGCGGTAAATTCCGCCACCAGGGATTCGCCGATGCCGCTGCCGCCACCCGTGATGAACACGCGCTTGCCCTGCAAGCTGCCATATTTCGCCAATTGCTTCATCTTGTCTCCACCTGTTTATTTTTTATATACAACGTGCAACACAAGCCGGCGCGGCAAGACCCGTTGGCCCCGCCGCGCAGCAGGTTTTAGTCCTTGCCCAACACGCCATCGTGACGGCGCCAGATCCCCAGCGGATTATCATCGCGGAGCGACTCTGGCAGCAAGTCCTGCAGCAGGTTCTGGTACGACACGGGACGCAGGAAGCGGTTGATGGCTGCCGTGCCCACGGACGTGCTGCGGCCATCGGAGGTGGCCGGGAACGGGCCGCCGTGCACCATGGCCGTCGACACTTCCACGCCGGTGGGGAAACCGTTGGCCAGGATGCGGCCCACACGGCGTTCCAGCACAGGCAGCAGGCGGCGCGCATCTTCCAGGTCGCCCGCATCCATCTGCAGGGTGGCCGTCAGCTGGCCTTCCAGGCTTTCCGTGATCGCCAGCAACTGTTGCATGTCGCGGCAAGCCACCAGCAGGGAGGCGGGACCGAAGACTTCGTCGCGCAAGTCATGCTTGGCCAAAAACGCTTCCCCCGAAGTGACGAACAGGGCGGCGGCGCCCTTGCCTTCGTCGCCCGTATTTTGCACCAGCGGCGTCACATCGACGTGCTGCGCCAGGGCGGCGACGCCCTTGGCATAGCTGCTGGCAATACCAGCCGTCAACATGGTGGCGGCAGGCGCAGGCGCCAGCGCTTCGGCGGCAGCGGCGGCAAAGGCCGTAAAGTCGGCGCCTTCCAGGCCCAGCACGAGGCCGGGATTGGTGCAGAACTGGCCCACACCCATGGTCAGCGAGGCGGCAAAACCGCTGGCGATCGCCGCGCCGCGGGCGGCCAAGGCTTGCGGCAGCACAAACACGGGGTTGATGCTGCTCATTTCCGCATACACGGGGATCGGTTGCGGACGTTCTGCCGCCACCTTCATCAGGGCGATGCCGCCCGAACGCGAACCCGTAAAGCCCACGGCCTGGATGGCCGGATGGGCCACCAACGCCTGGCCGATGCCATTGCCCGTTCCCGTCAGCAAGGCAAACACGCCGGCCGGCAGCTTGCACAGGGCAATCGCTTTCACGATGGCGCGCGCCACCAGCTCCGACGTGCCAGGGTGGGCCGAGTGGGCTTTCAGCACGACGGGGCAGCCGGCAGCCAAGGCCGAGGCCGTATCGCCACCGGCGACGGAGAAGGCCAGCGGGAAGTTACTGGCCGCAAACACGGCGACGGGGCCCAGGCCGATCATGCGCAAGCGCAAGTCAGGACGCGGCGGCACGCGGTCAGGCAGCGGGCTGTCGATGCGCGCATCCGTCCACGAACCTTCACGCAGCAAGCCGGCGAACAGTTTCAGCTGACCCACCGTGCGGCCACGTTCGCCTTCCAGGCGCGCGCGCGGCAAGCCGCTTTCCGTCATGGCGCGCACGATCAGGTCGTCGCCCAGTTCGAGGATTTGCGCGGCAATGGTGTCGAGGAAATCGGCGCGTTCCGCATCCGTGGTGGCGCGGAACGGGTCGAACGCAGCTTGCGCCAGGCGGCAGGCTGCGTCGATTTGCGCTACGTCAACCATGTGGAAGGCAGGCGCGATGTGCGCGCGCGCGGCCGGATCCCAGGCTTGGAAGGAGCCGCCATTGCCCTGGACGGCAACGCCGCCGATCAATGCATCACCGGTGATATTGAAACTCATAATGTGCTCACTTTCGCAAATTCGGTTGGGAAGACGTCGAGGCGGTTGCGCAAGGCGGGGCCAAAGGCCGGCGCTTCGATTTCAAAGGTTTCGCCCGGCGCCACGCTCACGCCATCGGCAAAGCTCAGGGTGGCCGTGCCGAAGAAGTGCACATGCACGTCGCCAGGGCGCTTGAACAGCGGATACTTGAAGTGGTGGTGTTCCAGGTTGGCAATCGTGTGCGACATATTCTCTTCGCCGCTGACAAACGCCTTTTCCCAGCGCACATTGCCAGCCGCATCGAGCACGCGCGAGGCGCCGGCGATGTGCGCGGGCAATTCGCCCACCAGCAGGGCCGGCCCGACGCTGCAGGCACGCAGTTTCGAGTGGGCCAGGTACAGATAGTTCTGGCGTTCCGTGATGTGGTCCGAGAATTCATTGCCGATGGCGTAGCCGACGCGGTAGGGCTGGCCATCGTCGCCGATCACGTACAGGCCGGCGATTTCCGGCTCCTCGCCGCCATCGAGGGCAAAGTCCGGCATGCGCAGCGGCTGGCCGCCGGCGCGCACGATGGAGCCGTCGCCTTTATAGAACCATTCCGGCTGGGCGCCGGCCGTGCCAGCGGCAGGCTTGCCGCCTTCCACGCCCAGGCGGAACATTTTCATGGAGTCGCTCAAAGACTCCGCGTCGCCGCCGATCTTCTTGTGCATGGCGTCGCGCGCGCCGGCGCTGCCCAGGTGGGTCAGGCCCGTGCCCGTCACGTAGCAGTGCGCTTCATCCGCGTGGTCCAGCGGCGGCAGCACACGGCCGCCGGCGGCCACGTCCGCATAGGAATGCGTGGTGTTGCCGACAGTAGCATTGACCAGTTCCACCAGGTTGACCTTCTTGCGGATGGCGTCTTGCGCCAGCGCATATGTCGTGTTGTAGCCTTCGATGACGCGGATCTGGTCGTCTTGCAGCAGGCCGACCAGGCGGCCGCCATGTTCATTCGTAAATTGCAGCAACAGCATGGGATTCTCCGCTTAGTGTGAGTGGCGCGGCACGGCGGAACCGCGATTGCCGACCAGGAAGTCGAAATCGCAGCCTTCATCGGCCTGCAACACGTGTTCGATGTACAGCTGCTGGTAGCCGCTCTTCGGCCCGGGCGCGCTGCCCAGTTCGCGGGCCGCCAGGCGCTCGGCGATTTCCGCGTCGCTGATGTCGATATTCAGGCTGCCGTTGTGGCAATCGAGGGCGATCATGTCGCCATCGCGCACGATACCCAGCGGGCCGCCCGCCATCGCTTCCGGTGCCACGTGCAAGACGACGGTGCCGTAGGCGGTACCGCTCATGCGCGCATCCGAGATCCGCACCATGTCGGTGATGCCTTGCGCCAGTAGTTTCGGCGGCAAGCCCATGTTGCCCACTTCAGCCATGCCCGGATAGCCTTTCGGACCGCAGTTCTTCATCACCAGCACGGAGTTCGCATCCACATCCAGATCCGGATCAACGATGCGGGCCTTGTAATGCTCGAAATCTTCGAACACGACAGCCTTGCCGCGGTGCTGCATCAGGTGCGGCGAAGCGGCCGACGGTTTCAGCACGGCGCCGCGTGGCGCCAGGTTGCCGCGCAGCACACAGATGCCGCCATCGGCCAGCAGCGGGTTGTCCAAGGTGCGCACCACTTCATCGTTGTAGATCGGCGCTTCGACGCAGTTGTCCCACAGCGACTTGCCGTTGACGGTCAGCGCATTCTTGTGCGGCAGCAAGTCGCCCTCGCCCAGGCGGCGTATCACGGCCGGCAAGCCGCCCGCATAGTAAAACTCTTCCATCAGGAAACGGCCCGACGGCAGCAGGTCGACGATGGTCGGCGTGCCGCGGCCTACCTTGGTCCAGTCTTCCAGCTCCAGCGGCACGCCGATGCGGCCGGCAATCGCTTTCAAATGGATCACGGCATTGGTCGAGCCGCCGATGGCGGCGTTGACCTTGATGGCGTTTTCAAACGCTTCGCGCGTCAGCACTTTCGACAGGCGCAGGTCTTCGTGCACCATTTCGACGATGCGGATGCCCGACATATGCGCCAGCACGTAGCGGCGCGAATCGACGGCAGGGATGGCCGCGTTGTGCGGCAGCGACGTGCCCAGCGCTTCGGCCATGCTGGCCATGGTCGAGGCCGTACCCATGGTGTTGCAGGTACCGGCCGAGCGCGACATGCCCGATTCGGCCGACATGAACTGGTGCAAGGTGATGGAACCGGCCTTCATCTGCTCGTGCAGCTGCCACACGGCCGTACCGGAACCGATATCCTTGCCATTGAGCTTGCCGTTCAGCATGGGGCCGCCGCTGACGACGATGGTGGGGATGTCGACGCTGGCCGCGCCCATCAGCAGCGCTGGAGTGGTCTTGTCGCAGCCGACCAGCAGCACGACGGCGTCCATCGGATTGCCGCGGATCGATTCTTCCACATCCATCGAGGCCAGGTTGCGCGTCAGCATGGCCGTCGGGCGCAAATTCGATTCGCCATTCGAGAAGACGGGGAATTCCACCGGGAAACCGCCCGCTTCCAGGATGCCGCGCTTGACGTGTTCGGCCAACTGACGGAAATGGGCGTTGCAGGGAGTCAGTTCGGACCAGGTATTGCAGATGCCGATGATCGGCTTGCCGTGAAACTCGTGGTCAGGTATGCCCTGGTTTTTCATCCAGCTGCGGTACATGAAGCCGTTCTTGTCCTGCGAGCCGAACCACTCGGCAGAGCGCAGGGCAACCTTCTTTTTTGTCTCAGACATGCCATTCTCCTGGTTGTGCTATGCCGGATCTAATGTCGTCGGCCCGGGCAGCGATGTTGGAATACTAAAGAATCCTGCCATGCCTTTCCAATCAATTTTTAATGCGTTCCGATATCGAAAACGATATCAACATCCCCCAATGAAAACGCCCTGCGCGCACGTGGCGGCAGGGCGCAGGCTGTTTTGGCCGGGGTGCTTACTCTGCGGAAAAACGATACACGGTTTGCGTCCGATACTCCTGACCCGGCCGCAAAATCGTACTGGGGAAGTGGGACTGGTTCGGCGAATCCGGGAAATGCTGGGTTTCCAGGCATAGCGCGCTGCGATAGCTGTTGGCGCGCAGCTTGCCGGGCTGACTGCCGTCGAGGAAATTGCCCGAATAAAACTGGACACCGGGCTCCTGCGTGTACACCTGCATCACCCTGCCCGATTGCGGATCGCGCACGGTGGCGGCCAGCTTCAGCCCTTGCTCCGCCTGTTGATTCAGCACGAAGTTATGGTCATAGCCGCGGCCGATGCCCAGTTGCTCATGCGGCAGGGCGATGCTGTCGCCGATGATGGTGCTCTGGCGCAAGTCAAACGGCGTACCTGCCACATCCGCCAGTTCGCCCGTGGGAATCGACCCCGCGTCCACGGGCAGGTAGCGGTCCGCGTTGATGGACAACGCGTGGCCGAGGATATCGCCCTGCCCCGCCAGATTAAAATAGCTGTGGTTGGTCAAGTTGACGGGCGTGGCCTGGTCCGTGACGGCATGGTAGCGCAGGCTCAGCGCATTGTCGTTGTCCAGTTCGTACACGACGGTGACGTCCAGCTTGCCCGGGTAGCCGTCTTCGCCGTGCGGGCTGCTGCGCGTGAACGTGACGCCGACGGCATCGTCCCTGGTGAACGGCTCGGCCAGCCACATGACCTGGTGAAAGCCCTGATTGCCACCATGCAAGTGGTTTGGCGCATTGTTGACGGCCAGCTGGTAATCCTTGCCGTCGAGGCTGAAACGCCCCTGCGCGATGCGGTTGCCGAAGCGGCCGATGACGGCACCCAGGAAAGCGCTGTTGTGCAGATACGGTTCGATGCGCTCGAAACCGAGCACCACGTCGGCAAAGGTGCCGTCGCGGTCCGGCACGTGGATTTCACTGATAATGGCGCCAAAGTCGAGCACCTTGACTTGCATGCCCTGGCGGTTCGTCAGGGTAAATACGCTGACGTGCTGGCCATCGGGCAGGATGCCGAACGGCGCTTGCGTCACTGAAACAGAATCAACTGGGGTCATGGCGTCGGGTCCGTAACGTTACAGGGTCGATGAGCGGCCAAACACGGGCATGCCTTGCGCATCCCAGCGCAGCGGTTTGACAAACGTATGGCGATCCGGGTTCCACAGAGGGTCGCCGACGATTTCCGTGTAGGTGCGGGCATGGTACACCAGCAACACACCATCGCCGTCGTCGGCCGTCGTGAAACTGTTGTGGCCGGGGCCGTAGATGCCGTGCTCATAGCAGGTGGCAAACACGGGCTCGGGCGACTTGCTCCACGAAAACGGGTCGAGCAAGTCGGCGGACGCGTCAGCCCACAGCAAGCCCATCGCGTAGTTTTCATCGGTGGCGCTGGCCGAATAGCTGATGAAGATCTTGCCATTGCGCTTCAGCACGGACGGTCCCTCGTTGACCCAGAAGCCGCGGATTTCCCAGTCAAATTCCGGTTTGCTCAGCATCACGGGCGGGCCGGCCAGCTGCCACGGCGTGGCCATCGGCGCGATGTACAGGTTGGAATTGCCTTCGATGGCGACATCCTTCTGCGCCCACAGGTAATACAGCACGCCGTCGTGCTCGAACGTGGTGGCGTCCAGGCAAAAGGTGTCGATGCCCGTGTCGATCTGCCCCATGAATTCCCATTCGCCTTCGAGCGGATTGGCGTTGGTATTGCGGATCGCATACATGCGATGCTGGAACAGTTTATGTTTGATCTCGCGGCTCGGCGCGGCGGCGAAATACACATACCAGGCGCCCTGGTTGAAGTGCAGTTCCGGCGCCCACACCAGTTCGCTGTACGGCCCCGTTTCCGGCTTGTGCCACACGTCGACAGTCTGCGCGTCCGCCAGGCCCGCGATGCTGTCGGCGCGGCGCAGCTCGATGCGGTCGTACTGGGGCACGGAGGCCGTAAAGTAATAATAGCCGTCGCTGTGGCGGTAAATGTGCGGGTCGGCGCGCTGTTCGATCAGCGGTTTCAAGACGTCTGCCATGTTGCTTGCTCCATTCAATTATTCTTACGCGGCCACGTAGCCGCGCTTGTGCATTTCGGTTTTCACGCCCGTGTAATAGCTGTCGCTGATGCGGTACTTGAACATCAGCAAGCCCATCAACAAGTGGAAAAAGCCGGGGATGATCGACAGCATCAGGGCGATGCCGTTCAGGGCGAATTGCGTTTGCTCATGGTTGGGCTGGTAGTCGAAATACGCCAGCAGCACGCCCACCAGGCCGCCCGCCACCGCCATGCCCGCCTTTTGGCAGACGGAAATGCCGCCAAAGGCGAAGCCGGAGACGCGCTTGCCCGTCTTGACTTGACCGTAATCAATGGTTTCCGCGATGGCCGACCAGAACACGGGCGCATGCAAGTCCACCACAAAGGACAGCAGGAAATACAGGGCGAAGGCCAGCACGGTGTCGCTCGGCTTCACAAAGAAATAGATCGCCAGGCTGATCAGCGCGACGCCGATCTGCGTGTAGCGGAATAGTTTCACCTTGCAATAGAACTTGGTGATCCAGGTCGAGGCGATCATGGCCAGGATGGCGGCCACCACGCCCGTCGTGAGGAAAGCGGCCACCGTTTCCGTGCTACCGCCCAGATAGTATTTCGCGTAATAAATGGCGACCGAGCCGCGCACCACATAGCCGATGGTGCCCGTGACGCACACGCCGCACAGCACCAGCCACTGGTCGTTCTGCAGCAGTACCTTCAATTGCGCCAGCAGCGATTGCTTTTCCACCACGTGCACGACTCTTTCGGTGGTGGAGAAATAGCAGAACAGGAACAGGGCCACGCCCATGACGGCCATCACGGCCATGGCCGCCTGGTAGCCGACGGCCGGGTTGCCGCCGCCCCAGCGCTGCGACAGGACCGGCACGACGATGGTCACCATGAAGGCGCCGATCTTGGCGAAGAACAGGCGGTAGCCGTTGGCCGACAGGCGGTCCTGCGGGTCGCTGGTCAAGCCGCTGATCAGGGAAATATAGGGAATGCCCACGCCGGCCGTCATGATGGTCATCAGGATATATGTGGAATATGCCCAGATCAGCTTGGCGTCATACTGCCATTCGGGCGTGCTGAAGACAAAGAAGACGCTGACGCCATACGGCACGGCCAGCCACAGCAGGTACGGCCGGTAGCGTCCCGAGGCAAAGCTGTAGCGGTCGGTGATCTGGCCCATGACCAGGTCGGCGATGGCGCCGATGACTTTCACGGCCACGAACAGCAGGGCCAGGTCGGTGGTTTTCAAGCCATAGATATCGGTATAGAAAAAAGTGATGATCAGCATCATCGACGAGATGACGACATTGAGCGCCATGTCGCCGGCGCCGAAGCCGACCTTTTCAACGGTGGATAATTTTTTCGTCTCCATGCTTTCCGTCCATTCTTTTTATGATGAATCGTGCGTGACTGTCCAACTGACAGGGGCGTTGCCGGCCGAAACCATGGCAACGCCCTTGATTGTTTACTGTGCGATCAACTTACATTTTCCAGCGCAGTGATAACCCTACCGTGCGGTCATAGCGGCGCGTATCGCGCGCATACACGCCCGGTTCGTTCCAGTAATCCTTGAACTTCGTGTCCAGCAAGTTATTGCCATCGAGGGTCACCGTGAACTGGTCGTTGATCTTGTACGACAGCGAACCGTCGAGCTGGGCCGTCGGCGCCACTTTCAAGTCCAGACCGGGGCCGCCCTGGTTGTAGCTGTCGATGAATTTCGAGCGCCAGTTGTAGGCCAGGCGGCCCGACCACGCATCTTTTTCGTACAGCAGCACCAGGTTGTAGGCGTAGCGCGACACGCCCGTGATGGCATGGCTGCCCGTCTCGTCATCGGTGGTGCCACTCATGTAGGTGCCGTTCGCCTGCAAGCCCAGGCCGCTCAACAGGCCCGGCAAGCCGTCATAGAACTGCTGGTAGCCAATTTCCAGGCCCTGCAGCTTGCCGGCGGCCGTGTTGTACGGGCGGTCCACGTCATAGGTCTTGCCACCGATGGTTTCGCTGGAAATGCGTTGCTGGATATAGCCGTCGAACTTGTGGTGGAACACGGTGGCCGTCACGGAACCGGCTGGCGCAAAATACCATTCCAGTGCCGCGTCAACATTGTCGCCCGTCACCGGTTTCAGGTTCGGATTGCCGCCCGCGCCCGTCGCTTTCACCGTTTCCGTCGAGTTGACCAGGGCCACGCCCGGGTTCAGCTGGGAAAAGCCCGGACGGCTGATGGTGCGGCCGGCAGCGAAGCGGCCGACCAGGTCGGCGCGCAGCTTGATTTTCAGGGCCACGCTCGGCAGCACGTCGGTGCTGGCCGTGTCGCTGATGACGGGCGTGTAGACGCCATCTTGCGAACTGTTGCCTTGCAGGCTTTGCTCGGTACGCACGACACGCACGCCCAGGGTGCCGTCGACAGGATAGGCGCCCAGCTTGAAGGCGATCTTTGCCTTGGTATAGATGGAATACGTCTTTTCCGTGTCCTTGAAGAACGAACCCGGGTCCATGGCGCGCGCCGCGCTGCTGCCCGTGACGGCTTCGCGGATGGTGCCCGTGTTATTGAGCAGGAAGCTGGCGCACGGCGTGTACCACTGCTTCAAACCATAGTCGGGGCCGCCGCTGGACATCGGTTCCGACAGACAATTAAGGCCCGGAATCGACGTCACGCTCTGGCGGCCAAACGGAAACGCTGCGCCGGACACGTCCGGTGCTTCCGCATTGCCCTCGAAACTCTTGATCGATTCGGCTTCGCGCTTCACGCCGCGCAGGCCGACGCTGATTTCCTTGAAGATGCCGCCAGCACTGGGTGTGTACGCCAGGTCGGCGCGCAAGTCGTTCGAGCTGCCCTGGTCACGGCCGTAGCGGTCGAAAAAGCCCTTCAGATAGTAATTCGACGGGTCTTGCAAATCGATGCCCGTGTAGTCGACGTGCAAGGTGCCATTCTGGTTGGTATTGATGCGGGCATTCGGCACGACGGTAATCGCATCGAGAATCGGGTTGCGCCAGGCATAGGTGCTTTTGGTGCTGGCCACTTCCGACGTGAAACGCCATTCCGGATTGATATCCCACAAGCCACCGACGGCAAATTGATGCGTCTTCGTCTGGTTCTTGTTCGCCTGCGTCGACATGATGGTGTTGACGTTGGTGGAAGTGAGCGTTTGCAGCTGGTCGGTGCCGGGAATCTTTGTAGCCGACACGGGCGTGCCCCACCATGGCAAGCCGACAAAGTAGTCGGACTCGGCATCAAGCAGGAAACGCGTGGCCATGCCTTCCGCGTACAGCTCGACGTCGGCGTTCGGACGCCATTGCAGCACGGCATTGGCGGTGCTGCGGCGGCGGTCGCCCTTGATCGGCAGCAAGCCCACCTGGTCCGGCCCCGTCAAACCAGGCGACAGGAAACTTTTATCCACGGGCGCCGTATTGAATGCGCGCTCTTCATGGTAACGGTGCTGCTGCTGCGACAAGCCCAGCAGCGCGCCCACTTCGCCGATGCCCGTCTTCCAGCGGTTAGCCACCATGCCGCTGATGTTCGGGTCCGTGGCTTTCGATTTGTCGCTGTAGACGGCGCGCGTGTTCACGCTGGCCGTGAACTCCTTGAAGTCGAACGGGCGGTTGGTGCGCACGTCGATGATGCCGGCCACGCCGCCTTCGACCTGGTCCGCGCCCTGCGATTTGTACACGTCCACGCGCTGCAGCATGGTGGCGGGAATGTCGGCCAGGTTGACGTAGCGCCCCGTGGTGGTGAACAGTTCGCGGCCATTGAGCAGGGTCGTGACATCGCGCAAGCCGCGGATCATGACGGCACTGGCCTCGCCCGAATCGCGGCGGATCTGGATGCCGGAGATGCGCGCCAGGGTCTCGGCTACATTGTTATCAGGGAATTTGCCGATGTCGTCGGCGACGATGGAATCGATGACCTGGTCCGAGCGCATCTTGATCTGCTGCGAATTTTGCGCCGAACGGCGCACGCCGCTGACGGTCACGACCGACACTTCCGCAGCAGGCTCGGCACTGGCATCGGCCACCACCGCCTCCTGCGCCCATACCGAAGCCGTGCTCAGCAGGCCAATACCGGCCAATGCCGCAACGGCTGCCTTCAAGATGAATGGACGAGGGGAAGTGGCCGCGAGCGGGCCGGTGGCGTTGCGCATCATGAATCTCCAGATATTGTATTGATATTTTTTGTGCTGCTTGCATGTCGTTCGCATGCTCGGCGTTTATCTTAGGGGCTGGGCGATAATCTCTCCAATCAATTTTTCCACTGTTTCGATATCAATTTTGATATCGGCGGTTAGCGGACTTTGGAGGTTGCAAACGGACAACGGCAGGGGCGTCAGGGGCGTTTTCGGAAGGTGGCGCACAAAAAAGTGGCAGTATCGACATGTGGTGGCACACGGTGCCCATGGCGAGCAGAAACAGTCACGTGCCGAGGCAAGCGTCGTTCTCGCACGAAAGTGTGGAGGTATTGGATTCGCACGCTGCGCAGCGTCACAGTCCCTGCCGGGTTGAAGTCACAATGGAGAACACGGCATGCAGCCGCATGGCAATGCTGGCTGGATAAAACGGGAGTCTTGATTTGTCTGGTGCGGCTGGCGGGGATCGAACCCACGACCCTTGGCTTCGGAGGCCAATACTCTATCCACTGAGCTACAGCCGCGTAGGGGGAATTTCTGAAGTGATGCGAAGGATACCGTTTTTCTTTACCTACGTCTACGGAAACTGTCGTATCGCTGGCAATTGCATGTCACTGCTCAATTTTTGTGCCTATAATTGTGGGTTTCATAAAGGTTTACATCCAGGCATGTAAAAATGCTACCTTACACGGCCATCAGTTTCAAATCTGGACTAAGGACATCATGAGCGACGCACATAACGAACAACAATCAGCGATCAAAACGCCTAAACAATTGCTTGCCGCCGTAGCTGGCTTCTTCCTCATCACCGTCATCGGCATCATCCTGCTGGTGCAGTTCGTCACGGCGCAAAAACTGACGGGCGCCGGTACGGACAGCCAGTCGCCGGAAGCCATTGCCGAGCGCTTGAGTCCGGTTGCCAATGCCGGCTTCACCTTCAAGGATGCCAGCGGTCCGAAAGTGCTGCAAAGCGGCGAAGCCGTCTACACGGCGACCTGCGTGGCTTGCCATGGCGCCGGCGTGGCCGGTGCGCCGAAGTTTGGCGATGCGGGCGGCTGGTCTGCCCGCCTGGCCCAGGGCTACGATACGGTCCTGAAACACGCCATCGAAGGCTTGCGCGCGATGCCGGCCAAGGGCGGCAATCCCGACCTCGACGATGTGGAAGTGGCGCGCGCCGTTGTCTACATTGCCAATGCGTCGGGCGGCAAGTTCAAGGAACCGGAAGTGCCGGCACCAGCCGCTGCAGCTGACGGCGCTGCCGCACCAGCCGCGGAGCCTGCCAAGTAAGCAGCTCGCAGTAGCAAGGAACCGCCCGGATGGGCGGTTTTTTTTACCCGCAGTTTGCGCCAGATCACACGGCGTAAAAAAGCCGCCCGGCTTGATGCGGGGCGGCTCGGTGCTAGCGCGTCAGAACTGCTGTTACCACATGATGACGCGGTCTTTCGGTGGCAGATACATCTTGTCGCCCGGTTTCACGTCGAAGGCCTGGTAGAAGCCGGGCTGGTTGCGCATGGTGCCGTTGGCGCGGAACTGGCCTGGCGAGTGCGGGTCCGTTTTCAGCAAGACCAGTTGCTGCGCTTCGCGCATCTTCATGCGCCATACCTGGGCAAAGCCCGCATAAAAACGCTGCTCGCCCGTGAAGCCGTCGATGACGGGAGCTTGCTTGCCGTTCAGCGACAATTTGTACGCCTTATACGCAATTGCCACGCCGGAATTGTCGGCGATGTTTTCGCCCAGGGTCAGTTCGCCGTTGACGAAGTGGCCCTTGACGGGGCTGAAGCTGTTGTACTGCGCCACCAATTGCTTGGTTTTCTTGGCGAAGTTTTTATGGTCGGCCTTGGTCCACCAGTCGCGCAGGTTGCCGTCGCCGTCGTACTGGGCGCCCTGGTCGTCGAAGCCGTGGCTGATTTCATGGCCGATGACGCCGCCGATGGCGCCATAGTTGACGGCGTCGTCCGCGTTGGCGTCGAAGAACGGCGCTTGCAGGATGGCGGCCGGGAAGACGATTTCGTTCAGCTCAGGGTTGTAATAAGCGTTCACGGTCTGCGGCGTCATGCCCCACTCGTCGCGGTCGATGGGCTGGCCCAGCTTGTTCAATTCGCGGTTGTAGTTGAGCAGGTGCGAACGCTGGATGTTGCCGATCAAATCGTCCGGCGCCACCGTCAGGCCCGAGTAATCGCGCCATTTGTTCGGATAGCCGATCTTGGTGGTGAACTTGGCCAGCTTGATCTGCGCCTGTTTCTTGGTGACAGGGCTCATCCAGTCGAGCTTGTCGATGCTTTGCTTGTAGGCCGTCATCAGGTTTTTCACCAGCGCTTCCATGCGCACCTTGCGCTCGGCCGGGAAATACTGCTCCACGTACAGCTGGCCCACGGCTTCGCCCAGCGCGCCTTCGACGGCGCCCACGCCGCGTTTCCAGCGCGGACGCATTTCCGTCACGCCCGTCAGGGTGGTGCCATAGAAAGCAAAGTTTTCATCGACATACGCTTTCGGCAGGTAGCCGGCGTTAGCGTGCAGCAAATGCCACTGGAAATATGCTTTCCACGTCTCCAGCGGAGTCTTGTTGGCGATCTCGGCAAAACCCTTCAGGTAGCTGGGCTGGCTGACGATCACGTAATTGACCTTGCCGGCGATGCCCGTGTCCTTCAGGTAGCGGGCCCAGTCGTAGCCTGGCGCCACGGCGGCCAGTTTCGCCAGTTCCACCTTGTTGTAGGTCTTGACGGGGTCGCGGTTCTGCACATTGCTCCATTGCGCCTTGGCCAGTTCCGTTTCCAGCGCCACAATGGCTTTCGCATTGGCGGCAGCGTTCGCGTCGCCGGCCAGGCTCAGCATTTTTTCCACGTGGGCCAGGTATTTGGCGCGCGTGTCGGCCTTGCCTGCTTCCAGGTAGTAGTCGCGGTCAGGCAAGCCCAGGCCGCTCTGCACGATGTCGGCCACGTATTTGGTGGAATCCTTGGCGTCCTGGTGAATGCCGAAATCGTAAGGCGAGGTCACGCCCAGCTTGCTGAAGTGGGCGATTACGGCAGGCAATTCCGCCTTGTCCTGCAGCGCGGCGATCTTCGCCAGCTCCGCGTTCAACGGCGTCAGGCCCAGGCTTTCCAGCTTGGCTTCGTCCATGAAGCTGTTATAGAAATCGCCGATCTTCTGGGCATTCGAACCGGCCGCGCGGGCCTTGTCGGCGGCAGCGCCTTCGACGATGCCGCGCAGCTGCGTTTGCGTATCGTCGGCCAGCTTGGCAAAACTGCCCCAGCTCGACTTGTCGGCAGGAATCACGGTTTCCGCCAGCCATTTGCCATTCAGGTGCTGGAACAGATCGTCCTGCGCGCGCACGGCAGGATCGACGTATTCGACGGCGATGCCGGACGTCAGCGCCGCAGCCGCAACGGCCGTGGCGGGAGCGGCTTTCTTGGCCGCATCAGCGGCGCCAGCCATGCCGGACACGCCGGCCAGCAAACTCAGGGTCAATGCACTTAACAAATAACGATTCACGGTTGTCCTCTATATTGTATTGTGTGGAATATAAGGGTCAGAAGGCCCAAGGCTTCTGGCCCGGTTTTTGACTGTAGCATACCGGCCGAAATGACAGAAAGAACTTTGGCCAGAATGCAAAAAAGACCACGCAAGGTGGTCTCTTTTGTTGTTACAGGATTACGTTTTCATCGAGGCTGGGCTTACCAGATGATCACGCGGTTTTCCGGAGCGACATACATCTTGTCGCCCGGTTTCACGCCAAACGCTTCGTAGAAGCCAGGCTGGTTGACCATGGTGCCATTCGCGCGGTACTGGCCCGGCGAATGGGGGTCGGTCTTGATCTGCACGATCTGCTGCGCTTCGCGCATCTTGCTGCGCCATACCTGGCCAAAGCCCATGTAGAAGCGCTGGTCGCCCGTCAAGCCGTCCAGCACGGGCGCCGGCTTGCCGCCCAGCGAGATTTTATAGGCCTTGTAGGCGATCGCCACGCCCGAGTTGTCGGCAATGTTCTCGCCCAGCGTCAGGGCGCCGTTGACGTGGTAGCCAGGCAAGGGGCTGTAACCGTCATATTGCTTGGTCAGTGCGTCGGCCTTGGCGGCGAAATTCTTGCGGTCGGCCGGGGTCCACCAGTCGCGCAGGTTGCCGTCGCCATCGGACTGGCTGCCCTTGTCGTCGAAGCCGTGGCTGATTTCATGGCCGATGACGGCGCCGATGGCGCCATAGTTGACGGCGTCGTCCGCGTTGGCGTCAAAGAACGGCGGCTGCAGGATGGACGCGGGGAAGACGATTTCATTCATCGTCGAGCTGTAATAGGCGTTCACCGTTTGCGGCGTCATGCCCCACTCTTCGCGGTCGATCGGCTTGCCCAGCTTGGCCACCTGGCGCGCGGAACCGAAGTTGGCGGCGCGCATCATGTTGCCCACCAGGTCGCCCTGGACGATTTGCAGCTTCGTGTAATCGCGCCATTTGTTCGGATACGCGATCTTCGGCGTGAACTTGGCCAGCTTGGCTTGCGCTTCCTTCTTGGTTTCCGGGCTCATCCAGTCCAGCGTATCGATGCTGTCCTTGTAGGCGGCCAGCACGTTTTTCACCAGCTCCTGCATGTGCGCCTTGCGTTCTGCCGGGAAGTATTGCGCGACATACAGTTTGCCGACGGCTTCACCCAGCACGCCTTCGACAGCACCCACGCCACGCTTCCAGCGCGGCTGGTTTTCCGTCACGCCGCTGAGCACCGTGCCGTAGAAGGCAAAGCTCTCGTCGACGAAGTTCTTCGACAGGTAGCTGGCATAGCTGCGCAACAACTGCCATTCGAAATACGCCTTCAGGGTATCCAGGTCGGCAGACGCGAGCACCTTGTTGTAGCCGGCCAGGTAGCTCGGCTGGTTGACGATGACGTAATCGACCTTGTTGGCGATGCCCAGGGCGGCCAGGCCGGACTTCAGGTCGTAGCCCGGGGTCAGGTCGTTCAGTTTATTGATGTCGGTCTTGTTGTAGCGTTTGACGGGATCGCGGTTCTCGACCTTGGTCCATTGCACTTCGGCCAGGGCCGTTTCCAGGGCCACGACAGCCTTGGCGCGGGCGGCGGCGTTCTTGTCGCCCGCCATGGCCAGCATTTTTTCCACGTGCGCCTGGTATTTTTCCTTGACGCCAGCCTGCTTGGCTTCCAGGTAGTAGTCGCGGTCCGGCATGCCCAGGCCGCTTTGGCTCACATATGCCGCATATTTCGTCGAGGCGCGCGCATCCTGGCCCACGTAGACGGCGTACGGGGTCGCCACGCCCGTCTGGCTCAGGTGAGCGATCAGGGCCGGCACGCCCTTCTTGTCGCGCAGCGAGCGGATGCGGTTCAGTTCGCCGGCCAGCGGCTTCGTGCCCAGCGACTCGAGCTTGGCTTCATCCATGTAGCTGGCGTACAGGTCGCTGATTTTCTGCGCTTCGGAACCGGCTTTCCTGTTCTTGTCCTTTTGCGTGGCTTCGATGATGCCGCGCAACTGTGGCGTGGTGTCATCGCGCAGCTTGGCGAACGAACCCCAGCTCGACTTGTCGGCAGGAATCTCGGCCGTGGCCAGCCACTTGCCGTTCAAATGGGTAAAGAAATCGTCCTGCACGCGCACGGCGGGGTCGATGTACTGCACATCGATACCGGAAACGACGCC
Source organism: Janthinobacterium sp. SUN128 (assembly GCF_030587275.1). Lineage (NCBI taxonomy): Bacteria > Pseudomonadati > Pseudomonadota > Betaproteobacteria > Burkholderiales > Oxalobacteraceae > Janthinobacterium > Janthinobacterium sp. SUN128. Next base: position 59,945 of record NZ_JAPWHY010000005.1, on the reverse strand, counting down.
GGCGGCGGCAGGTGCGGAAGGTGCGACGCCGGGCGCCACGGTCGGGGCGGCAGCGGCGGATACAGGTTCGGCGGCATGGGCAAACGCAGCCAACAGGGTCAGGGTCAGACTGCTCAAGAGATAGCGATTCACGGATTGTCCTTATGGGGCATGTCAAAAAGACCGGGCGGATGGCTTCGGGCGGATAGCCTGCCGCGCCAGGCGCTGCAGGAATGTAGCACGCAAGCATGCCTTTTGACCATCCTTGCCCCGTGGTTGCCCTCCGCGCCTGCCCCCTGCTTACCCTCAGTTGCCGGGCAGCGTCATGCCCGCGCCCCCGCTGCCCATGCTCACGCCCGCGCCTCCCATGCCGCCCATTCCCCCCTTGCCGCCCTTGCGCCCGCCATGCTCGCCACCGGGCGCGCCGCGCGATTCGCTGCGGGGCGCGGCGGCGTCCATCACGCGCGCCATCTGGCCGGCGATGAACTGGGCCACCATCTGGCGCTGGTTTTCGTCGAGGGCATCGTTGACGCTCAGCCACCATTCGCGCAGCTGCTTTTCTTCGGCCAGGCTCTGCGTGCTTTCCGTGTCCAGGCCGGCGAGCAAGTCGCGCAACTCCAGCCTAGGCGCCTGCAAACCCTGCGTCACGCCCGCTTGCAGGCGTTCGCGGCGCGCCTTGCGTTCGCGCAACAGCTGGCGCGATTTCCCTTCCACCTGCTGCCACAAGGTGGTTTGATTCGCATTGAGCTTCAATTCCGTCTTGAAATCGGGCGCCATCGGCAACAAGTCTTCCAGGCGCATCTCGGCAATCGGCACGGCCGAGGCGGTCAAGGCGGTGGTACCCAGCAGCAAGGCCAGGCCGAGACGGCGCACGGCGGGGGAAAAGGTCAACGAGGTCATGGGGGCTCCGGATAAAAAAAAGCCTGCGTCCGCAGACGCAGGCAAAACCACTTCGGGTCGAGAATGCGAGTCCACTATAGGGCCGCCGCACACGCTTTTTTTCGACTCTTACAAATGCTTACTCCCCTCAAGAGTAACTATACATCGCATACAAAACCGCAACATATGGCAAGCTGACAGCCCCGTTTTCGCGCGTAGACTGGGCCCAGGCATGCTTTTTCCACGGCCGGCCCACGCCGGCAGAGATTCAGGTCTATACTTTCAGGAAAGCGCCGCTCCACGGGGACTGGCGCTTGTGCAAGACACGCTAGCTGCAAAGGTGCAATGATGGGCAAACTCAAAAATACCGGCTTGATCGGCCTGGGCGTGGTGGCCGGCGTCGCCGTGTCGCTGCAATTTTCCGCCATGGCGCAAAAAACCGTCGAGCCGCCCCTGCCGCTGGAAGAGCTGCGCCAGCTGGCCGACGTATTTGGCCTGATCAAGTCCGATTACGTCGAGCCGGTGGAAGACAAGAAACTGCTGGAAGACGCCATTTCCGGCATGGTCGCCTCGCTCGACCCCCATTCCGCCTACCTGGACAAGAAAGCCTACGCCGAGCTGCGCGAAGGCTCCGAAGGCAAGTTCGTCGGCCTGGGCATTGAAATCGGCCTCAGCGAAGACGGCTACATCAAGATCGTCTCGCCCATCGAAGATTCTCCCGCCTACCGCGCCGGCATCAAGGCTGGCGATCTGATCACCCGCCTCGATGGCCAGCCCGTGAAAGGCGTCAGCCTGGACGACAACGTCAAGCGCATGCGCGGCGAACCGGGCACCAAGGTGTCGCTGACGATTGCCCGCAAGGATGAACCGCAGCCGCTGGCCTTCACCATCACGCGCGAGGAAATCCACCAAAAGAGCGTGAAGGCGAAGATCGTCGAGCCCGGCTACGCCTGGTTGCGCGTGTCGCAATTCCAGGAACCGACCGTCGACGACATGGCCGCGCAAATTACTGCGTTATACCAGCAAGACCCGAACATCAAGGGCATGGTGCTGGACCTGCGCAACGATCCGGGCGGCGTGCTGCAGGGCGCCATCGGCGTCTCGGCCGCCTTCCTGCCGAAGGACGCGGCCATCGTCTCGACGAATGGCCAGTTGCCGGATTCGAAACAGGTGTTCTACGGCCGCGCCGAATACTATACCTTCCGTTCGGAAGGCGATGCCCTGGCGAAATTGCCGGCCGCCATCAAAAAAGTGCCGCTGGTGGTGCTCGTCAACACGGGGTCGGCCTCGGCCTCGGAAATCGTCGCCGGCGCCCTGCAGGATTACAAGCGTGCCACCATCATCGGCACGCAAACCTTCGGCAAGGGTTCCGTGCAAACCATCCGCCAGCTGACAGCCGACACGGCCGTCAAGCTGACGACGGCCCGCTACTACACGCCGAACGGCCGCTCGATCCAGGCCAAGGGCATCGTGCCCGACCTGCTGGTCGATGAAAATGCGGACGGCGATGGCCTCAACGGCTTGCGCATCCGCGAAGCGGACCTGACCAAGCACCTGAGCAACGACCGCGACCAAGAAAGCGCCAAGGCCGCGCCCGTTAACGACGAGATGGAAGAGCAATTGCGCATCATCGCCCTGGAAAAGACCCGCAAACCGCTGGAATTTGGCAGCAAGGACGATTTTCAATTGCACCAGGCGCTGAACCACCTGAAGGGTCTGCCGGTGCAGCTGGCCAAGGCCGAACCGGTGGTGGTGCAGGCCGACGTCAAGAAAGAACAGAAGAAGTAAGCAGCAGCGCCAGCATCACAGCGGGGGGCGCAATGCCCCCCGGTCACCCGTCCATGCGACAAAAATCAATCTTCCGCCACACATCGCCCTGCCCCGCAACACGAAACTCTCTACAGTCGAGCCCGTTTGTGTAAAATTTGCTTCACTTATCGGCATCGCGCCGATTGCCAAATTTGAAAGCTTAACCATGAAACAAGTCGTCATCAGCGGTACCGGACTGTACACGCCGCCATTTTCGATCTCCAACGAAGAGCTGGTCACCTGCTTCAATGCCTACGCTGAAAAGTTCAATGCCGACAACGCCGACGCGATCGCTGCGGGCACAGTGACGGCGCTGGACCTGTCGAGCGTGGCCTTCATCGAAAAGGCGTCCGGCATCAAGTCGCGCTTCGTGATGGAAAAGGAAGGCATCCTCGACCCGGCGCGCATGGTCTCGCGCATCGCGGAACGGGGCGATGACGAACTGTCCCTGCAAGCGGAAATGGCGGTTGCCGCCGCGCGCGACGCCTTGGCGCGCGCGGGCCGCACGCCAGCCAATATCGACATGGTACTGGTGGCTTGCAGCAATATGCAGCGCGCCTACCCGGCCATGGCCGTGGAAGTGCAGGATGCGCTGGGCATCGACGGTTATGGTTTTGACATGAACGTGGCGTGCTCGTCCGCCACCTTCGGCATCCAGCAAGCCGTGGCCGCCGTGCAAAGCGGCCAGGCGCGCGCCGTGCTGGTGTTGAATCCCGAAATCACCAGCGGCCACCTGAACTGGCGCGACCGCGACAGCCATTTTATTTTTGGCGACGCCTGCACCGCCATCATCGTGGAAGCCAAGGACACGGCCGTGTCCAAGCACCAGTTCGAGATCATCGGCACGGAACTCAAAACGCGCTTCTCTAACGCCATCCGCAATAATTTCGGCTTCCTCAACCGTTTTGACGAGTCCGGCGTGGGCCAGGCCGATAAACTGTTCCGCCAGCAAGGCCGCAAGGTCTTCAAGGAAGTGTGCCCGATGGCCGCCGAAATGATCAAGGCGACCCTGGCCAAGGCCGGCGTGGAAGTGGCGCAAGTGAGCCGCTACTGGCTGCACCAGGCTAACCTGAACATGAACTTGCTGATCGCGCGCCTGATCCTGGGCCGCGACGCGGAAGCGAACGAAGCGCCCGTGATCCTCGACACCTACGCCAACACCTCGTCGGCCGGCTCCATCATCGCCTTCCATAAGTATCAGGATGATATGGCGGCGGGCGCCACGGGCGTCATCTGCTCGTTCGGCGCCGGTTATTCCATCGGCTGCGTGATCGTGCGCAAGGTGTAAAGACACGGGGTGGCATAGGGTGGAATCCTTGAATTGGGAGAAGATCCGGGTGGATGACATGCGTTCGTGGCCACCTGGACGAAGATAGTGCACAGGTTTTTTGCAATAAAGCCGCAGGAACCTTCCGGCAGGGGCTTTGATGCGTTTATACTTGGTCGCTGAGCAACATCTTTTTCCATCCGCACGTCCCATAAGGAACCCCACACGCATGCCCCATGACATCAGCCTGATCACCACCATCGCCGCCGCCCTCGGGTTCGGCCTCATCTTCGGCTTCATCGCCGCGCGCCTGAAACTGCCGGCCCTGGTCGGCTACTTGGCCGCCGGCATCATCATCGGACCGGCCACGCCCGGTTTTGTGGCGGATGCGGAAATAGCCGGACAATTGGCGGAAATCGGGGTGATGCTGATGATGTTCGGTGTCGGCCTGCACTTTTCCATCGAAGATTTGTGGGACGTGCGCAAGATCGCGCTGCCTGGCGCCATCCTGCAGATCGGCGTCGCCACGGCGATGGGCATGGGACTGGCCCACTGGTGGGGCTGGACCCTCGGTGGCGGGCTGATCTTCGGCTTGGCCCTGTCCGTGGCCAGTACCGTGGTGCTGCTGCGCGCGCTGGAAGAACGGGGCATCCTCGATTCCCTGAATGGCCGCATCGCCGTCGGCTGGCTGGTGGTGGAAGACCTCGTCACCGTGCTGGTGCTCGTGCTGCTGCCGGCGTTTGCCGGCGTGCTGGGCGGCAAGGTCGCGCCGGATGCCGAGGCTGTCAGCCTGTGGCAAACCCTGGCCATTACCCTGGGGCAAGTGGCCGGCTTCATCGTCTTCATGCTGGTGGTCGGCCGCAAGCTGTTCCCGTGGATTTTGTGGCAGGTGGCGCGCACCGGTTCGCGCGAGCTGTTCACCCTGTGCGTGATCGCCGCCGCCGTCGGCATCGCCTATGCATCGACCAAGCTGTTCGGCGTGTCGTTCGCGCTGGGCGCCTTCTTCGCCGGCATGGTGCTGCGCGAATCCGAACTCAGCCACCGCGCCGCGGAAGAATCGCTGCCCCTGCGCGACGCGTTTGCCGTGCTGTTCTTCGTTTCCGTCGGCATGCTGTTCGAGCCGAACATCCTCATCGAGAAGCCCCTGCAAGTGCTGGCCGTGTGCGCCATCATTATCTTCGGCAAGTCGATCGCCGCCTTCCTGCTCGTGATGGCGCTGCGCTATCCGCCAAAAACGGCCATCATCGTCTCGGCCAGCCTGGCGCAGATCGGCGAGTTCTCGTTCATCCTGGCCGCCCTGGGCCTGTCGCTGGGCCTGATGCCGCAAGAAGGCCAAAGCCTGATCCTGGCCGGCGCCATCCTGTCGATCGCCTTGAATCCGCTCGTGTTCAGCATGGCCAAGCCGCTGCTGCGCGTGATGAGCAACAGCGATTTCGCGCGCAAGTTCGAACGCACCACCGACCCGCTGGCCGAGCTGCCGATGACGGTGCCGCAGGAAAAACTGTCGGGCCAGATCGTCCTGGTCGGCTATGGCCGCGTGGGCCGGCGCATCGCCGCCGCCCTGATGGAACGGGGCATCCACTTCGTCGTGGCCGAGGAAAACCGCGAAATCGTCGACCAGCTGCGCAAGCAGGGCATCCCGGCCGTGGCCGGCAATGCGGGCGAACCGGCCGTGCTGATCCAGGCGCACATCACGCACGCCACCATGCTCGTCATCGCCACGCCCGATACCTTCCACGTGCGCGCCATGATCGAGACGGCGCGCGCGCTGAACCCCTCCATCATGACGGTGGTGCGCACGCACAGCGAGGAAGAGGCGGAATTGCTGCGCGCGGAAAACGCGGGCAAGGTGTTTATTGGCGAGCACGAGCTGGCGAATGGCATGGCCGAGCACGTGCTGCAGAGTTTTGATGCGGCGAAGAAGGGGCATGGCCATTAAGGTTCTTTGATACCGAACCTCTAGCCCATGCAAATGCCGGGGTCGGACCCTCAGGGTCCGACCCCAGTTTTTTCCGGGTTATAAACTGGCGGCCAGCTCCGCGCCTTCCCGTATCGCCCGCTTGGCGTCGAGTTCGGCCGCCAGCGCGGCGCCGCCGATCTTATGGAAACGGGGGCCGCCCGCCGCCAGTGGCTTGCCATCCTTGTCGACGGGCGGCATGAGTTCCGTCAAGCTGTCCTGGCCCGCGCAGATGACCACGTTGTCCACCGCCAGCAGGCGCTGCTCGCCGCCCACGGTGATGTGCAAGCCTTGCTCGTCGATCTTGTCGTAGCTCACGCCGGCCAGCATGGCCACGCCGTTTCTCGCCAGTGCCGCGCGGTGCACCCAGCCCGACGTCTTGCCCAGTCCCGCCCCCACTTTCGAGGTCTTGCGCTGCAACAGGAAGATCTGCCGCACGGGATGCGGCGCCGCAGGCGGCACCAGGCCGCCGCCGGTGGCCGCATCCAGGTCCACGCCCCACTCGCCCGCCCAGGTGGCCACAGGCTGGGGCAGCGGATGCGCCGGGTCGTGCAGCAGGTATTCACCCACGTCGAAGCCGATGCCGCCCGCGCCGATGATGGCCACGCGCGCGCCCACGGGCTTCTTGCTCTGCAGCACATCCAGATACGACAGCACCTTCGGATGGTCGATGCCGGGAATGGCCGGCAGGCGCACCTTGATGCCGGTGGCGACGATGACGTCGTCGTAGCCGCCCGCCAGCAATTGCTCGCGCGTCACGCGCTGGCCCAGGCGCAGCTTGACTTCCAGCAGCGCCAGCCGGCGTGCAAAATAACGGATGGTTTCCGTAAATTCTTCCTTGCCAGGTATCTGCATGGCCACCTTGAACTGGCCGCCCACGCTGTCGCTGCTGTCGAACAGGCTCACCTCGTGCCCGCATTCGGCCGCCACGCAGGCGGCGGACAGGCCGGCCGGCCCGGCGCCGACGACGGCCACCCGGCGCGGCACGGCCTTTTTCGCGTAGACGAGTTCCGTTTCATGGCAGGCGCGCGGGTTGACCAGGCAACTGGCGCGCTTGTTGGCAAACGTATGGTCGAGACACGCCTGGTTGCAGCCGATGCAGGTGTTGATTTCGTCGGCGCGGCCGGAAGCGGCCTTGGCGACAAAATCGGGGTCGGCCAGGAAGGGGCGCGCCATCGACACCAGGTCGCAGTCGCCGCGTTCCAGGATGGCGTTGGCTTCGTGCGGCATGTTGATGCGGTTCGACGCCACCACGGGGATATTGACTTCGCGGCGCAGCCGGCCCGCCACGGAAGCGAAGGCGGCGCGCGGCACGGAGGTGACGATGGTGGGGACTCTTGCCTCATGCCAGCCGAAGCCCGTATTCAAAATGGTCACGCCGGCGTGCTCCAGGGCCTTGGCCACCGTCACCACGTCGTCCCAGGTATTGCCGCCCTCGACCAGGTCGAGCAGCGAGTGACGGTACATGATGATGAAGTTGGGGCCGACGGCGGCGCGGATGCGGCGCACGATGTCCACGGGCAGGCGCATGCGGTTCTCGATCGTGCCGCCCCAGCGGTCCTGGCGCAGATTCGTGCGCGCGCACAGGAACTGGTTCAACAGGTAGCCCTCGCTGCCCATCACTTCGATGCCGTCATAGCCCGCCTTTTGCGCCAGGCGCGCGCAGCGCACGTAGTCGCAGATGGTGCGTTCGATGCCCCGTTCGCTCAGGGGACGGGGCCGGAATGGCGAGATCGGCGATTTCTTCGCCGACGCCGAGACGACGAACGGCTGATAGCCATAGCGGCCCGCATGCAGGATCTGCATGACGATCTTGCCGCCCTCCTCGTGCACGGCGCGCGTCACCTTGCGGTGATTCGGCACGTCGCCGAGGAAATTGAGCGTGCCGCCGAACGGCAGCAGCCAGCCCTGGCGGTTCGGCGAGATGCCGCCCGTGACGATCAGCCCCACGCCACCGCGCGCCCGTTCGCGGTAAAACGCGGCCAGCTTGCCATAATGGTAAAAGCGGTCTTCCAGACCCGTGTGCATGGACCCCATGATGACGCGGTTGCGCAAAGAGGTAAAACCCAGGTCGAGCGGGGCCAGCAGGTGGGGATAGGCAGTCATGGTGATCGGTCCGGTAGAGGTGGTATGCAGGCCGTACGGTAGCAAGCATTGCCGCTCGCCGCAGCGTATTTCTCTAGACCAGGAGTTCTAAATCGCCCGGCGCACTGGCCGGCGATGCGTACAGCTTGTGCCGGGGGCAAGTTTCCCGTAGGCTAGGTGACATGACGCGACTCTTCCTTTGCCTGCTGATGCTGTGCGCCGTCCCCGCGACCGCGCTGGCACAGGCGACACGCCTGGACAGGCTGAAGGTCGACGTCAAGCGCATCGAGGTCGACGGGCAGCGCATGTATGAAGTCGATGCCAGCGGCAGCGTGCAGGCGCCGCCGGCCTCCGTCTGGAAGACCCTGACCACGTACGAGCGCATGCATGAATTCGTGCCCGACCTCAGCTCCTGCCGCGTGCTGTCGCGCAACGGCAATGAAGTCATCATCGAGCAGCAGGGCATGGCGCGCTTCCTGTTCATGAACCACCCCATCCACCTGGTGGTGCGGGCCACGGAAACGCCGTTCACGGCCATCGATATCGCCCTGATCTCGGGCGACATGCGGCATTACGAATCGCGCTGGAATCTGTATCCCATCCCCGAGACGGGCGGCACGCGCATCGTCTTTTCCAGCCGGCTGATGCCGGGCTTCTACGTGCCCGGCATGCTGGGCACGACCATGATACGCGGCGATATCGAGCGCATGATGGCGGCCGTACTCACCCGCATCGACAGCCAGTACGCCGATAAATCCGGATAACGACACCGGAAAAAACCTACTGCGCGTCGCGATTTGCAGCCTCCGCTGCTCACTGTGCTAAAGCACAGCTCCGCTGCTCAGCTACAACTCCCATCCGCTCGCTACGGTTTCATCCGGTGTTAAAAAATCAGGCCAAATAGGTATCGCGGTCGCGGATTTCCGCGAAATTTTCCAGGCTGCCCAGTTTTACCGTGACAGGGTTCAGGCTCGCTTGCGGCTGCATCGAGCGCCAGGCGAACAACCATTCCTGCTCGGGCGCCTCGGCGCGCGTCTTGGTGAAGGCGGCGCCCAGGGCGGCGCGCTGGCCGTATTCGACCAGGCCATCGATGCCTGCCCAGCTGGGCAGGGTGCGCTGCACGGCGCGGTGCAGGCGTTCGCCGAATTCTTCCGTATTGTGGATGATCAAACAGGCGTCGGCCGGGGCGAACAGATCGAACAATTGTTTGTCCCACACTTGCGAAAAGCTCAGGGTCAGACAATTGCCCGCTGGCGCCAGGCGGAACTGGCCCAGGCTCAGCGCCAGCTCGAGTTCGCTGCGCTGGCCGTAGCGGTGCAGGGTGGGGGGACGTTTGTAATCGTGCATGCTGGACTCGTTCTTCAATAGTAGGGTAAACCGGCGCGCCGCTTAACGGGGCGGGCGGATATGGCGCCGGATGCGCTGGGCCGTCGCGGCCAGATAAATTTCGCGCAGTAAATAAATAAAACAGCCGATCAGGCAAATCACGGCCAGCACAAAGAAGGCCGCGATGTATTTGTCCAGGGTCAGGTTCAGAATATCGCCCAAAAACAGCATGGCGATGATGACGCAGACGAAGAAACCGCACGCCGTGCTCAGCGAAATCGAATAGTTGATCAGATGGGTACGCCGATACAAGGTATCTAGCTCATCCATATAGAAATCGTTGTAGCCGATGTCGAGCCGGTCTTCCAGCACGCGCGTGCGGTCGATGATGCGGCCCAGGCGGTTGGTCAGCACCACCAGCATGGTACCGATACCGGTCAACAGGAAAACCGGCGCAATCGCCAGCTGGATGATATGGCCGATGTCGCCGATCTGTATGTTCATGTATAAAAAGTCGTGGGTTCACACCGGCGCCCGACCGTGGCGCCAGCACAGGCCATAGTGTAGCAGGTGGCGCACGCCGGCTGGCCGCTTTGCCAACCGGCGTGGTTGAACGTCATGCGAAGCCGCGCCCCGGCACGAAGCGCTCGGTGGCTCGCACCAGCGCCGAAGCGATACCGTGCTCGAGCGCGCCATGGCCCGCGTCCGGGATCATTTCCAGCTGTGCGCCGGGCCAGGCTTGCTGCAAACGGTAGGCCGACAGCGGCGGGCAGATGGCGTCGTAGCGCCCTTGCACGATGACTGCTGGCAAATGCGCGATGCGCCCGATGTTACGGATCAGCTGGTCTTCCTCGAAGAAACCGAGGTTGGCCATGTAATGCGATTCGAGCCGGCCCACGCCCAGGTCCAGCGCATCGTTCGGCGCATCTTCCGGTTGCGGCATCAGGTACACGCGGCGCCCTTCGAAGCGGCTCCAGGCGCGCGCGGCCGGCCAGTACACGGCGGGATCGCTGCTGAGGATGCGTTTCACGTAGGCGGCCAGCAAGTCGCCCCGTTCCTCTGCCGGGATGGGCGCGGCGAATTCCTCGTACAGTTCCGGATAGAACCAGCGCACGCCGTCGATGAACCAGTCGATTTCCGCCTGCGTGCACAGGAAAATGCCACGCAGCACGAAACCGAGGCAAGCCTCCGGATGCGCCTGGCCATACGCCAGCGCCAGGGTCGAGCCCCAGGAGCCGCCAAACACCAGCCATTGGCCGATGCCGAACTGGGCGCGCAGGCGTTCGATATCGGCGATCAGCAGCTGCGTCGTGTTGTTGCGCCATTCGCCCAGCGGCGTGGACTTGCCCGCGCCGCGCTGGTCGAACAGGATCACGCGGTAGCGCTGCGGATCGAAGAAGCGGCGGTGCTGCGGCGACAGGCCCGCGCCGGGCCCGCCATGCAGGAACAGCACGGGAATGCCGTCGGGGTTGCCGCACTCTTCCCAATAAATGGTGTGGATGTCATCGACCGCCAGCATGCCGTGCCGGTTCGGCGACAGGACGGGAAACAGGGGAGACAGGGAATCGGGCATGGCGGTCCTCGGAGTGGCGGTCAGGGCGCCAGGCACGAGTCCTGGCAACTGTTCCAATTATAGTGCGCCCCCGGCGCCTCAGGCCAGCAGCAAGGGCAGGCGGTTCGACGACTTGATTTCGCGCATCGACAGGCTGGACTGGATTTCCGCCACGCCAGGCAGGCGGCGCAACACGGTCGAGACGAATTCGCCGTACGCTTCCAGGTCGCGCGCCACCACTTGCAGGAAATAATCGGCTTCGCCCGCCACATTGTGGCACGACAATATCTCGGGAATCGTCGCGATGGCTTGCTCGAACTGCGACGGCTGCTCGCCGCCATGGTTGGCAAACACGACCCGGACGAATGCGACCAGGCCGATGCCCAGCTTCTTGCGGTTGAGCAAAGCCTGGTAGCCGGTAATAAAACCTTCCTCTTCCAGGCGGCGCAGACGGCGCCAGACGGGGGTTTCGCTGAGCTTCAAGCGCTCGGCCAGGCGCGCATTCGACAGCCGTCCTTCATCCTGCAACAGCCTGAGTATCTGCAAATCAGTGGCGTCGAGGCTAACTTCTGAAATTTTCATCTATTTTTTGTTTTTATAGGAGTGGAATCTACCCTAATACTAGGGCATGCAGGGCAGGAAAAGCAAGCACATTTCATCACAGCAAGAACATAATGGGATCCGGCGAGCAGGCTGCACCGTGCGCATGCTCCCGCTTTTCTTTTCGACTGGCCCATGTCCGATTCTACCTTCCTGATGTACCTGCTGGCACTGGCTGGCGCCTTTTTATTACCGGGCCCCGACATGGCGCTGGTGCTGGCGACGGGCGCCGCGCGCGGCGTGGCCACGGCGCTGGTGACGGCCCTCGGTATCGCCGGCGCGCGCGCCGTCCACGTGGCGCTATCGGGCGCGGGCCTGGCGGCATTGATGGTGACGCATCCGCAAGCCTTGCAATGGGTCAAATGGGCGGGCGCCGCCTACCTGCTGTACCTGGCGCTGCGCCTGCTGCAGTCGGCCCTGTCGAGCCAAACGGCGCAGGAAGCGGCCGCGCCCGCCACGGCGCATGGCGCCCGCGCCAGCCTGGTGCGCGGCTTCCTGACGAATCTGCTCAATCCGAAGGCACTGCTGTTTTGCAGCATGTTCCTGCCGCAGTTCGTCGCCGGCAGCGAGCAGGTCGGCATGCAATACCTGCGCCTGGGCGCCGTCCTGGTGCTGGTCGGCCTGCTGTTCGACGCCCTGTACGCCGTGCTGGCCGCGCGCCTGGCGCGCCGCCTGCGCGGTAAACCTTCGCCTTACGGCAAGTTCGTGCTGCCCACCGTCTTCGTCTTGCTGGCCGGGCGGCTGGTGCTGGGCTGACTTTTCAGCGGAAGCGGCGCCACGCCGGCAAAAAAGGCGGGGTAATCGTTCAGCAGGCTGCGCTCCAGCTCGTTGACCTTGCGAAATTGCCGCAGCGTGGGCGCCATGGCCCGGCCCGCATCCCAGCTGCGCCAGGCATTCGGCGCATCGAATTGCGCCAAGAGGGCATCTCCCAGATCCTGGTACACGGCCGCCATCTGCGGCTTGGCCTGCAGCACTTGCAGATACAGCGCGGTCGCTTCCGGCCATTGCCCCAGCTTGGCGCGCAAATTCCCCTCGAACAAGGCCAGCACGGGCTGCTCCAGCCCCGTTTGCGTCCTTGATTCCTGCACCGTCGTCAATGCTGCCTTGATGCCTTCCTGGTCCTTGGCCAGCAGTGCGCGTGTCAAGTCGTGGATGGGCTGGCACTCCTGCATGGCCAGCACCTGCTGTGGCGACAGCTTGTCGACCAGGGCGCCCGAGGAAAAATGGTCTTCCAGCATGGTCAAAAATGCCTCGAAGGGTTTTTCTGCCGCAAACAGGCGCTCGGCCTCGGCGCGCAGCGCGGGATGTGCCTGCGGACTCAGCGGCGGCAACAGCGCCGCCTGCGCCAGCACGCGCTCGAGCGGGGGCGCATCGGCCGCCAGCGGGCGTGGCCGGTAGGCGGCCAGGGTATACGTGGCGGGCGCACCCGCCGTCATGGCGCTGACGCGGAAGTGGCGCGTCACGCTGCCACCCACCTCCTGGTAGTGCATGGTAAATTCGGCGGGAATGCGCTTGCCGTCGGCCAGCATCTTCAGCACCAGCGGATGGCCGCCCCAGGTGTAGCGCAGGTACTGGGCAAACGCCGTGGCATCGTCGCCGCTGACGGGGCTGCCGGCTATCGCCAGGCGCAGCAGGGGCTGCCCGTCGAGCGACCACAGCACGGCGCCGTCGAGCACTTGCGGCGCCAGCGCGTTGCGCCGCTTGTTGTCCAGCACCGACAAAGCCTGTTCCTCATACACGGGCAACGTTGCGTGCTGCTCAAGGCCGCCCGCCTTCAATATGCCGACGATCCCTTGCCGGTGGCGCAGTTCGAAGACGCGAAATCCCGCCACGTCGAACAGCGAATACGTGTCGTAGGTGGACGCCGCCATATCAATCAGGTGGCGGCGGCGCGCGGCAAAATCGAGCACGGACAAGCGCGTGCCATCACGCACGCTCAGGTAATGGGGCCCCAGCACGACATCGCTTTCCTGCGTATCGCGCGCGGGCAGGCTGGTTTTCACGCCGGGCTTGTTGACGCGCTCGGTAGTCACCGTGACATGGAACGCGACGCTGGCCTGGGCCGCGCCGGCGCCCAGGAAAAGAATGACGGCCACGCTGGCGCGGCGCAAGACAGGAAGGAGGGGCATGGAAATGGTGCAGTGGAGAAATGCTGATTCTAAGGCAAATCCGGCGATCACCTTGTTTTGCTGGCAAGCATAAAAAAAGACAGCCGCAGCTGTCTTTTTGTTTGACCTCAATACCGATTACGACATGTGCTGGCCGCCGTTGATCGAGATGTTGGCACCCGTGACGAACGCGGCTTCATCGGAAGCCAGGTAAGCGACCAGGCCGGCCACTTCTTCCGGCTTGCCCAGGCGCGCCATTGGAATTTGCGGGATGATTTTGCTGTCGAGCACTTCCTGCGGAATCGCCATGACCATCTTGGTGCCGATGTAGCCTGGCGAGATGGTGTTGACGGTGACGTTCTTGCGCGCCACTTCCAGCGCCAGCGACTTGGTGAAACCATGCATGCCGGCTTTCGCGGCCGAATAGTTGGTCTGGCCGAAGGCGCCCTTCTGGCCATTCACGGACGAGATATTGATGATGCGGCCCCAGCCGCGTTCCACCATGCCGTCGCAGACGGGCTTGGTCATGTTGAAAACGGAATCGAGGTTGGTGCCCATCACGGCATCCCAGTTCGGCTTGTCCATCTTCTTGAACGTCATGTCGCGCGTGATGCCGGCGTTATTCACCAGCACGTCGACAGGACCGATTTCCGCTTCCACGGCCGCCACGCAGGCAGCCGCCGAATCGTAGTCGGCCACGTCGCACGGATATGCCTTGAAGTCGTAACCCATGTCTTTGGTCGACGCCAGCCATTCCGCGACCTTCGGATTGCCTGGGGAATATGTGGTCACCACGCGATAGCCGAGCGCGGCCAGCTTGAAACACACCGCTTCGCCCAGACCACCCATGCCACCAGTTACCAATGCAACTCTTGCCATTTTCATCCCCTCAGTGTCGTTCTATTGCTAAAAAGTTAATTATTTAATGAAAGCAATCCAAAACCGCCGCGTGACGGCGGCGTACTGCACCGAACCAGGCCGCCACGTATTGCGCGTAACGGCCCAAGTTCGGTGTCAGCGATTAATCACGCTCAATTGCGAGGGCGACACCCATGCCGCCGCCGATGCACAATGCGGCCAGGCCTTTCTTGGCGTCGCGGCGGATCATTTCGTGGATCAGGGTGACCAGGATGCGCGCGCCCGAGGCGCCGATTGGGTGGCCGATGGCAATCGCGCCGCCGTTCACGTTGATCTTGCTGGTATCCCAGCCCATTTCCTTGTTGACGGCAATCGCTTGCGCGGCAAACGCTTCGTTGATTTCCATCAGGTCCAGCTCTTCATGCGTCCACCCGGCTTTTTTCAGGCACAGGCGCGATGCGGAGACGGGGCCCATGCCCATGACGGCCGGGTCCAGGCCCGACGAAGCGTAGGCCTTGATGCGCGCCAGCGGCTTCAAGCCCAGTTCTTTCGCTTGCGAGGCCGACATCATGATCACGGCGGCGGCGCCATCGTTCAGGCCGGACGCGTTGCCGGCCGTGACGGTGCCATCCTTGGCGAACGCGGGGCGCAGGCCGGCCAGCGATTCCAGGGTCGAACCGGGCTTGATGTATTCGTCGCTGTCGAAGACGACCGTGCCTTTTTTATTGGCGATTTCCAGCGGCAGAATTTCATCCTTGAACTTGCCCGCTTTTTGCGCCGCTTCCGCTTTCAGTTGCGACTGCAGCGCGAATTCATCCTGCTCGGCGCGCGTCACTTCGTATTTCTTGGCGACGTTTTCCGCCGTGATGCCCATGTGGTACTGGTTGTACACGTCCCACAGGCCGTCGACGATCATGGTGTCGATCATCTTGAAGTCGCCCATGCGGAAACCGTCGCGCGAGCCGTTCATCGCGTGCGGCGAGGCGCTCATGTTTTCCTGGCCGCCGGCGATGATGATGTTGGCGTCGCCGCACTTGATCGCTTGCGCCGCCAGGTGCGTGGCCTTCAGGCCGCTGCCGCATACCTTGTTGATGGTGAATGCCGGGATCGAGCTGGGCAGGCCAGCCTTGATGACGGCCTGGCGCGCGGCGTTCTGGCCGACGGCAGCCGTCAGCACCTGGCCCAGGATCGCTTCGCCGATCAGGTTCGGGTCGATGCCGGTTTGTGCCAGCAAGCCCTTGATTACATGCGCGCCCAGTTCGGACGCAGGAATCTTGGCCAGACTGCCACCGAATTTGCCGACTGCGGTACGGCCGGCGGCCACGATTACGACATCATCCATTTATTTCTCCGATAAGCAGGCCACGAGGGCCAAGGTCAAGGTGTTAATACAATCCAATGAGTATCCGGGAAGACACAGCAAGCTGCGTTTCATTCTAGCGCGGCACGCGCCGCAGTTCCAGCGCCGCACCGCAGGCGGCGGCGATGACAGCCTGCTTGCGGTGGCGGCGGGCGGCCTGGCGCGGCGGATAGCCGCTGCCGGGCCGCAACACGCTTACGCCTGGCGAGCAGGACGCGTATTTTTATTTTTATCATACCCTTCATCGGCGCCGCCGAAAGTGGTTTTTAGAAAATTATTGAAGGGAATAATCAGGGGCACAGGCGTTTGCTTTACCACCTGCACCAGCTCGCCAAATTTTTGACGCGATGCAGCAAACTCACCCTTTGTCACAGTGTCGAATTTCTCCTGGGTTTCTTGGGCAACATCCTTTGCCTGGCGGCCATATGCACCGATGCGTTCGATGGCCAGTTGCGACTGCGTGCGCGACAGTTCCAGCAGCGCCTGCGGATCCTTCACGGACAGCAGCTGATTGCCTGCCACCGTAGCGGCGGCCAGCGCCGCGCGGGCCGCATCGATCTGCAAGTCCAGCACGCTGGCGCCGCTGTCGACAGCGGCCTGGGCATACGCTTGCGCGCTGATCAATTGTGCTTCCACCAGGGCCTTGCCGGCCAGTGCCCATTGCTCGGAAAATGAAAACATAGTGTTCCTCTCCAATTTGATGGCGGTGCATGTTGCGCCGCACAGTACTCAACTGTAAGCGGTGGTTCATTGCTGAACCTTGATATTTATCAAGCTTTGCTGTTGGTTTGTTTCCAACTCAACGTTGATCAGGACAACAACTTGATACCGTCCAGCGACGCCGCGCACTGCTCGCGTATCACGCTGACGAAATCGCGCACATACGCCTTGTCCTGCAAATGATCAGGCACGGAGACATACAGGTCGCTCCACAAGCCGTGCTCGCCCACCGGGCGCGCCACCACATAATCGTAATCGACGTAATTCTTGATGGCCCAGTTCGGCAAGGCGGCAATGCCGCGCCGGCTCGCCACCAGTTGCAGCACGGCGACCGTCAATTCCGCCGTACGGCGTTCAAACGCGATGCCGGCGGGGCGCAGCACTTCGCGGATCAGGTCGATGCGCTCTTCCGGCACGGGATAGGTAATTAATGTTTCGCCCGTAAAGTCGGCCGCCACCAGCCGGCGCTGCGCCTGCAGCCGGTGCTTCTGCGCCATCACCACCAGCATTTCAAAGCGGAACAGGGGAAACACGGTGAAGTCGGGACCATATGGCGAACCGATCACGAGGTCCGCCTCGCCCGAGCGCAGCAAGTCCGCCGGTTCGCTGTGAAAGCCGGACACCAGGTCGATTTCCACTTCCGGCCAGCGCTGGCGAAACGCATCCATCACGGGCATGAGCCAATCGAAACAGGTATGGCATTCGAGCGCCACGCGCAACTGCCCCTTGTCGCCTTGCGACAGGCGCGCCACGTCGCGCTCGGCCAGTTCGATCTCGGGCAGCAGCTTGTCGGCCAGGGCCAAGAGACGGCTGCCCGTGGCCGTAAACGCGATCGGCATGGACTTGCGTTCGAACAAGGGCGCCTGGTAGCGCTCTTCCAGCAAACGGATCTGGTGCGACAGGGCCGACTGGGTCAGGTTGAGCAGCTGCGCGGCGCGCACCAGGCTGCCGGACGAACGCAGGGCACTCAGGGTGCGCAGGTGGCGGATTTCTAGCATCGGCAAATGAAATGGCGTACGTGAATGATTTTCATGTTATTCGGCAAAATGTTTCGTTTTGATTATAGACCAAGTTGCCGCACACTCTAGCGCATTCACATTAAATCTCGATGACATCATGACCGTGCACACCCACATCCTTGGTTTTCCCCGCATCGGCGCCGCGCGTGAACTGAAATTGGCGCTGGAAAGCCACTGGCGCGGCGAGGTGTCCGAGGCGGCCCTGGAAGCGACGGGCCGGCAACTGCGGGCGCGCCACTGGGCCCTGCAACGCGACGCCGGTCTTGACTACGTTACCGTGGGCGACTTCGCCTTTTACGACCAGGTGGCCAACCATATCCAGCTGCTGGGCTGCGAACCGGCCCGTTTCAGCTTCGCGCCAGAGCAGTCGCCGCTGTCACGCTATTTCACCATGGCGCGCGGCGCAGACACGCACGCCGCCCATGCCGGCTGCGGCCACGCCCACCATGCACACGCCGCCGGGACTGCCGCGCTGGAAATGACCAAGTGGTTCGACACCAATTACCATTACCTGGTGCCCGAACTATCGCCGCAGACCCGGTTTTCTCTCGCTTGCGAACGCCTGCTGGCGGAAGTGGCCGAGGCGCAGGCGCTGGGCCACCAGGTCAAGGCGGCCTTGATCGGCCCCCTCACCTTCCTCTGGCTGGGCAAGGAAAAGACGCCCGGCGAGTCAAGCTTCGACCGCCTGGCCCTGCTGGAACAATTGCTGCCCGTCTACGGCGCCCTGCTCGACCGCCTGAAACAGCAAGGCGTGGCATGGGTGCAGCTCGACGAGCCAATCCTGGGCCTGGACTTGCCTGGTGCCTGGCGCAGCGCCTTCGAAAGCGCCTACTGGCAACTGAACCAGGTAGGTATAAATATCCTGCTGGCCACGTATTTCTCGCCGCTGGAAGAAAACCTCAGCCTGACGTGCCGCCTGCCCGTGGCCGGCCTGCACGTGGACGGCATCCGCGCGCCGCATGAATTGATCAGCGTGACGGACTGGCTGCCCGCGCATAAAGTCTTGTCGGTCGGTATCGTCGATGGCCGCAATATCTGGCGCACCGACCTCGACGAGGCCCTGGCCGTGCTGCAGCCGCTGGCGGCCAAACGCAACGGCCACCTGTGGCTGGCGCCGTCGTGCTCCCTGCTGCACGTGCCGTTCAGCCTGGCGGCCGAGACGGAGCTCGATGGCGAAATCAAGACCTGGCTGGCGTTTGCCACGGAAAAACTGTCCGAAATCGCCGTCCTCAAGGGCGCGCTCGCAGGCCATCCCGATGATGCCGCGTTGGCCGCGTCTCGCCTGGCTATCGCCGGCCGCCGTGCCAGTCCCCGCGTGCACCGCCCGCAAGTGGCGCAGCGCCTGCAAGCGCTCACGCCCACCATCGACCGCCGCGATTCCAGCTTCCCACAGCGCCAGGCCATGCAGCGCGCGCGTTTGCAACTGCCCGACTTCCCGACGACGACCATCGGTTCCTTCCCGCAGACGACGGCCATCCGCGCCGCCCGCGCCAGTTTCAAGCGAGGCGAACTGGCTGTGAACGACTACGAACAGCAGATGCGCGCCGAAATCGCCCACGCCGTGAGCCGCCAGGAAGCGCTGGGTCTGGATGTGCTCGTGCATGGCGAAGCGGAACGCAACGACATGGTCGAATACTTCGGCGAGCAACTGGACGGCTTTATCTTCACGCGCCACGGCTGGGTGCAATCGTACGGCTCGCGCTGTGTGAAGCCGCCCGTCATTTACGGCGACGTGCAGCGCCCCACCGCCATGACCGTCGAATGGACGGTGCACGCGCAAAGCCTGACGCATAAACCGGTGAAGGGCATGCTGACGGGCCCGGTCACGATCCTGCAATGGTCGTTCGTGCGCGACGACCAGCCGCGCGCCACGACGGCGCTGCAACTGGCCCTGGCCATCCGCGACGAAGTGCAAGACCTGGAAACGGCCGGTATCGGCATCATCCAGATCGACGAGCCGGCCATCCGCGAAGGCTTGCCGCTGCGCCGCGGCCGGTGGGACGCCTATCTGGACTGGGCCACGCGCGCCTTCCGCATCGCCGCGTCCGTCGTCAGCGACACGACGCAAATCCACACCCACATGTGCTATGCCGAATTCAACGACATCCTGCCGCAGATCGCCGCCATGGATGCCGACGTCATCACGATAGAGACGAGCCGCTCCGACATGGAACTGCTGAAGGGTTTTGGCCAGTTCCAGTATCCGAACGAAATCGGCCCCGGCGTGTACGACATCCACTCGCCGCGCCTCCCCTCGACTCTCGACATGGTGAAATTGCTGCAAAAAGCCAGCGCCGTGATTCCGCCAGCCAACTTGTGGGTCAACCCGGACTGCGGCTTGAAGACGCGGGGCTGGGCGGAAACGGAGGCGGCTTTAAAAAATATGGTCGCGGCGGCGCAGCAGATGCGGGCGGCGGCATGACATAGGCCTACCCAGGCCGCATGCAGGGCTGCTTTCAGGACGGCGCACCAGTTTTCCGGGGCGCCGTCCGTTTTTTTTGACATGAAGTAGGTGTTGCCCTGCGGAATAGCACGCGCCAGGCCCCTGATGCTGATTTTTTTGCAGTAGAATGCAAGAAATTTACTGCTCCCATTGTTGCCGTACGGAACATCTGGCCTGCCGCAGTTTCACTTTGATAAATGTTTATGTCCAAAAGCCCGTCGCAGAAGCCTATCGAAATCAAGATTTCCACCGTCGTTGCTGTCTCCGCCATTCTGCATAGCGCCGATACGCAGGCACTCGATGCCGCCTTGCGCGACATGACGGGAGGCGTGGCCGACTTTTTCGAGGACGATCTGGCCGTGCTGGACGTGGCGGCCTTGCCGCCCGGCGGCGTGCCCATCGACTGGGCCGCCCTCGTGGCCCTGCTGAAAAAATACCGCTTGAATGCCGTCGCCGTGCGCAATGCGCCGGCCGACATGCATGACGCCATCCTGGCGCAAGGCTTGAGCCTCGACAGCGGCAAGACGCGCGACGATGCGCCGCCCAAGGATGGCCCCAAGGATACGCCCACGGCCGCCGCCCAGTCGGGCGCCGACGCGCAAGTGATGGTGATCGACACGCCCGTGCGCGCCGGCCAGCGCATTTATGCGCGCGGCTGCGACCTGATCATCACCGCCGTCGTCAACAATGGCGCTGAAATCATCGCCGACGGCAGCATCCACGTGTATTCCTCGCTGTACGGCCGCGCGCTGGCCGGCGCCTCGGGCAATGCCCAGGCGCGCATCTTCGCGCTGGCCATGGAACCGGAACTGGTCTCGATCGCCGGCGTGTACCGCACGTTCGAGGATGGTTTCCCTGCGGAAATGGCGCGCGGACCCGCGCAAATTCGTTTGGCTGGCGACAGAATCGATATACACTCTGTCAATCCGGTCACTCCTGTGAACCGCTCTTAAGCTGCACAATTCAAGAGATATCTGAAAAGGATTATTTGTGGCAAGAATTATTGTTGTGACGTCCGGCAAGGGCGGTGTCGGCAAGACGACCTCTAGCGCCAGTTTTTCCACTGGCCTGGCCATGCGCGGCCACAAGACAGCCGTGCTCGACTTCGACGTGGGCCTGCGTAACCTCGACCTGATCATGGGTTGCGAACGCCGCGTCGTCTACGACCTGATCAATGTGATCAACAAAGAGGCCACGCTGAACCAGGCCTTGATCAAGGACAAGCACTGCGACAACCTGTTCATCCTGCCCGCCTCGCAAACGCGCGACAAGGATGCCTTGTCGGAAGAAGGCGTGGAACGCGTGTTGAACGACCTGATCAACATGGGTTTCGAGTTCATCATCTGCGATTCGCCCGCCGGCATCGAGCATGGCGCGCTGATGGCGCTGACGTTTGCCGACGAAGCCATCATCGTCACCAACCCGGAAGTGTCGTCGGTGCGCGATTCGGACCGCATCCTGGGCATCCTGCAAGCCAAGTCGCGCCGCGCGCAGACGGGCGGCGAGCCCGTCAAGGAACATTTGCTGATCACCCGCTACTCGCCGAAACGCGTGGAATCGGATGAAATGCTGTCCTACCAGGACGTGCAGGAAATCCTGCGCATCCCGCTGGTGGGGATCATTCCGGAATCGGAGCAAGTGCTGGCCGCCTCGAACCAGGGCAATCCGGCCATCCATTTCACGGGCACGGACGTGGCGCAAGCCTATGAAGACGTGGTCTCGCGTTTCCTCGGCGAAGATGTCGAGTTGCGCTTTACCAACTATGAAAAGCCTGGATTACTCCAGCGCATTTTTGGGGCGAAGTGATATGGCCTTGCTTTCTTTCCTGTTCCCCCCCAAGCCGAAGACGGCCACCGCGGCCAAGGAACGTCTGCAGATCATCATCGCCCGCGAACGCAGCGGACGCGATGGTCCGGACTTCCTGCCCGCCCTGCACAAGGAATTGATCGCCGTCATTTCCAAGTACACCAAGGTCAATGCCGACGACATCAAGATTTCGCTGGACCGCCAGGGCAACCTGGAGGTGCTCGACGTCAACGTCGTGCTGCCGGACGCGTAAGCGTTAATCAGGCCTGACCGTGAGCAATTCCTGCGCCACCGCGGCGCAGGCGTTCACGTGCTGGTTGCCGATCTGGCGGAATACGGCGTAGCCGATGGCTGCCGCCACCGCCTGTCCGGCAAACGGCACGAAGCGCGCCACCTGCTTGGTGGCAATCTTGACGCCACTGCGCTTGAGCAGGTGGAGGATCAGTTCGCGCGATACCAGCTTTCCCACCAACATGCCGCCCATGCCCACCGCCGCGCGGTAGGCCATCATCTTGAACTGCGGGTTGAGGCGCTCGATCTGCTCGGGCGTGAGGCCGAATTCGTGGTTGATATCATTGATCAGCATGGAAAACAGACCGACATCCGACATCAGGTCGATGCCGGGAATGGGAATGGCCGAAGCGCCCGCCGACATCATGGCACGCCGCTGCACCAGGCGCCGGCAACGCTCGCGCACTTGCTCGATTTCGGCACGACTGCCCGGTATCAGTGTCCAATCGGTAGTGCTCTTGTCTGACATGGCCGTTTCTCCGCGAGTAGGGTAGATGAACAAGTGTAACGTAAAGGCCTCAGCTGCCGATTTCACTGGACACAGTTGCAATCTCTGTTATATTTCACTTGAGCATTCCTTAACATTACGATAAGCAGAGCGGACCGTCTGTTTGTTGCTACACACTCCAGCCAATTATGCGAATTGCCGTACTCGATAGCGACCATAGCCAGGCAGAACTGATCTGCCAGGTGCTCACCGCCGCCGGCCACGCTTGCCACGAGTTTCAAAGTGCCAAGGACATGCTGGGGCAACTGCGCAAGGACAGTTGCGACATGCTCATCCTCGACTGGCATGTGAGCGATCTGGACGGTGCGGAAGTCTTGCGCCGAGCCCGGGAAAAACTGGCGCCCAAGGCACCCGTGTTGTTTATGACCAACAGTTCCGGCGAAGACGACGTGGTGGCGGGCATGACAGCCGGCGCCGACGACTACATGATCAAGCCCCTGCGGCGCAGCGAGCTGACCTTGCGCACCCAGGCGCTGCTGCGCGTGGCCTACCCGGCCCAGAATGGCGCGGAATACTTGCAATTCGGTCATTACACATTTGAAACCCGCCCCGGCCGCCTGCTGCGCGATGGCGAAGTACTGGACGTGACGCACAAGGAATTCGCCCTGGCGCTGCTGTTTTTCCGCAACCTGGGCCGTCCCCTGTCGCGCGCCTACATCCACGAAGCCGTGTGGCAGCGCGACACGGCCTTGCCTTCGCGCACCATGGATACCCACGTCTCGCGCGTGCGCAACAAGCTGCAGCTGAAACCGGAACACGGCTACAGGCTGGTGCCCGTCTACAGCTACGGTTATCGCCTGGAAAAACTGGGCGGCTGAACGGCGGCAAACGGCTGACCTGCTCAAAGCGCGGGCACAAAGCGCTATAATGTCGGCATAAGTCATCCCAACAGCCCTGAAATGCAACTGCTCGCCGTCGGCCTCAACCATACCACCGCCCCAGTGTCGCTCCGCGAACAGCTGGCGTTTGCGCCTGAGCAATTGGGTTCGGCGGTGATGGCGGCGCGCACCTGGTTCCAGCGCATCGACTTGCGCGACAACGACGAAGCGGCCATCCTGTCGACCTGCAACCGCACCGAGCTGTATGCGGCCAGCCACGTGCCCAATCCGCTCGACGCGGGCGCGCATTTCCTGGCCGATTATCACAAGCTCAACTACAGCGAGCTGCGCCCCCACTTATATATGCTGCCGCAGCACGATGCCGTGCGCCACACCTTCCGCGTCGCCTCCGGGCTCGATTCGATGGTGCTGGGCGAAACGCAGATCTTGGGGCAGATCAAGGACGCCATCCGCACGGCCGACGAAGCGGGCGGCCTGGGCACGTATCTGCACCAGTTGTTCCAGCGCAGCTTTTCCGTCGCCAAGGAAGTGCGCAGCAGCACGGAAATCGGCGCGCACAGCGTGTCCATGGCGGCCGCCGCCGTACGCCTGTCGCAGCGCATCTTCGACAAGATCGCCGAGCAGAACGTGCTGTTCATCGGCGCCGGCGAAATGATCGAATTGTGCGCCACGCACTTCGCGGCGCAAAACCCGAAAAGCATCACCATTGCCAACCGCACCATGGAACGGGGCGAGGAACTGGCGCACCGCTTCAACGGCAAGGCCATCCGCCTGGCCGACCTGCCGGAGCAGCTGCACCAGTTCGACATCGTCATCTCGTGCACGGCGTCGTCCTTGCCGCTGCTGGGCCTGGGCCTGGTCGAGCGCGCCATCAAGGCACGCCGCCACAAGCCCATGTTCATGGTCGACCTGGCCGTGCCGCGCGACATCGAAGCGGAAGTGGGCCGTTTGAACGACGTTTTCCTGTACACGGTCGACGACCTGGGCAAGGTCGTGCAGACGGGCCTGGAAAGCCGGCAAGCGGCAGTGGCACAAGCCGAAGCCATCATCGAAACGCGCGTGCAATCGTTCATGAGCTGGGTCGATGACCGCGCCATGGTGCCCGTGATCCAGCATTTGCATGAAAACAGCGAAGCGCTGCGCCTGATGGAAGTGGAACGGGCGCGCAAGATGCTGGCCAAGGGCGCCGACATCGACGCCGTCCTGGAAGCGCTGTCGAAAGGCTTGACGGCCAAGTTCCTGCACGGTCCGCAGCAGGCGCTGCACCACGCGCAAGGCGACGAGCGCAAGCAGCTGGTCACCCTGCTGCCAAAACTGTTCCGCCCCCGCCGTTAGCGCAGCCCCGCTGGCCGCCCGCGCGCGACCGCCCCCTGCCCGCCTGCCGGGCCTGCACCATCCCTACACTCTTTTACCGCGAATCGCTATGAAACCATCCATGCTGGCCAAACTCGATCAACTGGCGAACCGCCTGGTCGAACTCGACGAACTGCTGATGCACCCGGACGCCACGTCGAACATGGACAGCTACCGCAAGATGACGCGTGAGCACGCCGAACTGGGTCCGCTGGTCGCCCTGTACCATTCCTACCAGGAAGCGGGCAACGATATTACGACAGCGCAAGAGATGTTGTCCGATCCGGACATGAAGGAATTCGCCCAGGAAGAAATCGAGGCGGCCAAGACCACCATGGCGCGGCTGGAGCGCGAATTGCAAACCATGCTGCTGCCGAAGGACGTCAATGACGAGCGCAATATCTTCCTGGAAATTCGCGCCGGCACGGGCGGCGATGAATCGGCCCTGTTCGCCGGCGACCTGCTGCGCATGTACACGCGCTTTGCCGAACGCAACCGCTGGCAGGTGGAACTGGTGTCGGCATCCGACTCCGACCTGGGCGGCTACCGCGAAGTGATCGTGCGCGTAGTGGGTAACGGCGCGTATTCAAAGCTGAAATTCGAGTCGGGTGGCCACCGCGTGCAGCGCGTGCCGGCCACGGAAACGCAAGGCCGCATCCACACGTCCGCCTGCACGGTGGCCGTGATGCCGGAAGCCGATGAAGTGGAAGACGTCAACATCAACCCGGCCGACCTGCGCATCGACACCTACCGCGCCTCGGGCGCCGGTGGACAGCACATCAACAAAACAGACTCCGCCGTGCGCATCACCCACTTGCCGACCGGCATCGTGGTGGAATGCCAGGATGACCGCAGCCAGCACAAGAACAAGGCGCAGGCGATGAAAGTGCTGGCCGCACGCATCAAGGACGTGCAATTGCGCGAACAGCAGTCGAAGGAAGCGGCCACCCGCAAGAGCCTGATCGGCTCGGGCGACCGAAGCGAGCGCATCCGCACCTATAATTTCCCGCAAGGCCGCCTGACGGACCACCGCATCAATTTGACCTTGTATAAGCTGGACTTCATCATGGATGGGGATTTGACGGACCTGACGAATGCGCTGGCGGCAGAGCACCAGGCGGAACTGCTGGCTGCCTTGGGCGATTAAACGCTGACACCGTTGTTGTCGGCTTACGCTACGCTAAACCGACCTACCGAGTTTGTAGGTCGGCTTAGCGCGTAGCGCGTAAGCCGACAGCTTTAAGTAGCGGCTAAGCAATAAAAATCCAGCCTTGTGCGAAAATGACCAGCTCGATTCCATCCACCTCACCGTGTCGCCCATGAAAAATTCACGCACCGTCCTCCTGTCGATCGCCGCCCTGTGTTTCCTGATGCTGGGCGTGGCCATGTATTTGCAGCATGCCATGAACATGGCGCCGTGCCCGCTGTGCGTGATCCAGCGCTACCTGTTCCTCGCCATCGGCATCGCCTGCCTGGCCGGCGCGGCCGCCAACCGTCCAAAGATCGGCGCCGGCATCGGCTTGCTGGCGGCCCTGGGCGGCCTGGGCGTGGGCGCCAAGCATCTGTACGTGCTGGCCAACCCCGGCTTCTCGTGCGGCATCGATCCGGTGGAAACGGCGCTGAACAAGATTTTCACGGCGCAAGTCATGCCCTTCATGTTTGAATCCTATGGCGCCTGCGAGAACGCCGGCGAGCCGTTTTTCGGCCTGTCGATTCCGCAATGGGCGTTCATCTGGTTCGCCATTTTTAGCGTCGGCCTGCTGTGGACCTTGCTGCGCCGTCAGAAATAATTGAAAGCACCATGCCAGAAACACTGATCCCCGCCGGCAGCACTGTCGGCGCCCTGCAAATCCGTCCACTGCTCGATCCGCTCGACAACCGCATCCTGCTGGGCCATGCGCTGGGCCTGTCGCGCGTGAGCCTGATCACGCAATCGGAGCGTGTGCTCACTCCCGATGAAGCGGAACGCCTGTCCAGCTTGCTGGCACGCCGCCTGCAGGGCGAGCCGATCGCCTACATCGTGGGCCAGCGCGAATTCTTCGGCCTGCCGTTCGAAGTGAACGACGCCGTGCTGATCCCCCGCCCCGACACGGAAGTGCTGGTGGAACTGGCGCTCGAGCGCCTGCCGCCCGGCGGACGGGTGCTCGACATGGGCACGGGCAGCGGCGCCATTGCCGTCGCGCTGGCGCACACGCGGCCCGACGCCGTCGTCACGGCCCTGGATGTCAGCAGCACAGCGCTGGCCGTGGCGCGCCGCAACGCCAGCGCCAATGGCGTCAACATCACCTTCATGGCCAGCGACTGGTTCGAAGCGCTGGGCACGGAAAAGTTCGACCTGATCGTCTCGAATCCCCCCTACATCGCCAGCGGCGACCGCCACCTGGCCGAAGGCGATCTGCGCTTCGAGCCTGCCGGCGCGCTGACCGACCATGCGGATGGCCTGTCGGCCCTGCGCACCATCGTCTCCGGCGCCGCACGCCACCTGGCGTCAGGCGCCTGGCTGCTGATGGAGCACGGCTATGACCAGGCAGCATCCGTGCGCGGCTTGCTGGCCGACGCCGGCTACAGCAAAGTGCAAAGCTGGCGCGACCTGGCCGGCATCGAACGAGTCAGCGGCGCCCGCCTGGGCTGACCGCCGCCACCTGCGCAAAGCTTGACCCGGCAGCGCGCCAGATCCCCCCGCAGTTTGTTAAAATATCAAGCGAATTCCTGACCGAAGCGCCGTCCCCGCTCCCCGGGGCGGACGCTGGCGACGTGGCGTTTTTTGGGCCGGCGCCGACGCATTTGCCAAAATTCGGTTAATCTCAGCACAAATTATTTATATGCTGCACAAGAAAGGAAGCTCAAATTGCCCAACCTGTTGACTCGCCGCCTGGCATTGCTGACTGAAGATGCCAACCGCGCGCTGCTGGGCGGCTTGCGCGGCATCGAGCGTGAAACCCTGCGCGTCGACCACGCCGGCCATCTGGCTTCCACGCCCCACCCCGTTGCCCTGGGTTCGGCGCTGACGCACCCAGAAATCACCACCGACTACGCCGAAGCGCTGCTCGAATTCATCACCCCGGCCGAAGCCGACATCGGCGTCACGCTCGACAAGCTCGACACCGTGCACCGCCACGCCTACAGCCGCCTCGGCGACGAGTTGCTGTGGAGCCAGTCGATGCCGTGCCAGCTGCCGCCCGAAGCGGACATCGAAATCGCCAACTACGGCAGCTCGAACATGGGCATGCTCAAGCACGTCTACCGGCGCGGCCTGGCCTTGCGTTACGGCAAAGCCATGCAATGCATCGCCGGCATCCATTACAACTATTCGCTCGACGAGCAGCTGTGGCAAGTTCTGGCCAGCAATCCGGACACCAGCGCCAGCCCGACACACGCGGCGGCCACGCCGAAAGACGTGCAGTCGGAAAGCTATCTGGCGACGATCCGCAATTTCCGCCGCTACAGCTGGCTGCTGATGTACCTGTTCGGCGCTTCGCCGGCCCTGTCCGCCGGTTTCCTGCGCGGCCGCGCGCACAAGCTCGACACCTTGTCCGACGACACCTTGTTCCTGCCGTATGCCACCAGCCTGCGCATGAGCGACCTCGGCTACCAGAACGATGCCCAGTCCGGCCTGCGTCCGCACGAAAACAGCCTGGAAGATTACGTCAACGCGCTCACGCATGCCGTCAACGACCCGTATCCGCCGTACGAAGCGCTGGGAACAAAAAAAGAGGGCGAGTGGATCCAGTTGTCCACCAACGTGCTGCAGATCGAAAATGAATACTATTCGACCATCCGCCCGAAACGCGTGATCCGCACGGGCGAGCGCCCGATCCAGGCCCTGTGCCTGCGCGGCGTGCAATACATCGAAGTGCGCTGCATGGATGTCGACCCGTTCGAACCGGTCGGCATCAGCCTGGAAACGGGTCGCTTCCTCGACGCGTTTCTGCTGTTCTGCGCGCTCGACGACAGCGCGCCCATCTCGGCTGAGCAAAGCGCCTGCTACACGAACAATTTCGCCCGCACCGTCAAGGAAGGCCGCAAGCCGGGCTTGACCCTGCGCCGCGATGGCGAGGACATCACCCTGCAGGCGTGGGGCGAGGAATTGCTGGCGCGCATCGCCCCCGTGGCGGCCCTGCTGGACGCGCGCCTTGGCGGCACGCAGCACGCGGACAGTCTGGCGGCGCAAGCCATCAAGCTGGCCGACCCGGATGCGACGCCATCGGCGAAGGTCCTGGCCGAACTGCGCGCCAACGGCGGCTCGTTTGCCGCCTTCGGCCTGCGCCAGAGCGAGCGCCACGCCGCCTATTTCCGCACGCATCCGGCAACACCGGAACAAAGCGCGTATTTCGACAAGATGGCCGCCAGCTCGCTGGCCGAGCAGCGCGCCATGGAGGCGGCGCCAGCCGGCAGCTTCGACGATTTCGTCGCCGCCTACCGCGCCAGCACCCTGTGTTCGCACACCTGATCCTGCCTGACTTCCTGCCTGGCGCCCCATGCTGACCTTCTACAATGAATTGCACAGCCAGCATCGGGGCCGCTTCGAAATGTTTCGCGGCACCATGGTGCCCTGCTTCGAGACGCCCGAGCGGGCCGACATGGTGGTGGCCGAACTGGGACGGCGCAACCTGGGCCGCATCGTCACGCCGCACGGCGTGCCGCTGACCTCGCTGGAGCGCATCCACACGCCCCGTTACCTGCATTTCCTGCGCCACGCCTGGCACGACTGGCTGGCGCTCGACCCCGACAATGCGGGCAGGGATGCCTTGCCGTCCGTGTGGCCCGTGCGCACCCTGCGCAGCGACATCGAACCGGACGACTTCACGGCCAAGCTGGGCCTGTACTCGATGGACAATGGCACGCCGCTGACGGCCGGCACGTGGACGGCGGCCAAGACGGGCGCCGACTGCGCCGTCAATGCGGCCCATGCGCTGCGCCTGGGCGAGCGGGCCACGTTTGCCCTCACCCGCCCGCCGGGCCACCACGCGGGCAGCGATTTCTTTGGCGGCTACTGTTTTCTCAACAACGCGGCCCTGGCCGCGCAGCATCTGCTCGACGACGGCGCCCGCAAGGTCGCCATCCTCGATATCGATTACCACCACGGCAACGGCACGCAAAGCATCTTTTACCAGCGCGACGACGTGCTGTTCGCCTCCATCCACGCCGACCCGCGCAGCGAATATCCGTTTTACCTGGGGCACGCCGATGAAACGGGCAGCGGCGCGGGGCTCGGCTACAACGTCAACCTGCCGCTGCCGTCCGGCAGCAGCACGGCCAGCTGGTTCGCCGCGCTGGAAACGGCCTGCCTGCGCATCAATATGTATGCGCCCGACGCGCTGGTGGTGTCGCTCGGTGTCGATACTTTCGCCGGCGACCCGCTGTCGCACTTCTCCCTGCAAAGCGGCGACTACCTGCGCGTGGGCGAGCGCCTCGCGCATCTGAACCTGCCCACCGCCTTCATCCTCGAAGGGGGCTATGCGGTGAAGGAAATCGGCATCAATGTCGTCAATGTGCTCGAAGGCTTTGAAACGGCTGATTAAGAGCGCCTGACAGAACCGTAGCGAGCGGCAGTGAGTTGCGGCTGAGAGGCGCAGCTGTGCGAATGCACAGTGAGCATCGGAGGCCGCAAATCGCGACGCGCAGTAGATTATGTCAGGAGCTCTAAGCCAGCCTACATATTCCGGAACAGCGCCATGAACGGCTGACTCACGGCCAGAGTTTCCGGCCGCGTCTTCAGGCGCAAGACGCCGCGTCCCACTTCGTCGCGCGTGACGGACGCCACCATCTTCATGTTGACGATGGTGGCGCGGTGGATCTGCTTGAAAATGGCCGGGTCGAGCACGTCGAGCAGTTCGCGGATCGGCTTGCGCAGCAGCGCCTCGCCTTCCGCCGTCATGACGGCCGTGTACTTGGTGTCGGACTGAAAATAGGCGATGTCTTCCACCATGATCAGCCGCGTATCCTTGCCGCTGCTGGCCGTCAGCCATACCAGCGGCGGCGACTTGGCGGCCGCCGGCAAGGCGCTGCTCAATTGCTGCAGCAGGCCGGCCAGCGCGCCGTCATCCACCTGGGTCTTGCCGGCCCGTGCCTGCACGCGCTGCAAGGTCGCTTGCAGGCGCTCGCGGGCTATGGGTTTCAATAAATAGTCGACGGCGCCCTTGTCGAAGGCATCGATCGCGTACTGGTCGTAGGCAGTGACGAACACCACCTGCGTGGCGGGACTCGCTTCGAGCGCGCCGGCCGCGACTTCCAGCCCCGTCAAGCCCGGCATGCGGATGTCGAGGAAGGCAATGTCGGGCTGATGCGTGGCGATGGCGTCGAGCGCCGCGCCGCCGTCGTCGCAGGCGGCGACGATGCGCAAGCTGGGCCACTCTTCGGCCAGCAGGGCCACGAGCGCATCGCGCAGCAGGGTTTCGTCTTCGGCGATGACGCAAGTCATCTCGGGCTTATGCATAGGAGACTCCCTGCGCCGTGCTGTCGGGTACCGTGATGGTGGCCGTCACGCCATCGGGGAAATTGGCGAGGATGGAAAACGACGCGGCCGCGCCATAGGTCAGGCGCAGGCGTTCGCGCACATTGCGTAAACCAATACCCGTGCCGGCGCCGTCGTCGCTGAAACCCTTGCCGTCGTCGGCCACCGTGACGATCACCGTGCCGTCGCCGCTGCGCGCCATGATCCAGATGGTGCCGCCACCGCTTTTCGGCTCCAGGCCGTGCTTGATGGCGTTTTCCACCAGGGTTTGCAGCATCATCGGCGGCAGTTCCACTTGGCGCAGGTATTGCGGTACTTCGATCTGCAGGTTCAGGCGTCCACCCATGCGGATTTTCAGGATATCAAGATAGGCGCGCGCCCGTTCCAGCTCCGTGCCCAGGGTCGACATGGCTTGCTCCGTGCGCGGCAACGAGTGGCGCAGGTACAGGATCAGATTACCGAGCATTTCATCGGCACGCACGGGATCGCTGCGCGTGAGCAGCTGCGCGCTGGCCAGGGTGTTGTACAGGAAGTGCGGTTCCACCTGCGCGTGCAGCAGGCTCAGTTTGGCCACCGTGAGTTCCTTTTCCGTCACCGTCTGGCGCGCCTCGGCCTGCTCGCCGCGGCGGCGCTGCGCCACCCGGCGCGTCATCGCCCGCGTCACCGCTTCCGCGTTTTCCAGGTTGCTGCCATGGTCGACGAGGAACCAGTCGGTCCAGGCATTGCGCGCCGGCTCGCAGATCAGGGTCACGCTGCCCGCCTCGCCATTCGGCGTCACGGTGGCGAGAATCTGGTTCGGCCGCGGTTCAATGAAGCTCAGCAAGCGCATGCGGGGCAAGCCCGTGTGCGTGTAGGGCGCGGCGCGGCGCACGCGGGCCTGCACCTGCAGGCTGTCGCGCGCGCTTTCGACCACTTCGCTGCCCGGCAGTTCGCGGATGGCCGCGTCGATCATGTCGAACGCTTCGCCTGCCTCGAACGGGATCTCGATCTGGCGCCGCTGGCGGCTCGACAGGGTGCCGGCATTGACGGTGCCGGCGATCAGGCGCACGCGCCGCACGTGCGAAAACGCATTCGTGATGACGGCGCTGGCCAGCAGTGCGCCGACGATGACAAAGAAGCCTTCCGTCCGCCCGAAGATATAGCGCAGGAAATTCTCGACCAGGATCGCCGTGGCGATGATGTAGGTGAGCATCGTGGCCAGGGTGATGCGCAGGATAAAGAAGAGGCTAGTCATGATTTTTCCTTGGGGTGTGAAGTGGGGCCAAGCATAACCATCGGCCCCAACGGCGGTGGCCATTATGCGATGGAAGGGCAATACTGGCGACAAAGGCAAGAAAATAAAGCTTCAATTCGCGCCACGCGCAAATAAAATCGCTTGCAATTAAATAGCGCGCGATATATATTGTGTACATGGACGCCGCATACCGCTTCTTCAGACGGGCATCCTGGGGCACCAGCCCACGAAACAAGTAGCACACTATTTAGTCGTCAACTATTTAACTCACCGAGGAAAACCATCATGTCGATCAAACAAGTCCTGTACCGCGCTCAAGCTACCGCCACCGGAGGCCGCGAAGGCCGTGCCGTGTCGTCAGACAATGTGCTGGACGTCAAGCTGACCACGCCAAAAGAACTGGGCGGCAATGGCGCCGTCGGCACCAATCCGGAACAACTGTTCGCTGCCGGCTACTCGGCCTGCTTCATCGGCGCCATGAAATTCGTCGGCGGCCGCGACAAGATCGCCCTGCCGGCGGACCTGTCCATCGAAGGCAACGTCGGCATCGGCGCCATCGAAACGGGCTTCGGCATCGAAGTGGAACTGAAAATTTCGCTGCCAGGCATGGAACGCGCCGCCGCCGAAGCGCTGGTCGCCGCCGCCCACATCGTGTGCCCCTACTCGAACGCCACGCGCGGCAACATCGACGTCACCCTGACAATCGTGTAATCGGACGGCAACACCCGTCATCCGCCCCCTCCCCGGCCGCGCAAAGCTGCCGGGGATTTTTTGGCGTGCCAACGCCGGCTGCCTGGATGCAAGACCAACTTGGTCAAATGGAATTTTTACGCCGGCGCAGTCGTGTCAAGTACATGAGCGCCAAGCCCGCAGGCAACATCAGCGCGACCGCTGGTTCGGGGACTGGCGCTGGCGAAATGCTAAAGCTCGTCTGGTCGGACCAATTATATTGATTTACCCACGCTAAGTTCGAGGGTACATTGCCTCCGCCGGTGTGGAAAAAACTGCCGGTATCGGCGCGGCTATACCACCAGTAGATACCAAATTCGTCAGCACCGTTCGTGGCGACGGTATAATCAAGATTACCCGTCAGTGCATAATTGAAACTCTCCACTTGACACCTCAAATAGGGAGTGCCGCATCCGCCAAAGTCCGGTTCTGCCTTGTCAGACAAGAACGTGATGCCCTGAGATTCAAAATAGCTGAGTTCATCAAATGCAATAACACCGTCCAGATTACG
Organism: Janthinobacterium sp. SUN128; assembly: GCF_030587275.1. Taxonomy (NCBI): domain Bacteria; kingdom Pseudomonadati; phylum Pseudomonadota; class Betaproteobacteria; order Burkholderiales; family Oxalobacteraceae; genus Janthinobacterium; species Janthinobacterium sp. SUN128. The sequence continues at coordinate 26,258 of NZ_JAPWHY010000005.1, read as the reverse complement.
GTCTTCCCCGGTGAAACTCCCAGTGAACTTCACCTGCGGATCGAACAAGCCGGTAGCCGCATCGACAAAACCTTGATAAACAAAACTCCACGTCGTCACTTCGGCATGGGCCGAAGAAATCCCGGCGACAAATAGGGCGGCGCATAACAGCTTCTTTTTCATAGCTTCCTCGTATTTTTGCAGAACATTTTCAAGGGAATTCAGGCCGGTGCCCAAATTACAAGTGACAGTCACTTGCCATAATTATATTAGCATATTTACAATATCCATCCAACTGCGGCTTGCTGCAGAGCGTAGAAAAAAGCTTGCAATTCGCTAGTGGCACGTAACACCACGCTGCTCTTGTGCGCCAGCTAGTCAACATCCGGGCTCCGAAGCCGGTAAAATCACGGCCACTCTCAATCAAGGATGGCGCATGATCACTTGGCAATGGAACACGTTCGACGAACTCGGCCCCCACGATTTGTATCAGGTGCTGGCCTTGCGCCAGCGCGTGTTCGTCATCGAACAGCAATGCATTTACCCGGACCTCGATGGCCATGACCAGCAAGCCATGCATTTGCTGGGCTGGCAAACGGCCGATGGCCAGCGCCGGCTGGCCGCGTACCTGAGGGTGCTGGCGCCCGGCGCCAAGTATGTGGAAATGTCGCTGGGCCGCGTGCTGACGGCGCCCGAGGCGCGCACCACGGGCGCCGGCAAGCATCTGCTGGCGGAAGGCATCGCACGCGCGGAACGCCAGCACCCTGGCCACGCCATCCGCATCGGCGCCCAGCAGTATCTGGAGCGCTTCTACCAGTCCTTCGGCTTTGTCACCGTCAGCGCGCCCTACGATGAAGACGGCATACAGCACGTCGACATGCTGCGCGCCGTGCAGCCGGGAGCGGCGGCATGACGACGGCCCTCATTTCCTGGAGCGGCGGCAAGGATTCCTGCCTGGCCCTGTGGCGCGCGCGCAACGCCGGCACGAGCGTACCGCTGTTGATCACGGCCATGGATGAAGATGGCCGCAAGTCGCGCTCGCACGGCGTGCCGCCCGAACTGCTCGAGGCGCAGGCATCCAGCCTGGGCGCGCGCCTGCAGCGCTATCACGCCAGCTGGGCCAGCTACGAAGAGCAATTCATCGCCATGCTGCGCGCGGCGAAAGACGAAGGCATCGCCCACGCCATCTTCGGCGACATCGACTTGCAGCCGCACCGCGACTGGGAAGAAAAAGTCTGCGCCAGCGCCGGTCTGACGGCCCACCTGCCCCTGTGGGGCGAGGATCGCCGCGCGCTGGTCGATGAGTTCCTTGCCGCCGGCTTCAAGGCCATCGTCGTGTGCATCAATGGCCAGCACTTGCCGCGCGCATTTTGCGGGCGCGAGTTCGACGCCGCCTTCCTCGCCGACCTGCCGCCCGGCGTCGACGCCTGCGGCGAAAACGGCGAATTCCACACCTTCGTCTACGACGGCCCCGCCTTCAGTGCACCGGTGGCGCTGCGCCGCACGCAAGTGCTGCAATATGATGCGCCAGCCAATCTCGGCGGCGCCACCTACTACTTCCAGGAACTGGCGCCAGTTTGAATTGGCCGCAAAAACAAAAAGGGCGACTCCATGGAGTCGCCCTTTGTCCGTGCACCTTGCGCGTGCTTACTTTTTTTCCACTTTTTGCAGCGTGATGTCGAACACCAGGCCGGCGTAAGGTGGGATCACCACCGCACCCGACTTGTCGCGGGTGCCGCTCACGCCATAACCCAGGTCATACGGAATGAGCAGGCGGCGCGTGCCGCCTTCCTGCATGCCGACCAGGCCACGGTCCCAGCCCAGGATCACTCTGCCGATGCCGAGGATAAACGTAAAAGGCTGGAGAGGGGGCGACGTTTCGAATTGCACGCCTTTGCCGTCCGGCTTGCTCGCGTCATACAGCCAGCCCGTATAGGCCACCGTCAAGGTATCGCCCGCCGCGGCGGCCGTGCCGGTGCCTTTCACCAGGTCAGAAACGACGAGCTCTTTCACTTGCGTATTCGGGTCAAGCACGAGCGGCTTCTCGGTGTTGGCAGCAGCGCCGCAAGCGGTCAGGGCCACGGCGCAAGCGAGGGTGGCGATCATTTGAAATACCGATTTCATGGTTTCCCTTTAAATATTGGTGTGTGGCTAAGCCCGTACGGTGCGGACCGGTACGGGCTGGAGTTTAACAGGACTCGCGTAGCCCATTTGTAAGCAGACGTAAGCAAGGCAGTAAGTGTGTCTCGATGCAACATTGACACAATATCTATATTTCCACCTGCGTGCCCAGTTCGATCACCCGGTTGCTCGGGATCTGATAGTAGTCGGCCGCCGTGCGCGCATTGCGCGACATGGTGACGAACAGGTGCTCGCGCCATGGCATCATGCCGGCCCCCGGCGTCGAAATGATGGTCTGGCGCGCGATGAAGAACGACGTTTCCATCATCTCGAAATCCAGTCCCTGCTCGGCGCACTGCGCCAGCGCGGCCGGAATGTCCGGTTCATCCTTGAAGCCGTAATGCACATTGACCTGGTAGCACTGGTGGCCCAGGTCCACCACGCGCACGCGCTCGGAAGGCGCCACCCACGGCTCTTCATGCATGAAGACGGTGAGAAAAATGACGCGCTCATGCAACACCTTGTTGTGCAGCAAGTTATGCAGCAGCGCATGCGGCACGCCATCCGTTTCGCCGCGCAGGAAGATGGCCGTGCCGGGCACGCGCAGCGGCGGCGCGATGAACAGCGACGAAAGGAAATCGTCGAGCGGAATCGCATGCTTTTCCAGGTTTTGGAATACCAGCTGGCGGCCCCGCTTCCAGGTCAGCATGACGATGAACAAAATCGAGCCCAGCAGCAGCGGGAACCAGCCGCCGTGGAACAGTTTCAGCGCCGTGGCCGACACCAGGTTGACGTCGATGATCAGGAAAAAGCCCGTGGCGGCCCAGCACAGGGCCAGGTTCATCTTCCAGCGGTAGCGGATGACGAAGAAGGTCAGGATGGTGGTCGACAGCATGGTGGCCGTCACGGCAATGCCGTAGGCGGCGGCCAGGTTTTCCGAGGAACCGAAACCGATGACGGCCAGCAGCACCACGGCCAGCTGCAGCCAGTTCACGGCGGGGATGTAGATCTGCCCGATTTCGCTTTCCGACGTGTGGCGCACGCGCATGCGCGGCAAGAAGCCCAGCGCGATCGCTTGCTTGGTCATCGAGAAGGTGCCGGAAATGGTCGCCTGCGAGGCGATCACGGTGGCCATGGTCGACAGGATCACCAGCGGATACACGCTCCACGCGCCCAGCTGCTGGTAAAACGGATTCGAGACGGCTTCCGGATGCGCCAGCAGCAAGCCACCCTGTCCCAGGTAGTTCAGCGCCAGCGCGGGAAAGGCGATCAGGAACCAGGCCATGCGGATCGGCTTCTTGCCGAAGTGGCCCATGTCGGCGTACAGCGCCTCGGCGCCCGTCAGCGCCAGCACCACGGCGCCCAGGGCAACGAAGGCGACAAAGCCGTTATTCATCAGGAAGGTCGCCGCGTGGATCGGGTTGACCGCGGCCAGGATGGCCGGCGACTTGATGATGTTGACCACGCCCATGCCGGCCAGCGCGGCAAACCACAGCACCATGATGGGAGCAAAATAGCGGCCGATGCCGGCCGTGCCGTGCGACTGCACCGAGTACAGCGCCACCAGCACCACCATCGTCAGCGGCACCACGTACGGACTGAAGGCGGGTGTGGCCACTTCCAGGCCTTCGATCGCCGACAGCACGGAAATGGCCGGCGTGATCACGCTGTCGCCATAGAACAGGGTGGCGCCGAAGACGCCGATCACCATCAGCGGGAAATGCCAGCGCGACAGGCGGCTGACGGACGACAGCACCAGCGCCATCAGGGCCATGATGCCGCCCTCGCCGCGGTTGTCGGCACGCAACACCAGGGTCACGTACTTGAGCGAGACGATCAGGGTCAGGCCCCAGAAAATCAGCGAGACGATGCCCAGCAGGTTCTCGTGCGAGAGCAGCAGGCCGTGGGCCGGGTCAAAGACGGTCTTCAGGGTGTACAGCGGACTGGTGCCGATATCGCCGTAAACGATGCCCACGGCCGCCAGCGTCATGCCGGCAAGGCCGCTTTTTTTATGTTCCGACGTCAAGGTTGCACCCGTTTTTGTTTTGTTGCATCGCACAATATGATAGGTATTAGCAAATAGCAAGAGTATTTTTGCATGGTTCCGCAGCTGCCCCAAAGTCGTGGTTTTGTGCCGCTCCGCCTTGCTGCGCGGGCTTGCGGCATTAATTTGTTGCCATTCTACGCCTCGCCAGCGGCGCCGGGCAGCCCCCGATGTTTTCAGCCATAATGACAGACTGTCTACTCTCCAGCGAAGCCCATCATGAATCCAGGCATGCTCTACGCCTCCCTCGCCTTCCTCTGCTGGGGCCTGTTCCCCCTGTACTTTCACGCCATCGGCGAGATCGCGCCGCAGGAAATCCTGGCGCACCGCATGGTCTGGTCGCTGTTGTTCCTGGGCGTCGTACTGACCGTGCGCCGGCAGTGGAGCTGGCTGGGCAGCCTGAAAGCGCAGCCCAGGGTGGTGGCCAGCTTCGTGGCCAGTGCGTTCTTGCTGTCCGCCAACTGGTTCATCTATATCTGGGCCGTCAACAACGGCCACGTGGTCGACGCCAGCCTCGGCTACTTTATTACGCCCCTGGTCAATGTCATGCTGGGCTTTTTGCTGCTGCACGAGCGCCTGCGCCGCCTGCAGTGGCTGGCCATCGGCCTGGCAGCCTGCGGCGTGGCCTGGCTCACTTGGCAGGCGGGGCAAGTGCCGTGGATCGCCCTGCTGCTGGCGGCCACCTTCGGCGGCTATGGCTTGCTGCGCAAGACGGCCGCGCTGGGCGCGCTGGAAGGCTTGTCGTTCGAGACATTGATTCTGTTCCCCCTGGCGCTGGCCTATATGCTGTGGCTGGGCTGGCATGGCCAGAGCGGCTTCGTCAATACAGACTCCACCGCCACGCGCGCGCTGCTGCTGGCGTCCGGCCCCATCACGGCCATTCCCCTGCTGCTGTTTGCCGCCGGCGCGCGCCGCCTGCCGCTGGCCGTGCTGGGGCTGCTGCAATACATCGCCCCCACGGGGCAGCTGCTGATCGGCGTGTGGGTCTTCCACGAGTCGTTCACGCCCGAGCGCATGCTGGGCTTCCTCGTCATCTGGACGGCGCTGGGCCTGTATGCGGCCGAGGGCCTGTGGACGGCCCGCAAGGCGCGCGCCGCCGCCTAGTCTTGCCCTGGAACCCGTTTCCGCAGCGCGCAGCGCTGGCCGGAAGCGGGCGTTTACCGTATCCTGTCCGTCTTTGTATATCACCCGAGATTTCTAATGGCAAATTACGTCTACACCATGAATCGCGTGGGCAAAATCGTCCCGCCCAAACGCCAGATTCTGAAAGATATTTCCCTCTCCTTCTTCCCAGGCGCGAAGATCGGCGTACTGGGCCTGAACGGCTCCGGCAAATCGACCCTGCTGAAAATCATGGCAGGCATCGACACCGACATCCAGGGCGAAGCCGTGCCGATGCCTGGCCTGAACATCGGCTACCTGCCGCAGGAACCGCAGCTGGACCCGGAAAAGACCGTACGCCAGGAAGTCGAGTCGGGCCTGGGCGAAGTATTTGAAGCGCAAGCCAAGCTGGAAGCCGTGTACGCCGCGTATGCCGAGGAAGACGCCGATTTCGACGCCCTGGCCACGGAACAGGCACGCCTGGAAGCGATCATCTCGACTTCCGACGGCGGCAATTTGAATCTGCAGCTGGAAATGGCCGCCGACGCGCTGCGCCTGCCGCCATGGGACGCCAAGGTCGGCGTGCTGTCCGGCGGTGAAAAGCGCCGCGTGGCACTGTGCAAGCTGCTGCTGTCGAAACCCGACATGCTGCTGCTCGACGAACCGACCAACCATCTGGATGCGGAATCGGTCGACTGGCTGGAACAATTCCTGCTGCGCTTCCCCGGCACCGTGGTGGCCATCACCCATGACCGCTACTTCCTCGACAACGCGGCAGAGTGGATCCTGGAACTGGACCGCGGCAGCGGCATTCCATGGAAGGGTAACTACTCGACCTGGCTGGAGCAGAAGCAAGCCCGCCTGAAGCAGGAAGAATCGACGGAATCGGCGCGCCAGAAGGCGCTGCAGAAGGAATTGGAATGGTCGCGCCAGAACCCGAAAGCGCGTCAGGCCAAATCAAAAGCCCGCCTGGCCCGCTTCAACGAGTTGTCCGAGCACGAATACCAGAAACGCAATGAAACGCAGGAAATCTTCATTCCCGTGGCCGAACGCCTGGGCAATGACGTCATCGAGTTCAAGAACGTGTCGAAAGCGTTCGGCGACCGTTTGCTGATCGATAACCTGAGTTTTACCGTGCCGCCAGGCGCCATCGTCGGCATCATCGGCCCCAACGGCGCCGGTAAGTCGACCCTGTTCAAGATGATCACCGGCAAGGAACAGCCGGACAGCGGCGAAGTGGCCATCGGCCAGACGGCACGCGTATCCATCGTCGACCAGAACCGCGATTCGCTGGCCGACAACAAGTCCGTCTTTGAAGATGTGTCCGGCGGCGCCGACATGCTGACTGTGGGCCGCTTTGAAATGCCGTCGCGCGCCTATCTGGGCCGCTTCAACTTCAAGGGTTCGGACCAGCAAAAAATGGTGGGCAACCTGTCCGGCGGTGAGCGTGGCCGTCTGCACCTGGCGAAAACCCTGCTGATGGGCGGCAACGTCCTGCTGCTCGATGAACCATCGAACGATCTGGACGTGGAAACCTTGCGCGCACTGGAAGACGCCTTGCTGGAATTTGCCGGCAGCGTCATGGTCATTTCCCATGATCGCTGGTTCCTCGACCGTATCGCCACGCACATCCTGGCATTCGAAGGCAACTCGCAGGTCACCTTCTTTGACGGCAACTATCAAGAGTACGAAGCCGACAAGAAGAAACGCCTGGGCGAAGAAGGCGCGAAACCAAAACGTATCCGCTACAAGCCTTTGACCACGTAATTTCGGTCCGGCCATGCAAAAAGGCAGTTACCTCGCGGTAACTGCCTTTTTTTTCAGCAAACTTCCAGTTTTTAAAACCGTAGCGAGCGGCAACGAATTGTGGCTGAGATGCGGAGCTGTGCTATAGCACAGTGAGCATCGGAGGCCGCAAAACGTGCCGCGCAGTAGGTTTTTAGAAGTTGTAGCGTGCGCCCAAAGCGAGGCCGGTGGCCTTGCGGCCCTGGTCGGCGCTCTTGCCGAAGTGTTCCACTTCCGCCGTCAGCGAGACTTTCTCGTTGATCGCGTACTGGGCACCGAGGGAAGCGTACACGCCCGTCTTGTCGTTGCCGCTGATGCCGGTCGACAGGCCGGTGCCGCTCAAGCTGTTCTTGACCTTGGCCACGCCGAGCTTGCCGAATACACCGACCTTGTCGGTCACGGGCATGGTGGCCTTGCCGGCCAGATAGTAGCCGTGCGAATCGCTTTTCACGGAACCGTTGCCGGCGCCGGTGACATAGCTGTAATCCTTGCTGCCGAAATCAGCGTAGCCGCCTTCGACCGCCCAGGTTTTATCGAAATCGTAACCGGCGAAGATCTTGGCGCCAGCCTTGTAGCCGCTGTGATTATCGGCGCTGGTGGCGCCAGGAATATCGAAGTTATAACGGTTGCCCGTGACGCCGGCACCCACATAGGCGCCTTCGGCGTGTGCGGCGCTCATGCCGGTCAGTGCGGTAACGGAAGCGATCATTGCAAACAGGATTTTCTTCTTCATCATGTTCTCTCTCTCAATTAGTTGACTTGCCTGGATTCGCAGTTCAGCGAAGTGCGATGACTACACAATAACAGCTGAAAAAAGCTACGTCTTTCTCCATTCCGTAAGAACTGTGACAAGATGTAAGCCAACATTCCAAACTGACAATAACCGTAAAATGAGCACTGTTAAGCGAACTTAATATAGACTTAAGAACATTAACGATTTTCAGTCAAGAGGAGAAGTGCATGCACAAACGCCAGTTTCTCGCCGCCGCCATGGCTGCCAGCGTCCTGCCCGCCATAAGCAGGGCGGCACCCGCCGGCCTGCGCGGTCCGGCCCTGCTGACCATCACGGGCAGCATCGACAAGCCGAACCGGGGCCCGTTCGACGCCGTGCGCGACCAGATGATGCACAAGCAAAAGATCAGTTTCGAACGGGCGCGGGCCTTCGACTTCGCGGCGCTGACGAACTTGCCGGCACGCACCATCCACCCCACCCTGGAATACGATGGCAAGGCGCATGCCCTGCGCGGACCGCTGCTGGTCGATGTATTGAAGGCGGCGGGCGCGCCTGAGGAAGATGCCGTGCGGCTGCTGCTGCGCGCCGTGGATGGCTATGCGGCGGCGCTGACCATGGCGCAGGCGCGCGCACAGCGTTTTATTGTCGCCACCCACCTGGACGGGCAGGCGATGGCGCTGGGCGGCCTGGGACCACTATGGGCGATCCACGATGCGGACCGCATCGCGGCCGTGGCGGCGCTGCCCCTGGCCGAACGCTACACCAGCTGCCCGTGGGCGCTGTATCACATTGGCGTGGAGGCCGGTTGACGCTACTTAAAACGCCAAACAAAACCGTAGCGAGCGGAAGGAAGAGGTGGCTGAGAAGCGGAGCTGTGCTAATGCACGGGGCCGCCGAGGCAGTGAGCATCGCAGGCCGCCTATACCGACGCGCAGTAGGTTTTGATAGGCGTTTAGGCGTAGGCTTCCGCCATCGACATAACCCGTGGGGCGATAGTGATGCCGTGTTCCTCGAACAGGGCCGTGATGGCCGCCAGGTTGTGCGTGCACTCCTCGGTTTTCCAACCCTTGAATATATCCGTGCCATCCTTCTGGAAATGCAGGTCCAGCACCTTGCCCGCATCCTTGTGCAGGTAGGGCGAACTATAGGTGTTCTCGAAGCCGAGCGCCTTCAATTGCCCCAGCAAAGCCGATGGTGGATGGTCGGGATCGGTGGCGAGAAAAATGCCGAAGGTCTTGCCAGGCGGCTTGGCGGCGATGTCGACCTCGTAGATGCCGGGGGCCTTGCTGACAGACGTACTCTTTAAAAATAACATACAACACTCCCTGCGCGTAATGTCCCGCGCCTGAAACGGGCGGCAAGACAGGGGCGGTGCGCAATGATTCCCCTCGTCAAATCTTATTGCTAATTTGCATCTTTGTCGACAAATCGGCACTTTTATTTGGTAAGTCGTGGTTATCTTGTCGCGTTCAGCAAGGTAAATTGTCAATAAATCCAGTTATCATTGCGCCAATACCCGCCCTGCTGCATACTTTTGGCTTGCGTCACGATTGCCTTCCCGCCGGCCACTCCTCGTCTCCATGCGTCTTCTGTCGATCAAGTACCGCCTGCTCATCCTCCTGACCCTGATCCTGGGCGCGGGCTTCATGGCCACCAGCCTGGCCAGCTACCTGGCGTCGCGCCAGACCATCGAACATGGTATCGCCGACCAGACCTTGCCGCTGACGGGCGACAATATCTATTCCGAAATCCAGAAGGACATGCTGCGCCCCGTCTTCATTTCCTCGCTGATGGCGCACGACACCTTCGTGCGCGACTGGATACTCGCCGGCGAAAACAAGCCGGAACAGATCGTGCGCTACCTGGCCGAAGTCAAGAAGAAATACGGCGCCATCACCAGCTTTCTCGTCTCGGACAAGAGCAGCAAATATTATTACGCGGAAGGCACCCTGAAATCCGTCAGCCCGCAGGCGACGCGCGACATCTGGTACTACCGCGTGCGCGCCATGGAAAACAGCGACTATGAAACGAATGTCGACGTGGACATGGCCAACCGCGACAGCATGACCATCTTCATCAACCACCGCGTACTCGACTACGACGGCCGGTTCATCGGCGCCACCGGCATCGGCCTGACTCTGGACACCATGAGCCACATCATCGACCGCTACCAGGCACGCTTTCACCGCAACATCTATTTTGTCGATGGCGCCGGCACCCTGGTGTTGGCGGGCAAGACCATGCGCAACGGGCACGGCAACATCCGCAGCCTGCCCGGCGTGAACGCCATTGCCGACCAGATCATCAACCACCAGAGCGAACCGACGCATCTGTCGTACCAGCTGGGCCACGCGCAAATCCTCGTCAACTCGCGTTTCATTCCCGAACTGGGCTGGTACCTGGTGGTCGAGCAGAACGTCAGCGACGAAGTCCAGTCGCTGCAGCGCGTCTTCATCCTCAACCTGGCCATCAGCTTTGGCGTCACCCTGCTGGTACTGGTGCTGACCTTGCTGACGGTGAACCGCTACCAGCGCCGCATCGAGCGCATCGCCTCGACGGATGCGCTGACCGGGCTATTGAACCGCCAATCGCTGGAATTGCTGTTCCAGCGCGCCATGCTCCTGTCCAGACGCAACGAGCAACCGATGTCCGCCATCCTCTTCGACATCGATTTCTTCAAGCGCGTCAACGATACGCACGGCCACCTGTGGGGCGACAAGGTCATCCGTGGCGTGGCCGACGTGGCGCGCGCCACCGTGCGCGAAAGCGATGTCATCACGCGCTGGGGCGGCGAGGAATACCTGGTATTGCTGAATAACTGCAACCTGGCCAAAGCGGCGGAAGTGGCGGAAAACCTGCGCGCCGCCATCGAAGGCCACGATTTCGGCTTGCCCGAACCGCAGGTACCCGTGACGATCAGCCTGGGCGTGGCCGAGTACAGGCCAGAGGAAAGCGAATCGGCCTTCTTTTCGCGCGCCGACAGCGCGCTGTATCAGGCCAAGCAGCACGGCCGCAACGGCGTGCACGCCGCCTGAGTCATCCCCCGCGCTTGCGCCTGGCCAGATCCTGCGTGGGCGCCACCAGCGCCCGGTACAACTCGCCCGTGGCGGCATCCCAGCTTTGCACGGCCAGCTGCTGGCGTTGCACGGTGGCCGAATCGCCCCGCGCGATGGGGCCGGACAGCGCGGGCGCGGCGCCCAGGCGGAACACATTCGCCACCGCTTCCGTCACCAGAGGCTGCGCCAGTTCGCGCGCCACCGGCTCGGGAATGCCGGCCGCCTGGTAGGCGCGCAAGGCGGCGTCGAGCACCGTCACCAGATAATTGCTGGCAAAGACGGCAGCGGCGTGATACAGGGTCTTGGCGGCCGGGTCGATGGGCACGGGACGCGCGCCGATGGCGTTCAAAGCCGGCGTGAGGAAGGCCAGCGCCAGCGGATCGCCTTCGACGCCGCAAAACGTGCCGTCAAAGGTGGCGGCCACCTGCTGCGGGTCGGCAAAGCTGCGGATCGGGTGGGCGCTGGCAACAAAAGCGCCGGCCTGCGTGGCGGCCAGCAGTGCGTTCGACGCCAGCGCGCCGCTGCAGTGGAACACAATGGCGCCCGCCTGGCGTCCTTCGGCCACCAGCGCCGCGCAGGCGGGGCCGATCTGGTCGTCCGCCACGGCCAGCATGGTGACGTCGGCGCGCCGCAAGGCCGCATAGCTGGCGACGGGAGTGCCGGCGCCCATGAAATCGACGGCCGATTGCGCCGACGCCATCGAGCGCGTCAGCACGTCCTGCACGGCGACACCCTCCACGCCGGCGAACAAACGGCCCAGCACACGGCCCACATGGCCGGCGCCGATGATATTCAGGGTGACGTTCATGTCTAGAAACTTGATCCCGGCTGGCGCAGGAATTCCAGCTCCTGCGGCGTGGAAGCGCGGCCCAGGATGGCGTTACGGTGCGGGAAGCGGCCAAAGCGGGCGATCACTTCCTGGTGCCGCTCGGCGTAGTCGAGCATGCCCTCAAAGCCGGGCTGCGCCTGCGACAGCAGCTGGAACAGCTCGACGGCGCGCGCCTGCATGGCCAGGTCTTCCGCGTGTTCGAACGGCAGGTAGGCGAAGGCGCGCAGCATCGGCGGCAGCTGGCGGTCCTGCCCCGCTTGCGTCAAGGCGATGGCCAGCGCCAGCGCCCGGGCGTCGCCGGCAAAGGCGCGCGGCGTGCCGCGATACACATTGCGCGTGAATTGATCGAGCACGATGAGGCGCGCCAGCGCGCCGTGCGGCGCCGTGTCCCACTCGCGCAAGCCACCCTCGATGGCGGCATCGATCAACGCGCCGAAACGGTCGCGTATCTGCGCATCGAAGCCGTCATCCTTGCGGAACCATTCCATGCGCGACTGGCCGTAATCCGGGTTATCCGGCGGCAGGAACCAGAAATCGAGTACCTCTTGGGCCTGTGCATCCATATCCATCCTCTCAGCATCCATGTCAATTACGGGCATGCGACAGCTGGAAGCCGGCGATGCCTTCGAAAGCGGCCAGTTCGGCCGACATGGCGGACAGGCTGGCGCCCGTGTTCTTGCCATGCGCGATGGCGACGAAGCGCCATTCCTGCATGCCTTCGTTGCTGCCGATGGTCAGCGAACCGCTGGCGATGTCGTAACCGCGCTTGGCCGCCATGCGCCGCAGCGCATCTTCGCGCGGAATAAACCCTTGGCGGAAGCGCATGGTGATGGCCACCGCGTGGCGCGACGGCAGCCAGTTCTCCAATTTTGACAGAAAAATCATCGCCATCGCGCACAGGAAGGCCAGTCCCATGGCCGACAGATAAAAGCCGATGCCGACCATGATGCCGATCACGGACGAGGCCCAGATCGAGGCGGCCGTCGTCAGGCCGCTGATATTGAAACCCTCGCGCATGATGACGCCGGCGCCGAGAAAACCCACGCCCGTGACGATACCCTGGATGACGCGCGTGGGGTCGCTGCCGACGATGGCGCCATGGCCGCCGTACCAGAACTCGGGATAGCCGCCCAGCACCGTCAGCGCGGCCGAAGCCATGCAGACAAGGCTGTAGGTGCGCATGCCCGCCGCGCGCCCGTGATACGAGCGTTCATAGCCAACCAGCAAGCCCAGCAGCAGCGCGCCCAGCAGGTTCAGCAGGATCACGCCATTCGTCGCCAGCTCAGCCGGCGACCAGTAGGCGCGCAGGAAGTCGATGGTCGGCATTTAATCCTGGGGCTTTTTGCTCAGCTGCTTTTCAAACGCCACGTCGAGCTTGCTGACGCGGCGCGCCTTTTGCGGCCCCAGGCCATTGACGAAGGCGACAAAGGCGTCCAGTTCCAGCGGCGGGCACAGGGGCGGCAAGCCCGGCCCTTCCGTGAGGAAGAACAGTTCATCGCCCGTGCGCGCCATCGTGTAGAGGCGCTGGCCGGTGCGTTCCTTGAGCCGCTCGATGGCGGACGTGGCGCGGGTCGAGCGCATCAGATGGCTCCCGTGCGCTGTTCCAGCCACGCCAGCGCAGGCGCATCGGCCGGCGCGGCCAGGTGCGGCGCGAGGCGCGCGCGCACGGTCGCGTGATAGTCGTTGAGCCAGGCCGCCTCGTCGTCGCGCAATAGCGAGCGTTCCACGCAGCGCGTGTCGATCGGGCACAGGGTCAGGGTTTCAAAACGCAAAAATTCGCCAAACTGCGTCGTCCCTGCCGGGACATTCAGCACCAGGTTCTCGATGCGGATGCCCCACTGGCCGGGACGGTAGATGCCCGGCTCGATGGACGTGATCATGCCAGGTTCCATGGCCGTCTGCGGCTCCGGCATGGCGGACTGGGAAATCGATTGCGGCCCTTCGTGGACGTTGAGGAAAAAGCCCACGCCGTGGCCCGTGCCATGACCGAAATCGATGCCCTCGGCCCACAGGGGCGCGCGCGCAATCGAGTCCAGCATGGGCGACTTCACGCCGCGCGGGAATTGCGCGCGCGACAGGGCGATCATGCTGCGCAAGACCAGGGTGAAATCGCGCTTGTGCTCGGCCGTGATCGTGCCGACGGGGACCACGCGGGTGATATCCGTGGTGCCGCCCCAATACTGGCCGCCCGAGTCGATCAGCAGCAAGCCGTCGCCTTCGATGGTAGCCTCGCTGCCCGCATGGGCGTGGTAATGCATGATGGCGCCATGCGCATTGAAGCCGGCGATGGTGCCGAAACTGGGGCTGACAAACCCGGCGCGGCGCGCTCGGGCGGCCGTCAGGTGCTCGTCAACGCCGATTTCCGTCAACGGTGCGCGCTGCGGGTCGGCCAGGGTGCGATCCAGCCAGCTGAAAAACTCGCACAGGGCGGCGCCATCCTGCTCCATGGCGGCGCGCACATGCGCCGCTTCGCCGTCCGTCTTGCGCGACTTGGCCAGGGTGGTCGGGTTGATCGATTCGACCATCTGCACGCCATCGGCCACGGCCTGGCGCGTGCCGAACGTGATGCGGCGCGGGTCGAGCAGCAAGGTGGCGCCGGCAGGCAAGGCGGCCAATGCGGCGCCGGCACGGTCATACGCAGCCACGTCCACGCCCTCGCTCTCCAGGGTGGCGCGCAGGGCCGCCGGCACCTTGCCGTCGGCGACGAACAGCGTGGCGCGCTCGGGTCCCACCAGCGCATGCGCGAGGAAGACGGGGTTGTAATTGACGTCGGCGCCGCGCAGGTTGAACAGCCAGGCGATATCGTCGAGGGTGGAAATCACATGGTGGCTGGCGCCTTGGGCCGCCATGCTGGCGCGCAGGGCCGCCAGTTTTTGCGTGCGCGACAGCGAGGGATACGCGGCCGCATGCTCGAACACGGGTGCGGCGGGCATGGCCGGGCGATCCGGCCACACGGCTTGCAGCACATCGGTGTCCGTGCGCAGGATCACTTGCGCGCCCAGCGCCTGTTGCAGCAGGCGCGCATTGGCCAGGCCCAGCACGGCGCCATCGACGGCCACCGTCTGCCCCGGCTGCATGGTTTCGCCCAGCCAGTCGATATACAGCACGCTGGCACCGGACGGGATTTTCTTCAGGACGATGCCGCTGCCGGCCAGTTCGTCTTCCGCCTGTTCCCAATAGCGGCCATCGGTCCACACACCGGCGAAATCCTGCGTCACGACCAGGGTGCCGACGGAACCCGTAAAGCCCGACAGCCACTCGCGGCCCTGCCAGCGGGCCGGCAGATACTCGGACAAGTGCGGGTCGGCCGAGGGCACGATCAGGGCGTCGATGTGCTGCGCGCGCATGGCGCCGCGCAGTTGCGACAAACGGGAGGCGGGAGTGGCTTGGTCAGGTGTCTGCATGGGGACGGAAAAAGCGGTGCTGGGAAGCGCCTATGATACCCCGATTAGCCCGGGTAAGGCACTGCGCGCCCGCAACGCCTTTTCCGCCGGTTTCAGGTTGCGTTCGAGTTTTTTCCTGATGCCCGCGTGGCGCACCTGGTCCAGCGCCGCCCGCAGGGCTTCCAGGCTTGCCTGGGTGGGGATGGTTTCCACGCCATGGCCCAGCGCCATGGCCAGCGACTGCGACGGCGCGCTTTTCGCCGTGCCGGGCGCCACGCATACCTGCGGCAGCAAGGTGGCGATGACGGGCGCGAACCATGCGTCATCGCGGTAGGCAGCCACCCGCGCGGCGCGCGCCAGCACGCCGGAATCGGCCGTGGCAAAGGCCGCATCGGCCACATACGGCAGCTGGCCCGCATGGATGGCGGCGACGTGCGCAGCCGCTTCTTCCAGGATGACGCGCGCAAAATCCGCATACGCTGCGTCGCCGGCCAGCTCTTGCGCGGGATCCGTATCGCCGATGTCGTCGCGGCTCCAGTGCCCGCTGTGCGGCGAGCGGGCCAGCGCCAGCAGGGAGGCATCGCGCAATTCCGGCAGCAAGGCCAGTTCGCGCAGGGTAATCGGCATCGGCAGCATGGCGTGGCGCGCCTGCATGGCCGCATCGAGCCGCGCCAGGGCCTTGGCGCCAGCCAGGCGCGCCTGCAGGAACGACTGGTAGTGCTGCTCCGTCAGCTGCCGCACCTCGTCCATCGACACGTCATTCGCCATCATCGGCCTCATAGCGGCGCAAGCCTTCCAGGTCCAGCACGCGGATGCCGCCGTAATCTAGGCGCAATAAACCTTTTTTTTCCAGCACTTGCAAGGCCTGGTTGGCGCGCTGGCGCGAAGAGCCGGACAACAGTCCGATTTCTTCCTGCGACAGCTGCACCAGGGTTTCCACGCCCGGGTACAAGTGCGAATTGAACATCGAGGCCAGGCAGCGCGCCACGCGCGTGTTCAGGTCCAGCAGGCGCTCGTTTTCCACCATGCCGATGAACTGGCCCAGGCGCTCGTTGAGCTGCATCAGCAGGAAGCGCGTGAATGGCAGGCTCGTTTCCAGCAGCCAGTGGAAGGTGGCGCCGGGCAGGCGCGCCACGCGCGTGTCGCGCAGGGCCATGGTGTCGTATTTGCGGATTTCATTCTTCAGTAATGAACCTTCTCCGAACCAGCTGCCGGGCGGCACGCCGATAAAGGTCATGGCCTTGCCAGAGGCGGAAAAATTATTCATCTTGACCATGCCGCTGATGACGCCGATCCAGTTGTCCACGGGCTCGCCCTTGCGGCAGACAAAGCCGCCTTTCGGCACGAAGGTTTCAAACACATCCGCCTCGACCCTGGCCAGTTGAACGGGATCGAGCAGCTGTGCCCAGTGGGCCGCGCGCACGGCATCCTTGAGGCTGATATCAGGATTGGTCATTGTGCGATGCACCATCGAAAAGTGGGTAAATGTCCCCGAAAAGACAACTTGGCAAACTAACGCAAGCTACTATCATTGCACAAACGCCTTACACATAAAAAACACAGAGCGCCATCCAACGAGGTGGGGCCTGAGACAAGCAACAGGGAGACACTGGTGCAAACGAATACCACAGCAGCAATGCCGACTTTTCCGCGGCGCTTATTGCAACACGGGACAGTACGATCCGACAAGCCCGCATTTCGCGAAAAATACCTGGGCATCTGGCAAACCTGGACCTGGCTTGAAGTCAACGAGGAAGTACGCGCGCTGGCCTGCGGCCTGGCAGCCATCGGCTTCCAGCGCGGCATGAACCTGGCCATCATCGGCGATAATCGTCCCCGCCTGTACTGGGCCATGCTGGCGGCGCAAAGCCTGGGCGGCGTACCCGTGCCACTGTACCAGGACGCGCCGGCCGCCGACATGGCCTATGTGCTGCAGGATGCGGACATCCGCTACGCCATCGTCGAAGACCAGGAGCAGGTCGACAAGCTGCTCGAACTCAAAGCGCTGTATCCGCACGTCGCCCACATCGCCTATGACGATGAACGGGGCATGCGCCATTATCGCCAGCCGGAACTGATGTCCTTTGCCGCCCTGCAGGTGCTGGGCCGGGCCTATGACCGCGAACACCCGGGCTTTTTCGACGCCGCCGTGGCAGCGGGCCAAGGGAGCGACTCCGCCGTGATCCTGTACACCTCGGGCACCACGGGCAAGCCGAAGGGCGTATGCCAGAGCCACACGGCGCTGCTGGCTGCCGGCGTTGGCGGCGTCGCCTTCGACAAGCTCACCGACGAGGAAGACATCCTGTCCTACCTGCCCATGGCGTGGGTGGGCGACTGCCTGTTCTCGCTGGCGCAGGCCATGGTGGCCGGCTTTACCGTCAACTGCCCCGAATCGGGCGACACGGTGATGATCGACATGCGCGAAATCGGCCCCACCTGCTACTTTGCGCCGCCGCGCGTGTTCGAAAACATGCTCACCAGCGTGATGATACGCATGGAAGACGCGAGCAGCATCAAGCGCCACATGTTCAGCCATTTCATGGACGTGGCCAAGCGCTGCGGCGCGCAGATCCTGGATGGCAAGCCCGTATCGCTGGCGGACCGCCTCAGCTACAAGCTGGGCGAGCTGCTCGTCTACGGCCCCCTGAAAAACGTGCTGGGACTGTCGCGCGTGCGCGTGGCTTATACCGCCGGCGCCGCCATCGGCCCCGACCTGTTCCGCTTCTACCGCTCCATCGGCGTCAACCTCAAGCAGCTGTACGGCTCGACCGAAACCTGCGCCTATGTCTGTCTGCAACCGGATGGCAATATCAAGTTCGACAGCGTCGGCTTGCCGGCGCCGGGCGTGGAAGTCAAGCTGGCGGCGAATGGCGAAGTGCTGGTCAAGTCGCCGGCCACCATGAGCGGCTACTTCAGGCGTCCCGACGCCACCGCCGAAGTGATCGACAACGACGGCTATTTCCATACGGGCGACGCGGGCGTGTTCGATAGCGAAGGCCATCTGAAAATCATCGACCGCGCGGCCGACGTGGGCAAGATGAATTGCGGCGCCATGTTCGCTCCCAACTACATCGAAAACAAACTCAAGTTCTTCCCCTTCATCAAGGAAGTGGTGGCCTTCGGCCATGCGCGCGACCAGGTGTGCGCCTTCATCAACATCGACATCGAAGCGGTGGGCAACTGGTCCGAGCGGCGCGGCATCGCCTACTCCGGCTACACCGACCTGGCGGCGCGCGCCGAGACCTATGGCCTGATCCGCGACTGCATTGAGCAAGTCAACGCGGAACTGGCGGCCGACCCGCTGATGGACCGCACGCAGGTGCATCGCTTCCTCGTGCTGCACAAGGAACTCGATCCGGACGACGACGAGCTGACCCGCACGCGCAAGGTGCGCCGCAAATTCATCGCCGAAAAGTACGCGGTGCTCATCTCCGCCCTGTATGAGGGCAAGGCAACGCAATACATCGAGACCCAGGTGAAATTCGAGGATGGCCGCACCGGTTCGACCAGCGCCGACCTGCAGATCTGGGACAGCAAAACGTATCGGCCCCAGGGCCTGGCCGCATGATGGAGCACAGCACGATGCAAATGAACGAACCCGACGCCCATTTCGGCACGGCCCGCAAGGCGGGCCCCGTGATCCTCGACCTGAAGAACATCTCGCTGTCGTTTGGCGGCGTGAAGGCGCTGACCGACATCTCGTTTGACGTCAAGCAGCATGAAATCCGCGCCATCATCGGCCCGAACGGCGCCGGCAAAAGCTCGATGCTCAACGTGATCAACGGCGTGTACCGCCCGCAGCAGGGAGAAATCATCTACCGGGGCGAACACCGGCGCGGCATGGATTGCTATGCGGCCGCCAAGTCCGGCATCGCGCGCACCTTCCAGAACATCGCCCTTTTTAAAGGCATGACGGTGCTCGACAACATCATGACGGGACGCAACCTGAAGATGAAATCGAATTTCCTCTTGCAAGCCCTGTACTGGGGGCCGGCGCGGCGCGAGGAAATCGAGCACCGCAAGAAGGCAGAGGAAATCATCGACTTCCTGGAAATCCAGGCCATCCGCAAGACGCCCGTGGGGCGCCTGCCCTACGGCCTGCAAAAGCGCGTGGAGCTGGGCCGCGCGCTGGTGGCCGAACCGGAAATTTTGCTGCTCGATGAACCGATGGCCGGCATGAACGTGGAAGAAAAGCAGGACATGTGCCGCTTCATCCTCGACGTCAACGACCAGCTGGGCACGACCATCGTGCTGATCGAGCACGACATGGGCGTGGTGATGGATATCTCCGACCGCGTGGTGGTGCTCGATTACGGCAAGAAGATCGGCGACGGCACGCCCGACGAGGTGCGCAGCAACCAGGATGTCATCAACGCCTATCTCGGCGTGGCGCACTAGACGAGGAATAGCAATGAATATCAATTTTTTCTTTGAAGTGCTGATCGGCGGCCTGCTGTCGGGCGTCATGTATGCGCTGGTGGCGATCGGCTTTGTCCTGATCTACAAGGCGTCGGGCGTGTTCAACTTCGCGCAGGGAGCGATGGTGTTTTTCGCTGCCCTCACCTGCGTCGGCATCATGGACAAGTTCGGCCTGTCGCTGTGGCTGGCCATCCCGCTGACGATGCTCACCATGATCGTGCTGGGCATGGCGATTGAACGGGTGGTCTTGCGCCCGCTCGTCAACCAGCCGGAAATCACGCTGTTCATGGCCACCATCGGCCTGACCTTTTTCATCGAAGGCCTGGCGCAGCTGATGTGGGGCTCCCAGGTGCACAAGCTGGACCTGCCCATCGAAGACGTGCCGATGCAGTTTTTGATGGACCGCTTCGACATCAACATCTCGCAGTTCGACCTGATGGCGGCCGGCATCTGCGCGCTGCTGGTGATCTGCCTGGCCTTGCTGTTCTCGAAAACCAAGGTGGGCCGCGCCCTGCGCGCCGTCGCCGATGACCACCAGGCGGCACTGGCGGTCGGCATCCCGCTGCAGCGCATCTGGGCCGTCGTGTGGGGCGTGGCGGGCCTGGTGGCCATGGTGGCCGGCTTGCTGTGGGGCGCGCGCAACGGCGTGCAGTTCGCCCTCACCTTCATCGCCTTGAAAGCGCTGCCGGTGCTGATCCTCGGCGGCTTTACGTCGGTGCCGGGCGCCATCGTCGGTGGCCTGATCATCGGCGCGTCGGAAAAGCTGGCCGAAGTCTACCTCGGTCCCATGGTGGGCGGCGGCATCGAAGGCTGGTTCCCGTATGTGCTGGCCCTGCTGTTCCTGCTGGTGCGGCCGGAAGGCCTGTTCGGCGAGAAGATCATCCGGCGAATATAACGCCACCGTAACAGCATCGTAGGTCGGGTTAGCGCATGGCGCGTAACCCGACAACAGCCAAAACAGCCAGCAAAGGACACGCCATGATTTACCGTGAAGCAGGACAATTCAAGACCAGCTACCAGGCTGACAACCAGATTTTCCCGATCAGGCAAGACCGCCTGGCGCTGACGGCCACGCTTCTCGTCGCCGTCTTCCTCCTGCCGTATTTCGCCTCGCCCTACATGCTGTCGGCGATCCTGATTCCCTTCCTGATCTTCGCCCTGGCAGCACTGGGCCTGAACATCCTCACCGGTTACGCGGGCCAGCTATCGCTGGGCACGGCCGCCTTCATGGCCGTGGGCGCCTTTGCCTCGTATAACTTCATGGCCCGCCTGCCAGGCTTGCCGCTGCTGGTGTCGTTCATCCTCGGCGGCCTGTGCGCGGCCATGGTGGGCATCGCCTTCGGCCTGCCTTCCCTGCGCATCCGCGGCTTTTACCTGGCCGCCTCCACCCTGGCGACGCAGTTCTTTGTCGTCTGGTGCCTGACCAAGATCCCGTATCTCACCAACTACAGCTCCTCGGGCGTGATCACGGTGCAGAAGATGACCATCCTCGGCTACCAGTTCGACACGCCGCAAAGCAAATACCTGCTGGTGCTGGCGATTGTCGCCGGCATGGCGCTGCTGGCCAAGAACATGATCCGCTCGAATGTGGGCCGCTCGTGGATGGCCGTACGCGACATGGACATGGCGGCCGAAGTGATCGGTTTCCGCCTGATGCGCACCAAGCTGCTGGCGTTTGCCGTCAGCTCGTTCTACTGCGGCGTGGCCGGCGCGCTGTATGCGTATGCCTACCTGGGCACGGTGGAGCCGGAAGCGTACAACCTGGACCTGTCCTTCCGCATCCTGTTCATGATCATCATCGGCGGCGTCGGCTCGATCCTCGGTTCCTTCCTCGGCGCGGCCTTCATCGTGCTGCTGCCCGTCTTCCTGAACACCATCGCGCATGGCCTGGCATTGCCGACCAGCGTGGCTTCGAACCTGGAACTGATGGTGTTCGGCGCGCTGATCATTTTCTTCCTGATCGTCGAACCGCACGGCCTGGCCAGGCTGTGGCAGATCGCGAAGGAGAAACTGCGCCTGTGGCCTTTCCCGCACTAGGAATTTGTACCTTGCTGTCTGATGTCGATTGACTTGAAATCAAATAAAACAAGAGGAGACACACAATGAAACACATCAAATCGCTCATGCTGGCCGCCGCCATCGCCAGTGCCGCACTCACCATGGCCGGCAGCGCGCAAGCCCAGGACAAGGAACAGTACATCGCCCTGCCGTCCTACCGCGTGGGCCCGTACGCGGCCGGCGGCTCCGGTTTCTACGGCGGCATCATCGACTACTTCAACCTGGTCAACCAGGCCGGCGGCGTCAATGGCGTCAAGATCAGCTGGGAAGAATGCGAAACCGAATACAACCCGTCGCGCGGCGTCGAATGCTATGAACGCCTGAAAACCAAGCAGGGCGGCGCCACCCTGGTCGAAACCCTGTCCACCGGCGTCGCCTACGGCATCCTCGACCGCGTGGCGCAAGACAAGATCCCCATGACGATGATCGGCTACGGCCGCTCGGACGCCGCCAACGGCAAGGTCTTCCCGTATGTGTATCCGCTGATCTCCAGCTACTGGAGCCAGGCCGCCGCCATGATCAAGTACCTGGGCGACAAGGATGGCGGCATGGACAAGCTGAAAGGCAAGAAGATCGTTCACCTGTACCACGATTCGGCCTTCGGCAAGGAGCCGCTGCCCGTGCTCGAAGCGCTGTCGAAACAGTACGGCTTCGAGCTGGTCAAAATTCCCGTCGCGCCGCCTGGCAGCGAACAGCAGTCGCAATGGCTGCAGATCCGCCAGGCCAAGCCGGACCACGTGATCCTGTGGGGCTGGGGCGTGATGAACTCCGTCGCCATCAAGACGGCGCAGCGCAACGGCTTCCCGCGCGACAAAATGCTGGGCGTCTGGTGGGCCGGCTCCGAGGAAGACACGATTCCATCGGGCGATGCGGCCAAGGGCTACACGGCGATGACGTTCAATACGCCGGGCAACTACCCCGTGCTCGACGACATCCGCAAGAAACTCTACGCGTCCGGCAAGGGCAACCTGTCCGACCAGTCGCGCATCGGCTCCGTCTACCACATGCGCGGCGTGACGGCCGGCATCCTGTGGGTGGAAGCGATCCGCGTGGCGCAGGAAAAATTCGGCAAGGGCAAACCGATCACGGGCGAGCAGATGCGCTGGGGCCTGGAAAACCTGAACGTCGACGATGCGCGCCAGAAGGCCGTCGGCGCGCTGGGCATGTTCCCGACCGTCAAAACCAGCTGCGACGACCATGAAGGCTCGGGCGCCGTGAAAGTGCAGCAGTGGGATGGCAAGAAATGGACCGCCATCACGCCGAAATGGATCGTCGGCGACAAGGCCCTGGTGCGCAAGCTGGTCGAGGAATCGTCGAACAAGTACGCCGAAGAGAAAAAGATCACGCCGGCGTGCATGAAGTAAATCGCTGCCGATGGTGGTGTCGGATTACGCGCGTTGCGCTAATCCGACCTACCTGGATATGACGTAGGTCGGATTAGGCCGCAGGCCGTAATCCGACAAGCCAACACCCTATGAAAACGAAGCAGCCATGACACCCACTGCCACGCAAACACCGGAAACGCCACCGCCCTACCTGTCGGTGAACAATATCGAAGTCATCTACGACCACGTGATCCTGGTCCTGAAGGGCGTGTCGCTGCAAGTCCCGCAAGGCAAGATCGTGGCGCTCCTGGGCGCCAACGGCGCCGGCAAGTCGACCACCCTGAAAACCATCTCGACCCTGTTGCGCGGCGAACGGGGCGACGTCACCAAGGGCGAAGTCCAGTTCAAGGGCGAGCGCGTGGATCAATTGACGCCGAATGAACTGGTGAAGCGGGGCCTGTCGCAAGTGATGGAAGGGCGCCACTGTTTCGGCCACCTCACCATCGAGGAAAACCTCCTGACGGGCGCCTACACGCGCAGCCTGTCGCGCGGCGAGCTGAAAGACGCGCTGGAAAAGGTGTATCACTATTTCCCGCGCCTGAAAACCCGGCGCAGCAGCCAGGCCGGCTACACCTCGGGCGGCGAACAGCAGATGTGCGCCATCGGCCGCGCGCTGATGGCCAAGCCATCGATGATTTTACTGGACGAGCCGTCGATGGGCATCGCGCCGCAGATCGTCGAAGAGATCTTCGGCATCGTCAAGGACCTGAACCACAAGGAAAACGTGTCTTTCCTGCTGGCCGAACAGAACACCAACGTGGCGCTGCGCTACGCCGACTTCGGCTACATCCTGGAAAACGGCCGCGTCGTGATGGAAGGGCAAGCGCAGGAACTGGCCAGCAACGAAGACGTCAAAGAGTTTTACCTGGGCGTGTCCAGCGCCGGGCGCAAGAGCTTCCGCGACATGAAGTTCTACCGCCGCCGCAAGCGCTGGCTGGCCTGACATCGGAGTTGCCGTCATGGACCTGGAACGGGCAAAGCAAGTATGCCGCGGCTTTCCCGGCGCGACAGAAGACATCAAGTGGAGCAACGTGCTGGCGTTTTCCGTCGGTGGCCGCCTGTTCGCGCTATGCGGCGCGGAAGCGCACAGCACGCGCGGCATGAGCTTCAAGGTCGATGCGGAACGCTTCCTGGAATTGACGGACCGCCCCGGTTTTCGCCCGGCACCCTACCTGGCACGGGCCAAATGGGTGCTGGTCGCCAGTCCCGACGCCCTCGACGACGATGAAATGGCCGCCCTGCTGCAGCGCTCATACAGCCTGATTGTTGCGGGGCTGACGAAAAAAATGCAACGTGACATTGGAGAATCAGCAACATGACCGATACGCTCGACAGTCTGGAAGCACGCGCCCCCGAAGCGCGTGAAAGCGAATTGATGGCCGGCCTGCCGCAGCTGATCGCGCGCGCGCAGAAGGCGCCGGGCTGGGCCCGCATCCTTGATGGCGTCACTGCGGCCGACATCACCAGCCGCGCCGCGCTGGCGCAGCTGCCCGTGACGCGCAAGTCCGACCTCAAGCAATTGCAGCACGACGCGCTGCCGTTCGGCGGCTTGAACACGACGCCAAAGAACGCCCTGTCGCGCGTATTCGTCTCGCCCGGCCCCATCTTCGATCCGGAAGGCCGCGGCCCTGACTGGTGGCGCTTCGCGCGGCCCATGTATGCGGCCGGCGTGCGCGCCGGCGGCTTGCTGCAGAACTGCTTTTCGTATCACTTCACGCCGGCCGCCTTCATGGTCGAAGGGGGCGCCGCGCGCATCGGCTGCACCGTCATCCCGGCCGGCATCGGCCAGACGGAAATGCAGGTGCAGGCGATGGCTGACCTGAAGCCGGACACGTATATCGGCACGCCGTCATTTCTGAAACTGATCATCGAGAAGGCGCGCGAAATGGGCGCCGACATCAGCAGCGTCACCAAGGCCGTGATGGGCGCGGAAGCCTTGCCCGAATCCTTGCGCAGCTGGTTTGCCGAAAATGGCGTGCCGCACGTGTTCCAGACCTATGCCTCGGCCGATATCGGCAGCATCGCCTATGAAACGGCCAGCAATGGCAAGCTCAATCCGGGCATGGTCGTTGACGAAAACGTGCTGCTGGAAATCGTCCATCCGGGCAGCGGCATTCCCGTCGCGCCGGGCGAAGTGGGCGAAGTCGTCGTCACCGTCTTCAATGCCGACTATCCTCTGATCCGCTTCGCCACGGGTGACCTGTCGGCCGTGCTGATGGACGCGCCGGACTCGCCGTGCGGCCGCACGAATACGCGCATCAAGGGCTGGATGGGGCGTGCGGATCAAACCACCAAGGTGCGCGCCATGTTCGTGCATCCGTCGCAGGTGCACGAGATCGCGCGCCGCCACCCGCAGATCAAGAAGGCGCGGCTGGTGGTCTCGGGACGCATGGCCAACGACGAGATGGCTTTGCATTGCGAAGTCGACGATCCGACGGACGCCAGCGGCGTGGAAGCCATCATCGGCTCGATCCGCGAACTGACCAAGCTGCGCGGCGACGTAGTGCTGGTGGCCGTGGGCAGTCTGGCGCAGGATGGGAAAGTTATCGACGACATGCGCGATTACAAATAAGGCCGATTTGCGGGATAATACCGGCATTGACCATCAGCCCCATTCATCGCCATGCAAGAGTCCATGCAAGAATTTCATCACAACCGTGCCCGTGACCTGATCAAGAACGCGGAACTGCTGTTCGACCAAGACGCCGTGCAGGCGTCGATCACACGCATGGCCGATGTGCTCAACACGCGCTTCAACGCCGAGGATTCGAAAGAATTCCCGCTGGTGCTGGGCGTGATGGGCGGCGCCGTCGTGTTTACGGGCAGCCTGCTGCCGCAACTGAGCTTTCCGCTCGAATTCGACTACATCCATGTGAGCCGCTACGGCGACGACGACAAGGGTGGCGAAGTGGTGTGGAAAGTCATCCCCCGCTCGAATGTTGCGGGCCGTACCGTCATCGTGCTCGACGATATTCTCGACGAAGGCGAAACCCTGGCGCACGTCAAGCAGCGCTTGCTGGACATGGGCGCCTCGGAAGTGATCCTGGCCGTCTTCGCGGACAAGGCCATCGGCAAGAAGAAGCCGGTACAAGCCGACATCGTCGGCCTGGTGATCCCGAACCGCTTCGTCGTCGGCTTCGGCATGGATGCGTATGGCTACTGGCGCAACCTGCCGGGCCTGTGGGCCATCAAGCCCGAGGATTTGAAGCAGCAGTGATTCATGATGGTTGTCGGATTACGCTGCGCTAATCCGACCTTGTATTATTCCTTCCATGCCGTTGGCGATATTGCCAACGGCGTCAATCGCTGTCAAAGTTCTTGGTAGGCATATCAAGACCGGGCAACTGGATGCCGTATCCGCCCTT
>NZ_JAPWHY010000004.1:0-230840 GCF_030587275.1 Janthinobacterium sp. SUN128 | reverse complement strand
ATAGCAAGTTGGTCCCACCCCTTCCCATCCCGAACAGGACCGTGAAACAACTTTGCGCCGATGATAGTGCTGCAACCAGTGTGAAAGTAGGTTATCGTCAGGCTTGTTATTCGCAGTAGAGAAAAACCCGATCAGCAATGGTCGGGTTTTTTTTCGTCTGGCGGTTTGTGATGGCGCACCCCAAACGCAGGCTGGGGTCAGACCCCCTCGCGCGTTGGCGTTGAATCTGGCGTTGGCGGTGTGGAGGGTCTGACCCCGGGGGGCGGTTCAGCAGGCGTAAAAAAAGGCAGCGCTGCGCGCTGCCTTCTTCTTGGTTTTATTGGCCGGCCACTACCGGCGTGGCGCCGCTCCTGGCAACCCATTCAATCAGCGCATCGACCGCTGCGCGGCCATTGCCATTGCCCACCAGGTCGCTATTGATCATGGCGACCACCACGCACAGCTGGTTGTTGGCGTCGGGCACATAGCCGGCGATGGCGACGACATTCTTTAACGTTCCCGTTTTGATGCGGGCCCGCGCGGCGGCCGGGCTGTTCAACAGGCGCTTGCGCATGGTGCCGTCCAGCGCGACGATGGGCAGGCTGGACTGGAACTCGGGCGCCCACGGACTTTGCTGCATCGCCTGCAAGACGCCGGCCATTTGCGCTGGCGCAATGCGTCCCGTGCGGGACAAGCCGGAACCATTGTCGACCAGCATGCCTTGGGTATCGATATTGTGCCGCTGGAACCATTCCTGGATGACTTGCCGTGCCCGGCTGGCCGTGTCTTCCGGCGCCGTCATGGCGACGGGGCGGCTGCCCAGCCAGCCATCGCTCTGCAAACTGCCCAGGCTCAGGAACAAGGTACGGGCCAGGGTGTTGTCGGAGGTCTTGTTGATATCGCGCAAGACCTCGGGCAAGGCGCGCGCCACGTGGTCGGCCAACATGCGCGTGCCGACGGGTTCGGCCGTTGGCGGCAAGCCTGTTGCCGGCGCTTCGCGCACCGTGCCCGTGATCGAGCCGCCCAGACGTTTCCAGGTGGCACGGAACAAACGATCCGCATAATCGTTGCGGTCGAGCACGTTGATACTGGTGGCCTTGCTGCAATTTTGCGGGAAGGTGCCGTGCAGAATCACCTGCAGCTTGCCGTTCGCATCGCGCCGATATTCGGGCGGGCGCCAGCCGTCTTCCCATCTGGCGCAACTGCCCTTGACCAGTTTCATGTCGCTCGTGATGCTGACATTTTCGAGCGGCGGCTGCATCAGGATGCTCAATTGCCGCTCCGTCGAGTTCATGTTGATATCGAGCAGATTGGTGTTCAGCAATAAGGCATCGGGAATGACGTTGTAGCGGAATTCGGCGGATTCGTCGAACGGTGCTGCGCCGATATCGGGCCGGGCCGGCTGGAACAGCTGGCGGTCGAGGATCAAATCACCCTTGATTTTCACGATACCCTGGTTGCGCAGGGTTTGCAGCATGTGCGCGAGTACGTCCGCATTGAAATCCGTGTCGGCGCCGCCGCGCAGGATCAAGTCGCCTTTCAGCACGCCATTGATGACATCGGCGCTGGTGCGCAACTCCGTGCGGCCGCGAAAGATGGGGCCCAGCTGCTCCAGGCCTACGGCCGTCGTCACCAGCTTCATGGTGGACGCGGGCTGCATGCTGCGCTCGGCGCCATGCGACAGCACGGTGGCGTTGCCGCGCAAGACGATGGCGCCCATGGCGTCTTCCGGAATATTTGCGCTGCGCAGCAGCAGGCTGACGGATTCGGGCAATTGCGCGTGGGCAGTCGACAGGCCAAGACCCGCCAACAGCGCAGCCATCAGAACAGGACGTAACATGGTGCTCCTTAGTGGAAAAAGACGTAGGCAACGAAGACGGCCGTGATCACGCCAGCCAGATCCGCGATCAGGCCGGCCGTGATGGCATAGCGCGTCTTGCGGATGCCCACCGAGCCGAAGTACAGGGCCACGATATAGAAGGTGGTGTCGGCCGAGCCCTGGAAGACGCAGGCCAGGCGGCCGACGAAGGAGTCGACACCGTAGGTATTCATGGCGTCGATCATCATGGCCTTCGAGCCGGAGCCGCTGAGCGGCTTCATCATGGCGGTCGGCAGGGCGGGCACGAAGTCCGTATTGATACCCAGGTTGGCGAAGAACCAGTTCATGCCGCTCATCAGGAAATTGAACACGCCCGCATTGCGGATCACGCTGATGGCTACCAGCATGCCGACCAGGTAGGGAATCACGGTGATCGAGGTCTGGATGCCGCCTTTTGCTCCTTCGATGAAGGCGTCGTACACGTTCACTTTCTTGCGCAGCGCGCCAATAATAAATATGGCAATCACGCTGATCAATACCAGGTTGCTGACCACTTTGGACACCAGCTCGATTTCCTGTTTCGTCAGGTATTGCGTAAAGTACCAGATCATGGCGACGATGGCGCTCGTCATGCCGCCCATCCAGCCCAGCACGACCCGGTTGAGCAAGTTGATGCGTTGCTTGATGGAGACCGTGATGATGCCGACCATGGTGGCCACATAGGTGGCGATCATGCAGGGGATAAAGATGTCGGACGGGTCTGCCGCGCCGAGGATGGAGCGCTGCGCCATGATGGCCAGCGGAATCAGGGTCAGGCCCGAGGTGTGCAGTACCAAAAACATGATTTGCGCATTCGTCGCCTCTTCCTTGTTCGGGTTCAAGGTTTGCAGGCTTTCCATGGCTTTCAAGCCGAACGGCGTGGCCGCATTGTCCAGGCCCAGCAGGTTGGCCGAGAAATTCATCACCATGTGGCCCGTGGCCGGGTGGTCTTTCGGAATTTCCGGGAAGATGCGCGAAAAGAAGGGGGCGATCACTTTCGCCAGCCAGCCGACGATGCCCGCCTTTTCGCCGATGTTCATGATGCCGAGCCATAAGGTCATCACGCCGGCCAGTGGCAGCGCGATATCCATCACGCCCATGCGCGCCGTCTCGAAGGTGCCATCGATGATGCGCTTGAAGATATCGGTATCGCCGAGAAACAGCCACTGCAGCACTGCGGCCAGGAAGCCAACGAGGAAAAAGCCGGACCAGATGTAATTAAGTGCCATATGCGATCAGTTCTGTGTGTCGGGAGTGAAAAATGTCTGCAAACAAAGTATAGGGGCAGCCCGATACGAGTTGATGAAAGAATGCAGCAATCGCATGCCAAAAAGTTATAAGCTGGCAGCCTGTTTTCATTGGCGCCCCATAGCTTGCCCGCGTAGTGTGGGGGATGCCTGTCGCTTAGCGCTGTTCCTTACCTTTGTCTGCACTGGATCACTGATGATGTTTTTACGCAAAACCGCCTGCGCCGCCGGCCTGGCCCTGTTGACGCTTTTCACGGTGCCGGCCCATGCCGCCGCCGATGCCGCCCGCGCCGGTAAGACCCTGCACTTGTTTTTGAGCACCAGCGAGACGGGCCTGGACCCGGCCGTGGCGTCGGACCTGGCTAGCCTGAACTTGATGGAAAACATTTTCGACCCGCTCTTGCGCTATGACTACCTGACGCGCCCGGTGCAGCTGCAGGGCAACACGGCGCGCGGCTTGCCGAGCATGGAAGATGGCGGACGCACGTATATCTTTCACTTGCAGCCCGGTATTTTCTTCACCCCCGATCCCGCCTTCAAGGGCCAGCCGCGCGAAGTGACGGCGCAGGATTATGTGTACAGCCTGACGCGGCTGTATGACCCCAGCCTGAAGTCGCCGTGGTTGTTCTTGCTGGAAGACAAGCTGGTGGGCGATGCGGCCCTGAAAACAAAATTCAGCTATGACACGCCCATCGCCGGCCTGCAGGCGCTGGATAAATACACCCTGCGCATCCGCCTAAACGGCGTCGATCCGAACTTCCTGTTTTACCTGGCGATGCCGGCGACAGCGGTGGTGGCGCGCGAAGTGGCTGAAGCGTACCCGGCGGCAGGGCAGATCGGTAATCACCCCGTGGGCACGGGGCCGTTCCTGGTGAAGGAATGGAAGCGCAGCGACAAGATCGTGCTGCAAGCCAACCCTGCCTTCCGTGCCACCGTATTCCATACGGAGGCTAAGGCGCTGGCCGCCTTGCCGCTGGAGGCGCGTACCATCGCCACCGCGCTGGAAGGCAAGCAATTACCGCTGGTCGAGCGCATCGAGGTGCGCATCGTCGAGGAATATCAATCGCGCATGCTGGGTTTCCTGAAAGGCGAATTCGATTACCTGGAACAAGTGCCGGAATCGATGACGGACATGGTGCTGGAAAATGGCGCGCTGAAACCGGCATTGCTTGCCAAGGGTCTGCAGCTGACGCGCTTTCCCGTGCTGCAAACGTATTACATGTGGATGAATATGGACGATCCCGTGCTGGGCGGCACGAGCAAGGACAAGCTGGCCCTGCGGCGCGCCATCGCCCTCAGCTATAACAGCCGCGAAGACATCGCCTTGCTCAAAAAAGGCCTGGCCTTGCCGGCCCAGTCGCCGCTGCCGCCGAATGTGCTCGGTTACGACAAGCTCTACCGCAGCCCCGTCGCCTACGATCCCGTGCTGGCGCGCGCCCTGCTGGACCGCTTCGGCTACAAGGCGGGCGCCGACGGTTTCCGCACCCAGCCGGATGGCACACCCTTGCTGCTCACCATGCACACGGAACCGAGCACGGTGGGACGCTTGCGCGATGAATTGTGGCGCCGCAACCTGAACGCCATCGGCCTGCGCGTGGAATTTAAAAGCGACAAGAAGACGGAAATCATCAAGGCTTCGCGCCTTGGCAAGGTGCAGATGTTCGAAACCAACTGGATCGCCGACTTCCCCGATGGCGATAACTTTATGCAATTGTTGTATGGTGGCAACGTTGGCCGCGCCAACTATGCCCGCTTCAATTTGCCCGATTACAATAAACGCTATGAGGAGGCGCGCCTGCTATCCGATACGCCGCGCCGACGCAGTCTGTACTTCGACCTGTTTCAGCTGATCCACGCCTACACGCCGTGGGTGTTGCTGACGCATCCCATCTCTG
This sequence comes from Janthinobacterium sp. SUN128, assembly GCF_030587275.1. Taxonomy (NCBI): domain Bacteria; kingdom Pseudomonadati; phylum Pseudomonadota; class Betaproteobacteria; order Burkholderiales; family Oxalobacteraceae; genus Janthinobacterium; species Janthinobacterium sp. SUN128. Next base: position 225,861 of record NZ_JAPWHY010000004.1, on the reverse strand, counting down.
CCGACCTGCAGCAACCGTGGCTAAAAAACTACAGGCGCCACCCCGTGGAATTCACGTCCTGGCGCTATCTGGACGTGGATAAAAGCAGGGCTAGCCCCGCAGGCAAGTGACCATGTCACTGAAAAGGGCATTCATTCCAAAAAGTTATGGTTAGGAAAGCATTTTTCATTGGCTGGGCCCGGATGCATCGCGCTACTCTGAAAATGAAAACAAATAAAGTCATGCGCAAATGTCATAAAAAAATGTACTGCGAGACAGATAGTTGCGACGTGAAAAAAACAGCCTGACTTGAGAACTCAAGTTTCGATTGCCCAAATAAAGGAGAGACCCGTGAAATTGAAGAAGCTAGCGCAATTGGTGGCATTGATGGGGGTGGTGGGGCCGGTGATGGCACAGGAAGCGGCGGCACCAGCAATGCAACGGGTCGAAGTCACGGGCAGCAGCATCAAACGCGTCGCCAAGGAAGGCGCGCTGCCGGTGCAAGTCATTTCGTTTGAACAGATCGAAAAGCAGGGCATCACGACGACCGAGCAACTGGTACGTACGCTGTCGGCGAATGGCACGGGCGCCGATAACATGACTTCGGGCAATAACGTGTTTGGCGCCGATGCCGACAGGGTCAGCGGCGGCGCCTCGTTCGCCTCGCTGCGCGGCCTCGGTCCATCGAGCACCTTGGTGCTGTTGAACGGCCGCCGCATCGCCACGCATGGCGCCAGCGGCAAGTCGGTCGACCTGAACTCGATCCCGCTGGGCGCGATCTCGCGCGTGGAAATTCTCAAGGATGGCGCCTCGGCCATCTACGGCACGGACGCCATCGGCGGCGTGATCAATTTCATTCTGAAAACCAATTACAGCGGCGTGGAAGCGTCCGTCTCCACCAACGACACGCAGGCAGGCGGCGGCGCCACGCGCCGCGCCTCGCTGCTGGCCGGCACGGGCTCGCTGGAAAGTGACGGCTACAACATCATGGCCAGCCTGACCGTCGACAAGGCGCAGCGCCTGAATGGCAGCGACCGCTCCTTCGTCAACGGCTACCAGCCGGGCCGCGGCCTGTCGCCCGACACCACGGGCACGCCGTTCGCCAACCAGATGGCGGGTGCCGGCACGGCGCTGGGCGCCTCGTTCCAGCTGCCCGGCGACGCGAATAAATACCTGCAAGCCAATCCCCTGAGCTTCCAGGGCAAGTGCGACAGCATTGCCGGCATGTCGCAGTACCAGACGGAGCTGTGGAAAGACGTGACCTCGCCGCTGCGCACCAAATATTCCTGCGCCTACGACTATGGCGCCGACTATGTGCTGCAATTCCCCGTCGAACGAGCCAATCTGTTGTCGCGCGGCACGTTCCAGCTGGCGCCCGACCACCGCATGTTTGTCGAGGTGCTCGGTTCGCGCACCAAGGCCACGGCCATCTTGACGCCGATGCAGGTGCAGGCGACTGTGGCCAACAAGAATCTGTATCCGGTCGGTGGCGCGTACTACCAGGACCTGTCGGCCTACATCCCCTCGTTCGACAAGACCAAGCCGATTTCCTACAAATGGCGCGCCAATGACGTGGGCAACCGCACGCAGGAAAACACCACCGACAATGCCCGCGTGCTGGTGGGCTTTGAGGGGAACTTCGGCAAGTGGGATTACAAGGCTGGCATTTCGCGCGCCGAAAGCAGTACCAAGACCAAGCTGACGGATGGCTATTCCTATACGGACAAGCTGTACGCGGCATTGGCGACGGGCATCATCAATCCGTGGGTGGGCGCTGGCCAGAGCCAGACGGAAGCGGCCAAGCAATTGATCGAATCGACCAAGTTCCGTGGCGACTTCCAGCACGGCAAGACAACCCTGACGCAGATCGACGGTTCCGTTTCGGGCGAGCTGTTCCAGCTGCCGGCCGGTGCGCTGGCCATGGCGGCCGGTTTTGACTTGCGCCGCGAAGGTTACAGCTTCGGGCAAGATGTCGATGCCATCCAGATCCTGCTGGCGCCAGGCAATGCCGCATTGAAAGATGCCAGCCGTACCGTCAAGGCCGTGTATGCCGAATTGCTGGTGCCGGTCACGAAGGACCTGGAAATGCAGCTGGCCATCCGCCGCGATGATTACAGCCTGGTAGGCGCGACGACAAATCCGAAAGTGGCTTTCCGTTACCAGCCAACGGATTTCCTGCTGTTCCGTGGTTCGGCCAGCAAGGGTTTCCTCGCGCCAAGCTTCCAGCAGCTGTACTCCGGTTCGCTGAGCCAGGAATTGCCGAACGGCGTCATCGACCAGGAAGGCTGCGCCAAGCATCCGGGCGTGCCCGAGTACTGCGCCATCGACCGCCTCGACTACAAGACGGGCGGCAACACGAACCTGAAGCCGGAAACGTCGAAGCAGGGCAGCGTCGGTTTTGTCATCGAGCCATTCAAGGGATATTCGGCCTCGTTCGACTACTGGGCCATCAATACCAAGGATCGCATCCTGAACCGCACGCCGCAAATCGTGCTGACCAACTACCAGGCACTGAACCAGTACATCCACCGCAATCCGGACGGCACCATCGAGTACGTGCAGGCGGGCTGGATCAATGCGGCAGGCAGCCGCGTGCGCGGCCTCGACGTGGGCTTGCGCGGTGAGGGCAAGATCCAGGACGCGAAATGGACGGCGACCCTGGACGGCACGTATATGGACAGCTTCAAGTTCGCGGAATATCAAGGCCAGGAATACCAGGAACTGGTCGGCAAGTTTTATACGCGCGACCTGTACCTGCGCTGGAAACACAATGCCAGCTTTGGCGTGTCGCGCGGCGACTGGAGCGGCTTGCTGATCCAGAGTTTTTCGTCGGGCTACAAGGACCAGGTGCCGAATGGCGGCAAGGGTACGCCGCCGCCAGGCTTCAAGCCGGATGTGTCCAGCTACACCACGTATAACTTGTCGGGCACGTACACGGGCTTCAAAAATACGACGATTACCGTGGGTATCCAGAACCTGTTCGACCGCGATCCGCCGTTCACCGCGCACAACGTGGATGAGGTGGTGGGCGCCGGCTGGGATCCGCGCGTGGCCGATCCGCGTGGCCGTTCGCTGTCGTTCCAGCTGAAGTACAAGTTCATGTAAGGCGGCCATGCCGGCGGTGATCCCGCTGGCATGCTAATCTCGTGCGGCGGCGCCTGGCGTCGCCGTTTTTTATTCCAGGAAGGGGCCGCATGTCCAGTCAGACCAATCTCAGCCGGCGCCGCTTCGGCGGCTTGCTGGCCGCCACCTTGGGGGCGGCAGGCACACCGGCGTGGGCGGCGGCCGCGCAAGGGAAGGGTAAACGCATGCAACAGCAACACGCATTGATCAAACCGGCGCGCCTGCGCGACGGCGATCTGGTCGCCATCATCGCACCAGGCGGTTTTACGGATGAGGACGCCATCGCCAAGGCCGTACGCAATATCGAATCGCTGGGACTGCGCGCCAGCCTGGGTGTCAACATCCGCGCCGTGCACGGCAACTATGCGGGCACGGTGCAGCAGCGCCTGGACGACCTGCACGCGGCGTTTCGCGATCCGGAAGTCAAGGCCGTGTGGGCCATCCGCGGCGGCTCCGGCTGCATTTCGCTGCTGGCGCTGCTCGACTATGCCTTGATCCGCGCGAATCCGAAAGTGCTGATCGGCTATTCCGACATCACGGCCCTGCACCTGGCCATCGGCTGCCAGACGGGCCTGGTGACGTTCCACGGCCCCGTGGCCTCGTCCACGTTTTCCGATTACACGGTGACGCAGCTGCAAAACGTGCTGATGACGCCGCAAGACAGCTATACGATCCCCATGGCGCTGGACAATCACCGCCGCGCGCAGACGCACGCTAACTTCGCCATCCGTACCGTGCACGGCGGCCAGGCGACGGGGCGCTTGACGGGTGGCAACCTGTGCATGGTCAGCGCGCTGGCGGGCACGCCGTATGCGGCCGATTTCCGCAAGCATATTTTGTTCCTCGAAGAAATCAACGAAGTGCCCTACCGCATCGACCGCATGCTGTGCCAGCTCGACCTGTCCGTGGGGTTCAACAAGGCTGCGGCCTTGATGCTGGGCGTCTTCGAGCATTGCGAGGCGGCCGAGGGCGACACCGCGCTGACCCTCGATGCTACCCTGGAGCAGCATTTGCAGCCTTTACGCGTGCCGGCTGTCAGCGGCTACTCGTTTGGCCACATCCGCCACCAGTTCACGATACCGATGGGCATATTGGCGACCCTGGATGCGGACCGGCAAACCCTGACCTTGTTGGAGCCAGCCGTCTGCTAGCGTACGGTGCAGCGGGGCGATTGTCAGTATGCTAGTGTGATTGCAGGCGCGGCACGAGGCCGCGCCGCCTTCTTCACCGCACCCGACATGATCAACCGCCACGCCAGTACCTACATCCTCAGCCACCCGCTGGCCTTTACGCTGCAGGTGCTGAAGGGTTTCCGCGCCAACCAGGGCCTGCTGCTGGCGGGCGCCGTCGCGTATTACTCGCTGCTCTCCATCGTGCCCCTGCTGATGCTGGTGGTGGTGGCCCTGTCGCACGTGATCGCGCAGGACGAATTGCTGCAAACAATCGGCCATTACCTGGAATGGCTGGTGCCGGGGCAATCGAAAGCCATCGTGGCCGAGATCGCACATTTTCTCGATAACCGGGGCGTGATCGGCTGGCTCTTGCTGCTGACCATGCTGTTTTTCAGCTCGCTGGCGTTTACCGTGCTGGAAAACGCCATGAGCGTGATTTTCATTCACCGCGTGGCCATCCGCCGCCGCCATTTCCTCATTTCCGCCGTGCTGCCGTACTGCTACATCCTGTGCTTGGGCGTGGGCATCTTGCTGATCACCCTGGTGGCGGGCGGCTTGCAGGTGATGGGCGAGGAAAGCGTGCGCTTCCTGCGCCATGACTGGGGCCTGGAAGGGGTGTCCGGCGTGCTGCTGTATCTGCTGGGGCTGGCGGGTGAAATCCTGGTGCTCAGCTCGATTTACCTGGTCATGCCGGTGGGGCGCCTGTCGATCACGCATGCGCTGATCGGCGGCGTGACGGCGGCCCTCTTGTGGGAAATCGCGCGCCACGTGCTGGTCTGGTATTTTTCCACCTTGTCGCAGGTCAATATCGTGTATGGCTCGATGACGACGGCCATCGTCGTCATGTTCAGCCTGGAAATCGGCGCCACCCTGCTGTTGCTGGGCGCGCAAGTGATTTCCGAATACGAAAGAGTGGCCCGCGGCGGGGAAGAAGACAAGCCGTTGGCGCTAAGGACTTGATTTAAGGTATGGCTTCAATTCATTATTGCACTGCACAAAAAGCTGTGTTATACTCCGTTCAGTGATTGAGATTTGGCAACAAATTATCTCACCATCCAGTTTCAGCGCGGCGACCGACAGGTGTAATGTCGATGGCGTGACAGTGCGAAGAAATGGATTTTGTAATTCCGGATACGTTGGTCGATTTACACTTGGAGTCACCATGCAGATAGCATGGGAGTCCGAAAATCAGGAGGCACTTTGCAGATAGCACTGGCGTCCATGACACGATTAAAGCATTGGTAATACATTGGAACAAAGCCCGCGCTAGCGGGCTTTTTTTTCGTCTGTGGCTGGCGCGTTGAGCAACCTACTGCGCCGCCCGCTCTCGACTCGGCGTTACTCGCCGTACTTAAGTACGGCTGCGTTACTCAAGCCGATATCGAGCTTGCTCGCTACGGTTGCTCAAGGCGCCGAGACTTCTACTGCTTTTATAAGGCTCTGGCGATGAGTATCTTCTGGATATCGCTGGTCCCCTCATAAATCTGGCACACGCGCACGTCGCGGTAGATGCGCTCGACGGGGAAGTCGGACACATAGCCGTAGCCGCCGTGCACCTGGATGGCGTCCGAGCACACTTTTTCCGCCATTTCCGACGCAAACAGCTTGGCCATGGCCGCTTCCTTCAGGCAGGGCAAGCCTGCATCCTTCATGGCCGCCGCGTGGCGGATCAGCTGGCGCGCCGCTTCAATCTGCGTGGCCATGTCGGCCAGGCGGAATTGCACGGCCTGGTGCTCATAGATGGGTTTGCCGAAACTCTCGCGCTCGCGCGCATAGCTCAGGGCCGCTTCATACGCGGCGCGCGCCATGCCCACGGCTTGCGAAGCGATGCCGATGCGTCCGCCTTCCAGGCCGGACAGCGCGATCTTGTAGCCTTGTCCCTCTTCGCCGATCAGATTTTCCGCCGGGATGCGGCAGTTGTCGAACAGGATCTGCGCCGTGTCCGACGAATGCTGGCCCATCTTTTGCTCCAGTCCCGCCACGATGTAGCCGGGCGTGTTCGTCGGCACCCAGAAGGCGCTGATGCCGCGCTTGCCGGCCGCCTTGTCGGTGACGGCCATGACGATGGCCACGTCCGCATATTTTCCGCTGGTAATGAATTGCTTGGTGCCGTTGATGACGTATTCATTGCCGTCAAGCGTGGCCGTCGTGCGCAGGGCCGAGGCGTCGCTGCCCGTGTGCGGTTCCGTCAGGCAAAATGCGCCCAGCATGGCGCCTTGCGCCAGTGGACGCAGCCATTGTTCCTTTTGCGCATCGTTGGCGTACATCATGGCGATGCTGCACACGGGACAATTATTCACTGAAATGATGGTCGAGGTGCCGCCATCGCCGGCGGCGATTTCTTCCAGCACCAGGGCCAGCGACACGTAGTCGAGGCCGGCGCCACCGAGCGCTTCCGGCACGGCCACGCCAAAGGCGCCCAGCGCGGCCAGTTCCTGCAATTCTTCTTTCGGGAAATGATGTTCCTTGTCCCAGCGGGCCGCGTTGGGCGCCAGGCGCTCGCGCGAAAAACTGCGCAGCGCTTCCTGGATCATGGTCTGTTCTTCATTGAGTATCATGGGACGTCGTCTCGTATTTTTTATAGTGGATGCGGGAATTACCAGGCTATGGGCTTGCCATCGTAGTTGCGGAACACGGCCTTGTCCGTGGCCGGCAGACTGGCCAGGGTGGCGCGGATGCCGGCAGCGCTTTGCTCGGGCGAAATATCCGCACCGGCGCCGCCCATGTCCGTGCGTACCCAGCCCGGGTGGAAAGCCACGCAGCTGACGCCTTGCGGGCCATGCACGAGGGCCGTGTCGATCAGCACGGAATTCAGGGCCGCCTTGCTGGCGCGGTACAGCGAACCGGTGGGATTGCCCCGTTCGCTCAGGGAACCCATGTGCGAGGACAGCACGGCCAGTTTGCCTTTCGCGTTGGCCACCAGCGGCGCCAGGATCGGCAGCAGCCGCATGGCCGCCAGCACGTTCGTGTGCATGACGAGGTCGAAATCGGCTTGCGCGGGGAAACCGTCGTGGCGGGGGCCGTACACGCCCGCGTTGAGGATGGCCACGTCAAGCTTTTCATCGTCGAGCTTCCAGCCCAGGCCGGCACAGCCTTCCACGTCCGTCACGTCGAGCTGGTGCGCTTCCGCGCCCAGTTGCGCGAGGGCGTCGCAGGCGTCCGGTGTGCGGGCCGTGGCGATGACACGCCAGCCATCGTGGCGGTATTGACGGACGATTTCGTGGCCGATGCCGCGCGAGGCGCCGATGATCAATGCGGTAGGCATATGTTTTCTCCCTGAAAATAAAATGAAAGGGCGCGCACCGTGAACTGCGGTGCGCGCCCGTGCTCAGGAAGAGCTTATACCAGTTCGATCGCCATCGCCGTCGCTTCGCCGCCACCGATGCACAGGGCTGCCACGCCGCGCTTGCCGCCGGTTTTTTTCAAGGCGCCCAGCAGGGTGACGATGATGCGCGCGCCTGAGGCGCCGATCGGGTGGCCCAGCGCGCACGCGCCGCCGTGGATGTTGATCTTGCTGTGCGGAATGTCGAGGTCGTGCATGGCGGCCATCGGTACGGCCGCGAACGCTTCATTGATCTCGAACAAGTCGACATTGCTGCTGCTCCAGCCCGTTTTGGCGTACAGCTTTTTCACCGCGCCGATGGGGGCCGTGGTGAATTCGTTCGGCGCCTGCGCATGCGTGGCGTGGCCGTGGATTTTGGCGATGACGGTGCAGCCGAGTTTTTTCGCCGTCGATTCGCGCATCAGCACCAGGGCGGCCGCGCCATCGTTGATCGACGAAGACGAGGCGGCCGTGATGGTGCCATCCTTCTTGAAGGCGGCCTTCAAGGTCGGGATTTTTTCCAGGCGGGCCTTTTGCGGGCCTTCATCGATGCTGACGATGGTGTCGCCGCCACGGCCGGACACGGTCACGGGCACGATTTCCCACTCGAAACTGCCATCCTTGGTGGCCGCTTGTGCGCGTTTGACGGATTCGATGGCAAACGCATCCTGCGCTTCGCGCGTGAACTGGTACTGGCTGGCGCACTCTTCGGCAAACGTGCCCATCGAGCGCGCATTGCCCTTTTCATCGCGGCTGTAGGCGTCTTCCAGGCCATCCATCATCATGTGGTCATAGATCATGCCGTGGCCGATGCGGTAGCCGCCGCGCGCCTTTGGCACCAGGTAGGGGGCGTTGGTCATCGATTCCATGCCGCCCGCCACCACCACGTCGGCGCTGCCGGCGAGCAAGGTGTCGTGCGCGAACATGGTCGTCTGCATGGCCGAGCCGCACATTTTCGACAGGGTCACGGCGCCCGTGGAATCGGGCAAGCCGGCCTTGCGCAAGGCTTGGCGCGCGGGCGCCTGGCCTTGGCCAGCCATCAGGCAATTGCCGAAAAACACGTGTTCCACGGCATCCGGCGCCACGCCGGCCCGTTCCACGGCGGCGCGGATGGCTACGGCGCCCAGGTCGCTGGCGGTGACGTTGGCAAAGTCGCCCTGGAAGGCGCCCATGGGGGTGCGCGCGGCACCGACGATTACGACTGGATCATTCATGTTGGATCTCCGGTTAAGGGTGGGGATGGTGACTGCATACAAAAACGCAGGTGCTGCGGATAAGGGAAGACGTCCTCGATATGGCCGTCTTCGATGCGCTGCTTGCGCGCCTGCCAATATTGCGCCGTCAGCAGGTCGGCATGGTGCTGCATGAAATAGGTGCGGATGCGGGGATTGCCCAGCAGGAAGGTGCCGAATTGTTCGGGAAACACATCGTTCTTGCCGATGGGATACCACGGTTCGGCCGACATTTCTTCCTCCTCCGTGCGCGCTTCAGGGATGACGCGGAACTGGCAATCGGTGATGTACTCGATTTCATCGTAATCGTAAAAAACGACACGCTGATGACGGGTCACGCCAAAGTTTTTATACAGCATGTCGCCCGGGAAAATATTTGCCGCCACCAACTCCTTGATGGCGTTGCCGTACTCGACGATGGCGTGTTCGACCAGGTCATCGCGGCCTTCCTTCTCGGCATTGCTCAGCCACATGTTCAGCGGCACCATGCGCCGCTCGATGTACAGGTGGCGGATGATGATCTGCTCGTGGTCTTCCTCGATCAGCGAGGGGGCGAATTGTTTCAGCTCGGCCAGCAATTCCTCGGCAAAACGGGCGCGGGGAAAGGCCACGTTGGAATACTCGAGCGTGTCGGCCATGCGGCCCACCCTGTCGTGGTGTTTCACCAGCAAATACTTTTGCTGGACTTGCGCGCGCGTGGTTTCCTTGGGCGGCGGGAAGAAATCCTTGATGACCTTGAAGACATACGGAAACGACGGCAGGGCAAACACCAGCATCACCAGGCCGCGGATGCCGGGCGCGCTTTCAAAGTGGTCCGACGAGTGTTTCAAATGCTGCAGGTAGTCGCGGTAAAACAGCGTCTTGCCCTGTTTTTGCAGGCCCAGTATCGTATAGATTTCGCTGCGCGGCTTGCGCGGGAGCAAGCTGCGCAGGAATTGCACATAGGCCGATGGCACTTCCATATCGACCAGGAAATAGGCACGCGTAAACGAAAATAGCACGGCGATCTGCTGGTGCTCGAACAGCACCGTGTCGAGCACCAGCTTGCCGTGGCGGTTGTGCAGGATCGGCACGACAAACGGGTATTCGCGGTTGCCGTTGATGCCCTTGCCGACCAGGTAGGCGCCCTTGTTGCGATAAAACAAGCTGGTCAGGACCTGGATCTGGTGGTTCGGCTCCAGCCGGTCGCCGCCAAACAATTGCTGCAGGCGCGCTTCCACCTGGGCCACATCACGCTCCAGGTTGGCAAATGCGCAGCCCAGCTGGAAGTCCGTCACCATGCGCGTCAGGGTGTGGCGCAAGCCATCCTGGCCGGGGTAATACACGCGGTAGGTGGGGGCCGGGTCTCGCGTTTCGATGTATTCCGTGGACACGACGGGCCGCACGAAAATATAGTCGTTATTGAAATACGTGCGGTGCAGGATGTTGCAGCAGACGGAATTGAAGAAGGTTTCCGCCAGTTCCGGCTGCTTGTGTTCCGTCAGCATGCCGATGTAGTGCAGCTTGAGTTCGCGCCACACTTCGTCGCTCAACTCCGACTCTTCGTACTCGTCTTCGAGCATCTGCACGCATTCCTGCACGCGCTTGTCATAAAAGTCGATGCGTTCTCGGGCCGCCGTCTGCGCCGCGGCCCAGGCGCCCTGCTCGAAATACTGCTTGGCGTGCTGGCTGGTTTCGCGGAACAAACGGTAATGCTTGTCGAAGCCGTCGCGGATGGTGAGCGCGATATCGAATGCAATCTGGGAAGAGAGCAATTTGGGGAAGGCAATGTGCGTCATATCTGTGCTCGCATGAATAGCTCATCACCCAGTCGATAATCGCGCGCCCGTACTTACTTGGTTTCCGCAAACAGTTCGCGGCCTATCAGCATGCGGCGGATTTCGCTGGTCCCGGCGCCGATTTCATACAGCTTGGCATCGCGCCACAAGCGGCCGGCCGGATACTCATTGATGTAGCCGTTGCCGCCCAGGGCCTGGATCGCTTCGCCTGCCATCCAGGTTGCCTTCTCCGCACTATACAGAATGGCGCCGGCCGCATCCTTGCGCAACTGGCGCACGGCTTCCGGCGTGGTGGCGCGGTCGCAAGCCTGGCCCACGGCATACACATAGGCCTTGCACGCCATCATGGTCGAATACATATCGGCCAGTTTGCCCTGCATCAATTGGAATTCGCCGATGGGCTGGCCGAATTGCTTGCGATCATGCACGTAGGGCACGACCAGGTCCATGCAAGCCTGCATGATGCCCAGCGGACCGCCGGACAGCACGGTACGCTCGAAGTCGAGGCCCGACATCAGCACGTTGACGCCCTTGCCCAGGCCGCCCAGCACGTTTTCGGCCGGTACTTCGCAATCCTGGAATACCAGTTCGCCCGTGTGCGAGCCGCGCATGCCTAGCTTGTCGAGTTTTTGCGCGATGGAAAAGCCCTTGAAATTCTTTTCGATCAGGAATGCCGTCATGCCGCGCGGACCCGCTTCCAGGTCGTTTTTCGCGTACACCACCAGCACGTCTGCGTCGGGACCGTTGGTGATCCACATCTTGGTGCCGTTCAAGACCCAGCGGTCGCCCTTGAAGTCGGCGCGCAGCTTCATGCTGACGACGTCCGAGCCCGCATTCGGTTCCGACATGGCCAGCGCGCCGATGTGTTCGCCCGTGATCAGTTTCGGCAGGTATTTGGCTTTTTGCTCGGCCGTGCCGTTGCGCTTGATCTGGTTGACGCACAGGTTCGAGTGGGCGCCATAGGACAGGCCGACGGAGGCCGAGGCGCGCGAGATCTCTTCCATGGCGATGATGTGCGCCAGGTAGCCCATGCCGGCGCCGCCGTATTCTTCGCTGACGGTGATGCCGAGCAAGCCCATGTCGCCCATCTTGCGCCACAGGTCCATGGGGAACTGGTCCGTGCGGTCGATTTCGGCCGCGCGCGGCGCGATTTCGGCGGCGGCAAATTGTTGGATCGCTTCGCGCAGGGAGGCGATGTCGTCGCCGTGGTCAAAGGTCAAGCCTGGGAGATGGAGCATGTCGTCCTCGTCGTCGTTATAAGTGTGGCGGTCATGGATGCCGGGTCAGTGAAGCTATGATACTCAGTTGTGACGTTTACGTAAACGTAAAGCGATACGCGTAAAGCGCTGCGCGGCAAGCGCCGCCGCATGAATACCTAGTTTGTTTGCGCCTTATCAAGGCTCAAGTCCGCCAGCATGCGCGCGCAAGCGTCTTCATGCGCGCTGATTTCCGCCAGCGCCATTTCGATATCGATGCGCTGTTGCTCCAGCGTCTGCCGGTGCTGCGCCAGCACACCCAGGAAGCGGTCCATCTGCGCGCGCGTGTCCTTCGGCGACTCGTACATGTCGACCAGGCTCTTGATTTCCGACAACGCCAGGCCCAGGCGCTTGCCGCGCAGGGTCAGTTTCAAGCGGGTGCGGTCGCGCGGCGTATAGACGCGGCTGCGGCCGCCGGCGCCTTCGCGTTTCGGGCTGAGCAAGCCCTGGTCTTCATAGAAACGGATGGCGCGCGCCGTGATGTCGAATTCCCGCGCCAGTTCGGTAATGGTATAGGTCGTCATTGCTGCGGGCGGTGTCGGTTGCATGGGTGGTCGGTCGCTGGATGGGTGCTGCAGGGTAATGGGTGGCAAAGTGCCGTTTACGTCAACGTCAATACTATTGTAGCGTGCCCTGCCCGTGCTGCAACAAAGAAAGGCGTGATTGGGGGGATTTGGCGAATAAGGCAACAATTACTGAAAATAAATTGATTCTTCTTGCGCAAACGCGCTTAAGATCGAGAGTTGGTGGCCAAGATGACACCAAAAAGAGCTTTCCTGGCATAACAGCGACATTCTTTTCGCTGCGATGGCAGTAAAATTTTCAGGCACAGATTCTTTCCAGCCGGCACGATCAAAAAACAACGTTTTACTATGAGTACGTCGTTCATATCGTTTCCATGTTGGAAACAAAATGGCCCTTCTGAAAACTTTGTCTACAAGAAATTGTATGACATGGGCATTGCGTGTATTGGTAGAGAAGGGCATTATCCGATACCGTACGTTGTAATGCCAAACCGAGGCTTTGAATCGTGCTGCAGTGCGAAAATCAAGGCTAGCCGCGAATTTGACCCGAAGCCACGCAGAATCGCAAGAGAAAATTTGGCCTACTTTTTCACCTGAAAAGCCCGGCTGGAGTGTTAATTGTTAATTTATACTCTTTTCAAATGTAACAATCTGTATGGTCATTCAAGAAACTGACTTTCATGTTACAACATGAAATAGTACACCTATGAATTCTTCTAACGAACGCGAAAGCTTCAGCCAGCGACTTCAGTTGGCTCTCAAAAACGCCCATTATTCTCCAGACAGCCCGACCAGACTGGCCCGGGAATTCAATATCCGTTTCGACGGGCGCCCGATTACCGTGCATGCAGCTAGGAAATGGTTAGTAGGTGAAGCAATTCCGACGCAAGAGAAATTGCGCATGATTGCCCAATGGTTGGGCGTTCCAGCGGAATGGTTGCGTTTTGGTGGTCCGGAAAGCGCCACGCCGAATGGCGAAGCGGGCAGCGCTTTGTCGCGTTTTGAGTCCGCCGATGTGAAATTAATTGCCGATTTGCAAAGATTAGATGAACATCATCGTCAAATCGCGCGAGAATTTATTCGCATGCTGGTCAGAGTCAACTACCAAAAGTAAGCATTCAGGCCATCCCCGGCCGGCGCCGTCCGCCTTTCGCTGACGGTGCTCTCCCTGTCCTTTTATTTGCGCAACGTCATACTGGAGACATGATTTTGCCGCACAATAAGACCTCGCATGTTGCGCTGCAGCGGAATTATTTAACAATAATCCCGCTCGCGGCGGCGCAGCGGCCAATACCAGCGCATAATCACATCAGAAGCAGCCAGTTCATCCACTACGGAGCCGAGCATTTGAGCCGTCTTATGAAAAGTAACTACAGCAATACCGCGCAGCTGAAGGACTTGATGACCGTGCCCCCCATGACTGCCGCGCAACATGCGGAAGTGATGCGCAAACGGATCGCCCACCGCAGGATGGTTGAAGAAGCCAGGGATTTGAAGCAGGCAAGTGCCGTTCAGTTTGAGAAGCGTTGAATTGGCGGTAGCAAGCGGAGAGGGCTAGCCAGGCGTGCCGTCGCTGGGGGTTTTCAAACCATTCCACCGCGGCGCCAGGGCGTGCTCGATGCCGAGCAGGTCGATGACGCGCGCCACCGTATGGTCGACCATCTCCGCAATGCTCTGCGGGTGGTGATAAAAGCTCGGCAAGGGCGGGAAGATGATGCCGCCCATTTCGGTCACGGCTGTCATATTGCGCAGGTGTGCCAGGTTGAACGGCGTTTCGCGCACCATCAGGATCAGGCGGCGACGCTCCTTGAGCACCACATCGGCTGCCCGCGTGATCAAATTATCCGACAAGCCATGTGCCACGGCCGCCAGGGTCTTCATCGAGCACGGTGCGATGACCATGCCATCCGATTGAAACGAGCCGCTGGCGATGCTTGCGCCGATGTCGCGCAGTTTGTGCACCACGTGCGCTTGCGCTTCGATTTCCTTGCGCCCCACGCCTGTTTCCTGGTGCAGGGTTAGTACGGCCGCATCGGACAAGACCAGATGCGTCTCGACGCCAGGGATGGCGCCGAGCAATTGCAGCAGCCGCAAGCCATACACGGCGCCCGTGGCGCCCGTGATGGCCACGACGATACGGCGCGGCCGCGCAAGCTGGCTATCAGGCATCCAGCAGGGACTTCAGTTCGCCCGATTCAAACATTTCATTCATGATATCGGAACCACCGATGAACTCGCCTTTGACATACAGCTGCGGAATGGTAGGCCAGTTCGAGTAATCCTTGATGCCTTGGCGTACTTCCGGGTCATCCAGCACGTTGACGGTGGCGATGTTTTCCACGCCGCATGCTTTCAGGATCTGGATGGCGCGGCCGGAAAAGCCGCACTGCGGGAACTGGGCCGTGCCCTTCATGAACAGCACGACTGGCGTGCTCGTCACGGTTTCTTTGATCCAGGTTTGTACGTCGCTCATAGCTGCCTCTGATGGGTAAATAAATAGATGCCGTCATTTTATAAGAAAACGCCGGCACGGGTATGCGCTCAAGTCATAAATCGGACAAGTCAGCCACGTTGAGGCTTATAAGGTCTTGCCCAGGCACACCGATTGTGCAGCGCCCACGTATTTACCCCAGGCAATGACGGGTGCATAGCCGTGTTTGGCATAAAACGCCACGGCGCGCCCATTTGCCACGCGGGTGGACAGGTGCAGGGCATGGTAGTGATGCTGGCGCGCCTGCGCCTCTACATGGGCCAGCAGGGCCGCGCCCACGCCGGCGGCGCCAGGGCGCGCATACATGCGCTTGAGCTCGCCTATGGTGCTGTCCGCTTCGCCCAGCGGCCGCAGGGCGGCGCAGCCCAGCAGTTCTCCAGCGCCATCGCGCGCCAGGTAAAAGCCGCCGCGCAAGGTTGTCGCTTCGACATCGAAGGAAGAGCGGCCGCTGTCGCCATTGATGCGCAGCAGCGTATCCGACAATTCATCGAGCAGCAGCTGCGCCTCCATGCTGGCGGCGTCCACCGCCAGGATGACAAGGTCATGCCCGGCGGCCATGGACTTAACCGCGCAGCTTGGCGAACGCGGCGGCCATGCTGCCGGCCGGCTCGGGCGCGTTGCGCGATTGCGACTGGTGCTGCGCCATGCTGCGGCGGTCGTTGCGGTCGCCCTTTTGCTCGGGCTTGCTGCCCGCTTGCGGCGCGCTATCCGTCAGGCGCATGGTCAGCGCGATGCGCTTGCGCTTTTCATCGACTTCCAGCACCTTGACGCGGACGACTTGTCCCGCCTTGACCACCGTGTGCGGATCTTTCACGAAGGTGTTCGACAGGGCCGAGATGTGCACCAGGCCATCCTGGTGCACGCCGATATCGACGAAGGCGCCAAAGGCGGCCACGTTGGTGACCACGCCCTCGAGGATCATGTCCGGACGCAAATCGCGGATTTCTTCCACGCCTTCCTTGAAGGTGGCGGTGGTGAACTCCGGACGCGGGTCGCGGCCCGGCTTTTCCAGTTCCTTCAGGATGTCGGAAATGGTCGGCACGCCGAACGTTTCATCCGCGTACTTTGCCGGGCTCAAGGTTTTCAGCAGCGCCGTTTCGCCGATGACAGCCTTGATATCCTTCTTGATATCGGCCAGGATCTTTTCCACCAGCGGGTACGATTCCGGGTGGACGGCCGAGGCGTCCAGCGGATTGTCGCCGCCCATCACGCGCAGGAAGCCGGCGGCCTGTTCGAACGTTTTATCGCCCAGGCGCGGCACGGCTTTCAAGGCTGCGCGCGAGGTGAACGCGCCCTTCATGTCGCGGTAGGTGACGATGCTTTGCGCCACGCTGGCCGACAGGCCGGAGACGCGCGCCAGCAGCGGCGCCGACGCCGTGTTCACGTCCACGCCCACGGCATTCACGCAATCTTCCACCACGGCATCGAGCGAGCGGGCCAGCTGGCTTTGGCTCACGTCATGCTGGTACTGGCCCACGCCGATCGATTTCGGGTCAATCTTGACCAGTTCGGCCAGCGGGTCTTGCAGGCGGCGCGCAATCGACACGGCGCCGCGCAGGGACACATCCATGTCCGGCAACTCTTTCGAGGCGAATTCGGACGCGGAATACACCGACGCACCCGCTTCCGAGACGACGATCTTCGTCATCTTCGCTTCCGGATGCTGCTTGATCAAATCCTGCGCCAGCTTGTCGGTCTCGCGCGAGGCCGTGCCGTTGCCGATGGAAATCAGGGACACATTGTGCTTGGCGGCCAGGCGGCCCAGCGTATGCAGCGAGCCATCCCAGTCGTTCTTCGGCTGGTGCGGATAGATCACGGCCGTGTCGACCACTTTACCGGTGGCATCGACGACCGCCACTTTCACGCCCGTGCGCAAGCCAGGATCGAGGCCCATGGTGGCGCGCTGGCCGGCCGGCGCGGCCAGCAGCAGCGCTTTCAGATTGGTGGCGAAGACATTGATCGCATCGAGTTCCGATCGCTCGCGCAGGGCACCCATCAGTTCCGTTTCCAGGTGCATGAAGCTTTTCACGCGCCAGGTCCAGCGCGCCGTGTCGGCCAGCCATTTGTCGGCCGGACGGCCTTGTTGCTTGATGCCGAAGCGGGCTGCGATGCGGCCTTCGCACGGATTGTGCGGCGCATCCCATTTCGGTTTTTCCGCTTCCGTATCCAGGCGCAGGGTGACGTCGAGGATGCCTTCGCGGCGGCCGCGCAGCAGGGCCAGCGCGCGGTGCGAGGGGACCGTGGAAATGGTTTCCGAGTAATCGAAATAATCGGCGAATTTTTCGCCTTCGTCCTGCTTGCCTTCCACCACTTTCGATTCGACGATGCCATGTTCCTGCACGTATTCGCGCAAGGTTTGCAGCAACGTTGCGTCTTCGGCGAAACGTTCCATCAAAATCTGGCGCGCGCCGTCGAGGGCCGCCTTGGTATCCGCCACGCCCGGGTTGTTGCCGTCGGCACTCGTAAACGCGTCGCGCAGGAACTTGCCCGCTTCCATTTCCGGCGTCAGTTCGGGATTGTCCAGCAAGCCGTCGGCCAGCGGCATCAGGCCCGCTTCGATGGCGATCTGCGCTTTCGTGCGGCGCTTTTGCTTGTAGGGCAGATACAAATCTTCCAGGCGCGTCTTGTCTTCCGCGTGCATGACGGCGTCGAGCAATTCGGGCGTCATCTTGTTCTGTTCCGTGATCGAGGCCACGATGGCGGCGCGCCGCTCTTCCAGCTCGCGCAGGTAGCGCAGGCGCTCTTCGAGCAGGCGCAGCTGGATATCGTCGAGACCGCCGGTCGCTTCCTTGCGGTAACGGGCGATGAAGGGCACGGTGGCGCCTTCGTCGAGCAGTTCGATGGCGGCGGCAACCTGCACCGGTTTGGCGGCAAGTTCAAGGGCAAGACGTTGTTCGATAGTGGGCAGCATGGTTGTTTCCAGAGCGATCAAGCCTGGAATGATACGCAATCGGCGCGATTGCGCAATCTTGACAGCGCAAATGGACTGTGCGTTGACAACGGCGTCAACGTGGCGGCAGCAGCGGGCTGGCGGGCGGAGGGGGACTTGGGCGCTGCGGCGTGACGGACTTGCCAAAGGCATTGCCCATGCGGTGTTCGAGGGCGGCGCGGTTGTACAGGCCCAGCTGGTTCGACGGGCGTTGCACGATCGCTTCCGCGCCGGACAGGGAAGGCGGCTGCCGGTTCAATGTGTTGCTTTTGGGCAATAATTTTTCATTCAAGCATGACATCGATTGTGCGCGCTGGCCATTGGCTTCCACTTCCACGCAGCCCTTTTGCGGCGCGGCGGCCTTGACGACGACGGTGTGTTCGTCCGCCTGTGCGGACAGGGCGGCGCAGGCCAGCAGTAACAGCAAGAACAGGTGTGCCATGGCGGCTCCCGGAGCGGTGGTGAAGCGCCCAGCATAGCAAGGACATATGTCGCGGCGATGACACAGGCCGGGATGCGGGCTGGCGCCATGTCATGCAGTTGTCATTTTATGAAGCTACCATCTTGCCATTCTGCAGACAACATTGCAGTCAAGACACTTCATGAGCAGGCTTTCTCGTTGATTTCCCTGGAAAATGACACAAACCCACCGCCGCGCCGCAAAGGGCAATGCCCTGTCCGCCTGCTTGCTGATGACATTCATGACATTCATGACATTCGTGCGACCGGCTGCGGGTGCGGACGGTGCTGATGCCGCCGCGCACGCTACCCTGCACTTCGACTTGCCCGCCCAGCCGCTCGATGCGGCGCTGGTGGCGTTTGGCGAAGTGACCGGGTATTCCGTGCTCGTCAGCAGCCAGCTGGCGGCCGGTCGCGTGGCAGCGCCCGTGCGCGGCGACTACACGCCGGCCGAAGCGCTGCAGCGCCTGCTGGCCGGCACGCAGCTGGGCGCGCGCTTCAGCGGCAGCAATGCGTTTACCTTGCTGGCGCTGGCGGACGCCCCCGTGGCGCCGGCGCCCGTGCCGGCCGAGGCCGTTCCCGCCGCGCCGCCGTTGCAAGGCTATGCGGCCGTTCTGCAGCGCTCGCTCACGCGCGCCCTGTGCCGTTTGCATCCGGACGCGTTTGGCCGCTACCGCCTGGCTTTCCAGTTGTGGCTCGACGAGCGGGGCAAGGTGCGCGCCGTACATGTGCTGGAACCGAGCGGCGTGGAACAGCGCGACCGCGCCGTGTTGCAGCGCCTGCGCAGCCTGCTGATCGATGGCGCGCCACCGGCGGGCTTGCCGCAGCCGCTGACGATTTTACTGACGCCGCGGCCCGACCCAGGGGCCGATTGCGCGCCCTACCTCCTGTCCGGGGTGTCCTGACCATGCCGGATTTGCTGAAAGCCACCTTGCGCAAGCTGTTCCTGGAACGCTATGGACAGTTTCGCCGCCATTTGCAACGCCGCCTGGGCTCGGAAGACCTGGCCAATGACGCGCTGCATGAAACGTATCTGCGGGTGGAACGGATGAACGCGCCAGAGGCGATCAGCTATCCATCCGCCTACCTGATGCGCATCGCCATCAACATTGCGGAAGATCAACGTCGCGACAATGCGCGCCTGCTCAGCCTGCCGGATATCGACGATCTATACGAGATGGCCGATGAGCTGGCCGACCCGGCCCGCACCTTCAGCGCGCGTGCCGAACTCGAGGAACTGGAACGGGCCTTGCAGGAGTTGCCGAAACGCCGGCGCGCCATCGTCATCGCCGCCCGCGTCGACCAGTTGCCGCACCGCGACATCGCCGAGCGCTTCGGCATTTCCGCCCGCACGGTGGAGAAGGAATTGCGCGCCGGACTCGAACATTGCTGCGAACGCATGGGACGCGATTTCATCCAGCGCTTCGGTCCCGGGGCGGGAAAAACGTCTAAACATCATGACTGAACAAGCGGAAGACGACATGGGTGTCATCGAACAGGAAGCGCAGGCGTGGGTGGTGCGTCTGGCCTCGGGCCAGGTCAGCGAGCGCGACGCGCAAGTGTTTCGCCACTGGTGCGCGCGCAGCCGCAAGCATGCCAACGCGTTTGCCGAGGCGCGTGCCGTGTGGGGCGCCATGGCGCCGGCCGCGCGCGCCGTCAAGCGGGCGCAGGCGCCCGTGAACGTGGCGCGGCGCGCCTGGCTCGGTGGCGCCGTCGCCGCCTCACTGGGCTTGCTGGTGCTGCGCCCGCCCACGGACCTGTGGCCGGCCGTGGCGGGCCTCGCCGCCGACTACGCCACCGGCACGGGCGAGCAGCGCGAAGTGGCGCTCGATGGCGGTGTGCTGGTGCAGATGAATACGCAGACGCGCCTCGATGCGGCGCCGCTGCAGGATGGCGCCGCGTCGCTGGTGCTGCTGGCGGGCGAGGCGGAATTCCAGGCCGGCTTGCGCGGCGCGGCGAGAGTGCGCGTGCAGGCGGGCGACGGCACGGTGTCGGCCGGCAGCGCGCGCTTCAATATCCGCTTGTTCGGCCAGGAAGTGTGCGTGACCTGCCTGACGGGCCGCCTGCGCGTGGCGCAGGCCGGCAACGATGCGGAACTGGCGGCCGGCCAGCAGCTGCGTTATCGGCCCGAGCATTTCGGCATCGCGCGCGAGGTGGCGAAGAGCGATGTCAGCGCGTGGCGCCAGCGCCTGCTGGTATTTAAACAAAGCACGCTGGCCGAGGTGGTGGACGAGGTGAACCGCTACCGTCCCGGCAAGCTGATCCTCAATGGCGAGGCCTTGAAACACACGCGCGTGCAAGCGAGTTTTTCACTCGACCGCCTCGACGATGTGATCGCCCTGATCCAGGATGCGTATGGCGCGCGGGTGACGCGGCTGCCGGGCGGCATCGTGCTGTTTGGCTAGCGATGCAGGCCGATGGCATCTCGCCAATTATGACATTTTCATGACCTTTTGCAGTCCCGGACCTTGTTCCCTGTCAATGCTGCTGGAAGCCGCGAATCAGTGCCTGCCGCCCGCCCCGTGCGTGCCGCGCGCCGCCTCGCGATATCGGTCAGCAACGGAACATGAAAAGGGAATGTCGCCATGCAGCGAAGCAAGTCGGTCACGAAACACGCATCCTCCTCCGCCATGGCGGGCAACCGGATTGGTCGCCCGGTGCGATTGAAACCGCTGGCGCTGGCCATCGCCGTGCTGCTGCAGGCGGGCGGCGCGCAGGCGCAGCAGCCATTCAGCGGCGCCTGGTTTGCCGGCAAGGGTGCGCAGCAGGGCACGGCCGCCGCCACGGGACGCTTGCCGAATGGCCAGGCCATCATCGGGACGGACAATAAGCAGGCGCAGCAGCAAAAAGCCAATGCCCAGCTGCAAAGTTCGCTGAACAATCTGCAACTGGCCGCACGCGCCATCGCCGTGCAGCAGGCGGCCCAGCAGGCGGCGCGCCAGGCGGCCATTGCCGCCGGCTCGAAGGTGCCGGAAGGCTTGGCCGAAGGCGGCTTGAAGGTCGACAGCAACAGCCTGACGGCGGGCTGGTTCAACGCGAATGGTCCCGTGCAGGCGCAGGCCGACGGCAAGACCGTGGTGACCGTCAAGCAGACGGCCGACAAGGCGATCCTGAACTGGGAAACGTTCAATATCGGCCAGAATACCACTCTGCAATTTGACCAGTTGGCGAACTGGTCCGTACTCAACCGCGTCAACGATCCGCTGGCCCGTCCCAGCCAGATCCGCGGCCAGATCAAGGCTGATGGCACGGTAATGCTGGTCAACCGCAATGGCATCGTGTTTACGGGCAGCAGCCAGGTCGACACGCGCAGCCTGGTGGCCGCCGCCGTGGGCATGAGCGACAGCCAATTTCGCAAGGGCATCTACAGCGAAACGCTGGGCTCGGGCTTCAAGCCCACGCTGGCCAACGATCTGGTGCTCAACGGCAGCGTGGCCACGCACGCCAACGCCACGGTCGACGTGGTGGTGCAGGCCGGCGCGCAGATCAGCACGCGCAAGCCGCAGACGGTGACGGAAGGCGGTGGCTATGTGCTGCTGGCCGGGCGCGAAGTGCATAACGGCGGCAGCCTGTCCGCGCCGAACGGCCAGGTCACGCTGGCCGCCGGCGACAGCTTCGTCATCCGCAAGGGGCTGGGGACGGATGCCAACCAGACTTCGAGCACGCGTGGCAACGAGGTCGACGTCAAGTTCAACGCGCAAAGCGGCGCCGGCAAGGTGACGAATAGCGGCCTGGTGCAGGCGCTTACCGGCGACGTCACCCTGACGGGCCGCGACGTGAAGCAGGCCGGCGTGCTGCTCAGCAGTACCAGCGTGACGACACGCGGCACCGTGCACCTGAAGGCCGACGGCAGCGAGGGCCTCGTCACCCTGGCGCCGGACAGCCTCACCACGGTGCTGCTCGACGACAGCGGCGCCACCGCGCTGGACGTGCAGCGCGACGCGCTCATCAAGGATTCGGCGCTGCCCAGCGACGGCGCCTACAACCGCCGCGACCTGTCGCTGATCCAGATTGCCTCCGGCGGTGATATCGCCTTCGATACCGGTTCGCTGACGCTGGCCACCGGCGGCCAGGTCAATGCGCTGGCCACGCGCCGCACGCAAGTGGCGCGCGGCGCCAGCATCGACGTCTCCGGCGCCGTGGGCGTCAACGTGGCGATGGCTTCGAACAACGTGCTGATCAATGCACAGGGCAACGAGCAGCGCGACGCGCCCGGCAACCGCGACAGCAAGGCCCTCAACAGCACCGACCTGTGGGTCGACCGGCGCGACCTGGTGCGGGTGGCGGCAGGCACGAATGGCTATCCGACCGACCGCTGGTACACGGGCGGCGGCTTGCTCGAAGTGAGCGGTTATCTGAACACCAGCGGCCATGGCATCGGCGAATGGGCGGCGCAGGGCGGCACGGTGGCTTTCCAGGGTGGTGAACTGGTGACCCAGGCGGGCTCTCTGCTCAACGTGTCCGGCGGCACTTTTGACGTCCAGACGGGCATGATTCGCCAGAGCTGGCTCAGCGGCAAGGATGGCCAGCTGTACAGGCTGTCGACCGCGCCCGGCGACGTGTTGTATACGGGCGTCTACCAAGGCTACGCCGCGCACCACCAGCGCTGGGGCGCGGAAACGACGGAAAATTTCGCCAATCCCCTGATCGGCGCCCAGCAACGGCTGGAAAACGGCTATACCGTGGGCCGCGATGCGGGCCGCGTGGTGGTGGGAACCACATCGGCCGTGCTGGAAGGCGCGATCGAATCGGGCGTATTCCAGGGCGAGCGCCAGCAGGACGCGCGCGATGCCAGCCTCGACAGTTATCGTCAGTCGCAACTGGCCGCCGCCCGCAACGGCCAGCTGGTGCTGGGCCAGATGGCGCCCGTGTACGACGCCGCCAGCGCGCAGCTGCGCGACAATCCCGCGGCGCTGCTGCAGGCCATCCATATCGGCACCGGCGGCGCCAGCGCCGGCGATCTCCTGCGCGAAGACGCGCTGCCCGAAAACCTGGTCGGCAAGACCTACCTGGACGCCGGCTGGCTCAACGCGCAACACCTGGGCGGCATCAAGGCCTACGCCGGCAGCGCCATTGAGGTCGACGCCGCGGTGCAAGTCACGCCTGGCGGCGAAATCGCGCTGCATGCGCCCCAGGTCAAGGTCAATGCCGGCCTGACGGCGCGCGGCGGCAGCATTGCGCTGGGCGACATCGTCAGCAAGCTGTCCAATGGCACCAGCAACTGGGTCAATACAACGGTCGCCACGCCAGCGGCCGGAGCAAAGGTGGGCATCGATGTGACGGCCGGCGTGACGCTCGACACGCGCGGCCTGTGGAGCCAGCTCAAGCTGGATCCGGGCAACACGTCCGGCCTGCCGTATGTCAACGGCGGCGCGGTGGCGATGGTCAGCAGCGGTACCGTCAACCTGGCGGCCGGCAGCGCGATCGACACGTCCTCGGGCGCGGCCGTGCTGGCCGACGGCAAGCTGAAGGGCGGGCGCGGCGGCGACATCAGCTTGCGCGCGAATCAGAACGATCTCAACGGCGTCAAGTCGGAGGCGCTGGTGCTCGATGGCGAACTGCGCGGCTACGGCGTCAACGGCGGTGGCACGCTGACCATCGACAGCGGCACCGGCGTGGTGCTGGGCGGCGGCGCGCTGGCCGGCAATGGTGTGTTGCCTGCAGGCCAGTCCGTCCCCGTGCACCTGACCTTGGCAGCAGCCTTCACCATCAAGGCCGGCACCGTGCTCGATACCGACTTCAGCTATATCAGCACGAAGGTCCATCCCGGCCAGCCGCTGCTGGACTTGCCGGACTTTAGCGCGGCGCGCCCCTACACCCTGCCGGCCGCCTGGGTGGTGCCGCCCGCCTCGATCAGCTATGAATTCATCTTCGTCACCGGCAGCAATGGCATCGTCTACACCAGCGGCATGACCGTGCCGGCCGGCGTCACGCTCACGGGCGTGCGCGGCAAGCTCGGTTCCGGCTACCTGGTGCCGGCCGACGCCTTCCCGAACGGCATGCCGGTGCCCGCTTTCAACGCCAGGGTGGCCGCCGGTACGGCGTTCACGTTTGATGTGACCTTGCAGGCGGGTGATCGCTTGCTTGCTGGTAACCGTGCGCCGAAGGACCTGGCGGTCAAGCCGCTGCTGGTGCTGGACAATGACCTGTTCCAGCGCGGCTTTGCGCACTACAACATCAATGGCCAGCAGGGCGTGCAAGTGGCGCAGGACGCCACCATCGACGTCAGCATGCCCTTGCTGCGGGCCGATTTGGCGCTGGCGGGCCAATTGCCTACCGGCGTCGATCCAGCCGCCGTCCTGCAACCGTGGCTGGCGCCGCTGTGGCAGGAAAATGCCGTGAAAGGCGTGCTCAAGCAACGGGCCGGCGCCGATATCGCGCTGTCGGCCGGCACCCGCAACGCCAAGGCGCCGCTGGTGGTGGACCAGGGCGCCACGCTGCGCGTGGATGACGGCAAGAACATCAGCCTGACCGGCAACGGCCAGATCACCGTGGAAGGCACGCTGAGCGCGGCAGGCGGCCGTATTTCCGTGTTGCCGGGCACGCTCGTCACCGGTAGCGAGATCAACCGTCCAGACGGCAGTGCCAATGCCCAGTCGATCTGGATCGGCGAGCGCGCGGTACTCGACGTGGCCGGACGCGCGGCCACCGCCACCGACGCCCAGGGCGGCGTGTATGGCCATGTGGGCGCCGGCGGCACCATCGAGATCGGTGCAAAGCACAATCTCGACGCCACCCAGGTCGAGGCGGCCGACGCCTTTGTCATCGTGCGCCCCGGCGCACGCCTGGAAGCGTCCGGCGCCGCCGCCCGGCTCGATCTGCCCGGCCAGGGCAGCGTGCAGGTGGCCGGTGACGGCGGCAGCATCGCGCTCAGTTCCTACCGCGGCTTGTTGCTCGACGGCAGCCTGCATGCGGCAGCCGGTGGCGCCGGCGCGGCCGGCGGCACGCTGGCGCTCAACCTGGAAGCCCCGAACTACGGCATCGTCGGCAAGCTCGACTTGAAGGGCCTGGGCGTGGAAGACGCGGTGCGCGTGCCGCGCGAGCTGGTGCTGTCGCGCCTGCAGGGCGACAGTGGCCTGGCCGCCGACTTGCAGGTGGGCGACAGCGATCCGGCGCTGCGCTACGGCGTGGCCCGGCTGGGTGCGGACCGCGTGGCCGCCGGCGGCTTCGACCATCTGGCCCTGCTGTCGAATGGCTTGATCAGTTTTGACGGCAACCTCGACCTGTCGCTGGGCCAGAGCCTGCGCCTGACCGCCAGCGCATTGGCCCTGGCCGAGCATGCCGACGCCGCCACCACCGCGCAAGTCAAGCTGGCGGCGCCCTACATCCGTCTGGCCGGCACCAGCCGCAGCCAGAGCGACGACCACCTGATGCCGAACCCGGTGCGCGGCTCCGGCAACGGCGGCATCGGCAGCGGCAAACTGGGCGTGCCCAACGTGGACGACCACGCCAGCCTGACGCTGCATGCCGCGCTGATCGACCTCGCCAATGCCGTCAATGTCGGCAGCAACGGTGTGATCGTGCAAAACGCCGCCGCCGACCTGGAAGTCAAGCGCGATGCCTTCGGCGAGCTGGCGCTGCGCTCAAGCGGCGATATCCGCATGCGCACGGCGGCCGCGCTGTACACGCCCGGCAATCTGACCCTGGCGGGCGCGCAAATCTATCCGGTGAGCGGCGCCACCGGCAAGGTGGAGGTGGGCAAACGCAACGTGATCAACGAATTCGGGCAATTGGCGACCGAGTTCGACCCGGCCCGCAAGCTGACCATCGAGCGCAGCGGCGACCCTGGCGCGCCGTTGCCGGCCTTGCCCTACTCGGTGTTCGGCTCGCTGGAGCTGAGTGCCGGCACGGTGAACCAGGGGGGCGTGGTGCGCGCGCCGCTGGGCAAAATCACGCTGGGCCAGAATACGAATGGCGCAGTGACGGGCCACACCAATCTGCTGCCTGGCAGCGTGACGTCGGTCAGCGCCAGCGGTCTGGTGATGCCATACGGCGGCTCGCTCGATGGCCTGAGCTATATGATGGACGGCGTCGACGTCGCATACAAGGGCGTGGGTAATGACCCGGCCGTCGTGCTCACCGGCGAGCACGTCGATGTGCGCGCTGGCGCCGTGCTCGACCTGTCAGGCGGTGGCACCCTGACCGGCGCGGCCTTCCTTGCCGGACGCGGCGGCTCGACCGACGCCCGCCTCAACCCGCTGGTGCAGACGTCCGGCAAAGGCGGCTTCGTGCTGCCGGGCCTGGCCACCAATCCTGTCTACGCCATCGTTCCGGGCGCACAGGCGGGCTATGCGCCCATCGTGGCCGAGAATGGCGCCGGCGATCCGGCGCTGGGACGCCAGATCACCATCGGCGCCGGCGTGCCCGGCCTGGCCGCCGGCACCTATACCTTGCTGCCGTCGAGCTTTGCGCTGCTGCCCGGCGCGTTCCGGGTGGAGCTGAACGGCCTGGCCGCCGGCGGCTTGCCTGTCGGGTCGGCCACGGCCATGCGCAACGGCTCGTTTGCTACCGCCGTGCAGCTGGGCACCAGCAATACCGACCGGCGCACGGTGCTGCCATCGCAGGCGGTGCTGACGCCGGCCGACGTGCTGCGCAGCTATTCGCAATACAATGAAACGAGCTACGGCGCATTCGCGCTGGCGCAGGCGGTGCGCGACGGCGTGCCGCGGCCGCTGCTCGAACGCGACGCCAAGGCGCTGCACATCGAACTGGTGCAGTCCAAGGCCAGCACCGACGATGCGCTGCGTTTTGTCGGCACGACCAACTACACGCCAGGCAAGGACGGTTTCGGCGGCAGCGCGCTGCTGCTGGGCGGTGCTGGCAAGAACTACGAAATCATCGGCGGCGCCGGTGCGCCCACCGTCGACTTCAAGGGCATGGCGGTGCGGGTCGACGCCCTGAACGCCATCGGCGCCCCGCGCCTGGGCATCGGCGGTTTGCCTACCGTCAACTACAGCAGCAGCAACGGCAACCAGCAAGCCAATATCGCCCAGTTCCAGGGCGGCGTCGATAACATCGTGGTGCGCGACGGCGCCGTGCTCAAGGCTGGCGAAGTGTTCCTGGTGACCAATAGCAAGGCAGGCGGCATCGTCATCGAGCAGGGTGGCGGCATCAATACCCTGGGCCGTGGCGCCGCCGCCTGGGATTCGGGCAACGGCTACGTGTATGCGCCGGGCAAGTCCAGCGTGCTGGCCGTGTCGAATGGCCGGCTGGACATGCTGGCGCCCGGCGTGAGTACCGATCCGCGATCCGGACCGGGCCGCATCGACATCGGCGCCTGCGCGGCGGGCGCCGTGTGCAGCGGCAGCACGCCGCTGTATTCGGAAGGCAGCATTGTCGCCGCCACCGACCAGAGCTTCAACCTGCGCGACGCCACCACCTATGGCACCCGCAACCTGGTGCTGGCCGTGGGCGGCATCAATGTGGGCAGCGCAGCGTCGCTGGACGCCATGGCCGCGCGCGACGCATTGCCGGCCGGACTGACCCTGAACCAGGGCATCCTCGACCGCCTGCTGCGCGGCGACGCCGGCGTGGGTGCGCCGGCGCTGGAAAGCCTGGCGCTGACGGCGCGCGACGCCATCAATTTCTACGACAACGTCGAATTGTCGACCATCAACGCGAGCACGGGAAAATCGTCGCTGGAGCGGCTGGTGATTAGCACCCCGGCGATCTACGGCGCGGGTGGCAGCGACGCCGTGGCGCGCATCAAGACCGATGTGCTGGTGTGGAACGGCGCCACGACCGCGCCCGGCCTGGTCGCCGCCGGCGGCGCCGGCAGCGGCAGCGGGCGCTTGCAGGTCGACGCCCGCCAGGTCGAGTTCGGCTATGGCCCGAACAGCCGGCCCGACACCATCCACAGCATGGACCGTTTGATCCTCGGCTTTGCCGATGTGGCCATCAACGCCAGCGAGCGCATCACCGCCAATCATACGGGATCGTTGTCGGTGTACCAGTCGCAAAGCGGCTGGGATACGGCCAGCAAGGGCTATCTGCGCAGCGGCGGCAACCTGGCGCTGAATACAGCGCTGCTCACCGGCGCCGCCGGCTCCGTCAACAAGATCAAGGCGGGCGGCGACATCCATGTCGCCAAGCCATCGGGAGCGGCCGCAACGGCCCCGGGCGCGGCCGCCCTGGCCGGCGCACTGGGCGCCGAAGTGGCACTGGACGGGCGCAGCGTGACGCTCGACACGGCTGTGCTGCTGCCAAGCGGCAAGCTCAGCGTGTCCGCCGAGCAAGACGTCGTGCTGGGTGACGGTGCCAGGCTGGACCTGGCGGGCCGCAAGATCGATTTCAATGGTGTGGCCAAGTACAGCTGGGGCGGTGACGTGGTGCTCGACAGCCGCCACGGCGACGTGCGCCAGGCGGCCGCTTCCAGCATCGATTTCTCGGCCGTTTCCAACCGCGCCGGCAAGCTCACCGCCAGCGCGCTCGATGCGCAGGCGGGCAGCGTGGCGCTGCTGGGCAGCATCACCGGCGGCAGCAGCGGCCACTACGACGCGGGCGGCACCGACGTGCCGTTCGCGGCGGGCGGCCTCGACGTGCGCGGCCAGCATATCGAGGATTTCAAGGGACTGAACCAGCGCCTGACCAAGGGCGGCGTGTTCGGCAGCCGCAGCTTCCAGCTCAAGCAGGGCGACCTGGTGCTGGAGAATGAATTGAAGGCGCGTGAAATCACGGTATCGGTGGATGGCGGCCGTCTGGCCGTCAACGGCACAGTCGACGCCAGCGGCGAGCAGGTGGGCAGCATCCGCCTGGCAGCGCGCGACGGCGTCAGCGTGGCCGGCGGCGCGCTGCTCGACGCCCATGGCAGCGTGCTGCGGGTCGACAGCTACGGCCAGGTGATCGAGGCGCCCAACCGCGCCGTGATCGACATCGATGCCGGCAGCGGCCGGCTGGTGCTCGATACGGGCGGGCGCATGGACTTGCGCGCCGGCACTGCCGGCAAGGCCGACCGCATCGCTTCGCTGGGCACGCTGGAGCTGAGCGCCCGGCGCCTCGGTGGCGCCACCGGCAACGACGTCGCCATCGATGCGGCCGGTCCGCTGGCCATCGACGGCGCCCGCGCCATCACGGTCAACGGTTTCTGGTCGTATTCGGATGCCCGTCCGGGCACGGAAACGACGGCCGACGGCCGCCCTTACCAGGTCATCGACCAGGCCTACCTGGACCGCAAGCACGACGATAGCGTGGCTTTCATGACGGGCGCCCTGGCCAACGACGGGCTGATGAATGGCCGCCTGTCCGGCTTGCGCAACTACAAGGATGCCTTCCACCTGCGTCCGGGCGTGGCCATCCTCAGCGCCACGCCGGACGGCGACCTGCACGTCGATGGCGACATCGACCTGTCGGGCCACCGCTACGCCAGCATCAATCCGCACACGCAGAAGACCGGCGTGGCCGGCTCCGGCGAAGCGGGTGCGTTGGTGCTGCGCGCCGGCGGCAACCTGAACGTCTTCGGCAGCATCAATGACGGCTTCGATGGCAAGGCCTTGCCGGTCACGCCGGACGACAAGGGCTGGATGCTGGCCAAGGGCCGGGTGCCGTTCGGCGCCGACGTCATCGTGCCGCATGGCCAGCTGGTCACGCTGGCCGACGATACCTTCTTCCAGCCCGGCCGCACCTTGAACTACGACCTGCCGATGAAAGCCATGAGCTTGCGGGCCGGCACGGCGCTGCCGTCGCAAGCCACCCTGACGGCCGAGGTGGAATTGCCGGCCGGTACGGTGCTGGGCGGCGCCGTGCGCAATGCCGCCGGCGATATCGTGTATGCGGCCGGCACCGTGCTGGCGAAGGCCGTCACGCTGGGCAGCGGCACGCGGCTCGATGCCGGCACCCGCCTGCCCGTGGGGATGTCCGTGGCGGCCATGACCTGGCCCGGCGGCGTGCCGCTGCCATTCCCTGTGGGCGCCGTCAGGGACACGCCGAGCCCCGACTACGACGGCGACGGCTTCCCCGATACGCCCGCCAATGGCGTGGTGCTGGCCGGCGAACTGCAGCTGCGCAAGGGCGCGCTGGTGCCGAGCGAAACCTGGGTGCGGCTGCCTGGCGGCGCCGACTCGGTGGCCCTGCGTCCGGGCGATGCCGACGGCAACCAGGGCCGCAACTGGGCGCTGGCGCCGATGCTGGCCAGCGGTTCGCAGTCGTGGTCGATGCGCCTGGTGGCCGGTGCCGACATGCAGGCGGCCGATAGCCGCGCGCTGCGCTCCATGGGTGACAACCGCAGTCTGCTGCTGACCGACCACCACTACGGTGCGGTCCTGGGGCTCAGCCTGCCGAGCGTGGCGGCGCCGCCGATCGAGGGCGTGGCGGGCAATTTCTACTGGATGGGCGACTCGGAACTGTATGTTGGCAATCCCGCCGGCACGCTGATCAATCTCGCCGACTTTTCCAGCGTGGAGGAGCTGCTGGCGTACAACCAGTGGGGCGTGGGCGACCTGGTGACGTGGCTGCCCGAAGGTGCCAGCTTCCCGATGGTGCCCAAGCCTGCGCGGCAACAGCTGTTCAGCGTGCTGCGTACCGGTACGGGCGACCTCGATCTCCTGGCCGGCGGCAACTTCAACCAGAGTTCGCCGTATGGCGTGTATACGGCCGGTACCCAGGCGGCCAACGTGGCGGCGGCTTACCGGCTGCCGCGCGCGGCGGATCGCAAGGGGTCCATCCTCGGCGCCGATGGCGATGCCTTCAAGCCTTATGTGGACGGTGGCGCGCAAAGCCTGTACCAGGCCTGGTATCCCGAGCATGGCGGCAACGTGCTGGTGCGCGCCCAGGGCGACGTCACCGGCGACCTCGTGGGTGGCGGCTACAGCACGGAGCGTCGCCCCGACGACGTGGGCTATTTGCGTCCGCAGCAGGACAGCAGCGCCATCGGCACCTGGCTGTGGCGCCAGGGCACCGGCAGCGCGGTTGCCCAGGGCGAGGGCGTGCCCACCGCCTGGTGGATCAACTTTGGCAGTTATGTGGCCGGCGGTGTCGGCACGAACTACCTGTACGAGACCCAGCCCGTGATGACCGGCTTTACCGGCATCGGCACCCTGGGCGGCGGCAACCTCGTATTCGAGGCAGGCAAGGCCGCCGGCATGCTGTCGCCGCGTACCGACCAAGGCGGCAAATTCGTCATGCGCAGCCAGGGCTTGAACCTGGCGGTGGCCAGCACCGGCCGGGTATCGGCCGACGGTTCCGCGCTCACGCTGACCGGCGGTGGCGACCTTGACGTGCGCATTGGCGGCGGCCTCAATCCGGTGGCCGAAGTGCGCTCGTTTGCCGACACGATAGGCGAGATCACGCCGGATACCCGTTTTTCCGGCACGCGTGGCGACCTCAATAGCACCTTCGTCAACCTGCGCGGCGCCTTGCGCATGGAGGCGGGATCGGTGGGCGGCATCGAGCTGCGCTTCGATATGGGCGACAGCCAGGAGTCGCGCGCCTATCAGGTCTACACCGCCACCTCGTCCATCGCGGGCGGCGGGCCGGTGGTGGTGCCGGGCGACTCCGGCGTGCGCATCGATGCGCGCGGCGACCTGGTGCTGGGCGGCGTGGGCGACGCCGGCCGCGTCACCCAGCTCAACAACGGCACACCGTTCACCGCGAAGGGCGTGGCGCAAGACGGGGAGGGCTACAGCTGGTTCTCGCTGTGGACGCCGTCGACCGCTATCGACCTGTTCAGCGCGGGCGGCAACCTGACGCCGTCCACGGCCTGGAGCGACGACCGCGCCAGCGGCAACCAGGCTTCCAGCGGCGGGCGTTTCGTGATGCCGTCGCAATTGCGCGCCGTGGCCGCCAGCGGCAGCCTGTATGTCGGCAACTCCGCCCAAGGGGCGAGGGATATGGACACCAGCACCAATGCGCCGGCGCGGCCGGCCACCGGCCTGCTGCTGGCACCATCGCCGGTCGATGCGCATTTCACCCGCCGCACGCCGGGGCAGCTGGAATTGCTGGCCGCCGATTCGATCTACGCGGGTGCCTATTCGGTGACGGCGTCGGGCGCCGATCCGACTGCGCTGCCGAGCCCGTTCAATCCCGGTTTCGCGGGAGTGAGCGGCCTGACCGCGTATGGCGACACGTACACGCATAACGTCAACCAGGAGGCACAGGCGCCCAGCGTGCTGTTCGCGTCGCGCGAAGCGGGCGCTTCACCGCAGCGTTATCCGCTGTTCACGCTGACGCCGCCCACCGCCTCGGGCTATGCGGTGCAGGATCAGTTGCCGGCGCGCTATTACGCGCTGGCGGGCGACATCATCGGCCTGCGCACCGGTTCCATCATCACGCGCGGCGGCGGCAATGCAGCCAGCCACAGCACCTGGTACGAGGGCGCCGGTCCGGTCGATATCCGGGCCGGACGCGATATCGTCAACTCCGGCACGGCGCTGGGGCTGGTCGAAGCGACGCCACAGGGACTGCTGGGCTGGACTTCGGAGATAGCGTACGCCAACCCGTCGCTGCCGCTGCGGCCGACGGAAAACTTTGTTGGTTCGGCGCGCGGCAATCTGATACTGCACAACAATCCAGACGAGGTGTCGGTGGTGCGTGCCGGCCGCGACATTCGCTACGGCACATTCTACGTGGGCGGTCCGGGCACGCTGGAAGTGACGGCCGGGCGCGATATCGACATGGCCGACAAGGCCGAGCTGAAGAGTATCGGCGCGGTGGCGAATCGCACATCCGGCGACCGCAGCAGCGGCGCCGGCATCGCGGTGGCGGCCGGGGTCGGGGCGCATGGCCCCAACTACGACGCCTTTGCCGCGCGCTATCTCGACGCTGCCAACCTGATCGATCCAGACAAGTCGCTGGCCGATCAGCCGGGCAAGGCGGTGGCCGTGTATGGCGGCCGCCTGGGCCTGGCAGACTGGTTGCGCGCGGAATTCGGCTACAGCGGCGACGCGGCGGGCGCGCCCGCCTTCCTGGCAGCGCGTCAAAGCGAGCTCGACAAGACTCTCCAGGCCAGCACCGGCGGCAGCAGGCGCGACCTGCAGCGCGAATATGGCCTGTCGAGCCAACTGCACCTGGTCAACTGGCTGGAAACCCGCTACGGCGCCGGACAGCGCAATGGCGCCGGGCTGACCTTCGATGCCGGCAGCATGGACGCGCGCAAGTTTTTCGCGGCCTTGCCGGCCGAGCAGCAGCGTGTCTTCCTGCGCAACGTGTACTTCGCCGAACTCAAGGCAGGCGGGCGCGAGTACACGGCTGCCGGCGGCGTGCGCGAAGGCAGTTACCTGCGCGGACGCGAAGCCATCGCCACGCTGTTCCCGACCAAGGATGCGCAGGGCAAGCCCGTGACCTATGCGGGCGACCTGACCATGTTCAGTGGCGCCACCTACTATCTGGACGGCGCCTCAGGCGGCAGCACCAGGCGGCCGCGCAAGGGCGTCAATTACCTGACGCGCCAGCAATATGTGCTGGGGGGCGATACCCACGCCCCGGTGTTTGACCTGGTCGATGCCGGCATTCACACTGACTTTGGCGGCAACATCGACATTCTGACGCCGGGCGGGCGCACCCTGGTGGGCGTCGATGGCGGCTTCGTGCCGGGCGAAGGCTCGGGCGTGCTGACGCAGGGCGCCGGCGAAATCCAGATCTATGCCCGCGACAGCATCCTGCTGGGCCAGAGCCGCATCTTCACCACCTTCGGCGGCAATATCCTGGCCTGGTCGGCGCAGGGCGACATCAATGCCGGCCGCGGCTCCAAGTCCACCGTGGTGTTCACGCCGCAGCGCCGGGTCTACGACGACATCGGCATGGTGACCTTGTCACCGACCACGCCGAACACGGGCGCCGGCATCGCCACCCTGAACCCGATCCCGGAGGTGCCGCCTGGCGACATCGACCTGATCGCCCCGCTGGGCACCATCGACGCGGGCGAGGCGGGTATCCGCGTCTCGGGCAACGTCAACCTGGCGGCCTTGCAGGTGGTCAACGCGGAAAACATCCAGGTGCAGGGCAAGTCGACGGGCATGCCGGCCATCGCCGCCGTGAACGTGGGCGCGCTCAGCAATGCCAGCGCGGCCGCCTCGCAAGCCGTGACGGCGGCGCAGGAGGTGTTGCAGCGCGAACGGGCCGCCACGCGCCAGGCGCAGCCGTCGCTGTTCACAGTGAAGGTGCTGGGGTTTGGCAATGAACAGGCGGATGAAGCCGGTGTTGGCAAGCTCAAGGGGGGAGAGCCGCAGGCATCGACCTACCAGCCGGCCGGCGTGGTGCAGGTGCTGGGAGCGGGGCCGTTGACGGCACCGCAGCTGCAGGCGCTCACGCCGAGCGAGCGGCGCGGTTTGCAGCCTTGAGCGGAGTTTTATGAACATTTGATGACATTCGGCAGTCGCCGCGCGCGGCGGCTGTCTAGGCATCAGTAGATCAGCATTAGCAGAAAAAAATACGCCGGCCCAGCGCCGCAACACAGGGCAACCGTTTGATTTTAAGGTGAATGGAAGATGCGTGAAATGACAACCAAGGGCAGGGACGTGCCGCCAGCGGCGCCTGCGACCGCCTTGACGATGCTGTGCCTGGCCATGCTGGCGCTGCCCGGCATGGCGCGCGCGCAGGACGCGGTCCCGGCGGCCGCTCCTGTGGCCGCACCGGAACGGCAAGTGACGATCGAGGAATATCTGGTGCGCGGCAATACCGTGCTCGATGCGCGTGCCATCGAAGAGGCGGTGACGCCCTTTCTGGGGCCGGGCCGCACCCTGAAGGACGTGGAAGGGGCGCGCGACGCCCTCGTTGCTGCCTATCAAGCGCGCGGCTACCAGTCCGTCTACGTGGACTTGCCGGAGCAGCAGGTGGAGCAGGGCGTGGTGGTGCTGCAGGTGAGCGAAACGAAGGTGGGGCGCTTGCGGGTGGTCGGTGCGCAATACAACTCGCCGCTCGACGTGCGCCAGCAAGTGCCGGCCTTGACGGAAGGTAAGGTGCCGGACTTTACCCAGGCGCAAGTGGAACTGACGGCCCTGAACCGCGGTCCCAAGCGCCAGGTGATGCCGCTGGTCAAGCAGGGCAGTCTGCCCGGCACCATGGACGTGGACTTGAAAGTGGACGACAGCAGCCCGTGGCGCGCCAGCATCGGCTTGAACAACGACTACAGCGCCGATACCAAGAAGCTGCGCAGCAGCATGTCGGTCGGCCACGACAACCTGTGGCAGCTCGGGCATAGCGCCACCATCAGCTTTTTCGGTACGCCGGGCGACCTGAACCAGACCAAGGTGTGGTCCGCCTCGTACGTGGCGCCGATCGGCACGCAAGGCTGGAGCGTGGAAGCGACCGGCTACCAGTCGAACAGCAATGTGGCCAGCACGGGTGGCACCAGCGTGCTGGGCAAGGGCCATGCGCTGGGCATGAAAGTCAACTACACGGTGCCCAACAGCGGCATCTGGTGGCACAGCTTTTTTGCCGGCATCGATTTCAAGGATAACCAGGAAGCCTTGAAACTCAATGGCACGGGCAGCAATATTCCGCTCAAGTACGTGCCCCTGAGCGTGTCGTATAACGGCTTTGCGCAGACGGATGCGGCGACCTACGGCCTGGGCCTGTCGCTGGTGGCCGGCACGCGCGCCGCGTTCGGCTATGGCAGCAACAGCGCCGCTTACGACAACAAGCGCTACAAGGCTTCGCCCAGCTTCCTCGTGCTCAAGGGCGACGCCAACGCCACCTACACCCTGGGCAGCGGCGCGCAGCTGCACGGGCGCATGTCGGGCCAGCTGGCCGACGCGGCGCTCGTGTCGGGCGAGCAGATGGCCGCCGGCGGCGCCAATTCCGTGCGCGGCTACCTGTCGGCCGAAGCGACGGGCGACTACGGCATTTCCGGCACCGTCGAATGGCGCACGCCCCAGCTGACATATTTCAGCCGCCTGGAAAACTGGCGCCTGTTTGCCTTTGCCGATGGCGCGCGCTTGCGCCTGCGCGATCCGATGATCGAGCAGAAAGACCTGTTCGGCCTGGCCTCCGTGGGCGTGGGCAGCAGCTTCCAGTTCCTCCGCTACCTGAATGGCCGCATCGATTTCGCTTACCCGCTGCGCGATGGCCCGCGCACGCACAAACACGTGCGCCGCATCAATTTCAACCTGTCGGCCAGCTACTGACGGGCCAGCTCACCAGCACTGCACTTTTTTAGACTTTTCTTCGGAGAATCACTGTCATGCAACGTTTTCTTTTTCTGCTCACGATCCTGGGCACGCTCGTTCCCGGCCTGGCGCATGCCTGGTGGCAGCCCGACTGGGCTTACCGCAAACCCGTTACCGTCGACGCCGGCCCGAAGGCGGGCGCCGTGGGCGGCGATCCCGGCCGCATTCCCGTGCTGCTGCGCTTGCATTCCGGTAACTTCAACTTCGAAGGCGTCAGCGACAACGGCGCCGATCTGCGCTTCGTGGCGGGCGACGACAAGACGGTGCTGAACCACCAGATCGAACAGTTCAACCCGCTGCTGGGCATCGCCCTGATCTGGGTCGACGTGCCGGCCCTGACGGCGGGCACGCCGCAGCAGCTGTGGATGTACTACGGCAATCCGAAGGCGCCCGCTTCCGGCAATGGCCAGCGCACCTTCGACCCTGACTACAGCCTGGTGTACCACTTCACCGAGCCTGGCGTGCCTTCGCGCGACAGCACCGCCTACGGCAACCATGCCCAGACGGCCGTGCCGGCGCTGGACGGTTCCGTCATCGGCGCCGGCGCCCGCCTGGGTACGGCACCGCTGATGCTGCCTGCCTCGCCTTCGCTGGCGCTGGCCGCCGGCGCGCCATTCACCTTTTCCGCCTGGGTGCGTCCCGACAACCTGGGCCCGCAGCAAGTGCTGTATGCCCGCCGCGACGGCGCCAATGAATTGCTGATCGGCGTAGACCAGGGCGTGCCTTTCGTGCAGGTGAATGGCCAGCGCAGCAAGCCGGGCCAACCGATCCAGGCCGCGCAATGGTCGCACCTGGCCGTGAAAGCCGATAAAACCAACGTGGCCCTGTACGTGGGCGGCCGTCCGGCCGTGTCGCTGGCCACCGCGCTGCCAGCCTTCACGACGGCCGCCTCGGTGGGCGCCGATGCGCCGCCGGTCGCCTCCGGTACCTCCACCCTGAACAACTTCACGGGCGCCATCGACGAGCTGCGCCTGTCGCGCACGGCCCGTCCCGATGCCCTGCTGCTGGCTGACGCCGTCTCGCAAGGTTCCGAATCGCGCCTGGCCGTGTTTGGCGCCGACGAACAGCAAGCGGGCAAAAGCCATTTCGGCTTCATCATCGCCGCCATGCCGCTCGACGCATGGATCGTCGTCGGCGTGCTGGGCCTGATGATGGTCTTGTCGTGGATCATCATGATCGGCAAGGGCCGCAGCTATGGCGCCATCTCGCGCGCCAATGCGCAATTCATGCAGTCGTTCCACGAAGCGGCCGGCGCGCCGCTCGACCACCTGGCGCGCAACGGCAAGCTGAGCGCTTCCGTGAAGACGGATTCCTCGCTGTGGCGCCTGTATGACGTGGCCATCGACGAAATGCGCCGCCGCCATGACCGCGGCTACGACTTGAACGCCGTCTCGAACGCGACCATCGGCGCCATCCGCGCCGCCATGGATGGCGTGATGGTGCGCGAAAGCGAACGCATGTCGAAACGCATGATCTGGCTCTCGACCACCATCGAAGGCGCGCCATATGTCGGCCTGTTCGGCACCGTGATCGGCATCATGCTGGTGTTCGTCGTGGCGGCCATGGCCGGCGCCGTGGACATCAACTCGGTGGCGCCGGGCATGGCGGCAGCGCTGCTGTGTACGGCTGCAGGCCTGGGCGTGGCGATTCCCGCCCTGTTCGGCTACAACTGGCTGTCCTCGCGTTCGGACGCCATCGTTGCCGACATGGCCGTTTTCGTCGATGAGTTCGCCACGCGCCTGGCTGAAGAGCAGGGCGACGGACGCCAGATGCGTCCCGTGCTGCAACAGGCGTGAGGGGCGCATAACCATGGCCACCTCCGCCAAGTTTACCCCCCGCAAGCGTAGCGGCGGCATCAATATCACGCCCTTCGTCGACGTGCTGCTGGTGGTGCTGGTGATCTTCATCTTGACCAGCAACGCCAGCATTCCCGGCATCAAGGTCGACCTGCCCAAGGCCAGTTCGGCCATGGCGCTGGAAAAACCGAAGACCAAGGCCATCACCATCGACAACGCGGGCCAGGTCTTCCTCGACGCCTATCCCGTCACCTTGCCCGAGCTGGAAGAGCGCCTGCGCACGGAAAAGGCCCTGACGCCCGACTTCCCCGTGATCGTGCGCGGCGATGCCGCCGTGCAATACGCGAAAGTGGTCGAAGTGCTGGACTTGTTGCGCCGCATCGACCTGAACCAGGTGGGCCTGGTGACCGGCAAGCCGGCATGAGGAGCGCAAGGTGAAGCGTGACGACATGATGAAGATGGCCGCCTCGGAATCGTCGGGCGCGGCGCAGTGGTGGCGCCGCTGGGGCGGCGTGGCCGGTGGCGTGCTGCTGGCTGGCGCGCTGGCTGCGCTGGTCTGGTATTTGCTGTCGGACACGGCGGCCACCAAGCGCGAAGTGGCGGCGCCGCCGATGCTGATGCTGCCGCCCCCGCCACCGCCGCCGCCGGAACCGGAAAAACTGCCGGAACCGACGCCGGACAAGGTGGTGCCGGAAGTATCGGAGCCGGAACCGACGCCGGCCGACAAGCCCATGGATGACGCGCCGGAAAGCCCGTCGCCGGACAAGGGCGACCCTGTCACCATCGACGGCGCGGCGCAGGCTGGCAGCGACGCCTTCGGCATCCAGGCCGGGCGCGGTGGCGGCATGACGGGCGGCGGCGGTGGCGGCGGCCTCGGCGCGGGATCGTATGGTCGCTATGTGGCCAACGCGCTGCAGCTGGCCTTTGCCCGCGACCCGCGCACGCGCCAGTTGGCGTTTGCCGATATCCGCGTCGACCTGTGGCTCGATACGGAAGGCAAGACGACGAAGGTGCAGCTGGTGCAAGGCACGGGCAATGCGCAGACGGATGAGCAAGTGCTGGCCATGGTGCGCGACTTCCGCGCCGATGAGCGGCCACCGGCATCCCTGCGTTTCCCGGCCCGCGTATCTATTAAAGGCCGGCGCCCGTAAGCGCATGAACTAATTCCTCATTTACCGAAAGAAGCGATGAATTCCTTATTTTCTCCCTCACAGCGCATGCGCCGCCTTCCGCTGGCGCTGGCTGCCCTGGCCCTGAGCGTGGCGGCGGGCGCAGCACAAGCCCAGTCCGCGGCACCGGCCGACAGCACCATGGTCAAACTGATCCGCGGCCTGATCCAGAGCGGCGCCCTGAACAAGGATGCCGGCGAAGCGCTGCTGGCGCAGGCGCAGAGCGAAGCGCTGGCCGCGGCGCAAGCCCGCCCTGCCGCCGCACCGGCGGCCCTGGCGCAGGTACAGGCGGGCGACGTGCGCGTGCCGTATATTTCGCAAACCGTGCGCGAGCAGATCCGCGACGAGATCAAGGGCCAAGTGCTGGCCGAAGCGAAGGCGGGCGGCTGGGCGGCGCCGAATGAAACGCCGGCCTGGACCAAGCGCATCCGCCTGGAAGGCGATGTGCGTGCGCGCTACGAATCGCGCTATTACGACATGGCCAACAGCAATATCGAGATCGACTGGCGCTCGCTCAACAGCGGCAGCGGCTACGACGTCAATTCGAATACCAACCTGGCCCTGCCGGCGCTGCTGAACACGCGCGAAGACCGCAAGCACTTGCTGCGCGCCCGCGCCCGCCTGGGCATCCTGGCCGACATTTCCGACAGCACGCAAGCGGGCATCCGCCTGGCCAGCGGCAATGACGACAGCCCCGTGTCCACCACGCAAACCCTCGGTGGCGGCCTGGGCAAGAAAAACATCTGGCTGGACCAGGCCTGGCTGTCCTACCAGCCCGCTTCCTGGCTGAAACTGACGGCGGGCCGTTTTGATAACCCGTTCGTCTCCGGCGACGAACTGTTTTCCAGCGAACTCAATTTCGACGGCATCGCCGCCAAGGTGCAGCAACCCCTCGGCGATAGCAAGGACGTCACCGTGTTCGGTACCCTGGGCCTGATTCCGCTCGAGTATTCGTCCGACAATGCGCCTAGCCGCAGCCAGGCAAAAATGTCCAGCGAAAACAAGTGGCTGCTGGGCGCGCAAGTGGGCGCTTCGTGGAAGATCAATAGCGACCATCAGTTGCGCGGCGCGCTGGCTTACTACAACTTCCGCAACATCAGCGGCGAGTATTCGCAGCCGTGCGCCCTGTACGCGGGCGCCGATGGCTGCAGCACGGACTGGTCGCGTCCATCGAGCATGCAAAAAGGCAATAGCTTGATGCTGCTGCGCAATATCGCTTTGAACCCGCTGGACCCGGCGAATACGCCGCAGCCGCAATTCGTGGGCCTGGCCTCGAAATTCCGCCTGGCCAACCTGAATGCGCGCTGGGATAGCAAGGTTGCCGGCGGCACGGACTTGCGCATCGAAGGCGATTATGTGCGCAACATGGCTTACGACAAGAACGCCATGTGGGCGCGCGCCAAGGGCGGCATCATGAACAACTTCGGCGGCACGGGCGGCGTCTCGCAAGCCGATTTCCGG
Source organism: Janthinobacterium sp. SUN128 (assembly GCF_030587275.1). Taxonomy (NCBI): domain Bacteria; kingdom Pseudomonadati; phylum Pseudomonadota; class Betaproteobacteria; order Burkholderiales; family Oxalobacteraceae; genus Janthinobacterium; species Janthinobacterium sp. SUN128. The sequence continues at coordinate 185,072 of NZ_JAPWHY010000004.1, read as the reverse complement.
AGCGGCGGCAATGCCTACATGCTGCAGGCGACGCTGGGCAAGGCCAGCCCGGCGGCGCGCGGCGACTGGAACGTTTTGCTCGGCTACAAGCGCATCGAACCGGATGCCTTGCCTGACGCCTACAACGATTCCACCTTCCACCTGGGCGGCACGAATGCGCGCGGCTACTACCTGGGCGGCGCGTATGCGCTCGACAAGAATACCTGGCTGAACGGCCGCTGGACGTCGAGCCGCGAAGTGTTCGGTTCGGCGCTGTCGATCGACACCCTGCAAATCGAATTGAACGCGCGTTTTTAAGGAGCCATGATGTTGATATCCAACAAAATGCGCCTGCCTTTACTGCTGCTGAGTTTGCTGGCCGCCAGCACGGCCCAGGCGCAGAAGGGGCAGAGCATGGAAGAGCGCTTGCGGGCCGAGTTGCGCAATGTCACGGCGCAATTGCAGCAGACGCGCGGCGAGCTGGAATTGCTCAAAGCCAAGGGCGTGCCTGCCGCCAAGGCGGCGCCCGTCGCCGCGCCTGCCAGCGATGGTTTGAAAAAGGAACTGGCGCGCAGCCAGTCGCAACTGGCGCAGGAGCGCGCGCAACGGGAAAAACTGGGCGAGCAGCAACAGCGCAGCGCCGCCGCCGCGCAAGAGGCAAGCGCCAGCCTGGCGCAGTACCGCCAGGCCAGCGAACAACTGGCCGCCACGGGCAAGCAGATCGAAGCGGAGCGTGCGCGTCTCGACGGCGAAGTGGCGGCCCAGCGGGGCGCCCTGGCACGCTGCGAAAGCAAGAATGCCCAGCTGTATGCGGCCGGTCAGGAAATCCTGCAAGCGTATGAAGGACTCGACGTGCTGGACGTCATGAAGGCGCGCCAGCCGTTCGCCGCGCAAAGCAGAGTGAAACTCGAACAGATTGCCCAGCAGTACGGTGATCAGCTGTACCAGGGGCGCTTTGACGCGCGTCAAACAGAAACACCGGCCGCGCCCGCGCCGGCTCCCCAGTAATTTTACTTTTTGAAATGAATGGAATGACGATGGAAAACACGAATAGCTTGCTGACCACCCTGAATGCGGAACAAACGGCCGAGGCCATCAAGGCGGCCGGCTGCGCCGTCACCAGCATCGAACACGACGGTGTCGTGCGCCTGCACAGCGCCAGCCATGGCATCGGCTTTCAGGTGCTGTGGGGCAATGAAGCATCGCCTGGCCAGTATGCGGACCTGACCCTGAGCTGCCCGCTGCGCGTGCAGGGCGGCGACTTGCCGGCCGGCTTGCTGGCCGAATGGCACCGCAGCAAGCGTTTTGCCCGCGTGGCCCAGCATGGCGATTTCGTCGTGCTGGAAATGGATGTGCTGGTCGCCGGTGGCGTCAGCCGCGAGTACCTGAATATCAATCTGCAACTGTGGACGCAGATGATGGGCCAGTTCTTCTTGTTTTTGCGCAACTTTACGCCGGCCGATACGAGCACCGCACCGCTCGTCGAAGCCGTCAACGTGGCAGAAGAAGAAACTGTGCCGGCCTGACAAGCGGGCCAACGGCGGCAAAAAAGGCCCGTGACGGGCCTTTTTTGCTGCCGGCGGGTCCCAAGTGTCGTATTAAATACTTATTTTTTAGGCATCGCGCATTAAAACTGCTCAAAGAGCGTGTGTGAATCAAGCCAGCAACGGCTGTATGGCGGATAATATTGCCTGTTGCCGATTTGGATACGACCTTTACACAAAAATGCGCCCCATGGATTTTACCCGCGACGAAACCAGTGAAACCCCAGTTGCCCCGGCCAGTGCGCCGGGAGCGCCTTTGCCGTATGCCGTCGCCACCTGGCTGCAGCGGGTGGAGGCTGCCGCCCATCCGAAGGCCGTGCTGACCATTGCCGAGCCTGATCCCAAACTCAACCAGCACCGGCTGATCTACGTGCTGGCGCCCACCAGCGGTGGCCGCCACGTGGCCCTGTGCCTGTACAAGGCGCGGCTGCGGCCGAATGGCGACGTGGCGGCGGCTTCTCCCATCAGCGAAATCTTTTCTCTGCTGTCGGCGCCGCCCACGTTCCTGACGCCAGCCGACGAAGACCTCGTGCGTTTCTTCGTGGCCATGCGCAGCGGGCAGAATTCGCAGACGGGCAGTGCCACGGAGCCGAAGGGCAAGGTGGGCGCAGCCCTGCTGAAAATGCTGGCCGAGCAGGATAAATTGTTGTGGGCCAATTCCTGGGCCGACGTCGGCAATGGTCTCGTGTATCCGCTGAAGGAAGGTCCCGTGCGTCCCGCGCGCCTGTTCTGGCGCGACGAAGGCAAGACCATGCGCCTGGGCTGGCAAGTGGACCCGCCGGAAGGCGCGAAGCACCATGGCGCCGACCAGATCGACTACATGCTGCCCACCGATCCGCCGTGGTACATCGACAACCTGTCGTGCGGCGTGCTGGAATTGAACCAGGGCGGCTCCGACATTTCCCTGGCCGACTTGCAGGCGCTGGTGGCGCAGGCGCCGCCCCTGAACGCGAACGACAAGGTGCGCGTGTCGCAATTGCTGCTGGCGCAGGGCTTGCAGCATTTGATGCCGCTGCCGCAGCCGTTGCCGCAGCGCTTGCGCAAGGACGTGCCGGCGCAGCCGGTCTTGCTGCTCGACAGCGCCATGCTGGCCGATGGCAGCGCGCAGCGCTGGAGCGACTTCGCCGTGCTGTCCTACGACTACGATGGCGAGCGCGTCGCGTTCGACCCGTCGCAGCGCGTGGTGCGGCAAGTGGGCGACGTGACGGAAATTATCCAGAGAAATACGGTCGATGAAGCGCGCGCGCTGGCGACGTTGGCCGAGCTGCAGTTCAAGAAGCCGGGCTCCGCCCCCTTGAGCGGCTTGAAGGGTGCCTTGCAACTGCCTTCCCAGGCGGAATGGCTGCGTTTTGCCGAGTCCGGCATCGACGCCTTGCGCAAACAGGGCTGGATCGTGGAAAAGACGGCCAAGTACCGCTACGACGTGAGCGACGTGGGCGACTGGTATGCGGAGATCGACGACCAGGACCCGGACAGCGGCAACGCCTGGTTCGAGCTGGAACTGGGCATCGTCGTCAACCACGAGCGCGTGCCGCTGCTGCCCGTGCTGGTGCAGCTGATCCGCAACGCGCCCAACGATTTCAACCCGAAAGTCATCGAAGCGCATGCGGACGATGACCAGATGCTGGCGACCTTGCCGGACGGTACGCGCGTGGCCTTGCCGTGGGGCAGAGTGCGCCCCATCCTGAACACGCTGGGCGAACTGTATTTCAGCGACAAGATCAAGCATGCCGTGCGCATGTCGACCCTGGATGCGGCGCGTCTGGAAGAGCTGGCGCGCGGCCTGGACATGCAATGGACGGGCGGCGAGCAGCTGCGCGCCATGGGCCGCAAACTGAGCCAGTTCGGTTCCGTGCAAAAAGTGGCGGCCCCAGCCGGCTTGCAGGCGACCCTGCGCGACTACCAGGCCGACGGCCTGGCGTGGATGCAATTCCTGCGCGACCATGACCTGGCGGGGATTCTGGCCGATGACATGGGCTTAGGTAAAACTGTGCAGACCCTGGCGCATATCCTGGTGGAAAAGGAAGCGGGCCGTTTGACGCATCCGGCCCTGGTGATTGCACCGACGAGTCTGATGGGCAACTGGCAGGACGAGGCGGCAAAATTTGCGCCCAGCCTGAAAGTGCTGCTGCTGCAAGGCAAGGACCGTGCGCAGCAATTTGACCAGATCGACCAATGCGACCTGGTGCTGACCACCTACGCCCTGTTGCCGCGCGACGAGGAAACCCTGCGCGAGCACGATTTCCACCTGGTCATCCTCGACGAATCGCACTACATCAAGAATACGCGCAGCAAGGCGGCGCAAAGCGCGGGCCTGTTGCGCGCGCGCCACCGCCTGTGCCTGTCCGGCACGCCGCTGGAAAATCACCTGGGCGAGCTGTGGTCGCAATTCCACTTCCTGCTGCCGGGCTTGCTGGGCGACGAGAAGACCTTCAATACGCAATTCCGCCATCCGATCGAGCGCCAGGACGACCCGCTGCGCCGCATGCTCCTGAACCGCCGCATCAAGCCTTTCCTACTGCGCCGCACGAAGGACAATGTGGCCAAAGAGCTCCCGCCGAAGACGGAAATGGTGCGCAAGGTGGAATTGACGGGCCCGCAGCGCGACCTGTATGAAACCGTGCGTCTGGCGATGGATCAAAAAGTGCGCGAAGAAATCGACAAGAAGGGCGTGGCGCGCAGCCAGATCGTCATCCTCGAAGCGCTGCTGAAACTGCGCCAGGTCTGCTGCGATCCCCGCCTGGTGAAATCCTTGCCGGCGAAGAAGCAGTCGGCCGGCTCGGCCAAGCTGCTCGACCTGATGCAGATGGTGGAAGACTTGCTCGACGAAGGGCGCAAGATCCTTGTGTTCTCGCAATTTACCAGCATGCTGGAATTGATCGAGGAAGAACTGGAATCGCGCGACATTCCCTACGCCTTGCTGACAGGCGAAACGAAGGACCGGGGCGCGCAAGTGGCGGCTTTCCAGCAGGGCGCCGTGCCGATCTTCCTGATCAGCCTGAAAGCGGGCGGCGTCGGCCTGAACCTGACGGCGGCCGACACGGTCATCCACTACGATCCGTGGTGGAATCCCGCGGCGGAAAACCAGGCCACGGACCGCGCCTGGCGCATCGGCCAGGACAAGCCCGTGTTCGTCTACAAGCTGATCGCGAAGGGCACGCTGGAAGAAAAAATCCAGCTGCTGCAGCAAAAGAAATCGGAGCTGGCGCAGTCGATCCTGGCCGAAGGCGAATCGCAGAAGATGGCCCTCACGCAGGAAGACTTGCAGCAGATTTTCGCCCCGCTGGAAGATTAACGCTGCCGCACGCTTATACTTGGCGATTCTTTCTTGCCAGGTATAACGCATGCTGCCCTTTCTCCTTCTGCTGCTTGCCGGCGTCATCCTCATGGCGCTGCGCTTCGTCCAGTTGCGTCGCGCCCTGCTGCGCGCGCGGGCAGGCGAAGCGCAGTTCCGCCTGCTGGCCGAGCACGGGCGCGACGCGGCCTTCCTGCTCGACGCCACGACCCTGGAATTGCTCTACATCAGCCCCGCCGCGCAGCGCCTGACGGGCCACGACTTGCCTGCCTTGCGCGCGCACGCGGCGCAGCTGGCGGCGGACGTGCCGGCCCGGCTGCAGCGCTGGCGCGATGGCGACGCCAGCCGTTTGACCCTGTTGCGCGAAGTGGAATTGCCGCACGCCGACGGCCACCAGCTGGCCCTGGAAATCCATTCCACCATCGTGCCTGCGGCGGCCGGACGCAGCATGACCCTGGTGGGGACCTTGCGCGACGTCAGCGCCGCCCAGGCGCAGGAAGCGGAACGGGAAAAGGAGCAGAAGCGCTTCGCCTCGATGCTGTCGCACGAATTCCGCACGCCGCTGGCCACGATTGATGGCGCTATCCAGCGCCTCGTCTCGACGTCCACCGAGGCGGACGAGGCCACGCGCAAGCGCTACGTGAAAATCCAGACGGCCGTCGACCGTTTGTTGTCCATGATTGACGACTATCTCTCACCCGAACGCATGGCGGCCATCGGCCGCGAGCGGGCCGCCGACGGCATCGCGCCGCTGGCCCTGCTGCAGCAGGCGGCCGCCACCGTGCCGGCCAGCCACCGCGTGCAGCTGGAACTGGACGAGGACTTGCCGGCCAGGCTGCGCTGCGACGTGCCCGGCATGGCGCTGTGCCTGAAAATCCTGCTCGACAACGCCGTCAAGTTCAGCCCGCCTGGCAGCGCCATCACCGTGTCGGCCAAGCTGGTGCCCGAGGGCGGCGTGGCCCTGTGCGTGCGCGATGCGGGGCCCGGCTTGCGGGAAGACGAACTGGCGCAGTTGTTCGAAAAAGGAAGCCGTGGAACCTATGCCACGCATCCCGGTGCGGGGCTGGGCCTGTACATGGCGCGCGCCGTGGTGGACGTGCATGGCGGGAGTTTGCAGGGGCATAATCTGCCCGAAGGCGGGGCACTTTTCCGCATTTGGCTGCCGCTTCCTGTCTAGACAAGGAAAAGCCTTGCTTCCGCTGAAGGCAACCGTGATAATTCCTTGACGTAAACCTATTGTGCCGTCCATCATGGTGTAGAAGTGAATGGCATGGTTTGCCCACGGTAGCTCACTAACGGAAGAATGGCGTTGCAATGACGAAAATACTGATCGTCGAAGACAATCTGGACTACGCCGAAGATATGGCGGAGTTTCTCGTTGAGCTCGAACACGAAGTTCATATCACCAGCTCCGCTGGCGGGATGTGGACGGCGTTGAGCCATGGTAATGTTGGCGTGGTCGTACTGGACCTGGGCTTGCCCGATGAGGATGGCTTCAACGTCATTCCCCGCATGCGCCAGCTGTATCCGCAAATTGGTGTGCTGGTGCTGACGGGGCGTGTCGCTTTCGACAGCCGCATCCTGGGCTTGCGCCTGGGCGCCGACCACTATCTGACCAAGCCGATCAAATTCCCCGAACTGGCCGCCCACATCGAAGCGCTCGACCGCCGCGTCGGCCCGCAAGATCCCGTGCCCGAGCCGGGCAAGTGGACCTTGAAGGTAAGCGCGCGCCAACTTGAGCTGATGGGTTCAGTCATCGCCCTGACGGAAAAAGAATTCAACTTCCTGCACCTGCTCACCATCAATACCCGCCCCGTGCCGCGCGACGTCATCGTGGCCGGCATGGGCGGCGAAGATCCCGATGCGGGCCGCCGGGTCGACATGCTCGTGTACCGCCTGCGCAAGAAAGCCAAGACGGGCCTGGGCCAGGACTTGCCGCTGCGCAGCGCGTATGGCGAAGGTTACAGCTTGTCGGCCAGTTTCAATTTGTCCTGACCAGCAGAGGCGGTCCGGATGAAATGGCGTGTTCTGCTTGGGCTATTGCTGATCGTTGGCTTGTCCTGTGCGGTCCTGTTGCTGCGTCAGGAATGGAAAATCGACAGCTGCCTCGACAAGGGCGGCCGCTGGAACTATTCACTTGCCGTTTGCGACGGCGCATGAGTATTCTGCTCTGAAATTAAGGGACAGAGTCAACCGCCTTTTCCAGCATTTCAAATAAAACAGGGTCAGAGTCGCGTCCGGCACGCATACTGTGTAAAATCAAGGTCTTAGCCTTCTTTTTACCGATTCTGCCATGGCCCGCTTGCCCCGCCTCATCATTCCAGCACTGCCCCATTACGTGATCCAGCGCGGCAGCAACCGCCAGCCTGTGTTCCAGGATGCGGCCGACTACGCGCAATTTTTGTCCTGGCTGAAAACGGGCGCAAAAATGTTCAAGGTGGCCATCCATGCCTACGTTTTATTGCCTGATCAGCTACATTTTCTGGCAACGCCCAGCGATGCGACGGGTCTGGGGCAGCTGATGCAGTGGCTGGGACGCTATTACGTCCCGTATTTCAACCAGAAATACGGCCGCGAGGGGGCACTGTGGCAGGGACGCTACAAAACTTCCGTCATCGATCCCGACAATTTCTTCCTCACTTGCTGCCGCTACCTCGAATGCGTACCCGTGCAAACGGGTTTGGCGGGCCAGGCGCTGGACTATAGCTGGTCCAGCTATGCCCACCATGCGGGCGTGCGTCCCGATCCCGTGATCACCGACCATGCGCTGTACTGGGCGCTGGGCAATACGCCGTTCGACCGTGAAGCGGCCTATCTGCGCCTGTTCGAGCAAGGCCTGGGCCGCAGCCAGGTCAAGGTGGTGGAAGAGGCTGTATTGAAGGGCTGGCCGCTGGGTTCCGACGCTTTCAAGCAGGCGCTGGAGCACAAAATGCAGCGGCAAGTGCTGCCGGCCAAGCGGGGCCGTCCCCGCAAAATCGTGGCCGAAGTGGACGCCAATTGAAAAGCATTCGCATTTAAAACAAAAAATGGTTTCTTTCTCACGTTTTATTGAAATTGCTTTGACTATGTCCCTATTAAATTTTTAGAGCGACGGAATCGGATTTAATTCGACTCCGACCCTAATTTTTCTGGTTGAGTTTTTTGTTGCGTTGCACTACTCTAGTTTTTCGATAGTCATATGCAGCGGAGAAGCCCATGAAAGCGCAAGGCCTGTACGACCCAGCCAATGAACACGATGCCTGCGGCGTCGGTTTCGTCGCCCATATCAAGGGCAACAAGACCCATTCGATCGTCGAACAGGGTTTGCTGATTCTGAAAAACCTCGATCACCGGGGCGCCGTGGGCGCCGATGCGCTGATGGGCGATGGCGCCGGCATCCTGATCCAGATTCCCGACCAGTATTACCGCGAAGAAATGGCCAAGCAGGGCGTGGAATTGCCGCCGCCTGGCGAATACGGCGTGGGCATGGTCTTCTTGCCGAAGGAGCATGCGTCGCGCATCGCGTGCGAACAGGAAATCGAACGCGCCGTGCGCATCGAGGGACAAGTCGTGCTGGGCTGGCGCAACGTGCCCATCGATACGGACATGCCGATGTCGCCCACCGTGCGCGCCAAGGAACCCGTCATCCGCCAGATCTTCATCGGCCGCGGCCCGGACATCATGGTCACCGACGCGCTCGAGCGCAAACTGTATGTAATCCGTAAATCGTCGGGCCACGCCATCCAGGCCTTGAAACTGCTGCACGGCAAGGAATTCTTCGTGCCGTCGATGTCGGCGCGCACCATCGTTTACAAGGGCTTGCTGCTGGCCGACCAGGTGGGCGTGTATTACAAGGACTTGCAGGATGCGCGCTGCATCTCTGCCCTGGCCCTCGTGCACCAGCGTTTCTCGACGAATACTTTCCCCGAATGGCCGCTGGCCCACCCGTACCGTCTGATCGCCCATAACGGCGAGATCAACACCGTCAAAGGCAACTTCAACTGGATGCGTGCGCGCGAAGGCGTGATGAAGTCGGCCGTGCTGGGCGACGACCTGCAAAAACTGTTCCCCCTGATCTATGAAGGCCAGTCCGACACGGCGTGCTTCGATAATGCGCTGGAACTGCTGTTGATGGCCGGCTACCCGATCGCCCAGGCGATGATGATGATGATTCCGGAAGCGTGGGAAAACCACACGACGATGGACGACAACCGCCGCGCCTTCTATGAATACCACGCGGCCATGATGGAGCCGTGGGACGGCCCCGCCGCCATGGCGTTCACGGACGGCCGCCACATCGGCGGTACCCTGGACCGCAACGGCTTGCGTCCCGCACGCTACATCGTCACGGACGACGACCTGGTGGTGATGGCGTCGGAATCGGGCGTGCTGCCGATTCCCGAGTCGAAGATCATCCAGAAATGGCGCTTGCAGCCTGGCAAGATGTTCCTGATCGACCTGGAAGCGGGCCGCATCATCGACGACCAGGAACTGAAAAACACTTACGCCAACGCCAAGCCATATAAAGCGTGGATCAACTCGGTGCGTATCAAGCTCGACGAGATCAAGCTGGCCGAAGGACAAGCGAAACAGGACCGCGCGCAAGGCGAAAAAGAGCAGCCATCGTTGCTCGACCGCCAGCAGGCGTTCGGCTATACGCAGGAAGACTTGAAATTCCTCATGGCGCCTATGGCCGTGGCCGGCGAAGAGGCGACGGGCTCGATGGGCAATGACTCGCCGCTGGCCGTCATGTCGAACAAGCTCAAACCGCTGTATAACTACTTCAAGCAACTGTTCGCACAAGTGACGAATCCGCCGATCGACCCGATCCGCGAAGCGATGGTGATGTCGCTCGTGTCCTTCATCGGCCCGAAACCGAACTTGCTCGATACGAACAACGTCAATCCGCCGATGCGCCTGGAAGTGGCGCAGCCCGTGCTGGGCTTTGACGACATGGCCCGTTTGCGCAACATCAGCGCCCACACGGGCGGCAAGTTCAAGTCGTACGAGCTGGACATCTGCTACCCGCTGGCCTGGGGCAAGGAAGGCGTGGAAGCGTGCCTGGCCTCGCTGTGCGCGGAAGCCGTCGACGCCGTCAAGTCGGGCCACAACATCCTGATCGTCTCGGACCGCGCCATTTGCGCCGACCAGGTGGCGATCCCCGCGCTGCTGGCCACCTCCACCGTGCATCAGCACCTGGTGAGCAAGGGCTTGCGCGCTTCCACCGGCCTCGTCGTGGAAACGGGCTCGGCCCGCGAAACGCACCACTTCGCTTTGCTCGCCGGCTACGGCGCGGAAGCCGTCCACCCGTATCTGGCCATGGAAACCCTGGTCGAGATGGCGCATGGCTTGCCAGGCGACTTGTCGGGCGACAAAGCCATCTACAACTACACCAAGGCGGTGGGCAAAGGCTTGATGAAGGTCATGTCGAAGATGGGCATTTCGACGTATATGTCGTATTGCGGCGCGCAAATCTTCGAAGCCATCGGCTTGAATAAATCGCTGGTCGACAAATACTTCAAGGGCACGGCTTCGAACGTGGAAGGCATCGGCGTGTTTGAAGTGGCGGAAGAAGCGCTGCGCCTGCACGCGCTGGCCTTCGGCAACGATCCCGTGCTGGCCGACAAGCTCGACGCGGGTGGCGAATATGCATTCCGCGTGCGCGGCGAAGACCACATGTGGACGCCGGACGCGATTGCCAAGCTGCAGCATTCGACGCGCAGCAACAATTTCTCCAGCTATAAAGAGTACGCGCAAATCATCAACGACCAGAGCCGTCGCCACCTGACCCTGCGCGGCCTGTTCGAGTTCAAGCTCGACCCGACCAAGGCCATCCCGCTCGATGAAGTGGAACCGGCCAAGGAAATCGTCAAGCGTTTCGCCACGGGCGCCATGTCGCTCGGCTCGATCAGCACGGAAGCACACGCGACCCTGGCTGTGGCCATGAACCGCATCGGCGGCAAGTCGAACACGGGCGAAGGCGGGGAAGATCCGAACCGCTACACGCAGGAATTGAAGGGCATTCCGATTCGCCAGGGCGACACCATGGCTTCCGTCGTGGGCGCCGAGCAGATCGTCGTCGACATTCCGCTGCAGGAAGGCGATTCCATGCGTTCGCGCATCAAGCAGGTGGCGTCGGGACGTTTCGGCGTCACGGCCGCCTACCTGAATTCGGCCGACCAGATCCAGATCAAGATGGCGCAGGGCGCAAAACCGGGCGAAGGCGGCCAGTTGCCGGGCCATAAAGTGTCGGAATACATCGCCAGCCTGCGCTTTTCCGTGCCGGGCGTGGGCCTGATTTCGCCGCCGCCGCACCACGACATCTATTCGATCGAGGATCTGGCGCAGCTGATCCATGACTTGAAGAATGCCAACCCGCGCGCCTCGATTTCCGTGAAGCTGGTGTCGGAAGTGGGCATCGGCACGGTGGCTGCCGGCGTGACCAAGGCGAAAGCCGACCACGTGGTCGTCGCCGGCCACGACGGCGGCACGGGCGCTTCTCCATTGTCGTCCGTGAAACATGCGGGCACGCCGTGGGAGCTGGGTCTGGCAGAAACGCAACAAACGCTGGTGCTGAACGGCTTGCGCAGCCGCATCCGCGTGCAGGCCGACGGCCAGATGAAGACGGGCCGCGACGTGGTCATCGCCGCCCTGCTGGGCGCCGACGAGATCGGCTTCGCCACGGCGCCGCTGGTGGTCGAAGGCTGCATCATGATGCGCAAATGCCACTTGAATACCTGCCCGGTAGGCGTTGCCACGCAAGATCCCGTGCTGCGCGCCAAGTTCTCGGGCAAACCCGAGTATGTCGTCAATTACTTCTTCTTCGTGGCCGAAGAAGCCCGTCAATTGATGGCGCAGCTGGGCATCCGCACGTATGACGAACTGATCGGCCGCGTGGACTTGCTGGACAAGTCGAAGGCGATTTCGCACTGGAAGGCGCAGGGCCTGGACTTCTCGGCCATCTTCCACAAGCCGGAAACGCCGGATGGCCAAGCCTGTCGCCACGTGGAATTCCAGGACCATGCGCTGGAAAAGGCGCTGGACCACAAGCTGATCGCGCAAGCGCGCGCGGCGCTGGAGAAGGGCGAGCGCGTCTCCTTCATCTCGCCCGTGCGCAACCTGAACCGCACGGTGGGCACCATGCTGTCCGGTGAAGTGGCGAAGAAGTACGGCCATGCCGGCTTGCCGGACGACACCATCCACATCCAGCTGCAAGGCACGGCGGGCCAGTCGGCCTGCGCCTTCCTGGCGCACGGCATCACGATCGACCTGGTGGGTGAAGGCAACGATTACGTGGGCAAGGGCCTGTCGGGCGGGCGCATCATCGTGCGGCCGAATACGGAATTCCGTGGCTGGGCCGTGGATAACATCATCATCGGCAACACGGTGCTGTACGGCGCCATCGCCGGCGAAGCCTTCTTCAATGGCGTGGCGGGCGAACGCTTTGCCGTGCGCAACTCGGGCGCCACCACGGTGGTCGAGGGCCTGGGCGACCATGGCTGCGAATACATGACGGGCGGCACGGTGGTGGTCCTGGGCAACACGGGACGCAACTTCGCGGCAGGCATGTCGGGCGGCATCGCCTATGTGTATGACCCGGCCGGCGACTTTGCCAGCAAGTGCAACACGGCCATGGTCAGCCTGGACAAGGTCGTGTCCGCAGCGGAACAGCATCTCGACCGCGATGCCTGGCATACGCAGCACCGCGACGGCGTGCCGGAAGCCGACGAGGTCATCCTCAAGCGCCTGATCGAGCGTCACTTCAAGCACACGGGCAGCACCCGCGCCCGTGTCCTGCTGGACGACTGGGCCGCGGCGCGCGGCAAGTTCGTGAAAGTCTTCCCGAACGAATACAAGCGCGCGCTGATTGAGATGGCTGCCGATGCCGCCATGGAAGTCCAAGCCGTCGCCGCCTGAGCCAGCCAAGATCAATCGCATAGAGCAATGACAGGGAGCGGCCAAGCCGCTCCCAGCCAGCAAATACAAAGGAAACATCGTGGGTAAAATTACCGGCTTCATGGAATTCAAGCGCCAGGACGAACACTATCTGGAGCCTGCCGCGCGTCTGAAGAACTACAAGGAATTCGTGCTGCACCTGTCGGATGCGCAAGCGACCGTGCAAGGCGCGCGCTGCATGGATTGCGGCATTCCCTTCTGTACCACGGGTTGCCCCGTGAATAACATCATTCCCGACTGGAATGACCTGGTGTACCGCGGCGCCTACCGCGAAGCGCTGGACATCTTGCATTCGACGAATAACTTCCCGGAATTCACGGGCCGCATCTGCCCGGCGCCGTGCGAATCGGCATGTACCCTGGGCATCCACGAAGATCCGGTCGGCATCAAGTCGATCGAACATAAAATCATCGATATGGGCTGGGAACACGGCTGGGTCACGCCGCAGCCGGCGGGATTCAGCACCGGCAAGAAAGTGGCCATCGTCGGCTCCGGCCCCGCGGGCCTGGCGGCGGCGCAGCAGCTGGCGCGCGCCGGCCATGCCGTCACCGTTTTTGAAAAGAGCGACCGGGTCGGTGGCTTGCTGCGTTACGGCATCCCCGACTTCAAGATGGAAAAATCGCACATCGACCTGCGCGTGAAACAGATGGAAGCCGAAGGCGTGGTCTTCCGCACCAGCGTGCTGGTCGGCAAGGATTTCCCGGCCCACGTCAACAACTGGGCCAAGGAAACCATTTTCCCGGAAGACCTGGAAAAAGAATTCGACGCCGTCATCATGGCCGGCGGCGCCGAGCAGCCGCGCGACCTGCCCGTGCCGGGCCGCGAACTGAAAGGCGTGCATTTCGCCATGGATTTCCTGCCGCTGCAAAACAAGGTCAACGCGGGCGACAAGCTCAAGGACCAGATCAAGGCGACGGGCAAGCACGTGGTAGTGATCGGCGGCGGCGACACGGGTTCCGACTGCGTCGGCACCTCGAACCGCCATGGCGCCGCCTCGGTGGCCCAGTTCGAACTGATGCCGCAGCCGCCGGAACAGGAAAACAAGCCGCTGGTCTGGCCTTACTGGCCGACCAAGCTGCGCACCTCGTCCTCGCACGAGGAAGGCTGCGAGCGCGACTGGGCCGTGGCCACCAAGCGTTTCGAAGGCAAGGGCGGCAAGGTGGAAAAGCTGATCGCCTGCCGCGTCGAATGGAAAGACGGCAAGATGAGCGAAGTGCCGAACTCGGAATTCGAGATGAAGGCGGACCTGGTCTTCCTGGCCATGGGATTTGTTTCCCCCGTGCAACAAGTGCTGGAAGCGTTCGGCGTCGATACGGATGCGCGTGGCAATGTCAAGGCGACAACGGATGGCGCCGGCTGCTACCAGACGTCGGTGGCCAAGGTGTTTGCGGCAGGCGACATGCGCCGTGGCCAGTCGCTGGTGGTGTGGGCCATCCGCGAAGGGCGCCAGTGCGCGCGCGCCGTCGATGAGTTCCTGATGGGCGCATCCCTGCTGCCGCGCTAAAAAACGAGCAATTGTTCGTTTTTTGCCAGGGCCACGGCGCGGATCGCGACGTGGCCTTTGTTCTTTTTACTTGTCAAGTCAACAGCCATGCATGCCATCGGGCAGGGACGCGATGTGGCGGCCGAATTTCCACTACAATATCTGACTTTCGATTCATTAGTGTTGTATTCTTCCCCTTTACGGGGCTGTCCCAAGGGGTGTCTCAGCAGAGGTTGGCGTTTCTGCACTACAATACGCCATTAAAATAGTGAGCTTCGTCGTGCCAAATCTTGTTGAGATCCGTGATTTACACTTTGCCTATGGAGAACGTTCGATTTTATCGGGCCTTCAAATGGATTTCCCACGTGGAAAAGTTGTGGCCGTCATGGGTGGCTCCGGCAGTGGCAAGACGACCGTATTGCGCCTGATCGGCGGGCAGCTGCGTCCCAGTTCCGGTTCCGTGAATGTCGACGGCCAGATCGTGCATACGCTGGGGACCGACGAGTTATACCAGTTGCGCCGCAAAATGGGCATGCTGTTCCAGCACGGCGCCCTGTTTACGGACTTGACGGCGTTCGAGAACGTGGCGTTTCCCCTGCGCGAACACACGGACTTGAATGAAGAGCTGATCCGCACCCTGGTGCTGATGAAGCTGCACGCCGTGGGACTGCGCAATGCGGCGCAATTGAAGCCGGCCGAGATCTCGGGCGGCATGGGCCGCCGCGTCGCGCTGGCGCGCGCCATCGCGCTCGACCCCGAACTGATCATGTATGACGAGCCGTTCGCCGGCCTGGACCCGATTTCCATGGGCGTGACGGCGAATTTGATCCGCAATCTGAACGATGCGCTGGGCTCCACGTCTATCCTGGTATCGCACGATGTGAAGGAGTGTTTCGCCATCGCTGATTATGTCTATTTTCTGTCATCGGGCAAGATCGTGGCGCACGGCACGCCGGCCGAGATGGCCGTGTCGACGCATCCGTACGTCAAGCAGTTCGTCAATGCCGAGGCCGATGGCCCCGTGCCGTTCCATTATCCGGGCAAGTCGCTGGCCGACGACCTGGGTCTGCAGACGGGGGGCGGCCGATGATCGCGCGTTTCCTGGCGGCGATCGGTGCATGGTTGCGCAATTCGGTACAAGACCTCGGCTTTGCCGTGCGTTCGTTTTTTATCATCATCGCCTCGTCGGGCGGGCTGTGGCGCCGTCCGCGTCTGGTGATTGAGCAACTGTTTTTTATCGGTAACCGCTCTCTGGTGATTACCGCCGTCTCCGGCCTGTTTGTCGGCATGGTGCTGGGCTTGCAAGGGTATTACACCTTGACCACGTACGGCGCCGAACAGTCGCTGGGCTTGCTGGTGGCGCTGTCCCTGACGCGCGAACTGGGCCCGGTCGTCACGGCGCTGCTGTTCGCGGGCCGCGCCGGCACGTCGCTGACGGCGGAAATCGGCCTGATGAAGGCGGGCGAGCAATTGTCGGCCATGGAAATGATGGCCGTAAACCCGATCCAGCGCGTGCTGGCGCCCCGTTTCTGGGCCGGCGTGATCGCCATGCCGATCCTGGGCGCCATCTTTACGGCCGTCGGCATCATCGGCAGCTATCTGGTCGGCGTGGTGCTGATCGGCGTCGATGAAGGCTCGTTCTGGTCGCAGATGCAAGGCGGCGTGGATGTCTGGAAGGAAGTCGGCAATGGCACCATCAAGAGCCTGGTGTTCGGTATTGCCGTGACCTTCATCGCGCTGTTCCAGGGTTACCAGGCACAGCCGACGCCGGAAGACGTGTCCGGCGCCACCACGCGCACGGTGGTCATTTCATCGTTGATGGTGTGGTGGCTCGATTTCATGATGACGGCGTTGATGTTTAGCAAGTAATTGCCGATCAGCTACAAACAGCGGGCCTGGGCAAGATGTTGCGCAGGCGGCAGCAAGTAAAAATTATTTAGGATTGTTTATGCAACGTAAATCTTTGGATGTCTGGGTCGGCTTGTTCGTCTTGCTGGGTGTGGCGGCATTGATGTTTCTGGCGCTCAAGGCCGGCAATATGAGCTCGCTGTCTTTCAGCAAGACGTATACCATTAGCGCCAAGTTCGACAATATTGGCGGCCTCAAGCCGCAGGCGCCCGTCAAGGGTGCCGGCGTGGTCGTGGGCCGGGTCTCGGAAATCGTCTTTGACGACAAGACCTACCAGGCGCTGGTGAAACTCGACATCGAAGATGGCTACAAATTTCCGAAAGACAGCTCGGCCAAGATTTTGACGGCCGGTTTGCTGGGTGAGCAATATATCGGCCTGGAAGCAGGCGGCGATTTGGCGAACCTGGCAGAGGGCGACAAGATCGCCCGTACTCAATCGGCCACAGTGCTGGAAGACCTGATCAATCAGTTCATCTACAGCAAGGCAGCGGAAGGAAAGGACAGCAAATGAGCGAGTCGACCAAGCAATCCCAAGGCAGCCTGGCGCGTATCGCCATGGCCATGGCCATCGCCGCCAGCGTGAGCGCTTGCGCCACCGGCACCAACCCGCGCGACCCGCTGGAAGGGTATAACCGCGCCATGTTCAAGTTCAACGACACCGTTGACCAGGTGGCCCTGAAACCGGTCGCCACGGCTTACAAGAAAGTCACGCCATCGTTCGTGCAAACGGGCGTGGGCAACTTCTTCGGCAACTTGTCCGATGTGTGGAGCGCTGTAAACAACTTATTGCAAGGCAAGGGTGAAGCGGGCTTGCAAGACGTCGTGCGCGTCAGCATGAACTCGACTTTCGGTATCCTTGGCCTGATCGATATCGCCTCGCAGGCGGGCATCCCCAAGCACAGCGAAGACTTTGGCCAGACCCTGGGCTGGTATGGCGTCCAGTCTGGTCCGTACGTGATGCTGCCGCTGCTGGGCCCATCGACCGTGCGCGACACGGTGGCCCTGCCGCTCGATATCGCGGGCGACCCATGGCGCTACAAGGATCCGGTCAATGTGCGCAATATCGGCACGGTGACGCGCGTGGTCGACAAGCGCGCCGCGCTGCTCGACGCGACCAACCTGATGGAAGCGGCCGCGCTGGACCGTTATGAATTCATCCGCGACGGCTTCCTGCAGGCGCGCGAAAGCAAGGTTTTCGATGGCGATACGGACCGCCGCGACCGCAAAGTGCCAAAAAACGACACCAGCGATTACGAGCTGGAGTACGATGCGAAACCCCAGGCGGCCCCGGTAGAAGCGCCGCCCGCCAAGGTTGCCGCCCAGCTGGCACCTGCGGACCTCGTAACATCTGGTAGCAATACCGTTGCATCCGAGGCCAAGTCGCAGGAGTAAACTCCGGTACAGGAACACCACGGCTGCGATCAACGCCAGCCGGTGCATAGCAACACCATGAAAGGTAAACCATGAAATTGATGAAACAACTGCTGGCGATGGCCACCATCGCCTTTGCCACCGCCGCCCAGGCCGCCCCCGCCGTGGAAGCGCCGGACGTATTGGTCAAGCGCATCAGCCAGGACGTGATCGACACGGCCAAGTCGGACAAGGCCATCCAGGCTGGCGATATCAAGCGTGTCACGGAATTGGTGGAAAGCAAGATCTTGCCATACGTGGATTTCCAGCGCATGACGGCCCTGGCCGCCGGCCGCCACTGGCGCGATGCCACGCCCGATCAGCAAAAGCAGCTGGCCGCGGAATTCCGCACCCTGCTGATCTACACGTACTCGGGCGCCCTGTCGCAGATCAAGAACGAGACCGTGGAATTCAAGCCGCTGCGCGCCGATCCTAGCGATACGGAAGTGGAAGTGCGCTCGCAGGTGAACGTGGCGCGCGGCGAACCCGTGCCCCTGAACTACCGCGTGGCGAAAACTCCGTCCGGCTGGAAGATCTATGACATCAACGTGCTTGGCGCGTGGCTGGTGGAAACGTACAAAAGCAGCTTCGCCAGCGAGATCAGCAAGGGCGGCATCGATGGCCTGATCAAGACCTTGCAGGCAAAAAACAAGGCCCTGGCCAGCCGTCCCGCTGCCAAAGCCAAATAATCGGCTATCATATAGCTCCTGACCCAGCTCCAGACCAGCGCAGCCCGACGCCATGCCAGACTCTCTCGACACCTTGCAGTCCCTGACTTCCCTGACCGTGCACAATGCCACTTCGGCATTGGAGCAGGGTCTGGACGCCATCCGCTCGGGTCAGACGAAGTTTGACTTGCGCAACGTCAAGGCCGTCGATTCGGCAGCCGTCTCCGTCATGCTGACGTGGCAACGCGCCGCGCAGGATGCCGGCGGCGTGCTGGAGCTGAAAAATCTGCCGAACAACCTGAAAAACCTCACCAAGCTGTATGGCGTCTGCTCGCTCGTCTCGAGCACCCTGAGCGCCGACGACTGCGCCAGCGCCGGCGGCCACGCCGAACGCAGCCCGTCCGACCTGCATCATCATTGATCCTGTCCCACTCCCCGCATCAGCAGTAGCTTTCAAGCCGGCAGGCCAGCAGCGCCGCCGGATTGATCTCCAAGTGTTCCACGAATTTTCCAACTATAATTGACTGTTGCGCCGTCCTCGCCTGAAGGCGGCGCCCTGCACCGGCCTGCCGGCCTGGATGTCTCCGGCAACTGGCGCATCACACCAGACGCATTACACTTGAAACAAGCACATGACCGCAATTCAAATAACGAATGTAGAAAAGAGCTATAAATCGCTCAAGGCGCTGGGCGGCGTGTCGCTGGCCATCGAGGAAGGCGAATTTTTCGGCCTGCTCGGCCCGAATGGCGCCGGCAAGACGACCCTCATTTCCATCATCGCCGGCCTGATACGCCCCGACGCGGGCACCGTCAAGATCCACGGCCACGATGTCGTCACGGACTTCCGCAATGCGCGCCGCAACCTGGGCGTGGTGCCGCAGGAACTGGTGTTCGATCCATTCTTCACCGTGCGCGAAACCCTGCGCCTGCAGTCCGGTTACTTCGGCCTGCCGAACAACGACAAGTGGATCGACGAGGTCATGGAAAACCTCGACCTCACCGGCAAGGCCGACACGAATATGCGCGCCCTGTCCGGCGGCATGAAGCGCCGCGTGCTGGTGGCCCAGGCGCTGGTGCACAAGCCGCCCGTGATCGTGCTCGATGAGCCGACTGCCGGCGTCGACGTGGAACTGCGCCAGACCCTGTGGAAGTTCATCTCGCGCCTGAACCGCGAAGGCGGCCACACGGTTGTCCTGACCACCCACTACCTGGAAGAGGCGCAAGCCATGTGCCAGCGCGTGGCCATGCTGAAGACGGGCAAGGTGGTGGCGCTCGACACCATGTCGGCCCTGATCCGCCGCATCGCCGGCTCGCAGCTGCAGGTGCACCTGAAACACGGCGCCTTGCCGGCCGACCTGCAGCACCTGGTGCTGCACCCGGAAGAACAGCAGGCGCCGAACAAGTTCAGCCTGCGCGTCAACGAATACAGCGAAGTCGAAAAAATCCTCGCCCGCCTGCGCGAAGCGGGCACCGAGATCGATGAAATGCAATTGCAACAAGCCGACCTGGAAGATATCTTCTTGCAGATCATGGATAAAGGTACCGTATGATTTCGACAGGATTTCGCACCCTCGTCTACAAAGAGACGCTGCGCTTCTGGAAAGTGGCGACGCAAACCGTGGCCGCGCCCGTGCTCACGTCGATGCTGTACCTGCTGGTATTCGGCCATGTGCTCGATGGCCGCGTGGAGCCGAGTCCCGGCGTCAGCTACACGGCCTTCCTGATCCCCGGCCTGGTGATGATGAGCGTGCTGCAAAACGCGTTTGCCAATTCCTCGTCCTCGCTGATCCAGTCGAAGATCACGGGCAACCTGGTGTTCGTGCTGCTGACGCCCCTGTCGCACTGGGAAATCTTCTCGGCGTATGTACTCGCTTCCGTCGCGCGCGGCCTGGCCGTGGGCTTTGGCGTGTTTGCCATCACTTGCTGGTTCGCCGACCTGTCGTATGTCGCGCCGCTGTGGATCGTCGTCTTCGCGTTTCTTGGCGCCGCGATGCTGGGCACCATGGGCCTGATCGCGGGCATCTGGGCCGAGAAATTCGACCAGCTGGCCGCCTTCCAGAACTTCCTGATCATGCCGGCCACCTTCTTGTCGGGCGTGTTCTATTCGATCCATTCGCTGCCGCCATTCTGGCAGACGGTGTCGCACCTGAACCCCTTCTTCTACATGATCGACGGCTTCCGCTACGGCTTCTTCGGCGTGTCCGACGTCAGCCCGTGGCTCAGCCTGTCCATCGTCGCCGGCTTCCTCGTGATCCTGGCGCTGGCGTCGATCCGCCTGCTGAAAAGCGGTTACCGATTACGCCACTAATTGTGGCATACCCCATCACTACATTATTCAATATCAAGGACTTATCGTGACCACCACTCCAGAACTGATCCACGGCTATCTGTCGGCCGGCCTCGAATGCACGCACCTCGAAGTGGAGGGCGATGGCCAGCACTTCCAGGCCGTGATCGTCTCGCCCGCGTTTGCCGGCAAGCGTTTGATCCAGCGCCACCAGATCGTCTACGCGGCGCTGGGCGACCGCATGCGTGAAGAAATCCACGCGCTGTCGATGAAAACCCTGACACCTGAAGAATTCCAAGGATAAGCACATGGACAAGCTCCTCATCAACGGCGGCAACCGCCTGAACGGCGACATCGCCATCTCCGGCGCGAAAAACGCCGCCCTGCCCATCCTGTGCGCCGGTCTGCTGACCGCGGGCGACCTGGACCTGACCAACGTGCCGCATTTGCACGACGTGGCCACCATGTTGAAACTGCTGGGCCAGACGGGCTTGAAAGTGCAGCAGGACGGCGACCGCGTAGTCCTCAACGGCAGCGCCATCGACACCCTGGAAGCGCCGTATGAACTGGTGAAAACCATGCGCGCCTCGATCCTCGTGCTGGGTCCCATGCTGGCGCGCTTCGGCGAAGCCAAGGTCTCGCTGCCGGGCGGCTGCGCCATCGGTTCGCGCCCCGTCGACCAGCACATCAAGGGTCTGGAAGCGTTGGGCGCCGAGATCCGCATCGAGGCGGGCTACATCTACGCCAAGTGCGCCAAGCTGAAAGGCGCGCGCATCGTCACCGACATGATCACCGTCACCGGCACCGAGAACCTGCTGATGGCCGCGACCCTGGCCGAAGGCGAGACCATCCTGGAAAACGCCGCCTGCGAACCGGAAGTGACCGACCTGGCGCACCTGCTGGTGGCCATGGGCGCGAAGATCGACGGCATCGGCACCAGCCGCCTGGTGATCCAGGGCGTGGACGCCTTGCACGGCGCTTCCCACGCGGTGATCGCCGACCGTATCGAAACGGGCACCTTCCTGTGCGCCGTGGCGGCCACCGGTGGCGATATCACCCTGCGCAATGTGCGCACCGATATCCTCGACGCGGCGCTCGACAAGCTGCGCGCCATGGGCCTGACGATGACCTTCGGCGCCGACTGGATCCGCGCCGAAATGTCGGCCCGTCCGAACCCCGTCAGCTTCCGCACGACGGAATACCCGGGCTTCCCGACCGACATGCAGGCGCAGTTCATGGCCGTGAACACGATCGCCAATGGCGCCAGCCGCGTCACCGAGACGATTTTCGAGAACCGCTTCATGCACGTGCAGGAAATGAACCGCCTGGGCGCCGATATCACCATCGAGGGCAACACGGCCATCATCGCCGGCGTCAAGCAGCTGCGCGGCGCGCCCGTGATGGCGACCGACCTGCGCGCCTCGGCGTCGCTGGTGATCGCGGCCCTGGCCGCCGACGGCGAAACGCTGATCGACCGCATCTATCACCTCGACCGCGGCTACGACCGCATGGAAGTGAAGCTCTCCGCCGTCGGCGCGAACATCGTACGCATCAAATAACAAGGAACGAGCATGAACGGATCGAACACGGGCGACAATTCGCAGCTGATACTGGCGCTCTCGAAAGGCCGCATTTTTGAGGACACCATGCCGCTGCTGGAAGCGGCCGGCATCCGGGTGCTGGAAAACCCGGAGACCTCGCGCAAGCTGATTTTGGCCACCAACGATCCGAACGTGCGCGTCATCATCGTGCGCGCCAGCGACGTGCCGACCTACGTGCAGTACGGCGCGGCCGATTTCGGCGTGGCGGGCAAGGATGTCCTGCTCGAACACGGTGGCGAAGGCCTGTACCAGCCGATCGACCTGAATATCGCCGCTTGCCGCATGTCGGTGGCGGTGCAGGCCGGTTTTGATTACGAAAAGGCCGTGCACCAGGGCGCGCGCCTGCGCGTGGCCACCAAGTTCGTGCACACGGCGCGCGAGCACTTCGCCGCCAAGGGCGTGCACGTCGACCTGATCAAGCTGTATGGCTCGATGGAGCTGGCGCCTTTGGTCGGCCTGTCCGATGCCATCGTCGACCTGGTCAGCACGGGCAGCACCTTGCGCGCGAATAACCTCGTCGAGGTCGAGCACATCATGGAAATCTCGTCGCGCCTGGTGGTCAACCAGGCTGCGCTCAAGCTCAAGCGCGAGCGCTTGCAGCCGATTATCGAGGCGTTTGAACGCGCCTCGCAAGCCTAGACACATTCAGTAGCAGAAAGCCGATTATGCCGATACAGATACGCAAGCTCGATTCAAGCCAGGATGGTTTCCAACAATCGCTCGACACGCTGCTGGCGTTCGAGGCGGGCACCGATGCAGCGATTGAAATGTCGGTCGCGAAAATCCTGGCCGATGTGAAAACGCGCGGCGATGCCGCCGTACTGGAATATACCAACCGTTTCGACCGCATCCCGCATGGCGGCGCGGCGGAAATGGCGGCCTTTGATATTTCGCAAGCCGAATTGCAGGCGGCCCTGAACGGCTTGCCGTCGGCGCAGCGCGAGGCGCTACAGATCGCCGCACAGCGCATCCGCGCCTTCCACGAACGCCAGCGCGAGGAATTGCGCGGTTTTAGCTATACCGAGCCCGATGGCACGGTGCTGGGCCAGAAGATCACGCCGCTCGACCGGGTCGGCATCTACGTCCCGGGCGGCAAGGCTGCCTACCCGTCGTCCGTGCTGATGAACGCCATTCCCGCGCACGTGGCGGGCGTGGGCGAGATCATCATGGTGGTGCCGACGCCGGACGGCGTGAAAAACCAGATGGTGCTGGCCGCCGCGGCGATTGCCGGCGTGACGCGCGTGATCACCATCGGCGGCGCGCAGGCCGTTGGCGCGCTGGCCTACGGCACGCAGACGATTGCCGCCGTGGATAAAATCGTCGGCCCCGGCAACGCCTATGTGGCCGCCGCCAAGCGCCGCGTGTTCGGCATCGTCGGCATCGACATGATCGCCGGGCCATCGGAAATCCTGGTGCTGTGCGACGGCACGACGGACCCCGACTGGGTCGCGATGGATCTGTTTTCGCAGGCCGAGCACGACGAACTGGCGCAGGCGATTCTGCTGTGCCCCGACGCCGACTACATCGCCCAAGTCGAAGAGAGCATCGCCAAGCTGCTGCCGACGATGCCGCGCCAGGCCACCATCAGCACCTCGCTGCAGGACAGGGGCGCGCTGATCAAGGTGCGCAGCATGGAGGAAGCGTGCGAGATCGCCAACAGCATCGCCGCGGAACACCTGGAAATCTCGGCGGAAAACCCGCAGCAGTGGGCCGAGCAGATCCGCCATGCGGGCGCCATGTTCCTGGGCCGCTTCTCGTCCGAATCGCTGGGCGACTATTGCTGCGGTCCCAATCACGTGCTGCCGACTTCGCGCACGGCGCGCTTTTCGTCGCCGCTGGGCGTGTACGATTTCCAGAAGCGCTCGTCCATCATTCACGTCAGTGAAGCGGGCGCGCAAACCCTGGGCCGTGTCGCCGCCACCCTGGCGTATGGCGAAGGCTTGCAAGCGCACGCACGCAGCGCCGAACTGCGTCTGAAGCCGCAGCCATGACGAATATGGCGGAGCAGCCGGACTGGGTCAACCGGGTCTATTGCGAAGATGCGCTGGCAGGGCTGGCGCGCATTCCCGATGGCTCGGTGGACCTGATCCTGACGGATCCGCCGTACAACCTGGGCAAGGATTACGGCAATGCCTCGGACCAGCAGTCGGTGGCCGACTACCTGCGCTGGACGGAAGAATGGATCGATGCGGCGCTGCCCAAGCTGAAAGCCAACGGCAGCCTGTATATCTTCCTCACCTGGCGCTATTCGCCGGAGATCTTCGTCATGCTGAAACAGCGCATGGCGATGATGAATGAAATCATCTGGGACCGCCGCGTGCCGTCCATGGGCGGCAGCGTGCGCAGCTTTTCATCGGTGCACGACACCATCGGCTTCTTCGTCAAGCGCAAGGATTACTACTTCGACCTTGACGCGGTGCGCATCGCCTACGACGCGGCCACCAAGAAAGCCCGTTCGCGCTCGATCTTCATCGGCGCCAAATGGCTGGAAGTGGGCTACAACCCGAAAGACTTGTGGAGCGTGTCGCGCCTGCACAAGGAACACCCGGAACGGGCCGACCACCCGACGCAAAAGCCGCTCGAGATCATCGAGCGCATGCTCAAGGCGTCGTGCCCGCCCGGCGGCTTGGTGCTCGACCTGTTCATGGGCAGCGGCACCACGGCCCTGGCGGCGAAGCGCTGCGGGCGCGATTTCGTCGGCTTTGAACTGAACCCCGACTACTGCGCCATCATCGAACAGCGGCTGGCGGCATTGACGCAGGAACTGGCCGCGCCGGCCGCGACCAAGCCCGCCAAGGCGGCAGCGAAGAAACCGGCAGCGGCCAAAAAATCGGCGGCCGTGAAAAAACCGCCCGCCGCGAAAAAAGCACCGGCCCGCAAGGCGCGCAGCGCCGCCGTGCCGGAAGACGTCGTCATTTAGTCTCCATTTAATTCCATCAGGAGTGTTTGCAGCATGTCTTTCCTCGATCAGTTAATCAGCAACACCGTGCGCTCCGATGTGCGGGCCGTCAAAAGCTACCAGGTAGCCGATGCCAGCGGTTACATCAAACTCGATGCGATGGAAAATCCGTATCCGCTGCCGGCGCAGCTGCGCGAGGAGCTGGGCGCGCGCCTGGCCGGCGTGGCGCTGAACCGCTATCCACCGTCGTACGCCAGCCTGCAGGCGGCCATCTGCGCCAAGCTGGGCGTGCCCGCCGGCTTTGACGTCATGCTGGGCAACGGCTCCGATGAGCTCATTTCCATCCTGGCCATGGCATGCGCCCGCCAGGAGCCGGGCAAGCGCGCCGTGCTGCTGGCACCCGTGCCCGCCTTCGTCATGTATGCGCGCTCGGCGCAGTTTGCCGGCATGGATTTCGTCGGCGTGCCCTTGCAGGCCGACTTCAGCCTGGACATGCCGGCCATGCTGGCGGCGATCGAAGAGCACCGCCCGGCGCTGGTCTTCCTCGCCTATCCGAATAACCCGACGGGCAACCTGTTTGCCGCTGCCGATATCGAACGCATCCTGGCGGCCCTGGGCGACACGGGCATCGCCGTCGTCGACGAAGCGTATGAGCCGTTCGCGCAGCACAGCTTCATGGGCCGTTTGCCCGAGTTCGAAAACCTGGTGGTGATGCGCACTGTGTCGAAACTGGGCCTGGCCGGCATCCGTCTCGGCTACATGTCGGCCGCGCCGGCCCTGCTGGCGCAATTTGAAAAAGTGCGCCCGCCGTATAATGTGAATGTGCTGACGCAGGCGGCGGCCGAATTCGCGCTCGATCATCTCGACGTGCTCAATGCCCAGGCGGCCCTGCTCAACAGCGCGCGCGACGACCTGGCGCTGCGCCTGGCGGAACTGCCCGGCGTGACCGTGTTTCCCTCGAAGGCAAATTTTCTTCTGATTCGTGTGGCTGATTCCGACGATGTTTGCGCAAAACTGCTTGCCCGCAGGGTTTTAATTAAAAATATGAGTAAAATGCATGTTGCGCTGGCCAATTGCCTGCGCATCAGCGTCAGCACCCCGGAAGAAAATTCCCTTTTTTACGATGCCTTCAAGGCATCCCTCGTTTAGCCTATCGCCAGAGCCTCCCATGAACCGCACCGCAGAAATCACGCGCAACACCAATGAGACGCAAGTTCGCGTCGCCCTCAACCTGGACGGCACGGGCCAGCAAAAGCTCAATACGGGCGTGCCCTTCCTCGACCATATGCTGGACCAGATCGCCCGCCACGGCTTGATCGACCTGGATATCGAAGCGACGGGCGACGTGCATATCGATAACCACCATACGGTGGAAGACGTGGGCATCACCCTGGGCATGGCCGTGGCCAAGGCCATCGGCGACAAGAAGGGCATCCGCCGCTACGGCCACGCGTATGTGCCGCTGGACGAGGCGCTGTCGCGCGTGGTGCTCGATTTCTCGGGCCGCCCGGGCATCGAATACCACATCCCGTTTACGCGCGCCATGATCGCCGGCTTCGACGTCGACCTGACCCTGGAATTTTTCCGCGGCTTCGTCAACCATGCGGGCGTGACATTGCATATCGACAACCTGCGCGGCACGAATGCCCACCATCAATGCGAAACCGTGTTCAAGGCCTTTGGCCGCGCGCTGCGCATGGCTGCCGAGCTCGACGAGCGCGCGGCCGGCATCATTCCATCGACCAAGGGCAGCCTGTAAGCGCCGCTCTCGCTATATTGTAGATTCCGGGATCAAACATGAATAAAATTGTGGTGGTGGATTACGGCATGGGCAATTTGCGCTCGGTAGCGCAAGCGCTGCGCGCCGTGGCGCCGGAAGCCGACGTACGTATTTCCGGTACGGTGGAAGACATCGACAGCGCCGACCGCATCGTCTTGCCGGGCCAGGGCGCCATGCCTGACTGCATGCGCAGCCTGCGCGAATCGGGCGTGCTCGAAGCGCTGCTGCGCGCCGCCGCCAGCAAGCCCGTGCTGGGCGTATGCATCGGCGAGCAAATGTTGTTCGACGGCAGCGAAGAGGGCAATGCGGCCGGTCTGGGCTTGTTGCCAGGCAAAGTCGTGCGCTTTCAGTTCGACGGCCAGGTGCAGGAAGATGGCTCGCGCTTCAAGGTGCCGCAAATGGGCTGGAACCAAGTGCGGCAGACGGCGTCCCATGTCATGTGGGATGGCATTGCCGACAACGCGTATTTTTACTTCGTGCACAGCTATTTTGCTCAACCTCAAGAGGCGGCGCACACGGTGGGCGAGACTGTCTATGGTGCGCCGTTCGCTTGCGCCGTCGCTCGTGATAATATTTTCGCGACACAGTTTCACCCTGAAAAAAGTGCTGCCGCTGGCTTGCAGCTGTACAAGAACTTTGTTCACTGGCAACCCTGACGTACCCTATTGATGCACCTTCGTGGCCTACCGGCTTCGCTTTTCACTCACTCTGATACCACACTGACCATGCTGCTCATTCCCGCCATCGACCTGAAAGACGGTCACTGCGTACGCCTGAAACAAGGCGATATGGAACTCGCCACCGTATTTTCCGAAGACCCGGCCGACATGGCCCGCCATTGGCTGATGCAAGGCGCGCGCCGGCTGCACCTGGTCGACTTGAACGGCGCCTTTGCCGGCAAGCCGAAGAACGAAGGCGCCGTCAAGGCCATCCTGAAAGCCGTGCAGGATTTCGCCGTGGAAAACGACATCGAGGAAATCCCCGTGCAGCTGGGCGGCGGCATCCGCGACCTCGACACCATCGAGCGCTACCTCGACGCCGGCATTACCTACATCATCATCGGCACGGCGGCCGTGAAAAGCCCCGGTTTCCTGCACGATGCCTGCAGCGCCTTCCCGGGCCACATCATCGTCGGTCTCGATGCCAAGGATGGCAAAGTGGCAACGGATGGCTGGAGCAAGATGTCGGGCCATGAAGTGATCGACCTGGCGAAAAAATTCGAAGCCTACGGCGTCGAATCGATCATCTATACGGACATCGGCCGCGACGGCATGATGGGCGGCATCAATATCGAGGCCACCGTCAAGCTGGCGCAAGCCGTCAAGATTCCCGTCATCGCCTCGGGCGGCCTGCACAATATCGGCGACGTGGAAGCGCTGTGCGCGGTCCAGGCCGAAGGCATCGAAGGCGTGATCTGCGGCCGTTCCATCTATGAAGGCACGATCGACCTGGCGCAGGCGCAGGAACGCGCCGACGAACTGACCGACGCCGCCGTTTAAGCCTGCCTGGCCGGGGCGTGCGCGTGCATGCCCTGACCTGGCGACAATCTGGATACCATCATGCTTGCAAAACGTATCATCCCCTGCCTCGACGTGACGAATGGCCGCGTTGTCAAAGGCGTCAATTTCACGGAATTGCGCGACGCCGGCGACCCGGTGGAAATTGCCCGCCGTTATGACGAGCAGGGCGCCGATGAAATCACTTTCCTCGACATTACCGCGTCCAGCGACAACCGCGGCCTGATCTTCGACATCATCGAAGCCGTGGCGTCGCAAGTGTTCATTCCGCTGACCGTGGGCGGCGGCGTGCGCGTGGTGGAAGACGTGCGCCGGCTGCTCAACGCGGGCGCCGACAAGGTCAGCATCAACACGTCGGCCGTGACGAATCCCCAACTGGTGTACGAAGCCTCGCAAAAGCACGGCTCGCAATGCATCGTCGTCGCCATCGACGCCAAGCAGGTGTCGCCCGGCAAGTGGGAAGTGTTTACCCATGGCGGGCGCACTGCCACGGGCCTGGACGCGTTCGAGTGGGCGCGTAAAATGGAAAGCCTGGGCGCCGGCGAAATCTTGCTCACCAGCATGGACCGCGATGGCACCAAGGTCGGCTTCGACCTGGGCCTGACGCGCGGCGTATCCGATGCCGTCAGCATTCCCGTCATCGCCTCGGGCGGCGTGGGCGGCTTGCAGGATCTGGTCGATGGCATCAAGGTGGGCCGCGCGGACGCCGTGCTGGCCGCCAGCATCTTCCACTATGGCCAGCACACGGTACAGGAAGCCAAGCGTTTCATGGCGCAGCAGGGCATTCCCATGCGCCTGGCGTAAAGATCAGCAGTAAATACAGGCAGGATAGAAGAACATGCAAAACGGAACCATCGTAGCAAGCAATGCCAAGTGGCTGAAAAAGGTCAAATGGGACGAGCACGGCCTGGTGCCCGTGATCGCGCAGGAAGCGGGCAGCAATGACGTGCTGATGTTCGCCTGGATGAACCGCGACGCGCTGGCGCGCACGGTGGAACTGGGCGAGGCCGTGTACTGGAGCCGTTCGCGCAAGAAACTGTGGCACAAGGGCGAAGAATCGGGCCACACGCAAAAGGTGCTGGAAATCCGCCTCGATTGCGACGAAGACGTGGTCTTGCTGAAAATCGAGCAAGCGGGTGGCATCGCCTGCCATACGGGCCGCCATTCGTGCTTCTTCCAGAAGTTCGAAGGCGACGAAAAAACGGGCGAATGGCAAGTCACCGACCCCGTCCTGAAAGACCCCGAGACGATTTACGCGGAAAGCAAGAGCAAATGAGTGAAACGTTAAAACGCCTGGCCGCCGTGATCGAATCGCGCAAGCTGGCCAATGGCGGCGACCCCGCCACGTCGTATGTCGCGCGCCTGTTTGCCAAGGGCGATGACGCCATCCTGAAAAAAATCGGCGAAGAGGCGACGGAAACCGTGATGGCCGCCAAGGATGCGCGCCGCGACAACGACTCGTCGAAGGTTCTGTATGAATGCGCCGACCTGTGGTTCCACTCGCTGGTGATGCTGGCGCAGTTCGACCTGACGCCGCAGCAGGTGCTCGACGAGCTGGCGCGCCGCGAAGGCCTGTCCGGCCTGGAAGAAAAGGCGGCACGCAAGGATGAGCTGCGCGACGCCGGCGAAACAGACAAACACTGACCTGATTGGAGCGTGCGTGGATAACTGTATTTTCTGCAAGATTGCTGCAAAACAAATTCCCTCGACCATCGTGTATGAAGACGAGGACTTGCTGGCCTTCAAGGACATCAACCCGGCCGCCCCCGTGCATCTGCTGTTGATCCCGAAGCACCACGTGGCCAGCCTGTCCGATTGTGACGATAGCCACACGGAAATGCTGGGCAAGCTGCTGCGCCTGGCGCCGAAACTCGCCGCCGAGTTCGGCTGCGCCGTCAGCTATGACGCCGATGGCACGCCTGCCGGCGGCTTCAAGACCATGATCAACAGCGGCCCGAACGGCGGGCAAGAGGTGTATCACCTGCACATGCACGTGTACGGCGGCCCCCGTCCCTGGCGCGGCCAGCACTGATTTCGCCGTGCGCCGGGTTCACGTGTATACTACCGGCATTGGTTGACGCTATTCGGGCACCGTCCCGCAAGGAGAATGTGATGGGTTCATTGAGTATTTGGCACTGGGTGATCGTTCTGGTCATTGTGATGCTGGTCTTCGGCACCAAGAAACTGGGCAATATCGGCGGTGATATCGGCAAGGCCGTCAAAGGCTTCAAGGATGGCGTCAAGGGCGAAGATGACGCTCCGGTAGCCAATACCCCTCCTGCTGCGCCATCGCAAGTGGCCGACAAAAGCACCATCGACGTCGAGACGAAAGAGAAAAGCAAGTTCTGATAGCGTGGCGGGGCGCTTGCCTCGTCCGGTAACAGCCCTTGTCCGCTTATGATCGATCTCGGTCTCTCTAAAATCGCCATCATCGGCGTGGTTGCGTTGATAGTCATCGGCCCTGAAAAGTTGCCGAGAGTGGCGCGCATGGCCGGTACCCTGTATGGCCGCGCGCAACGCTATCTGAACCAGGTGAAATCCGAAGTGTCGCGCGAAATTGAGATGGAAGAGCTGAAAAACCTGCAGAAGGAAGTGCAGGATGCGGCCCATTCCGTCAAGCAAAGCGTGGAGAAATCCATGCATGGCGTGGAAAACTCGATCTCCGGCAACCTGGCCGAGGTGGAAAATGCCTGGCGCGGCGATTCCAGCTCGTATGAGGGGCATCACGATGCCCATGAAGCCATGCTGCGCGCCACCAACGATGACCTGGCCCGCAAGGCGCGCGAATTCCGCCGCAAGAAGCTGGTGCGCAATTCCGCCATCCCTGGCTGGTACAAGCAGCGCCATGGCGGCAAGCTGCACGTGCAGTCGGCGGCCGCCCGCGTGGCGCGCTTCCGTCCGCGCGCCAGTTCCTCCTCCTTTTACTCATGAGTAGCAAATCTCCGGTGGAAGAAACTTTTATCTCGCATCTTGTCGAGCTGCGCAACCGTCTGGTCAAGGCCTCGATCGGCATCGCCGTCGTCTGTGCCGTGCTGTTCTACTGGCCCGGCCCCTCGCAAATCTACGATTTTATTGCGGAGCCGATGATCGCCTCGCTGCCGGCCGGCTCGAAAATGATCGCCACCGGCGTCATTTCGCCGTTCCTAGTGCCGATGAAAGTGACGCTGGTGATCGCCTTCATCGTCGCTTTGCCCTGGGTGCTGTACCAGATGTGGGCCTTCATCGCCCCCGGTCTGTACACGCATGAAAAGCGCCTGATCGCGCCGCTGGTCATCTCGTCGTCGCTGCTGTTCATCGCTGGCGTGGCTTTCTGCTATTTCTTTGTGTTTGGCCGCGTCTTCCACTTCATCAGCGACTTTTCGCCATCGTCGATCGCAGTGACTCCCGATATCGAAAACTATCTCGATTTCGTCATGTCGATGTGCCTGGCCTTTGGCGCCACCTTCGAAGTGCCCGTGGTGGTGGTGATCCTCGTGCGCATGGGGCTTGTGTCCATCGCGAAACTCAAGGAAGTGCGTCCCTACATCATCGTTGGCGCCTTCGTGATTGCCGCCATCGTCACGCCGCCGGACGTCGTCAGCCAGTTCTCGCTGGCCATCCCGATGTGCCTGCTGTTCGAGCTGGGCTTGCTGGTGGCGCCCATCTTCGTCAAGGCAACCCAGGCGCCAGAAGAGGCGTCCTAGACGGCCCGCAACGCGTGCCGATACGAGCCGCTGACCTCCCTCGGGAGCCGCGGCTTTTTTATCGCCAAGAAAGTTGGTGGGTGCTTACTGCAGCATCAGTTTGCTGAGGATGCCCAGGTTGAGCAGGATCAGGGTGCTCATCATCCAGTACACGTGTTTCATGTCGGCGCCATGGCGCAAGTCCAGGCGTTCCAGGCGGGCGTCGAGTTTTTGCTCCAGTGCATCTATTCTGGTATCGAATTGCAGTTCCAGCGCATCCACTCTGGTATCGACCTTTTGCGCCACCAGCTTGATTTCCCCCAGCAGATTGCGCTCCAGCGCCGCCAGTTCGCCATGCACGACCACGGCAGAACCCAGTACTTCACCCAGCGCCGTCGCGTGCGCTTCCGCCTGCTGGGTGGGCACGCCGGCCGAGGCGAGGCGTTTGGCGTAATCGAGGGTGTCGAACTGGATGGGCATATGCATGGACGCTCCTATATCCAGCCTAGCAGGAAAATCGGCAATTGCCAGTGAGGAGTACGGTGGCGCCTGCCTTCCCGTCAGCTTAATGGACAGGGCAGCCGGTGGTTTGCGATAGCGCAAACCCATGCAAAAGGGCGCCGCAGCGCCCTTTGCAAGGTCGTGATGCGTGCGCGTTAATTCATCAGTTCCTTGATGACTTTCACGGGCGCGCTGCCGTAGCTGAGGAATTGCTCATGGAAATCCTTCAGTACGAATTTGTTGCCCAGCGCTTGCTTGCGCTGTTCGCGCAAGTCCATGATTTCGCTGTAGCCGCTGAAATAGCTGGTCAGTTGTACTGAGCTCAGCTGCACGCGGCGCCATTTCTCTGTCGCTTCACGCTTGGTCTGGAAGGCCTGGCGCGTCAGCAGGTCGAGCGCTTGCGCTTCCGTCATGCCCAGCACGTGCACGCTGTAGTCGAGGATGGTATTGGTGACGCTGCGCAAGTTCCACTTCGAATACATCAGCCACATTTCCGGCGCGTTATTGCCATAGCCCGATTCGAGCATCATGCGTTCGCCATACACGGCCCAGCCTTCGATCATGGCGCCGTTGCCGAAGATGGACTTGACCAGCGACGGCGACTTGTTGGCGTACACGAGCTGCGTGTAGTGGCCGGGGATGGCTTCGTGGATATTCAGGATCTGCAAGATCCAGTGGTTGTATTCGCGCAAGCTGCTTTCCGCCTGCTCCGGTGTTTCGCCATCGAGCGGCGTCACATTGTAGTAGGTGCGGTCTTGCGGGCGGTACGGGCCGGGCGCCTCGATGCTGGCGCCAGCCACGCCGCGCTGGTAGGCAGGGGTTTCACGCACGACCAGGGGCTTTTTCGGATCCATCGTCAGCAGGTTGTGGCTGGTTACCCATTCCTGCAATTGCGGGATCTGGCGGCGGATTTCCGGCACGAAATCGGCGGCCGCCACGTGGTTGCTGGACAGCTTGTCGATGACCATGCCGATCTTTGCCGTGCGGTCCGCCGGCTTGGCCGTATTGCCCATGGTTTTCACCCACAGCTCGTCGGACAGGCTATCCATGTGTTCGAGCAGCTTTTCGCGCGCGGCCAGGGCTTTCTGGTACATCTGCTCGGCGCTCACGCTGGCCTGGATATCGTAGGCGAATTTCTGTTCATACAGTTCCTTGCCGATGCGGAAGGAGCGCGCATTGCCGTTCTGCGCCAGCGCGGCATCCTGTTCCGTCAGCCAGGCCGCGTAGCCTTGCACGGCCGTGCGGGCCGCGGCGATGCGCGCGTTGTACAGCTGTTTTTCCGCCGGCGTCAGGATGGAACCCTGCGCCGTCTTGTTCAGGTCATCAAGCACGCTGAGCACGCCGGCGCTCTGGGCGATGGCCAGCTGCGTGTGTTCGCGCGTGGGATTGACGATGCTGGCGCGCGCGGCCGCATAGTATTGCGGCACGCTGGCGATGCGCTTGAGCAAGGTGCGCAGGCGCTGCGGCTGGGCCGCGTATTCCGTGTTCAGGATAAAGTCGATGGAGCCGGCCACGTTGTACTGGGCGGGATTCCATTCGAATTCGCGGAAGGTGGTCAGATACCAGCGGTCCGCTTGCAGTTTATTCGTCAGCAAGGCCAGGTCGGTACGTTGCTTGTCCGACATTTTGCCGGCATTCAGCTTGCCGAACTTGCCCAGCCATTCTTCGATGAAGGCCAGCTGCTTCTGGCGGCTGGCCGCGTCAGGAATGCTCAGGTTGGCGGCGCCATCGTACTTGCCGACGGAAATCGCGCTTTCCGGGTCCAGGCGCCACAGGGCCGTGAGGAACTGGCCGCTCAGGTTATTCATGGAACGGTCGCTGCTGTTCTCGCTGGCCACGGCCGCTACCGTGGCTGCCGTGGCGGCGCTGACGACGGCCGCCTTCTTGGCGACGGTTTTTTTCTTGCTGCTGCTGCTCGTTGCCTTGCCTTGCTTCTGCGGCTTCTTGGCGGCGCTGGCCGGTGCCAGGGTAAAGGCCATCATCAATGCGGCGAGCGCAACTTTATTTTTTATCAGCATAGTTTATCTCTTGAATATTTTGCTGTTTGTCCTCATCAGAAAATAATAAACTGATAATATAAGTAACAAACAACTATTGAAAGGTTGGCCTTGCTTGCCTGGGCGGCCCAAAGATTAGCATTAATTGCCGCCGCTGCGCAGTTTTTTGCGCCGGGCGCGCGCGGCGCTAGACGACGATGGCGCTG
This sequence comes from Janthinobacterium sp. SUN128, assembly GCF_030587275.1. NCBI lineage: Bacteria > Pseudomonadati > Pseudomonadota > Betaproteobacteria > Burkholderiales > Oxalobacteraceae > Janthinobacterium > Janthinobacterium sp. SUN128. Next base: position 150,400 of record NZ_JAPWHY010000004.1, on the reverse strand, counting down.
CCGCGCAGCATCTCCTGATGGCGCGCATTCAGGGCCGCCACGGCATCCTTGCCGCGCGCCATGCCGGTGGCGTGGATTTCCGTTTCCTGCGTGTAGCGTTGGCTGACGCGCACCGTATAGGACTGGAACAGCCAGCTCCAGAAGTTCGTTTCATAGACGGCTTCATCCATGTCGCGCCATTTCACGCCAGCGAGTTTCTTTTTCCAAGGCAAGATGCCGGACGCCAGCCAGACGCCCGCCTCGTCGTAGTACAGCTGGTAGCTGCGGATGGTCAGCAGGCGGTAGCCGACGATCAGGGCCGAGCCGATCAGCACCACGAAAGCGGCGCGCGCGTTGTACTTGAAGGCCAGCGGCAGGGCGGCAAAGAATAGCAGCACGGCAATCAGGAAGGTGCTGACGTAGGCGGTCCAGGATTTGCCGCACAAAAAGGTGGCGCGCTGGCCGGCGCTGGTGGCGATATAGTCGGTCATGGCATGGGAGGGCAACAGGGAAAAACGATCATCGCATGGAACGCGGTGGCGCCGCTCATTTTTTCAATCTCATTGCTTCAAGCCCTCCTGCAGCATGCCCAGCATGTCATTGGCCGACATACGCGCGGCCGCATCGCTGCCTTCCAGCAAGCTGTCGGCCAGGTCGCGCTTGTGCTGGTGCAATTCGACGATGCCTTCCTCGATCGTGTGTTTCGCCACCAGGCGGTAAATGGTGACGGGGCGCAATTGCCCCATGCGGTGGGCGCGGTCCGAGGCCTGGTCTTCCACGGCCGGGTTCCACCACGGGTCCATGTGGATCACGTAATCGGCCGCCGTCAAATTGATGCCCATGCCGCCCGCCTTCAGGCTGATGAGGAAAACGTCGCCCTCACCCGCCTGGAAGGCATCGACCCGGCGCTTGCGCTCCTGCATGGGCGTGCTGCCATCGAGATACTGGTAGCGCACGCCATGCTGCTCCAGGTGCTGGCGGATCAGGGTCAGGTGGTCGACGAACTGGCTGAAGACGAGCACCTTGTGGCGGTTTTCCAGCAAGCCCGATAGCAGTTGCGCAAAGGCCGCCAGCTTGCTGCTGGCCAGGCCCAGCTCGGGCGCCACCAGTTGCGGATTGCAGCAGGCGCGGCGCAGTTTCATGATTTCCGCCAGGATCTGGATGGCCTTTTTCGACGCCGGCCCTTCCACCATGGCCAGCTTTTCCAGCGCTTCGCGGCGCAAGGATTCGTACAGCGCTGTTTCCTGCGGCGACAATTCCACTTCCAGCACGATTTCCGTGCGCGATGGCAATTCCGACAGCACTTGCGTCTTCGTGCGGCGCAAGATGAATGGCGCGATCAGGCGGCGCAAGCGCAAGCGCGCCCCGGCCGCCGCCCGCTTGTCCTGATCTTTCTCAATGGGCCCGGCGAAGCGCAAATTAAACTGGTCGAGGGTCCCCAGCAAGCCGGGGTTGATGAAGCGGAACAGGTTCCACAATTCGCCCAGGTGGTTTTCCAGCGGCGTGCCGCTGGCCACCATGCGGAAGTCGCCCTGCAGGGCCATCACGGCTTGCGAGCGCTTGGTGGCGCCATTCTTGATGGCTTGCGCTTCGTCCAGCACGATCGTATGCCAGCGCACGCCGGCAAACATAGTGGCTTCCTGCTGCAGCAAGCCATAGCTGGCCACCACCACGTCGAACGGCTGCAAGGTATCGAGCATGTCGGCGCGGTCGCCGCTGCCGAACAGTTTGATGTTCAAGGTGGGCGCGAAGCGCTGCGCTTCGCTGATCCAGTTCATGCACACGGATGTGGGGGCGACGACGAGGGTGGGGCCGTGCGGTGCGCGCGCCAGGATCAGGGCCAGCGCCTGTAAAGTCTTGCCGAGTCCCATGTCGTCGGCCAGGCAGGCGCCCACGCCCCAGTGCGCCAAGCGCGCCAGCCAGTTAAAACCGGCCAGCTGGTAATCGCGCAAGTCCGCCTGCAAGGTGCTGGGCAACTGCGGTTGATAGTCGTCGAGGGCGCGCAGGCGCAGCAAGTGTTCGCGCCACAGTTTGTCGGCTTTGACGCCGCCCGCGTCGTTGGCCAGCTCTTCCAGCGCGAAGGCGGCCAGCGGGTGGATATGCACACCGTCGGCATGCGCCTCGCCATACGCGGCCAGCTCCGACAGGCGGCGGTGCAGTTCGTCGCTCAGAGCCAGGAACTGGTTGTCGCCCAGGGCCACGAAGCGGCTTTTGTTGTTCTGCATCAAGTCGAGCAGGGCGCGTAAATCCATCACCTTGTCTTCGTCGATCTGCACTTCGCCGCTGGTGGCAAACCAGTCTTTTTCGCTCTTGATATTCAGGCGCATCTGGCCGCTGTCGATGCGTTTCGACACGCGCATGGTTTCGCCTTCCGGCCACGCCAGCACCATGCCGTCCGGCTCCAGCGCCTGCAATTCCACCAGCAATTGCAGGCCCAGCGCAGGCTGGCCCAGCAGCCACTCGCCATGCTCTTCCTCCGCTTCTTCCAGCACCAGGCATTTGCCAATGAGCTGGCGCTGCGCTTCGCGTTCCGCATTCAGGTCGCGCCGCGCCTGCACTGCCCGGCCCGCCACGTCGGCAAACACGCTTTCGGCACCGCTGCCGGGGGCGTAATAGGCGCCGTTGTCGAGCAGTGGCCGCACGAGGATCTGCATTTTCAGGCCCTGCTGGTAGGGCAGCAGGTGCACGTGCAGGCGGTGGTCGGCCGTGATCGCTTCCGCGTCGCCGGCGCCGCCGCCGATGTCCGATTGCACGGTCACCATGGACGAAATGGCGCCGATCGCCTGCATCACCTGTTTCTCGGCATGCAGGGGCACGGACAGGCCCAGGCCCACGATGGCGCCGATGCGCCGGTGCTCGTCGAGGATGTGCACCACGCGCAGGCGCGTCGGCGTTTCGCGCTGCACCACCACATTGCTGCCGTTGTCGGGCAGCGGCGGTTGCATGCCCAGCCACAGCTGCCCTTCGTGCGACTTGATCAGGAGCTCGGGCGCGCCGGCGATCAGTTCCACGCGCGTGTCGGGATGGTCGAGCCAGAACACGAGCGGGTGGCCCACCAGCAAGACGGCGGCCTTGTCGAGCTCGATTTCATAGCGGGGCGCCGACGAATAATACTGTTTGAACGGCGCGATGCTGCCCGCCGCGCGCGCGTCTTGCGGCGTGAGAAAATCGATGTCGCCGGCCTCTTCGGCCAGGCGTTTGAGACCCATGGCGCGGCCCTTGCTCCAGCCGCCCCGCGCGTCGCGCTTCTGCTCGCGCACTTCCACGACCGTGAGGCCGAAGCGCGGGTCGAATGCCACTAGCCACACGAGGCGCGACACGCCGCCCAGCGCATCGGCGGGCGCGTTCTGCTGCAGGTTGATCAGCGCGCTCAGCTGGCGCTGCCACGCTTCCTGGCGCTCGAACCACGGCGCCATGTCCGTCAAGCCGTGTTGCGCCCGCTTGGCCGTCGCATAGCGCTCCTGCTGCGGTTCACCCATCAAGCCCAGCAAGCCGGCCGCCTGCGCCGCGATCAGATCGTAGCCGGCCGCGTCCGCCTGCTGCACCAGCGACCGCAGCTGGTCCTTGCGTTCGCTCAATTGCGGTAGCGCCAGCCAGTAGTACAGCAAACCCTGGAACAGCTGCGCCTGCAAGCCCGTTTCCCAGTTGCGCGTGGGGATGCTTTCCGCCAGCTGCACGCCGCCGCGCACCAGGCGCAAGGTGTTCAGTTGCTGGTAGACGATGCTGTCGTGGTTCGGCTGCGCGTGCAGGGCGATATCGAGGTAGGTTTCCGCGCTTTTCAGCAGCTTGGCGTCGTTACCGCGCAGCAAAGCCAGCACGTACAGGTGGCCGCCGATGCCCGTAAAGCACAGCTTGCGCTTGCCCGCCTCCTTGCGCAGTCCTTTCAAGGCCGTCTCGAAGCCCGCCACGGCGTGCGCATGTTCGCCGCGCAACAGGGCGATGCTGCTGTCGACAAACAGCGCCTGCGGTCCCTGCTGGCCAGCCAGGTAGCGCGCGGCCGCGTCGAGTTCGCCGCACAGCAGGGCGTCTTCGGCCAGGGCCAATGGCAGGGCGGCACCGATATGGTCGCCGGCGGCCGCCTGGCGCGCATGATGCGCGCGCGCGTATGCGCGGATGGCGTGCGCCGTGGCCGGCTCGCGCGGGGCGTTGCCCAGCAGCACGGCGAGGATGTCATCCTGCAGTTGCGGCATGACGAAAGACAACATTTCCGGTTCGAACGGCCGGCCGAAGATCTCGATCAGCGGATGCAGCTGCTGCGCTTCATAGCACGCCATGCAGGCGGCCAGGATGGCGGCCACGTGGCGCACCTCGTCATTGCGCAGCAGGGCGATGCGCAGGCGCGCCACGCCTTGCCGGTAGCTGCGCAGTTCCACATAGCCATCCCAGTTGCGCCGCACGGGGTTGATCAGCTCGATGGCCTGGCACAGGTCGCGAAACACCAGGTGCTCGATGGCCGCGCGCATGGCGGGCCAGCGCAGCCTCGCTTCGCAGGCAAAGCCCCGCCCGACGATCTCGGACGCCAGCGCCAGGCGCGTCAGCCGCTGCAGCATGTTGGTCACCACCAGCAGGGAAAACGGCGTGCCGTCCGGCTCGACGACATTGGCGCGCTGCAAGTGTTCATACACGGCATGCTTGCCCACCGGTTCGCCCGTGATCGCCAGCAAGGCCAGGATCATCTGTTCATGCTGCTCCAGTGCGGCGAACTCGTCCAGCAGGTGTTGGTCACCATTCTGCTCGCTCATGCGGACAAGTTGGCGATCTGCACGGGAGGCTCGCCGGCCGCCACGGGCAGGCCGAACACGCGCTGGTAGAAATACAGTTCCGCCTCCAGGGTGCGCACAATGTTTTCCGCCTTGCGGAAGCCGTGCCCCTCGCCTTCCAGCGGTACATACGCGACGGGCACGCCGCGCGCCTGCAAGGCGTCGACCATCAGCTGCGACTGCTGCGGCGGCACGACCTTGTCATCGAGGCCCTGGAAGAAGATCATCGGGCGCGACAATTTATCCGTGTGGTGGATGGGCGAGCGCTCGCGGTACAGCGCCTCGGCCTGCGGTTGCGAGGCGATCAGGTAGTCGGTGTAGCGCGATTCGAATTTGTGCGAATCGTCGTCCAGGCCCTTCAGGTCGGACACGCCATAGTAGCTGGCGCCCGCCTTGAAGACGTCGTGGAACGTCAATGCGCACAGGGTGGTCAGGCCGCCCGCGCTGCCGCCGCGGATGATCAGGCGTTCCGGGTCGGCCAGGCCGTTGGCCGCCAGGTAGCGCGCGCCGGCGATGCAGTCTTCCACGTCGACGATGCCCCATTGCCCGCGCAGCGCGTCGCGGTATTCGCGGCCAAAGCCGCTGCTGCCGCCATAGTTGACGTCGAGCACGCCGATACCGCGGCTGGTCCAGTACTGCGTTGCCAGTTTCAAGGTATTGCTGGCCATGCTGGTGGGACCGCCGTGACTGATGACGATGACGGGCGGCAATGTTCCTGCCGGCGCCTGAACATCGCCATTCGTAGGCGCATAAAAGAAGGCGTAGGCCGTGCGGCCATTGCTGCTAGGAAAACTCAAGCTGCGCGGCACGGAGAGATAGTCGAGCGCGGGCAGGGCCGTGATCGACTGCGCCAGCACTTCCAGCTCATGGTTAGCCAAATCGATGCGCGCCAGTTCCAGCGCAATGGTGGGGCTGCCGCCCAGCAGTGCGACGAAGCCGGGCCCCACGCGCAGTTCGCGGATTTCCTGGTATGGGTGGGAAATCGGCTCCAGCTTGGCCGCCGCCACATTCAATTGCGCCAGGTAGCTGATGCCGGCCTGGATATACGTGCAGACGATCTCGTCGTCGGAAAGAAAGCCGTACATGCTGCCGCCGAAGGTCCAGTGCGGCGTGGCAAATTCCGCTTCCATCGGGCACAGTGCCTCGATGTCGGCGCCGTGCAGGCGGTACAGATTCCACCAGCCGCTGCTGTCGGAGACGAAGTGCAGCAAGCCGCTGGGCGACCATTCCGGCTGGCAGATCGATTCGCGCGCGCCGCCGGCGATCAGGCGCGGCGAACCGAGGCTGCCGTCCGCATGCACGTCGGCCAGCCACAGTTCCGTGCCTTGCCATGGCAGGCGCGGGTGATCCCAGCTGATCCAGGCCAGCTGGCTGCCGTCCGGCGACAAACGCGGCGCCGCATAAAAGTCGTGGCCGCGCGCCAGCACCGTTTCGCGCCCGTCGAAGCCGACGGCCACCAGGCAGTTTTCCGGATGCGCGTGGCCTTCCGCCGGATGCTGCTCGCGCACGGCGATCAGGCGGGAACGGTCCGCATCGACCACAAAATCCGCATGGCGCGTGCTGCCGCCCGTGGTGAATGCTTCCGGGGTGCCGTCGCCGTCCACGCGGTACAGGCAATTATCGGCGAAATGCGAGAAATACACGCTATCGCCCGCAACGGCATACGCGCCGCCGCCGTATTCATGCACGCGGGTGCGCACATTGAAGGGCGCCGGCGTCAGTTCATCGACACGCGCGCCGCGCTGGCGCAGCAGGGTGTTGCGGCCCGCCTCGCTGGCGCGTCCGGCCAGCCAGAACACGTCGCTGCCATCCGCACCGCCCAAGGCCAGCTGCGTCAGCGGCGAGGCGCCGGCGGCGACGATGGCCGCGCTGATCGGCGATGGCCAGATGCCATAAGGGGTGCTGGATGCGGTCGAGGTCATGCGGGCTCCGTGTAGTGAGGGGATCAAGGGCCGCCAGGCAGGGTCAGGGCGCGCGGCGGCGTGCATCATCATAATGGAAGGGCAGGCACAACGAAAGTCATCGCTGTGCGTGGCAAATGCTGCAAAGCGGCACCGGAATCAATGAAATGGCGGCGATTGGATGCGATAATACCGCTTCTCCAAGCTATTGATTGCCTTCCATGCCACAATTTGCTCCGCTCCAGAATGATACTTTCCTGCGCGCCTTGCTGCGCCAGCCGACCGAGCATACCCCTGTCTGGCTGATGCGCCAGGCGGGCCGCTACTTGCCCGAATACCGCGCCACGCGCGAGCGGGCTGGCTCCTTCCTGGGCCTGGCAAAGAATCCCGATTACGCGACGGAAGTCACCTTGCAGCCCCTGGAGCGTTTCCCGCTCGACGCGGCGATTTTGTTTTCCGACATCCTGACGGTGCCCGACGCCATGGGCCTGGGTCTGTATTTCGCCGACGGCGAAGGCCCGAAGTTCGAGCGCCCGCTGCGCACGGAACAGGATGTGAAGGCCTTGCAAGTGCCGGACCTGGCATCGCTCGACTACGTCTTCAAGGCCGTCACGCAGATCCGCACGGAACTCAACGGCCGCGTGCCGCTGATCGGTTTTTCCGGCAGCCCTTGGACCCTGGCCTGCTACATGGTGGAAGGCGGCGGCTCGAAAGAGTTCCATACCATCAAGAAGATGCTGTACAACCGCCCGGACCTGATGCACCACATCCTGGCGATTAACGCCACCTCCGTGGCGCAGTACCTGAACGCGCAAATTGATGCCGGCGCGCAAGCTGTGATGATTTTCGACTCCTGGGGCGGTGCGCTGGCGGACGGCGCCTACCAGGAATTCTCGCTGGCCTACATGCAGCAAGTGGTGGCGCAGCTGAAACGCGACAAGGATGGCGTCAAGATTCCCGCCATCGTGTTTACCAAGGGCGGTGGCCAATGGATCGAGCAGATCGCCGACATCGGCGCCGATGCCGTGGGCCTGGACTGGACCGTCAACCTGACGCGCGCGCGCCAGCTGGTCGGCCATAAAGTGGGCTTGCAGGGCAATCTCGACCCGGCCATCCTGTTCGCCAGCCCCGAGCAGATCCGCGCGGAAGTGGCGAAAGTGCTCAACGCCTTTGGCGCGCCATCGGCCGGCACGGGCCATGTATTCAACCTGGGCCACGGTATTTCCCAGTTCACGCCACCGGAATCCGTGGAAGCGATGGTGGAAGCCGTGCACAGCATGAGCCGCGCCATGCGCAGCGGGCAGTAATTTCAGCGCCTCCCCTCGCGCAGGGACAGAAAAGGCAGGCTTTCCAGCGGAAGCCTGCCTTTTTCTTTGCTGCGCCCTAGCAAGAAATACCGACTTATGCACAATTTTTTTTGCTGCGGAAATAAGAGGCAGTCGAAAAGCCATGCCCGGGGATGCTTTGCAAGTGCTTGATTATTAAGAAATAAAAAATGCCTTGTTCGGCGGACTTTGTTGCTATTGATAAGGTTATTCTTTCGTTCGCAGGCCTTATTCCTTCATTGTCCACAAAGTTATCAACAGATTCTGTGGATAAAATTGAAAAGTAATTTGTTAACCGATACTTAGCGTCGATGTTCAGGTTTCACGTGAAGTGTATGTTGCAGTGCATGATAATTGAACAATGTTTCGCCGCCCGGCAGGTAAAAACGAACGCTTGCCCGGCAATTGTCAACTTTGCCGCAGGCCGCCCCCGGTTTTCCCGATCGGGTGCCTCAAAGTGGTGCTGATTTCTGTATAAATAAATTACAAATGGTTCAGTTATGCACAGCGGCGGAAATGTCCTGTGGATTTGTAGCCTCCCGGGCATCAATTTTTAAGCCATTGATTTTAAATGGTTAATTTTTCTTGCGTGCCGCTCTTGACGGCGATCGAAATTTTCTGTCCACATTTTTCTGAAAGTTAATTTTGCTTTGTCCACAAAGTTATCCACAGAATTTTCTTCAGGCATGATGACATGCTGTCCTGTCCGCCGTTAGGCGTTTGATAGGTGAAACCAGTATCATGGCCCGCTGGCTTGATGCCGGACATCCCGCGCGCCATTTCCCCTGCGGCGCGCTTTTTTATTGAGATAGGCCCTACTTCCATGTCGCAGTGCATTTTGACGTCGTGCATCCTGAAAATCGCGCTCGACACGCCCTTGAACGCCCTGTTCGACTACCGCTGGAACGCGGCGGTGGATGCCGGTGCGGACGCTGTCGTTGTACTGCCGCAAGTGGGGCAGCTGGCGCTGGTACCGTTCGGCCGGCGCGAAGTGATGGGGCTGATCGTCGGCGTGTCCGACAGCACCGACGTGCCCGCCGCGAAATTGAAGGATGTGCTGGCCGTGCGCAGCCAGCTGGCGCCCCTGTCGGAACAGTGGCTGGCGCTGGCCGCCTTTGCCGCCGATTACTACCAGCGTCCGCTCGGTGAAGTGGCGCTGCCGGGTTTACCGAAGAATCTGCGCGTGCTCACCACCGTGGCGCTCGACCGCGCCATCAAGAAGCTGGGCAAGCTGGCCGACGCGCATGACGGCACGCCGTTGAACATGCCGGCGCTCAACCCGGCGCAGCAGGAAGCGGCGGACGCCATCGGCGGCGCCCAGGGTTTCAAGCCAACCCTGCTGTATGGCGTGACGGGCAGCGGCAAGACGGAAGTGTATCTGCAAGCCTGCGCCCAGGTGCTGGCGCGCGAGGACGATGCGCAAATCCTGATTTTGGTGCCGGAAATTAACCTTACGCCCCAGCTGGAAGGCAATATCCGCGCGCGCTTTCCCGGCGTCATGCTGGCCACCCTGCACAGCAGCCTGTCCGAAGGCGAGCGCATGCTGCACTGGCTGGCCGCCCACCAGGGCCAGGCGCGCATCGTGCTCGGCACGCGATTGGCCATCCTGGCGTCCTTGCCGAAACTTAAACTGATCGTCATCGACGAGGAACACGACCCGTCCTACAAGCAACAGGAAGGCTTGCGCTATTCGGCGCGCGACCTGGCTGTGTGGCGCGCCTGGCAATTGCAGATCCCCATCGTGCTCGGTTCGGCCACGCCGTCGCTGGAAAGCTGGCACCATGCACAGACGGGGCGCTACCGCAAGCTGGAATTGCGCGAACGGGCCGTCAAGAATGCGGTGTTGCCGCGCGTCAAGATTTTGGACATGGAGCGCGACAAGCCGAAAGACGGCCTGACTTCGCATCTGGTAGCCGCCTTGAAACTGCGCATGGAGCGCGGGGAACAGTCGCTGCTGTTCTTGAACCGGCGCGGCTATTCGCCCGTGATCTGCTGCGAATCGTGCGGCTGGATCAGCAATTGCACGCGCTGCACTTCGTTCATGGTGCTGCACAAGCCCGAGCACCGCTTGCGCTGCCACCATTGCAGCCTGGAACTGCGTATTCCCCGCCATTGCCCCACCTGCGGCAACGTCGACCTGCAGCCGCTGGGACGCGGCACGCAACGGGTGGAAGAAGGCTTGCAGCAATTGTTTCCCGAGGCACGGATCTTGCGCATCGACGCCGATTCCACGCGCAAGAAGGGCAGCGCGCAGGAAGCGTTCGACACCGTGCACCGGGGCGAAGTGGATATCCTGATCGGCACGCAGATGGTGGCCAAGGGCCACGATTTCAAAAAACTGACCCTGGTCGGTATCTTGAATCCGGACACGGCCCTGTTTTCCCAGGATTACCGGGCCAGCGAACGGCTGTTCGCCCAGCTGATGCAGGTGGCGGGCCGGGCCGGGCGCGCCGCGCAGACGGAAGGGGGCAGCGTGTCCGAGGTGCTGATCCAGACGCGCTATGCGCGCCATCCCCTGTACGACGCCGTCGTCAACCACGATTACGACCACTTCGCCACGACCTTGCTGGAAGAGCGGGCCCAGGCGGCGCTGCCGCCGTATCTGTTCCAGGCCCTGCTGCGCGCCGAGGCGCCCGAACTGGCTACGGCCATCGAGTTCCTGCAGGCGGCGAAAGAGTGCATGGAACACCCGCAGGTGACCATCAATGACCCGATTCCCATGAGCATGACGCGCGTCTACAACGTGGACCGTGCCCAGCTGCTGCTGGAATCCCCCTCGCGGCCCGCGCTGCAGGCGTTTTTAAAAGAATGGCTGGCGGAATTGCGCGCCATGAAGACGCGCGTGAAATGGTCGCTGGAAGTGGACCCGCTGGATATTTAATGAATTCACTGAATTAGTTCAGATAGTCGCGCGCCGACTTGACGATCTGCTCGGACAGCAGCTTGGTAAACGGCGTGTCCAGGGTCCACGCATGCCAGCTCAGCGGCACGTCCAGGGTGCTGCCCGGCATCAGATCCACGAGACGGTCTGTTGCCAGCGCCTGCGCGGCCAGGCGCTGCGGCATCAAGCCGTAGGCGAGGCCATCCTGGACACAGCCGCGGCGCGTCGCTTCCACGGGTAAGGTGTGGTGCGGAAACGGTTCACGCATGCTCAATTGTTCAGCAAGGAAACGCGCCAGCAAGCCGTGCTGGCCCACCACGGCGGGCGCCAGTTGCACCGCCTCGGCAATAAAACCACCGCCGAACCAGTGGCCGGCAAATACGGGTGTTGCCACGCAGACATAGCGCAAGGTGCCCAGCGGCGTGACGCTGGTGGCCGCGGCCGCATCGATCGCTGTGCCGGACTCGGCTGCTACGCAGCCGAACACGGAGCCGTCGCGCACCATCTGCAGGGCGCTGTCGCTGTCGGCCAGGCGCACGTCGAGCTGGCAGCGCGGTGGCGCCAGCAGGGCGGACAAGGTGTCGGGAAACCACGTGGCCAGGCTGTCGGCATCGATGGCGATGGCGATTTCCGGCATGCTGACGCTGTTGCCCAGGTCGATGTCGAGCGACGCTTCCATCAGCTTGACGTTGCGGTGATGCACGATCAGGCGCTGGCCCAGTCCCGTCGGCACGGCAGGCTGGCCACGGATGATCAGCAGGCGCCCGCTGGCGTCTTCCAGCGCCTTGATGCGCTGCGAGACGGCCGACTGGGTGATGCCCAGCGCCAGGGCGGCCTTGTCGAAACTGCCATGGCTGGCAACGGCGTCCAGCACGGCCAGCGCGCGATAATCGAGTGATCCCATTAGCTCAGCTTATAAATTTTGAAAATGATTAGTTATACTAATGCATATATTGCTGCAAAGTAAAACCTTATTTTTGGCAAACGGGTAGTATCGAACGCTGTGAGCAACCTCAGTGGATGGATAGCACCATGAAGACGATACGAGTGGATGTGGCCGTGATCGGCAGCGGCACGGCCGGCATGACGGCGCACAAGGCGGCGCGCATGCAGGGCAAGCGCGTACTGATGATCGAAAGCGGACCGTACGGCACGACTTGCGCGAGGGTGGGCTGCATGCCCAGCAAACTCCTGATCGCGGCGGCCGAGGCGGCCCATGCCGTGGCTGCCGCGCCGGCTTTTGGCGTGCACCCGGGCCCCGTGCGCATCGATGGCCGGCAAGTGATGGCCAGGGTGCGCAGCGAGCGCGACCGTTTTGTCGGCTTCGTGCTCGACGGCGTCAACGCCATCCCTGACGAAGAAAAACTGCGCGGCCATGCGCGTTTTATTTCCCCCGGCACATTGCAGGTGGATGAGCATACGCTTGTCGAGGCCACCAGCGTGGTGATCGCCACCGGTTCCACGCCCATCGTGCCGCCCGAGTGGCAGGCGGCGGGAGACAGGGTCATCACCAGCGACGCCGTGTTCGAGTGGACGGATTTGCCAGGCTCCGTGGCCGTGGTCGGCAGCGGCGTCATCGGCCTGGAACTGGGCCAGGCGCTGGCGCGGCTGGGCGTGCGCGTGACCTTGTTTGCGCGTGGCAATAAAGTCGCGCAGCTGACGGACCCGCTGGTGCTGCGGGAGGCGGATGCCGTGCTGGCGCGCGAACTCGATATCCGATTCATGACCAAGGTTGCGCACATGGCAAAAGCGCCGGACGGCAGCGGCATCCTGCTCACCAGCAGCGATGCCGCCGGCGTGGAAAAAACCGAGCAGTTCGAGTATGTGCTGGCCGCCATCGGCCGGGCGCCGAACGTGGACAAGATCGGCCTGGAAACGGCGCAAATCGAACTCGACCGCCACGGCATTCCCCTGCATGACCCGCATACCATGCAGTGTGGCAAGAGCGCCATCTTCATTGCCGGGGATGCCGACAACGCACTGCCGCTGCTGCCCGAGGCGGCCGACGAGGGCCGCATCGCGGGCGACAACGCGGCGCGCTTTCCTGACGTCAAACCAGGCTTGCGCCGCACGCCGTTGACGATTGCCTTCACGGAGCCGCAGATCGCCACCCTGGGCGCGACGTACCAGCAATTGTGCGTGAGCCATGCAGGCCGCTTCGCCGTCGGTGCCGTGTCATTCGGCAACCAGGGCCGCAGCCGCGTGATGCTGCAAAACCAGGGCTTGCTGCGCGTGTATGCGGAATTTGGCAGCAAGCGCTTTCTCGGCGCCGAGCTGATCGGCCCAAGGGCGGAACACCTGGGCCATCTGCTGGCCTGGGCATGCCAGGCGCAGCTGACGGTGCCAGCCATGCTCGACATGCCGTTTTACCACCCCGTCATCGAGGAAGGTGTGCGCACGGCCTTGCGCGAGCTGGCGCTGCACCTGGAAAAAGACCCGGAACACGCGCCCGGCTGCGCCGATTGCACACCTGGGCCCTGAATGCAACTTTATGATTTATATAATTTTGTAGACAAGCTCACATGATTGCGCGATCATCGCTGCCACATTGAAATATTGATTAAAAGCAAAAAACATTTCAATTGGCACATGCCGCCCATGCCGCAATGGTAAAAAGGGTAGCGGCTGGCGATGGCACGGAGACGATGTGAAAATTCGGCGCATTTACGCGGGAGAACTCGCCCTGGGCGTGGCCCTGCCCTGGGACGTGCACGGCGAGACGGGCAGCCTGCTGGCCAGGCTGGGCCATGTCATCAGCAGCGAGAACCAGATCGCATTGCTGCTGGCGCATGGCGTCATCGCCGATACCAGTGCGGACGTGCCGCGCACGGCCACGGAAGCGCCGTCGGCCCTGCGCATGCTGAACCTTGTCACGGCAGGCCTGGCCCTCGTCCTGCCGGCCATTGCCGCCGGGCAGGCGGGCAGCCACCTATCCCTCGCGCCGCTGGCGCAGCTGGTGGAAGAGGCTGTTGCGCTGGATGCGGACGTGGCGCTGGCTTGCATCCTGCACAACCAAGGCGCGGGCGACTTTGCCGTGCGCCACAGCGTCGACACGGCCGTTATCACGGCCCTGCTGGCGCGCGCCCTGAAACTCGATGATGGCGTGATCCGCAGCGTGGTGCTGGCCGCGCTGAGCATGAATGTGGGCATGCTGGAACGCCATGCGGATTTCCAGCACAAGGCGGGACCGCTGGACGCGCAGGAGCGGGCCTATTTGCGCGCTCATCCGCAAGCCGGTGTCGACCTGCTGCGCGCGGCGGGCGTCACGGACGCCGTCTGGCTGCAGGCCGTACTGCAGCACCATGAAAATATCGATGGCAGCGGCTATCCGCTGGGCACGCAAGGCGAGGCGATCGGCATCGGCGCGCGCCTGATCATGCTGGCCGACCGCTATTGCGCGCGCGTTTCGAAGCGCAGCTACCGCCAGCCCTTGCTGCCGAACGTGGCCCTGCGCGAAATGCTGATGGCCGACAAGGCCACGCTGGATGCGCCGCTGGCGTCCCTGCTGGTGCGCGAGCTGGGCATCTACCCGGTCGGCACCTTCGTCAAACTGCTCAATGGGGAAATCGGCGTCGTCACGCGCAAGGGCTTGAATGCCGCCACGCCGCACGTGCAGTCGCTGATCGGCCCCCGCGGCGCGCGCCTGGACGTGCCGCTGCGGCGCGATACGCGCGTGGACTTGCACGCCATCCGCGAAGTGCTCAGTGCGGAGCAGGCGGGTTTGCAGTTTCGCCCTGATCAGCTGTGGGGCCGCAGCGCGCGAATGTAGCCCAGGCGTTTAATTCAGCAAGCCCGCATCCAGCCGTCCTTCGACTGCCAGTTCGCGCATGATGCGCACGGTGTCGATGTCGGACTCCTTGTAGGCGGAACGGCGGAAGTCGTCGTACAGGGCGTTGGCCGCATCGGTGGCCGCGTCGTGGCCGTCGTCGTACTGGAAGCGTACCCACATGCTCGCTTCGTCGGGCATTTCGATGGTCATCACCAGCGAGGACGCGCTGATATCCTTTTGCGCCGGCACTTCGTAGCGCACCTGCAATTGCGGCACCAGCACCACCCTGTCGTTGATGACCAGCTCGCCATAGCGCAGGCTGCGCGCGAAGCCGGTATCGCTGCGCTCGCTGATCTGGCATTCATCGAGGTGCGGCACGAACAGTTTCGGCGACTCGGCGCGCAAGACCAGGCCGCGCCAGACTTGCTCCAGGGTCAAGGTGTCGATCAGCGGGTTCAAAGGATCGTTGATTTCAATCAGGTGTTCAAATTTCATGGGACTGCCATTCGGTAAGTGGGCGCACACGGGCGATATAGGCGGAATGGTACTCCAGGCGTGGCCGTGCCGCACGCATTGCATGGGTCAAGATGGCGTCAGATGGCGATATATCAATGCCATTGCCTGTTTTTCAGGCATGGCCCGCCATGCAAATAGCCTGCGCGACGCTGTTACAATGGGCTGCTGTTCCCTGCGGAAATACCCTGATGTCCAAAGCACCACAGTTCGGTCTGAATGCGCCCCAAAGCGAAGCGGTTACCTACCTCGACGGCCCTTGCCTGGTGCTGGCGGGCGCCGGCTCGGGCAAGACGCGCGTGATTACGCAAAAGATCGCCCATCTGATCGAAGACCGGGGCTATGACCCGCGCACCATCGCCGCCTTGACCTTCACCAACAAGGCGGCGCTGGAAATGCAGGAGCGCATCGCCAAGCTGTTGAAACAGCCGCGCCAGGCCAAGCAGTTGACGGTGTCGACCTTCCACTCGCTGGGCGTGAAAATCCTGCGCCAGGAAGCCAATGGCGTGGGGCTGAAGGACCGCTTTTCCATCATGGATAGCGACGACTGTTTTTCCCTCGTGCAAGACCTCGCCATTACCACCGATAAACAGGTCATTCGCGGCATCCAGAACGCCATGTCCTTGTGGAAAAATGGCCTGATCGACCCGGACATGGCGCTGGCACAAGCCAAGGATGAGGACGAGGCGAACGCGGCACGCATCTACCGCAGCTATGTGGCAACGCTCTCCGCCTACCAGGCCGTCGATTTCGACGATCTGATCCGCTTGCCGGTGGAACTGTTCCGCAACAACGGTCCCGTGCGCGACAAGTGGCAGCGCCGCCTGCGCTATCTGCTCGTCGATGAATACCAGGATACGAACACCTGCCAGTACGAACTGGTGAAACTGATGGTGACGGGCATCGGCAAGAAACCGATGTTTACGGCCGTGGGCGACGACGACCAGGCGATCTATGCGTGGCGCGGCGCCACCGTGGAAAACCTGAAGACCCTGGAGACGGATTTCCCCGATTTGCGCGTGATCAAGCTGGAGCAGAATTACCGCTCCACCATGCGCGTGCTCAATGCAGCCAATGCCGTCATCGGCAACAATCCTAAACTGTTTGAAAAGTCGCTGTGGTCCGAACATGGCCTGGGCGAGCCGATCAAGGTGCTGGGCATGCAGACGGACGAGCAGGAGGCGGAACAGGTGGCCATCATGATCTCGGCCGACCATTTTGAACGCAAGAATAAATTTTCCGATTACGCCATTTTGTACCGGGGCAACCACCAGGCGCGCATTATCGAGCAGTGCTTGCGCAAGGAACGCATTCCGTACACGATTTCGGGCGGCCAGAGCTTCTTTGACAAGGCCGAGATCAAGGACATCATCAGCTATCTGCGCCTGCTGGCCAACGAGGATGACGACCCGGCTTTCATCCGCGCCGTGACGACGCCGCGCCGTGGCGTGGGGCAATCGACCCTGGAGGTGCTGGGCGCGTTCTCGGGGCAGTGGCAGTGCTCGCTGTTCCAGGCCGTCTTCAAGGGCGGCATCGAGGCCAAGCTGACGGACCGCCAGCTGGGGCCGCTGCGCGACTTCTGCAACTTCATCAACGACCTCGAATCGCGCGCCAGCCGTCCTGGCGCGGCCGGCAGCGGCGACAACGCGGCCGAAGTGCTGGATGACATGATGAAGGAAATCCACTACGAATCGTATCTGTACGATGCCTTCGAGGAACGCCAGGCGCAAAGCAAGTGGCAGAACGTGCTGGAATTCGTCAACTGGCTCAAGGAACGGGGCCGGGGCGGCAAGGACCGCGATGGCGAAGAAAAGAACGTGCTGGAATTGACGCAGATGGTGGCCTTGATGACCATGCTCGAGGGCAAGGACGAGGAGCAGGACGCCGTGCGCATGTCGACCCTGCACGCGTCGAAAGGTCTCGAGTTTCCGCACGTGTTTCTGGTCGGCGTGGAAGAGGGCATCTTGCCGCACAAGGGCGACCCTGACGCGCCGGCCGAAACCATCGCCGCGCGCATCCAGGAAGAGCGGCGTTTGATGTATGTGGGCATCACGCGGGCCCAGCGCACCTTGCACATTACGTGGTGCAAGAAGCGCAAGCGGGCTGGCGAGCAAGTCCATTGCGACCCGTCGCGTTTCATCAAGGAAATGGAACTCGACGTGGGCGACGCCGTGCCGACGGAAGCGGAAGTGATTTCGCCCAAGGAGCGTTTGGCGCGCATGAAGGCGCTGTTGGCCGCGCCGAAAGGGTAAGCGGCGCTCAGGCTTCCACTGCGCCGTCTGGCGTGTTTTTTGGCACGATGGCCAGCTGCATGCCCAGCGCATCGAGCATCTTTAAAATGGTTTCGAAGCGCGGCTTGCTGCCTTCGCGCAAGGCTTTATACGCGCCTTCGCGCGTGATGTCGGCCCTGGCCGCCACCTTGCCCATGCCGTAGGCGCGCACCACGTCGTTCATGGCGGACTGGAACAGTTCGGCATTGCCAGTGGCGACGATTTCGCTCATGTAGGCGGCCACGGCGGCCTTGCTGGTCAGGTGTTGTGTCGGGTCAAATTTGCTCAGTCCCAATGCTTCCAGGTCGTCGAGGTCGAAGGTGTCGTGGTCGATGTCGTGGTTCATTTCTTTCGTGCTCCTGTGGAGGGGCTTGCCGCCGCTTTTTTGAGGGCCGCCTGCCGGGCTTTCAGCTCCCGGAGGATCGCTTGCGCCTGCTTTATGTCACGCTGCTGGCTGGATTTGTTGCCGCCCAACAGCAGCAAGATCAGGGTGCCCCGGTTCGTTTCATGAAAATACACGCGCCAGCCTGGCCCCGTCTGTAAAAAGCGCAGCTCGCACACGCCTTCACCCACTGGCCGCCAGTCGCCCTTTTTGCCGTGCTGCAAGTGCTTGATGCGCGCGTCGATGGCGGCGGCCGCAACATCGTGCAGCGAGTCTTCCCAGCGCCGGTATTTGGCCGTCTTGCGCGTGTCGATCAGCGGTGGTTCGGGTGGCGTGGATGCAGTTATTGTAATCGTTTGTTCTCATTCGTCAAGCGATTTGAGAGGGCCAAACGAAAGAATAGGCAGCAATGGCCGTCTGACCGATGGCGAATGGACGAGGTTTGTCCTGGCTCACGCTACTGCGGCGGTAGAATGCCGCTTTCAGTCAGAAATGAGCAGAAGCACCATGGACAATGCAGAACAGATGGAAGTACGTTTCGTCGATATTGAAATCAAGCTGGCGCAGCAGGAAGACCTGGTCGAGTCGCTGAACCAGATGGTGTACCAGCAGGGCAAGCGCATCGACCAGCTCGAGGCGATGCTGCACAAGCTGGGTGAACATGTGGGCGATGGGGCGCAGCAGGCAAATGGCGGGCTGGTCAACGAACGTCCGCCGCATTACTAAATCGGCATCGTGGAGCGGGACGCATGAAAACCATTCATTACCCGCCCACCCGTTAAGGTCAGTCGTTGCGGGTGACGCAAGTGTGTCAGGCTGTTATTATTTCAAGCTGGCCCGCGACACAATCGCGGCTCTCTTGCGCTCCTAGAAAGTAGACATGACCCGTCCAACAATGCTCGTCATCGCCGCCAGCCTGATGCTGGCGCCAGCCGCTGCCGCTTTTGCTGCCACCGCCACTACAGCACCTGCCACTGCCGCTACCGCGGCGGCAACGCTGCCCGCTTCGAACCCGTTTGCGCAGGCCAGCAGCCTGCCATTCAACTATCCGCCGTTCGACAAGGTACAGGACGCCGACTACGCGCCCGCCTTTACGGCAGGCATGGCCGCCAACCTGGCGGAAATCAACGCGATTGCGAATAACAAGAAGCCAGCTACCTTCGACAACACCATCGTGGCCATGGAACGCTCGGGCCAGTTGCTGAGCCGCGTGCGCACCGTGTTTTCCGTGATGTCCGGTTCGAATACGAATGAGACGATCCAGGGCCTGGAACGCGAACTGGCGCCGAAAATGGCGGCCCATAGCGACGCGATCATGCTCAACGACAAATTGTTCAAGCGCATCGACACCCTGTACGCCAAGCGCGACAAGCTGGGCCTGGATGCGGAATCGAAACGCCTGCTGGAACGCTACCACACCGATTTTGTACGCGCCGGCGCCAAGCTGTCGGCGGCGGACAAGGAAAAGCTGCGTGCCTATAACGGCCAGCTGGCTGCCCTGTCGACCAAGTTCGCGCAGAACGTGCTGAAGGAATTGAACGCCTCGGCCGTCGTCGTCGATACGCGCGAAGAACTCGACGGCCTGTCGCCGGCCGCCATCGAGGTGGCTGCCGGCCTGGCCAAGAAGCGTGGCCTGGATGGCAAGTATGTGATCGCCCTCGTCAACACGACGGGCCAGGCGCCGCTGTCGCTGCTGACCAACCGCGCCCTGCGCGAACGCATCATGGCCGCTTCGCAAGCGCGCGGCAGCCGTGGCGGTGAATTCGACAATACCCAGGAAGTGCTGGAACTGGCAAAACTGCGCGCCGAACGTGCCGCGCTGATGGGCTACCCGAACTACGCGGCGTATTCGCTGGAAGACCAGACGGCGCACGACACGACCGCCGTGAACGCTTTGCTGGGCGAATTGGCGAAGCCGGCCGTCGTCAACGCGCGCCGGGAAGCGGACGATATCCAGAAGGTCATCGATGCAGGCAAAGGCGGCTTCAAGGTGGGCGCTGCCGACTGGGCCTTCTATAGCGACAAGGTGCGCGCCGAACGCTACAACTTCGACGAGACTCAGTTGAAACCGTACTTTGAAATGCACAGTGTGCTGACCAAGGGCGTGTTCTTTGCTGCTGGCAAATTGTATGGCTTGACCTTCAAGCAGCGCACCGACTTGCCCGTCTACAACACCGACATGCTGGTGTACGATGTCTTCAATGAAGACGGCACGCAGCTGGCCATCTTTACGCTCGACCCTTACGCGCGCAGCAACAAGCGCGGCGGCGCCTGGGCGAATGCCTACGTGGGCCAGTCGAGCTTGTTGAACCGCAAGCCGGTCATCGCGAATAACCTCAACATTCCAAAGCCGGAAGCTGGCCAGCCGACCCTGATGACGTTTGACGAAGTCAACACCATGTTCCACGAATTCGGCCATGCGCTGCACGGCATGTTTTCGAACGTGAAATACCCGCGCTTTGCCGGCACCAGCGTGCCGCGCGACTTCGTCGAATACCCGTCGCAAGTCAATGAAATGTGGGCGCTGTGGCCGGAAGTGCTGCAAAACTATGCCAAGCACTATCAGACGGGCGCGGCCATCCCGGCCGAGCTGCTGGCAAAAGTGACGGCGGCCGACAATTTCAACCAGGGCTATAAAACCACGGAATACCTGGCATCGGCCCTGCTGGACCAGCGCTGGCACCAGCTGACCCCGGCACAGATCCCGACCGACGTGCTGGCGTTTGAAAAAGCCGCCTTGACGGATGCCGGCGTCGATTTCGCCCCGGCGCCGCCGCGCTACCGCACCACGTATTTCTCGCACGCGTTCGCGGGCGGCTACTCGGCCGGCTACTACGCGTATCTGTGGTCGGAAAAGCTCGATGCCGACACGGTCGAGTGGTTCAAGGAAAACGGCGGCCTGACGCGCAAGAACGGCGACTGGTTCCGCAATAAACTGCTGTCGCGTGGCGGCAGCGCCGATGCGCTCGACATCTACCGCAACTTCCGCGGCCGCGATGCGAAGATCGAGCCGCTGCTGGAACGCCGTGGCTTGAACGCCAAGTAATGCCCGTTCACCGGCCTGGCCGGTACTGAACATCGATGGCCGCCCTGCAACGGGCGGCCATTTTTATTTGGCGATTCTGTTCATAAACCGTGGTAAACCGCGCATTTGGCGTGATGCACCACAGGATCGCCCATGTTGGATGACGCCTGTGTGACAGACTGCTATGATCTACCACTGGCCCGCGACGCGATCGCGGTTCTTCCCCGCGCTTCCTGAAAGATGTCATGATCCGTCCACAACTGCTCGTCATCGCCGCCAGCGTCATGCTGGCCCACGCCGCTCCGTCCGCCATGGCTGCCGCCACCGCAAAATCCGCGCCCGCCGCCGCCGTCAGCGCGCAGAACCCCCTGCTCAAAGCCAGCCCGCTGCCATTCCAGATGCCGCAGTTCGGCCTGATCAAGGACGCGCACTATGCGCCGGCGTTTGCCGAAGGCATGAAACGCCAGCTGGCCGAAGTCAACGCGATTGCCAGCAACCGCCAGGCGCCCACGTTTGAAAACACCATCGTGGCGCTCGAGCGCACGGGGCAGTTGCTGCACCGCGTGCAAAGCATCTTCAGCAATATGACCTCGACCAACACGAACAGCGTGCTGGAAGCGGTGGAAGTGGACGTGTCGCCGAAGCTGGCCGCGCACGCCGATGCGATCACCCTGAATCCGAAACTGTTTACCCGCATCGACACCCTGTACGCCAAGCGCGACAAGCTGGGCCTCGATGCCGAATCCCTGCGCTTGCTGGAACGCTATCACACGGATTTCGTGCGCGCCGGCGCCAAGCTGTCCGATGCGGACAAGGAAAAATTGAAAGCCTACAACGCCGAGCAGGCGGGCCTGGAAACGGCCTTCGCGCAAAACGTGCTGAAGGAAACGAATGCCAAGAGCATCGTCGTCGACACGCGCGCCGAACTGGCCGGCATGACGGACAGCGATATCGATACGGCCGCCTCGGCAGCCAAGGAGCGCGGCTTGACGGGCAAGTTCGTCATCGCCCTCGTCAACACCAGCGGCCAGCCGCCGCTGGCCGTATTGACGGATCGCAAGACGCGCCAGCGCCTGATGGATGCGTCGCTGAACCGCGGCAGCCAGGGCGGCGAGTTCGACAACCGCGCCATCGTGCTGAAGCTGGCCAAATTGCGCGCCGAACGGGCCACCCTGCTCGGTTACGCCAATTACGCCGCCTACTCGCTGGAAGACCAGACGGCAAAGACGACCACGGCCGTCAACACCCTGCTGTCGGAATTGGCGAAACCGGCCGTTGCCAACGCGCGCCGCGAAGCGGCCGACCTGCAGCAAGTGGTCGATGCCGAGAAGGGCGGCTTCCAGGTGGCGGCCGCCGACTGGGCCATCTACACGGACAAGCTGCGCAAGCAACGTTTCAATTTCGATGAAAACGAGCTGAAACCGTACCTGGAATTGAACAGCGTGCTGAACAATGGCGTCTTCTTTGCCGCCAATAAACTCTACGGCATCAGCTTCAAGCAGCGCACTGATCTACCGGTGTACAACCCGGACGTGCGCGTCTACGACGTGCTCGACGCCAACGGCAAGCCGCTGGCCCTGTTCATCGCCGACTTCTATGCGCGCGGCAACAAGCATGGCGGCGCGTGGATGAATGAATACGTGTCGCAATCGTCGTTGATGGGCACGCATCCCGTCGTCGCCAACCAATTGAACATTCCGAAGCCGCCCGCCGGCCAGCCGACCTTGCTGACGTTCGATGAAGTGACGACCATGTTCCACGAATTCGGCCATGCGCTGCACGGCATGTTTTCGAACGTGAAATACCCGCGCTTTGCCGGCACCAGCGTGCCGAGCGACTTCGTCGAGTATCCATCGCAAGTCAATGAAATGTGGGCTGTCTGGCCGGAAGTGCTGCAAAACTATGCCAAGCACTACCAGAGCGGCGCGGCGATGCCGCAGGAATTGCTCGACAAGGTCACGGCCGCCAAGAAATTCAACCAGGGTTTCATGACGACGGAATACCTGTCGGCCGCCCTGCTGGACCAGCGCTGGCACCAGCTGGCGCCGAGCCAGATCCCGACCGATGTGCTGGCTTTTGAGGCGGCATCGCTGAAGGATGCAGGCGTCGATTACGCACCCGTGCCGCCGCGCTACCGCACCAGCTACTTCTCGCACAGCTTCTCGGGCGGCTACTCGGCAGCGTATTACGCCTACCTGTGGTCGGAAAAGCTGGACGCGGAATCGGTTAACTGGTTCAAGGAAAACGGCGGCCTAACGCGCAAGAATGGCGACTGGTTCCGCAGCAAATTGCTGTCGCGCGGCGGCAGCGTCGATGCGCTGCAACTGTTCCGCGACTTCCGCGGCCGCGATGCCACCGTGGAACCATTGCTGGAACGTCGCGGCTTGAACGCGAAGTAAGGCGTCCCCATCAGAAGCTTGCGTTGCGTTGACATGGCGCACGCAAGCTTTCCGTGCCGGCGGCGTAGAATTGAGTAAGATGTAAATAAGAAGGCAGTCGAAAGAGTATATGAGTCAGCAAGATTTGAATGGCATTACCCTGGAAGGTATCGTGACGCGTCTGCAGGCCCACTACGGTTGGGACGGCTTGGCCAAGCACATCGATATCAATTGCTTCATCAGCGATCCCAGCATCAAGTCGAGCCTGAAGTTTTTGCGCAAGACCCCGTGGGCCAGGAGCAAGGTGGAACAGCTGTACCTGGGCACGCAATTTACTGACTGACAGGAAAAAACATGGATAGCAAACTCAAGGAATCGCTGCAACAACTGCATTCGACACTGGAAACCAGCGGCCCCGTCGATGAAGAACTGCATGGTTTGCTGCAAAAACTCGATGTCGACATCAAGTTGCTGATGGAAAAGCGCGCCGCGCAGGAACAGGAAGAAGAATCGACCACCTACGGACTGGCCGAGCGGAGCCAGGAATTGTCGGCCAAGTTTGCCGTCAAGCATCCGAAACTGGAGCCGGCCTTACGCGAATTGGGTGAGATTCTCGCCAATATGGGTATCTGATGCACCTCTGAAAACCTACTGCGCAGCCCACTGCCGGGCATCCGTTGCTCACCGTACCTTCGTACGGTTCCGCTACTCAACCCGGCATTGAGCTTGCTCGCTACGGTTTTGAGAGGCGCCGAGACGGTATTGATGTAATGATAAAAAACTGCTCCTCAGTCACAATTTCTCGATGGGAATTTCCCAAGTGATTGAAAAATAAACGTTTTTTGTACTGAAATCCAACAGTAAAAAGCAGGCCGTCAGGTTGGAAATGGCCAATTCCGGTACAATCCGTACCCTATGAGCTCCCCTACCAATTTATTTGCGACCGTTCCCAAGCGGTCTGCCCGCGCTGCCGTGGCGCCTTTCCTGCCGATGTCGCGTGCCGAGATGCACGCGCTGGGCTGGGACCAGTGCGACGTCATCCTCGTCACGGGCGACGCCTACATCGACCATCCGAGTTTCGGCATGGCCCTGGTCGGCCGTCTGCTCGAAGCGCAGGGTTACCGAGTCGGCATCATCAGCCAGCCGGACTGGCTGTCGGCCGACGCGTTCCGCATCCTCGGCAAGCCGCGCCTGTACTACGGCATTACCGCCGGCAACATGGATTCCATGGTCAACCAGTATACGGCCGACCGCAAGATCCGCTCCGACGACGCCTACACGGCGAATGCCGAACCGAACAAGCGCCCGGACCGCGCCGTCACCGTGTACGCCCAGCGCGCGCGCGAAGCGTATCCCGACGTGCCCGTGGTCATCGGCAGCATCGAGGCATCCCTGCGCCGCATCGCCCATTACGATTACTGGTCGGACAAGGTCCGCCGTTCCGTCTTGCCCGATTCCAAGGCTGATTTGTTGATCTTCGGTAATGCCGAGCGGGCGCTGGTCGACCTGACCCATCGCCTGGCCGCCGGCGAATCGATCAAGGATATCCGTGACTTGCGCGGCACGGCCTTCATGGTGCCGTCCGGCTGGTTGCCCGGCGACGACTGGGGCGTGCACAATTCCACCCGCGTCGACGTGCCCGGCAAGATCGATCCGCACTACAGCCCGTACGAGATGGTGCAGGAAGACAAGACCGCCTGCGCCACGGAAAATGCGTCGAAATCGGCCGAAGTCATCAAGCCGATCCGCATCATGAGCCGCGAAGAGCGCCTGGCCATGGCCAAGGAAAAGCACGACAAGACGGTCGTGCGCCTACCCGCCTACGACGTCGTCAAGGATGACCCCGTCATGTATGCGCACGCGTCGCGCGTATTCCACCTGGAATCGAATCCCGGCAATGCGCGCGCCATGGTGCAGGCGCACGGCGAACGCGACGTGTGGCTCAACCCGCCGCCGCTGCCGCTGGCCATGGACGAGATGGATGGCGTGTACGACATGAATTATGCGCGCGCGCCGCACCCGAGCTATGGCAAGGCGCATATCCCCGCCTGGGAAATGATCCGCTTTTCCGTCAACATCATGCGCGGCTGCTTCGGCGGCTGTACTTTCTGCTCGATCACGGAACATGAAGGCCGCATCATCCAGAGCCGTTCGGAACCGTCGATCCTGCGCGAAATCGAGCATATCCGCGATAAAACCAAAGGCTTTACGGGCACCATTTCCGATATGGGTGGTCCGACGGCGAATATGTACCGCCTGGCGTGCAAAGAGAAAGAGATCGAAGTCTCGTGCCGCCGCCTGTCCTGCGTGTACCCGTCCATCTGCGTGAACCTGGGCACGGACCACAGCAAGCTCATTTCCCTGTACCGCAAGGCGCGTGCCATTCCCGGCATCAAGAAAGTCTTGATCAGCTCGGGCTTGCGCTACGACCTGGCCGTGCGTTCGCCCGAGTACGTGAAGGAACTGGTGACGCACCACGTCGGCGGCTTGCTGAAGATTGCGCCCGAGCACACGGAAGAGGGGACTTTGTCGAAGATGATGAAGCCCGGCATCGGTGCTTACGACGAGTTCAAGGAAATGTTCGACCGTTTCTCGCTGGAAGCGGGTAAGAAGCAGTATTTGATCCCCTACTTTATCGCCGCCCATCCGGGCACGACGGACACGGACATGCTGAACCTGGCCCTGTGGCTGAAGAAAAACAATTTCAAGCTGGACCAGGTGCAAACCTTCATGCCCACGCCGATGGCCATGGCGACGACCATGTATCACACGCGCAAGAATCCTTTGCGCAAGGTGACGGCAGACTCGGAAGTGGTGGAAACGGCCCGCAGTGGCAAGATCCGCCGCACGCATAAAGCGTTCCTGCGCTATCAGGACCCGGCCAACTGGCCGATCCTGCGCGAAGCACTGGTCAACATGGGCCGTGGCGACTTGATCGGCAATGGCGACAAGCATTTGATCCCGGCCTGGACGTCATCGGAATCGGGCGGCCTGGCCGCAGGCGAACGCAGCCGCCAGACGCATGGCGCCGGCACGCCGGACAAGTTCAAGGTTACGCCAGGCAAGAACCGCATCGCCCTGGGCGGCACGGCCGCCGCACCGAAGGCGAGCGCCGTCGAATCGAAAGTGCGTCCATCGATCTTGTCGACCATCAAGACCAAGGCCAAGCCGGCCGCCGTGCCGATGGGCCGTGGCAGCAAGCCGCCAGCCAAGGGCGGCCATGCTGCGCCGGCACGGGGCGGACGCAAGTAAGCCAGCGTCACTGTTCCCGGCACCTGGGGCATCCTCTCGAAACCCGGCAACGCGTACTGCGTTGCCGGGTTTTTTGCTATCTGCGCCCCGGGATGGCGTGGCGGCAAGCCTTGGCAGCAGGATTTTTACCAATATTTAAAAAATGAATAGAGCAAAAGGCAATTTTCCCTTGTGGCAACTCAGTGTTTGAAAATATACTCGTTGGATATTTAGCCGTACGGCAACAAAGCTGCCATTCTGGCAAGCGCCAGCGTACGCGCCACCCAGTGTTTAGATGAAAAGAGATGCCAATTGAAATGCCTTTCCTGCCAGGCCGAGAATAAGCCGGGCGCAAAATTCTGTTCTTCCTGCGGCACGACGTTTGCCGCCGCTCCTGCCGCCGCCCCGCTGCCGGGCAAAGCCTGTGGCCAATGCGGCCATGACTGCAAGCCCGATGCCAAGTTCTGCCCCAAGTGCGCATTCTGCTTTGCCGTGGCGCCAGTGGCGTCGCCGGCACCGGTTCTTGAGCCGATTATTGAGCCCATTCCTGAGGTTATTCCTGAGCCGATTCCTGAACCGGTGCGTGCGTTCGTTCCTGAGCCCGTGCCTGTGGCAGAAGTGGTCGCGGAAGCTGTCCCGGAACCGATTCCCGTTTCCATCCCGGCGCCAGTCGCACCGCCGCCACCGCCCGTGCTGGAAAAGCGCCGTGCCGATCCCGTGCCTGCACCGGAACCAGAAGCCACGCCCGCACCCGTGGCAGACAGCGTTCCCGACACGCCGGTTGACAGCCAACCGGGCGGCAAGCGCAAGAAACTGGTCGCCGCAGCCGTCGCCGCGGTGGTGCTGCTGGGCGGTGCGGGCGCTTACTATTTCTTGTCAGGCAAGCCGGCTGCACCGGCATCCGAACCCGCTCCAGCCTTGCCCGCGCTGGAGGACCCTGCGCCTGCCACCGAGCAGCCGCTGGCCATTAGCGACCCTGCGCTCGATGGCCCCGCGACGGCCGATTTTGCCGCGACACCTGCCGCGGCTGCGGACGAACCCGCGTCAGTACCGGCGGCAGCACCTGCACCGGTGCCTGCTCCGGCACCGGCACCGGCACCCGTCGTGGAAAAACCAGCCAAGCCCGTCAAGGTGACCCCGCCACCGGCGCCTGTCAAACAGACGACCGGCCTGGAAAGCGTCATCACGGACAGCCTGTCGGAAGCGAGCCATTGCATGAGCCAGCGCAAATACGACTGTGCCATTGCCAACGCGAATGCCGTGTTGCGCATGGACACGGGCAACCGCTACGCGCTCGATATCAAGCGCAAGGCGAAAGAAGCGCAGGACAAGGCGCTGTCGCAAATTCAGATCGAGTAAGCCGCTGCTTGCCTCCCCACTATTTTGATCCTCCTGGAGAATGACGTGAAAAACTTGAAACAAATTGCCAAGCCCATGGTGGCGATGCTGGTCGTGTCCTCGATGCTGGCCGGCTGCGCCGCGCCGGGCGGCCCTGGCGCCACCGGCAATACCACCACCGCAGGCACGGAAGCGGCCAGCGGCGAATGCAATACGGCCATGCTGGCCGGCATCGGCGCCGTCGTGGGCGGCTTGCTGGGCGGCGGTAACAACACCGTGCGCGGCGCGGCGCTGGGTGCCAGCCTGGGCGCGCTTGCCTGCGTGGCCTTGAATTATCAAAGCCAGCAAGTCAAGACGGCGCAGCAGGTGCAGACCGACTACAAGGTGGCCAACAAGGGCAAGCTGCCCGAGCAGTCGACCCTGGTGAAGTACGAGACGGGCTTTACGCCATCTTCCGTGCGTCCGGGCCAGAAGGCGCAGACCAATTCGTATATCGAAGTGGCGGCCGGCACGCGCGATCCGAACCCGCTGGTGGAAGAGGAATTGAGCCTGTACAAGCCAAATGGCGAGCTGATCAAGACTGTGCGCAAGGTAGTCAGCAGCAATAACGGCAGCGGCGCCTACAAGGGCGGCTTCTCGATTCCCATGCCGGAAGGCGTGCCGCAGGGCATTTACCCGGTGCGCACGGCCCTGTACCTGAATAGCAAGCGCGTCGGCGGCCAGGACGTCAAGCTGCAGATCGTCCAGCGCCAGGCGCCCGCAAGCGAGCTGCAACTGGCGCTCGCCTACTAACACCTTGGTACCACGGGGCGGCCCGGCAGGCCGCTCCATTCCCGATTCATTTCCACTAGGCTTTACATGACCACTTCCACCGAAGCACATCAACCTCTTCCCTTTTCCTCCGCCGTGGGCTCGCTGATCGAAGCGACCGATGCCATCAAGAACTTCCGCGCGATTGCCCTGCTGGCCCTGACCTTCATCGGCGCCGTGCTTGTCGGTGGCGTGCTGGCGACGCTTGCCGGCGGCATGAGCAGTCCGCTGCTGGCCTTTTTCGGCGGCTTGATGGCCTTCCTCGTGATGTTCTACGGTTCCAACGCCGTGGGCATCCTGCTGATGCGCGATGCGCAAGGCCAGCCGGGCATGAGTCTGGTGGATGCCGTGCTCGTTTCGCTGTACACGAGCCATCGCCTGATCGCGGTCGTCTTCCTTGAATTCCTGATCGTACTGGCGGCCATGATCGCCATCGCCATTATCTTGTTCGTCTGCAAGATCCCCGTGCTCGGCCCCGTGCTGTACACGGTTGTCTTCCCGCTGTCGGCCATCGTGCTGGGCGTGCTGGTGTTTGCGCTGTTCTACGTGATGCTGCCGCTGGCCGGTCCTGCCGCCTGGTCGGGTGCCAGCGTGTTCCAGATCATTGCCCGTCTGAACCTGATCGTGCGCACCAAACTGGTGTCCGTGATCTTGCTGGAAGTGCTGCTGTTCCTGATCACCTCGTTTGTGGCCCTGCTGATCTTTGGCGTGCTCGGTACCGGCGTGTCGCTGACCAGCGGCATGTCCGCAGGCATCCTGGGCCTGGGCGGCCAGATGAACATGTATTCCCTGGCTTCGGGTCTGAGCGGCGGTTCCGGCTACATCATCGCAGCCGGCCTGGGCGGCGGCTTGCTGCTGGCGGCCGCGGCCGTAGTGCCTGGCCTGATCTTTACCAAGGGCGTGTGCATCATTTACCTGAACGCCACGCGCAATGTCGATTTCAGCGCCTCGGAAGCAAGCCTGAACGACGGCCTGGCCACGGTCAAGAAAAAAGCCGAGGAAGCGCGTGAACGCGCGCGCGCCCTGGCCGAGCAGGCGACTGCCCCAGCCGCACCTGCCACGCCGGCTGCCGCACCTGTTGACAGCCTGCAATGCCCAAGCTGCAAGGCACCGGTCGCGTCCGATGACGTGTTCTGCGGCGAATGCGCGCATAAACTCAAGTAAGGCATACCATGGCTCACTTCTGCACCAAATGCGGCACCGCCTATGTCCCCGGCGCGCGCTTCTGCGATGAATGCGGCAAGGCCGTGAACGCCGCCGCAGCCGCGCCGGCCAGGCCGGCTGGTGTGCAGCGGCGCCACCTCATCCTTGCCGGCGGTGCGCTGGCGGTGGTCATCGTGGCCGGTGGCGCCCTGGCGTGGCTGCTGGCGCCAGAGGCGGCCTCGGCCAGCAGTTTCAGCCGCGCCATCGATACCCACCTGGCGGCCGACGAGGCGGTGCGCGACAAGCTGCTGTGCCTCACCAACTTGCCGTACCAGAAGGAAGAGATCCGCGTGGCGTCGTATGACAGTTCAACCCGGCAATGGCTCGATATTCTCGTGCGTAGCGGACTGTACAGCGCTCCCGTGGAGCAAAGCAGCGGTGGCTGGGTTGCGCAATCGCAATTTGTCTACGCGCTGGCAGCCCCGGGCAAGGCGGCCTTGCGCGGCGACAAGCTGTGCGTGGCCAAGGGCGTGAAAGTGGCCAAGGTCAGCGGCTACGACCAGGTGCGCGACCTGGGCGCACAGCAAGTGGCGATGGCCAAGGCCACCCTGGTATTGACCGATGAGGCGGCATGGTTCGCCAAGTCGGCGGACCGCGCGCTGATCCTGCAACGCTTGCCGGATGGCGACCTGGAAGTGCGGTTGCCGCTGGCGCTGGTCGACAAGCAGTGGCAAGTCATCGACGAAGCGCAGATGAGCCAAGCGGCCATGACCGGTGCGCTGGGCAAAGCGCCGGCCGGGCAGGGCGCGGGCATGCTGGACAAGCTGAAGAGCGCGTTCCGTTTTGGCGGCCACCCGGCGGTGGGGAAATGGCAGGCGGCGATGGGTAATGTCCTGGAATTTACAAGTGACAGCGTGATCAATAACGGGACGTCGACCAAGGCCACCTTCACCACCAAGGGCAATACCGTGACGATCGCGCCGCAAGGCGCGGGCGAAGCGGCCATGGAGATTATCGTCAGCGACGATGGCAGCACGGCGCAGATCAGCATGGGCGGCATGCGGGTGACGACCCTGCGGCGCATGCGCGATTAAGTCCTGATCCAGGCGGTGCAGCTTGCCGCCTTGTATCCTTCGCGGAGCCCGGCCATGCCGGGCTTTTTTACGCTTGTCAGCCGGCGGCGCACGGTTGTTTTATCTTGACATCAAGATAGTTCGCCACCACACTCGCTTTATCTTAATATCGAGATAGTTGTATGGCCTCTTCCTCCGTCCGTCCCGCCTGGGGCGACATTCTGCTCACGGCGCTGGCGCCCCTGATCTGGGGTTCCACGTATATCGTCACGTCCGAACTGCTGCCGCCGGACCGGCCCTTCACGGCGGCCCTGATCCGCGTGCTGCCGGCCGGCTTGCTGTTGCTGCTGCTCATGCGGCGCCTGCCCGCGCGGCGCGACTGGATCCGCGTACTGCTTCTGTCCGCGCTGAATATCGGCGTGTTCCAGGCCCTGCTGTTCGTGGCCGCCTACCGCTTGCCGGGCGGCCTGGCGGCCGTGGTGGGGGCCATCCAGCCGCTGCTGGTGATGGGCCTGGCCTGGGGCGTGGAAGGGCGCCGTCCGGCCCGCCTGGCCTTGCTTGCCAGCGTGCTGGGCGTGGCCGGCATGGGCGTGCTATTGCTGTCGCCGCGCACGGTATGGGAACCCGTCGGCATCGCCGCCGCGCTGGGCGGCACGGCGTGCATGGCGGCCGGCACCTACCTGACGCGGCGCTGGAAGCCGGACTTGCCCGTGCTGGCGCTGACGGGCTGGCAATTGCTGCTCGGCGGCCTGATGCTGGCGCCCGTCGCCTGGCTGGCCGACGCACCGCTGCCGGCCTTGTCGTTGCGGCAAGTATTGGCCTACGCTTACCTGTGCCTGGCCGGCGCCCTGCTGGCGTATGCGCTGTGGTTCCGCGGCATCGCCCACCTGTCGCCCGTGGCCGTGTCCTCGCTGGGACTGCTCAGTCCCCTGATGGCCGTCGTGCTGGGCTGGGCCGTGCTGGGGCAGGCCATGACGGGCTGGTCGATGCTGGGATTGCTGCTGGTACTGGCCAGCGTGCTGGCCGTGCAGTGGGCCAGCGCCCGTCCCGCAACAAAGTCCTGACATCCGCGCATTTCCCCTCGGCAGGCTGATCGCATCAGCCTGTCCCTTTCCCTCTGGGCGCTGCCTTTTTGCTGCACCGCACATACAGTTTTGCTTGCACTGTAATAGGGCATTGAGGCACTATTCGCTTCGCGCAAACGTTTGCGCGCAACGAATTTCCTAAAAAGCATGCAGTACACGTGCTTGACCAACAACTCTGGAGACGCTCATGACATCCCGTATTCGCCTGAAAATGATTGCCGCCGCTGTCCTCGTGTGTGCCTTGCCCGCCGTGCCGGCGATGGCGCAGACGCCAGCCAAACCAAAGGTGGCATTGGTGATGAAGTCGCTCGCCAATGAATTTTTCCTGACCATGGAAAATGGCGCCAAGGCGCATCAGAAGGCCAATGCCGCCAAGTACGACTTGCTGTCGAACGGCATCAAGGATGAAACGGATACGTCGAGCCAGATCAAGCTGGTCGAGCAAATGATCGTTTCGCGCGTCAACGCGCTGGTGATCGCGCCGGCCGATTCGAAAGCGCTGGTGCCGGTGCTGAAGAAAGCCATCGACGCGGGCATCATCGTCGTCAATATCGACAACAAGCTCGACGCGGGCGCCCTGAAAGAGAAGGGCATTTCCGTGCCATTCGTCGGCCCGGACAACCGCAAGGGCGCCAAGGTGGTCGGCGATTACCTGGCCCAGCAGATCAAGAAGGGCGACCCCGTCGGCATCATCGAAGGCGTGTCCACCACCTACAACGCGCAGCAGCGTACCCTGGGTTTCCAGGACGCCATGAACGCGGCCGGCGCCAAGGTCGTCAGCGTGCAGTCGGGCCAGTGGGAAATCGCCCCGGCCAACACGGTGGCGGCCGCCATGCTGAATGCCAATCCGAATATCAAGGCTTTGCTGTGCGGTAACGACAACATGGCCATCGGCGCCATTTCCGCCATCAAGGCGGCCGGCAAGACGGGCAAAGTGCTCGTCGTCGGCTACGACAACATCAACGCCATCAAGCCGATGCTGGCCGATGGCCGCGTGCTGGCTACCGCCGACCAGTTCGGTTCGCAGCAAGCCGTGTTCGGCATCGAGACCGTGCTGAAAGCCCTGGCGCAGAAGAAGAAACAGGCCGAGCTTGGTGGCGTCATCGAAACCAAGGTCGAACTGGTCGCCAAGGGCGCCAAGTCCTGATCGTTTGATCCCGCCGGGGCCGGCGCCTGCGTACTCACCGAGTAGGCGGCGCCGGCCCCGCCGCCACTACCGCGGAGTTTTATCATGCCCACCGACATTTCACCGGCGCCAGCCGCCATCCCCTTGTTAACGCTCGATAACATCGGCAAGTCCTATGTCGGCCCCGTCCTCGGTGGCGTGGGCCTGCGCTTCGCCCCTGGCCAGGTGCTGGCGCTGACGGGCGAGAACGGCGCGGGCAAGAGCACGCTGTCGAAGATCATCTGCGGCCTGGAGCAAGCCACCACGGGCACGATGTTGCTCGACGGCAAGCCTTACCAGCCCGCCTCGCGCGGCGCCGCCGAAGCGCTGGGCATCCGCATGGTGATGCAGGAACTCAATCTGATTCCCACCCTGTCGATCGCGGAAAACCTGTACCTGAAAAACCTGCCGCAGCGTTTCGGTTTCATCGACCGTACGCGCCTGGAGCGCGACGCGCGCGAACAGATGGAGAAAGTGGGCCTGGGCGGCCTCGATCCGTGGACTTTGGTCGGCGAACTGGGCATCGGCCACCAGCAGATGATCGAGATCGCGCGCAATCTGATCGGTGCCTGCCGCCTGCTGGTGCTCGACGAGCCGACGGCCATGCTGACGCACCGCGAAGTGGAATTGCTGTTCCTGCAAATCGAACGCCTGAAAGCCGAAGGCGTGTGCATCATCTATATTTCCCACCGCCTGGAAGAACTCAAGCGCGTGGCCGACCGCATCGCCGTGCTGCGCGATGGCCAGCTCGTGTGCGACGACGATATCGCGGGCCACTCCGCCGCCGACCTGGTCAGCCTGATGGTGGG
Source organism: Janthinobacterium sp. SUN128 (assembly GCF_030587275.1). Classification (NCBI taxonomy): domain Bacteria; kingdom Pseudomonadati; phylum Pseudomonadota; class Betaproteobacteria; order Burkholderiales; family Oxalobacteraceae; genus Janthinobacterium; species Janthinobacterium sp. SUN128. Next base: position 116,563 of record NZ_JAPWHY010000004.1, on the reverse strand, counting down.
CCGCTCGGCCGACGATGCCGTCGACTTGAGCGGGCGCACCATCGGCGCGCCGCTGCTGCGCGTGCGGGGCTTGGCGCGCGGCAAGGTCGTCAACCCGACCTCGTTCGACCTGCGCGCCGGCGAAATCCTCGGCATCGCCGGCCTGATCGGCTCGGGCCGCACGGAATTGCTGCGCCTGATCTTTGGCGCCGACCGCGCCGACGCGGGCGAGGTGTTCCTCGGCGACAGCGCGACGCCCGCCGCCTTGCACTCGCCGCAGGCAGCAGTGAAAGCCGGCATCGCCATGATCACGGAAGACCGCAAGGGACAAGGCTTGTTGCTGCGCCAGTCGATTGCCGTCAACACGACCCTCGCGTCGCTCGATACCGTCAGCGGCGCCGGCTGGCTCAACGATACGGCCGAAGCATCGGTGGCCGACGACTATATCCAACGCCTGGGTATCCGCTCGCGCAACAGCGCGCAAACGGTGGCCGAGCTGTCCGGCGGCAACCAGCAAAAGGTGGTGATCGCCCGCTGGCTGTACCGCGACTGCCCCGTGATGCTGTTCGACGAGCCCACGCGCGGCATCGATATCGGCGCCAAGTTTGATATTTATCAGGTGCTGGCCGAACAGGCGCGCCAGGGCAAGGGCCTCGTCATCGTCTCGAGCGACTTGCGCGAACTGATGCTGATCTGCGACCGCATCGCCGTCATGAGCGCGGGCAGCATCGTCGACACCTTCGAGCGCGGCGCCTGGAGCCAGGACGCCCTGCTGTCGGCCGCCTTCTCCGGCTATTTGACCCCCACTTCCACTCCAGCTGCGGCCTGATCGCCGGAAAGATTCCCATGACCACCAATTCCTCTCCTTCGTATCTGCAGCGCAGCCTGGCCGACCTGAAAAACTATGCGGGCCTGATCGGCGCCCTGGTCGCCATGTGCGTGCTGTTCTCGTTTGCCAGCGAAAACTTCTTTACCCTGGCGACCTTGAGCACCCTGTCGAACAACATCCCCACCCTGGTGGTGATGGCGGTCGGCATGACGTTCGTGCTGATCATCGGCGGCATCGATTTATCGGTCGGTTCCGTGATGGCGCTGGCCGCTTCCGTGCTGTCGCTGGCCGTCGTGCACTGGGGCTGGCCCGTGTGGAGCGCCGCCCTGCTGGGCATGTTCGTCGCCGCCCTGTGCGGCGCCACCACGGGCCTGATTTCCGTCGGCTGGCGCATTCCCTCGTTCATCGTGTCCCTGGGCGTGCTGGAAATGGCACGGGGCCTCGCGTATCAAGTGACGAACTCGCGCACGGAATACATCGGCAGCGCCGTTGACGGCATCAGTTCGCCGATCGCCTTCGGCCTGTCGCCCGCTTTCATCGCCTCGATCGCCATCGTTGTCATCGGCCACCTGGTGCTCACGCGCACGGTGCTGGGACGCCACTGGATCGGCATCGGCACGAATGAAGAAGCCGTGCGTTTGTCCGGCATCAATACAAAACCGTCGAAAGTACTGGTGTTTGCCTTGATGGGCTTTCTGGCCGGCGTGGGCGCGCTGTTCCAGGTGTCGCGCCTGGAAGCGGCCGACCCGAACGGCGGCGTAGGCATGGAATTGCAAGTGATCGCCGCCGTCGTGATCGGCGGCACGAGCCTGATGGGTGGGCGCGGTTCCGTCATCAGCACCTTTATCGGCGTGCTGATTATTTCCGTGCTGGAAGCGGGCCTGGCGCAAGTGGGCGTGTCCGAACCCGTGAAACGCATCGTCACGGGCCTGGTGATCGTCGCGGCCGTGGTGCTCGACACCTACCGCCGCCGCGGCGAACGCGCCTAAGCGCCACATCGCCCATGGCAACCATCAAACAAGTGGCGCAGGCGGCGGGGGTGTCGTTTACCACCGTCTCGCACGTCCTCAACAATACCCGCCCAGTCAGCGACGAGGCGCGCCGCGCCGTGCTGGCGGCGGCGGAGCAATTGCATTACGTGCCCAGCGCGCTGGCGCGTTCCTTGCGCAGCCGCAGCACGGGCACTATCGGCCTGATCATTCCGAATAATACGAACCCGTATTTCTCGGAAGTGGCGCGCGGCATCGAGGACAGTTGCTACGCGGCCGGCTACAGCGTGATCCTGTGCAATTCCGATGACGACCCCGTCAAGCAGCGCGACTATCTGAACGTGCTCTTGACCAAGCGCTGCGACGGCCTGATTCTGTCCGCGCTGGCCGACAGCGATGGCGAATTGCTGCGCAAGATGAAGGTGCCGGCCGTGCTGCTCGACCGCGCGCCCAGCGACCTGTCCATCGATGCCGTGGCCGTCGACAACCGCGCCGGCGGCGTGCTGGCCGCGCGCCATCTGCTGGAGCTGGGACGCCGGCGCCTCGCCTGCATCGCCGGTCCCCGTGAAGTGAGCATCTCGAATGAACGCATAGCCGGCATGCGCGGCGCCATGGCGGACGCGGGCGTGGCTCTGGCCGACGCCCTGTGCCGCCATGGCGATTTTACGAGTGCGGGCGGCTATGCGGCCGCGCTGGACTTGCTGGCGCTGCCGCCAGGCCAGCGCCCGGACGCCTTGTTCTGCTGCAATGACTTGATGGCCTTCGGCGCCTTGCGCGCCGCCGCCGAGCGCGGGATTGCCGTGCCGGGCGAACTGGCCGTCGTCGGCTTCGACGATATCGACCTGGCCAGCTTCGTGCATCCGGCCTTGACCAGCGTGGCGCAAAATACGCGCGAGCTGGGCCGCATCACGGCCGCCTGCCTGCTGGCGCGCATCGCCGATCCCGCCTTGCCGCGCCAGCAGCGCAGCATTGCGCCCGCACTGCACGTGCGCGGCTCCAGCGTGGCTGCCGCTGTAACTTCTTCCGCACCTACTTCTTCACCTGCAACTGAACTGATGGGAATGACATCATGATCGTGGTTATCGGCAGCATCAATATGGACCTGGTCTTGCGCGTGCCGCGCATGCCCCTCCCCGGCGAGACCCTGACGGGCGGCGCTTTTCGAACCATTCCTGGCGGCAAGGGCGCCAACCAGGCCGTCGCCTGCGCCCGCCTGAGCGGCAAAGTGGCGGGCGCCCAGCAAGTGGCCATGGTCGCTTGCGTGGGCGACGACGCGTTCGGTGCCACCTTGCGCGCGGCGCTGGTGGGCGACGGCATCATCGACAGCCACATCACCACCTTGCCGGGCGTGGCATCCGGCATCGCTTCCATTCTGGTGGACGACAATGGCCAGAACAGCATCGTCATCGCCGGCGGCGCCAACGATCTGCTCAGCCCTGCGCACATCGACGCGGCGCAAGGCTTGATCGAACAGGCGGATATTGTCGTGCTGCAGCTGGAAACGCCGATGGCCACCGTTGTGCACGCGATCAAGCTGGCCCGTTCGCTGGGCAAGACCGTGGTGCTGAACCCGGCCCCGGCCGCCAGCCTGCCGGAAGGCGTGCTGGAACTGGTTGACTACCTGATCCCGAATGAAATCGAAGCGGCCATGCTGGCCGGCGTCAGCCCGGAAGGCGCGGATGCCAAGGCGCTGGCCGCCGCGCTGCAAAAGCTGGGCAGCGACAACGTCATCATCACCCTGGGTGCCAAGGGCGTGCACGCGGCCCTGTACGGCGGCGACTTCACCTTCCCCGCCGAAGTGGTGAAAGCCGTCGACACGACGGCCGCCGGCGACACCTTCATCGGCGGTTTTGTGGCAGGCCTGGCCTCCGGCATGGACGAGGCGGAAGCGATCCAGCAAGGCCAGCGCGCGGCTGCCTGGAGCGTCACCAAGCCCGGCGCGCAAACGTCGATCCCCCACTTGCACGAGCTGTTCTAACGACACCACGCCCATGAAAAAATCACCGCTGCTTAATATCGCACTGTCGCAACTGATCGCATCGCTGGGCCATGGCGACATGCTCGTCATCGGCGACGCGGGCTTGCCGTCGCAACCGGGCGTGCCCCTGATCGACCTGGCCCTGACGCGCGGCATCCCCGGCTTCATCGATACCGTCAACACGGTATTAAGCGAAATGCAGGTGGAATACCATTTGCTCGCCAGCGAGTTACCGCAGCATAATCCGGCCATGGCGGCGCAGGTGGCGGCCCTGGCTTTGCCCGATGCGCGCCAGGTGACGCACGACGAGTTCAAGCAATTGAGCAAGGGCGCGCGCGCCATCGTGCGCACGGGCGAGTGCAGTCCGTACGCCAACGTGATTTTGGTGGCCGGCGTCGTGTTCTAGCGCAAACAAACGCGAAATTGTTTGCCAAAAACATCAACGCTATTGTCCTCACTGAAATAATTATCCATCGGCAAAAGGGGCGGCTACAATAGCCTTACCCCTGCCAGCTCGGCAGCTTCCTGTGGTGTTCCGCCATGCCGATGAAAGCCCCCGACGCTTTCCGCTTTGTCTTGCCGCTCGCCGGCAGGCTGGCGCACGGCTGGCGCGGCTTTTTCCTCCTGCTGCTGTGCCTGGCCACACCAGCCCGGGCGCTGGAACCCGTTACCCTGCAACTCAATTTCACGCACCAGTTCCAGTTCGCCGGCTATTATGCGGCCATCGAGCAAGGCTATTACCGCGAGGCGGGGCTGGAGGTCAAGCTGGTCGAAGGCGGTGGCGGACGGCTGGCCGAGGCGGCCGTGCTGACGGGCCAGGCCGAGTATGGGGTGGGCAACAGCACCTTGTTGCTCAGCCGGCTGGCGGGCAAGCCCGTGGTGGTGCTGGCCGTGGTGTTCCAGCATTCGCCCAGCGTGCTGCTGATGCGCCAGCATGGCGGCGCGCCCGACGTGCGCAAGCTGGTGGGGGCGCCCGTCATGATCGGTGCGGCCACCGACGTGGCGCTTGCGGCTGATGAAGTGTCGCTGTTCCTGGCGAAAATGGGCGTCGCGCCGCAACAGATGCGCCACTTGCCGCCCAGCTACCGTATCGAGGATTTGATCGATGGCAAGGTCGATGCGATTGCCGCATATTCCACCAACGAACCGGATTACCTGGACCGGGCGGGCTTTTCCTACTACCAGTTTACGCCGCGCACGGCCGGCATCGATTTCTACGGCGACAACTTGTTTACCAGCGAGTACGAACTGCGCCGCCATCCCGAACGGGTCAAAGCGTTCCGCGCGGCCAGCTTGCGCGGCTGGCAATATGCGATGGCGCACCGCGAGGAAATGGCGCGCGTGATCCTTGCCAAGTACAGCCAGCGCCACGACCGCGCGCACCTGCTGTACGAGGCGCAGCAGATGGAATTGCTGCTGCAGCCCGTGCTGGTGGAGCTTGGCTACATGAATCCCCAGCGCTGGCAGCACATCGCCGACACGTATGCCAGCATGGGCGTGCTGCCGCGCAATGCCACGGACAGCCGCGTCTACAAGGGGTTTTTGTACCGTGCCGTGCCAGGCGCCGACCTGGGCTGGCTGTACCTGTCGCTGGGCCTGGCGGGCAGCTTGCTGGCCGTGTCGGCCGCCTTTCACTTCAACAACCTGGCGCGCGAGCGCCGCCGCACGGAGGACACCATCCGCCAGGGAGAATTGCGCTTTCGCACCATGTTCGAGGAAGCGCCCATGGGCATCGCCCTGATCGATACCGTGAGCGGACAGTTTCTCGACATCAATCCGCGCTACCTGGCCATCAGCGGGCGCAGCCTGGAACACATGAAGCAAACGAGCTGGATGGAAATCAGCCATCCCGACGATGTGGCCGGCGAGCAAGAGCAGGTGGCGCAGTTGCTGGCGCGCAGTCTGCAAGGCTTTCGCCATGCCAAGCGCATCGTGCGGCCCGATGGCGGCGTGGTGTGGGTCGACGCTTCCGTGACGGCCATCGCCACGACGCGTCACGGTGGCCCGCACCACCTGTGCATGCTGGAAGACGTGACGGACAAGCGGCAAACGGAAGCGCTGATCTGGCAGCAAGCCAATTTCGATACCCTGACGCAATTGCCGAACCGGCGCATGTTCCACGAGCGCCTGCGCCAGGCGCTGGCCCAGGGGCGGCGCGATGCGAGCCGCGTGGCCATCCTGTTCATCGACCTCGACCACTTCAAGGAAGTCAACGACACCCTGGGCCACCACCAAGGCGATATCTTGCTGATCGAGGCGGCGCGGCGCATCCGCGTGGGCGTGCGCGAGACGGATACGGTAGCGCGCCTGGGTGGCGATGAGTTCACGGTAATCCTGTCCGACCTTGATGATCTGCAGCAAGTTGACCGCATCGCGCGGCAGATACTCGACGGCTTGCTGGCGCCGTTTCTGCTGGGACAGGAGCAGGCGTTCGTCTCGGCCTCGATCGGCATCACCCTGTATCCGGACGACGCGGGCACGATCGAGGATTTGCTCAAGCAGGCGGACCAGGCCATGTATGTGTCGAAAGGGGCGGGGCGCAACCGCTACAGTTACTTTACGCCTGCCATGCAGGTGGCGGCCGTCAACCGCATGCGCATGGGGGCGGATTTGCGCACGGCCCTGCGCGAACAGCAGATGCAGCTGTATTACCAGCCCATCGTCGAGCTGCATAGCGGCAAGCTTGCCAAGGCGGAAGCCTTGCTGCGCTGGCATCATCCGCAGCGGGGTGTGGTATGTCCGCCGGATTTCCTGGCGCTGGCCGAAAGCAGCGGCTTGATCGTGGAGATCGGCGACTGGGTGCTGCACACGGCGGCCGCGCAACTGCTGCACTGGCGCGCGCAGGGCCATGCCATCGGTTTGCCGGGGCTGCAACTGTGCCTGAACCAGTCGCCGCTGGAGCTGCAGCGCGAAGTGGAGGCGCCCGGCACCTGGCTGCGCCAGCTGATGGCGCTCGATGTGCCGGCCTCGGCCATCGTGCTCGACATGCGCGAAGATGTACTTTTACCTAGCGGCAATAGCATGGCGCCCCGCCTGCAGCACTTGCGCGAAGCGGGTCTGCAGATCGCCCTTGACGACTTCGGCAGCGGCCATGCCTCGCTGACGCAGCTGCAGCAGTGCGGCATCGATTACCTGAAGCTCGATGGCGTGTTGGTGCGCAAGCTGGCGCCCGGTGCCAGCGAACTGGTGCTGTGCGAAGCCATCGTCACCATGGCCCACAAGCTGGGCTTGCAGGTCATTGCCGAAGGGGTAGAGACCGAAGAGCAGCGCGCGCGGCTGCTGGAGATCGGCTGCGATTTTGCGCAAGGCGAGCTGTTTGCGCCGCCGCTGACCATCGAAGCGTTCGATGCCCTGCTGCACGCGCAGCGGCCCTTGCACCCTTGAAACAGGCGTCGCCGGCCACCAGATCTGACGCAAGCCTGCGGGACAGGGCTCCCGGCTTGAACGGGCTTATACTCGATGGGCTGGCGCCTGCGCCCGGCTTTGCTGTCACCGGTACCTACACCGGGTGCGCAGGCAATATTTCTTCCATTCACTCAACTCGAGGTGACCTCATGGGCATTTTCAGCAATATCTACAACAAGATCTTCCACCATTCGTCCGACGCTGCCCCGGCAGCCACGCCGGCCGCCGCCACGACAGCACCTGCCGCAGCACCGGCGGCCGCACCTGCACCTGCTGCGCCAGCGGCTGCCGTGCCCGTGGTGGACGTGGAAGTGGTGCTGGTCGACCTGGCCAGCAAGAACGCGGAAAAACTCAATTGGCGCACATCCATCGTCGACCTGATGAAACTGCTTCAACTCGACAGCAGCCTGGCTTCGCGCAAGGAACTGGCGCAAGAGCTGCATTTCACGGGCGACACCAATGATTCGGCCAGCATGAATATCTGGCTGCACCGCCAGGTGATGATCAAGCTGGCGGAAAACGGCGGCAAGGTACCGGACGAACTGAAGAACTAAACACCTGGCGGCGGCAGGGGTATCCACTGTCACCGCTATCCAATCCTGTGGGAACTGCCTATCATGGAGTTCCCATGGCGTCGTGATAGCTAAAACTAATTGAAACTATTGTGACAATCAATTTTGCATATGGAATAAAACCCCTTACACTAGGGTCTTACTGATTCACCACACGAGAGGAAATGACTATGTCGCTCATCAATACCCAAGTTAAACCATTCAAGGCAACCGCATTCCACAATGGCAAATTCGTCGACCTGACGGAAGCGTCGCTGAAAGGCAAGTGGTCGGTATTCGTGTTCTACCCAGCCGACTTCACCTTCGTTTGCCCAACCGAACTGGAAGATCTGGCCGATCACCACGCTGAATTCCAGAAGCTGGGCGTCGATGTCTACGGCATCTCGACCGATTCGCATTTCGCGCACAAAGCATGGCACGACACCTCGGACGCGATCAAGAAAGTGCAATACGCACTGATCGGCGACCCAACCGGTACCCTGTCGCGCAACTTCGAAGTCATGATCGAAGAAGAAGGCATGGCACTGCGCGGTACCTTCGTCATCAACCCGGACGGCTTCATCAAAGTACTGGAAGTGCATGACAACGGCATCGGCCGTGACGCATCGGAACTGTTGCGCAAAGTTAAGGCAGCTCAATACGTTGCCGCTCACCCAGGCGAAGTTTGCCCAGCCAAATGGACGGAAGGCGCAGCAACCCTGACCCCATCGCTGGACCTGGTTGGCAAGATCTAAGTCTCGATGCAGCACGTAGCAAACAAGTAGTTACCGCGATGCCGGACCGGGCGTCCGGCCCGGCATTCGCCTAAATATTTGTAAAGGAAGAAAAAATCATGTTAGATGCAACCCTCAAAACCCAACTGAAATCCTACCTGGAAAAAGTGGTGTATCCGCTTGAGCTGGTCGCCTCTCTCGATGACAGCGCAAAAGCCCGCGAGATGAAGGAATTGCTCCAGGAAATAGTCCTGTTGAGCGACAAGATCACGCTGGTCGAGCGCCTTGACGCTGGCGTACGGGCCCCGTCGTTCAGCATCAACCGTACCGGCTCCGACATCGGCGTGCGTTTCGCCGGTGTGCCGCTGGGCCACGAATTTACTTCGCTGGTGCTGGCGCTGCTGCAAGTGGGCGGCCACACCATCAAGTTCGACGACGCCGTGATCGAGCAGATCCGCAACCTCGACGGCGATTACGAGTTTGAAACGTTTATTTCGCTCTCCTGCCATAACTGCCCGGAAGTGGTGCAGGCATTGAATGCCATGGCCGTGATCAACCCGCGCATCAAGGTCACCACCATCGATGGCGGCGTGTTCCCGAAAGAAGTGGAAGCGCGCCAGATCATGGCCGTGCCGACGATGTTCCTGAATGGCGAACACTTTGGCCAGGGACGCACGAATGTCGAGGAAATCCTCGCCAAGCTCGACACCAACGCCGGTGCACGCCAGGCGGAAGCGCTGAACAAGAAAGACGTCTTTGATGTCCTGATCGTCGGCGGCGGCCCTGCCGGCGCGGCAGCAGCCATCTACGCGGCCCGCAAAGGCATCAAGACGGGCGTGCTGGCCGAGCGTTTCGGCGGCCAGGTGCTCGACACTCTTGCCATCGAGAATTTTATTTCGGTCAAGGAAACGGATGGTCCGAAGTTCGCCATGGCGCTGGAACAGCACGTCAAGGAATACGAAGTCGACATCATGAACACCCAGCGCGCCGCGAAATTGACGCCAGGCAAGTTGGTGCAGATTGAAACGGCCAATGGCGCCATCTTGAAAGCCAAGACCGTCATCCTGGCCACGGGTGCCCGCTGGCGCGAAATCAACGTGCCGGGCGAGAAGGAATACCGCAACCACGGTGTCGCCTACTGCCCGCACTGCGATGGTCCGCTGTTCAAGGGCAAGCGCGTGGCCGTGATCGGCGGCGGCAACTCGGGCGTGGAAGCGGCGATCGACCTGGCCGGTCTGGTGAAGCACGTGACCCTGATCGAATTCGGCGCGGAACTGCGCGCCGATGCGGTGCTGCAACGCAAGCTGCACAGCTTGCCTAACGTGACCGTGATCACGTCGGCGCAAACCACCGAAATCCACGGCGACGGCAAGATCGTCAATGGCCTGAGCTACACGGACCGGGTCAGCGGCGAGTCGAAAAAGGTCGAGCTGGAAGGCGTCTTCGTGCAAATCGGCCTGGTGCCGAACACGGAGTGGCTGAAAGGCACGGTAGCGTTGTCGCGCCACGGCGAAATCGAAGTCGATGCACGTGGCCAGACTTCGATCCCCGGCGTGTTTGCGGCCGGCGACGTCACCACGGTGCCGTACAAGCAGATCATCATCGCCACCGGCGAAGGCGCCAAGGCAGCTTTGTCCGCCTTTGATCACCTGATCCGCTCGGATGACGAGGAAGTGGTCGAAGAGTCTGCCGCCAAGGAAGCACTGACGGCGTAACTATTAGCCGTATCAAGAAAAACCGGAACGCCGCAAGGTGGTTCCGGTTTTTTTATGGGCGCAGGAAATCAGCTGCCCGCGTACAGCGGGTTGCCGGCCACATACACTTGAATCCCATCGACGGGCATGTCCTTCGGCGCGATCTCGGCCAGGGCGAAGACGGTCTTGTTGTTGAAGGTTTGCACGTGCCACGTAAAACGCTGGCCGGCGCGCGCGATGGTGACGGTTTCGCCGTGAGTGACGTTGATGTGGCGCGTGTCGGGCTGCAGGTCGATGCTGCGCTGGGCGGCGGCGTGCGGGGCGCTGCTGCCATAGTCGGCGGCCGTGCCTGTCGGACCGGCCGCGATGGCCGAGGCGGCGAAGGCGGCGCACAAAATCGCCAGGGCGCTGCGGTGGGTGTTCAACATAGTAATCTCCAAGAATAAGCCTGGCGCGGTGAATAAGCGCGCCGTGTTATGGGTAATGGCTGCACCGGGATCGCCGGATTTTGCAACACGGCATCGTAAGCTGTCCTTGGTCGATCTGCAAAGCTGTATTTCCTGTCTATATTTCCACCGTGGCTGCCAGCGGCACATCCGGCGCCAGGTGGCTGGTCAGCACGATGCACTGGCGCGCCAGGCGGGCGGGATCGGCCAGGCGCGCGCGCAGGTACAGCATGGCCGCCGCATCGAGGCCGTTGAACGGTTCATCGATCAGCAGCAGGCGCACGGGCAAGGCCAGGGCCAGCGCCAGTTGCAGTTTTTTATGCTGGCCCAGGGACAGGGCGTTGATGCTTTGCTGCAAGGTTGATGTCATGGCAAACGCGCTCAGCTCGTCGTTCAGCAGGGACTGGTCGCTGCCCGGATACAGGGCCAGATGCAGGTCGAGAAATTCGTGCACTTGCAGCCAGGGCAGGGCGGGTGCGTCGCCGCCGCAATAGAACGCTTGCGCGCGGTAGGCCAGCGGCATGAAGCCGCTGTCGATACCGTCCAGGCGGATGGCGCCGCGCGCGGGCAGCAGGGCGCCGCCCGCCAGCTTCAGCAGGGTTGTCTTGCCGGCCCCGTTCGCGCCGCGCAGCCAAGTGATGCCGGGGCCGAATTGCAGATTGCAGCCCTGGAAGACGCTGTGCGTGGGGAAGTGGAAATCGAGGTGTTCGATCTGCAGGGTGGGGGACGACAGGTTCAATTCCATAATTCGCTTCCGATGGCGCTCAAGGCAAGGATGGACAGGACGACAAGGGCGACTCGGCCACGCGCCGTGAGGCGGGGCAGGCCGACGATGGCCAGCAGGGCCGCGCTGGCGGTGATGGCGTACACGCTGGTGACGCGCTGCCGCAAGGCGGCGGGATCGGTGGCGTACAGCAAGACGGCGCCTGCCAGCAGCACGGCAAGCGGCGGCAGCAGGCTGGCCGCGCAGGCCAGGCGCGTCAAGGCCGTGCTGGCCATGGGCCAGGCGTTCAGCGTGGGGCGCAGCACGGCGATCTGCTCGCGCACGGCCTTGTCGCCCCGGTCCGTCAGAATGACCAGGCTGGCGCTGGCCAGCAAACCCAGCAGTGGCGCGGGCACGAGCGGTGCGCGCAGCAGCCAGGCCAGCATGCTGGCGCCAGCCGTGGCCAGCAGCACGCTTTGCTGCAGGCCGATCACATTGTCATTGCGCCAGAACGGCAGCCAGAACAGCTGGCGCCACAGGAACCCGGTGCGCCAGCGGGGCCGTTGCGGCACATACGCGGTCATCGTTGGCGGGCGCGCCCTTGCTGCGGGCCGCGGCGCGCGCAGCCGCTGCGCCACGATGAGCGTTGTCAACAGCCAGGCCAGTAGCCAGACGGTGATGGTGGCAGCGATGCCGGGCGCGGCAATCGGGCGCAGCCAGGGAGGCGACTGCGCCAGCCAGATGCTGGCCGAGACGGCATAGGCGAGTCCCAGCGGCAGCATCAGCAGGCCGGCCACGGCCACGTCGGCTTGCCAGCGCAGGCGCCGCGGCAAGGGCAGCTGGCGCAGCCAGACGGCGAGGGGGGCCGGCAACAATCGCTTGCGCAGCAGCCAGGCGGGCAGGCAAGTGAACAACGCTTGCGCGCCCAGTAGGCCCAGGGCGGCGGGCCAGGGCAGGCCCACGGCGAGAAAGCCGGGCAGGGCGATGACGCTGAGCAAGCCCAGCAAGACGGGGCCGGCCAGGAAAAAGAAGATTTCCATGGAACTGGTCAGGCTGGCGGCAAATTGCAGCAAAGCATGATGGGCCAGGCGCAGCCGCAGAGCGATATAGGGATGAGTACTACGGGGCAAGCGCATCGAGGCAGGAGCGGCAGAGTCAGCAGGAGCGCTGATTCTAGAGCATTTGTGGTCCCAGAATGGGAAAAGCCCTTCGGTTCAGAGAACCAAAGGGCTTTTCTTTTATTGGCGGAGCGGACGGGACTCGAACCCGCGACCCCCGACGTGACAGGCCGGTATTCTAACCAACTGAACTACCACTCCAAGCTCGTATGATCTGTGTTGCTGATCCATGAAGCACTGGATAATTTTCTGTATTGGTGGTGGGTGCTGAGAGGCTCGAACTCCCGACCTACGCCTTGTAAGGGCGCCGCTCTACCAACTGAGCTAAGCACCCGCATACCCAGAAAACTATCCCGACGTTTGTCACCACGTCTGGAAGAGGCACTATTATAGGGGGCGCTTTCCTGCTTGTGCAACTATTCTTGAGGGGTAACTGCAGTTTTTTTGCTGAAAAGCGCAAAAATGTTCCTGGAAGGGCGTCGTGACGTGTTTTTGGCTTCTGAAATGGGAAAAGCCCTTCGGTTCAGAGAACCAAAGGGCTTTTCTTTTATTGGCGGAGCGGACGGGACTCGAACCCGCGACCCCCGACGTGACAGGCCGGTATTCTAACCAACTGAACTACCACTCCAAGCTCGTATGATCTGTGTTGCTGATCCATGAAGCACTGGACAGTTTTCTGATTTGGTGGGTGCTGAGAGGCTCGAACTCCCGACCTACGCCTTGTAAGGGCGCCGCTCTACCAACTGAGCTAAGCACCCGTTGCTTGTCTCAGAAAACTATCCCGACGTTTGTCACCACGTCTGGAAGAGGCGCTATTATAGGACGGGCGGAATCCTTCTGCAAGCGCTTTTTTCAAAAATGCGGTTGGGAGCATCTGAAAAAAGTTCAGGGCAAGGCGCATTGCCGAAGACAGTACGAATAGTACGGCGAGGCAATGTAACGCTGCCATGGGCTTTTTCTCAGGGCTCCTATTCCGTGATGCCCCATTGCGACAGCATCCACGCTATATTGAACGCATTCTCGGCGATAGCGTTATAGCGGCCCGAGGCGCCGCCGTGGCCGGCGCCCATATTCGTTTTCAGCAGCAGGGGATTGCCATCCGTTTTGTACGCGCGCAGCTTGGCCACATACTTGGCCGGTTCCCAGTACATGACCTGGCTGTCGTTGAGGCCCGTCGTCACCAGCATGGCTGGGTAATTCTTGCGCGCAATGTTGTCGTACGGCGAGTAGCTGAGCATGTAGTCGTAGGCCGCCTTCTGGTTCGGGTCGCCCCATTCCAGGTACTCGCCCGTCGTCAGCGGCAGGCTGGCGTCCATCATGGTGTTCATCACGTCGACAAACGGCACGGCCGCATGCACGGCGTGGAACAGGTCCGGGCGCATGTTGACGACGGCGCCCATCAGCAAGCCGCCCGCACTGCCGCCCTGGATGATCAGGCGGTTCGGGCTGGTCCATTTTTCGCGCACCAGGTAGTCGGCGCTGTCGATGAAGTCATTGAAGGTGTTTTTCTTCTTCATCAGCATGCCGTCTTCATGCCAGGCTTCGCCCATGTCGGTGCCGCCGCGGATATGCGCCTGCGCATAGATGACGCCACGGTCCAGCAGGCTGATGCGGCTGATGGCAAAGCTCGCTTCCGTGGAAATGCCATACGAACCATACGAGTACAGCAGCAGCGGCGCGGAACCGTCGAGCTTGACGCCTTTCTTGTAGACGATCCACAGCGGTACTTGCACGCCATCGCGCGCCTTCACCCACAGGCGCTGCGTGGTGTAGCGGCTGCCGTCAAAGCCGCCGACGATTTCCTGCTGCTTCAGCACCGTGCGCTTGCCGTCTTGCATGCTGACGTCGATGATGGTGGGCGGCGTGACGGGCGACTGGTAGGACATGCGAAATTGCGTGGAGGAAAATTCCGGCGTACCGACGGATGTCGCCAGGTAGACGGGGTCGTCGAACTGCACCGTTTTCCAGTTTTTATGCGCGAAATCAAGGATGCGCGCGCGGTTCAGGGCACGGGCCTTTTCCATCACCACCAGGTAGCCCTGGAAGACGTCGATGGACTGGATCACGGCATCCTTGTTGTGCGGCACGACGATCTTCCAGTTCTTCGGCTGCGGCGCGGACAGCGGCGCGCTGACGACACGGAAATTCTTCGCCTCCTTGTTGGTCAGAATATACAGCTGGCCATCGCGGTGCTCGATGCCGTAGCGGTGGCCTTTTTCACGTTTCAGCACGGATTGAAAGGTGCCTTGCGGCATGCTCGTTGGCAGCAGCAGCACTTCGCTCGTATCCGTGCTGCGCGCGGTGAGCACAAAGTAGCGATGGTCGCGCGTGCGGCTCACGCCGATGGCGAACTGTTCCACCGGCTCGTGGTAGACCTGCTGCAAGGTGCCGCCCAGCGGCAGGCGGAACAATCGGTCCGCGCGCTTGGTGGTGGCGTCTTCCTGCGTCAGCATCAGGGTCGCATTGTCCGCCGCCCAGGCCAGGGACGTGACTCGAGGCATGGTATCGCCCAGCAACTTGCCCGTCTTCAAGTCCTTGACATGCAGCTCGTACTGGCGGAAACCCGTCGTGTCGGTGGTGTAGGCCAGCAACTGTTCATTCGGGCTGATGCTGAATGCGCGCACGGCAAAGAACTTCTGGCCTTCGGCCAATTGATTCTGGTCCAGCAAGATTTCTTCAGCCGCCTGCGCATCGTAGGCGCCGTTCTTGCCGACGGGGCGGCGGCAGTGAATCGGGTATTGTTTGCCCGCTTCCGTGCGCGTGTAATAGTAGAAATTGCCCTGGCGCGCAGGCACGGACAGGTCCACTTCCTGCATGCGGCCCTTGACCTCCGCAGTCACCTTGTCGGCCAGCGGCTGGATCGGCGCCGTGACGGCGGCCGTGTAGGCGTTTTCCGCATTCAGGTAATCGATCACGGCAGGATCGGTTTTCTTTTGCAGCCAGCGGTAGTCGTCCGTGACGACCGTGCCGTGGCGCGTTTCCTGCCACGCCGTCTTGGCGGCGACAGGCGCGGTGGCGAGGGTGGCGGCAACGGTGTTGGTGGCGTCGGCCAGCGCGGATGGCGCCAGTGTGGACAGCAGCAGGGCCGGCAGGATGGATAACCAGGCGGACCGGCGGCGCGAAGCGTGATGGGCGATGGACAAGGCGATTCCCTTTCATAGTTGTGTCAGGATTGTAATCTTGCTATTGAGAAAAGCAACCGCCGTGCTTGTGCGTTTCAACTTGCATCCACGGACATTTGCAGTGATACTGTATATAATTACAGTATCCGACAGCATCCCGCCGCGAGGTGCCCTTGACCACATCTGCCCTTACATTGCCTGAAACCCGCCGCTGGATTGCCCACCTGGACATGGATGCCTTCTTTGCCTCCGTGGAACTATTAAAATATCCGGAACTGCGCGGCGAAGCCGTCGTCATCGGCGGCGGGCGCTTGCAGCAGCCCGTGCTGCAGGAAGACGGCACGCGGCAGTTTGCGCGCATGCGCGATTACGTGGGGCGCGGCGTCGTCACCACGTCGACCTATGCGGCGCGCGCGTTTGGCGTGTTTTCCGCCATGGGCATCATGAAGGCGGCCAAGCTGGCGCCCGACAGCATCCTGTTGCCGGCTGACTTCGAGGCTTACCGCGAGTATTCGGCGCGCTTCAAGCAGGCCGTGGCCCAGTTGTGCCCCATCATCCAGAACGTGGGCATCGATGAAATCTATGTCGACCTGACGGAGTATGGCGAGCAGGCGCCGGCCATGGCGGCGCGCCTGAAGGCGGCCGTGTCCGAGGCGACGGGCCTGTCGTGCTCGATTGGCCTGGCGCCCAACAAATTGCTGGCAAAAATCTGTTCCGACCTGGAAAAACCGGACGGTCTCACTATTTTGCAGCCCGAGGATATCGAAGCGCGCGTGTGGCCCTTGCAGGCGAAAAAGATCAATGGCATCGGCCCGAAGGCGACGGCCAAGCTGGAGGCCCTGGGCATAGTCACCATCGGCGAGCTGGCACGGGCCGACATGGCCATGCTGCGCACGCAGTTCGGCGACTTGTATACGGGCTGGCTGCGCCAGGCGGCGCTGGGCATCGATGACCGACCTGTGCAGACGAGCCGGGAAACCAAGTCCGTCAGCCGCGAAACGACGTTCGAGCGCGACTTGCAGGTGGTGCGCGACCGCGCCACCCTGTCGGAAAAGCTGGAAAGCCTGTGCACGCGCGTGGCCGGCGACCTCGACAAGCAATCGCTGGCCGGGCGCACGGTGGGCATCAAGCTGCGCTTCGAGGATTTCAGCACCGTCACGCGCGACATCACCTTGCCCAGCGCCACGGCGGACGCCGCCGCCATCCTGCGCGCCAGCCGCGATTGCTTGCGGCGCGTGCCATTTGAAAAGAAAATCCGCCTGCTGGGCGTGCGCATCTCGACCTTGTCCGATCCGGCCATCGTGACGCGGCAGGCGCCGGCCCAGGCGGAGCTGTTCCCCGCCCTGTAGCGGCATTCCCCATGCATCAACAACACCGCGCCAGTCCGCGCTTTTGACGGCATTCCCGTGTCGAAAGTGTAGAATGGCGTTCCCCTGGCACTACTGAAACAAACGGAAGACAAAAACTATGTGGTTCAAGAATCTTCAGATTTACCGCCTGCCCGCACCTTGGGCCTATACGCCAGAACAACTGGAAGAGGCCTTGTCCTCGAACAAATTTACGCCGGCGACCAGCATGGATCTGATGCGCCAGGGCTGGGATACGCCACGCCCGAACGGCGGCCTGGTCCACGTGGTCAACAAGCAGATGCTGATCTTGCTGGGCACGGAAAAGAAACTGCTGCCAGCGACCGTCATCAATCAGGTGGCCAAGGCCCGCGCTGCCGAGATGGAAGAAGCACAAGGCTTTGCGCCTGGCAAGAAAGCCATGAAGGAATTGAAGGAACGCGTGGCCGACGAGTTGCTGCCGCGCGCCTTCAGCATCCGCAGCAACGTCTGGACGTGGATCGACCCCGTCAATGGCTGGCTGGTGGTCGATGCCGCCAGCCCGGCAAAGGCCGATGAAGTCATCAAGCTGCTGTTGAAAGCCGTCGACAAATTGCCGCTGGAAAGCCTGCGCGTGCAGCGCTCGCCCGTGGCGGTGATGACGGAATGGCTGCAGGCCGACGATGCGCCTGCCGGCTTCACGGTCGACATGGATACGGAATTGCGCGCCACGGGCGAAAGCAAGGCCACCGTGCGCTACGTGCGCCACACCCTGGAAGCGGACGACGTGCGCCGCCACATCGCGGCCGGCAAGCAGTGCACGCGCCTGGCGATGACGTGGAACGACAAGATTTCGTTCGTGCTGACGGAATCGCTGGCCATCAAGAGCGTCAAGCCGCTGGACGTGATCAAGGAAACGGAATCGAGCACGAAGAACGACGAAGAACGTTTCGACGGCGACGTGATGCTGATGACGGGCGAACTGAGCAAGCTGATGGCCGACGTGGTCGAAGCCCTGGGCGGCGAAGCGACGGCGTAAGCGCGGTCATGCTGTGACGAAAAAGGAGCTGCGGCTCCTTTTTTTTCGCCTGTGCAATATGTTGCAACATAAAAAAAGCGCCTTGCACGGTGAAGTGCAAGGCGCTTTTCAGACAAGCTAATTCAAAACGTCAAATTAGAACTTGTAGTTGCCGGTGATGTAGAACGAACGCATCATTGGATCGGCGTAGCGTGGGTCGAAACCGATCTGGTGGCCCGACGAAGCGCGCAGCGACAGCGGTGGAGCACGGTCGAACAGGTTCTTGATGCCTGCGCGGATCGTGGTTTGCTTGTCAAAGGCGAAACGTGCTTGCCAGTCGAACGTCGTGTACGACGGTACTTGCAGGCGGAAGTTTTTCTCTTCTTTTTGGGTCGCCAGGTTGTACACGGTTGCGGCTGCATCGGTGTAGCCGTTACGGTAGTTGACGGTTACCGTGTTGCTCAGGCGGCCCGTGTCCAGGGTCGTCGTCAGCTTCATCAGGTTGCGGAACGTGACTTCGTTGGTGTCGCCGAAGAAGTTCATGTTGCTGGTGTAGATATCGTCGCTACCGGCTTTGGTGTAGTTGGCGTGCAACATGTGCGTACCGCTCAGTTGGGCCGTCAGCTTACCGAAGTCAAACTTGTGGTTGGCCGACAGATCCCAGTCGATACCACGGTATTCCTTCTTGCCGATGTTGACCGACAGTTTCTTGAACGCGTAGTAAGCGATACCGGTCGATGGCTCGATGTATTCGCCGAAGCTCGACGCATACTTGACCGGATCGGCAAATGCTTGCTCTTCGGAGACTTCCGATACGGCATTGCGCAGCTTCACATCCCACAGGTCGGCGCCGAACGAGAAGGCCGAGCTAGGCTCTACACGGAAACCCAGGGTGAACTGCTTCGATTTTTCCGATTGCAGATCTGGATTGCCTTGCGATACCGCGTTGTATTGCGTTGCTTCTGCGCGGCAAAGTGGCGAACCTGGGTAAGGGCAATCAAATTTCTTGGCGGTAAAGCCGGCATTGACCAGTGGCTGAGCAATTTCCAGCATGCTTGGCGCCTTGAAACCCGTGCCGTACGAACCGCGGATCAGCACGGTCTGTACTGGCTGCCAGCGTGCCGATACCTTGTAGGTATTGGCGCTGTCTTTTTTGCCGACAGTTTTGTTGTTCAGCTTGTCATCGATTGCCTTGACAGCATCGTGACGGCCACCAACGGTCATTTCGAACGACTTGGTCAACGGTGCCAGTAACTCGACGAACGCGCCGTAGGTGTCGCGGCTCATGTCGTAGGCGGCCTTCGTGTTGAAGTTGTAGATGTCGTCGCCGGTGGCATTGCTGCCAGGCGATTGTTCATAGGTATAGGTGCGGTAGTCGCCACCGATACCCAGGCTGGCCTTGCCGCCTGGCAAGGAGAACAATTCACGCGAACCGTGCGTGTCGACGCCGCGCATCGTGGTCGATGCGGTACGCACCGAACCGACGAATTGCGCGCCAGCGACTTGCGCTTGCACGGATGGCTTTTGCGTCGCTGCAAACGGGTTGAAGTCCGGATTGGCGAGGATGTTCTTGAACTCCTGGCTCTTCTGGTAACCGCCCGTGTAGCGCTCGTCGATCGAGTTTTGCGACCAGGTCAGGCCGCTTTCGAAGTTCCACGCGCCCAGTTCGCCTTCCACACCAACGACCATGTGTTTGGTTTCGGTGATGGTGTTGCTGGCGCGCAGGCCGAAGTCGGTGCTGCGGTAGTTGGCGGTCACCGATTTGACGTCGGCGCGTTGCGCTGGCGTCAGGTATGGCGCCACATAGTCTGCGTAAAGAGCGCTTTTCGTCGAGATCGCAATCGGGATCGGATTGGCGGCGATACGCGCGGTCAGGTCGTAGCGCGAGTAGGCGACTTCGGCGAATGCGTTCAGGTTGTCGTTCAGCTTGTACGTTGCTTTGGAGAACAGGCTGTCGCGTTTCGATTGCGGCACGATTTCCACGGTGGAGCCAGTGTCGAAGCCACAAGCGCGTGCATTGGCGGTGGTGATGTCGAAACCGTCAGGGCAATTGAGACCGCCGGTTTTAGCCAGGTATGGCGAAAACGCGGTCGATGGCGCACCGCTCTTGTAGGCAACGGTGGCGCCTGCTGGCGAACCCGAGGTGCTGGTGCGGTCCCAGATGTAGTTATTGCCGTTGCGGCTGAATGGCACATACGAGGTAGCGGCGAACTTGCGGTCAGTGGCGCGCAGTTTCGATTGCTCGTCGTGGCGGTACGATACCAGCACGTTGAAGCGGTCTTCGTCCAGGTCGCCGAAACCGTAGGTAACGCTGGTATTCCAGGCGTTGCCGCCCTTGTCTTCCGGACCGCCATAGGTGGCTTCCAGGGTGGCGCCTTGCTGGTTTTTCTTCAGGATGAAGTTCAGTACGCCGGCAATGGCGTCCGAGCCGTACAGGGCCGAAGCGCCGTCGGTCAGGATTTCGACGCGCTCAACCGCGCTCATCGGAATGGCGTTCAGGTTGACCGTGGTGCCGGAGCCTTGTGGCGCGATGCGGCGGCCGTTCAGCAGTACCAGGGTGTAGGACTCGCCGATACCGTGCAGCGATGCACTGGTATTGCCGCCCGAATCGGAGCCGGCAGCAACTGCGCCGATGGTGAAGCCTTGCATGGCTGGCAGGGCCTGGATCAGGTCGGCTACCGAAGTGGCGCCCGATTTGGCGATCGCTTCTTGCGACAGGCGTTGTACAGGCAGGGCGCCTTCGACGGCGATACGTTTGATACTCGAACCGGTAATTTCAACTTTTTGAATTGCTTCGTCCGCCATGGATTGGCCAGAGAACAAGACGCTACCTGCCAGTACGGTCAGGGCCAGGCGTACGCTGCGCACGCCAATTTTTTCTTTAAATGCCATTATAACAATTACTCCGTAGTAGTTTTAATAACGACAAGCAGTACACGAGCACGTATCAAACCATCGGATAGATGGTCAGCGGCGGCGTGTACGGTAGGCGGAACCACGTCTGGGGGAGGTGGAAGACTACTTAGCGCAATATTGTTATAAATGCACTTCTTACTTGTCGAGGCAAACATTATGTCGTCTCAGCAAGAAAAAATGCACCTCAACCGTGTTGGATTTGGCAATAAATTGTAGATACAGAAGAATATTTAATTTAAATGTTAAATTGCAGTTTTATATTTATATATATCGTCGTTTTTAAAAATGATCAATGGTGTTTTTTTACAACATAAAATTATTCTATTGGCAATTCGATGTTTTACCTACAATAATTCGAGAAAAACTATTGCTTTGCAGAATTTATGAAAGGTAAAAAAACGTAAAAAAAGCCCGTTAAAACGGGCTGGTGGAATTGTGACAGAGTGTCAGTCAGACCGTGTGCCGGTCTGCTTGCCGCGCCCCGTCTGCCAAAGGCTTACAAGGGTTGGAATACGCCGGCGGCGCGGTTCTTTTGCACATTGTCCCAGGCGAAGATCTGGCCATTCATGGCCACATATACGCCGGCTGGCAAGGTTTGCGCCACACCGCAGGCAAAGCCCAGGTTGAACAAGGCATCGGAGTTGTCGATTTCGTAGGGAATCATGGCGCCCGTCAAGATCACCGTCTGTTGCAGGTTCGCCGCGCCCAGCACTTGCGCCGTTTCGCGCATGGTGTCGGTGCCGTGGATGATGACGATGGCTTTTTCCTGTGCCGCGCGGCACGAGGCCAGCACGCGCTGGCGGTCCGCATCCTGCATGTCGAGCGAATCGAGCAGGGGCAGTTGCTCCAGCGCCACGGGCGCCGTCATGCGCGCACGGGCAATCGCTGCCGGCAAATGACTGTCGGAAAAGCCCAGGGTACCGTTCAATTCGTTGTAGTGTTTGTCGAAAGTGCCGCCAGTGGCGAGTATGCGCAAAGTCATGATGTGGTCACGATGTCAGTGGAGAATGACGCGCATGATAGCGTGGATTGGCACCGTTGCGTGAATGCCGCCGCAGATGGGGCAGCGTGCCTGCCGCCCTGTGCCAGCACCGCATCTGGAAAATTTGGCCATCTGTGAGTACACTGGTTTCTTTGTTTGCCTGCCACCCCGACTCCGTATGAAAGCGCTCGCTCCCGGCACCGTCATTTTTCACCGCCACCGCGGCTACGGGGTGATTACGTCCGTCAATTTGCTGACGGGCTGGATCGCCGCCCGTTTCGGCAGCGAAGCGCGGACCCTGGACCTGAACCTGTCGACCGACGACGTGCAATTCGCCGATGGCGAAGCGATCCTGTTTCGCCGCGCGCCGCCGGACCGCATGCCGCATGCACGCCTGATGGCCATGGTGCGTGAGCTGCACCAGGCTGGCTATCAAAAACTGTATCTGTATTCCTGGCCCAAGCCTTCCGGTCTGCACTGGCGCTGGCATTTGTTTGCGGGGCCGCGCGACTGGATGCAGCGGCCCTGGCGCGAAGGCTGGTACGGCTCGGGCGCCGATTACAACGTCAACCCCGTGATGGGTTGGGGCGATACGCCCGGCGCCACCACTGGCGAGCTGATCGATGCCCTGGCCCGTTTCGATCCGCAAGGCCTGGCGCAGGCGCTAGGGCGCGACGACGACCATAGCGACTGGTTTGGCCGCGTCTGCGATGCTTTATTGCCTAATTACATGTACAGCCTGGACATGCAGCGCACGCCAGGCGAGCCCTTGCAAGACATGCCGCCCGTGCCGGTCGTCGCCGTGCGCGCCGGCGTGGCGCCGTACGGTGGGCCGGACATCGCCTGGCCGCCCGGCTGGGCCGGCCTGTGGCGCGGCCGGCACGTGTTGCCGGCGCCCGCCATCCGCATCACGGGCGAGCCCGATTTGTTGAAGGGCTTTCAGCGCTCCTGAGGGGCTTGCCGCGCGTGTTGCAATGCCTCGGGATTGAGCAGGCGCGTGCATTGACCCTGCGTAAAATCGACGATGTTTTGCAAGGCGTAGCGGAAATACAGCTCATAGCTGTCACGCTCGACGTAGCCCAGGTGTGGCGTGGCCAGCACGTTCGGCAGCAGCAGCAATGGCGAGCCTGGCGGTAGCGGCTCGTCCGTAAACACGTCCAGCGCCGCGGCGCCCGGGCGTCCCTGCGGCAGTGCCGCTTCCAGTGCCCCATCGGCGACCAGTTCGGCGCGGCTGGTGTTGACGAACAGGGAAGTCGGTTTCATGCGCGCCAGGTCCTCTTTTGTGACCAGGCTGCGCGTCCTGTCGGACAGGCGCAGGTGCAAGCTCAGCACGTCTGCCTGCTCGAAGAAGGCTACACGCGATTCTGCCGCCGTATCGCCTGCCGCCACGGCTGCCGCGCGGCTCGCTTCGCTGCCCCACACGAGGATGGTCATGCCGAAGGCGCGGCCATAGCCGGCGATCAATTGACCGATCTTGCCGTAGCCCCAGATGGCCAGGGTGCGCCCTTTCAATACCGTGCCGAGCGTGTTGCGCGCCGGCTCGATGGATGACGTTTGCCACAGCCCTTCCTGTAAATGTTGCGCGTACGGCACGATCTTGCGTTGCGCCGCCATGATCAGCGCCCACGTCAGTTCGGCCGGCGCCGTGGGCGAGCCGATGCCTTCCGCGATGGCGATGCCCAGCTCGGTGGCGGCCGGCACATCGATGTGTCCGCTGACCTTGCCCGTTTGCGAAATCAGTTTCAGATTCGGCAGTTTCGACAGCAAGGCCCGGTTGAAACTGCTGCGCTCACGGATCAGCACCAGCGCATCGAACGGCGCCAGACGGATCGCCAGCTGGCCCAGGCCCCGCGCTGTATTGCTGAACACTTTGACCTCATGGCCATCGAGTAACTGGAAACAATCGAGGCTGCGCACGGCATCCTGGTAATCATCAAGTATGGCAATTTTCATGTTGGATGGCCGATTTTAGTGAGGATTTGGTAGGGAAATAACAGGATACGGGAAATGCTGAATAGCCTACTACATTAGTCAAGCTATTCTCCTACATTTTTGCGAGAATAGCTGTTTGGCGGGTGTACAATCGCCGGCACTTTTGAAGCTTCCTGATTATAGTTATAGCGCAAACTGTTCTTGCAGCCTGGGAGCATGATCCAGGTAAATGCCGCTGGCGCGAACGCCGCGGCTGACACGACACCAGAGCCCTGCCCGCGTGAACACGCCGCCCGCAGTGAGCCGCAGCCACCTCTCAACGATGCTGCCTGTCTTGCAGAACGACCAGAATTTCTTTTATTGGTATTGGAGGTAATATGAATCAGCCCGTCATGGGTGGCGTCGCCGCACTCAACGTCCCAGCTTATATTAAACAACAGAAACTGATCAACTGGGTGGCCGACATTGCTGCGCTGACCAAGCCAGAGCGCATCTACTGGTGCGATGGTTCGCAAGAAGAGTACGAGCGCCTGTGCGCCGAAATGGTTGCCAGTGGCACCATGAAAAAACTGAATGCGCAAAAGCGCCCGAATTCCTACCTGGCCTGCTCCGACCCGAGCGACGTGGCCCGCGTCGAAGACCGCACGTATATCTGCTCGGCAACGAAAGAAGCGGCCGGCCCGACGAATAACTGGACCGAGCCCGGCGAAATGCGCCATACCTTGAACGGCCTGTTCGATGGCTGCATGCGCGGCCGCACCATGTACGTCGTGCCGTTCTCGATGGGCCCGCTGGGCTCGCCAATCGCGCACATCGGCGTGGAACTGTCCGATTCGCCTTATGTCGCCGTCAACATGAAGATCATGACCCGCATGGGCCGTGCCGTGTACGACGTGCTGGGCACCGATGGCGAGTTCGTGCCATGCGTGCACAGCGTGGGCGCCCCGCTGGCCGCTGGCCAGGCCGACGTGAAATGGCCGTGCAACAGCACCAAGTACATCGTGCATTTCCCGGAAACGCGTGAAATCTGGTCCTTCGGTTCGGGCTACGGCGGCAACGCCTTGCTGGGCAAGAAATGCTTCGCCCTGCGCATCGCCTCGAACATGGGTTACCAGGAAGCGCAATCGGCCGATAACAATCCGGGCTGGCTGGCCGAACACATGCTGATCCTCGGCGTGGAATCGCCGGAAGGCAAGAAGCATTACGTGGCGGCAGCCTTCCCATCGGCTTGCGGCAAGACCAACTTCGCCATGCTGATCCCGCCGGCAAGTTTTAACGGCTGGAAAGTGACCACCATCGGCGACGATATCGCCTGGATCAAGCCGGGCGCCGATGGCCGTTTGTACGCTATCAACCCGGAAGCGGGCTACTTTGGCGTGGCGCCGGGCACGAACGAAAAAACCAATTACAACTGCATGGCCTCCATGCGCGACAACACGATCTTCACCAACGTGGCGCTGACGGACGATGGCGACGTCTGGTGGGAAGGCTTGACGAAAGAAGCACCAAGCCACCTGATCGACTGGCAGGGCAAGGACTGGACGCCAGCGTCCGGCACCAAGGCCGCGCACCCGAACGCGCGCTTCACGGTTGCGGCAACGCAAAACCCAGTGATCGACGCTGCCTGGGACGATCCGGCCGGCGTGCCGATCTCGGCCTTCATCTTCGGCGGCCGCCGCTCGACCACCGTGCCGCTGGTCACGGAAGCGCGCAACTGGGTTGAAGGCGTCTACATGGCCGCCACCATGGGCTCGGAAACGACGGCCGCGGCCGTGGGCCAGATGGGCGTCGTGCGCCGCGATCCATTTGCCATGTTGCCGTTTATCGGCTATAACATGAGCGATTACTTCCAGCACTGGCTGGACATGGGCGTCAAGGTGGGCAAGGTCAACCCGGCCGCCCTGCCGAAGATCTACTGCGTCAACTGGTTCCGTACGGACGAGGCTGGCAAATTCGTCTGGCCTGGCTTTGGCGACAATATGCGCGTGCTGAAATGGATGCTCGAGCGTATCGAAGGCAAGGCGGGCGGCGTGGAAAACCTGTTCGGCACGACACCGCAGTATGGCGACCTGAACTGGGATGGCTTGCCATTCACGCAGGAACAGTTCGACACCATCACCTCGATCGACAAGGCCGCGTGGGTGGAAGAATTGAAATTGCATACGGAGTTGTTTGAAAAACTCGCGTATCATCTGCCGCAAGAATTGGCAGATAACAAGGCTGCGCTGGAAAAGCGGCTGAGTGCATAAATAAGTTAGCGTAAAGCGCGCCTGACAAGCTTGTCAGGTGTGGAGAGTTGTAGTGGGGGAGAAACACGCCGGCAAAGACTGGCGTGCGATAAATGACACGCCGGCAATGACTGGGGTGCTAGCAAAAAGAGAAACGGCGCGGATTGCATGAGCAATCCGCGCCGTTTTTTATTGCGCTGCCGTCGTTACTGCTTCAGCAGCGGTCCCAGGTACTTGCCCGTCACGCTGGCCGGGTTCAGTGACACGTCTTCCGGCGTGCCGGTGGCGATGATCTGCCCGCCGCCGGCGCCGCCTTCCGGGCCCAGGTCGACGATCCAGTCGGCCGTCTTGATGACGTCGAGGTTGTGCTCGATGATGACGAGGGTGTTGCCCTGGTCGCGCAGGCGGTGGATGACTTTCAGCAGCAAGTCGATATCGTGGAAGTGCAAGCCCGTCGTCGGTTCATCGAGGATGTACAGGGTGCGGCCCGTGTCGCGCTTGGACAGTTCCAGCGACAATTTCACGCGCTGCGCTTCGCCGCCGGACAGGGTGGTGGCGCTCTGGCCCAGCTTGATGTAGCCGAGGCCCACGTCGAGCAGGGTTTGCAGCTTGCGCGCGATCAGTGGCACCGGCTTGAAGAATTCATGCGCCTCTTCCACCGTCATGCCCAGCACTTCCGTGATGTTCTTGCCCTTGTATTGCACTTCCAGCGTTTCGCGGTTGTAGCGCTTGCCGTGGCAGACGTCGCATGGCACGTAGACGTCGGGCAAGAAATGCATCTCGACCTTGATCACGCCATCGCCCTGGCACGCTTCGCAGCGTCCGCCCTTGACGTTGAACGAGAAGCGGCCCGCGCTGTAACCGCGTTCCTTGGCTGTCGGCACGGTGGAGAACAGGTCGCGGATCGGCGTAAACAAGCCCGTGTAGGTAGCCGGATTCGAACGTGGCGTGCGGCCGATCGGTGCCTGGTCGACGGAAATGACCTTGTCGAAATGCTCCAGGCCGCTGATCGAATCGTGCGGCGCCGGTTCCGTCTGCGAACCATACAAATGGCGCGACAGGGCAGGATACAGGGTATCGTTGACCAGCGACGATTTGCCTGAACCGGACACGCCCGTCACGCACGTCATCAAGCCCACCGGCAAGCTCAGCGACACCTTTTTCAGGTTGTTGCCCGTCGCGCCCGTGATCACCAGCTGCTTCTCCGGATTGCTGGCGTGGCGCTTGGCGGGCACGGCGATTTTCAGCTTGCCGTTCAGGTATTGCGCCGTCAGCGATTTCTTGTTCTTCAAGATCTCGGGCAGGGTGCCTTCGGCGATGATTTCGCCGCCGTGCACGCCCGCGCCGATGCCCATGTCGACGATATAGTCGGCCGTGCGGATGGCGTCTTCGTCATGCTCGACCACCAGTACGCTGTTGCCGATGTCGCGCAAGTGTTTCAAGGTTTCGATCAGGCGGTCATTATCGCGCTGGTGCAAGCCGATCGACGGTTCATCGAGCACATACATGACGCCCGTCAAACCGGAGCCGATTTGCGACGCGAGGCGGATGCGTTGTGCTTCGCCGCCGGAAAGCGTGTCGGCGCTGCGGTCCAGCGACAGGTAGTCGAGGCCCACGTTGTTGAGAAATTTCAGGCGCGAAATGATTTCCTTGACGACCCTGTCGGCGATCTCTTTCTTGGCGCCCGTCAGTTTCAGTTTTTCAAAGAATTCCAGCGTCTCGCGCAGCGGTTTTTCCGCCACTTCATAGATGGCCCGTTGCTGCTTGCCTGTGCCGACCTTGACGAAGCGCGCTTCCACGCGCAGGCGCGCGCCATCGCATGAGGGGCAGCATTTTTCATTGATGAACTTGGCCAGCTCTTCCTTGACGGCCATCGAATCCGTCTCGCGGTAGCGGCGCTGCAGATTGTTGACCACCCCTTCGAACGTGTGTTCCTTGATGACGGTGCGGCCCCGTTCGTTGACATAGCTAAACGGAATCACTTGCTTGCCGGAACCGTACAGCACGGCTTGCTGTGAGTTCAAGTCCAGCTGCTCGAACGGCATGTCCAGGTCGAACTCGTAATACGCGGCCAGGTTCGACAGCATCTGGAAGTAAAACTGGTTGCGACGGTCCCAGCCCTTGACGGCGCCGGAAGCGAGCGACAGGTTCGGGAACGCGACGATGCGTTTTGGGTCAAAGAATTCAATGTGTCCCAGGCCGTCGCATTCGGGGCAGGCGCCCATGGGGTTGTTGAACGAGAACAGACGCGGTTCCAGTTCCTGCAGGGAATAGCCACACACATTGCAGGCAAACTTGTTGGAGTACACGTGTTCTTGGGCGGTATCCATTTCGTAGGCAATGGCGCGGCCATCGGCCAGACGCAGGGCCGTCTCGAAACTTTCCGCCAGGCGCTGCTTGATCTCCTGGTTCACCTTGACCCGGTCGATGACGACGTCGATCGTGTGTTTTTCCGTTTTCTTCAGTTTCGGGAGGTCATCGACTTCATAGATCTTGGCCGCATGCGTGCCGCTCTGCACGCGAAAGCGCACGAAGCCCTGCGCCTGCATCTGCTCGAACAGGTCGACATGTTCGCCCTTGCGGTTGGCGACGACGGGCGCCAAGATCATCAGCTTGGTGTCTTCCGGCATGGCCAGCACGGCGTCGACCATTTGCGATACGGACTGGGCCGCCAGCGCGTTTTCCGGGTGGTCGGGGCAGTAGGGTGTGCCCACGCGCGCATACAGCAGGCGCAGATAATCGTGGATTTCCGTCACGGTGCCCACCGTCGAGCGCGGGTTGTGTGAAGTTGCCTTCTGTTCGATGGAGATGGCGGGAGATAGGCCTTCGATCAGGTCGACGTCGGGCTTTTCCATCAATTGCAGGAACTGGCGCGCATAGGCCGACAGCGACTCGACATAGCGGCGCTGTCCTTCCGCGTACAAGGTGTCGAAGGCCAGCGAAGACTTGCCGGAGCCGGACAAGCCGGTAATCACGATCAGCTTATTGCGCGGCAAATCGAGATTGATATTCTTGAGGTTATGCGTGCGAGCGCCGCGAATGCGGATCTGTTCCATGTGATTGCCTTGCTTTCAGTGAGTGGTGCGGCCGGCGCATTGTGCCTGGGTGCGGATGAGGAGCCACAACGGGTCAACCTGTAACTATAGCCGGGTTTTGCTCTGCATGCCTGGGGCAGCCACGGGCGGATTGCGCCGCCAGGCGAACGTGCCCTGACAAAGTTTGATACAGATGCGTGCAGACGTTTAAACACTGTATATAATACCAGTATTCAAGTTTCTTGTTTTCACCTGCCGTGAAAAAAACGTGCTGCCGCACGGGAGAGGGCGTCCGCCAGAAAGCGGGTGCTTTGCGCCGCGTGGTCGCTTATAATCCTCGTTTAGTACACTAAACTAACGCGCGGGACACCGGCTCCCGCTGCAGTTCATC
Source organism: Janthinobacterium sp. SUN128 (assembly GCF_030587275.1). NCBI lineage: Bacteria > Pseudomonadati > Pseudomonadota > Betaproteobacteria > Burkholderiales > Oxalobacteraceae > Janthinobacterium > Janthinobacterium sp. SUN128. The sequence goes on along the minus strand of NZ_JAPWHY010000004.1, from coordinate 87,188 downwards.
AGGAGTTATTCATGGCATCAGTCAACAAAGTCATCATCGTCGGCAATCTGGGCCGTGACCCGGAAATCCGCTACATGCCTAGCGGCGACGCGATCGCCAACATCGCCGTGGCCACTTCGTACAAATCGAAGGACCGCAACACGGGCGAACAAAAAGAATTGACAGAGTGGCACCGTATCTCGTTCTTCGGCCGCCTGGCGGAAATCGTCGGCCAATACCTGAAAAAAGGTTCGTCCGTCTACGTCGAAGGCCGTTTGCAAACCCGTAAATACACGGACAAGGACGGCGTCGAGAAGTACGCAACCGACATCATCGCGGAACAGATGCAAATGCTGGGCGGCCGTTCCGGCATGGGCGGCGACGCCGGCGGTGGCGATGACAGCTACGGCGGTGGCGGCGGCTACGAAGCCCCGGCCCCGCGCCAGGCACCGGCTCCGCGCCCAGCCCCGGCACCGGCGCCACGCCCGGCACCGAAGCCAGCACCGAACTTCTCGGATATGGATGACGATATTCCATTTTAATATCCAGTCATTCGACGTTTGTCATCAAAGCCCTGCAAGTTTATTACTTGCAGGGCTTTTTTTGCGTAAAAATACATTTTTTTGCATTTGATAAATATATATAATTTTGCAATAAAAAATCTTCTCATGACAAACAGATATGACTCAACGTGCATTGGTTGTAACCTTGATTCTGGCGCTGTCTTTCCTGGCCGGTTGCGGTGGCGGAGGGAGTTCAACGTCGCCGGACACGCCACCGCATCCCCCGCCACCCGTCATCACGCCGCCACAGCCGGCGTTTGCCGTGTTGTACGGCACGCCCGCCGATGCTGCCACACAGGTACCGCGCGGCAGCGGCCTGGCCGCGACGCTCAGCGTGGCGCCCGATCCAGTTTCGATCCATGCCAGCAGCGTAAGCTTGCTCGGGCCGCAAGGCAACCCTGTGCCCGGCACGCTGTCCGTATCCGGCAATGAAATCAGGCTGCAGCCTGCGGTGGCACTGCCTGGCGGTACCCAATACACGCTCAATTTTGCCACCGGTATCAAGGACGTGGCGGGCCGCCCCCTAAGTGCGGCCGTTAGCCGATCGTTTACGACGGCTGCGCAAACCTGGGGGGCGACGAGCCGCCAGCTTGCAGAGATGCCGTATTTCACGGGAGGTGTCGTACCCACGGTGGCAGTCGATAAAGCCGGCGATGTGACCGTCGTCTGGCAGCACAATGTAAGCGGCATTGCGACTGTCTTTGCTGCTCGCATGGATCACCGGACGGGGAACTGGAGCGCACCAGTGAACATCCACTCGGCCGCGAACATGTTTGGGGGGATGGGCCCATTGAGTATGGTGGCCGACGGTAGCGGCAATGTGTACGTGCTGTGGTTCGACGCGGCGGACCCTCAGCAGTCAGTCTGGATGGCGCGGTATGTGGCGGCGGCATCGGCGTGGCTTGCTCCCGTCGCCATCAAGGGCTTGCCTGGCGGGACATCTTTCAATGCCGTCCTTCCTGCCGTCGATGCGAAGGGTATCTTGACGGTGGTGCTGCGTTCGTATGTGTGGGATGGCTTGTATAGCATGCGCTACGATGTTGCCTCTGGCGCATGGAGCGTGCCGCGTGAGATATTGCCGCCAAGCGCTGATAACTTTGTCCACAATCTCGATCTGGCGGTGGATGGCGTCGGCAATCTTTTCCTGGGATGGGTACAGCGTGGCAACGTCGGCGATGCCTCCAATGGCTTGAATGTGGTGCGCTACAGCTCGGACACGGGCAACTGGAGCGGCCCCCATGTGCTGGACGATAATCTGATCTCGGAGCCCTATGCCTTGGTGGCGGATGCGCAGGGCGGCGCCACCATCGCCTGGACGCATGGTTCGGGCATCATGGATACGCCCGCCATTCATGCTGCCAGGTTTGATGCCAGCGCCATGGCCTGGGGCCTGCCGGTTGTGCTCAGCATTACCGCAGATGGCTTTGGCGCGAACAGTCCCGCGGTGGCAATCGACGCCAGCGGTATCGCCACAGTGGTCTGGGCGCAGCAGCGCGGCATTTACGGGGTGCGTTCCTCTCGTACGTCTGCCGCTTGGACAGTGGCCCAGCGTCTCGGAACAGCAATACCCGGCAACGCGCCCTTTGCCATCACAGCCGATATTGCCGGCAATGTTGCGTTGCTGTATGAGCAGGATGGCGCCATCTTGGCGATGCCATATTCCGCGACTCAGGCGCAGTGGATGACACCCACGGCCATCGCTAGCCCGGATGGCGGCCAGAACATGTTTGCCAACGCGCCTATTGCTGTCAGGGATGCCAGCAGCAACGTGACGGTCGTCTGGTTGGCGCAAATTTCCGTGGGCGGCATACCGCGTTACATTGTTGCCAGTAACAGTCTTCGCTAGGAGCCGCCAGACCCTTGCTGTCCATCTTTATCCCCCTTTTTGTCGCCCCGCATGTTGCTGGCCTGGCCACGCAACTGCCGGGGACTTCTGCGCCGCGGCCTCAGTCGCGCAAGGCCAGCGCCAGGTTATAGCTGGCCACCGCATTCCTGCGTGCCGCATTGCGCATCAAATACACCTGCACCGTGTACTCGCCATCGGCCGGCAGTGCCGCCTGGTAAGTGTTGCCGCTGGTCGAGCCGATGAACAGGGCTTCATCCTGGCCTGGCTGGCGGAGGTTGAAGTAGTTCGATGGCTGATTGGTTTTCAGCTTGACGCTGAAGGTCTGTCCCGCCTTGCCTGACACCGTGTATTCGGCCGTGGCATAGCCCTTGATCTTGCCCTTGACCGTATGCGTGGCCTGGTTCGCCGTCAATGTCACGCTTTCCTTGTGGATGGGATCGGCGCTCCAGGCGGGCGTGGCAAAGACGAGCGCCGCCAGCAGCAGGCTGGCGCGGATGGGCAGTGGACGATGCGGCATGCGGTTTTCCCCTTGAAGTGGACACCAGCGCGGTTGCTGGCGATGCTTGCCATCTTACGCCAGCCACAAAAACCGGCCGCGCACTGGTCGAAGGCGCGGCCGGTTTGCGTTGCGTCAAGCACGTTGACGCAAGCCTTAATTGAAACTGACTTCCTTGCGGTTATCGCGCGAGACCCGGTCGATCATCTTGTTGTACGGATCAACACCCACCTCAAACGGTTTTTCCTTCACCGTGATGGTGATCACCGGGTCGCTGCCGGACAACATGCGCTTGTCGGTGAACACGACTTTTTCATCTTTCTCCTTGGCGCCCGGCGCGCGCGCGAAGATGGCGATTTCCACCGGCTCGTCATAGGCGCGCGCGCTTTCCTTGCCCTTGCCGTCGGACTCCAGTTTGGCCAGGTGCAACTGCATGGTGACATCCCACTGGCCATCCGGGCGCTTGACGGCCGTCGCTTGCGTGACGCGGTTGTCGTAGAAGACGATCTTTTCGAACAGGTCCGTGATCAGGGCTTGCTTGTCCTGCGGCGCTTCGGCGCGGATGTACGCCAGCAATTCCGACGAGGTGGTGAACGGCGCCTGCTGGTAGCCCTTGTCCTGCAGATAGCGTTTCAGGGCACGGTTCAAGCCAGCTTCGCCGATTTCGTCGCGCAGGCGATAGAACACCAGGCTGCCCTTGTTGTAGTGGATGTATTGCTGTCCTTCCACGCGCGCCAGCGGCAATTCCTCGATGGCTTCGCCGCCGCGTCCGCTCAGATAGCGGTCCAGTTCATAGCGCAGGAAGCGGCGCATTTTGTCGCGGCCGTATTCCTTTTCCATCACCATCAGGGCCGAGTATTGCGACAGCGATTCCATCAGCATGCTGGCGCCTTGCACGTTTGCGCCGATCACCTGGTGACCCCACCACTGGTGCGCCATTTCATGCGCCGTGACGTAGAACACATAGTCGATGTCATCCTTGTCGCGCAGGTCGGCGATGAAGCCGATGCCTTCCGAATACGGAATCGTATTGGCAAACGACTGCGCAAAGCTCTGGTAGCCGGGGAATTCCAGGATGCGTACCTGCTTGTGCTGGTAGGGCGTGAATTGGGTCGTGTAATAGTCGAGCGACTTTTGCACGGACGTGATCATGCGGTCCGTGTTGTAGCCGTGTTTCTTGTCGACATAGATTTCGATCGGCAAGCCGTGCCACTCGCCTTTATTGACTTCCCAGCGCGCCGACAGGTAGGCAAAGAAGGGCAGCATCGGCTGGTCCATCTTGTAGCGGTAGTAGCGGCGGCCATCCTTTTCCCAGCTGCCTTGCAGATAGCCGGGCGCCAGGGCGATCTGCTCGCCGCTGGTGGACACCGTCGTGTCGAAATGGATCCAGTCGGCATCGCCGCCCAGCACCGTGTTGCCATACGCGGAAGAGTCTTCCAGCTTGGCCATGCGCTGTGGCTCGCCCAGGCCCCGCTTGCGGCGTTCATTGCGGTCCAGCAATTCCATTTCCTTGGCATAGCCGAAGTGGGGAAAAAAGGCCTGGTTGTTGAAGAAGCTGCCGTTCAGGTTGAGCTGGTCCGGCGCGCCGCTGTTGGTGAAACCCTGGTGCGTGACGGCCACCGTGAAGTCCAGCGGCAGCGTGGCGCCGGGCGCCAGGGGCTGGGCCAGCTTGAGGATGCTGAAACCGAGTTCCTTGTCGTCCAGTTCGACCTTGTGCGCGGGCAAGTTCAGCCATGCCGTTTTCAGCTCGGGGTCGAGCTGGATACGCAGGGTGTCGAGCGCTTGCGATGTCTTGTTTTGCAGCACGTAGTGGCCCTTGATCAGCACCTGGCGTTGTTCAGGATAAATATCCACATTGGCCTGGACTTCCGTGATCTTCGGCTGCGGCAAGTGCTGGTACCGCTTGTACAATTTTTCGTAGCGCGCCTGCTTGTCCATGCCGATGTTCGATGTCTCGTACCGGTTCAGCACATTCGTGTTGTAGAAGATCCAGCTGCCCGTGCCTATCCAGCACAGCAGCACCGCTGCCAGCGCGGCACCCGTACGGCCTTGCAATCGCTGGCCGGCCAGGCGCACGCGTGCCCGCCAGCCGTTGGACAGGCCGCGCACCCAGAACGCTTGCGCCAGCATGACGAGGGCCACGGTAAACAGGCTCCAGTACAGCGCAAACCAGGCCCAGCCCGTCAGGAAGTGGCCATAGCCGTTCATGTCTGAATACTTGATGGACGGCGTGGCGGCGAAGTTGTACAGCTTGTGTTCGAAGTGCAGCATGCCCTGCACGGCTTGCGCCACCATCAGCAGGATCACCAGCAGGTAGCCGATGAACTTGTTGTTCGACAGCACTTGCAGGGTCAGGGCACACAAGCCCATCAGCACGAAGAAGAGCGCGCCCAGCAAGGTGCCTTGCAGGTACAGCCCCAGTTCCACGGGCGCGCCTCCCTTGACGAGCTGGAAGCCGATGGCCGTGAGGACGCCCGCCAGCAGGTAGCCGGCGATGACGCCGATTAAAGCCGTGCATTTGGCCAGCAGGGGCACCCAGTCGGGCACGGGCATGGCGTCGCCGACGTCGGCGATCCTGGCTTGCCGTTCCTTGAAGATCAGCTCGCCTGCATAGAAGGTGACGATGATGATCAGGAGGAAGCTGAAGCTGTTGCTGATTTGCTGCAACAGCAAATGCGTCATCGGATACACGGCCGTGCCATACATGTTCTTGTCGACATTGGCGGCCGCGATCAGGTTGATCATGCCGAACAGCAGCATGACGAGGAAGGGCAGGCTCTTGAAGACGCCGGCGGCGTCGAAACGCAGGATGTGCCACCACTGGCGCCAGGCTGTCGCGGCAGTAAATGCGGGGGTGCGGCGCGGCAGGTGCAGCGGCGCCGTGACGGCCGGTGCGGCTGCCACGGCCTTGGCCTTGCCGAACAGGCGTTTTCCCGTCCCCGTGCGCTGCGGCTTGAACAGCACGACGGTGGCGAGGAATAGCAGCGCCGTGATGCCCAGCCACAGCAAGCGGTTGGCCAGCAGGAAACCGGAAAACGGCGGCAGGCCCGCGTTCGATTCGGCGGAGGTGAAGTAGCGCGTCATGCGGCCAAAGGCGCGAACGCCGAACGGGTCGAGCAGGACGGCAAGCCATTCGTTGTTGATGTCGCGGGTAAAGGCGCCGGCCACGGCCCACAGCACGAAGAATCCCAGCACGCCCACGTAGACGAGCATCATCGAACGCGTGGTGGCGGCCAGCAGCATCAGCAGGGCGCCGATGAAGAGCAGGTTGGGGATGACCAGGACGGCGAAGCTCCACGCATAGGTGTGCAGCGAGAACGCGCCCACGCGCTGGGGATCGACCCATGGCATGAGGGGCCCCAGCATGGTGGCCAGGGCGATGGCGACAAAGATCACCAGGCAGGCGACGAAGCCGGCGCCGAAGCGGCCGAACAGGTAATCCCACTTGCGCATGGGCGTGGCGAACAGCATGTCGGCCATGCCGACTTCGCTGTCGCGCAACACGGCGCCGGCGATGAAGACGGTGACGAGAAACATCGCCAGCAGGCTGAAGATCCCCAGCATCTGCGCCACCACGGTGGGCGCATTGCGGTTGATATTGCTGATGGCGCCGCCGATCTGGATCGAATCGCTGCTGCTGGCGCCAAAGGCCATCAAGGCCATGACGGCGGCAAATACCCACAGCAGCGGCTGTTTCAGCTGATAGCCGAGGTCAAACTTGAAAAATTCCTTCCACATGGTGTGCTCCTTACGCCGCGACGGCGGATGGTGCCTCAGCGGGAACGGCAGCGCCGTCGCGGGCCGCGTTGCGCACGTGCAGGAAGTACACGTCTTCCAGGTCCGGAGCGATCTGCACGAAGCCGCTGTCGGGCTGGCTGTCGGCATACACATTGATTTGCGGTTTGCCGCCCACCAGGCGCGTCGACAGCACATTGTGCGACTGCTGGTACTGCGCCAGTTCTTCCATGCTGACGCTGCGGCGCCACACCTTGTTGTGCAAGGTGTCGATGGCCGCCTGCGGCTCGCCCTGCACCAGCACTTGACCCTTGACGATCATGGCCATGCGCGGGCACAGGTCCGTCACGTCGTCGACGATGTGCGTCGACAGGATCACCACCACCTGCTCGCCGATCTTTGCCAGCAGGTTCAGGAAGCGGTTGCGCTCATCCGGATCCAGGCCGGCAGTGGGCTCGTCGACGATCACCAGGCGCGGCGCGCCCAGCAGTGCCTGGGCGATGCCGAAGCGCTGGCGCATGCCGCCCGAATACGTGCCCAGGTTGCGCTTGCGCGCTTCCCACAGATTGGTTTGCTGTAACAAGGCTTCCACGGCTTCCTTGCGCGGCCCCTTCTCCGTCAAGCCTTTCAGGACGGCAAAGTGGTTGAGCAGGGTTTCCGCACTGACCTTCGGATACACGCCGAAATCCTGTGGCAAATAGCCGAGCTGGCGGCGCAAGCCGGCCTTGTCCTGCAACACATCGACGCCGTCGAAATGGATGCTGCCGCTATCGGGATCTTGCAATGTCGCAATGGTACGCATCAGCGAAGACTTGCCTGCGCCATTCGGCCCCAGCAAGCCGAACATTCCATTGGGAATTTCCAGGCTGACATTGTTGATGGCCTTGACGCCATTGGCATATGTTTTGTTCAGCTGTTTGATCTTTAGCATGCAGCACTCTCCAGGACATGGGTCTAAAAGCCGGCAGATGCATGCCTGCCGGCCTGTGGAAGGGGATCCCCCTTGTTTTTATCAGCCGCGATGGCGGACGTTGCTTAAAAATAATAATGTATATGCAACTGAAAGGAAAAGAATGGTTTTGCGACCAAGGGAGGAAATGCAGGCATGAAATGCCGGAGGGCGGGGATGAGTGACGATGATAAGATCGCGGACTGGATCAACGCCATCGTGCGGGAAAGTTCTTCATGCATGCAATAAACAAGGTCATCGCGTTGCGCGCCATTGCCCCGGGCGAAGAGGGCGCATTGGCGCGGCTGTTCCAGCTCTACTGTTATGACAATTCCGCCTGGAGCGGCGAGGCGCTGCTGGCCGGTGGCCGCTACGATGTGTGCGATGCGGGGCTGGCGTCGTATGTGCATGGCGCCGGCCACACGGCCAGCTGGATCGAGGTCGATGGCGAACTGGCCGGCTTTTTCATCACGGAGCCTGGCATGGCGGGCGAGCTGGCCGTGCAGGAGTTCAGCGACTTTTTCATCCTGAAGAAATACCGGCGCCGGGGCGTGGCGCTGGAAGTGGTGCGGCGCGTGCTGCTGGACAGCGCGCAGACATGGCTGGTGGCGACGTTTCGCGACGATGCCGCTGCCTGCGCGTTCTGGCGGCAGGCGTTCGCGCGCCTGCCGTTTGCCAGCGTCGAGGCGTGGGACGATCCGGCCTTGCCGCAGTTCCAGCTGACTTTGCTGAAACCGGCGGCTTGAATTCGTTTAGAAGCGCACTTTCACATACGCCGATGGCCCCGTCAGTCGCACGTTCAAGTCGGCATCGCGTTCGCTGTCGCGGTGCAGCTTGATTTTCGAGATGCCGTAATCGGCCACGAAGCCAATGTTCTTGAATGGAAACCATTCCACGCCAATATTGCCGCCGTAGATGTGGCCGTTGATGCGCCCGCCATTTTTCTTGATGCCCGACGCTTCCGCATACATGCGCAAGTCCGGCGTGAAGGCGTGGCGCCAGCCCACTTCCAGCAGCGGCGCGAACGCGTGCTCGCCGATGGAATCGCGCGCCGTGGCTGTCTCACCATTGACGACGCCGGTGGCCGTGCCGTTCAGGTTGGCATTGTAGTAGGCGGCACCCAGGCCGATGCCGAAGGTGTCGTTGCCGCTGCCCAGCCACCAGCGGTAGGACATCTTGGCCAGGTCCAGCTTCAGGTCGGCGTCCGCCGTGGCGGTGCCGGAAACCGGCTGGCCATTGATGGTGGTCTGGCCGGTCAGCGTTGGCGTGTAGGATTTGTCGTAGCGGTAGTAGTCGAATGCCAGGGCATGATGGTCGCCGATCAGCAATTCGGCCTTGATGCGGGGAATGGTGGTGCGGCTGGGATTCGATTCGGGCGCGTCGATGCGGCCAAACTGCGTGTCGGCGCCGACATTGATGCGCGGATCGGCGGAAAACGCTCCCACCGAAATGCTGACACGGTCCAGGGTCGGCGACGGTTCGGCCCGCGCCGTGGCGGCGGCCGTGGCAATCCCCAGCATGCCCAGCATCATGGCGCCGCGCAAGGCGAGGTGGTGCGGGCGTGGTGGGGACAGGCGGGTGGACACGGACATGGCAGACATGGGGCTACTCCTCAAGATAAAGTGAAAACTGTCGCGACGCTTTGGGCAACAGTGCAATGAGGAAATGGTAGCAATTGTTACTTTTAAATTACGTAGCCGCACGTCGCAAGTGGCCGTCGGACTTGTCCTACCGCCGGTAAATTCACTGTAACGACTGGTAAGGAAGGGATGGAAACGATGCAGGAGATCATGGAACTGGTGACGTCGCGACTGGTGCTGCGGCAATGGCGCGACAGCGACCTGGCGCCGTTCGCGGCCCTGAATGCCGATCCCCGCGTGATGGCATATTTCCCGACGGCCCTGTCGCGCGAAGCCAGCGACGCCATGGCGCGGCGCTGTAGCGGCTTGATCGACGAGCGGGGCTGGGGCTTATGGGCAGTTACCTTGCGAGAAAACGATGCCTTCATCGGCATGACGGGCTTGCATATTCCCGCTGCGCAACTGCCATGTTCGCCGTGCGTGGAAATTGGCTGGCGCCTGGCGTTCGATTACTGGGGACAAGGTTACGCGCAGGAAGCGGCGCAGGCCGCCTTGCACGCAGGTTACGAGCGCTTGCAACTGCCGGAAATCGTCGCGTTTACGGCGCTGCCCAACGTGCGCTCGAGCGCGCTGATGGCGCGTCTGGGCATGCGCCGCGAGGCCGGCACTTTCGAGCATCCGGCCTTACCGCCAGGACATGCATTGCGTACGCATTGCCTGTATCGTCTGACGCGTGCAGAATGGTTGCACAGGGAGGTAACATGAGAATCGCCGCTATTTCCGATATCCACGGCAACCTGGATGCGCTTGAAGCCGTGCTGGACGACATCGCCCGGCGTGGCGTGGACGTGACTGTCAACCTTGGCGATATCGTTTCGGGCCATTTGCAGCCGCGCGCCACGGCGGCGCGTCTGATGGCGCTCGATCTGCCCACCATCCGCGGCAATCACGAGCGCCAGTTGCTGGGCGATTCGGCCCGCATGGGCGTCTCGGATGCCTATGCGCGCGCGCAACTGCTGCCGCGGCAACTGGACTGGATCGCGGCACTGCCCGCCACCGTGCGCCTGCGGCAGGACGTGCTGCTCGTGCATGGCACGCCCAGCAGCGACCTCGTATATTTTCTCGACAGCGTCACGCCGCAAGGCAGCCGCGCGGCCACGCCGGAGGAGGTGGCCGAACGGGCCGGTATGACGGACGCGGCCTTGATCCTGTGCGGCCATACGCACATGCCGCGCCAGGTGCGCCTGTCCGATGGGCGGCTGATCGTCAATCCGGGCAGCGTGGGCTTGCAAGCCTACGACGACGACCATGGTTATCCGCACGTGATGGAAAACGGCACGCCGCATGCCCGCTATGCCATCGCCGAACAGGGAAGCGATGGTGCCTGGACGGCGCAGCTGCATGCCGTGGCATATGACTGGGAAAAGGCGGCCCGGCTGGCGCTGGCGAACGGGCGGCCCGACTGGGTCACGCCTTTGCGCACGGGCCGGGTCGGCTGATCAGCGAAACTCTTCCGCTACCAGGTTGTACTTTTGCATCTTGTGATACAAGGTCTGTTTCGGCAAGCCGAGCACTGTGCTCACTTCGCTGACGTTGCCGGAATATGCGCGCAGTTCCTGTTCGATCAGCGCGCGTTCGAAGCCGTTGACCTGTTCCGCCAGCGACAGGGGACTGGCCAGCCCGGCCGCCAGCAGGCTTGAGGCGCCACCGGCGATGCCCAGCACGAAGCGGTCGGCGATATTGCGCAACTCGCGCACATTGCCGGGCCAGGAATGCGCCATCAGGTTGCGCATCTGCGCGCTGGAGACCACGGGCGCGGCGCGGTTGTAGCGGGCGGCGGCGGCCAGCACGAAGTGTTCGAACAGGATGGGAATGTCCTCGCGCCGCTCGCGCAGCGGCGGCAGATGCAGCACGATCAGATTCAGGCGGTAGTACAGGTCGCTGCGGAATTTCTGTTGCTGCGACAAGTCTTCCAGGTCCAGTTTGGCTGCCGCGATGACGCGCACGTCGACGGGAGTGGGCACGTTCGAGCCCAGGCGCTCGATATAGCGTTCCTGCAGTACACGCAGCAATTTGACTTGCAGGGACAGGGGCAGGCTTTCGATTTCGTCGAGGAAAAAAGTGCCTTGATCTGCGTGCTCGATCTTGCCCACCTGCCGCTTGGCCGCGCCCGTAAACGCGCCCGGTTCGTGGCCGAAGACCTCGCTTTCAAATATGCTTTCCGGAATCGCGCCGCAGTTCACGGCGACGAAGTTGTGCTTGCGGCGGTGGCTGAAGTCGTGCAGGCAGCGGGCCACCATTTCCTTGCCTGTGCCCGTGTCGCCATAGATCAACACGTCGGCCGGTTCGTCCGCAACGTCGAGGATCAGGCGCCGTATGTCGCGCATTGCCACGGAATTACCCAGTAACCGCGATTCGATGCCGCCGCCGTCTTCCAGTTGCCGGCGCAAGCTGTGCACTTCCAGGGTCAGGCGCCGCGTTTCCAGCGCGCGCAGGATGACGTCGACCAGTTGCTCGGACGAATACGGCTTTTCGATGAAATCGTAGGCGCCCGTGCGCATGGCGTGCACGGCCATCGTGATGTCGCCGTGGCCCGTGACGAGGATCACGGGCAGGTTGGCATCGAGTGTCTTGACCGCTTGCAGCAATTCCAGGCCGCTCATGCCGGGCAGGCGCACGTCGCTGACCACGATGCCGGGAAAATCCGGCGTCAGCAGTTTATAGGCCAGCTCGGCCGAGTGAAACGCCAGCACGTCCAGGCCGGCCAGCTGCAGTGCCTGCTCGCTGCCCTCGCGTACGGTGGGGTCGTCCTCGACCAGCAAGACCTTCAAGCCGTCAAACATGTTTTTCCTCCTGCGTTGCAATCTGTAGTTCGATGGTGAAGATGGCGCCGCCGCCGGGGGCGTTCTCGGCGCGCAGCACGCCGCCGAACTGGCGCGTGATCTGTTCGGAAATGGCCAGTCCCAGGCCCAGTCCCAGGCCTTGCGGCTTGGTCGTGAAGAACGGTTCGAACAGGTGTTCGCACACTTCCGTGGACAAGCCGGGCCCCGTGTCGGCCACGTGGATCAGCACGTGCTCGGGCGTGCATTCCACGGCCACGCGCAGGCTGCGCACGTCGCTGCCATTCATGGCGTCGAGCGCATTGGCATACAGGTTCACCAGCACCTGCTCCAGGCGGTTGCTTTCGCACATGGCGAAGATGTCTTCGGGCGGCAGTTGCAGTGTAAAACGCACATTTTCCACCTGCAGCCGGCGTTCGACGAGGAACAGGGCGTTGCTGATCGCCGTAGGGATCGAGACGGAGGTCAGGCTGGTGGTCGACTTGCGCGCAAAAATCTTCAATTGGCCCGTAATGGTTCCCATCCTGGCCGCAATTTGCGAAATCTTCGCCAGATTGCGTCGCGCGTCGTCGAGCCGTCCCCGTTCCAGCAGGATGACGGCATTGTCGGACATGGTGCGCAGCGCCGTCAGTGGCTGGTTGAGTTCATGGGTGATGCTGGCCGACATTTGTCCCAGCACCGCCATCTTACCTGCTTGAAACAGTTCGTTTTGCGTGATGTGGAGTTTTTGCTCGGCCTTGCTGCGCACCTCGATTTCCTGGCTCAGACTTTGCGTCATGGCATTGAGTTCCGAGGTGCGTTCCTCGACCATGGCTTCCAGGTTGTCATAGGCATGCTGCAGATCTTCGCGGGCGCGCAGTTTTTGCGCCACGGCCGCGCGGCGCTGGCGCAGGTAAAAGAACAGCAGCATGAAAAAGCCCAGCAGCACGCAAGAGAAGGCGGCCGCAGCGCGCGCGCTGGCCTTCGCTTGCGCCAGGTCGGACAAATAAATAAAAGTCCAGCCTTGCGGGGATTTGAGCTTGATCTGCGTCATGACGCTGGAGCTGATCTTCGGTGGCGTGTCGGCATGTTCCTGTTCGCGCACGCTGATCACGCGCGCGCCATTGCCCAGCTGGCGGTCGGAAACGAAGGGGATCGCTGCGAGCTGCTTCGAATAATACTGGCGTGTACGGTTGAGTTCCTCGACGATCGCGGGCGACAGCGGCGCCAGGGTCTTGTACTTCCAGTCCGCCATGGAGCTCAGGAAGATCACGCCATGCTCGTCGGCCAGCATGACCTTGTCGGCGCCTTGCACCCAGCGTTTTTCCAGGTTTTCCAGATTCACCTTCACCGTTGCCAGGCCCAGCATGTGGCCATTCTGGTAGATGCCGTGGGCAAAGAAGTAACCGGGTTCCAGCCGCGTCGTGCCCACGCCATAGAAGCGGCCCGGCGTGCCGCGCAACGCGTCCTGGGCGTAGGGGCGGAACGAGATATTGTCGCCAATAAAGCTGTCGTGCTGCTGCCAGTTGCTGGCGGCCCGCGTGTTGCCGTCGAGGTTGCTGATGAAAATGGTCGAGGATTTCGCCTGGTCATTCATCTGTTCGAGGTAGTGGTTGACCGTATCGACCAGCACCGGGTCTTCCGGGTGCTGCAGCAGGCGAATCACGTCGCGGTTCAGCTCCAGCGTCTTGGGCAGGAAGTCGTATTTCTCCAGCGCATTTTCCAGGCTGCTGACATACACTTCCAGGCGTTGCGCACCGCTGGCCTGCAGCTTGCCGATGGCGATGCGTTCGGTCCAGAAATACACGAGCCAGACGGTGGCCAGACAGGCGGCCAGCACCACGCCCCAGGCCAGCGTTTCGCGGCCCGACCGTTGCGACAGGCGCTGGCGCCAGGAAAGGGAGGGTTTCGTAGTACTGCTATTCATAAAATCAGCTGCCAACTTGCAAGAACCCACAGTATCGCATTTAAATATTGCGTAAAAAGAAAAAGCCGCCGGATATGCATCCGGCGGCTCACACTTCTATGTCACGGACAGCTCGACGTCCTTAGAAGGTATGGCGCATGCCCAGGTTGAAGCCGCTGTTGCCGGTGCCATTGTCGGTGGCATTGCCGACGACGAAGGTGGCGCCGTTCTTGTTGCTGATGTGGCCGTAACCGGTGTACAGGTCGCTGCGCTTGGACAGGGCGTAGAACGCGCCGATGGCCCATTGCTGGGCGTCACGGTTGGCATTGCTCTTGTCGTTGTGGCGGATGTATGACGCGACCAGCTTGGTGGCGCCGAACGGTGCGCTGAAGCCGACCAGGATGTCGTTGCTCTTGCTGTTGTCGAGGGCGCGGTTGTCGGCGTAGCCGAAGTTACCTTGCAATACGCCAAAGTCGTAGCGCGTGGCCAGCAGGGTGTTGCGCGTTTGCTGGGTCGCCAACGCATTTTCCTTGCGGTGGTGCGTCAGGGTCACGTTCAGCGGGCCATCGATGTAATGCACGGCGCCGCCCATGCTGCGGTTTTTCGCATTGTCGCCAGCCACTTCGCCAAAGCCATACGCCAGGTCGGCCGACAGGTGGCTATAGGTTGGCGTGGTGTATTGCACCATGTTGTCAACGCGGATATTCGTCGCCATCAGGTTCGATGCCGTGCCGGCCAGGCCGATGACAAACGGATCGGCCACGTCGCGCAGGGCCAGGTAGTACGGCGAATATTGGCGGCCCAGGGTGACGGCGCCGGCGCTGCCGGTCAGGCCGACATATGCCTGGCGGCCGAACAGCAAGCCGCCCTGGCCCGAGGTGCCGGTGTCGATATTGAAACCGCTTTCCAGCACGAAGGTTGCGGCCAGGCCGCCGCCCAGGTCTTCCTTGCCTTTGAAGCCGATGCGCGAGCCCGAGGCGACGCCGGAAGCGACGCGGTTCAGGCGGTCTCCAGCCGCATCCTTGTCGAACACCAGGCCGGCGTCAGCCACGCCATAGATGGTCACGCTCGATTGGGCCAGCGCGCCGCCGGAAGCTGCGCCAAGGGCCAGCAGGGTAAACAGGACTTTTTTCATGAAAATCTCTCTAATAAGTTGGGATGACTACTGATCGCACTACCTGACTGCTTGTTACTCAACATGGACAACAAATAAATGGCCCGCTTGTGGCGGGCCATGGCGCTATCAGGCTTTGCTAGCGTGATCCGCTTCGCCCCAATGGCTTTCCGTGTTCTGGCTGGCCGCGTTGGCCGCGGCTGCTTCTTCCTCGGTGGCCAGGCCACCTTCCCACTTGGCGACGACGGCCGTGGCGACGGCATTGCCGACCGCGTTGGTTGCCGAACGGCCCATGTCGAGGAATTGGTCGACGCCCATCAGCAACAGCAGGCCCGCTTCCGGAATATTGAACTGGTTCAGGGTAGCGGCAATCACCACCAGCGAGGCGCGCGGTACGCCGGCCATGCCTTTCGAGGTCAGCATCAGCAGCAGCAGCATGGTGATCTGGGTGCCGATCGACAGGTCGATACCATAGGCTTGCGCAATGAACAGCACGGCAAAGGTGCAGTACATCATCGAACCGTCCAGATTGAAGGAGTAGCCCATCGGCAGCACGAAGCTGGAAATCTTGCGGTCCACGCCGAACTGGTCGAGCGCCGTCAGCAGTTTCGGATACGCCGCTTCCGAGCTGGCCGTCGAGAATGCCAGCAAGAACGGTTCGCGGATCAGGCCGACGAGCTTGAAGATGCGCGGACCGATGACGACGAAGCCGGCGCCGATCAGCAGGGCCCAGAGGCACAGCAGGCCTACGTAGAAGCCGCCCATGAACTTGGCAAACGTGACCAGCACGCCCAGGCCGTGGGTGGTGATGACGGAGGCCATGGCAGCGAACACGGCCAGCGGGGCCAGGTTCATGATGGTGCCGGTGATGCGCAGCATGACTTGTGCCAGCTGGTCGACGACGGCCGTCAGGGTCTTGCCCGATTCGCCCAGGCCGGCCAGTGCGCCGCCGAAGAAGATCGAGAACACCAGCACTTGCAGGATTTCATTGTTGGCCATGGCCTCGATCGGCGACTTCGGCACCAGGTGCGTGAAGAAATCTTTCAAGGTGAAGGCGGCCGTTTTCAGATTCGTCGACGCGTGGATGTCCGGCAATGGCAAACCGAGGTTGGTTCCCAGCTGCATCAGGTTCGACAGCACCATGCCCAGCGCCAGCGACACCAGCGAGGCAACGACGAACCAGCACATGGCTTTCAGGCCGATACGGCCCGCCGTCTTGCCGTCGCCCATGTGGGCGATACCGACCGTCAGGGTGGAGAACACCAGCAGCGCAATGATCATCTTGATCAGGCGCAGGAAGACGTCGGTGACGATGGAAATATTGCCAGCGATCTGAGCGCTGAGCTTGGCATCAGGGAAGGCGGTGTTGCATCCATAGCCCACGGCAATGCCGAGGATCATGGCAATCAGGATGTACAGGGTTAATGGCCGTTTCTTTTTCATTTTGACTCCTCCGGTGAAACGCCGCTGTGAGCGGATTATTGATAGCGAGCAACTCAAGCTTGGAGTCAATATTTCTCAAAAACAAGCCCTTGCGTGCCAGCGATTATTTGCAGCAAAACCTGTACATAGCAAAGGATATGCCTGAAATGGGAATTTGGAACCTAACTTCTTAAGTTGTTGATTTAAGGTCGTTTTTTTGTTGCTAGGATGTCGCAACTTCGCACGCTTGCGCGAAATATTGGACGCGCAGGCGCATCGCTGTATGACTTTTCATACGCTAGTCGCGGCAGGGTGGCGGTACGCCAAAAAAGGCAAGATTATCAGGACAATAAAAAAGCCCCTCCGAAGAGGGGCTTGATGTGGTGGAGTTTCTGTTCTATTGATTTTAGAACTTGATATTTGCCGTCAGGCTGAACGAACGGGGCTGGCCCGGGGTGTAGCGGAAGCCGGATTTGTTGATGGCCGCCACATAGGTCTTGTCGGCCAGGTTGTAGGCGTTCAGCTGCAAGTCGAGGTTCTTGTTGACGGTATAGGTTGCCATGGCATCGAAGACCCAGTAGGCATCCACGCGGGCCGGCGTGCCGACGGCGCCATCGGTGCCGCGCAGCATTTCACCCACGTAACGCGCGCCGCCGCCGATCTTCAGGCCGAACGGCAGGGTGTATGAAGTCCAGCTGGTGAACGCCTGTTTTGGCGTGTAGGTGAGGTTTTTGTCGCCGCTGGCCGTGAAGACCTTGTTCGACTCGACCTTGGTATTCATGCGGGTATAGCCGGCGCTGACCAGCCAGTTCGGCATGATCTCGCCCACCACGCCCAGTTCCAGGCCTTGCACGCGCTTCTTGCCGGTCTGGTAATAAATGGTCGAGATCACCGGATCCTGCTCCACTTCATTCTTGACGGTGGTCTGGTAGACGGCGGCCGACAGCGACAGTTTTTGCTTCAGGAAGTCCCACTTGGTGCCGATTTCCTTGGTGATGGTTTCCTGTGGGTCATAGTTCGGGTTTTGCGCGCTGCTGGCGGCGGCGCTCAGGGCGAAGTTGACGCCAGGTGGCGCTTTCGACGTGGCCAGCAAGGCGTACACGCTGCTGTCCGGCGTCGGCTTATACATGGCCGAGATCTTGCCGTTGGCCAGGGTGTCGCTCAGGGTCAGGTGGGTAGGAATCGGCGTGCCCACTGGCAATGGCTGTACCGCGGGCGCAGTCACGGCCGTTTGCAGGGTGATGGCGTCATACGTGGTATTGAAATGGTCGAAGCGCACGCCGCCGTTGAACAGCCACTTGTCGCCGAATTTGATGGTGTCGAAGACATACAGGCTTTGCGTGTTGACTTCGCCTTCCGTGAAGGCGCCGCTGCGTACGGGGTTATGGCCGGTGACGGTGTCACGCGGATTCGGGTTGTACAGGTTCGCTGCCGGCAAGGTACCCAGGCTGGCGGGCACATAGCTGTAGTTGGTCTGTTTTTCGCTGGTGAACTCGGCGCCGGCTACCAGGGAGTGCTTCAGCACGCCCGTGTCGAATTGCGCACTGACCACGGTCTGGTTGGTCAGGATCGTGTTTTCCTGGTCCTTGACGGTGCGCAGCGAGCGCGCCAGGGTCCAGGTCGACGGATTGTCTTTCACTGCGCCAGCTTTGTCCGTATTCAGGTTGGCGGTGTTGGCCATGAAGGCCGTCAGCAGGTAGTCCTGCTGGGTCTTGCCGTAGCGCGTGGTGTTCTGGATTTGCACGTTCGGCGAGAAATCATGGTCGATGCGCAAGGTGCCCATGTCGGCCTTGATCTTGTCGTAGTCCGAGGTGGAACCGTAGAAATTCTTCGGATCGACCTTGGCCGCGCTGTTCAGGTAGGTGCGGATGATCGGTTTGTCCTTCGTGGGGACGTCCGGCGTCGAGTAGCCAGGCAAGCCGATGGTCGGCACGCCACCGTCGGGCACGTTGTTTTGATCCACGTGCAGGTAGCTGGCCGTGATGCGCGTCGGCTTGCCGATACCGAAGGTGACGGTGGGCGCGAAGGCCCAGCGCTTGTTCTTGACTTCATCGCGCGCCGCGTTGCCGCTGTCCTGCGTCATCAGGTTCAGGCGCAATGCCGTGCCGGTATCGCTGTCGAGGATGCGGTTCCAGTCGGCCGTGGCGCGTTTCTGCTTGCCGCTGCCCGCCGTCAGCAGGGAATTGAATTTGTTTTCCATGGTGGCCGTCTTGCTGACCAGATTGATCGAGCCGGTCGGCGAACCGCGGCCGCTGTCCGTGCCCGCCGGGCCCTTCAGTACATCGATCTGCTCGATGTTGAAGACGTCGCGCGAGATGGAGCCCACGTCGCGCACGCCATCGACATAGATGCTGCCGGATGAATCAAAGCCACGCATGTAGACGGCGTCGCCCGTGTTGGTGTTGCCGTTTTCACCGAGGAAGAAAGTGCCGACGCCCGGCGTGTTGCGCAGCGCGTCCGTCAGGGTCAGCGCGCCTTGCTGCTCGATCAATTCCTTCTTGATCACGACGATGGTTTGCGGCGTATTGACCAGCTCTTCCGTGTATTTTGGCGACGAGGCTTTTTCGGCCTTGAAGTCGTTTTCCTTGGAACCAATGACCTTGACTTCGTTCAGGGTTTGCTGCGATGCCGGGGCGCTTTGGCCGGCCGGGTCTGCCGCCTGGGCGGCGACGGGCAGCAGCATCACGGCCAGGGCGGCGCCGATGTGCTGGTTGAAACGGGTTGGGGCGTGTTTGCGGCTCTTGATTGCCATCTTGCTCTCTCGATAAGGTCAGGTAGTGGTTCCTGGCTGGCTCTGCGCCGCTGTGCTTGGGCACGCGGGCAAGTGGCTGGCGATGGAGACGGAATAGGCCGTATTGTAATAACTGGGCGTTATTTCGTAAATGAGAATCGTTATCAGTATCGTTTACGCAACGGATTGGGTGTGCCGCAAAAAAAACACTGTCATGGCTCATGAATGCTTGCTTTGCGGCCTGGCCGCTGCTATGCGCGCAGGCGTCCGCCGGCGGGAGTATGATGAGCAACCTTTACAAATTTCCGCCAAGCATGCTGCAAACTCCCGATGCCTTTGTCCCTCTGATCGATCCTCCCGAACCGGCCCCGGCGGCAGCCGACACGCTCACATTCGTCTTTCACCGCGGACGTTTATTGTTGCGCACGTCCGAGCTGTCCTTGCCCAATGCCGCCGAGGCGGCCGCGCTCGATATCGACCTGAGCCGCGCCCAGCCCGTGGGCCTGTGGCAGGGCCGTTATTGCCAGACTGTCTGGACGGATGAGGAGCTGTTGCCCGCCGATAGCACTCTGGCCTGGCACGGCATGCGCTCACTGTTTAATGCCGTCGACGACGCTTTCCTGGGCCTGGCCAGCCGCGCCGCGCAACTGGCCGAGTGGGCGCGCACGCACCGCCATTGCGGCGTGTGCGCCACGCCCATGCAACGCACGCCTGGCGAGCGCTGCTTCACATGCGCCGCCTGCGGCATGCTCGCGTATCCGCGTATTTCGCCAGCCATGATGGTACTCATCCGCAAGGGCGACCAGGTGCTGCTGGCCATGCACAAGCATTCGCCATCGCAGCGTTTCAGTCCGCTGGCCGGCTTCCTGGAAGCGGGCGAATCGATCGAGGAAGCCGTGCACCGCGAAGTGATGGAAGAGGTGGGCTTGCGCGTGCATAACTTGCAGTACTTCATGAGCCAATCCTGGCCGTTTCCTCATTCGCTGATGATCGCGTTTACGGCCGATTACCTCGATGGCGAGATTCGCCTCGACGAGAATGAAATCGCAGAAGCGCGCTGGTTCGGCCCCGGCGATGCGTGGCCGGAAGCGAGTTCAAGCGTGTCGATTTCCGCGCTGCTGGTCGGCGCCCACCGTCCGCCGGCAGTGTCGTAAAGCGGGGACTGCTCGGGCAGCTTGCCGCATTTTCTATATACTGGCGGCAATTGAAAATTTTAGGGTGGTTTAGCATGTCTCAAGAAGAATTCTCCGAAAATGACTGGCGCCGGTTGATCAGCAGCCTTGGCGAAGATCCGCAGCGTCCTGGCTTGCTGGAAACGCCGGCGCGCGTGGCAAAAGCCTGGAAACACTGGACGTCCGGCTATGGCCAGGATCCGGTGGATTTGCTGAAAGCCTTCGAAGATGGCGCGGAACAGTACAACGAGCTGATCGTCGTGCGCGGCATCCCCGTCTACAGCCATTGCGAACACCATCTGGCGCCATTCTTTGGCAAGGCCACCATCGGCTACGTGCCCAACGGCAAGATCGTTGGCCTGTCGAAACTGACGCGCCTCGTCGATTGCTTCTCCAAGCGCCTGCAAGTGCAGGAACGCATGACGATGCAGATCGCCAATGCCTTGATGGAAGTGCTGGAACCGAAATCGGTGGGCGTGGTCGTACGTTGCCGCCACCTGTGCATGGAAAGCCGCGGCATCCGCACGCCGGGCGAAGAAACCATCACTTCGGCCATGCTGGGCGAGATGCAGCCGAACCTGGCGCTGCGCACGGAATTTCTGGCGCTGGCGCGCGAAGTCTGATTTTCAGCGACGATGCAAGATGAAGGCGGCATATACCGCCTTTTTTTATGCGTTCTATATTCTCTTCGATTCCCGTTCCGCCAGGTAGCGCGCCGGCGGCTTGCCCACGGCCTTGCGGAACATGGTGACGAAACCGCTGGTATTTTCATAACCGAGTTCCAGCGCCACCGCTTTCACGCTGCGCCCTTGCGCCAGCCGTTGCAAGGCAAGGATGACGTGCAATTGCCGGCGCCAGCGGCCTACGCTCATGCCCATTTCCTCCAGTGACTGCCGGGTCATGCTGCGCTCGCTCATGCCGATGCGGCTGGCCCATTCGGCCAGGGTACTTTTATCGGCAGGCTGCGCCAGCAGCAGGGAAGCCAGGCAGCGCAAACGCGCATCGCGCGGCATCGGCAGATGCAAGTCTTCCACGGGCGCGGCCGCCAGCTCGTCGAGCAAAGTGAGCACGAGGCGTTCCTGCGCGCCCTGCAGCACGGTCAGGGTGGGAAAACCGGCCGCCTTGGCAATCAGTTCGCGCAGCAAGGGCGAAACGGCCACGGTACAGCAGACGGCGGGCAAGGCTGGCGCCATGGCCGGCTCGATAAACAGGCAATAACATTCCGCCTCGCCCACGCCCTGCGCAGCATGCATCAGGCCACCTGGTATCCACACGGCGCACTGCGGTGGCACGATCCACACGCCGCTTTCCACCTCGCAATGAATCACGCCCCGCGTGGCATACAGCAACTGCCCCTTGCGGTGCTGATGCGGCGCCTGCTCCGCATCCTCGGGCACGCTGGCCAGGCCCACGGCCAGCAAGGGGCGCAGCACGCCATCGACGTCGAAATCGAGGATGGAGGCGTCGTCGTCCAGGCCCAGGTGGGCCGTCAGCATGCTGGGCAAGAGGGGATGGGGCATGGGAAAGACTTTGGCTGGATTGAATAATATTGTGGCTATTTTATGCAATGACGCGCAGCACTGCCAACGCTATCGTATGGGCATCCGCAGCCCCGCTTCAACGGCAACCGCCGCCGCCCGTGTTCTGATGAAGGTGAGGAGGAACGGCAACCCCCATTGAAGGAGTCATCCCATGCAACTCGATTTTTCCACATTCCCCCTCGTCTGGATGCGCCGCGACGGCACGGCAGCTGCCCAGGCCGATGTGCTGTTTGCCCAGTTCGACGCGCTGCTGGCGCGCCGGCAGGCGTTTGTCATTCTCAGCGAGGAAGGCTTTGACGAGGACGGGCATGAACACCCGCAGGCGGAGCGCAAGCGCGCATCGCTGTGGATGAAGCAGAACAAGGCCGCCATCCGCGCGTATATCCAGGGCATGGTGCTGGTCGAACCGAGCGCCGCCAAGCGCCTGGCCGGCAAGGCCTTTGCCGTGATGTTCGGCAAGTTCTGGGGCTATCCCCTGCATTTCGGCACCAGCCGCGACGACGCGCTCGACATCGCCCAGCATTTGCTCAGGGCGTGGCTGCCACCCCACAATGATCCGACAAGGCCTCAAGACGCCTGACCCAACCGTCGCGAGCGGAAGGAAGAGGTAGCCGAGAAGCGCAACCGTACTCTAGTACGGTGAGCATCGCAGGCTGCCTATACCGACGCGCAGCAGGTTGGGTCAGGTGGGACTAGTAGCGATAGTCGTTGATGAAATGCTTGGTGAAGTTGTACTTGCTGCCGCCGTCGAGCAAGTCGACCAGGCGTTTCGGCGCCGAGGCCGACATGAAGGCGTCGGCCGCCCCGCCCGTGCTGCGGAACTTCATACCGGGGCTGAGGATCTGGTTGGCACCGATTTTCAGGTGCTGGAAGCTTTTCGTTTTTTCATTGTTGAGGATGAAGTGCAATTCCTGCTTGAACGTCAGGAAGGGGATCTTCAGCCACCAGCCTTCGTCCGTGCCATAGCTGGCGACGCTGGCAAAATGCGTGTTCTTGTCCGTCAGGGTGGGTTTGCCCAGGCGGTCGTTGATGCGTTTCATGGCTTCATTCTTGGTCATGCTGTGCTTTCGTGATTCGATCTATGCGGCGTGCATTCTGACACAGGCGCGCCGCCGCGTGCCGGGGAATGCATTACAACAGCAAAATCAGCGAGCCGAGCACGATCAAGCCGCCGCCGATGGCCGCTTTCACGGTGAACGGTTCGCCCAGCACGAGCCAGCCGGCCAGCATCACCAGCGCCACGCTGAGTTTGTCGACGGGCGCCACCAGCGAGACGGGCCCCAGCTGCAGCGCACGGAAATAGCAGAGCCACGACAGCCCCGTGGCCACGCCCGAAGCGATCAGGCAAGTCCAGCCCACCCAATTGCCGCCGGACGGGCGCTGCCATTCCGCGCGCAGCGAGATGATGGCTGCCGTCACCAGCAGGATCACGCCCGTACGTATCAAGGTGGCCAGATTGCTGTTCAGGTGGGCTACGCCCAGCTTGCCCAGGATGGCCGTCAGGGCCGCGAACACGGCCGACAGGATGGCAAAGCCTTGCCAGGTGAAAGTGGTCGACATGGGGCTCCTTGCGCGGTGGCGACGTCAGATCGACTGTAGCGTAGCACGCTGATCGGGAAAAAACCTATTGCGGTGCAGCATCAATTCTCATCAATTGTCGCAACGCATTAACAACACTGGGCAAAATTCATTGCTTCCCGGCATTGTAAATATCGGTCGTTCAAGCGTATGCTGAAGCAGTCTGAACGGTGCCGCCAGAGCACCGTCGCCGCCGCATTCCTGGCCAGCCGAGCTGGAAGCGGGCCACGCCCCTTCGCCGCAAATAATTAGTTGGAGACACAGCATGAAGAAATTGACGTTCCAGCAGAAGTTATGGATTCCCCTGATTTGCAGCTTGTTGTGCATCACCGTTATTTTTGTCTATAACGCGCTGGAAGTGCGCAAGATCCGCATCGAAGAGCGCAGCGCCGACCTGAGCAATGCCGCCGACCTGGGCCTGGGCGCCGTCAAGATGTTCGGCGACCTGGCCGCCAGCGGTGCCTTGACGAAGGAAGAAGCGCAGAAGCAGGCCACGGCCGTCATCAAGAGCATGCGTTTCGGCGAAACCGGCTATTTGTCCATCATCAACCTCGATGCCGTCGTCGTGATGAATCCCGCCGCACCGCAAACCGATGGCAAGAACATGTCGGATTTTAAAGATGCCAACGGTACTTATCTGTACCGCGACATCGTTGCCGTCGGCAAGACCGATGCGGGCAAGGGCTTCGTCCACTATTATTTCCCCCGTCCCGGCCAGAAGACCCCGGAACCGAAGATGAGCCGCGTGGTGGCCTACAAGCCATGGAGCTGGACCATCGTGACGGGTGTGTACATGGATGATATCGATGCGGCCTTCCGCCAGTCGCTGCTGACTTCGCTGGGCGTGCTGGTCCTCGTGTGCGCGCTGCTGGCCGCCGTCGTCGTCGTGATCAACCGCAGCTTGCGCCATGCGCTGGGCGGCGATCCCGAGTATGCGGCCGACGTGGCCGAAAAGATCGCGAATAACGATTTGAGCGGCGTCGTGCGCACGCATGCCAACGACCGCCACAGCGTGCTGTACGCAATGAAAACCATGCAAGCCAACCTGGTCGACGCGATCAGTGAAATCCGCCACAGCGCCGAGACGATCGCCACGGCATCGAGCGAGATTGCCAGCGGCAATATGGATTTGTCGGCACGCACGGAAATGCAAGCCAGTTCGCTGGAAGAAACGGCGGCCTCGATGGAGGAATTGACCTCGACCGTGACACAAAACGCGGGCAACGCCGTGCAGGCGAATGAACTGGCGCAGTCCGCTTCCGCCGTGGCCCGCCAGGGCGGCGCCGTGGTGGCGCAAGTGATCGGCACCATGGATACCATCAATGCTTCGTCGCGCAAGATCGTCGACATCATCGGCGTCATCGATGGCATCGCTTTCCAGACGAATATCCTGGCGCTTAACGCTGCCGTGGAAGCGGCGCGCGCGGGCGAGCAGGGACGCGGCTTTGCCGTGGTGGCGTCGGAAGTGCGTAATCTGGCCCAACGGTCCGCTGGCGCGGCGAAGGAAATCAAGGAACTCATCGGCGCTTCTGTCGACAGCATCGCGGCAGGCAGCACGCTCGTCGCACAGGCGGGCACGACCATGGATCAGGTGGTGGCTTCCGTTTCGCGTGTGACCGACATCATGGCCGACATCACGGCCGCTTCGCACGAGCAAAGCACGGGCATCGGCCACGTCAACCAGGCGATCACGGAAATGGATAGTGTGACGCAGCAAAATGCGGCACTGGTGGAAGAGGCGGCGGCCGCAGCGTCGAGCATGCAGGACCAGGCAGCCGTGCTGGCGCAACTGGTGGCGCGCTTCAAGCTGTCGGCGCAGGAGCCTGGGACGGGGACGTCGCCGCGCCTGGCGGCAAGTTCGGCTGGCGCGCCACGCGCCGTGGCGAAAAAGCCGCTGCGCAGCCTGGCGGCGCGCTAGGACTTTATTGGGCTGGCGCCGCCGCTTGCGGCGCCGGTTCGAATTCCAGCTTGTCATCGACGACCACGAATTGCCCGACCGGCTGGCCCAGGTCGGCTTTCGGGTCGTTTTCCATTTCCGTCAGCGCATTGCAGGTATTCGT
Organism: Janthinobacterium sp. SUN128; assembly: GCF_030587275.1. NCBI lineage: Bacteria > Pseudomonadati > Pseudomonadota > Betaproteobacteria > Burkholderiales > Oxalobacteraceae > Janthinobacterium > Janthinobacterium sp. SUN128. The sequence continues at coordinate 61,697 of NZ_JAPWHY010000004.1, read as the reverse complement.
TTCCGCCTGCCACAGTTGCTTGCCCATGCGGATATTCCAGATGCCATCGCCGGCGGCAAACAGCTCGACCGTGATGTCGGCCGGCGCGTCCGTCGACAGGGTATGCAGGCGCTGGCATTGCGGCAGATTGGTCGCCATCAGCTGCACTTCCACGGTATCTTGCCAAAAATAACGTTGCTGGCGGCGCACGGTCAGGGAATGGTCTTGCCCATCGAACATGTAGATGGCGAAGTCCTGGACACAGCCTGACAGCAGGACGGACAGCGTGACGATCAGGAGTTTGCGCATGGTCGGCTTTCTTGGTTGGTGCTCGGGAATGTCGGGATGCCTGCGTGACGGCGCTAGTGAATGCTTGCGCCGTCTTGTTTTTCGCTTACGTGGCATTATATCCATGCATATCAGTTGCGGCGCGACAATAGTGATGCGGATGGCGCCTGCCCTACTTATCTACCTGGAAAGACCACGATGATCGACCTGTATTACTGGACCACGCCCAACGGGCACAAAGTGACGATGTTCCTGGAAGAAGCGGGCATCCCCTACAACATTATTCCCGTGCATATCGGCAAGGGCGACCAATTCAAGCCCGAATTCCTCGCCATCGCGCCGAACAACCGCATCCCCGCCATCGTCGACCAGGCGCCGGAAGATGGCGGCGCGCCCTTGTCCCTGTTCGAGTCGGGCGCGATTTTGCAATACCTGGCCGAGAAAAGCGGGCAATTCCTGCCGGACGACGTGCGGGGACGCGCCGAAGTGATGCAGTGGCTGTTCTGGCAAATGGGCGGCCTTGGCCCCATGGCCGGGCAAAACCACCATTTCGTGCAATATGCGCCCGAACCCATCGACTACGCCATCACGCGCTACGTTAACGAAACGAACCGGCTATACGGCGTGCTGAACAAGCGCCTGGCGGACCGCGCATTCGTGGCCGGCGACACGTATTCCATCGCCGACATGGCGATCTACCCGTGGATCGTGCCGCACGAGCGCCAGCGCCAGAAGCTGGAAGATTTCCCGCACCTGGCGCGCTGGTTCGCGGCCATTGCCGCCCGTCCCGCCACCGTGCGCGCGTATGCGCGGGCGGCTGAAATCAATGTGCAGCCCACCGTCAGTGGCGACGCGAAAAGCGTGCTGTTCGGGCAGACGGCGAAGACGGTGGCGTGATCAACGGTCAGTTTCCTCGGTAAGTGGAAAAACCGAAAGGGCTGAGCAGCAAGGGAATGTGATAGTGCTGGTCGGTCTTTTCCACGTGGAATTGCACGGGGATTTCCGGGAAGAAGGTTTCCTGTTTCAGGCGCGCATAGTGCTCGCCTGTCTTGAACACGATGCGGTAATCGCCCGCCTGCATGGGAGCATCCTCCGGATACATGGCCGCGATGCGCCCCTGCGCATTCGTCACGGCGCTGGCCAGCTGTTGCCAGCCTTCGCCTTTCTTTTGCTCCAGGGTGACCGTCACGCCCGCTGTCGGCTGGCCGCTCTGCAAGTCGAGGATGTGCACGCTCAAGGGATTGGCGGCGGCCAGGGCCATGCTGGACAGGCTGGCGAAGGCCAGGGCGGCGGTGATCTTTTTCAGGTACGTCATCGTCGTGTCTTTCAAAGGGTGGGGGAATCGAGTTCGGGGATGGCTGCCAGGGCAGCCTGGGCGCAGGCACGGTCTTGCTGCGCGCCACCGCCACCGGCCACGCCGATGGCGCCGACCACTTCGCCCTGGGCTCGCAAGGGCAGGCCGCCGCCCAGCAGCAACAGTTCCGGCACGGTGGTCAAATTACTCATGTCCGGATTGTTGCGGGCCGCCATGGCCAGCGTGTAAGTGTCGCTCTTGGTGGACAAGGCCGTGTACGCCTTGCGCCGGCTGGCTTCCGTGTTGTGCGGTCCGACACCGTCGGCGCGCTGGACCGTCACGACATTGCCGCCACGGTCCAGCACGGTAACGACGATATGCCGGCCTTGCGCCAGGCAAGCGGCCATGGCTGTGTTGGCCAGCTTGTTGGCCGCTGGCAGAGAAAGATCATCGACCTTGCGCAGCTGGGCGTGTGCGGAGCTGGCCAGCAGGCATAGCAGGGTACTGCCGAAAAGAAGGGTTTTCATGTGGCGTCCAGGGAATCAAGTGACGCCAGTATGGCCAGTGTTACCCTACGCGAAGATGATCGCCGCATGACATTTTTATCATCCGCGGCGCTGTGCGCGCGGCGTAGAATGGTCTTATATTCTCTTTAGAAAGTGGCCATGCGTATCCTGGTAATCGAAGACGAACCGAAGACTGGCGACTACCTGCTGCGTGGCTTGGCCGAGTCCGGCTTTACGGTGAGCCTGGCGCGCAACGGTCGCGACGGCTTGCACATGGCCGGTACGGAGTCACCCGATCTCATCGTGCTCGACGTCATGCTGCCCATCATGGATGGCTGGCAAGTCTTGCGTGCGCTGCGGCTGCAGGAGGGCGGTGCGGACGTGCCCGTGATTTTCCTCACGGCGCGCGACGAAGTGCAGGACCGGGTCAAAGGGCTGGAACTGGGCGCCGACGATTACCTGGTGAAACCGTTTGCCTTTGCCGAACTGGTGGCGCGCATCCGCACCTTGCTGCGGCGCGGGCCGCCGCGCGAGGACGACGTCATCCGTATCGGCGACATGGAAATCGACGTGATGAAACGCAAGGTCAGCCGGCAAGGCCAGCGCATCACCCTGACGGCCAAGGAATTCGGCTTGCTGCATCTATTGGCGCGGCGCCAGGGCGAGGTCTTGTCGCGCTCCATCATCGCCTCGCAGGTGTGGGACATCAATTTCGAGAGCGACACCAACGTCATCGATGCGGCCATCCGCCGCCTGCGCAGCAAGCTCGACGATCCATTCGAACCCAAGCTGATCCACACCTTGCGTGGCATGGGCTATGTCTGCGAATTGCGCGCGCCCACCGTGCCGGACAGCGGCGCCACGCAATGAAGCTGGCGCAACTCCGCCGCTCGCTGACCCTGCGCGTCACGCTCGTGTTCGTGCTGATCGTGGCGCTCGTGTCGGCCGGGCTGGGCATGCATTTGTACCGTTCATTCGTCGCGGAAATCGAGCGCCGCGATGACATTTTGTTGCTGGGAAAACTGCGGCAGATCCAGCAACTGCTGGGCAATGCGGGCACCCTCGACATCATCCGCGAGCGGCCCCAGTATTTCCGCGACACCATGAGCGGGCAAGAAAATTCCCTGGTCCGCATCGTGCGCGCCGATGGCACGCGTTTGATCGATGTCAATCCAAACGGCGAGACGGTGGCGCATCCTGTTCCCGTGGCCGTCGATGCGCCCGTCACGGACAGCGCCATCGTCAGCTGGACCAGCCGCGACGGTTATCCGGCCAGGGTAGTGGCGGCCAGCGCGCGCATTGGCGACCCGGCGCAGATGGCCGACATATCCGTCGCCCGGGTCTACGGAGACCGCACAGCCATGTTTGCCGCCTACCGCTGGCAAATCGTCGTGTCCGTCGCCGTCAGCGCGCTGGTGGCGGCTTTGTTGTCGAGCGTGATGTTGCTGCGGGGATTGCGGCCGCTGCGCAATATCGCCGCCCATGCGGCCCTCGTGCGGCCGGGCAAGTTGGAGCAGCAACTCGATGCACGCGGCGCGCCGACGGAGCTCTTGCCGCTGATCCATGCCTTGAATGCCATGCTGGCGCGGCTGCAGGAAGGTTATGCGCGGCTGTCGCAGTTTTCCGCCGACCTGGCGCATGAATTCCGCACGCCCGTCACCAATCTGCTGGGGCAAAGCCAGGTCATGCTGGCCCGTCCGCGCAGCGCGCAAGACTATGAACAGCTGGTCTCGTCGAATGTGGAAGAGCTGGAACGGCTGTCGCGCATGATCGACAGCATGCTGTTCCTGGCACGGGCGCAGCAGGATGAAATGGTGCTCGTCAAGCAAGTCTTGCCCGTGCAGGAAGAATTCTTGCGCCTGGCCGATTTCTTTGAAGGCTTGGCCGAAGAGCGGGGGCTGGCGCTGGCTTGCCACGGCAGCGGCAATGTGACGGCCGAGCCGCAACTGCTGCGCCGCGCGCTGGGCAACCTGCTGTCGAACGCCATCCGCCACGCGGCGCCCGGCAGCACGATTTTATTGCGCTCGCATGCGACGAACGAGGGCGTGGAATTGAGCGTGAGCAACCTCGGCCCCGCCATTCCCGCGCGCCACTTGCCGCACCTGTTCGAGCGCTTCTACCGCGCCGACCCGGCCCGCAGCGATTCGGCCGCCTCTACCGGCCTGGGCCTGGCCATCGTCACGGCCATCATGCAGCTGCACGGCGGCAGCGCGACCGTGGCGTCCGATGCGGCCGCTACGACGTTTACCCTGGTTTTTCCGGCGTAATTGACTGGGGTGGTGTCGGATTACGCTACGCTAATCCGACCAACGCCGCATTCCGGCACAGGGTAGGTCGGATTAGCGAGGCGAAGCCAAGCGTAATCCGACAAGAGCCGTCAATAATACTGTCGGATTACGTGGTCCCGTATGGTCTCGGAGCCGTCAGCCCATTTCCACCAAAAACTCATGCATGCCCGTATGCGCCAGTTGCGCACATGCTGGCGCAAAGTGTGGCAACTGCCCCCACAGCAACGGGTTGCCGACGATGTACACGTAATGCTGCGCGCGCGTCAGGGCCACGTTGAGCAGGTTAGGCGTGGCCGCCGCCCACTGCGCGGCGCCGGCCGTGCTGTCATCGGCGCCGAGGACCAGCATCACCACGCTTTGTTCCTTGCCCTGGAAGGTGTGCACGGTGCCCACCATCTGGCTGCTCCACTGGCGCAATTCGCGCGCCGTCGGCGCCTTGCCGTAGCCGAGGCGGCGGTCCCAGTCCAGGTCCATGATGCGCGAACGCAATTCGTTGCGCACGGCCTTGAACGGCGTGATCACATACATGTCGGGCAGCTTGCCGTCGCGGCGGTACAGTTTCAGCAGCACTTCCAGCACGAAATCGAGCTGCACGGGCACGACCTGCTTGTAGCTGACGGCGCCGACGGCGTCGATCCAGCGGCTGGGGCCCCGCGTAAGTCCCCGCGCGCCATCTGGCGGCGTGCGGTCGCTCAGGCCGTAGACCATCTTGTCCTCGTAGGCGATGCTGTTGGCCAGTGAAAACATCGGCTCCACGCAGCGGCGGTGCACGCGCAGGGGGCTGCCGATCCACAAGGGTTTTTCGCCGTTGGCGCCGACCACGGCGCCGAAGCGGTTGGCCTTGTCGGCCAGAGTCTGCACGGAAACACTGCCTGGCGCGTAGCTGCCGTCCTGCGTGTGCGGCGACAGGGCGGACAAGGTCTGCACCAGGCGGCCCGGCACCGTGAACACGGGTTCGATCTGCAGCGGGTCGCCCACGACGACGGCGCGCTTGGCGCGCCACAGGCTGCCCAGCGCCGTTTGCGGTGGTGCTTGGCCCGCTTCATCGATGAACAGCCAGCCCAGCGATTCGGGGCCCATGCCCTGGAACTGGCGCGCGAACGAGGCAAACGTGGTCGACACGACGGGCACCACCATGAACAGGCTGTGCCAGACCATGGCGATGTGCGACTGGTCGTAGGCGCGCTTGTTTTTCAGCAATTTCGACACGGCCAGCAAGTTGCCGCCAAAGCCGGGGCCGCCTTTTTTTGCCACTTCCGCCAGCCACGCTTCATGCAGGGCCAGGGCCTTGGCGAACAGGCGCGAGCGCAGGCGCGCCAGCGCCGGTTCGTGCCACAGGCCGCCAATTTGCAGGGCGTCGCCGTCCAGCTCGTCCAGGGTGGCCGGCGCGATGATGGTGGGGAAGCGCATGCGCGCGCGGCGCAGCAGTTCCGTGCTGTCATCCCATTCGCGCTGGCGCGATTGCGCCGTGCGCAGCGCGATGTGCAGGCTGTTGCGGGCGCGCTCGCAGCGCGGCTCCAGTTCGCCTTTCAGCAATAGCTTGATGGCGGACACGTCGCGCGCGGCCTGGCGCTGCGCTTCCGCGTTGGCGACGACGGCATCCTTGAAGGCGCGTGCCGGTGCCGTGCGGAACAGCCGGGCAAAGAAGCCGGGCTGTGTCAGCGCCACCAGGCGTTCTTCTTCCAGCAATTCCTTCTTGCTGGCGAGCAAGGTATCCTGCTGCGCCAGCGCGGCGGCCAGGGCGCCATTTGCCGCATCCATCTCTTGCTCGGCAGCAATCAGCGCTTGCTGGCTGGCCTGCATGAAGTCCGCTTCCGTGCAAGTGCCCACGGCTTGCCACAGGGCGGCGTATTGGGCGTGTTCGGCCAGGGCCTTTTCCACCACGTGTTCCGTCTCGCGGAACTCGCGCGCAGCCTGGGCGAAGCTGACGCCCTGGTAGCTGGCCAGCCACTGGCGGATGTTCTGCGCATTCGGCGTCTTGCGCGGCGTGCTCTTGTCCCAGTCGTCGTCATAGAAATTGCTGACGAAGCGGCGGCGGTTCGCGCTGTTTCCCAGCGCACAGGACATCAAGCCCCATGGCGCTTCCGTCTCGCCCAGGGCGCGGTTGGCGCCGCTGCCATCAGCCACGACCCGGCGCGCCACGCTTTCAAAATAGCGCGTGCGCGCCCATTCCTTGCCCAGCTGCTTCGGTTTTGGCAGGTCGCTGGAAATGTTTTCCACCGCCGCGTTATTCGACGAAGCGACGACCATTTCAAAGCCCGTCAGTTCCGGACGCAAGCGGGCGATGGTAATCGGGTCGCGCACGCCTTCGAAGGCCACGGCCACCTTGCCGATGAAGGCGTCGCCGGCGCGGTCCAGGCAGGACAGCACGCTGGCGCGGCGCACGATGTTGTCGGCGAACAATTCACGCAGCAAGGTCGTCTTGCCCGTGCCCGGTGGGCCGTTGACGGAAAAGATGCCCCGTTCGTTCAAGCCCGTGCGCGCGCCGTGGATGGCGAACTGCTGCATCAGGCTCATGGCGTAGCTGGCGTCTTCCAGCCAGTGTCCCCGGTTCATATTGGCCGGATTGAGCATGGCGGCCAGCGCCTGGCGTCCGGCCGGGCTGTACAGGTCGATGCGCTCATCCTGTGCCAGCGGGGTCAGATAGGCAGCCACCGTCGCGGGTAGCTTGCCGCCACGCAAGGCGCGGATGATCTGCTCCAGGTCGTCGAGGTAAAAACTGTTGAGGATATCGATCGATGGCTCCACCGCGTCGCCGAAGTCCAGCGTGCGGTTCTGGCTGGCTTCAGCCAGGTCGGCTTCCGAGACTGCGGCGCGTTTTTTGCGCGTGCGCAATTCCAGCACGGCCAGCGGCTGGCCTGCCGACGGGTGGAAGCCGGCCCAGTCGCGCAGCAGGTCGGCCAGGGCGGCGATTTCCATGCCGGACAAGGGCGACGAGACATTGCCTGCCTCGTCCGTCACTGGCTGCGGGGCGCGGCTTGCCGCGAAATTGCGCAGGCTGTCTTGCAGCGCCAGCTGGCTGTCGCTGAAGGCGTCCAGGCTCAGTCCGGACCAGTCCGGCGTGCGGGCGCGGCCCAGGGCCCACGGCAACGTTGACACGGAGACGGGATCGAATTGCGGTTCGCCCAGCGCATTGAGGTTCAGGCGGGCAAAGCACGAGCGTCCCAGCAGTTCTGTTTTTTCTGTTTCGGCAATGTTTTCCGGGCCGTTGGCCGGCGGACAGGCCTTGTTGATTTCGGCCTTGTCGAACACGCCGAGGAACAGCGAGAAGCCGTCGATCTCTCGGTCGGACGGCACTTGCCATTGCGTGGCGAACTGCAGTGGCAATTGCGCCAGCTGTTCGCGGTGCAGGAGGCGCACGGTGGACTGGTCTTCAACGTCCGTGATTTGATTCAGGTCAAACGGGATAAAGAATTCGATCTTGTGCCAATACTCCAGGATAGCCAGGAGGCGCTGCTGTTCTGCCTGATTCATGATGACCAATATTTTGTAAAGCGAGCGAGGATTGTAAAGCGTATGCGCGGTGCACGTTTTGCACTTTTGCCTATTGCGCGGGCTTTGCCGCAAAAAAAGTGGTGATTGCGGACGAAAAAAAGCCAGGCAGCAACTTCCTGCCTGGCTTTCCCGTGGGGAGGACGTTGCTATTGGTTAAAACTCTTCCCATTCGCTCTCGGCGGCAGCATTGCTGCGGCGTGCCGGCGCGGCCGCGACAGCCTTGCGCGCGGGTGCGGGCTTGGCGGCGGGGCGTGCGATGGCGGGCGCTGCCGGTGCGGCGCGCACAGGCGCCAGCTTGGGTGCGCTGGCGACATGGTTGCCGGTTTTAAAGAAACCCACCACGTGCGCCAGTTCGCCCGCCTGCTCCTGCATGCTTTGCGAAGCGGCCGCCGCTTCTTCCACCAGGGCCGCGTTCTGCTGCGTCACTTCATCCATCTGGGCAATGGCCATGTTGATCTGCTCGATGCCGATGGTCTGCTCGTGCGTGGCGGAAGTAATCTCCCCCATGATGTCGGTCACGCGCACGATGCTGTCGACGATGTCGCCCATGGTCTGGCCCGCTTCATTGACGAGGCGCGAACCCGTGTCCACGTTGGCGACGGACGCGGCGATCAATTCCTTGATTTCTTTCGCTGCGCCAGCGGATCTTTGGGCAAGATTACGCACTTCCGTTGCCACGACGGCGAAGCCACGGCCCTGTTCGCCCGCGCGGGCCGCTTCCACGGCCGCATTCAGGGCCAAAATGTTGGTCTGGAAGGCGATGCCGTCGATGACGCCGATGATGTCGACGATTTTCTTCGACGACTCGTTGATGGTGCCCATGGTGTCGACCACTTGCGAGACGATGCTGCCGCCGCGCACGGCCACTTCCGACGCGCTTTTCGCCAGCTGGTTGGCCTGGCGCGCATTGTCCGCGTTCTGCTTCACGGTTGAGGTCAGCTCTTCCATGGCCGACGCCGTTTCTTCCAGCGAACTGGCTTGCTCTTCCGTGCGGGACGACAGGTCGAGGTTGCCGGCGGCAATTTCGCTCGATGCCGTGGAGATCGCATCCGTGCCGTTGCGCACTTGCGCCACCACGCCCAACAGGCTGTCGTTCATGGCTTTCAGGGCGCCCAGCAGGCGGCCCGTTTCATCGCTGGAATTGACGACGATGTGCGACGACAAGTCGCCCGAGGCCACGGTTTCGGCCACGCCCACGGCTGCATTGATGGGGCGGGTGATCGAGCGCGTGATGATCCAGGCAACAAAAGCGCCCAGCAGCACGGCCACGCTGCCCAGGGCAATCATGGAGGCGCGCGCGCTGGCGCTCAGCGTCTCGGCATCCGTCGCCGCCTGCGCCGCCTGCTCGCCTTCATACGCGACCAGGCTGTCGAGTGCGCCCAGCACGCGCTTCAGGCTCGGTGCCGCCTGCTGCGTCAAAAAGGCGATCGCTTCTTCCGTCTGGCCCGCATTGCGCAGCTCGATCACCTTGTTGTTCAGCGGCGCACCCGATTTCAGGGCAGCGTCCAGCTCGGCCATCAGTGCCGTTTCCTTGTCCGTCGAGATTTTCTTTTGCAAGGTTTCCTTGGCGGCACCATATTTCTTGCGCGCTTCGCCGATCTTCGCCAGTTCCGCCTGCACCAGCGCTTCCGTCGGCGCCACCACAATGCTCGTGATCGCCAGCGTAATGTTGCGCACGTTGTCGCTCATGGTATTGGCGGCCGCCATCTTGACGTTCTTGTCGGCCACGATGTCGTGCGTGCGCGCGCTCAGTTGTCCCATGGAGTACAGGCCGACGAGCAAGACGGCCACCAGCAGGCCGAGGACGACAGCAAACCCGATCCCGAGCCGGGTGCCGATTTTGAATTGTGTGAGTGACATGATTGCTTTCGTGTTGCGGAAGTGAAGGAAAACGTCGACAGGCCTGGGCTACGGGTTTATACGTAAGGGCGGCCAGGCTGTAATTGTTCCTCAAAATTCCGCACTGCAATACAAAAACTTGTATCAAGTCCCCGAAAAGTTTAAAAATTGGTAGCAAATTAAATAAGTTGTCGTGTGGAAACAACGAGCGCGGCGCCGGATGCGGACTCAGCTTTCCGGAAACACGTGCGTGGCCAGGAAGTCGAGGAAGGCGCGCAGTTTCGGCGTCAGGTGGCTGGCTGCTGGGCCACAGGATACGAAAGGTCCCATTGTGGCTGCGGTGCGCGTTCAGCACGGGCGGCAAGCGGCCCGCGGATACGTGTGCGCACATGCGGCCAGCACGGAGTGAGCCAGCTGCCCACCTGCGGCAGCTTGACGCGCAGGCATCCTCGGGGTGCAGCTCTTGCTGCTGGATAATTCCTGCTCGGCCGCTTTGATCTCGCCCAGGATGCGCCGGCAGCGTGCGAGAGACACGGTTCCCTCGCTCGTCATTGCGACGGAACTGTGGCAAGCCGTGTATGCGGCAAAGGAAATGCCATGACTCTGCCGCATCCCATTGTCTTTCTTGCGCTGGGCTTGATCTTGTTCAAGGCATGGCGCTACCGCCCGTCGTCAGTCGGCAATATGGTTGGGGATGCGAAACAGTAGATCCGTGTCGCCGATGTCCACGCCCGCTTGCGACAGCAGGGTGCTGGCCTGGCCCCGGTGGTGCGTCTGGTGGTTGAAGAAATGCATGAGCAGGCTGAAAAACTCGCGCCGGTTCGGGCCCTTGCTGTTGCGGTAATCGAGCAAATGGTCGAGGTCGGCTTCCGTGATCGAGACGGTCCAGTCGATGATGAGCTGGTCCAGCCATTGCCGGTGCGCGTGCATGGCGGCAAAATCGTCTGCCGTGAACAGCGGGTGCGTGAGCGAGGCGGGCGGGGTGATGGCGCGGATGGGGTCGAGCAGGGGAAAGCCGGCCGGGTGCTTCGCATAGCGCTGCATCCACAGCGTGTCGCCCACCATCACGTGGTTCAGGGTGGCCAGCAGGGAGCCGAAGAAGGCGCCCCGCTCGCGCTGCAGCTCGCCGGGTGGCAGGCTGGCCGCCGCCGCGTACACCTTGGCATTCATCCACTGGTTGTAATCGGCCATCAGGCAAAGGTGGGCGCAACGGCTCATGGTGATGAATGTTCTATATCAGACGGATTTCAAAAACGCGCGTATGCCGGCCAGCAGCATTTCAATGGCCATCGCCGTCAGTATCAAGCCCATCAGGCGTTCAAACGCCGTCATGACTCTTGGACCCAGGGCCCGCTGCAAGCGTTCGGCGCACAGGAAGACGGCCAGCCAGACGGCGGCCACGGCCGTCAGCCCCGCCACGTGGGCAATGACTTCGTTCATTTCATGCGAGGAAAACAGCAGCACGGTGGCCAGCGCCGACGGGCCGGCCAGCGCGGGGATGGCCAGCGGCACGATGAACGGTTCGCCGCCCATCTCGTGGTCGCTATTGCCGGCGTTGGGCTGCGGAAAGACCATGCGCATGGCGATCAGGAACAGGATCACGCCGCCGCCGATGCGCAGCGCCACTTCCGACAATTGCAAGGCGTTCAGGAAATGGCGGCCGAAGAACATAAACAGCAGCAAGATGCCGAAGGCGATCAGGCATTCGCGCACCACGACTTTCCAGCGCCGCTCGATGGGCACCCGTTTCAGGGCATTGACGAACAGGGAAACGTTGCCGAACGGATCGGTGACGAGCAAGAGCAGGATAAATGTCTGGAAAAAATTCTGTGTCATGGTGATGTGATTGAGGTCAACACCGCTGCCAGGATGGGCGCAGTGCGATAAGGCTTGCGATGATAACAAGAGCGGCGGCTATCGCCCATGATTATTGATGCATAGCAGCATTTTTTTTACGCAGCGATGACTTTTGCCTGGTAAAACGCGGTGGGCGTGGTGCCGAAATGCTTCTTGAACATGGCCGTGAACGCACTCTGGCTCGTATAGCCATTGTCCATGGCCACGTCGATGACCTTGCTGCCGTGCGCCAATTGTTCCAGCGCCCGCAGCAATCGCGCCTGCTGGCGCCACTGGCCAAAGCGCATGCCCGTCTGTTTCTGGAACAAGCGGTGCAGGCTGCGCTCGGTGATCGTCAGTTCCTGCGCCCAGTGCGCCACCGTCTGCTGTTCGCCCGGCTGCGCCATCAGCCGAGCGCAGATGCCGCGCAGGCGCGCATCGGCAGGCAGCGGCAGATACAAAGGCAGCACGGGCAGGCTGTCGAGCTCGTGCAACAGCAATTGCAGCAGATGCCAGTCGCGGCTGCCTTCCGTGAAATCGGGCGCGATGTCGACGGCCGCCACGATCAATTGCCGCAGCAGGGGGCTGATGTCGAGCACGCAGCTGTGGCGCGGCAGCAGCGGTGAGCTGGCGCAGTCGATGAAGACGGTGCGCATTTTCACGGCGCCGCTCATGCGTACCTGGTGCGCGATGCCGGGCTGCAGCCACACGCCGCGCGTGGGCGGCACCACCCAGCGCCCGCCTTGGGCCTCGATGGTCATCACGCCCTCGATGGCATACAGCAATTGCGCATGCGTGTGGCGGTGCACGGAAATCACGTGGCCATGCGCATAGTCGACGGCCAGCGCCATGGCGCGCGCCGTGACGGGCAGCAATTCCTGAAAGGCGGGGGAGGTGCAATCCATGAAAATGATGTCAGTTTTGCGATAGGTCCAGACATTTTAGCGCGAGAAGGCGCGGCGCGCCTGCGGCATGATGGTTTCCCGCAACTATTCCTGGAGCCTCGCATGCCTGTGCGCGCCTATCTGTATCCGTTTTTGGCCATGCTGCTGTGGGCCGGCAACGTCGTCGTCTCGAAGCTGGCGGCGTCCAGCATCGCCCCCACCGCCATCACTTTTTACCGCCTGGTGCTGGTCTTGCTGGTGATGACGCCGTTTATCGCCCGCCCCCTGTGGCGCAACCGCGCCGCCATCCGCCGCCAGTGGTGGCAGCTGGCCCTGTGCGGCGTGATGTCGATGGCGCTGTTCCAGAGCCTGTCCTACCGCGCCGCCGAATCGACGACGGCGACGAATATGGCCATCGTCACGGCGCTGGCGCCGCTGATGACGGCCTTGCTCAGCGTGCTGCTGCTGGGCGAGCGGTTGACAGTCGGCATGGCGGCCGGCGGCGTGCTGTCGTTTGGCGGCTTGCTGTACCTGGTGGGGCGCGGCGACGTGCTGGCCTTGCTGCATCAAGGCGTGCATGCGGGCGATGCGCTGATGCTGCTGGCCTGCCTGAGTTTCGCCCTGTATGGCGTGCTGCTGCGCCGCTGGCGTTTATCCATTCCCGCCTGGCAAGCCATTTATTGCCAGGCCTTGGCAGCCTTGGCGTGCATGCTGCCGCTGTTCCTGCTGCTGCCGGCCGGCAGCGCCAGGCTGGACGCTACGACCTTGCCGCTGATCGGCTATGCCGGCATAGGCTCGTCCATCGTGCTGTCCTACCTGTGGATTGAAGGGGTAAAACTGCTGGGACCGAACCGCTGCAGCATTTACGTCAACCTGCTGCCCTTGCTGACGGCCTTGCTGGCCATCGTCTGGCTGCACGAAAGCATGCATGTGTACCACCTGGTCGGCGGCGGCATCTCGCTGCTGGGCGTGCTGCTGGCCCAGACGGTGCAGCGGCCCCTGTGGCGCCAGCGTCCTGGCGTGTCCGGTCTTGCCTGAATGGCCATGCATAATGGCGGTTTTCAGGCAGTGGAGTTGACATGCGGCAAACATTTTGGATGAGCACGATGGCGGCGCTGCTGGCGCTGGGCACTTTGGCGCCGGCGCAGGCGGCAGTCCGGTTCTACGAGGGTAAACCGATGGCCACCGCCAGCGTTGTCGAGCGCCGCGATGGCGGCGTGGTGCTGGCCTTCCTGCGGGAAAATGGCGAAGTCAACGGCTACTATTGCCAGTGCAACGGGGATAGCGAGAAGCGCATGAACCTGAACAAGTATGGCAAGGCCAGCATCGCGGCCGTGTTCCAGCTTGACCTCGACAGCGAAGGTGAAACCACGTTCGTGCTCAGCCGCAGCAGCGATAAGCTCTTTGGCTTGCATGCCTACCGCTACGAGCGCAGCGGCGGCAGGATGTTCAAGGTGGCCACCCTGCAGCCCACCCTGGACGCCATCGTGCGCGGCGCGAAAACCATGGACGAGGCGCGGGTGCGCGCCGCGCTGGCCCGCTTGCAGCTGATCGACTACAGCATCGCGTACGCACCCACGGGCGTGGCCGAGTTCGACGCCATCGAGCATGGCCACGGCACCCTGGTCGGCTATTTCAATATCGATGGCGAGTTATTGCCCGGCAAGCCGACGGACGCCCCGGCATTTGCCTATAAAAAAACCTTCCAGGAAAAGGAGGGCCATTTCCTCACGGTCACCTATCTGCTGGGCAAGGGCTGGGAAGGCGGGCGCGCGCCCAGTTATCACGTCAAGTGGATTACCTGGGAAACGCAGCCGCAGCGCTTCGCCGCCAGCCAGGATGGGCTGCTCATCGAATACGACGTGAATTGCTGCACGGGCAACGTGTATGCCCGTGGCCGGTATGCGCAAGGCAAGCGCACTGGGCAGTGGCACTATGAAGAGCCGCTCACCATCCGCTCGGTTGGCGCGTTTGTCGACGACAAGGCCGAAGGGCCGTGGACGTATGAAAGCGGCGAGGAAACGACAACGGGCATGATGCAGCGGGGCCAGCGCACGGGCCGCTGGGAAGTGAGCCCGGGCGTGGACGAATGGCGCGACGAGGGCAAGGGCAATTACGAGGGTTTCGATACCTACGTCAAAGACAGGCTGGACGGCCCCAGCGAGCGCCGTATCGGTACGCTGGTGCACTGGCAGGGCAACTATGTGAATGGCAAGAAGCAGGGCCAGTGGATCGAGCCGGGCGGTGGCGGCCTGTATGTCGATGACATCAAGCAGGGGCCGTGGAAGAAGGCGACGCCGGATGGCGGCTGGCAAGTGCTGACCATGCGCGATGGCGAACCGGAAGGCAAGCTGGAACAATATGCGGCCGGTGGCCAGCTGGAACTGGTCGAACATTACCGCTTTGGCGAGCTCGAGGGCCCGATGGAGAGTTTTTATCCGGATGGCAAGCGGCGTTACCAGGGCTCGTTTGCCAACGGCAAGCGCGATGGGGCGGAAACCCTGTTTTATCCCGATGGCGAAGTGCCGCAATTTCACCGTAGCTGGCACAAGGGCGTGCTGCATGGCGTCAATATCGAGAATTTCCAGAACGGCAAACCAAAGCGGATAGGCGCCTACAACATGGGCATGAAAACGGGCCGGTTCCAGTATTTCCGCGACGATGGCCAGCTCATCGAAGAAACCATGTATTAACTTGTTAGCTAGCATAAATGGCATTCCCACGCGACCTTGCACGGCAGCGGAATGCCAGTTCTGCGCAAAAAACATCATCCGCTTGTTACAAAGCGTGAAAATCAATACTGGATGTTGCTACTAGTAAACTTTCCCTGTATCTTGCAGTCAGGAAATTAAAAGTACAGGAAACCTCGACCTCGTTGCCCTGTATTGCACTCCTGACGATATGCGCGGGCCGCCTTCCCCCCTGCCGCCTTACACGCCGTATCGATCTGTCCTGAACAATTCACGTGACCCGCCCATCTGGCGTTTGCCGCTATCTCGTCCGGCATGCGCAGGCAAGGTTGCGCCCTTACCAAGGAAACTGCATGCTGTCGAATATAACAATAAAAATGCGCCTGATTGCCACCATGAGTGTGCTGGGCTTGCTGATCGCCGTGTTGGGCGTCATGAGTATCATCAGCCTGAAATCGGCCAACCACAACCTCAACGAGGTCTACAGCAATCAGCTGGTATCGACGCAAGCCATCGGCGAGTCGCAGATTCTGCTGGGCCGCGCCCGGTTCACGATGGACCGCGTGATGGTGCACCCCGAAGCGGCCGATGCCAAGGATACCCTGGCCCGTGCGGAACAATTCATGGAAGCCTCCAACAAGTCCTGGAAGGTGTACCTGGCCTTGCCGCAAAGCACGGACGAAAAGCGCCTGTCCGACGACATGGACAAGAAGCGCAGCGATTACATGAACAACGGCTTGCTGGTCATGAGCAAGGCTTTGCGTGAAGGCAACGTCGCACAAGCGGACGGTTTGATGATGACGGGGCTGACGCCGCTGTACCGCACCCTGGACCAGGCAGCCGAAACATTGACGCAATACCAGGCCACGTCGGCCGCCGCGATGTATGCGACCAGCCAGTCCAGTTACCGCACCCAGGTGGCCATGGCCATCGGCGGTATGATCGTCGGCGCCTTGCTGACGATTATTTCCAGCATCTTGCTGCTGCGCGCCATCTTCGGCCCGCTGGATCAGGCCCTGCGCCATTTCGGCGCCATTTCCGACGGCAACCTGGCCAATGACATCGTCATCACGCGCAACGACGAGATGGGCGCCTTGCTGACGGGCTTGCAGAAAATGCAGGAACGCCTGTCGAACACCGTGCGCGGCGTGCGCGACGGCAGCGGCGCCATCGCCACGGCCAGCAATGAAATCGCTTCGGGCAACCTGGATCTGTCGAGCCGCACGGAGCAGCAAGCGTCGAGCCTGGAAGAAACAGCCTCCTCGCTGGAAGAGCTGACCTCGACCGTCAAGCAGAATTCCGACAATGCGCGCCAGGCAAACCAGCTGGCCGTGTCCGCATCGGATGTGGCCGTCAAGGGTGGTGCGCTGGTGGCGCAAGTGGTCGATACCATGGGCACCATCAGCGAATCGTCGAAAAAGATTGCCGACATCATCGGCGTGATCGATGGCATCGCCTTTCAGACCAACATCCTGGCCTTGAATGCGGCCGTGGAAGCGGCGCGTGCCGGCGAACAGGGCCGTGGCTTTGCCGTCGTCGCCACGGAAGTGCGCAACCTGGCGCACCGCTCGGCCAGCGCGGCCAAGGACATCAAGATGCTGATCGAAGCGTCGGTGCAGAACGTGGGCGCCGGCAGCGCGCTGGTCAGCCAGACGGGCACGACGATGGATGAGATCGTGTCCAGCATCCGCCGCGTGACGGACATCATGGGCGAAATCAGCGCCGCCGGCCGCGAGCAGGAACTGGGCATCGGCCAGATCAATCAAGCCGTGGCGGAAATGGATACCGTGACGCAACAGAATGCGGCGCTGGTGGAAGAAGCGGCAGCCGCTTCGGAATCCATGCAGGAGCAGGCGGCCGCGCTGGCCGAGATGGTCAGCATTTTTAAACTCGACGCCAACCATAGCGGTCCGGCAGCGGCCAAGCCTGCCTTGCGCAAGCCTGTCGTGGCCGCGGCCAGCACGGCCTTGAAACGCCCGGCGCTGCGCTTGGCGCCGGCCCGCGCCGCTGCTGCACCTGTCGCTGCCGCAAAACCGCGTCCCGCCAAGCCTGCTGCCGATAACAGCGGCGAGTGGGAAGAGTTCTAAGTTACTGCGCTGGCAGGGTGGCCTTGCTGCCCTGTTCCTGCAAGCGCGCCGCCTCGGCCAGGGCCTGGGCGCGCGCTTCTTCCGCCGCCTGTTCCGCTTTCTCATGCGCATCATGGCGCGCCTGCAAGGCCGCTCGGGCACGCACGAAGACGATCTTGATGGCCGCCATCACGGGCACGGACAGGAAGATGCCGACCACGCCACCCAGCTGGTCGCCGGCCAGCAAGCCGACGATCACCATCAGCGGGCTTACTTCCACGCCTTCGCTCATCAAGTATGGGTTGACCACGTAATCCTGGAACAAACGGTAGGCGGCGATAAAGCCGATCAGCCAGAACACGTGCTCGAAGCCGCTGAAACCGGCCACGACCACGGCGATGACGGCCGCCGCCAGCGGGCCGGCAAACGGGATGAATTCCAGCAAGGCGGCCGCGCCGGCCAGCAGCAGGCTGTACGGCACGCCCATCAGGGAAAAGGCGATGCTGTAGGACACAAAAGTGGCGATCGACAACAGCAGCAGGGCGCGCACATAGCGCGACAACAAGATGTCGAGGTCATCGATGATGGCGCCCCAGAGTTTCTTGTTCGGGCGGTTCAGCAGGGAGAGCAAGCCGTCGCGCATGTCCGGCCCTTCCTTGATCAACAAAAAGCTCAGCACGGGCACCAGCACCAGATAGATCAGGTTGCTGGCCGCATGCATGACGGTCAAGCCCAGTTCTTTCGCCAGCGGCATGGCTTGTCCCGTCCCGCTGCTCAGCTGTGTCTGCATGAACGACAGCAGGCGCGCGCGCAACGGTTCCATGAATTCCGGCAAAGGAATGCGCTCGGCAAAATTATTCCCCTTGAGCAAGGTCGGCAATTGATCGCTGAGCTTGATCGCCTCTTCCTCTATCCGCGCCCCGAAGATCGACCCCAGCACCGCCACCAGCAAGATCACCACCAGGAAGACGATGCCGATACTGGCCGTGCGCGGCAGGCGTTTCGGCCCATACCGCTCCAGCAGCCCGATCAGCGGATACACGAGGTAGCTGAAGAACACCGCGAACACCACCACGATCAAGGTCGACGACACCTTGTACGTGATGAATAACAAAAAAGCGACGAGAAAAGCCGTCCACACCATCTTGGCGACGCGCAAGTTAAAACCGAACATATGAATTCCTTAGGGCAGGATGCTACGCAAGCGTGGCTGGCTTGAAGGACAGGGTGGGCAAGGCAGGGATCGGGCCGCGCCGCACGGCCGGAAATCATACCGCAAAATGCCAAAATGCCATGCCCTTGTGCGGAATAGCAATGTTTTCCCTGTGTGCCTCCGCTTATTTTGTCCGCCAGAAGGCTACGGTAATGAAGACGCCGTTTTCCTTGTCCGGCTCGCGCAAGGTCACCGTGTAGCGGCCGCTCGTATCGCTGCCCGTGAACACGACCTTCTCGTCATGCCCCTTCACTTGCGCGCCCTTGGCCAGTTTGGCATAGGTGTTGAGCACCCAATGGAAATCGGCATAGCTGCGCAGGGTGATGCTGGCATCGGGCATGGGCTCGTCGCCGGCCTCGGCCGCTTCCGTGGGTGTGCGCATGGGCAAACCCGCCAGGCCCGCCGGCGCGATGAGTTTGCCGCCGCTGGAACTGCTGTTGAGTTCCGCATTCGGCAGCAGCAGGTGCAGCAAGCTGGCGGGAAAGCCGGGCGGTACGTCGCGCTGTTCCCAGCCGGGCTGGCCGGGGCGGGTCGTGATGTATTCCACCACAGCAATGCTTTGCCGCTGTTCCGGCGCAGCCTGTGCCAGCATCTGTGGCAACTGCCGCGCCCAGACCAGCAGCGGCGCGGCCATCTCGTCCTCCGCGCCGGGCGGCAGGAACAGCGTCAGCACGGCATGCGTGGATGGCAGGCAGGCGGGCGCGGCGTCGCCGATGGCGGCCTGGCAATGGCCGTTGACAAGGCCCAGCGCCAACAGCTTGCGTTGCGGATCGAACAGCATGGCGGCGCGCCATGCACCGTCGGTGCTGGCATCGATGGAGGCCAGCACCGAGCGCCCGTCGGGCAGCATGGTGCGCGTGATGTCATCGAGTGAATGCATGCTGTCGAGCACCTGGCGCGCGATCAGGGTATCGCCCTGCGTATAGCTGCCGCGCGCATAGCCGAGCAGTTTCAAGACGTCGGCGCGGATCTCGGGATGCGCGCTCAGGCGCAGCGGCGGCGATGGGACAGGCACGGTGGCGGCCACGAAGGCGGCATCCTCGGCAGGAATGGCTTGCGCCATGGTGGACAGCGGCAGGCACAGGGCGGCGCACAGGGACAGCATGCGAAAAGTGATGTTTCCTGGGGTGTTCAATGGCAATCCTTGTCGAGACGCCATGCCGGACGGCTTGCCGGCATGCGCGGGCCGCGATCTTAGCATTTCAGGAATAAATCTCTTTCTGCTAAGCTTGGCTATTGAATCACTGTTCCCGTTGCCATGGCCCAGATTACTATTTCCTGCAGTATCCCTGTCGACGATGCGGCAGTGACCGAGTTCCTGCACAAATATCTGGGCCGCTCGCGCGTCGGCTCGGCCAAACTGTTGAGTATGGGAGAGACGGGCTGTTTTTATACCTGTCCCTTGTTTCTGGATGACCACGCCAAGGTGAGCCGTTTGATCCGCCGCATGCTGGCGTTCTTTGAGAGCAAGGACATTCCCTTGACGATCCTCAAGATCGGGGCCCAGGACAGCTGGTACGAGGTAGATCCCGAGCAGCGCGATCCCTGGAAGATTTCCCCGCAAGCCTTGCTGGCGCTGCTCGATGCCAAGCAGGACGCCAATGCCTAGGCGGCGTTGAGCACGTAGCGGTTCTTGCCGTTTTTCTTGGCCTGGTACAAGGATTCATCGGCGCGCCGGTAGCTGTGCGACAAGTCCGTTTCCTTGATCAGTTCCGCGATGCCGATGCTGACGGACACCCTGCGTTCCGGCACAAAGGCCGCTTCGACGGCATCGACCAGTTGCGCGGCAAAGGCGCAGGCCGCGTTCTTTTCGCCCAGGTAAATCACCGCAAACTCCTCGCCGCCCAGGCGGCCGCACAGGTGCTCGCCCGACAGCCCGCCGATCACCTCGGCGATCTTTTTCAGCACCTCGTCGCCCACGTCATGGCCATACACATCGTTGATCTGCTTGAAGTCGTCGATGTCGATCATCAGGAAATACGCAGGTGTGCGCGCCGTGCGCTGCAAGGTGCGGGCGCTTTGCGTGAACATGCGCCGGTTGTTGAGTCCGGTTAAGCCATCCTTGTAGGCCATCGTCGCCAGTTCGCGCTGGGAACGGTAGTTATGGATGCGCAAGACGAGAAAATAGATGTTCAGCGCCAGGCCGATGATCACGCTGATGGTGACGGCCAGCACGGGCCAATGCTGGTCAGCCTGGCCCGCATGCACGGGAAACTGCCCCAGCCCAAGGATGGCCCACACGCACAGCGATACGCCCAGGTAATACGCGATGCCGCTGAAGATGGGCGCCGTCGTCAGGGTGATCATCACGCCCAGCGGCAATACCCAGAAAGCGGGATCTTCCGTCCCCAGCATCAGCACGCGAAAGCTGAAAGCAATGAACAGCACGCTGATCGTACCGCTGACGATGATCGCCTGCAGTGACTTCGCATACCTGGTCAGCACCAGCCCGACCACCATGCCCGTCACGCCCAGCGCCGCCTGCGCATGATCGAGCGAAGCGCGCGACAAGGTCAGGCTGAACGTGACCAGCCAGCAAGCCAGGCCAAATGTCAGGATGGCTATCGAAATGAAATGCAGTTCCCTGAAAAAGCGCTGCTGCTGCTCCCGTTCTCCTGAAAAGAAAAGGTAATAGAAGGCAGGAGACAGGCTGCGCGAAGTGAACATGACATTTGTCCAGGCAGACAACACGCCTTGCGGCAGGGACGCCTCCCGGCAACGGCAGGCGGCATGGCGCGCGCACAAAATTAGTTGCGCTCAGGAACTAGTGTACTGGTTTCTTGAGGGGAAGGGGGATACGGGCGAGGAAATTGGCGGCCACTGTCCTCGTGCCGCCACAGTCGCTTTCACCTCAGAAGCTGGCAAGCGCCTGCTTACAGGTCACGCGCCAGCACCTGGCCGATCAAGTCCTTGCCAAAGCTGTGATGCGCCTCTTCCTCGACCAGCTGGAAGCCGGCCTTGTCGTAGATGCGGCGCGCATCGGTGAGGATGCTGTTGGTCCACAACATCATTTTCGTATAGCCGACCTGGTGGCTGAAGCGCAGGCACTCGTCGACCAGGCGGCTGCCGATGCCCAGGCCGCGCGCACAGGGATCGACATACAGCAGGCGCAGCTTGGCCGTTGTGTCGTCCTGGCGCACGATGAAGACGGAACCAATTACCTTGCCGTCCTTCTCTGCTATCCAGCAGCGCTCGCGGACCGGGTCGAATTCCCGCACGAACTTGGCGAGGATGTCGGCAACGAGTGCCTCGTACTCGTTGTTCCAGCCATATTCCTGCGCATACAGCACGGCTTGCCGGTGGATGATCCAGCCCATGTCGCCCGGCTGCGGATTGCGCAGGAGATAGCTGGGCGATGGTTCCCCCAGCAAACCCTGGATTTGCTCCATGGCAGCGACCAGCGCCTGCTGCGCCGTCGGCGGCAAACGTTCCAGCATGGCGGCCACTTCGCGCCGCGAGGCGTCGACCAAGGGGGCGAGGGTGCGCTGTCCCTGCTCTGTCAGCTGCAATTGCGCCGCGCGCGCATCCGTGGGCGAGCGCGTCTTGGCGATCAGCCCCTGCTTTTCGAACCCGGCAATGACCCGGCTCAGATAGCCCGCATTCAAGCCCAGCTCGCGGCACAAGTCTGCGCTGGTCAATTGCTCACGATGCGCCAGTTCATACAGGATGCGCACCTCCGTCAGCGAAAACGCGCTGTCCAGCAAGTGTTCATGCAGCACGCCAATCTGGCGCGTATAGAAACGGTTGAAACGACGCACGATCTCCGTGCGTTCGCCAAGTTGATCCGCCTGCATGTGATATCTCCCATTTGCTTGCTTATGGCAGATTATTGCTTGCTTTTGGCAAGTATGTCAATCTGGCGGCAGGATACTGGCGTGCAAAAAAAAGCGGCCCTGAAGAGGGCCGCCTTAGCTGAACGGAAACCAGAGACGTTAGCTTACACGTCGATATTCCCCGCACGCAGCGCGTTGTTTTCGATGAAGGCGCGGCGTGGTTCCACGTCGTCGCCCATCAGGGTGGTGAAGATTTGATCCGCGGCAATCGCGTCTTCGATCTGCACTTTCAGCAGGCGGCGGACGGTCGGGTCCATCGTTGTTTCCCACAGTTGATCCGGGTTCATTTCGCCCAGACCTTTGTAGCGCTGTTTCGAGACGGTGCGTTCGGCTTCGTCGCGCAGCCATTGCATGGCCTGGTGGAAGTCAACCACGGCGATTTCCTTGATGCGCTCGCCTTCGCCGCGGCGGACAAACGCGCCTTCGCCGATCAAGCCTTCGAAGGTGGCGGCGCCGCTGCTCAGCACGGCGTAGTCTGGGCCTTGCACGAAGTCGGCGTCGATGGCGCTGACTTTCACGTTGCCGTGGTGCATGCGCTCGATGCGCAGCATGTGTTTTTCCGACAAGTCGTCGGAACGCACGTGCACGCGCACGGCGCTGTCGTTGATGGCCGTCTGCAGGGCCAGGGCGGAGGTTTCCGCCAGGTCCAGGGTCGACAGGTCCAGCTGCACGCCCGTCATGATGGCCGTCAGGGCGGCGCGGTCGATGACGCGCGTCAGACGGGTCATGATGGTGTTCGACAGGTTGAACTTGCGCACCAGTTCCGTCAGGGTCTCGCCGGAAATGCCTTCCGCGCCTGTGCGCGGCACCAGCACGGCCGTGTTCAGCGCCACCGTCATCATGTAGCTCGCTTCCTCGGCGTCATCTTTCAGATAGCGCTCGTCGCGGCCGGCTTTCACCTTATACAGCGGCGGTTGCGCGATGTAGATGTGGCCGCGCTCGACCAGTTGCGGCATCTGGCGGTAGAACAGGGTCAGCAGCAGGGTACGGATGTGGGCGCCGTCGACGTCCGCATCGGTCATGATGATGATGCGGTGGTAGCGCAGCTTTTCGACGTTGAATTCGTCCGGTCCGATCGAGGTGCCGAGCGTGGCGATCAGAGTGGTGATCTGCTCCGACGACAGCATTTTCTCGAAACGGGCTTTTTCCACGTTCAAGACCTTGCCGCGCAGCGGCAGGATGGCCTGGAACTTGCGGTCGCGCCCTTGTTTTGCCGAGCCGCCTGCCGAGTCACCCTCGACGATGTACAGTTCGCACAGGGCGGGGTCTTTTTCCTGGCAGTCGGCCAGCTTGGCCGACAGGCCCAGGCCGTCCATGATGCCTTTGCGGCGCGTCAGATCGCGGGCCTTGCGTGCCGCTTCGCGCGCGCGCGCCGCTTCGACGATCTTGCCGCAAATGATCTTGGCGTCGTTCGGTTTTTCCTGCAGGTAGTCGGCCAGGGTCTTGGCGACGATCTCTTCGACGGGACCGCGCACTTCGCTCGACACCAGCTTGTCTTTCGTCTGCGACGAGAATTTCGGTTCCGGCACTTTCACCGACAAGACGCAGGTCAGGCCTTCGCGCATGTCGTCGCCGCTGATTTCCACTTTCGCCTTCTTGGCGAATTCGTGTTCATCGATGTATTTGTTGATCACGCGCGTCATCGCCGCGCGCAAGCCCGTCAGGTGGGTACCGCCGTCGCGCTGCGGGATGTTGTTCGTGAAGCACAGCACCTGTTCGTTGTAGGCATCGTTCCACTGCATCGACACGTCGACCGAGATGTTCGTGCCCTGGTCCGACAGGCGTTCGCCCGTGGCCTGGAAAATGGTCGGGTGCAAGACCGATTTGGCCTTGTTGATGTATTCGACGAAGCCGCGCGTGCCGCCTTCGAAGGCGAAGATTTCTTCCTTGCCCGTGCGCTGGTCGGACAACTTGATGTTGACGCCATTGTTCAGGAAGGACAGTTCGCGGATGCGCTTGGCCAGGATTTCGTAGTGGAATTCCACGTGCGTGAAAATCTCTTCATCGGCCCAGAAATGCACGTCGGTGCCGCGCTTGTCCGTTTCGCCGATGACCTTGATCGGCGAGGTGGCGATGTCGCCGACCATGACGATCTGGCGGTCTTGCGGCACGCCGCGCACGAATTCCATGTGATGCACTTTGCCATCGCGGCGGATGGTCAGTTTCAGCAGTTTCGACAGGCCATTCACGCAAGACACGCCCACGCCATGCAAGCCGCCCGAGACTTTGTACGAGTTCTGGTCGAACTTGCCGCCCGCGTGCAGCTCGGTCATGACGATTTCCGCCGCCGAACGCTTCGGATCGTGCTTGTCGTCCATTTTCAGGCCGGTCGGCACGCCGCGGCCATTGTCGGTGATCGAGATCGAGTTGTCGCTGTGGATGGTGACGTGGATTTCCGTGCAGTGGCCGGCCAGCGATTCATCGATCGAGTTGTCCAGCACTTCGAATACCAGATGGTGCAAGCCGGTGCCGTCCGAGGTGTCGCCAATGTACATGCCCGGGCGTTTGCGTACGGCTTCCAGGCCTTCCAGGATCTGGATGGAGGCGGCGCCGTATTCTTCCGTTTTGGCCTGGATCGGGGTGTCTTGTGGATTCTCGGACATGGACTGCTTTCTCAAATAACGATTGCTGATTGATTCGGGGCTGCTGGCTGATGACCGTCTGTCGAGTTAGCCGGAACGGCGTAACCCGACAGGCGGAGATTCAGCATGTCGGATTACGCTGCGCTAATCCGACCTACGTCACTGCTGTGGTCTTTAGATGCGCATCGGCATGACGACATACTTGAAGTCGGCATTGTCCGGGATGGAGATCAGGGCGGACGAGTTCGAGTCGCCCAGCGCGATGTTGACGTATTCGCATTTCAGGTTGTTCAGCACGTCCAGCAGATACGTCACGTTGAAGCCGATGTCGACGGAGTCGCCGCCGTAGTCGATTTCCAGCTCTTCGACGGCTTCTTCCTGGTCCGCATTGGTCGAGCTGATCTTCATGCTGCCCGGGGTGATGATGCAGCGCACGCCCTTGAACTTGTCGCTGGTCATGATGGCGGCACGTTGCAGCGAGCGCAGCAGTTCATCGCGGCCGATGGTGAAGTCGTTTTTGTAGCCTTTAGGAATCACGCGCGTGTAGTCGGGGAACTTGCCTTCCACCAGCTTCGAGATCAGCTCGATGTCGGCAAAGGTCAGTTTCACCTGGTTGGCGGCGATGTCCAGCTGCACCGGCTCATCGTTCTCTTCCAGCAGGCGCTGCAGTTCGATGATGGTCTTGCGCGGGATAATCACTTCTTGGCGCGCGAACGTCTGCTCGGTGGCGACCTGGCAAAACGCCAGGCGGTGGCCATCGGTGGCCACGGCGATGACATTATTGCCATCCAGAACCAGCAGCAAGCCGTTCAGGTAGTAGCGGATGTCTTGCTGCGCCATCGAGAAATGCACCATGTTGAACAGGTGCTTCAGCGTTTTCTGCGGCAGGGTGACGGACGCGTTGTAGCTTTCCGCCTGTTGCACGGTTGGAAACTCTTCCGCCGCCAGCGTTTGCAGGGCGAAGCGCGACTTGCCCGTTTGCACGGTCAGGCGCTTGTTCAGCAGGGTCATCGTGACGTCGCCCGATTCGGGCAGGGCGCGCAAAATGTCCAGCAGCTTGCGCGCGGCCACGGTGGTGCCGGTGACGTCCGCGCCGGAACCGATTTCCGCGTGCGTGGTGATCTGCACTTCGGTGTCGGTCGACAGGAAGGAGACATTTTCACCGTCTTTGCGGATGAGGATATTGGCCAGAATCGGCATAGTGTGCCGACGCTCGACAATACCGCTCACGATCTGCAGTGGCCGGAGAAGGGTATCTCGGGTGGTTTTGACCAATTGCATATTTATCCTCAATGTATAGGTTGAACAGTACGACGTTTAACGTATTAATTTAACAATTGTTGCCATGGGAAGCCCCGACAGACCGGCTGCGGTGCCCTCCCAGATAATAAGGGTAAAGCACGTTTTGAGCCAGTCTTGCCAAAGCCGTGCTTAGCCCTTCAACGTTTGCTCCAGCACATGCAACTCGTGGTTGCATTCCGGGTTTTTGGTACGGTCCAGCGCGATCTTGCGCACGGCATGCAGCACCGTGGTGTGGTCGCGGCCGCCGAACAGCTCGCCGATTTCCGGCAAGCTCTTCTGTGTCAATTCCTTGGCCAGGTACATGGCGATCTGGCGCGGCCGGGCGATATTCGCGGGGCGGCGCTTCGAATACATGTCGGCAACCTTGATATTGAAGAAGTCGGCCACCGTTTTCTGGATGTTTTCCACGGAAATCTGGCGGTTCTGCACCGACAGCAAGTCCTTCAAGGCTTCCTTGACGATATCGATGGTGATGTCTTTGCCATGGAAACGCGAATACGCCAAAATTTTGCGCAGCGCGCCTTCCAGTTCGCGCACGTTCGAGCGCAAGTGCTTGGCGACAAAGAAGGCCACGTCGTCAGAGAAGGTCACGCCTTCCTGCTTGGCTTTTTTCAGCAGAATCGCCACGCGCATTTCCAGTTCCGGCGGTTCGATGGCCACCGTCAGGCCCGAGTCGAAGCGCGAGATCAGGCGGTCGTCCATGCCCGTGATTTCCTTCGGATAGGTATCCGAGGTGATGATGATCTGTTTCTTTGCGGCAATTAATGCCTCGAACGCATAGAAGAACTCTTCCTGTGTGCGGCTCTTGCCTCCAAAGAACTGGATATCATCGATCAGCAGCATGTCGAGCGAGTGATAGTAATGCTTGAAGTCGTCGAAACCCTTGCGCTGGTAAGCGGTCACTACGTCGCGAACGTACTGTTCCGCGTGGATGTAGCGGATCTTCGCGCCCGGATTGTCGGCCATCACCTGGTTGCCGATGGCGTGGATCAAGTGGGTCTTACCCAGGCCGACGCCGCCATAGAAGAACAGCGGGTTGTACGACACGCCCGGATTGTTCGCCACCTGGATGGCGGCGGCGCGCGCCAGCTGGTTGGCTTTACCCGTCACGAAGCTGTCGAAGGTCAGGTCGGTGTTGATGCGGCTCTGCTCGCGGCGCGGCGCGGCGCCGATGCTCAGTTCCGGCACGCTGGGCTGCGGCTCCGCGGCGCGCGCGCTGGGCGCGCCGCCATTCGGATCGCTGGCCGGGGTGCTGGCGGTGACGGGTTTCTTCGGCAGGGCCAGGCGCGGGTCGAGCACGAACTGCACTTCCGTCGGCGCTTCGAAGTACTGAATGGCCAGGGCAGTGATGCGGCTGGCGAACTGGGTCTTGACCCAATCGAGCTTGAAGCGATTGGGCGCAGCAATGCGCAGCTTGCCCTCTTCGTAATCGAGAGGGATAAGCGGTTTGATCCACGCACTGAATTGTTGCGGTGTCAGCTCCAGTTCCAACTGCGCGGAACAGGCCTGCCAGAAATTATCCATGTATGTCTATGTGAAAAGGTGTGGGAGGGCGTATCGATTCTGCCCTGCGTTCACCGTGTTGCAAGGCCGGCGTCGCGCGAGGGCTCGCCACACGTAACGCGCTATTCTACTCCCGACTGCGAAAGTTATCCACAGGCACGGCTGTTATTTTTGTGTGGCGGGGTGGGGCGCCGTGTGCATAAGAGGCGACTTATCCCCCGGTTATCCCGTCACAGGCAGTGCTGGCGCGGCCTGTGGCGGGGCCTTGCCGGCAGATGGGGAGCGGCGCGCAAATTTCCAGGCGATCACGGCAATCCTTGACAAGAGGGGGGCATATGCTGAATAATTCAGGGTTCCCCGCCCGTATTCCGTGTTTATTCATTTGGAACGACAATATGGACTAAGCGTGGATTAAGCGGGCGATGAGATTGGCCAGCTTGTGCCTTGGCATAAGTGCGCGATTGTCATTGGCACCAAAAACTGACGGGACGTCAGACCCGATTTTGCATTTTTTTTGTTTTTAGCGAGACCAACATGAAACGTACTTACCAACCTTCCGTCGTTCGCCGCAAGCGTACGCACGGCTTCCGCGCTCGTATGGCTACCCGTGGTGGCCGTGATGTGCTCAACGCACGTCGCGCAAAGGGCCGCAAACGTCTGGCCGTCTAGGCTTGTCGTTGACAGCTGATCGCGTGGCTAGCTGTACTCCAGTCGGCAATCAACGCGAAGGTTCACACGACTTCGCGCGCGTTCGGCGTATCGTTAAAACGGATGAATTTTCATCCGTTTTTCGTTTGCGCCCTTCGCAAAAAACAGCGCATTTTGTGCTGTACACCCGACACAATCAATTGCCGCATGCGCGGCTGGGCGTCGTTGTGGCCAAGCGTTTCGCGCCGCGCGCGGCGACCCGCAACACGATCAAGCGCGTCACGCGCGAGCTGTTTCGCAACAGCGCGATGCCGCCGGTCGACTGCGTGGTGCGTTTGTCGCGCGCCGTCAACAGCAAGGATGGCCCGGCCACCACGACCCGGCTCAAAGCCGAGCTGCGTGAGGAATTGAGCCGCCTGTTCGCGGCGCAAATCGCCGCCCAGGCCCGTTCTGTTGCTGCGCCACCACCATCCGCGCCATGAAAACCCTGCTGCTGTTCCTGCTGCGCGCTTATCAGTTGCTGATCAGCCCCATGCTGGGACAGAATTGCCGTTTCTATCCGAGCTGTTCGCATTACGCGATGGAAGCGCTGCGCGTGCACGGCACGGCCAAGGGCAGCCTGCTGGCTGCCAAGCGCCTGTGCCGTTGCCACCCCTGGAATGAAGGGGGCGTCGACCCGGTGCCGCCGGCCGATGGCAAACAATCTTCAACGACCGCTTGCGGTTGCAACCACTCCTGACAAATACCCTAATGGATATCAATAAACGTACCATCCTGTGGATCGTGTTTTCCGTCTCGCTGGTAATTCTCTGGAACGAATGGATGATCTCGAACGGCAAGCCGTCGATGTTCTCCGCGAACACGGAACAAACCGCCAAGGCGCCTGCGACCCCTGCCAAGACGGCTGCCCTGCCAGCTGCGGCAGGCGTGCCTGCCCTGCCGGGCGAGGCTGTCGATCCCGCCGCGTTCAAGCGCGAAGTGATTACCATCACCACCGACGTCATCAAGGTCGATATCGACACCCTGGGCGGCCAGGTCAAGCGTCTGGAATTGCTGAAATTTAAGGGCGCGGGCAATCCGGGCTGGTTTGGCGGTTGCTTCGGCCTGTTCAAATGGTGCCAGCCGGACGACGGCAAGCAAAACGAAGTGCTGTTCGACGAAGGCGCGAACCACACCTACCTGGCGCAATCGGGCCTGGTCGGCGGTCCATTCCCTACCCACGCGAGCGGCTTCACCGTGCAGCCTGGCGTGCGTACCCTGGCCGATGGCAAGCAGATCCAACTGGTGATGGAAGCGGTCGAAGGCGGCGTCAAGCTGACCAAGACGTTTACCTTCAAGCGCGGCGACTACGTCATCGACGTGCGCCACGACGTGTCCAACGTGGGCGCGGCGCCCGTCACGCCGCAGCTGTATCTGCAACTGACGCATGACGGCAACAAGCCGGTCGGCGATTCGTTCTTCAACAGCAGCTTCACTGGTCCTACCCTGTACACGCCACAGGACAAGTACCAGAAGCTGACTTTCGAGAAAATCGAAAAAGCGGCTGCAGAAGACGAGAAGAAAGGCAACGACAACGCCATGAAGGGCTTGCACCCGGCGACGGCGAATGGCGGCTGGTTTGCGATTTCGCAACACTTCTTCGTGTCCGCATTCGTTCCGCCTGAGAACGCCAAGCGCGACATCTTCACGAAGAAGGTCGGCCCCAACCTGTACGCCATCGGCAACGTGCTGCCCCTGCCTACCCTGGCGCCTGGCGCCTCGGCCAGCATGGACAGCAAGCTGTACTCGGGTCCGCAAATCGCGCACCTGCTGGAAAACGTCTCGCCTGGCCTGGAACTGGTCAAGGATTATGGCTGGCTGACCATCATCGCCAAGCCGATGTTCTGGGTCATGGAACAGATCCACAGCGTGCTGGGCAACTGGGGCTGGACCATCATCGCCTTCACGATCCTGATCAAGCTGCTGTTCTTCCCGCTGTCGGCCGCCGGCTACCGCAGCATGGCCAAGATGAAACTGGTCACGCCGAAGATGCAAGCCATCCGCGAACGCTTCAAGGGCGATCCGCAAAAGATGAACCAGGCCACGATGGAGCTGTACAAGACGGAAAAGATCAATCCGCTGGGCGGCTGCCTGCCGATTCTGATCCAGATGCCTGTCTTTATCGCCCTGTACTGGGTCTTGAACGCGTCCGTGGAAATCCGCGGCGCGCCATGGATCGGCTGGATCACCGACCTGGCCCAGCATGACCCATGGTGCATCCTGCCCGTGCTGTACGCGATCTCGATGTTCATCACGACCAAGCTGAACCCGGCCCCGGCCGATCCGATGCAAGCGAAGATGATGCTGTTCATGCCACTGGCATTCTCGGTGATGTTCTTCTTCTTCCCGTCGGGCTTGGTACTCTACTGGGTCGTCAACAACGTCCTGTCGATCGGCCAGCAATGGGTGATCACCAAGAAATACGCGCCTGCCGTCAAGTAAGTCCGGCCAGCGAACAGAAAGCCCGCCTAGTGCGGGCTTTTTAATTCTTGTAGGTCGGATTAGCGTGGCAAGGCCACGCGTAATCCGACACTATCGCCAGCGTGTGCTGCGTCGGCTTACGCGCTGCGCGCTAAGCCGACCTACGTTGCTGCACCTTCCCTTGCCGTACCTATTACAATATCCCCATGAAACTCGACTCTTCCCCTATCGCCGCCATCGCCACCGCTCCCGGACGCGGCGGCATCGGCGTGGTACGCGCCTCCGGCAAAAATCTCGCCCCTTTGATGGCCGCCCTGTTCGGCGCGCAGCAACTGAAACCGCGCCACGCCACCTATCTGCCATTCACGGAAAGCGACGGCGCCATCATCGACCAGGGCATCGCCATCCACTTCAAGGGCCCGCATTCGTACACGGGCGAAGACGTGCTGGAATTGCAGGGCCATGGCGGCCCCGTGGTGCTGCAGCTGCTGCTGGCGCGCGTGCTGGAAGCGGGCCGTGACAGCGGCTTGCGCCTGGCCGAACCGGGCGAATTCACGCGCCGCGCGTTTTTGAATGACAAGCTTGATCTGGCGCAAGCCGAAGCCGTGGCCGACCTGATCGATGCCTCCACGGAGGCGGCGGCCAAGTCCGCTTCGCAATCGCTGTCGGGAGCGTTTTCCAACACGATCCACGCGCTGGTGGAGCAGGTGACGGGACTGCGCATGCTGGTCGAAGCGACCCTGGACTTCCCGGAAGAGGAAATCGATTTCCTGGAAAAATCGAATGCGCGCGGTCAATTGAAGGCCGTCATCGAAGCGCTGAATAAAGTGTTTGCGCAGGCGGCGCAGGGCGCGCTGCTGCGCGAAGGCCTCAATGTCGTGCTGGCGGGCCAGCCCAACGTGGGCAAGTCGTCGCTGCTGAACGCGCTGGCGGGCGCCGACGTGGCGATCGTTACGCCGATCGCCGGCACCACGCGCGACAAGGTCAGCGAAACCATCCAGATCGAGGGCATTCCGCTCAACATCATCGACACGGCCGGCATCCGCAGCGCGGGCGACACCATCGACGCCGTCGAGCGCATCGGCATCGAACGCACGTGGGGAGAGATCGGCAAGGCCGACGTGATCCTGCACCTGTTGGATGCCGACCATGGCCCCACCCTGGCCGATGAAACCATCGTTGCCGCATTCCCCGAAGGCGTGCCGGTGGTGCGCGTGTGGAACAAGATCGACCTGTCGGGCCACAAGCCCAGCGTCGACAGCTTGCCCGATGCCACGCACGTGTATCTGTCGGCGCACGAGCACATCGGCATTGACCTCTTGCGCGCCGAGCTCTTGCGCATCGCCGGCTGGCAGCAGACGGGCGAATCGCTGTACCTGGCGCGCGAACGCCATCTGATCGCCTTGAAATCGGCCGGCAAGCACCTGGACATCGCCGCCGAGCACGCGGCGCAGGACGACCAGTCGCTGGACCTGTTCGCCGAAGAACTGCGCCTGGCGCAGGTGCAGCTGTCGAGCATCACGGGCGAGTTTTCGCCTGACGATCTGCTGGGCGTGATCTTCAGCCGTTTCTGCATCGGCAAGTAAGGGGAAGCGATGAAAATGTTGATCGCTGCCGCACTGTGCTGTCTGCTCTTGCTGGCTCAAGCAGAGGAAAAGCTGCCGCGCGACGTGGCGCAGTTCATTGAGCATGCGCAAATGTGCGAACACTTTGCCGGCGAATGGGATGACAACGACAAGGCGCGCCAGCGCGAGATCACGCAAGCCGTGGCCGACTCGTGCGGGAAGGCGCAGCGGCAGTGGAAACGGCTGTCCGCCAAGTATGCAGGGCAGCCGACGCTGCAAAAAGTCATTGCCGACAATGCCAATGACGCGGTGCGCAGTTTCCGGAAATAGCGGCTGCCCTGACTTGCGGCAGCTCAGCTCTTCTTGTGCTTGGCCTGCTCTTCCTTGAATTCCTGGAACGTTTCGATATGCTCTGCGCGGCGCAGCACGCGCGAGTGCGGGTCGAGCGTGTACGTGGCGCCAGCCGGCAGGGGCAGTTCGCCAAAGCCCAGCGACATGGAAACGGTATGGATTTCCTTGCCGATACGTACTTCCACCGGCATCGGGAAGGCGATGTCGGCAGGCGTCTTCCATAGCAGGCGCAGGGTGTCGCCGTCACGCACGGCGGACAGTTCCGGCAGCGCGGCCTGGTACAGATAGGCCTGGAAGAACCAGTCGTAATTGCTGCCCGTGACTTTGTTGACGATGGCCATGAATTCCGTCGTGCTGCCATAGCGCGGCTGGAACTGGCCCGGCTGCGGCTGTTCCGTGCCGTAGACGAGCAGGCGCACGGCGCGGAAGAACGCGTCGTCGCCGATCAGGCCGCGCAAGGTGTGCAGCACCAGCGCCCCTTTCACATAAATGTCGCCGCCCGGCCCGCCCTTTTTCAGGTCGTAGACTTCTTCCTCGCTTTTAGGCTTGCCCGAGACCATGGGAGCCTTGTTGACGATGCCGGCGCGCATTTGCTGCAACGAAGCAAAATACTCCTGTTCTCCCCGCAGATATTGCATGTACAGCGGCTGCATATACGTGCCGAAGCCTTCGTGCAGCCACATATCGTCCCAGTTGCTGTTGGTCAGCTGGTTGCCGAACCATTCATGCGCGAATTCATGCTGCAGCAGTTCATCGTAGCCATAGCTGGTCTTGGCGAATTTGTTGCCATAGGCATTGATGGTCTGGTGTTCCATGCCCTTGTGCGGCGTTTCGGCGATACCGACTTTTTCATCGCCAAACGGGTAGGGGCCGATGACGCTTTCAAAAAAATCTAGCATGGGCGGCAATTCCGCGAACAGGGCGCCCGCCTTCGCCTCGCTTTCCGGCAAGTACCAGAACTGCAGGGGGATGCGGTTGCCGTAGCGGCTAGCATACTCGCCCTGCAGGCTGCGGTAGGGCGCCACGTTGAGGGCGATGCCATACGTGCTCGGGTGTTTGGCGCGCCAGTGCCAGGTGCGCCAGCCGTTGGCCTCATCCATGCCGAGCGCGATGCCGTTGCCGGCCGCCACCAGCGGCGCCGGTACCTGGATGTGCTGGTCGATCAGCTGGGCCTTGCCCATCGGATGGTCGATGCAGGGCCAGAACAGGTCGCAGCCCTCGCCCTGCACGGCGCTGGCGATCCACGGCGCGCCATCGGCTGTGCTCGACCACACCATGCCGCCATCCCACGGCGCTTTCACGGCGACGTGCGGCACGCCGTGGTAGACGATGCGGATGGTGGTGCGCGCGCCTGCCGCGAGGGTGGCCGGCAAGGTCATGCTCAGGCGCCCGTCCGGGTTGGCATAGTCTTGCGGCCGCAGCGCCTTGCCGTCGATTTCGATGGCATCGACCGGCAGGTTGCGGTCCAGGTCCAGCGCGAAACGCGAGATCGGCTGCGTGGCCAGGAAGGTCAGGCGCGCGTCGCCGGCGATGCTGCGGCTGGCCGGGTCGATGCGCAAGGTCATGTCGGCGTGTTCGAACACCACCGCCAATTGCTCCGGCGTGCGTTCGGCGCCCGAATTGAGGGTATAGGCAGTGGGCGCGCGCGTGGCGCAGGCGCTGAGCAGCAGGCAGGAGAGTAGCAGAGGGATGTGTTTCATGGCGAGCGCGCAAGTGAACGGAGCACTAATTGTAGTGAGAAGTGACAACGTTGTCGTTTGGAAATTTCAAAGTGCCGATGGGGCAAGCGTGGCCGCCGTTGAGAAATGTCATGGGCTTCAAACTGTGCTGACGTAATCTTGCTGAGCGGCCTTGAAGTGCCGCTAGGAAAGGAAGCGCCATGGACAGCAAACAGCCGGACGTCGTGGAACGCGAGGGAGAGGTGCTGGCGGCATTGCCCGCCATGCCGGAATTGATCGCTACCTTGCCGCCAAAAGGCGCGTGCTGGTACTGCGACAAGCCGCTCGACGCCGTGCGCCGCTTTTGCGGCAAGAGTTGCGGCATGGCTTACGCGGAAGAGGCGCAATACCACCGTTGAGCGTGGAGACTAGCGGCGCCGCAGCAGTGCCGCCAGCGCGCCGTCGAAATCGAACTCGTGCGCGGCGGCTGCCACCTCCTGGTAGACGTTGACGCCCAGGCTGGCCGCCAGCAGGCTGGCCGAGTTTTCCAGGATGTCGATGGCCGCCCCGTCGCCTTCGCGCAGATGGCTGGCCAGGCGCGCCAGCAGCAGCTGGATGGCGGGCGCGGCCGGATCGGGCGCCACGTCCTGCGCCGCCGTGTGGGTTGCCTCCGGCGTGCCCAGCATGCTGCTGACCGCGCCCAGCAATTGATCCTGCGCCAGTTCCAGCTGCAGCATTTGCCGGGCCAGGTCGGGTGCTTGCGCACGCAGTGCCGACTCCAGCGTTTCGGCCAGGCCATGCACGTGGCGCGCACCGATCATGCCGGCGGCGCCCTTCAAGGTATGCGCCTTCAGGCGCGCGGAGGCATAGTTGCCCGTGTCGAATTCGGCGCGGATCTGGCACGGCGTGGTGCCGTGGTCATGCAGGAAGCGGCGCAGGATTTTCAGGTACAGGATGCGGTCGCCCATGATGCGGCCCAGTCCGTTCTCGACATCGAGAATGCGGACCATGTCGGATGCCGCAACGGCGGCATCATCATCGCAAGTGGCGTGTGGTTTCAGCATGCTGTGCAGAGCGCCCGAAAACTTGTCAATTGCCGTAAAGCAGGAACAGCTATTCTACATCCAGTCGTACCCGACGCTGCGCCCGCTTGGCAGTCGGCAAAATCGCTAGCGTGTCGTGAATGACCAGCTCTGCGTGACGTCCGCACCATTGACTTTGCCGATGAAACTCACGTCATAGGCCGTGTTCGCCAGCAGCGGCGCCAGCGGGATGATGGACGCGGCCGAGACCGGCGTATGTGCATCATTGCCGCTGGTGAGCAGGCGCACCGTCAAGTCCGCGGCGGCACCGCGCTGGCGCACGCTGAACGCCGTCACGCTGACGGTCGTGCCGTAGTTGGCATGCACGCTGATCGGGTAGCCGACCACGTCCTGGTTCGGCACGGGATCGGGTGCTTCGTTATCGCTGGAAAAACTGACGGCTACCTTTTGCTGGCCGCCGAATGGGTAGGTGACGATTTTCCCTGCCGCCAGCCCGGAGCCATAGCTGCGGTTACCGGCCAGGTCGGTGGTGAAATACGCATAGCCGGCGCCACTGACGGCCGCGCCCGCGCCCCCTTCCTTGAAGAGGGGATCGAAAATGACGAAGCGGTGATAAATGGCCGTGACCAGTTCCTCTGCCAGGTAAAAGCCGGACGTGTTGCTGGCGCCGGCGATGACTTCGCCCTGCAGCGACGTGACGACGTAGCCGGCCTTGGCCAGGCGGTCGCCCAGTTTGACGCCGGTAAAGCCGGGCTTGCCCTGCACTTGCTCGTGCGCCACTGTATTGTTGAGATTCAAGTAGTTGGAATGGCCCAGGGCCGCGCTGTCGATCAAGCCATTGCGCACCATTGGCGACAGGCCGATCTGGCTGCGCCGGTAGTTGAACCAGTTGAAGCCATCGGTGGCAATATTGTTGCTGAGGACGGGCGCACCGGGCTCCTGTGTCAGCTGCCCGGCCGGGGTCGAGGTGCTCAGCGACGTCTTGTCGCCGCTATCGCCGCCACCACAGGCGCTCAGCAGGGCTGCGCTCAGCAGGGCGGGTATCCAGTATTTCCAACGCAGTGACGAGACAATCAAGTTGACTCCTGTATAGGTAGGCGGACAGCGGTAAGCCAACGTGCTGCCCTGTAAAACGATTCTAAGGCATTTTTATATGCAGTAGAGCATCCATGACAAGATATGTCGCGCGCTCGTGCGCGGACGGTGCCGCAGCTGCGCAGGGTAGAATGAGCATAGTGCAGCGTTTGCCGCTGCGTAGCCTCATTACCGATTTCTTTGATTGCCCACAAATTTGAACACATTGCCCAAGTCGCGCCTGCAGCGCGCCAAGTACGCCTTGCCCAGCATGGTGACTTTGCTTTCGATAGCCTGCGGTTTTGCCAGCATCGTCATTTCCGTCGATAACGCGACTGTTGGCGACGCGGATGCCTACCGCCTGGCCGCCGCCTTGCTGGTACTCGCGGGTGTGTTCGATGCGCTCGACGGCTATGTCGCGCGCCTGACGAACACCAGTTCGCAGTTTGGCGTGCAGCTCGATTCCATCGCCGACGTGATGAATTTCGGCTGCGCCCCGGCCGTCCTGTTGTACTGCTATGGTTTTGTGCAGATGGGCGTGCACGATCCGCTGCTGCTGCGCTTTGGCGGCATGGCCAGCTTCTTCTTTGTCGCGTGCGGCGCCATGCGCCTGGCGCGTTTCAATGTGAACGTGGGGCGTACCGATCCCCTGTATTTCGTCGGCATGCCGATCACGGCCGGGGCCGCTTGCGTAGCGGCCGTGGTGGTGGCGTGGCCGGCGCCCATCGATTCCATGCTGCACAGCTATCTGCTGATGCTGCTGCTGGTGGGCGTGGGCAGCCTGATGGTGTCGACCTTGCGTTTCCCCAGCTCCAAGCAAAAGAAAAGCCTGGCCGCGCTGCTGGTGCTGATCGTCGCCATCGCCCTGCTGGTGTGGCTGAAGACCAGCTTCTTCGCGCTGTTCTTCGCCGTCTACATCGCCGCCACCCTGCTGCTCAACCTGGCGTGGTACCTGGGCTGGCGCGGTATTGCGCTGCCGCAGGTATTCAACGACCCTGACGAGATCGACTAGAACGCCTAACAACCTACTGCGCGTCGCGATTTGCGGCCTGCGATGCTCACTGACTCGGCGTCCCCGTGCATTCGCACAGCTGCGCTTCTTTGGCCAACGGGGGCGCCGAGCCTCACTGCCGCTCGCTACGGTTGTTAGACCTTCTAAGTATTAAGCCACCTCGTGCCCGCGCGCGGCGCGCAGGATGGCGAACCAGTCGCTGCGGCTGAGCGTGAACTGCGTGCCTTCCACGGCCACGCCCACGGCTTCGATGCGGCCCGTGCCCGTCAGCGGCAGGGGACGGCATGGCAGTTGCATGATCCAGGCAAACACCACGCTGGCAAACGGACGCTGCAGCTGGTCGGCGATCTGCTTGATGACATTGCGCAAATTCTCCACATTCGCGTCGCCGCCCTGGAACAGGCGGCCGCCCGCCAGCGGCGACCAGATCATCGGCGCCACCCCCACATCCTGCAAGCCGTCGAAGGTTTCATCGAACAGCGGTGTCACGTGCAGCGGCGAAAATTCCACCTGGTTCGTCACCAGCGGGAAGCGCCGGTACAGGCACTCGAACTGGTGGCGGCTGAAATTCGATACGCCAAAGTGCAAGACCTTGCCCGCCTGCTGCAGCTGGGTGAAGGCGCCTGCGATCTCGTCAAAATCCATCAGGGGGTCGGGACGATGGATCAGCAGCAAGTCCAGGCGGTCCGTGTGCAACTGGCGCAAGGTGTGTTCCACGGAACTGGTGATGTGCGCCGCGCTCGTGTCGTAATGCTGGATGGCGTGGCCGGGCCGGTGCGGCGACAGCAGCTTGATGCCGCATTTGCTGACCAGTTCCATCTTGTCGCGCAAGCCCGGCTGCAGGGCCAGCGCTTCGCCGAACAGGCCTTCGGCGCTGTAATCGCCATAGATATCGGCATGGTCGAAACTGGTCACGCCCAGCGCCAGGCATTGTTCGATGAAGGCCAGGCGCTGCTGCGCCGACATATTCCACTCGCCGATGCGCCACATGCCGGCGACGATGCGCGACAGTTCGGGACCGTTGCTGCTTAAACGGCTGCGCGGCGCTTGCAGGCTGGCGGGAAATACATGGCTCATGGGCTGGCTTTCTGATGGTGGCGAAGAAGGTGATGCCCCGATTATATCCAGTGCTACAGCATGCTGCGGATAAAGCGGCAGCAACGTTCCTGCAGGGCAGCGTCGAGCTGGCCGCCCAGCTGCATCTGGTACACCAGCGCCGATTGCAGCATGAAGGCAAACAGGCGCAGGTCGAGGTCGGCGCGCACGCCGATGTTGACCAGGCGCTGCACCACCAGGGTGATCCACGGCGCGACGATCTGCTCGCGAAAGCGCAGCTGCGCCGCCGCATCATTGTGGATCAGCACCAGGAGATCGCAGGTGAAGCGGCCATCGGCGTTCAGGTTGTCGAAGATGCGCGCGCAGATCGCCTCGATTTCCTGGCCGTCCGGCATGTCGAGCGCGCGCTGCAGCTTTTCCGCCGTGCGCTTGACGAGCGCGTCAAGCAGCATGTCTTCGCGGCGCGGCCAGCGCCGGTAGATCGTCTGGCGCCCCACGCCGGCCACGTCGGCCACCATCTGTATCGTCACGGCGTCGAGCCCATGCTGGCGCACCAGCATGACGATCGCCTCCAGTACCGCATCTTCCACGCCCGCCTTGCGCGGGCGGCCACGCACCGCTGCCTCTTTTTTAATCACGTCGAACCTGTCTCTGAATGTTTCTTTTAATTATGGTACGATGCGCACCGTAAATGCAAAGCAACTGCTTGTCAATCATGTTGGTCAATTAACCGGCAGGTTGATGCAGCGCGCCGCGATACTCCAGTCATCTCTAAGTGAAATCTGCAATCTCAGCGGCGCGTGCCCGCATTTTCTTTCTGACTCCCACATCCATCACTGTGGCGGCTCGTGCCGCCTGAGGAAAACCTATGAAAATCATCGGGATTTCGCCCCACCGGCGTAACTTCCTGCGCAAGGCCGTCGGCGCCGCGCCTGCCGTGGCCTTGCTGGCCGGCCCCGGCGGCGGCCTGGCCATGGCTGTCTCCAAGGATCAGCCTGCCTACAAACCGCGCTTTTTTGACGCCACCGAATGGGCCACATTGAGCGCACTGGTCGACCGGCTGATCCCGGCCGATGGCGAAGGGCCGGGCGCGCTGGAATCGGGCGCGCATGAATTCATCGACTTGCAGATGAACACGCCGTACGCGTATGGCGCGCTGTGGTACATGCAGGGGCCGTTCGTGCCCTCGATCGAACAGTTCGGCTACCAGTTCCACATGGCGCCGCGCGAGCTGTACAAGAGCGCCCTGGCCGGCGTCAATGCAGCCGTCAATAAACAGTCCGGCAAGCCTTTCGTGCAGCTGAATGCGGCCGAGCGCGATGCCGTCATCACGCAATTGCAAAAGGGAACCCTGGACATCGGCGCAGTGCCGGCCAAGGTCTTCTTCAACCAGCTGCTGCAAAACACGCGCGAAGGCTACTTTTGCGACCCCGTCCACGGTGGCAACAAGGACATGCTGGCCTGGAAGATGGTGGGATTCCCCGGCGCGCGCGCCGATTACATGGATTGGGTGGAGCAATACGGCAAGAAATACCCGCTGCCGCCTGTTTCTATCGCATAAGACTTTTTGTAGCAGATCAAAGAAAAAGAAAAACCATCATGAGTGATATCAAACCAGATGTAAAAATGAAGCCTGTCGATGCCGTGATTGTCGGCTTTGGCTGGACCGGCGCCATCATGGCCAAGGAAATGACGGAAGCGGGCTTGAACGTGGTCGCGCTGGAACGCGGCGAGTACCGCGACACCTATCCCGACGGCGCCTATCCGAAGACCCTCGACGAGCTGACCTACATCCAGCGCAGCAAGCTGTTCCAGGATATGTCGAAGAGCACGTTCACCTTCCGCCACAGTATCACTGGCGTGGCCGTACCGTACCGCCAGATCGGCGCCTTCAAGCCCGGCACGGGCGTGGGCGGCGCAGGTCTGCACTGGTCGGGCATGCACTGGCGCGTCTTGCCGGAAGAGCTGCAGATCCGCAGCCACTACGAACGCCGCTACGGCAAGAAATTCATCCCCGAAGGCATGACGATCCAGGACTTCGGCGTGACCTACGCCGAGCTGGAGCCGCACTTCGATTTCGTGGAAAAAGTCTTCGGCACTTCGGGCCAGGCGTATAAGGTCAACGGCATCGTCGTCGGCGACGGCAATGTGTTCGAGGGCGACCGCTCCGACAATTACGCGCTGGCACCGCAAAAAGTGCCGTACACGGCCGAACTGTTCCGCCGCGCGGCCAAGGCCGTCGGTTATCACCCGTTCGTCAACGCTTCGTCGAACGCGTCCGGCCCGTACACGAACCCGTATGGCTGCCAGATGGGACCGTGCAATTTCTGCGGTTTCTGCTCCGGTTACGCCTGCTACAACTATTCCAAGGCGTCGCCCAACGTCAACATCATGCCGGCCCTGCGCATGGTCTCCAATTTTGAATTGCGCGCCAATTGCAACGTCGTGCGCATCAATCTCGACGGCAGCAAGAAACGCGCTACCGGCGTGACCTACATCAATGCGGACGGCAAGGCCGTCGAGCAACCGGCCGATCTGGTCATCGCCAGCGCCTTTGCCTACAACAACGCGCATCTGTTTTTGCTCTCCGGCATCGGCAAGCCGTACGACCCCGTCAGCAATGAAGGCGTGGTGGGGCGCAACATCGCCTACCAGATGATGTCCACCATCCAGACCTTCTTCAAGGAAGACACGAACACCAACCCCTTCATCGGCGCCGGCGGCACGGGCGTCGCCCTCGATGACTGGAATGGCGACAATTTCGACCATGGCCCGCTGGGCTTTGTCGGCGGCTCGCCCGCCTGGTGCAACCCGGCCGGCTCTAAGCCCATCTCGGGCATCGCCACGCCGGACGGCACGCCCGCCTGGGGTTCTGCCTGGAAAAAAGCCGTCAAGAAGAGCTATTTGAACACGGTCTCCTTCGACTGCCACGGCGCCAACATGACGTATCGCGACTGCTATGTCGACCTCGACCCGACCTACACGGACAAGTATGGCCAGCAATTGCTGCGCTTTACCTTCGACTGGAAGGAAAACGACATCAAGATGAGCCGTTTCGTCACCGACAAGATGATGAAGGTGGCCGAGGCCATGAATCCGGAAGCGATCAAGGTGTCCGTCAAGAGCGTGGGCGACCACCTGGACTTGCGCAACTACCAGACTACCCACTGGGCGGGCGGCACGGCCATGGGCGCGGATCGCAAGACCAGCGTCGTCAACCGCTACCTTCAGAGCTGGGACGTGCACAACGTGTTTGCCGTCGGTTCCAGCGTGTTCCCGGTCGGTATCGGCTACAACCCGACGGGCCTCGCTTGCGCGCTGACCTACTGGTCGGCCAAGGCCATCCGCGAGCAATACCTGAAAGATCCCCGTCCCCTGGTCGCCTGATAAAGAACAAGAAGATGAACAACACATTCACCCATACCGTGGGCGCGCTGCTGCTGGCGCTCGCCTCCAGTACCCCCAGCATCGCCTGGTCTGCCACCACCCCGA
This sequence comes from Janthinobacterium sp. SUN128, assembly GCF_030587275.1. NCBI lineage: Bacteria > Pseudomonadati > Pseudomonadota > Betaproteobacteria > Burkholderiales > Oxalobacteraceae > Janthinobacterium > Janthinobacterium sp. SUN128. Next base: position 19,740 of record NZ_JAPWHY010000004.1, on the reverse strand, counting down.
ACGCCCAGCTGATACGCCAGGGCGAATACCTGGCCCGCGCCGGCGACTGCATCGCCTGCCATACGGCCGGCACCAAGGGCCAGCCGTTCGCGGGCGGCCTGGGCATGGAAACACCGATCGGCAAGGTGTATTCCACGAATATCACGCCGGATAAAAAGGCCGGCATCGGCGACTGGAGCTTTGCCGATTTCGACAAGCTGATGCGCACTGGCGTGACGAAACATGGCTATACCGTGTATCCGGCCATGCCCTATCCGTCGTACTCGCGTTTGAGCGAGGCGGATATGCAGGCCCTGTACGCCTACTTCATGCATGGCGTGAAGGCGGACCCGACGCCGAACAAGGCGGCCGATATTCCATGGCCGCTATCGATGCGTTTCCCTTTGACCATCTGGCGCTGGGCGTTTGCCCCCACGCCGCAGCCCTACAAGGCGCCAGCCACGGGCGACGCGCAATTGCTGCGCGGCGCCTACCTGGTGCAGGGCCTGGGCCACTGCGGCGCCTGCCACACGGCGCGCGGCGTGGGCATGCAGGAAAAATCGCTGACGGACGAGGGTAATACCACCTTCCTGGCCGGCGGCGGCGTCATCGACGGCTGGTCCGTGCCCTCGCTGCGCAATGAGCATGGCGGCGGCCTGGCGCGCTGGAGCGCGGCGGAGATCGCCGAATTCCTCAAAACGGGCCGCAACAGCCACACGGCATCGTTTGGCGCCATGAACGATGTGGTGGCCCATTCCATGCAGCACATGACGGATGGCGACCTGGCGGCGATGGCGAAATACCTGAAGTCCCTGCCGCCGTCGAATCCAGCCACGCCGGCCTTCGTGGCCGATGACAAGCTGGGCAAGCAATTGTTCAGCGGTATCGTCAATTCCAAGGGCGCGCAGCTGTACCTGGACCGCTGCGCCGGCTGCCACCGCTCCGACGGCAAGGGCTACGACAAGGCCTTCCCTGCGCTGGCCGGCAATGCCGTGCTGCAAACGAACGATCCCACGTCGGCTATCAACATCGTGCTGTCGGGTGGTGCCGTGCCGGCCACGCGCACGGCGCCGTCAGCGCTGACGATGGCGCCGTATGCCGACATTTTTAATGACGAGCAGACTGCCCAGGTGGTGACCTTCATCCAGACCAGCTGGGGCAACCGCGGCACGCCGGTAACGGCGGCGCAGGTGGCCAAGGTGCGCAAGGTGTCCGTGCCGGTGGAAGCGTCGCAGACGGAAGCGACGTTTGCGGCAGGCCGCCACGGCACCTTCCCGCCCGTGGCGCGCAAGCCGCATCTGAAGGATGCGCCGGCGAAGTAAAGTCTACGGACGAAAAAAATGCCCGCAGCATCTGCGGGCATTTTTTATGGGAGTGCTAACTGCTTATTTCATCCACAGGCGCATCGAATCCCAGGCGCGGCCGAAGATCGTGGCCTGGTTGATGGTTTCCAGCGCCACGACAGGCAGTTCCAGCAGGACCTTGTCGTCGACCATCATTTTCAGTTTGCCGACAGGGGCGTTTTCAGCCAATGGCGCGACCAGCGGGTCCTTGCGTTCCAGCACCGGTTTCATCTTGGCAGCCGTGCCTTTTGGTACGGTGACGAGCACATCGCGGGCGAAACCGATTTTCACGGTGCCTTTCGAGCCCTTCCACACTTCCGGCGTGGCCACGGCCTGGCCCTTCGAGTACAGCTTGACCGTATCGAAGTTCTGGAAGCCCCAGTTCAGCAGCTTCTGGCTTTCCTGCGTGCGGGCCTGGTCCGACGAGGTGCCCAGCACCACGGAGATCAGGCGGCGCTCGCCCGTGCCGCCTGGACGGCGGGCCGACGCGATCATGCAATAGCCGGCCGCTTCCGTATGGCCCGTCTTCATGCCATCGACGGTTGGGTCCAGCCACAGCAGGCGGTTGCGGTTAGGCTGGGTAATCTTGTTGTACGTAAAACTCTTGATGGAATCGATTTTGTAGAATTCCGGGTAGTCGGCGATCACGCGCTTGGCCAGCACGGACAGGTCTTGCGCCGTGGAATAGTTATCGGGGCTAGGCAAGCCATGCGGATTGGCAAAACGCGTGTTTTTCAAGCCCATGCGTTGCGCTTCGCGGTTCATCAGCACGACGAACGTGCCTTCATCGCCGGCAACGGCTTCAGCCAGCGCCACGGCGGCGTCGTTACCCGATTGAATCATCAGGCCGTGCAGCAAATCGTCGATCGAGACGGGGGTGGCCGGGTCGATGAACATCTTCGAGCTGCTCGAATCGACTTTCCAGGCGCGCACGGACACGTTCACTTTTTGGTCCAGTGCCAGTTTCTTTTCGCGGATGGCGGCAAACGTCAGGTAAGCCGTCATGATCTTGGTCAACGATGCCGGCTCGATGCGCGCGTCCGGATCTTGCGACGCAATGATCTGGCCACTGGTGGCGTCAAGCAACAGCCAGGACTTGGCGGCGATGGTCGGGGCTGGAACGCTCTGGGCGTAGGCGGCGGAAAAGAAAAATACACTGGAGGCCAGTGCCGCTAAAAGTTTTTTCATGGGGCTGGTCTGCGAGAAAAAGATGAAGGCTGAGGGCCATGCTGTTGCTACCTGCATGGCCGCGTGGAAAAAACGGATCAATTATAGCCGTGGAGGCGCTAGTAAGCCCACACTTCAATGATCATCTGCTGCGATTGCGGGTTTGTCACCATGCCACAGGGCAATCACGAGGTTCTTGATGTGGTTGAGCTTGCGGTGGAAAAAGTGGTCGGCGCCGGGGATCACGATCACGGGAATGTCTTGTGGACGGGCCCAGTCGAAGACGGCGGACAGGGGAATCGTGTCGTCCAGTTCGCCGTGGATCAAGATGGTGTCGGCGGGAATATCGGCCATGGCCCACTTGCCGGCCGCGCTGCCGATCAGCGCCAGGCGCTCGGCGGGTGTGCCGGCGGCAGCCAGGCGCTCCTGCAGTTTCGATTGCACGAAGGTGCCGAACGAGAAACCGGACAAGGCCACGGGCAAGCCCGGGTACAGGCCGCGCATGTGTTCATACAGCAATTGCATGTCGTCCGTTTCGCCCGCGCCATGGTCATGCACGCCTTCGGAAGCACCCACGCCGCGGAAGTTGATGCGCGCCACCACGTAACCGAGGGCGACAAACGCGCGCGCCAGGGTTTGCGTGACCTTGTTATCCATCGTGCCGCCATACAGCGGATGCGGATGGGCAACGAGGGCGATGCCGCGCGGAGTGTCTGCCGGGAAATCGAGCAAGCCTTCCATGCTGCCTGCATGGCCGGCGAGGGTAAATTTTTCCGAGTTTCTGTTCATGATGCTCATACTGGTGGGTATCTCTTAAATTGGCATTAAATCTTGAGGCGTTCGACAATTTTGCCGCCCACCAGGTGCGTATCGATGATTTCATCGATATCGCTGGTGTCGACATAGGTGTACCAGGTCGCTTCCGGGTAGATCACCAGCAGCGGGCCTTCTTCGCAGCGGTCCATGCAGCCGGCCTGGTTGATGCGGATCTTGCCCGCGCCATTCATGTCGAGTTCCTTGATGCGGCGCTTGCAATGCTTTTGCGCCGCTTCCGCGCCATGGTCGCCGCAGCTGTTGCGGCCGTCTTCACGTTTATTCATGCAGAAAAAAACGTGGCGTTCAAAATACGGTGCGTCGCTCATACTATTCTCCTGCTGATTCATCAATGCGCCATGATAACGCTTATGGGTGGTCTTCGCGACGCTGGCGCTGCACGTCTTCCTGCCGGTTCAGGCGGTGCGAGGGCAGACACAGGAACCACAGGGCCATGAAGGGCCACAGCAAGGCGAGGAATTGCGCCGCGCCATTGAAATTCAGGAACTTGCCTTGCACCCAGCCTTGCAAGGTTGACATGAAGTACGGGTTGATCGGCGTCGTATTCACCATCACCAGGCTCAGCAGCAAGGTGGCGGCCGCGATGCGGCGCTGCGCCACGTGCGGCGCGAACGCCAGGCCGCCCAGCATGATCAGGCCGATCAGGAAACCGCCCTGGGCGCCTGGCGTGATCCAGACGAAGGCGTTTTCGGGCGAAAACAGCAGCGCGCTGGCCATCGAGCGCACGGTCAGGGCGGCGGCGATGAGGATCAGCATCAGCACGGTGCGGGGCGCCGCGCGGCGCAGCAGGCACAGCAAGGTAAGCACGGCGCCCGTCATGCCGCACGCCGTGATGATAGTTTCCGAAAGCCAATATTGCTCGACGGTTAATATCACGTCGGGACGCAGATACGTGGCCAGGTCGATCTCCATGCCCGCCAGGCGCGACAGCCAGTCCGACAGGATGGGCAGCAGCTGGCCCAGGCCGAACAGATAGCCTTGCGGATAGATCTGCGCCAGCGGCCACAGGGCCACCAGCACCAGGCCCTGGCTGGCATGTTGGGCAAACCAGCGCTGGCGCAAGCGGTACAAATGGCTATGGTCGAGCAGCTTGCGCGCCGTCAGGGCGCCGATGATGGAACCGATGCAGCAGCCGGCCGAATTCGTATAAAAGTCCAGATTCGACGATACGCGGCTGGGCAAATAGGTTTGCACGGCTTCCATGCTGCCGGAAATCAACATGCCGCACAGGCTGGCGACGATGACGGCAAAGAAACCCGTGATGCGTGGAAACAGTGAATACACGATCAAGGCGCCCAGCGGGATGTAGCCGACGACATTGATGCCCACGTCAAAGCCTGTCCAGTAGCGGGGCATGCGCGTGTTTTCCAGGAACGTCAGCGGCGACAGGCCATTGCTGTGCCAACCCGTGAACGGAAACCAGCTGGCGTACACGATCAGGAAGACGTAGGCGAGCAGGGTCGCGCGCGACACGGGCGAGGAGCGGACGGGCGGCAGTGGTGCCGCCGGACTGGCGGGGGAAGCTGGCGCCGTCATTCTTTCGGGATGGTCAGCGTGCCCAGCCAGGTCAGCAGATCGGCGGCGATGGCGTCCGAGGCCGCCGCCAGCGCCTGCGCGCCCCCTTGCGCGTCGGCGCTGCTTGCCGGGCCGCTGCGGCTGAAGGTTTTCTGGTCGATCAGGCGGTGGCCGCGGAACAGCGAGGCGCGCAGCGAGACATGGCCGCTGCTCTGCGTCTGCGTATCGAAAGCTTGCGAAAAATCATCGACGTCGATGCGCAGCAGGGGCATGCCGGCGGCCGCGTCCGTGGTCGACAGCACTTTCACGCCGCTTTGCGCCACGCGCGTTTTCAGGCGTTGGCTCAGCAGTTGCAGCGGCGGCGTGTTCCAGCGGTTGTAGGCGTACGGGCGCGATTGCTGCGCATCGGCGTACAGCAAGCGGTAGTACATGCGCTGGCTGTCCAGCCAGGAGGGACCGTTGGCGTCGGCGATCACCAGCACGGGCACGGCTGGCGCCGCCGGCTGCGGGGCGGCCAGCGGCGCGGCGGGGCCGAAATCATAAAACGTGGGGACGGGGCCGCGGCTGGCGCAACCGCCCAGCAGGAATGCGGCGGCCAGGACGAGTGCGCTGAGATTGCGTGGGATAGGCATGCGGTGTTCTCCTTATTTGCCCGGTGCCGAAAAACCGGGCTCGCCCGGGCCGGGCGGGATGTCTGGGGCGCCGAACAAGATGCTCTGCGGCTGTTCATTGAGCGTGCTCATGGTGGTTTTCAGGGCGCGCATCGAGGAGCGCGCCTCGCCGCTCAGCTCGATTACCTGTGGCAAGACTTCCAGCGATACGCCATTGGCCACCGTTTCCACCGAGTTGCCGACCCGGTCGACCGTGCCATTGACCTTGTCGAGCACGCCGCCGGGCGCCTGGATATCGTTGCCCAGCTTTTTCCACGTGGCCGTCAAGTCCGACACGTTCTTGCCGGCCGTGCTGACGGCCGTCAGGGTTTGCCGCGTCTGTTCCGTCAGTTGCGGCAATTGCGTCAGGGTCGGCTCGAGCTGCTGCGGAATGGCGCCAAAGGCCTTGGCCGCCTTGCCCACTTCATTGAAGGCGCCCAGCATGGCCGCCTGGTTCTCGGGGCTGAGCAGGTTGTTGACCTTGTTGGTGATCTGTTCGGCCTGGTCGAGGATGCGTTTGCCGCGCTTTTCCAGCTGGTCGAGCAAGCCCGCGCGCAGGGGAATCAGCGACGGCTTGTCCTTGCTGGTGCCCAGCAGTTTCGAGCCCACCTGTTCATCGTCGAGCTGGATGTAGGCGATACCCGTCACGCCCTGGTAGCCGAGGGTGGCAAAGGTGGTGTTGGTGACGGGGGTATCGGGCGCGACGCTGATGTGCACGAGGATTTGCCCCGCCTTTTGCGTGTCGAAGTCGATGGCGTCGACCTTGCCCACTTCCAGGCCCCGGTAGCGCACGGTCGCCTGCGGGTTCAGGCCCGGCACGGACAGGGTGGTGGCGAGCAGGTAAGGCACCCGTTCCACGCGGTCGCGGTTGAACCAGACGCCGAACAGGATGGCGGCCACCAGCAGGGTGAGTGTAAAAAATCCCGTCATCAGGGCATGTGATCTGTTTTCCATTACTTCTCCGCTTTCTTGTCTGTGCCGGCATCGTCGCCTGGCTGCGCCGCATTGCCCGCCGCCGCCTGTTTCTCATCGAGAACGGCCAGCGCGCGCTTGCCGCGGTCGCCGAGGAAAAATTGCTTGATGAACGGGTGGTCGACTTCGATCACCTCGCGCGTGGGGCCTATGGCGATCACGTGTTTTTCCGCCAGCACGGCGATGCGCGTGGACAGGGCGAACAAAGTGTCGAGGTCATGCGTGACCATCACCACTGTCAAGCCCAGTTCGCGGTGCAGCGACTGGATCAGGGCGACAAAACTTTCCGACAGGTCCGGGTCCAGGCCCGCCGTGGGTTCGTCGAGGAATAATAATTTCGGTTCCAGCGCCAGGGCGCGCGCCAGCGCCACGCGCTTGATCATGCCGCCCGACAAGTCCGAGGGCATTTTCAGTGCATGTTCCGGGCCCAGGCCCACCATATTCATCTTTAATAGTACCGCGTCGTGCACCAGGGCTTCGGGCAGCACGCGCAATTCGCGCATGGGCTGGGCCACATTGTCGAATACGGTCAGGGCCGAATACAGGGCGCCTTGCTGGAACAGCATGCCCCAGTGGTTGCGCAACTGTTGCAGCTGGTCGGAACTTGCCTGGTTGATATCTTCGCCAAAGACTTTGACGCATCCCCGCGCCGGATGTTCCAGGCCCAGCATCTGGCGCAGCAGCACCGTCTTGCCCGTGCCGGAGCCGCCCACGATGGAAAGGATCTCGCCCCGTTCGATTTCCAGGTTCAAGTCCTGGTGCACGACGGTGCGGCCGAACTTGGTCCACAGATTGGTGATGTCCACCACGGGCGCGTCGCCGTGCAGGTTGAACTGGCCTTCCTTGCCGGTGCCGCAAGCGATATTGGTGTCGTCCGCCATCAGTAGCCCACTCCATTGAAGACGATGGCGAACACGGCGTCGGCCAGGATCACGACCGTGATGGCCGTGACGACGGCGGTGGTGGTGCCGCGCCCCAGGCTTTCCGTGTTGGCCTTGATGCGCAGGCCGAAGTGGCACGAGACCAGCGCGATCAGCATGCCGAAGATGACGCCCTTGCCCAGGCCGATCATGTAGTTGGCCAGCGGCACGGCGTCGGGCAGCTTCTGGATGAAGTAGCGCGCCGACAGGTTCAGTTCCACCTTGGCCGCCACCATGCCGCCGATCAGCGCGGCCGTATCCGTCCAGATGACGAGCAGGGGCATGGAAATGGCCAGGGCCAGCACTTTCGGCATGATCAGGCGGAATCCATGCGAAATGCCCATCACCAGCATGGCGTCGAGCTCTTCCGTGACGCGCATGACGCCCAGCTGGGCCGTGATGGACGAGCCCGAGCGGCCGGCCACGAGGATGGCGGCGAGCAGCGGCCCGAGTTCGCGGATGACGCTCATGCCCAGCAGGTTGACCAGGTAGATGTCGCCGCCAAAGGCGCGCAGCTGCTGCGCGGACAGATAGGACAGCACCACGCCGATCAGAAAGCCGACGAGGGCCGTGATGCCCAGCGCCTGGAAGCCCGCATGGAAGATATTGGCGGAAATTTCACGCCATGGCCCGCGCATCGGATGGCGCGCGAAGCGGCCGATATCCTGCGTCACCTGGCCCACGAGGGCAATAAAACCCTTCAAATGTTCGAAAAACAGCAGGATGGCCATGCCCAGTTTCATCACGGGCGTGAGGCGGTTGGCGCGCGAGGGCGGCGTTTCCAACGGCCCCGTTTCTTCGATGCGCCTGAAAAACTCTTCCTGCGACGGCGCCAGGGTCAGCTGCGCCGGACGCTGCTTGCCCCAGGCATTCCAGAACAGCTGGGCGCCGATATGGTCCATGCTGTCGATGGCCGACAGGTCCCATTGCGCCTTGGTATCGCCCTGCAAGGGCTTGAGCTGGGCATCGATGGCCTTGATGGCATTGTCATGCGCCAGCGCGTGCACCTGCCAGGTGCCGCTGGCAGTGACAAGGGCTCCCTGTTGGGAGCTGGTCTGGGAGAGGGTCAGTTTCGGCGATTGTACAGTCGGCATCGTGCCAGTTTAAGGGAGAATGGCGCAGACCGCCACCGCTGTTCAATCGCCAGCCTGTCAGGAAGCCAGATGGCGTGCCTGCCGCTGCGGCAGGGCCACGTCCGGGCGCACCTTGGCGCCGCTAGTACTCACTTCGCTTGGCTTGCCATGCACGGCCGCCTGCGCGCCGCCCGCATAGTCGCTGGCCAGCAGGGCATTGGCCTCGACCGCGCTCATGCCGCGCGTCTGCAGCCATTGCGCCACCAGCTTGGCCAGGCGTTCCATGGCGATGCGGTGGGTGGCATCCGTGTGGGCGTACAGCCAGTTCGAAAAATCCATGAAGTTTTCAAAAGGCGCATCACCGAGCATCCATTGCACCGTATTGGCGAAGCGGCCGGAGTTGGCCACCAGGTCCCAGTAGCGGGCGAAGCGCACGAGGCGCTGCATGCTCATGAAATCGAGCTGTTTATTCGCCAGGATGGTATAGGGCGGGTGCGGATCGAACACCATGCCATAGTTTTCCGTATGGCGGATGATGGGCGTGCCGCGCAGCCGCTTTAATATGCCGAACTGGATTTCATGCGGTTTCAAGGCCACCAGCTTGTTGAAGCCGGCCGCGAAACTCGCTTCATCCTCACCCGGCAAGCCGGCGATCAAGTCCACGTGCAGGTGGGCGTTCGATTCCTCGCACAGCCAGCGGATGTTGTCGGCCGCCTTTTGATTGTCCTGCTTGCGGCTGACCAGCGATTGCACGTCCGGATTGAAGCTCTGGATGCCGATCTCGAATTGCAGCGCGCCGGGCGGGAACTTGCTGATGCCTTCTTTCAAGGCATCGGGCAAGTGGTCGGGCACCAGTTCGAAGTGGGCATAGATGGGATCGTCCGGGTTCGCCTCGATCTTGTCCAGAAAGAACTGCATGATCTTCAAGCTGGTCTTGATGTTCAGGTTGAAGGTGCGGTCGACGAACTTGAACAGGCGTGCGCCGCGCGCATGCAGGGATTCCATCTCGGCGAGGAAATTTTCCAGGGCGAAGGGCCAGGCCGTCTTGTCGAGCGCGGACAGGCAGAATTCGCACTTGAACGGACAGCCGCGCGATGCTTCCACGTAAATCGTGCGGTGGCGGATATCGTCGTCTGTATACAAGGAGTAGGGCAGTTGCAGTTCCGCCAGCGGGGCTTGCACGCCGGCATGGATCTTCATCAGCGGCTTCGGCCCGTTGAGGATCTCGCCGCACAGCTTGGGGAAGGTGACGTCGCCCCAGCCCGTGATCAGGTAGTCCGCCAGTTTGACGATCTCTTGCTCGCCCGCCTCATGCGACACTTCCGGCCCGCCCAGCACGATGATGACCTCGGGCGCCACGCGCTTGAGCATGGCCACCAGCTTCGTTGTTTCCTCGACGTTCCATATGTACACGCCAAAACCGATGATGCGCGGCTTGTTGACGAGGATGCGCTCGACCAGTTCCGTGGTTTTCGTGCCGATGACGAATTCCTGCAGCCGCGTCTGCGCCTGCAACGGCCCCATATTGGCCAGCAAATAGCGCAATCCCAGCGAGGCGTGGGTGTAGCGGGCGTTCAGGGTGGAGAGCAGGATGGTCATGGGAGGCGATGGAAACGGCGAAACCGCTATTTTACGCTGTCGCGTCACCGGTGCGCTGCGGCCAGAAATGCCATGTTACCATTTGTCAATAATTACTAACTTGTCAATGCTACGGCAGGGTAAAGGAATACACGGTGCTGGCGAAAAAAGTACAAGATAAAAAAGTGCTTAATAAAAAAGTCCTGGTCGGGGCACTTGCCGGGGTGGCGCTGGTGGCGGCCGCGCTGGTCGGCTACCGCGTCTTCGGCTGGGGCGCGATGGGGCCGGTCAACAGCCTGAAGCTGGATTTATCCCGGCCCGACGCGCTGGTGCGGACGAAAAGCCTGTCGACCTTGCCGCGCGACCTGCTGACGGTGCCGCTGGCGCGCGACGTGCTGCGCGAGGATTTCCTCTTCTATTACGAGCAGAGCGAAGACCGGCTGGGCCTGAAGGGCAGCTTGCGCCGCATCGCCTACGAACATGAGCTGGGATGGGGCGACCAGCTGCTGCGCATGGTGCTGGACCAGCCTGCGGAAGTGGCCCTGTGGCGCGACGCCGACGGCTCGCTCAAGCACTTCGCCATCGCCGTGTCGCGTGGCCAGTTGACGCGCCTGCTCGAGGAAGCGGGCAAGATCGCCTTGAAGGATACGCAAATGCGCGTGGCCGGCAGCTTGCGCGTCGATGGCGGCCAGGTGCCGGTATACGCGCTTAATTACGCCTACCAGCGCACCTTGCTGTTTGCCGCGCACGGCCAGCGCCTCGTCATCCTGTCCCATCCCGGCATGCTGTATGGCGGCAGCGATGGCAAGAATGGCGATGGCACGGCCGAGAAAACCGTGGCCAGCCTGCTGGCGCCGGAGCCGGCCAAACAGAATGTCTTTCATCCGCAGTTCCATCTCGACAGCGCCGCGCCCGAGGGCCACAGCATCGCCGTCAAGGCGGACTTCCTGTCATTCGGTTACCAACCCTTCTTTGGCGCGCTTGAAGCGCTGCGCTTCGATTTCAGCAAGGGCGCCTGGCAGTCCAAGGTGCTGCTCAATGCCGACAAATTGAACAAGAGCGGCAAGGGCGGCTACGACAGCAGCGCCTTGTGGCCCGTGCTGCCGCACAACCCGAGCGCCTGTTTCAGCGTGCCGGTGGACTGGACCGCGCTGCAGCCCGTGCTCAAGCGCCTGGGCGACAAGACATCGGCGCCGGTGGTGCCGCTGGCCGGACACTTGCAAGGGCCGGCCGCCGCATGCTGGTACGGTACTTCGCGCCTGCATACGCCCGTCTTTGTCGCCACCCGCAGTGCGCAGGCCGGTGATGACGCTGTATATGGCAGCCTGTTCGAGGCGGCCATCGGCGGCAAGGACCCCGTGCGCAAGACCACTGGCAAGGATGCTAAAGGTGAGTTCGTGCGTTGGGAGCGCAGCGTCGCCACGGCCCTGGGCCAGTCCGCGCCGGCGCTGGCCGTGGCCGGTAATACGGTGGTCTTTTCCGCTGACGGCAAGCTGGTGGACCAGGTGCTGGCCGTGCGTCGCAAGCAGGCGCCGGCCGCCAGCGACCTGCTGCCCGATGCTTCCCGCACGATCGGCCTGATCGCGCCGGCATCGCTGGCCCGCCTGATCCAGCTGGAAGCCTTCGATACCCTGCCGGCGAACAACGAACCGGTACTGCGCGCGGCCGCCAACGAACACCTGGTGCCGCGCCTGAACGCCTTGAAAAAATACCCGCCGCTGCGCATGGTACTCAAGCGGCAGCCAGCCAGCGGCACGTCATGGGAAACGCTGGAATGGCAGGAGACCGCGCGATGACGGTACGGCATGCGCGCCGTGCCGCCTTGCGATTGCTGGCGGCCTGCGCCGCCACCGTGGCAATGCCCGCGTGGGCCCTGCGCGCGGCCGCCGAACCGCAAGTGCAGCTGTCGCAGGCCCAGAGCCGCGCCTTCCAGGCATGGATGCTGCGCATCGTCAATGCGCAGATCGAACGCGGGCCGTCACCGCGCTGGACGCACCGCGATTGCGCCGGCCTGGTGCGCTTTGCCGTCAACGAAGCCTTGACCGTGCATGACGCGAAGTGGCTGCATGCGAACGGCATCGCCAGCGACCGGCGCCTGCCGCCCGAGCTGGAACTGAATGAGGCCCAGGCGGCCTTACGCAACCGCTGGATACAGGCGGACGGCAAGGTCGGCCACTTCGTCACGGCGCTGGCGCTGGTGCAGCACAACAGCCGTTTCATCGCCCGCGAAATCAGCCAGGCGCTGCCCGGCGACCTGCTGTTTTTCGACCAGGGCGACGAACAGCACCTGATGGTCTGGATGGGGGCGCGCATCGCCTACCACACCGGCACCGTCACCCCCGACGACAATGGTCTGCGGACCGTCGATATCAAAGAACTTACGAGCTGGAAGGACACGCGGTGGCAACCTGTGGTCAACAATCCGAATTTCGCCGGTGTGTTCCGGCTGGCGTTCCTGTCATGAAGCTTCTCATGAAGCTGCTATTTGCCGGCCTGCTGGCGCTGGTGCTCATAGGCGGTGCCTCCGCGCAGCAGCGCGAACCGAGCAACTACAGCACCTTCAAGGGCGAGCCCTTCTTCCTGCTGTCGGACGCCAGCTACGGCAGTCTTGACGAAGCGCGCGTGCGGCTGGAAGTGCCGGGCCGCGATATGGGACGCATGAACCTGGAAGCGTATTCGGGCGCGGACATCGTCGTCTACCGCGTGCCCGAGCCGATGGAATTCCTGAAAAAGCAGCGCAATCTGCACCGCATCCAGGTCGAGGGCAATTACCAGGGCGAGGGCCTGGCCAATACGCTGAGCTTTCTGTGGGATAGCTGGTGGAAGCAGTCGCGCCTGGCCTGGCGCAAGCTGTTTTCCGGCGCCGCGCGCCGCGCGGTCACGAAAGAGCAGCCGCAACTGGCGACGAATGACGCGATCCGCAAACCGACCGTGTTCGCCAACCATCCGCAATACAAGCCGATCAAGGGCATGGAGCTGGTCGACAGCTTCCGCTATCCGATCTGGCAAGCCAAGGCCATCGCACCGCCGAAAGGCGTCAAGCTCGATGGCTCCAGCAGCGACTTCATCGTCGCCGGCGCCGGCAACGTGATGATACCGCTGGGTAAACGCAAGCCGGGCTTGTACCTGATCGAAGCGATCATCGGCGAGCACCGCGCCACCACCCTGGTGTTCGTGTCGGACACGGTGGCCGTCACCAAGGTATCGTCCGGCCAGATGCTGGTGTGGACGGCGCGGCGCGACAACAGCGCCGCCGTGGCTGGCGCCAGCGTGGCGTGGACGGACGGCACCGGCGTGCTGCAGTCGGCCACTACGGGTGCAGATGGCGTCGCCTCGCTCGAGCGCGGCAGCCCGGAACATACGTATGTGCTGGGCCAGGACCGCGACGGTGGCGTGTTCGTGTCCGAGAATTTTTACTATGACAGCGAAATCTATAACACCAAGATTTATGCGGTAACCGACCGGCCCCTGTACCGGCCCGGCGACGAAGTCAACGTCAAGTTTTTGGGACGAGAATTCACTTCGGCGCGCGCATCGCAGGCGGCAGCTGCTGCGCCGCTGAGCCTGACCGTGCTCAATCCGAACGGCACGCCGCTGCTGACGCAAACGCTGCAGCTGTCCGGCGACACGGGCGCCGACACGCGCTTCCGCCTGCCGACGGAAGCCACCGCCGGCGGCTATGAGTTGCGTTTCAATTACAAGGATGGCGCATATGGCGCGGCCTTCCGCGTGGCCGAATATGTCAAGCCGCATTTTGAAATCAACGTCCAGCCATCGAAACCGGAATTCAAGACAGGCGAGGCGGTCAAGGGCAGCATCGCGCTGCGCTACCCCGATGGCAAACCGGTGAAAAACGCGAAGATGACCTTGTCGCTGCGCAGCCAGCAAAACACCATGGTCGAGGGCGAACTGCGTTACAGCGGCCTGTTCCCCGTGGCGCTGAAAACCGAGGAAGTGACGAGCGATGGCAGCGGCAATGTGGACTTCACCTTGCCGCCCGCCGCCGATCCGTCGCGCTACATCTTGACCGTGCTGGCGACCGATGGCGCGGCCTACCGCGTCAAGACGACGCGCGAGCTGATGATAGAACGTTCGAGCAGCAGCTACCAGCTGAAGGCCGTGCGCCAGTTTTCCGATCCGGGCCAGGCCGTGCATTTCGACCTGGTGGCCGATGGCCAAAGCGCGGCCAAGCCCGTGCGCTGGGAGATGGTGCAGCTGGAAAAGCAGGGCAAGACCGAGGGCGCATTTGACCCGGCCGCCAAGGGCTGGGATGTGACATTCCCCGCATCGGGCTCGTATCAGCTGGCGCTGCGCGACGAGCGCGGCAATTTGCTGGCCGCCGCCAGCCACTGGGTGTCGGGTGACGGCGTGCAGGCGACGCCGGGCAGCATCGAGATCGTGCTGGACCGCGCCCGCTATCGTCCGGGTGATACCGCCGAAGCCTTGATCACTTTCTCCGACAAGGTCGACCAGGCGCTGTTCACGCTCGAGCGCGACAAGGTGGAACACCATGGCTTGATGGCCGGCGCCGCTGATTGGTACCAGGCGAAGCGCGTGGCGCCGCGGCAGTGGCGAGTGCGCATTCCCGTCAAGGAGGAGCATGGGCCGAACATGACGTTCTCGGTAGCCTATACCCGCAATGGCGATTTCGTCTTCGAGAACGCCGGCCTGCAAGTGATCGAGCCGCGCATCGCGCTGCAGTTCAAGAGCGACAAGGAGGTCTACCAGCCGGGCGAGAAGGTCACCCTGGACGTCAAGGCGACCCTGGACGGCAAGCCCCTGAGCACCCTGGTGGCGCTGGGCGTGGTCGATGAAATGATCTATGTGCTGCAGCCGGAAATCGCGCCGGACATCGGCGACTTCTTCTACCATCCGCGCCGCAACAACGTGCGCACCACGGCCAGCCTGTCTTTCATCAGCTACGACATGGCGCAGGGGCGCACAGCGGGCGCACCGGCGCGCCACAACTACAACGAGCGGGGCGTCAAGGTACTCGAACGTCCGCGCCGCGACAATATCGATACCGCGTACTGGTCGCCATCGCTGAAGACCGATGCCAATGGCAATGCGCGCGTGAGCTTCATCATGCCCGACGCGCTGACCCGCTGGAGGATCACGGGCCGCGCGATGGATGAGCAGGGACGGGTCGGCCAGCGCACCGCCTATCTGCGTTCGGACAAGAATTACTATGCCAAGTGGACCGCGCCGGACTGGATGCGCGCCGGCGATGCGCCGCGCGCTTCGGTGGCCGTGTTCAACCAGACGGGCAAGGAGCAGGCGCTCGACGTGGTGCTTTCCGGCGGTGCAGGCGGCACGCAAGCGAAGACGGAAAAACTGACCGCCAAACCGGGCGTCAATTACGTTGAATTTCCGCTCGCTGCAGGCGCTGCCGGACCGCTGCGCCTGGAGGTAAAACAGAACGGCAAACTGGTCGACGCGCTGGATACCGCTATGCAGACGCTGCCCGCCGCCTGGAGCAGCCCGCGCACGCTGGTGCTGCCGCTCGATGGCGCCGCTGGTGAGATTCCCCTCAAGCTGCCGGCGGATGCGCGCAATATCCGCCTCTCGTTCGCGCAAGGAGCCGCCAGCCACTTCGCGCGCATTGCCGACGATCTGATCGACTATCCGTATGGCTGCGTGGAGCAGACGGCGAGCCGCCTGATTCCGCTGGCGCTGGCCACGCAAAGCCTGGGAGCGGATGCCGGCGCGGCAAGCGAACGCCTGCAAACGCTGCTGACTGCGCAGCGCCTGCGCCTGGTGTCCATGGCCGGTCCGAATGCCGTCTTCGGCTGGTGGGGCAATGCCACGGCCGGCAATGCCTTGATGACGGCCTATGCCTATTACGCCGACTGGTACGCGGCGCGCGCGCTGCGCATCGAGCTGCCGCCCGAACACTGGAACAAGCTGCTGGCCGTCTACAGCGAACATGGCTTGAAGGACGCGATGGGCGACCGTGCGCTGGTGCTGTGGATGGCGCGCGAGATGGGCCTGCCCACGCAGACGCTGGCGGCGGGCCTGGTGGACGACAGCGCTATCGCCGTCCTGGGCGGCAAGCCGCGTCAGGCGGGCGACAGCGGTAGTCTGCTGCTGGGCGGAGCCCTTGACCGCGAAGCGCAAGCGATGTCGTTGGGCCTGGTGGCGCTGGTCGCCGCCCAGAACGGCATCGCCCAGCCGCATTCGCTGCAGCTGCAAGTGGCCAGCGCGTGGCAGGTGCTGCGCGAATCGAAAGCGCCGGTGGCGCAGGCCCTGCTGATGCTGGCTGGCGAAGTGCCGGCTACCCAGGCCGAGGCGGTGCTGGCCAGCGTGCGCGCCGAGATGCCGACCCTGGACCGCGCGATGACCTTGTTGTGGGTGCAAAAAAAGCTGGGCGGGGCATCGTTTGGCAAGGGGCCGGCCGTCGCGCCGGACGGCGCATGGCAAAAACGCGAGAGCCGCGGCGGCCAGCCGCTCTGGCGTTGGAGCGATGCCAAGGGCCTGCCTGACAAATTGCGTCTCGCTGCATCGACCTCGGCGCCGGCCGGCACGGTGGCTGTGCTGCAGTACGACAGCCACGCCGCCGAAACGCAGACCTTGCCGGTCACCGTCGAACGGCGCATCCTGCGCATGAAGGCGGGCAAGGGCGGCTACACGACGGAGCTGGTCAAGCCGGGCGAGGCGCTCAGCACGGACGCGCTGTACCTCGATGAAATCACCTTGAAAGCAGCGGCCGGCGCGAAGCACCGCTTTGGCTTGCTGGAAGTGGCGCTGCCGCCGGGCGCCATGGTCGAATCGACCACCTGGGGCATGGTCATGGCGGGCGACAAGCCGGCCGCGCTGGAACGTGCGCGTCATGCCGAGCGCCGCGACGGCTATGCGGTGCCGATCGAGCCTTTGGCCGGCGACGTGACCGTGCGCCATTTGATCCGCTTTGCACAGAAGGGCAGTTATGTGCTGCCGCCAGCGCGCTTTTATCGCATGTACCAGCCGGAGCAGAAAGCCCTCGAGGGCGGCGGCAAGACCACGCGCGCGTTGAAGGTCGAGTGATGCGTGTGGTACTTCCTGCGTTGATGGCGACCCTGCTGCTGGCCGCTCCTGCCCGGTCTGCGTCGCTGGATGTCGCCTGGTGGCGCGACGGCAAGACGGAAGTGCGGCAGTTGCGCCAGGGCGGTGCCGCGCCGCCGCCGTTTGACGGCGCGCGGCAAGTGCCGCTGGCCAGCCTGTGGAAGCTGTTTGTCTATGTATACGCGGCCGATAACAAGGTGGCGATGCCGGACTACCGCTGCGGCGGCCGCGATCCGGAAGAAGTGTATTGCTGCGATGCGGGCCAGAGCATCGGCCACGACGCGGCGCTGGCGCAGTCCTGCGGCCTGTTTTTCTCGCCAAGGCGTCTGATGATCGCGCCGGCTTCATGGCGCCAGTACTGGACGGGCCGCCTGGGTAGCGCACCGACAGGCGATTTTGCCTGGCTGTCCGACCCCGCGCAGCTGGCGCCGGCGCGCATGGTGCGCCTGGACAGTCTGCTGCGCGCGCTGGGCAGCATCCCGGCTGCCAGCCGCGCGGATGCCGAAGCGGCGCTGCTGCGCGTGGTGCTCGATGGGCGCGGCTTTGGTGCGGCGCGCTGGTTCGGCAGCCAGCTGCGCGTGAAGACGTATTCCTGGCACGAGCAGCGCCGGGCAGAAGAGCGTATCGGCGGCGCGGCCGGCTGGCTGGCCGACGGCACGCCGATCTGGTTTGGCGGCGCGGGTGGCAGCAGCAATGTCTTTGCACAGTGGGCGCCCAGACTGGCCGCCAGCTTGCCGCCAGTGGGCGCGGCCGACGATGGCGGCTGCGTGGTGGTCGATTACTTCAAGCGCTATCCGATCCGTGCCGTGCGCGGCGAGCGTGGCGTAGCCGCACCTGGCCCGCTCAATGGCCGCTACCATGTGCAATTCGAAAATGGCCAGAACCTGGCCCTGCGCAGCACCGGCGAGTTGATGCTGCTGCAGGAGAAGGGCGGCCGCCCGCAATTGCGCGGCCGCTTCGGTGTCAATGAATATGTGGCGCGCGTGCTCGACCGCGAAGCGAATACCGGCGAGCCGGAAGCGGCCAAGGCGCTGGCGATTGCCGCGCGCACGTATCTGCAGCAGAACGCCGTGACCGTGGCAGGCTGCCAGCAGATCGCCGACAGCAGTGCGACCCAGCGCGTCAGCCCCAGCCCCGCGACGCCGGCGGCGCTGGCGATTGCGCGCTGGACCGACCAGCTGATCGTCGATGGCGTCACCGTGCGCTATCACAGTAACCAGCCGTCCGAGGGGACCATGGCGTGGAGCGAGGCGGTGCGGCAAGCCAAACAGGGCAAGCACTATGATGAATTGCTGGCGGCGGCCTATCCCGGCGGCGCGCTGACCACCTTCGGCAATACCGGCGCGCGTTGCCAGCGCCTGGCGCAGAACGAGGATTGGCTGGCGCGGTCCGTGCCGCGCTGGCAGCGCGTGCTGCTGCGCGAGGCCGGCTACGAGGCGCCACCACAAGCGCCGCTCGTCTGCGCCTTGCAGAGTGGGGCGCCGTATTCGGAACAGTCGCGCAACCGTATCTTCATGCGGCCGCTGGCCACGCGCGAAGACCGCATCACTCTGGCCCATGAATACCTGCATCTTGGCCTGCGCCGTCATCCGCGCGGCCAGGACGAAGAATATGTCGAGCGGCTGGCCCGCCGGCTCGTCGACCTTAACCTGGAGGCCCTGTGAGTTTTTATATCCGTTGCTCGATTCCCCTGATGCTATTGCCACTCTGGGCGCAGGCCCAGGTCACCATCGATGCACCGAAGGGCGGCTGGCGCAATTCGGCCGGCGCGCGCGAGGACTATACGCAAGCGGTGAATTACCCCGCCGCGTCCGTCAACCTGCAGCCGGGCCAGGCCGAGACGGCGCAGATAAGGGGACGCATCGCAGGCGCCGTCAAGGGCAAGCCCGCTACTTTGGTGGTCAATGGCGTGGCGATGCCAATGGAAGTGGGCGAGGATGGCAGCTACGGACGCCCGTATGGCTTCGGCAGCGGCTCGAACAGCGTGGAAGTGCGCTCGCCGGATGGCAGGAGCCGCGCGCGCACCCAGTTTGTCGACAGCTACCAGGGCAAGACGCAGGCGCGCCTGCGTATCGTGCTGTCCTGGGACAGCGCCGGCACGGACCTCGATATGCACGTGGTCACGCCGGACGGTGGCCACGCCTGGTACGGCAATCGCGTACTGAAGGATGGCGGTGCGCTGGATGTGGACGTGACCACCGGCTATGGCCCGGAGATCTTTTCCAGCGCGGCCCCCCTGAAGGGCAATTATCACGTCTATGTCAATTACTACGGCAGCGGCGAGAACACCGCCATGCTGACTGTCGCCCGCATATCGGTCATCACCAATGAAGGCACGCCGCGTGAAAAGCTGCAGAGCTTCCAGGTACCGATGCGGGCTGCTGGCGAGCTGACCCTGGTGAAATCGTTCGTCTTGCCATAAATGGTCGAAAATGGCTCTTGCGGAGCCGCAGCACTATGGCTATAATTCGCCCCCTCGCTGAACGACGCATGCAAATGCAGCGTAAAGTGAGAAAAAAAGAAGGAGTTGACGGACGTAGCAAATTGCTTCATACTCTTCCTTCTTCGCAGCTGACAAACACAACGCTTTGTCGATAGCGCGAAAGCAGTAACCGAATACAGTTCTTTAACAATTAACAGTCGATAAGTGTGGGCATTTGATGTAAGT
>NZ_JAPWHY010000003.1:0-299302 GCF_030587275.1 Janthinobacterium sp. SUN128 | reverse complement strand
AGCAGACAAAGAAATGGTCATGCCAGGCGATAACGTGTCGATCACCGTCAAGCTGATCAACCCGATCGCGATGGAAGAAGGTCTGCGCTTCGCTATCCGCGAAGGCGGCCGTACCGTCGGCGCTGGTGTTGTTGCAAAAATCCTGGCTTAATTCTTAAGCCTGCATAAAAGAAGACGCGTCGTCGCCCGGCGCCCTTCTTTTTATTCAACTGCCGGGGCTGGCAAGCATTTTGGTGCTATCATGTCGACCCTGACGGTTGTTGCGTCAGAAATTCCCGTATGACCTCATTGCCGTGCAGACCGCGCGGTTCGTTCTTTTAAGGAAATATCATGTCGGCACCAAACCAAAAAATCCGTATCCGCCTGAAGGCTTTCGATTACAAACTGATCGACCAGTCCGCTCTGGAAATCGTTGAAACCGCGAAGCGCACCGGCGCTGTCGTCAAAGGCCCAGTACCACTGCCTACCCGTATTCAGCGTTTCGATGTGCTGCGTTCCCCGCACGTCAACAAAACTTCGCGCGATCAGTTCGAGATCCGTACGCACCAACGCCTGATGGACATCGTTGACCCAACAGACAAAACCGTTGACGCGCTGATGAAGCTGGACCTGCCAGCTGGTGTTGATGTCGAAATCAAACTGCAATAATAGTTTCAAGGGCGGCTGACAATACCGTAGCATCAGGTGTTGACAGCTGTTCCAGGCCGGCGGGGTGTCCCGCTGCCTGATGATGGGGCCGGGCCTGCTCACGATCGTGAGTGCGCCCGGCCCCATTGCTATTGGTGCATGCCCAACACGGGCGGACCCGGCGCATGTGTGCAAAATCGCTTTACAGTGCCGCGGGCGGCCGATAAAGTTGCTGCATGCTTAATGCCCTCGATACTCACCTGTTAAATGCGACGCCCCGTCAACGCTTGCGCGGCTGGCCGCGCTTCCTGACCGAATTTTTGTATTTCGGCATCAAGGAGGCGAGGTCGTGCCTGTTCGTCGGGCTGTTTTTTGCTGCCGTGTTCCTGGTGCCGCGCGCCGGCCTGTTCGGCCTGCCGCGCTATGACGTGCTGCTGCTGGCGGCACTGGCGATCCAGGGCGCGATGCTGTGGAGCGGATTGGAAACGTGGGATGAACTGAAAGCCATCTGCCTGTTTCATGCGGTCGGCTTTGCGCTGGAGGTGTTCAAGGTGTCGGGCACGATCCAGTCGTGGAGTTATCCCGACTTTGCCTACAGCAAGGTGTTCGGCGTCCCCCTGTTTTCCGGCTTCATGTATGCGGCCGTCGGCAGCTACATCATCCAGACCTGGCGCCTGCTCGACATGCGGATCCGCCACCATCCGCCGTACTGGATGGCGGTGCTGATCGCGCTGCTGATCTACGCCAACTTCTTCACGCATCACTACATCGGCGATTACCGCTGGTACCTGGCTGCCTGCGCGCTGGGCTTGTATGCGCGCACCACCGTGGTGTTCCGCCCGCTCGACCGCGACCGCAGCATGCCCTTGCTGCTCGGTTTCGTGCTGGTCGGCTTCTTTATCTGGCTGGCTGAAAACATCAGCACCTTCTGGGGCGTGTGGCGCTATCCGAACCAGCTTGGCGCCTGGTCGGTGGTGCATGTCAGCAAATGGAGTTCATGGTCGCTGCTGGTGGTGATGACGTTCACCATCGTGGCCCACCTCAAGCACATCAAGGCCAGCATCCACGTCGCCCAGCCGTAGGCCGGGCTCCGGGAGTTGCTTATTGCAGGCTGGCCGCGACGGCTTCAAAGCGTGCACCCAGCGCCGCCTGCGGGCCGCCTTGCAGCTGTCTGGCGTACTGGCGCAGCACTTCCGCCGAATACGTGCGCGAGGCGGGCGAAAGCTTCGGCAGCAGCGGCAGCACGCGTTCCAGATAGCCCGTGCCTTCCTGCCATTTGCCTTGCGCGGCCAGCGCCGACGCCAGTTCCACCATGCGACGGCCGACGCGCGCATCGCTGCGTGGCTGCGCCGTTTCTTCCGTGGCCAGCGCTTGCCGGTACAGCTGCTCCGCTTCGGCATTCTTGCCCTGCAAGCGCTTGACGCGGCCCAGGTTGTACTGGCGCTGCGAGAGGATATCCGCGCTGGCCCCGGCTTGCTCGGCGCTCTGCAGCGCTTTTACGCAAGCCAGCTCTGCTTCGCCAAACTGGCCTTTGAGTTCGGCCGCGTTGCAGGCGTCTTGCTGTTCATTGGAGGTGGTGATCGTCGCTGGCGCCGCACAGGCGGCCAGCAGGCTGACAGCGCATAGCAAACTGATGGTATGGGTCTTCATAGTCTCCTCGGACGGGTGTCAAACACGGTGTATCGGTGGAGTCATGCCATGATAAATATACTATAAGTTTTTTGGGGCTGGGCGGCTTTTCGCCGGCGCGCGGCAAGGCGCGCGATTGACGCCGCTTGCGTGCTTCAGGGATACTCCGGGTCTGTCCATTAATGCGTGCCGCCGCCATGTCCAAGACTGTCCTGATCGTGGAAGATGAACAGGCGATTGCCGACAGCATCGCCTATGCCTTGCGCACGGACGGCTTTACGCCGCGCCATGTGATGTTGGGCGAGCACGCCCTGGCCGCGCTGCGTCCAACGCCCGGCGAAGCCGCACAGATGCCCGTTCTGGTGGTGCTCGACGTGGGCTTGCCCGACATGAGCGGGCTGGAAGTGTGCCGCCGGCTGCGCCAGTTTTCCGAGGTGCCGGTGATCTTCCTGACGGCCCGCAGCGACGAGATCGACCGCATCGTCGGCCTGGAAATCGGCGCCGATGATTACGTCACCAAACCGTTTTCGCCGCGCGAACTGGTGGCGCGCATCCGCGTCATCCTACGCCGCGCCGGCGTCGTTCAGGTGCCCCGCGAGACTGGCATGACGATAGCCGCTGCCATGACCGTGCCGGCACGCTTTGAATTGCGCGCGCTGGAGGCGAAAGTGCTATTTCACGGCCAGCCGCTGGACCTGACCCGCTATGAATACCTGCTGTTGAAAACCCTGCTCGAGCATCCGGGCCACGTGCTGTCGCGCGCGCAGCTGATGGAGCGCGTGTGGAGCGGTGCGCCCGACACGCTCGAGCGTACCGTCGATGCGCATGTCAAATCCTTGCGCGCCAAGCTGCGCGCCGTCGATGCGCAGGTCGACCCGATCCACACCCACCGTGGCCTCGGCTACAGCCTGGCTGGCGCATGAAGATCGGCCTGCGCATCCTGCTCGGCTACTTCCTGATCGTCGGCCTGGCCGCGTGGTTCCTGCTGAATGTCTTCATGGAGCAGGTCAAGCCCGGCGTGCGCTCGACCCTGGAAGACACGCTGGTCGATACCTCGCAACTGCTGGCCAGCCTGGTGGCGCCCGACCTGAAGGCGGGCACGCTGGCGCAGTCGCCTGTGGCCGAACGCATGCAGGATTACGCGCGCCATGGCGTGGACGTCAATATCAATGGCGTGCGCAAGCGCACGCTCGATTACCGTATCACCATCACGGACCGGCACGGCATCGTGCTGTTCGATTCCAGCGGGCGCGACGTGGGGCGCGACTATTCGCGCTGGAATGACGTGTATCTCACCTTGCAGGGCAAGTATGGTGCGCGCAGCACGCGCAGCCGGCCTGATGACGAGATGTCGACGGTGATGCACGTGGCCGCGCCGATTCGCGACGGCAATGAGGTGATCGGCGTGCTGACGGTGGCCAAGCCGAATGCCAGCGTGCAAGCATTTGTCGAGCGCAGCCAGCGCAAGATACTGCAGCGTGGCGCCGTGCTGTTGCTGCTGTCGCTGCTGATCGGCCTGGCATTCGCCTGGTGGCTGCACCATGCGCTGGGCAAGCTGATGCATTACATCGGCGACGTGGAGGCAGGCCGCAAGGTGGCGCTGCCGGCGCTGGGCAAGAACGAGATCGGCACCCTGGGGCGCGCCCTCGAGGCGATGCGCACGCGCCTGGAGGGCAAGGAATATGTGGAGCAATTGATGCACACGCTGGCGCATGAATTGAAAAGCCCGATCGCCGCCATCCAGGCCTCGGCCGAGCTGCTGCAGGAAGACATGCCGCCGGCCGAGCGCCGCCGCTTCCTGGCCAGTATCCTGGAACAGAATGCGCGCCAGCGGCAACTGATCGACAAGCTGCTGGCCCTCGTGCGCGTGGAAAAGCAGCAGCGCCTGGATAACCCCGAGCGCATCGCGCTGGCGCCCCTGCTGGCGCAAGTGGCGCAGGACGCGGCCGCCACCCTGGCGGCGCGCGGCGTGCGCCTGCAGCTGCAGGCCGACGAGGCGAATGTGGCCGGGGATGCCCTGCTGCTGCGCCAGGCGCTGGGTAACTTGCTCGACAACGCGGTCGGCTTTGCGCCACCGGGCAGCTGCATCGACCTGACGGCGCGGCGCCAGGGCATCCGAGTGGAAATTGCCGTGCGCGACCGGGGCGAGGGCATCCCCGCGTATGCGATCGAGCGCGTTTTCGAGCGCTTTTATTCTTTGCCGCGCCCGAGCGCCGGCAAGAGCACGGGTCTGGGCCTGCCCTTTGTGCGCGAAGTGGCTTCCCTGCACGGCGGCACGGTCGAGGTGCTCAATCATGCGGAAGGCGGCGCCTGCGCGCGCCTGTGCCTGCCAATAGCCTAGCGCTTTTTATTTGCCGGCTTCACACGGACTGCATCGTCAGCGCATACAGCTTTTTTACACTGGCCACCTTACTTCAAGGATGCGCCATGCAAAAAACTCTCTTAGTCAAAGCGTTGATCGTGTTCGGCCTGATGCTGCTGATCGGCCTGCCTTTGCTGATGATTCAGGAAACGATCAAGGAGCGGATGGAATTCCGCCAGGAAGCCGTCAACAGCATCGCCGCCGATTCGGTGCGCGAACAAACCATCATCGGCCCCATTCTGGTGATTCCCTATACGGAGCAGTATGAAGAGCGCGTGGAGGTGGCCAAGGGCGATGACAAGGAAGTGAAGTTACCCGTGCGCACGGAGTTGCTGCGTCGCACGGTGCAGCGCCGCTTGCTCGTGTATCCGAACGACCTGCAGATCAACGGCAATATCGAGACGGACCGCCGCTACCGCGGCATCCACCAGGTGCTGGTCTACAGCGGCCAGCACGCCTTCAAGGGTGACTTCACGGTGCCGGCCAGCAGCCAGCTGCCGCGCAAGTCGCCGGACTCGCGCGTGACCGTCGGTGCGCCTTTCGTGGCCTTGTCCATCGAGGACGTGCGCGGCATCCGCAATATCCCGAAAATCGACTGGGGCGGACAAAAGATCGAGTTCGAGCAGGGTACCGACCTGTTGGCCTTCCGCAGCGGCCTGCACGCGCCGCTGGGTGCCATGCCACTGGCGGCGCAGCAGCAGGTGCGCTTCAGCTTTGACCTGGGCCTCGATGGCATCGAACGCCAGCACTTCGTGCCGGTGGCCAAGAACAGCCAGATCCAGATCAAGTCGAACTGGCCCCATCCGCAATTTGGCGGGCGCTTCCTGCCGTCGCCGAAGAATCGCCAGATCGATGCCAGTGGTTTCAATGTGGCGTGGAATATCTCGTCGCTGGCCACCAATGCGCAAACGCAGCTAAGCTCCATCGAGGGGGAATTCAAGGTGCCCGACAGTGCGCCGCTGGGCCAGGTGGACCGCTTCAGTGTCGGTTTCATCGAGCCGGTGAACGTGTATTCGCAATCGGACCGGGCCACGAAATATGGCTTGCTGTTCGTGGCGCTGACCTTTGCCGCCTTCTTCATCTTTGAAATTTTGAAGAGCCTGCCGATCCACCCGGTGCAGTATTTGCTGGTGGGCCTGTCGCTGGTGATCTTCTTCCTGCTGCTGGTGGGGCTGGCCGAGCACATCGCCTTCCTCGCCGCCTATCTGGCCGCCAGCGCCGCCTGTATCGCCCTGACCAGCTTCTATCTGGTGCACGTGCTGCACAACATGTGGCGCGGCATCGGCTTCGGCGTGGCCCTGACCTTGCTGTATGGCACCCTGTATGGCTTGCTCAGCTCGGAAAACAACGCGCTGGTGATGGGCAGCATTCTGTTGTTCGCCGTGCTGGCCGTCATCATGGTGGCAACGCGCAAGGTGGACTGGTATCAGATTGGGAAGGGAGTGCCGCAAGAGTAGGGGCTATGCGGGCGCCATGCGCCACGATGCTTGCAGCCAGCCCGGACGGTGATGTGTCCGGGCTGTTTTTTTTGGTGGGACACGGGCGGCACCGATAATTGGTAGTTGGTTGGTATTGTTTACGGTATTCTATTGGCATTGCTTTTTAAGTAATGGCGGGCGCCGCGGCGTCTGCCCGGGGCGGTGCGAGGATGGCGTGTCGTCCTGGTTGTTCTTCCATCTGATAAAACGGAGATGAAATATGATCAAGAAAACGATGGCTTTCCTGTTTGCGCTGGGCCTGAGCGCCTCGTATGCGTTTGCTGCCGGCGATGTCACGCAGTGCTACAGCGAGTGCGGACAGAAAGTGGCCAATTGCCGGGCGCACCTCGGTGGCAGCCCCATCTGCGAGGACTTGTACGGGCATTGCCTGAGCAACTGCCAGCAGTAAGCTTCCCGGGCATCGCGCCCGGGATGGGGAAGGGCAGGGGGCGCACGCCGCGGCGCGCCCTGTATGTTTCTGGCATCACCCGCCAGGGCGCATGCCGCCGTGCTTTGCGTCCGTCTAATTGCCTTGCGGCAGCGTTTTTCAGGCCCGCCGACAACTCCCGCAGGGGCGTCGCGCAACACTTTGACATACCTCGTGTTAACTTGTTGCGTCAAGGGTTTTTGTGCTATATACTAGCCGGCTTCGGTATGGATTCGTCTTTTTTGAGTCCTACGTTACTTTGTAGTTAAACAAGCCCCGCCCAATCGCAGGTGGGAATGGAGAAAAAATGAGCCTAGGCCTTCTCGGTCGCAAGGTTGGTATGATGCGCATTTTCACGGATGAAGGGGATTCGATCCCGGTCACCGTGTTGGACGTATCGAACAACCGTGTTGCGCAAATCAAAACCCCTGAAACAGATGGTTACTCCGCTGTTCAGGTCGCATTCGGTCAACGTCGCGCTTCCCGCGTGACCAAAGCTGTTGCTGGTCATCACGCTAAAGCTGGCGTTGAAGCCGGTACTCTGTTGAAAGAGTTCCGTGTCGACGCTGCTAAAGCCGCTGAACTGAAAGCTGGCGATGTTGTCGCTGCTTCCCTGTTCGAAGTCGGTCAAAAGATCGACGTGCAAGGCGTTACCATCGGTAAAGGCTATGCAGGCGTTATCAAACGTTACCACTTCGCTTCTGGCCGTGCAACGCACGGTAACTCGCGTTCGCACAACGTTCCAGGTTCCATCGGTATGGCACAAGATCCAGGTCGCGTTTTCCCTGGTAAGCGCATGACCGGTCATCTGGGTGACGTTAACCGTACGATCCAGAACCTCGTGATCGCCCGTATCGATGCCGACCGTCAGCTGTTGCTGGTCAAAGGTGCGATTCCAGGTGCGAAAAATGGCCAGGTAGTTGTCTCGCCAGCCATCAAAACCAAAGCCAAGAAGGGAGCTTAAACGATGGAACTCAAGCTTCTGAATGCGCAAGGTCAAGCCGCCTCGAACGTTGCTGCAGCCGATACGATTTTCGGCCGTGACTACAATGAAGCGCTGATCCACCAAGTCGTCATCGCTTATCAAGCGAATGCACGTAGTGGTAACCGCAAGCAAAAAGACCGTGAAGAAGTTCACCACACGACGAAAAAGCCATGGCGCCAAAAAGGTACCGGCCGCGCTCGTGCTGGTATGTCGTCGTCGCCACTGTGGCGCGGCGGTGGTCGGATTTTCCCGAACTCGCCTGACGAAAACTTCACCCACAAAGTGAACAAAAAAATGTATCGCGCAGGTATCTGCTCGATCCTGTCGCAGCTGGCTCGCGAAGAGCGCCTGATCGTCATCGACGATCTGACGATCGACGCGCCAAAAACCAAGCTGTTGTCGCAAAAATTGAACGGCCTGGGCTTTGATTCGGTTCTGATCATCACCGACGTTCTGAACGAAAACCTGGAACTGGCATCGCGCAACCTGCCTAACGTACTCGTCGTTGAGCCACGTCACGCAGACCCGATGTCCCTGGTGTTCTACAAGAAGATCCTGGTCACCAAAGCTGCATTGGCCAAGATTGAGGAGATGCTGGCATGAGCGCGATTTTGAAACATAGCGAAGAACGCTTGATGAAGGTGCTGTTGGCGCCCGTGATTTCCGAAAAGGCCACCATGGTCGCGGAAAAGAACGAGCAAATTGTATTCCGCGTACTGCCGGATGCAACCAAGCCTGAAATCAAGGCAGCGGTCGAACTGCTGTTCAAGGTTGAAGTTCTGTCCGTGCAAACTGCAAACCGCGAAGGTAAGCAAAAACGCACCGGCAAGTTCAACGGTCGTCGTAACCATACCAAGCGTGCTTTCGTGTGCCTGAAGCCTGGCCAGGAAATCAACTTCTCCGAGGAGGCTGCATAATGGCACTCGTTAAGATGAAACCAACCTCGCCAGGCCGTCGCGGCATGGTGAAGGTGGTGAATGCCGACCTGTACAAAGGTCGTCCGTTCGCTGCCCTGGTTGAAAAGAAATCCAAGACCGCTGGTCGTAACAACAACGGTCACATCACCACCCGTCATATCGGTGGTGGTCATAAGCAACACTATCGCTTGATCGACTTCAAGCGCACCAAAGATGGTATTCCAGCGAAAGTGGAACGTATCGAATACGATCCAAACCGCACCGCGAATATCGCTCTGTTGTGCTACGCCGACGGCGAACGTCACTACATCATCGCAACCAAAGGCATGGCCGTTGGCGACAGCGTGATGAACGGTTCGGAAGCACCGATCAAATCGGGTAACTGCTTGCCAATCCGTAACATCCCAGTCGGTACCGTGATGCATTGCGTCGAAATGCTGCCAGGTAAAGGTGCCCAAATGGCACGTACCGCTGGCGCTGGCGTTGTGCTGATGGCACGTGAAGGTACCTACGCTCAAGTGCGTCTGCGCTCGGGTGAAGTACGTCGCGTGCACATCGAGTGCCGTGCAACGGTTGGTGAAGTCGGCAATGCCGAGCACAGCCTGCGTAAAATCGGTAAAGCTGGTGCGATGCGCTGGCGCGGTGTTCGTCCTACCGTTCGCGGTGTGGTCATGAACCCGGTCGATCACCCGCACGGTGGTGGTGAAGGTAAAACAGCAGCTGGTCGTCATCCAGTTTCGCCTTGGGGCCAACAGACTAAGGGTAAGAAAACACGCAGCAACAAGCGTACTACTTCCATGATCGTCTCGCGCCGCGGCAAGAAATAAGGGGTAGCACATGACACGTTCATTGAAAAAAGGGCCGTTCTGTGACGCCCACCTGGTGAAAAAAGTTGAAGCCGCGCAAGCAGCCAAAGACAAAAAGCCAATCAAAACCTGGTCGCGTCGTTCGACAATCATGCCTGACTTTATCGGCCTGACGATCGCGGTTCATAACGGCAAGCTGCACGTGCCGGTTTATGTTTCCGAAAACATGGTTGGTCACAAGCTCGGCGAATTCGCACTGACCCGTACGTTCAAGGGCCATGCAGCTGACAAAAAGGCTAAGAAATAATGGAAACTAAAGCTATCCTCAAAGGTGTGCGCCTGTCGGACCAAAAGGGCCGCCTGGTTGCTGACCTGATCCGTGGCAAGAAAGTTGACGCTGCACTCAACATCTTGCAATTCAGCCCGAAAAAAGGTGCTGCGATCATCAAACGCGTTCTGGAATCCGCTATTGCGAATGCCGAACACAATGATGGCGCGGACATCGACGAATTGTTCGTGAAAACGATCTACGTCGAAAAGGGCCCGGTCCTGAAGCGCTTCACCGCGCGTGCAAAAGGCCGTGGCGACCGTATTTCGAAACAATCCTGTCACGTTTACGTGACTGTCGGTAACTAAGGAGCCACGATGGGTCAGAAAATTCATCCAACCGGTTTCCGTCTGGCGGTCACCCGTAACTGGGCTTCGCGCTGGTATGCAGGCAACGGTAATTTCGCTGCCATGCTGAACGAAGACTTGAAAGCACGTGCTTACCTGAAAAAGAAACTGAAGAACGCTTCCGTTGGCCGCATCGTTATCGAGCGCCCAGCCAAGAACGCGCGCTTCACGATCTACAGCTCGCGTCCAGGCGTGGTCATTGGTAAAAAAGGCGAAGACATCGAAGTACTGAAGTCGGCGCTGACCAAGATCATGGGCGTACCTGTTCACGTGAACATCGAAGAAATTCGCAAGCCAGAAATCGACTCGCAACTGATCGCCGATTCGATCGCTCAGCAGCTGGAAAAACGGATCATGTTCCGCCGCGCCATGAAGCGTGCAATGCAAAATGCAATGCGCCTGGGTGCTCTCGGTATCAAGATCATGTCGTCCGGCCGTCTGAACGGTATCGAAATCGCGCGTAAAGAGTGGTACCGCGAAGGCCGCGTGCCTCTGCATACCCTGCGCGCCGATATCGACTACGGTACCAGCGAAGCGTCGACCACCTACGGCATCATCGGTGTCAAGGTGTGGGTATACAAAGGTGACCGCGCGCCTAACGGCGATGCACCAGTCATCGATACCCCAGCTGACGAGAAGAAAAGCCGCGGCCCACGCCGTGACGATGGCAAGCCAGCTGGCCGTCCACGTCCAGCCGGTGCCGGTGCGAAACCATCCACAGCACCAGGTGCACGTGTGCGTACCGCCGCTAAACCGGCCGCCGCAGCAGCACCAGCTGAGAAAGCAGGAGAATAATCATGCTGCAACCAGCACGCAGAAAGTATCGTAAAGAGCAGAAAGGCCGTAATACCGGTATTTCGCACAGCCGCGGCACCGCCGTGTCGTTTGGCGAATTCGGTCTGAAGGCAGTTGCGCGCGGTCGTATCACTGCGCGTCAAATTGAAGCGGCGCGTCGTGCAATGACGCGTCACATCAAGCGCGGTGGCCGTATCTGGATCCGTATTTTCCCGGACAAACCGATTTCGAACAAACCAGCTGAAGTCCGTATGGGTAACGGTAAAGGTAATCCTGAGTACTACGTCGCTGAAATTCAGCCAGGCAAAGTACTGTATGAAATGGATGGCGTTGATGAAGCGCTGGCACGGGAAGCATTCCGTCTTGCCGCCGCTAAACTGCCACTGGCGACGACGTTTGTCATCCGCCAAGTCGGCCAATAATTGGAGTTGTATATGAAAGCATCTGAACTCCGCGGCAAGGACCAGCCAGCTCTGCAAAAAGAGCTGAATGACCTGTTGAAGGCACAGTTCGGCCTGCGCATGCAAATCGCTACGCAGCAGCTGAGCAACACTTCGCAGCTCAAGAAGGTACGCCGCGATATCGCGCGTGTGAAGACGGTAATGAATCTGAAGGAAGCCAAATGAACGAACCAGTGAAACAGTCGCTCAAGCGCACGCTGATCGGTAAAGTGGTTTCGGACAAGATGGACAAGACCGTTACCGTTCTGATCGAGCGCCACGTAAAACATCCTTTGTATGGCAAGATCATCATGCGCTCGAACAAGTATCACGCGCATGACGAGACCAACCAAGTCAAGGCCGGTGATACGGTCGAGATCCAGGAAGGTCGCCCGATCTCCAAAACGAAGGCATGGACGGTGACACGTGTGGTTCAAGCCGCACCAACCGTTTAAATAAAAACCACCGTTTCGGCGGTGGGTTTTAATTAGTACTTGCAGGCCCGCAAATTGTATGTAATACTTGCGGGCTTCGTTCATGTAACGCCGCAAAGTGTCTGGCCACAGACAGTAGCATTCGCGGTCAGTTGATGTATGAAGGTCATGCACCCAAACAGTGAAGCCCAGCAGGGCGGCTCTGGCGGGACCAAGACTGACCGTGGGTCTACATTGTGTGGATTCTTCGGCTTAAGTTGGGAAAGAGAATACTATGATTCAAACTGAAAGCCGGCTCGAAGTGGCTGACAATACCGGTGCCAAAGAAGTAATGTGCATCAAGGTATTGGGCGGCTCCAAGCGCCGTTATGCTGGCATTGGCGATGTGATCAAGGTAACCGTTAAGGTTGCTGCGCCACGTGGCCGTGTCAAAAAAGGTGAAATTTATAACGCCGTGGTTGTGCGCACCGCTAAAGGTGTTCGCCGCCAAGACGGTTCCCTGGTGAAGTTCGACGGCAATGCCGCCGTTCTGTTGAACGCCAAGCTGGAACCGATCGGTACCCGTATTTTTGGACCTGTCACGCGCGAACTGCGCACTGAGAAGTTCATGAAAATCGTGTCCCTGGCACCGGAAGTCCTGTAAGGAGTCGTAATGGATAAGATTCGTAAAAACGACGAAGTCATCGTTCTGACCGGGAAAGACAAGGGCAAACGTGGTGTGGTACAGCAGCGTATCGATGCTGAACATATCGTGGTTGACGGCATTAACATCGCTAAAAAAGCGACTAAGCCAAACCCGATGACTGGCGTAACTGGTGGTATCGTCGATAAGACCATGCCAATTCACGTGTCCAACGTTGCATTGTTTAATGCAGCGACTGGCAAGGCAGATCGCGTGGGTTTCAAAGAAGTGGACGGCAAGAAAGTTCGCATCTTTAAATCCTCCGGCGAAGTAGTGAAGGCTTAAGAAATCATGGCACGTCTCCAAGAATTCTATAAAGAAAAAGTCGTTGCCGACCTGACCAGCAAGTTTGGTTACAAGTCGGTAATGGAAGTTCCACGCCTGACCAAGATCACCCTGAACATGGGTGTTGGTGAGGCTATCGCGGATAAAAAAGTTCTCGAGCACGCAGTTGCTGACTTGACCAAGATCGCCGGCCAGAAGCCAGTGACCACCAAGTCCCGCAAAGCGATCGCAGGCTTCAAAATCCGTGAAGGTTACCCGATCGGTACGATGGTCACCCTGCGCGGCGCTCGCATGTACGAGTTCCTGGATCGCTTCATTACCGTGGCTCTGCCGCGCGTACGCGATTTCCGTGGTGTGAACGGCCGTGCATTTGATGGTCGTGGCAACTACAACATCGGTGTCAAGGAACAGATCATTTTCCCTGAAATCGAATACGACAAGATTGACGCGTTGCGCGGTATGAATATCAGCATCACGACAACCGCTAAGACCGATGACGAAGCCAAAGCTTTGCTCGCCGCCTTTAAATTCCCTTTCAGGAACTGATCATGGCCAAACTGTCACTGATTAATCGTGAGATCAAGCGTGCTGACCTGGTGGCGAAATTCGCCCCTAAGCGCGAAGCTCTCAAGGCCATCGTCGATGACCAATCGAAATCGGAAGAAGAGCGCTACGAAGCTCGCCTGAAATTGCAGGCGCTGCCACGTAACTCGAACCCGACGCGTCAACGTAACCGTTGCGCCATCACTGGTCGTCCGCGCGGCACATTCCGTAAATTCGGTCTGGGTCGTATCAAGCTCCGTGAATTCGCCATGCGTGGTGAAATTCCGGGTATGACAAAAGCAAGCTGGTAATAGGAGAATATGCAATGAGTATGAGCGATCCTATCGCCGATATGCTGACCCGCATTCGCAATGCACAAGGCGTGCAAAAGACGACCGTGGCCATGCCATCGTCGAAAGTCAAAATTGCGATTGCCAGCGTCCTGAAGGACGAGGGTTACATTGAAGATTTCGCTGTTGCCGAAGCTGGTGGCAAAGCGGAACTGAAAATCGGTTTGAAGTATTATGTTGGCCGTCCCGTTATTGAGCGCTTGGAGCGCGTGTCCCGTCCGGGTCTGCGCGTCTACAAGGGTAAAGACGAGATCCCTGTTGTGATGAATGGCTTGGGTGTGGCGATCGTGTCGACTCCGCAAGGCGTCATGACTGACCGCAAAGCACGCGCTACCGGTGTCGGCGGCGAAGTTATTTGCTACGTGGCTTAAGGAGTTACACATGTCTCGAGTAGCTAAAATGCCTATCGTAGTGCCAGCTGGCGCCGAAGTCGCCATCTCCGCACAAGCGATCACCGTAAAAGGCCCGCTGGGCGTACTTTCCCAGGCCCTCACCGGCCAGGTCAAAGTGGAAAACAATGCAGGAACCCTGAGTTTCGACGTGGCGAACGACAGCCGCGAAGCCAATGCCATGTCCGGCACGCTGCGCGCACTGGTCAACAACATGGTTGTTGGCGTCACCAAGGGTTTCGAGAAAAAGCTGAACCTGGTAGGCGTGGGTTACAAGGCGCAAGCTCAAGGCGACAAGTTGAATCTGTCCCTGGGTTTCTCGCACCCTGTAGTGCATGACATGCCAGCCGGCGTTACCTGCGCAACACCAACCCCGACCGAGATCCTGATTAAAGGTATCGACCGTCAACAGGTTGGCCAGGTAGCCGCTGAAGTTCGTGCTTACCGCGCTCCTGAGCCTTATAAAGGCAAGGGCGTTCGCTATGCGGACGAAGTGGTTAAGCTTAAAGAAACCAAGAAGAAGTAATTAGGGGCTGACGATGGATAAGAAAGAATCACGGCTTCGCCGCGGACGCCAAACCCGCATCAAGATTGCGGAATTGAAAGTAAATCGCTTGTCGGTGCATCGCACCAACCTGCACATTTACGCCAACCTGATCAGCCCGGACGCTAAAGTCCTGGTTTCGGCCTCGACGGCTGAAGCGGAAGTTCGCGCTGAACTGGCAGGCCAATCCGGCAAAGGCGGCAATGCCGCTGCTGCAGCCTTGATCGGCAAGCGCGTCGCTGAAAAAGCGTTGAAAGCAGGGATTACCGAAGTTGCGTTTGACCGCTCCGGTTTCCGTTACCACGGCCGTGTGAAAGCGTTGGCAGAAGCCGCACGCGAAGCCGGTCTGAAGTTCTAAGGATCAATCATGGCAAAAATGCAAGCAAAAATGCAAAGCGACAAGCCGGATGATGGCATGCGCGAAAAAATGATCGCGATCAACCGCGTGACCAAAGTGGTCAAGGGTGGTCGTATCATGGGTTTCGCCGCGCTGACCGTAGTTGGTGATGGCGATGGCCGCGTCGGCATGGGCAAGGGCAAATCGAAAGAAGTGCCAGTTGGCGTGCAGAAGGCAATGGAAGAAGCCCGTCGCAACCTGATCAAAGTACCGCTCAAAAACGGTACCTTGCATCACACGGTTGTTGGTCGTCACGGCGCCTCCAAGGTCCTGATGAACCCAGCTAAGCCTGGTACTGGCGTTATCGCTGGTGGCGCAATGCGCGCTATCTTCGAAGTGATGGGCGTGACGGACGTGGTGGCGAAATCCACCGGTTCGAACAACCCATACAACCTGGTACGCGCTACGCTGGACGGCCTGTCGAAAATGAGCACTGCTTCCGATATCGCTGCCAAACGCGGCAAGTCGGTCGAAGACATTCTGGCTTAAGGTGGACAAAATGACAAACACAGTCAAAGTGCAATTGGTCAAGGGCTTGATCGGTACGCGCGAATCGCATCGCGCTACCGTGCGCGGTCTGGGTCTGCGTCGTGTAAATTCGGTTTCCGAATTGCAAGACACCCCATCCGTACGCGGCATGATCAATAAAGTATCGTATCTCGTTAAAGTTGTCGGGTAAGCCTTCGGGCTTACACGAACGGAGCAAATCATGGAATTGAATACTATTGCACCAGCCGAAGGCGCTAAGCACTACAAGCGTCGCGTCGGTCGCGGTATCGGCTCCGGCCTGGGTAAAACCTCGGGTCGTGGTCACAAAGGTCAGAAATCGCGTTCGGGCGGCTTTCATAAAGTCGGTTTCGAAGGCGGTCAGATGCCTCTGCAACGCCGTCTGCCTAAGCGCGGTTTCAAATCGATGCACGCAACCTTCAAAGCTGAAGTGCGCCTGTCCGATCTGAACAACCTGGCTGTTGGCGATGTCGACATTCTGGTCTTGAAGCAAGCTGGCGTTCTGGGCGTGTTGGCCCGTGACGTGCGCGTGATCTTGTCCGGCGAAATCACCAAAGCGGTGAATTTGAAGGGCTTGAAAGTGTCCGCTGGCGCGAAAGCAGCCATCGAAGCAGCCGGCGGCTCGGTAGCCTGAGTTGACCGCTAACAGCTTGATCGGAGCGAAAATTGGCGACTAATCCACAACTTGCTAAAAGTGCAGCGGCCGGTTTCCCTTGGGGACGGCTCTGGTTTTTGCTTGGCGCATTGGTGGTTTATCGTATCGGTGCTCACGTCCCGGTTCCCGGGATTGACCCGACACAATTAGCCTCGCTGTTCAAGGAGCACGAAGGCGGCGTCCTGGGCATGTTCAACATGTTCTCGGGCGGTGCCTTGTCTCGTTTTACAGTGTTTGCGCTGGGTATCATGCCTTATATCTCGGCCTCGATCATCATGCAATTGCTGTCGATCGTGTCACCGCAGATGGAAGCGTTGAAAAAAGAAGGCGAAGCAGGTCGTCGCAAGATCACCCAGTACACCCGGTATTTCACGGTTGCCCTGGCACTGTTCCAAGCGTTAGGCATTGCAGTCGCACTGGAGTCGCAAGCTGGTCTGGTGTTGGAACCTGGTCTTGCATTCCGCTTCGTGACGGTCGTCACTTTGTTGACCGGAACAATGTTTTTGATGTGGTTGGGTGAGCAAATTACCGAGCGTGGCTTGGGGAATGGCATCTCGATCATCATTTTTGCCGGGATTGCAGCAGGTCTGCCGTCGGCGTTGGGTGGCTTGTTCACTCAGGTGTCGAATGGTTCGATCGGCAGCTTCAGCGCGATTTTCATCGTGATCCTGGTAGCACTGGTAACGTACTTCGTTGTATTCGTTGAACGTGGTCAGCGCAAAATATTGGTCAATTACGCGAAGCGCCAGGTAGGCAACAAGATTTATGGCGGTCAAACCAGCCATTTGCCGTTGAAGCTGAACATGGCCGGCGTGATCCCGCCGATCTTTGCTTCTTCGATCATCTTGTTCCCGGCCACTATCGTGGACTGGTTTTCAAAGGGCGCCGACAACGCTAACCCTGCGGTGCGGTTCTTGAAAGATTTGGCAGCATCGATGGGGCCTGGTGAGCCTATCCATGCGCTGTTGTACGCAGTGGCGATCGTGTTTTTCTGTTTCTTCTATACAGCGCTGGTCTTTAACAGCAAGGAAACAGCGGATAACTTGAAGAAAAGCGGTGCGTTCATTCCCGGGATCCGTCCAGGCGAGCAGACAGCCCGTTACATCGACAAGATCCTGACACGCTTGACACTTGCCGGCGCAGTCTACATCACCCTGGTGTGTTTATTGCCGGAATTTATGCAAGCCCAGTGGAAAGTACCATTCTATTTCGGCGGTACTTCTTTATTGATTATTGTAGTTGTCACCATGGATTTCATGGCGCAAGTACAGAACTACGTGATGTCGCAGCAATATGATTCGCTGCTGCGCAAAGCAAATTTCAAGGGCGGAATTCCGACGCGTTAAGCGCGGTAAACATACCGAATGGCAAAAGACGACGTCATACAGATGCAGGGCGAGATTCTTGAGAATCTCCCAAATGCAACATTTCGAGTGAAGCTGGAGAACGGACACGTGGTGCTCGGGCATATTTCAGGTAAAATGCGGATGAACTATATTCGCATTCTCCCTGGAGACAAGGTGACGGTGGAGTTAACGCCGTACGACCTGAGCCGAGCCCGCATTGTGTTCCGTACCAAGTAACACACTGAATCAAACCAAAGAAGCGAAAGAAAGAGCCCAAAAATGAAAGTTCTCGCATCAGTCAAGCGGATCTGCCGCAACTGCAAGATCATCAAGCGCAAAGGCGTAGTCCGCGTTATCTGCGTGGAACCACGTCACAAGCAGCGTCAAGGTTAATCGAGGAATAACAAATGGCACGTATTGCAGGGGTTAATATCCCAAATCATCAGCATACCGTTATCGGCCTGACGGCCATCTACGGTGTGGGCCGTCCACGCGCAGAGAAAATCTGTGCATCGACCGGTGTAGCAACCAACAAAAAGATCAAAGATCTGGATGACAGCGAACTGGAAAAGCTGCGCGATGAAGTAGGTAAATTCATCGTCGAAGGCGATCTGCGTCGTGAACTGTCCATGAACATCAAGCGTTTGATGGATCTGGGTTGCTACCGCGGCATGCGTCATCGTAAGGGTCTGCCTTGCCGTGGCCAGCGTACGCGTACGAACGCACGTACCCGCAAGGGACCGCGTAAAGCCGCTCAATCGCTGAAAAAATAATCCGCTAGGGAATAATTATGGCTAAGTCGCAAAATAACGCCGCATCAGCACGCGTGCGTAAAAAAGTTAAAAAGAACGTCGCTGAAGGCATCGCACATGTCCACGCTTCGTTCAATAACACCATCATTACCATCACCGATCGTCAAGGCAATGCCTTGTCGTGGGCTACCTCCGGCGGTGCAGGCTTCAAGGGTTCGCGTAAATCGACCCCGTTCGCAGCGCAGGTCGCCGCGGAAGCCGCTGGTAAAGTGGCTGTTGAGTGTGGCGTGAAGAACCTGGAAGTACGTATCAAGGGCCCAGGTCCTGGTCGTGAATCCGCCGTTCGCGCGCTGAACAACCTGGGCATCAAGATCACCGAGATCCAGGACGTGACGCCGGTACCGCACAACGGTTGCCGTCCACCGAAACGTCGTCGTATCTAAGATAGTGTTGCAGAGGGCGCTTCGGCGCCAGCTGCTTTGCTGTCTGTTGTAACTCAGTACAGTTGTGTGAAAACGCTGGAGCAGGGAGCCGGAAACGGTTATACTGCCCGGCTGTTCTTGCCTGTCAAATTCTGTTTGACGGGTTTTTCGTTTTCAGCCACCGTCTGATTGAAACCAAATCAGACTAGCGCCTAACCGCATCAGTGTGTTTGATCATGCATGTGGCTGGGGCGTTATCATTTAAAAAAAGGAAGTATCGTGGCACGTTATATCGGACCTAAAGCAAAACTTTCCCGCCGTGAAGGTACAGACCTGTTCCTGAAGAGCGCACGTCGCTCGCTGGACAGCAAGTGCAAACTGGACGTCAAGCCAGGCCAACACGGTGTCAAATCCGGCGCCCGCACCTCGGACTACGGTAACCAACTGCGCGAAAAGCAAAAAGTCAAGCGCATGTACGGCGTGCTGGAACGTCAATTCCGCCGCTACTTCGCTGAAGCAGACCGTCGTAAAGGCAACACCGGCGAAACGCTGTTGAAGTTGCTGGAAACGCGTCTGGACAACGTTTGCTACCGCATGGGCTTTGGCTCGACCCGCGCTGAAGCGCGTCAATTGGTCAGCCACAAAGCGTTCACCGTGAACGGTATCGTTGTGAACATCGCTTCGTACGCAGTCAAAGTTGGCGACATCGTTGCTGTTCGTGAAAAATCGAAAAAGCAAGTGCGTATCGTTGAAGCACTGTCGCTGGCTGAACAAGTTGGTATGCCTAGCTGGGTTTCGGTTGATGCCAAGAAAATGGAAGGTACTTTCAAGTCCCTGCCAGAGCGTAACGAAATCGCTAACGACGTCAACGAATCGCTGATCGTCGAGCTGTACTCGCGTTAATAGCAGTTAGCACCATCACCGCCCACTCGTTTTCTTTCGGGTGGGCGTTTTACTAATGCCATCAGCCTTATCGGTGTAATGAGCCGAGGGTATTGAAAAGGACATTTCATGCAAAACAGTTTGTTGAAGCCACGTATTATCGATGTTGAAGCTCTCGGTGCAGGTCACGCCAAGGTCGTGATGGAACCGTTCGAGCGCGGCTATGGCCACACATTGGGTAACGCGTTGCGCCGCGTTCTGCTGTCGTCGATGGTAGGCTACGCGCCGACCGAAGTGACGATCGCTGGCGTAGTCCACGAATATTCCTCCCTCGATGGCGTGCAAGAAGACGTCGTCGATCTGTTGCTGAACTTGAAGGGTGTGGTTTTCAAAGTCCACAACCGCGATTCGGTAACCCTGACCCTGAAAAAAGAAGGCGAAGGCGCGATCCTGGCCTCCGATATCGACCTGCCGCATGACGTCGAACTGATCAACCCTGACCACGTGATCGCCCACCTGACCGCTGGTGGCAAGCTGGACATGCAGATCAAGGTTGAAAAAGGCCGCGGCTACGTTCCTGGTAACGTGCGTCGCCTGTCG
Source organism: Janthinobacterium sp. SUN128 (assembly GCF_030587275.1). Taxonomy (NCBI): domain Bacteria; kingdom Pseudomonadati; phylum Pseudomonadota; class Betaproteobacteria; order Burkholderiales; family Oxalobacteraceae; genus Janthinobacterium; species Janthinobacterium sp. SUN128. Next base: position 279,373 of record NZ_JAPWHY010000003.1, on the reverse strand, counting down.
GAAGACACGAACAAGACCATCGGCCGCATCATCCTGGATGCGTCGTTCTCGCCAGTGCGCCGTGTATCGTACTTCGTTGAATCGGCCCGCGTTGAACAGCGTACCGACCTGGACAAGCTGATCATCAACATCGAAACCAACGGCGTGATCTCGCCGGAAGAAGCGATCCGCCAGTCGGCCCGCGTCCTGGTGGACCAGTTGAATGTGTTCGCTGCCCTGGAAGGCACGGAAGCCGCCGCCGAAGCGCCATCGCGCGCTCCGCTGGTCGATCCTATCCTGTTGCGTCCAGTCGACGACCTGGAGTTGACCGTGCGTTCGGCGAACTGCCTGAAAGCGGAAAACATCTACTACATCGGCGACCTGATCCAACGTTCGGAAAACGAACTGCTGAAAACGCCAAATCTGGGCCGCAAGTCCCTGAACGAAATCAAGGAAGTGCTGGCATCGCGCGGCTTGACCTTGGGCATGAAGCTGGAAAACTGGCCGCCTGCCGGCCTGGAAAAGTAATCGCAGTAAAAGCAAGTTGCAGCAAACTGCCTGGGACAGGTGTCCCAGGCTTTTATTTTGTAGTACCAAACCGGTCCGCGGCTGTAAGGGGTTTCCCACTCAGCTGATCGAAGAACTGGAATTTAAACACTCACCGAAAGGATTTATCATGCGTCACGGTCACGGCCTCCGTAAACTGAATCGTACCTCGTCCCACCGTCTGGCAATGCTGCGCAACATGACAGTATCGCTGCTGCGTCACGAAGCGATCAAAACCACCCTGCCAAAAGCAAAAGAACTGCGCCGCGTTGTCGAGCCAATTCTGACCCTGGGCAAAACCGACTCCCTGGCAAACAAGCGTCTGGCCTTCAACCGCCTGCGCGACCGTGAAATGGTCGTCAAACTGTTCGCTGAACTGGGCCCACGTTTCGCCAACCGTAACGGTGGTTATGTGCGTATCCTGAAAATGGGTTTCCGCGTCGGCGATAACGCTCCTATGGCGTTCGTTGAACTGATGGATCGTCCAGATACGACCGAAGCAGTTGAAGTTGCTGGCGAGTAATCCCAGTAATTGCATCAATGAAAGCCAGGCCTAGCCTGGCTTTTTTGTTTTCTGCTGCAGCTATCCTTGCTGCGGTGTACTATTCTTCTTTCGCGCCGGCCCTGCAGCCACTGCACGCCCCGCGCGTCCTCTGTCGAATGGTTGAAAAGGTAGTTCATGTCCCGTTTCCCCTCCAGCGCCACCGCGCGCGCCGCTCCCCTACATCAACTGCTGATCTGGTTTGCCACCTGTTTGCTGCTGGCCATGGCCGTCTTTGGCACGGGTCAAGCCCGCGCCGACGATGAATTCCTCGACCCCGAACTGGCCTTCAAGTTTTCCGCCCGCATGCAGGATCCGGCCACCATCGCCGTCACGTATGTGATTGCCGATGGCTACTATATGTACCACGAGCGCTTCAAGTTCGAGGCCGTGGGCGCCAAGCTGGGCACGCCGGTGTATCCGGCTGGCAAGGTCAAGTTCGACGATACCTTCCAGAAGAACGTGGAAACCTTCCGCAAGACCCTCACCATCACGATTCCCGTGGAAGCTGCCGGGCCGTTTACCTTGAAAGCGACGGGACAGGGCTGCTCCGACAAGGGGCTGTGCTATGCGCCGCAGGATGCGACAGCCCAGCTGGTGGGCGGTGGCGGCGGCCAGAGCATGGCGCCGGGCGGCTTGCCGTCGAAGTTTGCCTTGCCGGCCGCGCCCGCAGTCGACACGGCGGCCGTCAACGGCCCGCAGGCGCAAGCATCGCCTGGCGTGTCCGTAATGAGCATTCCGCAGGCCGATATCACCAGCACGCCCGAGCCGGTCGCGGCGGCGCCCGTGGCGGCAAGCTCCGCGCCCGCGCAAAGCGAGATGGGCAAGATCGAAGCGGCGCTGAAGAGCGGCAAGCTGCTCGTCATCGTGCCCCTGTTCATGCTGCTGGGCCTGGGCCTCGCATTTACGCCGTGCGTGCTGCCGATGGTGCCGATTTTGTCGTCGATCATCATCGGCGATGGCGCCAAGGTCAGCCGCTCGCGCGGCTTGCTGCTGTCGCTGACGTACGCGCTGGGCATGGCCATCGTCTACACGGCGCTGGGCGTGGCGGCCGGTCTGGCGGGCGAAGGCTTGGCGGCCCAGCTGCAAAACCCGTGGGTGCTGGGTTTCTTTGCCCTGCTGATGGCGGGCCTGGCGCTGTCGATGTTCGGCTTGTATGAACTGCAAGTGCCGGCTTTCCTGCAAGGCAAGCTGACGTCCGTATCGAACCAGCAGTCTTCGGGCCGCCTGGCGGGCGTGTTCGTCATGGGCGCCATTTCCGCCCTGATCGTGGGACCCTGCGTGGCCGCGCCGCTGGCCGGCGCCTTGCTGTACATCAGCCAGACGCGCGATGTCGTCATCGGCGGCAGCGCCCTGTTTGCCATGGCGGTGGGCATGAGCGTGCCTTTGCTGCTGGTGGGCGTGTCGGCTGGCACCTTGCTGCCCCGTGCCGGCGCCTGGATGGATGCCGTCAAGCGCTTCTTTGGCGTGCTGCAACTGGGCGTGGCCTGGTGGCTCGTCTCGCCCGTGCTGCCGGGCGCCGTGCAGATGCTGGGCTGGATGGTCTTGTTCGTCGGCTATGGCATGTATTTGTTGGTGGGCAAGAGCGGCGCGAAGAATGCCTGGGTAGCCAAGGCCTTCGGCCTCGTGTTTGCCTTGCTGGGCGCGATGCAACTGGTGGGTGTGGCCAGCGGTGGCCGCGACCCGCTGGCGCCGCTGGCCCACCTGGGCGGCGGGCAGGTGCATGCCCAACCGTTTACGCGCGTGAAGACCGTGGCGCAGCTGGACGCGGCGCTGGCCCAGCTCAATGGCAAGCCGGCCCTGCTGGACTTTTATGCGGACTGGTGTGTGTCGTGCATCGAGATGGAAAAACTGACCTTCGTCGATCCCGCCGTGCGCGAGAAGATGGGGCAAGCCGTACTGCTGCAAGTGGACGTGACGGCCAATGACGCGGACGACAAGGCCATGCTGAAACGTTTCCAGCTGTTCGGCCCGCCGGGCATCATCATGTTCAACCCGCAAGGGCAGGAAATTGCCCAGTCGCGCGTGATCGGCTTCCAGAATGCAGCCACCTTCCTGGCCTCCTTGCGCAAGCTCGACGAGTAGGTCGGGTTAGCCCGTAAGGGCGTAACCCGACACCACCATACACGCCAACAAAGTTGTCGGATTACGGGCCTGCGGACCTAATCCGACTTACCCAGCTTTCGGCTGCTGATGCATGCCATGGTGGCCGCCGCGATGGCCGCCGTGCTTGCCGCCAGGCACGTTCTCATCAAACACTTTCTTTTGCTCCGGCGTCAGCACGGCGTAGAAGGTTTTCAGCGAGGCCAGACGGCTTTCCTGGCTGGCGATGCGTTCCTTCGACATGGCGATCCATTGCTCCATGCGTTCCGGCGCCGACAGCTTGGCCATCGCTTCGCGCTTGGCCTTCCAGTCACCCATCGGTTTTTTCGGCGCGTTGGCGGCCGTGAATGTGGCCCAGGCCGGTTCCTGCGCGGCCGTCAGCTTCAGCTTGTCATGCAGGCGGGCCTGGTACTTGGCCATGCGCTCGGCAGGATTGCCGCCGCGGTGCTGGCCGCGGTGGCCGTCGTGTTGCATCTTGGTACTGGCGGCAGGCGCGCTGGCGGCCGCTTCCTGGGCGTGGACGGTCAGCGATGCCGCACCCATGCCGAGTACGCTCATGGCGATGATCAAGTTCTTGCGCAAGGTTGTCATTGAGGCGTTCATCTGGATTCCTTTGTAAAAGTGAGGGATGTACATGTTGCTGCACATGAATCCATGTTGGACGCGCCATGTTTCCCCGAAGTGTCCGCTGCCAGACAGTTTGTATCTATATGTTTCTTCGGGTCTTCTATATACAAGACGATACAAATGCGTTGTGCAAGGGCGGGGGAAGTGGGGATAATTCGTACCATGGAACCCACTTCTACAATTCTCATCGTCGACGATGACCGCGATATCCGCAGCTTGCTGGCGGACTACCTGGAAACGAACGCCTACCGTACCCTGGGTGCGGCGGATGGCACGGCCATGTGGAAAATCCTCGATGAAACGCGGCCCGACCTGATCGTGCTCGATTTGAACCTGCCTGGCGATGACGGCCTGACCTTGTGCCGCAAGCTGCGCGCCCAATCGACCGTGCCGGTGATCATGTTGACGGCGCGCAACGAGCCGCTGGACCGCATCCTGGGCCTGGAAATGGGTGCCGACGATTACTTGCCGAAACCGTTCGAGCCCCGCGAATTGCTGGCGCGCATACGCAGCGTGCTGCGCCGCAGCCATGCCATGCCGTCGAACGTGCCGTCGGACAAGGCGCAGCAAATCCGCTTTTCCGGCTGGACGCTGGACCTGACGGCGCGCCACCTGCTCAATCCCAGCGGCCTGGTGATCATGCTGTCGGGCGCGGAATTCCGCTTGCTGCGCGTCTTCCTGGAACACCCGAACCGCGTGCTTAACCGCGACCAGCTGCTGAACCTGACGCAGGGCCGCGACGCCGATCCGTTCGACCGCTCGATCGATATCCAGATCAGCCGTCTGCGGCAAAAGCTCGGTGAAGATGCCCGCTTGCCGCAAATTATCAAGACCGTGCGCAACGGCGGCTACGTGCTGGCTGGCCAGGTCAATGTGGAGCCGCACGCGTGAAGGCCTTCCTGGGCTCGATGACGGGCCGTGTCTTCATGTTCTTGTTGATCGGCATCGTCGCTTCGGCCGCGCTGACGCAGTGGCTGGCCGTGGGCGAACGCCAGCGCGCCATCGAGCAATACCGCGACTACCATGCCGTCGAGCGAGCCGAGCAGCTGGTGATGGCGGCCGACGTGGTGCCGCTGGCCTCGCGCGCCGCCTACCTGAAAGTGGCCAACAAGGGCAGCGTGCGCCTGGAATTGCGTCCCGATACGGAACATAGGCCCGGTGCGCCGACGGAATTTTCCACCGCCCTGCAAGCCAAGCTGGGCGAAGGCTTCAAGGTCAGCGCGCTGGCCGAACGTCCGGCCGCCTGCGTCAAGCCGCGCCAGTCGCCGGGTATGTTTTCCGCCAAGCCATGGGGCGGCACCTGCGAAAACCTCGACGTGCGCATGCAGGATGGCCACGTGCTGCGCCTGATGGTCTTGCCACCGCGCCAGCAGCCACCGTTCAATGAACATAACGACTGGATGACCCTGCTGCCTTTCCTGATCAGCATCGCCATCCTCGCCTATCTGGTCACGCGCATGACCATGCGCCCGCTCAAGCAGCTGGCGCAGGCGGCGAAAGACCTGGGCAATGACATCAACCATCCGCCGCTGACCCTGTCGGGCGCCAGCGAGATCCGCCAGGCCAGCGCCGCCTTCAATGCCATGCAGGCGCGCATCCGCCAGCATATTTCCCAGCGGACACAGATGCTGGCGGCCATCACGCACGACTTGCAGACGCCGCTGACGCGCTTGCGCTTGCGCCTGGAAAAAGTGGCGGATACGGAATTGTATGATCGCCTGGTGGGCGACCTGTCGGCCATGCAAAGCATGGTCAAGGAAGGGCTGGACCTGGCCCGCTCGATGGACAGCACGGAAGCGATGCAGGCGCTCGATCTCGATTCCCTGCTCGATAGCGTCTGCTCCGACGCGGCCGATGCCGGCCAGAAAGTCACCCTCAGTGGACAGGCGGGCATGGCCCTGATGGCGCGCCCCATTGCCATGCGGCGCTGCCTGGTGAACCTGATCGACAATGCCGTCAAATATGGCCTGTACGCGCAGGTGACCGTCGAGCGCATCGCCGGTGCCGCGCGCATCTGCATCCGCGACGGCGGGCCGGGTATTGCGCCAGATCAACTGGCTAAAGTGTTCGAACCGTTTTACCGCATCGAGACGTCGCGTTCGCGCGAATCGGGCGGCACGGGCCTGGGCCTGACCATCGCGCGCAATATTGCCGAGCAGCACGGCGCCACGGTTTCACTGCGCAATCACGTCGACGGTGGACTGGAAGTCACCCTCATCGTGCCAGAGTATTACGCAGGAAAGTGAGCATTTCCGTGCGACAATATTGTGCTTTATGCCCCCCTGGCAACTACATTCAACCTGCAGCCCTGCGCTGCAACAGCGTGACAGAACAATGAAAAAGACTAGTCTGGCAATCCTCGTGGGTGCGGCCCTGTGTATCGGTGGCGGCATCTGGTATTTCAATCATCAGTCCGGTGCGGCGACCAGTGGGCAGGATGGCAAAGGGGGCAAGGGCGGACAGGCGCCGACGACCGTGAGCGTGGTCGCGCCGGTGCGCCAGGATGTGCCGATGGTGCTGCAAGCCAATGGCAGCGTGATGCCCATCAGCAGCGTCGACTTGCACCCGCAGACGACCAGCACGATCACCAAAGTGCATATCCGCGAAGGCCAGTTCGTCAAGCAAGGCGAGCTGATGTTTACGCTGGACGCGCGCAGCGAGCATGCGAATGTCGACAAGGCGCAGGCGCAGGTCTTGCGCGACCGCGCCTCGGTGCAGGACTTCGAGCGCCAGCTCAAGCGCAACCAGGATTTGCTGAGCAAGAATTTCATCGCCCAGGGCGCCGTGGATACCCTGCAAAGCCAGCTCGACGCGGCACGCGCCTTGCTGGCCGCCGACCAGGCTGCCTTGCGCGCGGCCCAGGTCGACTCCAGCTACACCGTCCTGCGCGCGCCGCAGGCGGGCAGGGTGGGCGCCATCAATGTCTACGCCGGCAGCCTGGTGCAGCCGACCACGTCGCTCACCAGCATCACCCAGCTCGACCCGATCGACGTGTCGTTCACCTTGCCGGAAAGCAGCCTGTCCGGCTTGCTGGCGGCGCAAAAGGCGGGCGAGGTGCCTGTCACGGCACTGCTGTCCGATGCGGGCGGCAAGCAGCTCGATGGCAAACTGAATTTTATCGACAATGCCGTCGATCCCGCCACGGGCGTGATCAGGATCAAGGCCCGTTTCAATAATGGCGGCACCGATTTGTGGCCCGGCCAGTACGTGAATACGCAGCTGACCGTGCGCACCCTCAAGGATGCGCTGGTGATCCCGCAAAACGCCATCATCACGAGTACCGCCGGCACCTTCGTGTATTCGATGGAAGCGGACAACACGGCCAAGATGCGCAAGGTGACGCGCGTGTATGCATTCGGACCGAACGCCGTCGTTACCGGCCTGGCGGGCGATGAAAAAGTCATCGTCGATGGCAAGCAGAACTTGCGTCCAGGTAGCAAGGTGCGCCTGGTGGAAAAACACAAGGCTGCCGATGGCGCCGCCGCACCGCAGGACAAGCCAGCATGAACCTGTCCGAACTGAGCATCCGCCGCCCCGTCATGGTGGTGCTGCTGTCCCTCTCCATCATCCTGGCCGGCGTGCTGGCCTATCTGCAAATTCCCGTGGCGGCCTTGCCGAGCTATAACACGCCCGTCATCAACGTCAGCGCCGACCTGGCCGGCGCCAGCCCGGAAACCATGGCCTCGTCGGTGGCCTTGCCGCTGGAAAAGCAATTTTCCACGATTTCCGGCCTGAGCCTGATCACCTCCACGAGCACCCTGGGCAATACCTCGCTGACTCTGGAATTTGACGCCAGCATCAATGTCAACGAGGCGGCTGTCGACGTGCAGGCGGCCCTGCTGCGCGCGCAGCGCCAGTTGCCGACGGAAATGACGGACTTGCCGTCCTACCGCAAGGTCAATCCGGCCGATGCGCCGGTGCTGTTCATCCAGATGACGTCGCCATCGCTGAACTTGTCGGACCTCAACGATTACGCGGAAAACCTGATCGCCCCCAGCCTGTCGACCTTGCCGGGCGTGGCCCAGGTCATCGTCAATGGCCAGAAGCGCTTTGCCGTGCGTGTGCGCGCCCGTGCCGACCTGATGAATGCTCGCAATCTGACGATGGACGAATTGGCCACCGCCTTGCGCACCTCGAACACGAATTCCCCGCTGGGCATTCTTGACGGCCCGAGCCAGACCCTGACCATCCAGGGCAATCCGCAAATGATGAAGGCGGCCGATTTTGCCGAACTGATCGTCGCCAGCCGCAACGGCCAGCCCGTGCGCCTGAAAGACGTGGCCGAGGTGGAAGACAGCTTTCAATCGATCAAGGCCGTCGGCAGTTTCAATGGCGAGCGCTCGATCAGCCTGATGGTGCAGCGCCAACCGGACGCCAACACCGTGCAAGTGGTCGATGGCGTGCGCCGTTTGCTGCCGGGCTTCAAGGAACAATTGCCGCAGTCGATACAGATCAGCCTGGTCAACGACCGTTCGCTGTCGATCCGCGAAGCCATCCACGACGTGAATCTGACCTTGGCCCTGACGGTGGTGCTGGTGGTGCTGGTGATCTTCCTGTTCCTGCACCGCGCGGCGGCCACCTTCATTCCTGCCGTCACCATGCCGATTTCCCTGCTCGGCGCGCTGGCCCTGCTGTACTGGCTCGGCTACAGCCTCGACAACGTTTCCCTGCTGGGCATTACCCTGGCCGTGGGCCTCGTCGTCGACGATGCCATCGTGGTGCTGGAAAACATCGTGCGGCATATCGAGATGGGCAAGAAACCCATACGCGCGGCGCTGGAAGGGGCGAAAGAGATGGGCTTTACCATCATCTCGATCTCCGTCTCGCTGGTGGCCGTGTTCATCCCCATCTTCTTCATGCCGGGCGTGATCGGCTTGCTGTTCCATGAATTCGCCGTTGTCGTCTCGCTGGCCGTGCTGGTGTCGGCCGTCGTGTCGCTGACCCTGGTGCCGATGCTGGCCAGCCGCTTCCTGCCGGCCGATTCGCGCGAGCACAATGACAGCGACCCCAGCCATGGCGAAAAAACCTTCATCGGCCGCCATTTCGAAGCGGGTTTCACGAAATTGCGCAACGGTTATGTGCATCTGCTCGACAAGGCCCTGGCGCACCGCAACGTGGTGCTGTTCGTTGCCGTGTGTACCTTTGCGCTGACGGTGCTGCTGTACGCGACGATACCGAAAGGTTTCTTCCCGGAAGAAGACCTGGGCCAGATCCAGGTGAATACGGAAGCGTCGGAAGATATTTCCTCGGCCGCACTGCAAGACTTGCAAGCGCGCGTGGCGGCCGTGCTCAAGGCGGACCCCAGCGTGCAGGACGTGACGTCGTTCGTTGGCGGCGGCAACACGGGCCGCATGTTCATGGTCTTGAAACCGCGCAGCGAGCGGCCGAAAATGCCGGTGGTGCTGGAAAACCTGCGCCGCGCGGCGGGCACCGTGCCAGGCATGGCCGTGTATTTCCGGCCCGTGCAAAACTTGCAGCTGGGCGGGCGCCAGAGCAAGAGCCGCTACCAGTACACCTTGCAAAGCGTCAGTCCCGACGCCTTGAATGACTGGGCGGAAAAGTTTATTGCCGGCATGCGCACGGATCCCGCCTTCCGCGACGTCACCAGCGATTCGCAGATTAAGGGCTTGCAGGCATCGCTCAGGATCGACCGCGACAAGGCCAACCTGCTGGGCGTGCAAATGTCCGACATCCGCACGGCCCTGTACAGCGCCTTTGGCGAGCGGCAAGTGTCGACCATCTATTCCTCGGCAGCCAGCTATTACGTGATCCTGGAGGCGGCCACGGCCGACCGCCAGTATGATGATGCGCTCACGCGCGTGTCCGTGCGCAGCAAGACGGGCGAACTGGTGAAACTGTCGAGTATTGCCTACGTGGAACGCACGATTGGCCCCACCTCCGTGAATCACCAGGGGCAGTTGCAGGCCGTCACTATTGCCTTCAACCTGGCGCCCGACGTGCCGCTGGGCATCGCCACAGGCAAGATCGATGCGATGGCCAAGGACATGAGCTTGCCGGCCTCCATCATCACGCGCTACGGCGGCGACGCGGCCGTGTTCCAGAGCTCGCAGTCCAGCCAGATCATCCTCATCATTGCCGCGCTGGCCGTGATCTATGTCTTGCTCGGCGTGCTGTATGAAAGCTATATCCACCCGCTGACCATCCTGGCCGGCTTGCCATCGGCGGCCGTGGGAGCGCTGCTGACCCTGCGCCTGTTCGGCATGGACCTGACCATGATCGCCATCATCGGCATTTTGATGCTGATCGGCATCGTCAAGAAAAACGCCATCATGATGATCGACTTCGCCCTGCATGCGCAGCGCAACGACGGGCTGGCGCCGGCGGAGGCCATCCGCCAGGCGTGCATCCTGCGTTTCCGCCCCATCATGATGACGTCGGCGGCGGCCTTGATGGGCGCCTTGCCGATCGCCCTGGGCCTGGGCGCCGGCGCCGAGCTGCGCCAGCCGCTGGGTCTGGCCGTGGTCGGCGGCTTGCTCTTTTCGCAAGTGATCACCCTGTTCATCACCCCCGTGATCTATTTGTTCCTGGATAAGTACAGCGGCACGGGACCGTTGACGGACGAGCAATTGGTGGCGCTCGACAACAAGGCCTGAGTCGCCACACGGCCAGCACCGGCGCCCCGTTCCTCAGTGAATGCGGCGCCGGTTTTGTATGGGCCGTGATACATACGGTAACAACCGTCAAGCGACGGCTCGGGTACTCTGGTTACCGCTGCAAGGAATGTCGCTATCCTGTACGCTTCGGGTTGGATATGCCGAGGAAGTGTTCCCAAAAGCAAGGGACTCTGGCACTATGGCTGCCCTGTAAGATTACTTTTGTCGCTACACAGAAAGCACGATTCATTTTGCATGACACGACCCATTTGATGGCTGCCGATTCCGATGTTTGCCCCACCTGCGGGCAAGTGATCCAGCCACCACCGGCCTACGGGTCCACGACCAGCACCATGCGCAAGGTGGCGCTCGGCGTGTCCGTCTTGCTGCACGTGCTGCTGGCGGCGTATGCATTGTTTCGCAGCGATACGATCGAAAAGATCCCGCCGCCGAAGAAGGAAAGCGCGATGGTCTACATTGCGCCGCTGAAAGACAAGCCGCAGCCGCAGCCGCAGCCGAAACCCACGCCGAAGCCGAAGGACACGAAGGTGGCCAAGGTCAAACCGCCACCGGCGCCGAGCAAGCGCGTGGTCACAAAAGACGTGCCGCGCGACAAGCCAAAACTGGAAACATTCACGCCGCCGCTGGTGTCGAAGGTGCCGTTGCCGCCGCCGCCGGCTGAAGACATGAGTTCGATGATCGAGCAGCGCCGCAAGCAGCGCGAGGCGCAAAACCCCGCGCCGCCGGCCGAGGAAAGCGAAAACGACCGCGCCATGCGCGTGGCCAAGGCGAATATCGCCGGCGCCCAGGGACGCAATTCCGGCAGCGACCGCGAGGATTCGGGCGGGGTGTTTTCCATCGTCAACCAGACTTCGTTCAGTGCCGAAGTCAAGTTCAAAGGCTGGAACGGCAACTTCAAGCGCAACTGGCTGAAGCAGGAAAAAGTCGAGCTGGGCAATGAGCCCGATATCGAAACGGCCATCTTGAAGAAGATGATCCAGCTGATCCGTGCCGAAAAGCCCGGTGATTTCGTCTGGGAATCGCGCCGCCTGGGGCGCAACGTCAACCTCAGCGCCCGCGTGGAAGACACGGCCGAGCTGATGGCCTTCCTGCGCCAGGAATTCTTTTCCGAGAAACGGCCAGGGCCGGGACGGCGCTAGGCGCTCGTAAAACTGGCAATAAAAAAGGCTGCACCGTGTGAACGGGCAGCCTTTTTTTACGCAGCGTTGATCTCGATCAAGCCGATTTGTCGGTTCCTGCTTCCGGTTCGACGTCGTCTTCCATGTCGATCAGTTCGACCATCTGGGCCGCGCCATCTTCGCTGATGCCGGCCAGTTCCATAATCTTGTCGTTGGCTTCGTCGATGCCGACGCGCTTCAGGGCCGAGAACAGTTGCACGGTGAACGGGAAACCGACGCCGTCTTCATCCACGTAGCTGTCGAGCTTGGCTTTCGCCTGGCGCAAGGCATTCACGGATTCATTGCGGTTCAGCTTATCGACTTTCGTCAGGATGCAGTGGATCGGTTTACCCGTCGGGGCGAACCATTCCAGCATCTGGATGTCCAGGTCGGTGAATGGGCGGCGCGAATCCATGATCAGGATCAAGCCGGCCAATTGCTCGCGGCGCTGCACATAGTCGCCCAGCAGGCGCTGCCAGTGCAATTTGGCCGAGCCCGAGACTTCCGCATAGCCGTAGCCCGGCAAGTCGACCAGCAGGCATTCGATCTCTTCGACGATGGTGGCATCCTTGCGGTGCTGCGCCACGTGGGCGCCGCCGATGGAGAAGTAGTTGATATGCTGGGTACGGCCAGGTGTCTTGGAGGCGAACGCCAAGCCTTTCTGATTACACAAGATGTTGATGGCGGTCGATTTACCGGCATTGGAGCGGCCGGCAAAGGCGATTTCCGGCACCGTGGTATCGGGCAGGTCACGCAATTGGTTGACGGTCGTAAAGAAGCGGGCTTGCCAGAGTTTTGACATGGGAGTAGTAAAGCAACAAAAGGGAGCGATAAGGGAGCGATAACGCCAAGAAGCTATTGTACAATAAGGGGTTGTTTATTGTTGCCGGCGTAGCAGCGATGCGGCTTGCGGCCCTGAAAATAAAGCAAAAATCCACAGGGCGCGGCAATGTCCACCACTAATTTCTCACTGTCTCAGGGTGCCTGAATGAATCGTGCGTTTTCACCGTTTATCAAATCCATGCTGCTCGCTTTGCTGGCTGTATCGGCAACTGCCTCTGCGGTCGAAGCAGCGAAACCGGCCGTCAAGGTCGACGCGGCCAAGGGCGCTACCCTGTACGCCGATGGCGATGCGGCACGCGGCCTGCCTGCCTGCGTCTCCTGCCATGGCGCGGCCGGCAATTCGACCATCACGGTCAATCCGAAGCTGGCCGGCCAGCACGAAAGCTATATCTACAAGCAACTGGTCGACTTCACCACGCCGGAGCGCAACCAGCCCGTCATGACGACGTACGCGAAGATGCTCAGCGACGCCGACAAGAAGAATATCGCCGCCTACCTGGGCGCGCAGCTGTCCAAGCCGGGCGCCGCGAAAAACAAGGATACGATCGACCTGGGCAAGAAAATCTACCGTGGTGGCATTGCTTCCAAGCAAGTTGCCGCCTGCGCCAGCTGTCATGGTGCGACGGGCAATGGTATTCCCGTCCAGTATCCGCGCATCGCCGGCCAGCACCAGGACTACACGGTGGCCCAGCTGGCCATGTTCCGCAGCACCAAGGCTGATGCCCGCAAGAACAGCGCGCAAATGCACACCATCGCCGCCCGCATGTCGGATGACGAGATCGCCGCCGTTGCCGATTACATCGCCGGCCTGAAGTAAGTTTTCATAGTGGCAAGAGATTGCCAGGCGCACCAGCGCGCATGAACCAGGGCGGCCGTCTCGACAGGCTGCCCTTTTTTATGGCAGGGGCCAAACAGGAGTATGCTGCCGCCTTGCGCGGAGAAACTATCTGCTCCATGCCTAAATTTTCTTGAAGATTGCATATCCCGTATGAGTATCAACGTATGAGCACAGGCACGACCGGAATCGAGTTAAAGACCCAACGCCGCAGCCTGGCTGAATTCGTCGAGCTGGTCTCGTCGATGCGCTTTGCCATCAGCCTGCTGACCCTGATCGCCGTCGCGTCCATCATCGGCACCGTGCTCAAGCAAAATGAGCCCATGCCCAATTATGTGAACCAGTTCGGTCCGTTCTGGTTCGCCGTCTTCGACAAGCTGAGCCTGTACTCCGTGTATTCGGCCTGGTGGTTCCTGGTCATCATGGGTTTTCTCGTCGCCTCGACCTCGCTGTGCATCGTGCGCAATGCACCGAAGATGCTCAAGGATATGCGCAGCTGGCGCGACAATGTGCGCGAACAATCCCTGCGCAATTTCCATCACAAGGCGGAATGGCAGGCGCCGCTGCCACGCACCGTGCTGGCGCAGCAGATGGTGATGCGCCTGAAAGACGCCGGCTACGCGGCCAAGGTGGTCGAGAAGGACAACGCCACCCTGGTCGCCGCCAAGCGGGGCGCGGCCAATAAATGGGGCTATATCTTTGCCCACGGCGCTATCGTCATCATCTGCGTGGGAGGCTTGCTCGATTCGGAAATGCCGATCCGCGTACAGCAATGGTTCTTTGGCAAGACGCCGTTTTCCGGCAGCGGCGTGATCGCCGACATTCCCGCCCAGCACCGCCTGAGCCTGTCGAACCCCACTTTCCGCGGCAACACCATGATCCCGGAAGGCGCGTCGAGCAACACGGCCATCATTCCCCAGGCCGATGGCGTGCTGATCCAGGACCTGCCCATCACCATCCTGCTGAAAAAATTCCACATCGATTTCTACAGCACGGGCATGCCCAAGCTGTTCGCCAGCGATGTCGTGGTGACAGATCATGAAACAGGGAAAAGTTTCCCTGCAACCATCAAAGTCAACCAGCCGCTGCTGTACAAGGGCCTGGCCCTGTACCAGTCCAGCTTTGAAGATGGCGGCAGCAAGCTCAAGTTGACGGGCTTTCCCATGACGGGCAAGACGACGAAACGCTTCGATATCGGCGGCGAAGTGGGCGGCAGCACGCCGCTCGAGCGCAGCGATGGCAATTCCTACACGGTGGAATGGTCGGGTTTCCGCCCGTTCAACGTGGAAAACCTCAGCGCCGGCCAGGACGTGCGGGCCGTCAGCAAGGCGGAAAGTTTCAACGATAAGTTTGCCGTCGGCCTCGATAAACGCCTCGGTTCGGCCGCCAAGAACGCGAACAACAAGGATCTCAAGAACGTCGGCCCTTCGGTGCAATACAAATTGCGCGACAAGACGGGCCAGGCGCGCGAGTACCAGAACTACATGCAGCCGGTCACCGTGGATGGCACGACGGTGTTCCTGGCCGGCATGCGCGTCAACCCCAGCGACCCGTTCAGCTATCTGCGCATTCCCGCCGATGACAATTACAGCGTGAACGAATGGATGCGCTTGCGTGCCGCGCTGCAAGATCCCGCGCTGCGCCAGCAGGCCGCCACGCGCTATGCGGCGCGCGCCATGCCGCAACCGGGTGCGGAAGCCTTGCGCGGCCAGTTGCAGGAATCGGCGGCGAAAAGCCTGGGCATCTTTGCCGGCAATGGGCACGAGGGCGGCTTCCTCGCCATTTCGCGCTTCCTGGAGAAAATTCCTGCCGCCGAGCAAGAAAAAGCGGCCGATATCTTCATGAAGATACTGAATGGCAGCCTGTGGGACTTGTGGCAGGCGGCGCGCGCCCAGGATGGCTTGAAAGCCATCGAGGCCGATGACAAGCATGGCCGCTTCCTGCAACTGGCCACGAATGCGCTGTCCGACAGCTTCTTCTATGGCGCGCCCGTGTATCTGCAACTCGACGACTTCACGGAAATCAAGGCGTCCGTGCTGCAGGTGACGCGTTCGCCGGGCAAGAGCGTGGTCTACCTCGGCTGCCTGTTCCTCGTGATCGGCGTGTTTTCCATGTTTTATATCCGCGAGCGCCGCCTGTGGGTGTGGATCAAGGATGGCGAGGGCGGCAGCGATGCCTTGATGGCCATGAGCACGCAACGCAAGACGCTGGATTTTGAAAAAGAATTTGAGAACTTGAAGGCAAAGCTGCCGCAATCGGCGTAAGCTGCGCTGTGTCTGGGACGCTTGCGCGTCGCCTGCAATGGAGAAAATGATGGAATTGGCAAACAAGCAAATATATACGCAAGAACCAGGATTTTTCAAGCGCCTGAGCCTGATCGATTGGCTGTATGGCGCCGGCTTGCTAGCCGCATCCCTGTTCGGCCTGGTGCGCTTTGGCGCCTTCATGGATATCTATGAAAAAGCCATCTTGCTGGCCGCGGCGCCCACGTTCGCGTGGCTGGGCTGGTACTGGAAGCCCGTGCGCTGGCTGATCCCCGTGGCAGCCGTGCTGTCGCTGTTCGCCATCGAGCTGTACGCTGGCCACCTGGAGATGGCGAACCAGAAATTCTTCCTGAAATATATCTTGTCGAGCCAATCCGCCATCTTGTGGATGGGCACCCTGTTCGTGTTGTCGACCCTGTTCTACTGGATCGGCCTGGTGGCGCGCTCGGAATTCGGCTCGTCCGTCGGCTCCCTGCTGTGCTGGGCCGGCGTCGTGCTGGGCCTGACGGGCATGCTGGTGCGCTGGTACGAGTCTTACCTGATCGGTGCCGACGTGGGCCACATTCCCGTGTCGAACCTGTATGAAGTGTTCATCCTGTTTTCCTTGATCACGGCCATGTTCTACCTGTACTACGAGCAGCATTACGCGACGCGCCAGCTGGGCGCCTTCGTCATGCTGGTCATTTCCGCGGCCGTCGTGTTCCTGATGTGGTACACGGTCACGCGCGACGCGGCCGAGATCCAGCCGCTGGTGCCGGCCCTGCAAAGCTGGTGGATGAAGATCCACGTGCCGGCCAATTTCATCGGCTATGGCACCTTCGCCCTGTCGGCCATGGTGGCGGCGGCCTACCTGCTCAAATCGAGCGGCTACCTGGTCGACCGCCTGCCGTCGCTGGAAGTGCTCGACGACGTCATGTACAAGGCTATTTCCGTCGGCTTCGCTTTCTTCACGGTAGCGACCATCCTGGGCGCCTTGTGGGCGGCCGAAGCATGGGGCGGCTACTGGTCATGGGACCCGAAAGAAACGTGGGCGCTGATCGTCTGGCTCAACTATGCAGCCTGGCTGCACATGCGCCTGATGACGGGCTTGCGCGGCCGCGTTGCCTCGTGGTGGGCGCTGGTGGGCTTGCTGGTGACGACCTTCGCGTTTTTGGGCGTGAATATGTTCCTTTCTGGATTACATTCTTACGGCAAGCTTTAATTGTTTTTTGCATGACAGAAGCGTCATGAACGGCCCGGGAAAACTGGTGTAAGGTACAAACAATCACCTTTTCCCGGAGCCGCCATGTTGATCAAGCGCAGTCCCAACGGCATTGAGTTGCCGTATTCTTCCGAAATCACGCCGCGTGCCGTGTTTGAATCGCGCCGCAGCTTCATCAAGCAAATCGCCCTGGGCTCCGTGTCCAGCGCGGCCTTGCTGGAAATGGCCAGCCGCGAAGCGTTCGCGCAAGGCACCAATCCCAAGCTGGCCGCCAAACTGAATCCTGCCTATTCGGCGTTGGAAAAGCAGACGGCGTATAAAGACGCCACCAGCTACAACAATTTCTACGAGTTCGGCACGGACAAGAGCGACCCGGCGCAAAACGCGGGCACCCTGCGCACGCGGCCCTGGACGGTCAGCATCGAGGGCGAAGTCAAGAAGCCCATGACCCTGGACCTCGACGCGCTGCTGAAGCTGGCGCCGCTGGAAGAGCGCGTGTACCGCTTGCGCTGCGTGGAAGGCTGGTCGATGGTCATCCCGTGGGTCGGTTATTCATTCTCGGAAATCATCAAGAAGGTCGAGCCGACGGGCAATGCGAAGTACGTGGAATTCATCACCCTGGCCGACAAGAAGCAGATGCCAGGCGTGGGCAGCCGCGTGCTGCAGTGGCCCTATACGGAAGGCTTGCGCATCGATGAAGCGAATCATCCGCTGGCGCTGCTCACCCTGGGCATGTATGGCGAAACCTTGCCCAACCAGAATGGCGCGCCCGTGCGCATGGTGTTACCGTGGAAATATGGTTTCAAATCCGCCAAATCCATCGTCAAGATCCGTTTCGTCAAGGAGCAGCCGCGCACCTCCTGGAACCTGTCGGCGCCGTCCGAATATGGTTTTTACTCGAACGTGAATCCCAACGTCGATCATCCGCGCTGGTCGCAAGCTTCCGAGCGGCGCATCGGCGAAGACGGTTTTCTCACCCGCAAGCGCAAGACCCTGATGTTCAATGGCTACAACGATGTCGCTTCCTTGTATGCGGGCATGGATCTGAAGAAGTTCTTTTAAGGAAATACCATGGCCATCAATCCCACGAGCAGGCAGTTGTCGCTGCTGAAAAGCCTGATCTTCTTGCTGGCGCTGCTGCCGTTCGCGCGCATGGTCTGGCTGACGTACACGGGGCAACTGGTGGAGCCGCTGGAATTCATCACGCGCGGCACGGGCGACTGGACCCTGTATTTCCTGTGTATCAGCCTGGCTGTCACGCCCTTGCGGCGCCTCACGCAATGGAATTGGCTGATCAAGCTGCGGCGCATGCTGGGCCTGTTCGCCTTTTTCTACGCGGCGCTGCACTTCACCACTTTTTTATGGTTTGATCACTTTTTCGATGTGCAGGAAATGTGGAAGGATGTGCTCAAGCGTCCGTTCATCACGGTGGGTTTCATCGCTTTCGTGCTACTGATTCCGCTGGCCGTGACGAGCACGAACGGCATGGTGAAACGCCTGGGGGGCAAGCGCTGGCAGTGGCTGCACAGGTTGATCTATGTCATCGCGCCGCTGGGTATCTTGCACTTTTGGTGGATGAAGGCGGGCAAGAATAATTTCGCGCAACCGATCCTGTTTGGCAGCATCGTCGCGCTACTGCTGTTAATACGCGTGTATTTCGCCTGGGGCAAGCGAGAGAAGAGCGCCAGGGCGGCCAAGGCTGCCACCCCGGTACGCTCGGCTTAGGTTGCTGGCACGATCACTGGTGGCGGCGGCACGGGGGCCGGTTCGACCGGGCCTTTGGCTGGCGCGCCCTTGGCCGCTGGCGGCTTGGGCAGGTACAGGGGGCCGGGCTGGCCGCAGCCGGCCAGGACGCTAGAAACCACAATGGCGGTGCCGATATAAAACGCTGAGGATGACTTCACGATTAGAATCACGGTTTGATTAAGATCTTTGGAGTGTAGCATGAGCGAATCGGAATTCCTGGCCCTGGCCGAAGCCACCCTGACCCAGATCGAGGCGGCGCTGGACCGGCTGAACGATGAAGACGTGCTCGACGTCGAATGCAGCCGCAGCGGCAATGTGCTGGAAATCGAGTTCATCGATAACGGCACGAAAATCATCGTCAACAGTCAGGCCCCCATGCGCGAAATGTGGGTAGCCGCCCGTTCCGGCGGTTTCCACTACAAGCGCGTGGGCGACGAGTGGATCAACACGCGCGACAGTTCGGAACTGTTTGCGGCTTTGTCGGCCATGGCCAGCGAGCAGGCGGGCGCGGCAGTTGTATTGAAGTAAGTGTTTGAAGTGATGCATGAAAAATGGGCAGCCTTTGCGGGCTGCCCATTTTTTTGTGGTCCAGTGTCGGGTAGGTCGGGTTAGGCCGCAGGCCGTAACCCGACACCACCACCGGCGTCAACGATGTTGTCGGATGACGCGCTTGCGCGCTAATCCGACCTACCCGGCCTACGTGTTTAAAATAGCTCGTTCTTCACAGCCTCTTTCGCCTTCTCTTCCTCCGGCGTGCCGCGCGCCGCGCCTTCCAGGCTGCCCACGCCCGTGCCCGGTGGATTTTCCGCATAGTAATACTCGTCGCCCACGTGGATCAGGCCTTCCGGCACGGCGCGTTCCTCGACGGGGATGCTCTTCAGGGCTTTCGCCATGTAGCTGATCCAGATCGGCAAGGCCAGGCCGCCGCCCGTTTCCCGGTTGCCCAGGTTGCGCGGCTGGTCGTAGCCGATCCAGGCGATGCCCACCAGCTTGGCCTGGTAGCCGGCGAACCACGCGTCGATCGAATCATTGGTCGTGCCCGTCTTGCCGGCCAGGTCGGGGCGCTTCAAGGCCATGGCTTTATTGGCCGTGCCGAAGCGCACGACGTCGTTGAGCATGCTGTTCATCATGAAGGCGTTGCGCTCGTCGATGACCCGGTTGGCTTCCTCGCCCGCCAGGTCCGGCTTGGCTTGCGACAACACATTGCCGTCGCTATCGGTCACCTTGGCGATCAGGTACGGGTTGATCTTGTAGCCGCCATTGGCGAACACGGCGTACGCGCCCGCCATCTGCAGCGGCGTCACGTTGCCGGCGCCCAGGGCCAGGGTCAGGTACGGCGGGTTCTTGTCCGCATCAAAGCCGAAGCGCGTCGCGTATTCCTGGCCATACTTGGCGCCGATCTTGTGCAGGATGCGGATGGAAATCATGTTCTTCGATTTCATCAAGCCCTTGCGCATGGTCATCGGGCCATCGTATTTGCTGTCGTAATTCTTCGGCTCCCACGCCTGGCCGCCCGTCTGGCCCGCGTCGAATGAGATCGGCGCATCGTTGATGATGGTGGCCGGCGACAGGCCCCGTTCCAGCGATGCGGAATAGATGAAGGGCTTGAAGGCGGAACCTGGCTGGCGCCACGCTTGCGTGACGTGGTTGAACTTGTTGCGGTTGTAATCGAAGCCGCCCACCATGGCGCGAATGGCGCCGTCCGTGGTGCTGGCCGACACGAACGCCGATTGCACTTCCGGCATCTGCGTCAAGACCCAGGCGTTGCCTTCTTGCATGACGCGGATCACGGCGCCGCGCTTGATGCGGCGGTTCGGCGCCGCTTTTTCCGACAGCCAGGCCGCGCCGAAGGTCAGGCCGGGGCCCGTGATCGTGATTTCCTCGCCGGCCGACGTGACTGCCTGTAGCGATTTGGGCGAAGCTTGCAGCACCATGGCGGCGATGATGTCGTCGCTGTCCGGGTGGTCGGCCAGTTCCGTCTCGATCGCGTCATCCGCTTCGGCCTTGGTTTTCGGAATCTCGATATACGCTTCCGGGCCGCGGTAGCCGTGGCGCTTTTCGTAATCCATCACGCCCTTGCGCAAGGCGATATAGGCGGCGTCCTGGTCTGCCTTGGTGATAGTGGTGTAGACATTCAGGCCGCGCGTGTAGGTGTCTTCCTTGAATTGCTCGTAGACCAGCTGGCGCGCCATTTCCGACACGTATTCCGCATGCACGCCAAAGGCGCTGCTGTCGGTTTTCACTTTCAGCTCTTCATTCTTGGCTTCCGTGTATTGTTCTGGCGTGATGTAGCCCAGCTGCGCCATGCGCTGCAGGATGTACTGCTGGCGCATGCGCGCGCGTTTCGGGTTGACAACGGGATTGTAGGCCGACGGCGCCTTCGGCAAGCCGGCCAGCATGGCCGCTTCGGCCACGGTCAGGTCCTGGATGTTCTTGCCGAAATAGATTTGCGCGGCCGAAGCGAAACCGTAGGCGCGCTGTCCCAGATAAATCTGGTTCATATACACTTCGAGGATCTGGTCCTTGCTGAGATTTTTCTCGATCTTCCAGGCCAGCAAGACTTCATACGCCTTGCGCTTCAGGGTCTGTTCGCTGGACAGGAAGAAATTGCGCGCCACCTGCTGCGTGATGGTCGAGGCGCCTTGCTTGGCGCCGCCCGTCAGGTTGTGCAGGGCCGCGCGGGTGATGCCCAGGTAATCGACGCCGCCATGTTCATAGAAGCGGTCATCTTCGATGGCCAGCACGGCTTTCTTCATGACATCGGGAATATCCTTGATGTGCACCATGTTGCGGCGTTCCTCGCCGAATTCGCCGATCAGCACGCTGTCGGACGTGAACACGCGCAGCGGCATCTTTGGCTTGTAATCGGTCAAGGTATCGAGCGCCGGCAGGTTCGGATAGGCCATGGCCAGGCCAAAGACCACCAGCAAGACGCCGACGATGCCCAGGCCCAGCAGCGATGCCAGGGCCATTAGCAGGAAACGTTTGGGTTTGCTGCCCTTGGTGGGCGGCTTCGAGCCAGCGGGGCCAGCGGATTTTGAAGATGTCATGCGTCGTATGTCTTTCGGTTAATTATGCCGGCCAATTATAAGCGAGCTTGCCGGGGTGGCAGCGCGCTGTGGCGCTTGCCGGGGGGAGTGTCGAAACTTGCCGATACTCTATATAAGCGTGTATTGGCCCGCTGGCAACCAGGATTTGGTAACAATTATTCTGCGCCAGATCACGGCCCGGCCAGATAGGCGCCGCGCGCAGCACACTCCGGCGTGAAATCCGTTTACAAGCCAGCGCTGCCGGGACTAGGCTTTCGGATGGCAGGAACCCTTCCCACGCTGACGTTTCTCTATGAAAAACATGTCCATCAGCAATTTTCTTGGCACCAGCTTGCTGGGCGTCGATATCGCGGACGATGCCGTGCGCGTCGTCGAGTTGAGGCGCCGGCGGGGAAAGCTGTCGTGCCGGCATTGCGGCGCTGCCACGCTGGCGCCCGGCGTGATACTGGAAGGTAATGTCGAGGACATGCTGGGTCTGGCCGATGCCCTGCGCCAGGCACACCGCGACAGTGGCAGCGCCAGCACGCGGGTGGCGCTGGCCATGCCGGCCACGGCCCTGATCACGCATGCGATCCGCTTGCCCGCCGGATTGGCGGAAGAACAGCTGGAAATCCTCGTGGAACTGGAAGCGGCGCAATACATGCCGTTTGCGCTGGAAGACGCCAGCCTGGATTTTTTCATTCTCGGCCCCGCGCCGCCGCTGCTCGGCACGGCAGGCAAGGAGGTCGACGTGCTGCTGGTGGCGGCGCGGCGCGCCAGCGTGCAGCGCCGTCTCGATGCGGCCAGGGCCGCGGGCCTGCTGGCCGTCGTCATGGATAGCGAGGCGCTGGCCTTGCAGGCGGCGCTCGCGCAGGGTGGCTGGCAAGCCTTGCCCGACGGTGGCGTGGCGTACCAGCTGGCCTGGGGCCTGGCCTTGCACCGGTACGCCCGATGACGGTCCGGGGGCAAGTCCAGCGCATCAACCTGTTGCCGTATCGCCCTGCGGCACGGCGCAGGCGCATTCAGCTGCTGCTGGGGCAACTGGCGGGCGGGGCGCTGCTGGGATTGCTATTGGCCCTGGCGACAGGCGCTTGGCAGCGGCACGAGCTCGACGCGCAGCTGCGCGGCCAGGAGGGCTGGCGCAGTGCCATGCAGCAAGTCGATGCCGTCCTTGCCACCAGCAAGCGGGTGCAGGGCGAGACGGCGGCGCTGCTGCTGCGCCAGCAGGCCATTGCCAGTTTGCAAGAGCAACGCAATGCCTGGGTGCGCATGCTGGACGCGCTGGCCCGGGCGATGCCGGCCGGCGTGGCCTTGCACAGCGTGCGCCAGGAAGCGGCGATGGTGCGTCTGCAGGGGCAGGCTGCGTCGCAGGACAAGGTCGCGGCCCTGCTGCTGGCGCTGGAACAGGCGGCGCCCTGGTCCCGACCGGAATTGCTGGAAGTGCGACTGGAAGTGCGCGGCGCGGCCGATGGCGCCGTGGAGTGGACGGTACGGCTGGCTTTGGCACCTAGTCCTGGAGGTTGATCATGCTGAGCTTGAAGACTGCGTCGCTGTGGCCGCTACCTGCGCGCCTCGCTTGTGCTGCCCTGGCCGGTACGCTGGTGGCGGCCGTACTGCACCTTGCATGGCTGGATGGCCTGAGTGTTGCCGTGCAGGCGGCGCAAGGCGAGCAGGCCCGTTTGCGCGCCGCCTATCTGTCGGCGCAGGCCAGGGCGAAGCAGTTGCCGCAATGGCGCACACAGCAGCGCCAGGCCGGCGCCGAACTGGCCCTGCTGGAACAGCAACTGCCCGACCAGCAGGCGATGGCGCTGCTGTTGACGCAGATTAATGCCGCAGGCCAGTCGCGCGGACTGCAATTTTCCCTGTTCAAGCCCGGTGCGGCCCAGCCGCAAGCGCCGTATGTCGCCTTGCCGATCGCCATACAGTTGCGCGGCGAATACCACGCCATGGGCGCGCTGCTGGCGGACCTGGCGCGCCTGCCGCGCATCGTCACGGTGCATGGGCTGGCCTTGACCCTCGGCAAGGATCGCTTGCTGACCCTCGATGCCGTGCTGCACGCGTATCGCTTGCCCGCAGCGGGGGAACGGTTGGTACAAGCGGCTTTGGCACCCAAGGCCGGCGCGCCGGCATGGCGTCCGCTTGCCGCTGTCGCCCCGCATCCCTACCAGGCCGCCGCCTTGCCCGATCCTTTCAATGCATTGCCACCAGCGTCCGAGCCCGGTCAGCGGGGTGGCGTGGCTGGGCCCGACCCACGCCGTGTGCGCGAAGCGCTGGAAAGCGTGTCCTTGACGGCCATCAGCATGGTCGGCAGCGTGCAGCAGGACGGGCGTCTGAGCGCGCTGCTGCTGGCGGGCCAGCGCGTGTACCGGGTAGCGGTGGGCCAGTACCTGGGGCAAGACCACGGCGTGGTGACGGGTATCAGTGAACAGGCTGTGCAGTACCGTGAATTGCTGCGCGAGGCGGATGGTCCCTGGCGCGAGCGGCGCGGCAGCCTAGCCTTGCAGGTGGCGGGGGCGGGGCCGAAGGCCAGCGTGCCCGAGGCGGCGCCATGAGGCCGCGCCGCATGCTCCTGGCCGCTTTGCTGTGTCTGCATGCCTGCGGGCTTGCCCGCGAGGCCGTGGTGCACGTGTCGGCCCCGCGCCTGTATGCGGGCGAGAAGATTTCCGTCGATTTCCAGAACGTGGGCGTGCGCGCGGCCCTGCATATCCTGGCCGATGCGTCGGGCCAAAACATCATCGCCAGCGATAGCGTGGCGGGCAATGTGACCCTGCGCCTGCGTGACTTGCCGTGGGACCAGGCGCTCGACGTGCTGCTGCAGGCCAAGGGCCTGGACATGCGGCGCAATGGCAGCGTGCTGTGGATCGCGCCGCGCGAGGAAATGCTGGCGCGCGAAAAACTGGAACTGGAACAGCGCGCGCAGATCGCGGAACTGGAGCCGTTACAGTCGGCCATCTTCCAGCTCAACTACCAGAAGGCCGAAGCGTTCCGCACCGTGTTCGGCCTGGACGCGGGGGAAGGGCGCAGCCGGCTGCTGTCGCGCCGTGGCAGCGTGCTGATCGAGCCGCGCACCAACCAGCTGTTCGTCACCGACGTACCGGCGCGCCTGGAGCAGATCCGTCAACTGATCGCCAAGACAGATATTGCGACACGGCAGGTAATGATCGAGGCGCGCATCGTCGAGGCGAACGACAGTTTCAGCCGCAACCTGGGCGCGCGCCTGGGTTTTACGGACCAGCGCCTGGCGGCGGGCCAGCTGCCCGGTTTTTCCCTGGGCGGCAGCGGGCGCCGCGCGGCCATCGGCGGCAGCTACCAGGGCGTGGGCGAGGCGACGGGGCAAACGGTGGCAGGTAGCGGCGCCTTCGTGCCGAACACGCAATTCGTCAACTTGCCAGCGGCCAGCATCAATGGCTTGCAGCCGGCCAGCTTCGCCCTGAGCCTGTTTTCGGCGGCCGCCAATCGCTTCCTGAACCTGGAACTGTCCGCGCTGGAGGCGGACGGCAGGGGCAAGATCATTTCCAGCCCCCGCGTGGTGACGGCCGACAAGGTGCTGGCGCTGATCGAGCAAGGCATCGAACTGCCGTACCAGGTGGCCACCAGCAGCGGCGCCACGTCGATCACATTCCGCAAGGCGAACCTGCGCCTGGAAGTGACGCCGCAGATCACGCCGGACGGCAACGTGGTGCTGGAAGTGGATGTCAACAAGGATAGCGTGGGCCAGGAAACCCGTTCCGGCTTCGCCATCGACACCAAGCACGTGCGCACGCAAGTGATGGTGGAAGACGGCGGCACGGTGGTGCTGGGCGGCATCTATCAGCAATCCGAACGGGGCACGGACAGCAAGGTGCCGCTGCTGGGCGACATCCCCGTGCTCGGTGTTTTTTTCCGCAGCACGGGCCGCAGTCAAGAAAAAACGGAACTGATGGTGTTTATTACGCCGAAAATAGTGGCAGATCGGCCAGCAACACGTTAATGTCACATCTTTACGTTTAAGTAACAATGCAAACGAAAGCGGACTGATGGCGACTATGCGGAATGTATCTTGGGGCAACACTTATTGGAGTCGGGTATCGAATTGGCTGGTCTTGCTGGCGCTGGGCACCTTGCTGGCCGCGTGTGGCGGCGGTGGCGGTGATCCGACCTTGGGCGTCAAGGATGGCGCGAACGCCGGCGTCGGCAGTGTGGTACTGGTTGCAGGTGCCACAACGATTGTTGCCTCGGGCGCGGACGGCACGGAAGTCGTGCTGACGGCAGTGGTGAAAAATCCCGGCAACAATGCCATGACAGGCCAGACGGTGACCTTCACCGCCAGTTCCGGCATCATCAGCAATACCAACCGCGTGACGGATGCCAATGGCACGGTGACGGAAAAGCTCAGCGTGAAAGGCGATGCGAGCTTGCGCGACATTACCATCAAGGCCAGCAGCGGCGGCGTTGAATCGGCCCCCGTAGTGGTGAAAGTGGTGCCCGTCACCTCCGGCATTGCCAGCTTGCTGCTGACGTCTTCCGGCGGTACCCTCGCTTCGTCGGGCGGCACAGCCGTCAACATGATCGCCTTTGTCAAGGATGCCAACAATGCCGTTGTGCCCAATGCCAGCGTGACATTCAGCGCCGATTCGGGCGCGCTGGGCGCGACCAAGGTGAATACCAATGCGCAGGGACAGGCGCAGGTCAGCCTGAATACGGGTGGCGACGCCAGCTTGCGCACGATCAAGGTCACGGCCAGCGCAGGCGCGCAGACGGCCAGCACGGATATCGGCGTCAGCGGCACCCGGCTGGTCATCAGTGCCTTTTCGACGGTGAACCTGAAGACGAGCACCGACATGGTGGTCAAGCTGGTCGATTCGAGCGGCAATCCCCTCGTCGGCAAACCGGTGACCTTCAGCGCCCGCAGCAATGCCATCACGGTCAAGGGCGGCGGCGCCAGTCCTGCGCTGACCGACAACAACGGTCAACTGGTGTTGAGCTACAACGCCCAGGCCGGCAGCAGCGACAGCATCAGCGTCAAGGCGCAGGGTGACAGCGTCGTGTTGCCAATTGTAATTAATGCATCGAATTTCACGATCAATGCCGTGTCGGGCGGCAATGTGGCGTTGACCACCCTGAACACGAACACCTGCTATGCGGTGACGGTGCATAGCGATGTGGCTGGCGTGCCACAAACGGGTAATGTGCGTTTCAGTACGTCGCGCGGCGCCATTTACCAGGATGCCGCCTGCGGCACGCCATTGCAGGCACCGCTGGCGCTGGCGGGCGGCAATGCCATCGCCTACGTGCAGGCCAGCGGTGCCGGCCTGACCGCATTGACGGCGAAGTACGAAGACAGCGGTGTTTCGGTGCAGTCGGAAGTGGAGTTTGTCGCGCCATTGACGGCCCAAGCCACGATCAGCCTGCAAGCCGACCCGGCGGTCATCGGCGCCAACACGGCCGGCAGCACGGCGCAGCGCAGCGCCTTGCGCGCCATCGTGCGCGATGGCACGGTGGAAAACAACCTGGTCAAGAATGCACAGGTGAGTTTCTCGATCCAGTCCGATGCCAGCAATGGTTCCCTGAGCTCGCCTTCGCTGGTCGCCACCGACAGTGATGGCGTGGCCACGGTCAGCTACATCGCGGGGCAGGGCACCACCGGTGTCGATGGCGTCGTTGTCAAGGCGCAACTGCAGGGCGTATCGAGCAATGCCGCCACGGTCAAACTGACGGTGACGAAAAAATCGCTGTTCATCAGCGCTGGCAGCGGTAATGCGCTGGACGCCTCCGACAGCAGCACCTATCGCAAGACGTACAGCGTGTTTGTGACGGACGCCGCCGGCAACCCCGTGCCGGATGTGATCATCACGGCCGCCGCCTGGCCCCGCTATTATTACAAAGGCTATCTGCAATATTCCCAGGCAGCCCAGTCGTGGATCGTCGTGAGGACAGCGAACGCATGTGATAATGAAGACCGGGACCGCAGCGGCACCTTCCATCCGAATAACGACTTCAACCTCAATGGCCGTCTCGACCCGGGTATTCCACTCAATCTGTCGACCGGCGGCAAGACCGACAGCTCGGGAACAGCGATCGTCACCCTGACTTATCCGCGCGACAGAGCCAACTGGCTGGACGTCGAATTGACGATTCGTGGCAATAGTTCCGGGACGGAGGCAACTTATGTCGGTTACACTTTGCTTCCGGGGCTGGCTACGGACTTTAACCGCGTGGATGTTTCACCTCCAGGCGTCAATAGTCCGTATGGACAAGCCACTGATTGTCGTAATCCAAATTAACTGTCGCAGCACATGCAAAATCTGTTTTTAGTAGGCCTCATGGGCGCAGGCAAAACCACGATCGGGCGCATCCTGGCCCGCAAGCTGGGCTTGCGCTTTGTCGATTCCGACCACGAAATCGAGGCACGCACGGGAGCGACCATTCCGTGGATCTTTGAAATCGAGGGCGAGGCCAGCTTTCGCCGGCGCGAGGCCGAGGTCATCCGCGACCTGAGCGCCCAGGAAGGCATCGTCATGGCCACCGGCGGCGGGGCCATCCTCAACGCTGACAGCCGCGCCTACCTGAAGGAGCGGGGCACGGTCGTCTACCTGCGCGCCAGCGTCAGCAACATCCTCGCGCGCACCAGCCACGACAAGAACCGTCCCCTGTTGCAGACGGCGGACCCGCGCGGCAAGCTGGAAGAGTTGACGTCGCAGCGCGAGCCCCATTACATGGAAGTGGCCGACATTGTGATCGACACGGGCCGTCCTAACGTACAATCGATGGTCCAGACCATCCTGATGCAGCTGGCCAGCCTCGAATGCGAGGCCTCGCCCAACTGCGTCATTCATGCAGAGCCTTCGATGAACGAGCAATCCAAAATGTTGTTGAGCGTAGACCTCGACGAACGCAGTTATCCGATCGCCATCGGTCCTGGCCTCCTGGCCGACGCCGACGCGCTGCTGCGCCATATCAGCGGCCACAAGGTGGCCATCGTCACCAACACCACCGTCGCGCCCCTGTACCTGGGCCGCCTGCAGGCGGCGCTGGCCAGCGATGGTCGCGAAGTGATCAGCATCGTCCTGCCGGACGGCGAAGAATATAAAAACTGGGCCAGCCTGATGCAGATCTTCGACGCGCTGCTGGCCAACAAATGCGACCGCAAGACCACTCTCGTGGCGCTGGGCGGCGGCGTGATCGGCGACCTGACCGGCTATGCGGCGGCCAGCTACATGCGCGGCATCGGCTTCGTGCAGGTGCCGACCACCCTGCTGGCGCAGGTCGATTCCTCCGTCGGCGGCAAGACGGGCATCAACCACCCGCTGGGCAAGAACATGATCGGCGCCTTCTATCAGCCGCGCGCCGTGATCGCCGACACCTCGACCCTGGAAACCCTGCCGGCGCGCGAGCTGTCGGCCGGCCTGGCCGAAGTGATCAAGCATGGCGCCATCATCGATGCGGCCTTCTTCGACTGGATCGAGGCGAACATGGCCAAGCTGATGGCGCGCGACAAGGGCGCCCTGGCGTATGCGATCGCCCGCTCGTGCGAAATCAAGGCCGACGTGGTGCGCCAGGATGAGCGCGAAGGCGGCTTGCGCGCGATCCTGAATTTCGGCCATACCTTCGGCCACGCCATCGAGGCGGGTCTCGGCTACGGCCACTGGCTGCACGGCGAAGCCGTCGGCTGCGGCATGGTGATGGCGGCCGACCTGTCCTGCCGCATGGGCTATATCGACCAGGCGGCCGTGGAGCGCGTGCGCAAGCTCGTCGCCGCCGCCGGCCTGCCGATCAAGGCGCCGGACCTCGGTGTCGAGCGCTGGCTGGAACTGATGGAAGTGGACAAGAAGAACGAGGGCGGCGCCATCAAGTTCATCTTGCTCAAACCCTTGGGCAGCCCGAACATCACGTCCGCGCCGCACGAACTGGTGCTGGCCACCCTGGCCGCCGGAGTGCAATAACATGCTGCCAGAAGACTTCCTCGCTCCCTACGCAGCTCACTCGGCACAGGGGCAGGGACGTCGCTTTGCCGAGGCGCCGCACGCCTCGCGCAGCCAGTTCCAGCGCGACCGCGACCGCATCATCCACTCCTCGGCCTTCCGCCGCCTCGAATACAAGACGCAAGTTTTCCTCAACCACGAGGGAGACCTGTTCCGCACGCGCCTGACGCACAGCCTGGAAGTGGCGCAGGTCGGCCGCTCGATCGCGCGCAACCTGCGCCTCAATGAAGACCTGGTGGAAGCCATCGCGCTCGCGCATGACCTGGGCCACACGCCATTCGGCCATGTGGGCCAGGACGTGCTCAATGAGTGCATGCAGGAGCATGGCGGCTTCGAACATAACCTGCAAAGCCTGCGCGTGGTCGACACCCTGGAAGAGCACTACGGCGCCTTCGACGGTTTGAACCTGATGTTCGAGACGCGCGAAGGCATATTGAAACACTGCTCGCTGGCGCATGCGCGCGAACTGGGACCCGTGGCGCAGCGCTTCATCGACCGCACGCAACCGACCCTGGAAGCACAGCTGACCAACCTGGCCGATGAAATCGCCTACAACAGCCACGATATCGACGATGGCCTGCGTTCCGGCCTGATTACCATCGACCAGCTGGAAGAGGTGGAATTCTTCGGCCGCCTGTGGCGCGAGGTGCAGCAGGCGTTTCCCGGCCTGTCGGGCCGGCGCGCCATCTATGAAACCCTGCGCCGTCTGATCACGGCGCTGGCCGACGATCTGATCGTCACGTCGAATGCCCTGATTGCGGACGCCGCTCCCCGCGACATCAGCGAAGTGCGCGCCAGTCCCCCGCTGATCCGTTTTTCGGATGCCATGCGCCGTGATGCGACGGAGCTGAAACGCTTTTTAAGGGCGAACCTGTACCGCCACTACCAGGTCAACCGCATGCGCGTCAAAGCGAGCCGCATCGTGCGCGAACTGTACGACAGCTTCATGGCCGAACCGGCCCTGCTGCCGCCCGACTATCAACTCAAGGATGGCGACGTCACGCAGCAGGCGCGCAAGATCGCCGACTACATCGCCGGCATGACGGACCGCTACGCGATCCGCGAGCATCGCCGGTTGTATTCTCTGGATGAGTTGTAGGTCGGCTTAGCCGGAACGGCGTAACCCGACACCACCACCATCCCTGCCAACAAGGTTGTCGGATTACGCGCTTGCGCGCCTCGGCGGCCCCGCCAATCCGACCTACTCCGCATTTTCGGTCCTGTCAATCGGCATGATCATCTAGGCTCCCGCACTATCACCCCAATACCCCCGCAGCGCCTTCTTTTCTATCATGGCAGCAAGTCAACAAGGGCTTGCCGCCCATAGTCAAGGAGAGTGCCATGATTGAATCGCGCCGCAGTTTCTTGCGCGCCTTGCCAGCCGTAACCATCGGGGCGGCCATCGCGCCGCTGCCCAGCAAGGCGGCCACCAAGGGCGAAGGCGGCCAGCGCTGGGCGATGGTGGTCGATGTGCAGAAGTGCATCGGCTGCCAGGCTTGCACGGTCTCCTGCATCATGGAAAACGCCGTGCCGGAAAACAGCTTCCGCACCGTCGTCTCGACCTATGAAGTCAAGGAAGAGAACCGCTGCGGCACCTACATGCTGCCGCGCCTGTGCAACCATTGCGCCAATCCCCCCTGCATTCCCGTCTGTCCCGTGGGCGCCACCTTCCAGCGCAAGGATGGTGTCGTCGTCGTCGACGGCGACCGCTGCGTGGGCTGCGCCTACTGCGTGCAGGCCTGCCCGTACGACGCGCGCTTCATCAACCACGAGACGGGCAAGGCCGACAAATGCACGTTCTGCGCGCACCGGGTCGACGAAGGCTTGCTGCCGGCCTGCGTGGAAACCTGCGTCGGCGGCGCGCGCATTTTCGGCGACCTCAATGATCCGGAAAGCCTGGTGCACCAGCTGCTCACCGAGAACAAGGTGAAGGTGCTGAAACCCGAGCAGGGCACCCAGCCCCACGTGTTCTACCTGGGACTGGATACGCGCTTCGCCGGCCACGTCGAGGGCGAAGCGACTCTTTGGCAACCGAGCAAACACGGGAAATAAACCATGGACAGCCACATCACCGAAATTGTCAACGTCACGCGCGAAGCGGCATGGCTGCCGTGGGCGGTGCAGTATTTTTTCCTCATCGGCCTCAGTTATGGCAGCTTCATGCTGACCTTGCCGTACTTCGTCTTCGGCCGCAAGGCGTATGAACGCCTGGGGCGCATAGCGCTGCTGGCGTCGCTCGTCTGCGGCATGACGGCGCCCGTGGCGCTGCTGGCCGACTTGCACGGGCCGGGCCGCTTCTATCACTTCTATCTTTACTTCCAGCCGCAGTCGTGGATGTCGTGGGGCTCGTTCTTCATTCCCCTGTATCTGGGCTGTTTGATGCTGTACGCGTGGCTGGCGCTGCGCGTGGACTTCGCCACGCGGGGACAGGGCCAGGACCGTTTGGCCTTTGCCTATCGCCTGCTGGGGCGCGGTGGCGCCGCATCGCGCAAGGCCATCATTACCGCTGCCGCCTTCACCTTGCTGGCCGCCTTTGTCGTGGGCCTGTACACGGGCATGGAAGTGATGGTGGTGCGTGCCAGGCCCCTGTGGTTCACGCCGTTCCTGCCGGCGCAATTTGCCGCCACGGCCTTTGTTGGGGCGGTGGGCCTGGCGCTGCTGTTCAACCGCTTCCTGCCGGGCCGCGATCAGGTGCTGGAAGTGGCGCTGAACCGCGCGTTGGCCCTGTCGCTGGCGCTGGTGCTGGCGCTGGGCGGGGGCTGGCTGTTCGTCAGTCTGTCCGGCGTGAGCGCCAGCCACAGCATGGCATTCACCCAGGTGGCCGGCATGCCGCAATGGCAGTTCACTGCCGTCTGGGCCGTGCTGTCGTCCATCGTGCCGATGGCCCTGGCCATCTGGCGCCCGGCCAGCAGTGGCCTGGTCAATGGCCTGATCGCGCTGCATAGCGCCTGGATGATGCGCTGGACGATTTTCATTGGCGGCCAGACGATCCCGAAGACGGGCGCGGGCCTGTACGACTACCACTTGCCGATGGGGAACGATGGCTTGATGGGGATTATCGGCACGGCCGGCCTGTGGATCGCGCTGCTGTTGCTGATGCTGGAATTTTTGCCATGGGCCGGACGCGTTGTCGCTGCACGCACCCGTCCTGCCATGGCCACGCACTGAGGAGTCAACAATGAACGAACACATACACAACGACGTCCCTGAAGACGAGAATGAAAAACGCCGCAAGCTGCTGCGCTACGGCGCCATCGGCGGCGGGCTGGCCGCATTTGCCGCCAGCTTTTCCACCACGGCCGGCCGCATGGTCGACCATGCGCTGGGCAAGGATAAACCTGTGCAGAAACTGCATGGCAATTCCCTGCAACCCGAGTTTTCCGTCGACACGGCGACGGGGAAATTGACGGTCAATCCCGACCAGCAGGTGAGCTACACCATGTGCATGGGCTGCACCACGTTTTGTGGCGTGCGCGTGCGCCTCGACAAGAAAAGCGGCAAGGTGCTGCGCGTGGCGGGCAATCCCTACAGCCCCCTGTCGGCCGACCCGGCGCTGCCATATCAAACCTCGGTACGCGACAGTTTCGTGTCGCTGTCGCGCTTCCAGGAGCAGGGCTTGAAAGGGCGCTCGACCGCTTGCGGCCGCGGCAATGGCGTGCTGGAACAGATGGAGTCGCCGTTCCGCGTGCTGGCGCCCATGAAGCGCGTGGGACCGCGCGGGGGCGGCCAGTGGGAACCGATCGCCTTCGACCAGCTGGTGAAGGAAGTGACGGAAGGCGGCGACCTGTTTGGCGAAGGCCACGTGCAGGGGCTGCGCGCCTTGCGCGAGCTGGAAAAGCCGATCGATCCGGCGCAGCCGGAGCTGGGTCCGCAAGTGAACCAGGTGGGCCTGATGTGCAGCACCGACGATGGCCGCCTGGCGTTCGGCACGCGTTTTTTCAAGCAGTCGTACGGCAGTTTGAACCTGGTCAACCACGGTTCGTATTGCGGTGGCGCCTACCGCAGCGGCTCGGGCGCCATGTTCGGCGACATGAAGAAAATGCCGCATGCGAAAGTGGACCTGGAAAACACGGAGTTCTGCATTTTCGTCGGCACGGCACCGGGCAATGCGGGCAACCCGTTCAAGCGCCAGGGCACCCTGATCGCGAAAGCCCGCTCGGGCAAGCGCGAATTCAGCTACGTCGTCGTCGACCCCGTGCTGACGAATGCGGACAGCCTGGCCGCGGGCGACCGCAGCCGCTGGGTACCGATCAAGCCGGGCACCGATGGCGCGCTGGCCATGGCCATGATCCGCTGGATCATCGAGCACGAACGCTATGACCGCAACTTCCTCGTGCAGCCGAACCTGAAGGTGGCGGAAGCGGCGGGCGAAGCCGCCTGGTGCAACGCCACGCATTTGATCATCAACGAGAAGGGCCATCCGCGCGACGGCCGCTACCTGCGCGCGTCCGATATCGGCGCGGTGGAACTGGCGGAAGACGAGCGCTACAAGGATGGCGACGCCTTCTGCGTGATCGACGCCGCCACCCAAGCCATCGTGCCGCACAATGCCGCCAAGGGCGAGGCGCGCCTGTTCTTCGACGGCCCGCTGGACGTGGCCGGCGCGCCGCTGCACTTGAAGACGGCCATGACGATGCTCAACGAGGAAGCGCAGCGCCACAGCATGGATGACTATGCGGCCGCCTGCGGCATCGCGCGCGACATCATCGAAGGCCTGGCGCAGGAACTGACCAGCCATGGCAAGCGCGCCGCCGTCAATGCGCACGGCGGCATGATGTCGGGCGCCGGATTTTATAACGCGTACGCGCTGGTCATGCTCAACACCCTGATCGGCAATTTGAACCGCAAGGGCGGCACCCTCGTCAACGGCGGCAGCTTCAAGGATGCGGGACCCGGTCCGCGCTATAACCTTGAGAGTTTCGACGGAGAGATCAAGGCGGCCGGCATGCCGATCGGGCGCAATGTGCCATATGAAAAAACCTCGGAATTCAAGCTGAAGAAAGAAGCGGGCAAGGCGTATCCGGCCAAGGCGCCGTGGTATCCGAACGCGCCCGCGCTGGCGACAGAATGGCTCACCAGCGCCATGAACGGCTACCCGTACACCCTGAAGGCGCTGATCCTGTGGAGCTGTAATCCTGTCTACGGCATCACGGGCTTGCGCGCGCAGATCGGCAAAGAACTGGCCGATCCGAAGAAGATTCCCCTGATCGTCGCCATCGACCCCTTCATCAATGAAAGCTCGGCCTTTGCCGACTACCTGCTGCCCGACACCTTGCTGTATGAAAGCTGGGGCTGGGCCGGCGCCTGGGGCGGCATGCCTGTCAAAATGAGCACGGCGCGCTGGCCCGTGGTCGAACCGCGCGTGCAAAAGACGCCGGACGGCCAGACCATCTGCATGGAATCGTTCTTCATCGCGCTGGCAAAGACGATGGCCTTGCCCGGCTTCGGCCCGGAAGCCTTGCAGGACATGGATGGCCAGCGCTTCCCCTTGCTGCGCGCGGAAGACTGGTATCTGCGCGGCGGCGCCAACATCGCCTGGCAAGGCAAAACATCCGTGCCGGAGGCCAGCGACGACGATATCGATTTGTCCGGCGTGGCGCGCATCCGCCCTGAACTGGAGCGCACCCTGAAGCCGGAAGAGTGGCGCAAGGTGGCCTTCATGCTGGCGCGGGGAGGGCGCTACCAGAGCTATGGCGAGATGTTCGGCCTGCGTTTGCCGCCGCCGACGAATCCCAAGGCGCCGGCAGCGCCTGCACCCGTGATCGACGAGACGCCGTATCCGCAGGACTGGTCCACGCACCGCTATCTGAAACCGATGATGCTGTACAACGAGGGATTGGGCGTGAGCAAGAACAGCTTGAGCGGCAAGCGTTTCCCCGGCACGCCCGCGTGGAGAGTGGCGGCGTTTGCCGACGGCACGCCCGTGCGCAAAACCTATCCTGCCAGCGAATGGCCGTTCGAGCTGATCAGTTTTAAATCGGCGCTGCAGAACTCCTACAGCATAGGCGCGCGGCGCTTGCGCGGCATCCATCCGGACAACCCCGTCGCCGTGCATCCCGATGACGCGGCGCGCTTGAAGCTGGAAAATGGCGATGAAATATACCTGGAAACGCCGGGCGGCAGGGCCAGGGCGACGGTGATGCTGCGCCATGGCGTGCAGCGGGGCGTGATCGCCATCGAACACGGTTTCGGCCACAAGGAGCATGGCGCGCGCGCGCACCGCATCGGCAAGCTGCGCCAGCCAGACGAGCCGGCCATCGGCGCGGGCATCAACCTGAACGACCTGGGGCTGACGGACCCGAGCCGCGGCGACAAGAACGTGTTTGTCGATCCTGTCTCGGGCACGTCGGTGCGGCAGGGACTGCCGGCGCGCATCGTGCGGGCCTAGATCTGGCCACCTGCCATCAGCAGCCGGGCTACCTCGGCTGCCGAATGCAGGCCCAGTTTTTCCATCGTGTTATGGCGGTGCACCTGCACCGTCTTGTCGCTGATGCCCAGTTCGCGGGCGATGACTTTCGAGGCTTTGCCTTCGGCCATCAGCAGTGCCACTTCACGCTCGCGCGCGGTGAGCCTGGCCAGCGCCGATTGCGCCGTATTCGCGCTGGCGGCGCTGCGGCTTTCTTCCACGCTGCGGGCCACGGCACGCGAGACGGCGTCCAGCAATACCTGGTCCTTGCATGGCTTTTCCAGAAAATCGCAGGCGCCCGCCTTCATCGTCTGCACGGCCATGGCCAGGTCGCCGTGGCCGCTGAGGAAAATCACGGGCAGCGATATGGCGTGCCCGGTCTTATTATTCAACTCCTGTTGCAGTTCCAGTCCGCTCATCAGGGGCATGCGCACGTCGAGCAGCAGACAGCCGGGCACATGGCCATCGTAGCGCTGCAGGAAATCGCGTGCCGATTCAAACGTCTGCACTTGCCAGCCGGCCGAATCGAACAGATAGGCCAGCGAGCGGCGCATGGCGGCGTCGTCGTCGACGACAAAGATGATCGCATCGCTTTCATTCATGGTGTTTCCTCTTGTATTTCCTTGTGTGCGTCCATGCCGGTATCTTCGGGCAGGCGGAACCAGACCGTCAAGCCCGGCGCATCGGCATTGGCATGTGCCGACAGGCTGCCGCCGAACGATTCGATGATGCTTTTGCTGAGCGACATGCCCAGTCCCAGGCCTTCGGCCTTGGTGGTAAAAAACGGTTCGAACAGGCGCGCCATCTGCGCCGTCGGCAGGCCGCAGCCGGCGTCGCGCACGGCCACCGTGCAGGCGCCGTTTTCGCGGTGCAGCAGCACGCCGATGGCGTGCTGCGGATTGCCGTTTTCTACCTGCGCATCGAGCGCATTCTTGAACAGATTGAGCAGCACCTGCTGCACCTGCTGCGGGTCGGCCAGCACGCGCGGTGCGGCGCTGACCGTCTCGTGGCGCCAGGCTATCCTCGCTTGCGGATGGGCCGCGCGGAACAGCGATACCGCTTGCTCGACGGCGTCGGCCAGGGCGAAGGCCGTGCTGTGCGCGGGACGCTTTCGCGCCATCGCGCGGATGTGGCGGATGATGGCGCCCGCGCGTTCACTTTGCGTGGCGATTTCCTGCGCGCCGTCGAGCAGGGGCGCCGCATCGAGCCGGCCCGCCGTGATGCGGCGCGCCATGCCGCGCGCGAAATTGCCGATGGCCGCCAGCGGCTGGTTCAATTCGTGCGCGATGGCGCTGGCCATCTCGCCCAGGATCGCCAGGCGCGCCGTGTGGTCGAGCGTGGCCTGGCGCTGGCGCGCCTGTTCTTCCAGTGCGCGCTGCTGGTGCTGGGCGGCGCGCAATTGCTCCGTGCGCCGGCTGACCAGGTATTCCACGCGTACCGTGTGCACGGCCCAGGCGACGAGCAAGGCCAGCACCAGCAGCATCCAGCCCCAGTAGCGGCGCAGCGCCGTCTCGAACGTCAGCTTGTCCAGGTAAGCGTAGGGGCCGATGCGCAAGTCGCGGAACAGCTCATCGACGATCTGGTAATCGCTGGGCACCGTCCAGCTGTAGCCTTCATCTGTGCGCGGCATGGCCAGCAGGGCCTGCGCCACTTTTTTTGCCAGCGCGGGCGGCGTCTGGCGCAGGGCCACGAAGGGCCAGTCCGGATACAGCCGCGACGAGCTGGCGCAGCGAAACCCGGGAATCGGACGCGTGGTGATCACGCGCAGTTCATCGGTCCGCACTTCGCCGCGCGCCACCATCTGTTCCAGCAAACAGGTGCGCACGATGCCCGCATCCATGTGCCCTGACCGCACGGCGTCGATGATCTGCTGCGAGGGGAAACCGCTGTAGCGCAGGCTGGCAAAATCATGCGTGGGATCGATGCCCGCTTCGCGCAATTCGCGCGCGGCGATCTGGTAACCGCCAAACGCATCGGGCGCCACGGCCATCACGTTCTTGCCCGCCAGGTCGGCCAGGTCATGCAGCGGCGAGGCGCTGCGCACGACGATGGCCGAACCGATGGCCTGGCGCGGAGAATCCGTCCACGGCGATTCCAGGGTGGCGATGCGGCTGGCGCCATCGCTGTGTTCGAGCGCCACGTAATGGCCGCTGCTGGTGATGGCAAAGGCGATGGCTTGCGACTGCACGGCGCGCGTGAGGCCCGCCTGGTCGTAGTCGGCCAGGATGAAACGGATGCCGGGAATGCTGGCCTGCAGGTGGCGCGTCACGTACGACCAATCCTGCTGTACGGCGTCGCCACCCTTGTAGGCCAGTACGCCAATTCTTACCTCGGGCAGCTCGTCAGCCGCGTGGGCGCCGTGCAGACACAGCGCCGTCAGTGCGAACAGTAAAAAACGCCGCACTAGAACATGCTGCGCTGCGCCGAACGCGCATCGCCGAACAGGTCCAGCAGCAGTTTCTTGATGGGCGCGGGCAGTGGCGCGTCCGCGATTTTCGCGCCGTCGTACCAGACGTGCGTGGACTCTCCGGCCAGCGCCAGGCGCCGCGCCAGGGTGATGCGGCAGGGAACGATGTGCAGCTTGTAGTGGGTAAACACATGCACGATGGGCAGCAGCCGTTCCTGCGTTTCGATCTGGCCGAATGGCGCCACGGCGCGCGCCAGCGCATCCTGGTCGATGTCGCGCGGACAGTCCTCGCCGGCCAGCACGTGGCCATCGAGTTCGGGCAAGGATAGCAAGCCGCCCCAGATGCCCGAGCCCGGGCGCTGCTCCAGCAGCACCTTGCCGTCGTCGATGATGACCAGCATGACGGCGTGTTTTTCCGGGCTGGTTTTCTTCGGTTTGCGCACGGGCAGATCCTTGGTGCGGCCGGTGGCGTAGGCCACGCAGCGCGGCTGCAGCGGACAGCGGCCGCAATCGGGACTGCTGCGCGTGCACAGGGTGGCGCCAAAGTCCATCAGGCCCTGTGTGTAGGCTTCGATGCCTGAATCTATTCCCGCTGCGGGCAGCAGTGCTTCGGCGCGGCGCCACATGGCTTCCTCGACGCGTTTTTCGCCGGGATAGGCGTCGATGCCAAACGTGCGCGCAAAGACGCGCTTGACGTTGCCGTCCATGATGGCTGCGCGCGTGCCGCTGGAAAACGCGGAGATGGCGGCGGCCGTCGAGCGACCGATGCCGGGCAGGTCGGCTAGCAGGGCCGGATCGGTGGGGAACACGCCGTCGTATTCGGCCACCACGCGCTGCGCGCACTTGTGCAGGTTGCGCGCCCGCGTGTAGTAACCGAGGCCGCTCCACTGCGCCATCACGTCTTCCACGGGGGCTGCCGCCAGATCGCGCAGGGTAGGGAAGCGTTCGAGAAAGCGCGCGTAGTAGCCGAGTACGGCGGTGACCTGCGTTTGCTGCAGCATGATTTCGGACAGCCAGATTAAATAGGCGTCGCGCGTGTTTTGCCATGGCAGCGCATGGCGGCCATGCTGCTTTTGCCAGGCGATGACGGTGGCGGAAAAACTAGGGTCGATATAGTCTTCTAAAGGTGCCGCGCCCGTGGCGGGCGAGAGCGGATGCAGCAGACGTTTC
The DNA here is from genome assembly GCF_030587275.1 of Janthinobacterium sp. SUN128. Classification (NCBI taxonomy): domain Bacteria; kingdom Pseudomonadati; phylum Pseudomonadota; class Betaproteobacteria; order Burkholderiales; family Oxalobacteraceae; genus Janthinobacterium; species Janthinobacterium sp. SUN128. The sequence continues at coordinate 239,923 of NZ_JAPWHY010000003.1, read as the reverse complement.
ATGCAGGGTTCCAGTGTTCTGTTGTTTGATGTTGCTGATGTTGCGCTCAGCTTGCGCTGGCGGCGCGCAAGGTAGCGAGCAATTGCGCCAGCTGGGCCTTGTCGCGTTCGAGCGCCGCCAGGCTGGCTTCAAAGCCGGCGATTTTCTGTTCCAGGCTGCCCGTGGCGTCGTGGATGCGCTGGATCGAGGCAAAGCGCAGTTTCAGCTGTTCCTTGTATTCGACGATCTGCGCTTCGAGCGGCGCCATGATGACTTTCAGCCAGGCGCTGGCATCGTCGTTGGCGTTGGTGAAACTGCGGCGCACGCGCGAGGCGATGGTGTCGAAGAATTTTTCCATCAGCACGACCCGGCTGGTAGTGAGCAGGGTCGCCGTGCCGAACTGCTTATGGTAGACGGCTTCGATGTCGGCGATCTCCTGGCGGTAGCGGGCCAGCGAAAACGGCATCGGCAAGGCCAGCGCCAGGCCATGTTCGGTGGCGAATTTGCGGTACATCACGTTCATCATTTCCGTGATCTCGGCCGTCTTGCCTTCCGAGCGGTCGAGGTTCTGGCCGATGCGCTCGAAATACTGGCGCACGGCTTCGCGCAAGCCCGTGAAAAAGCGGCTGCGCTGCATGGCCGTGCGCACGCCGTCGATATCGTCGCGCACGATGTCCATGCCCAGGCTCGTGTACAGCTCCGTCGACAGGCGGGTAAACACGGCGCGCGTCGCTTGCAGCTTGAACAGGCTGCTGTCGAATTCCTTCTTCTCGATATCGATGCGCCGCATCATGTGCGCGATCACGCTCTGGTTCTTGCCGCGCAGGCTGTGAAGCTCGTGCAACTGCTCGGCGATGCCGCGCGCGCGCGCCGCCGCCTGCACCTGCTGCGCCGCTTCGATGGCGTCCAGGTCGAACGCCAGCTGGCGCCGGATGATCTCCTTGCGCGCGGGGATCAGCTCCTCGAACAGGGCCGTCTCCAGCGCCTGCAAGCGGCTCTTTTCCAGCAGCGCCGCGTCCTGGTTGATCTTGCCCACCAGGGCCTTTTGCGCCGAGACGGGAAACACCTGGCCAGCATCCAGCATCAGCAGGTGCGCCACGCTGGCCTGCTGGCGTTCGATGGCTTGCGCCACCTCGGCATCGCCGCGCAACTCATCCCACATGCTGTCGATCTTGTTGAGCACCACCAGGCGCCCCGCGCCGGCACCGATATGGTTGCGCCATACCTCGATGTCGCTGCGCGTGACGCCCGTGTCGGCCGCCAGGATGAACAGCACCGCGTGCGCATTCGGGATCAGGTTCAGGGTCAGTTCCGGTTCCGTGCCGATGGCGTTCAGGCCAGGCGTGTCGAGGATCACCAGGCCCTGCTTCAGCAGCGGATGGGGGAAGTTGATGATGGCGTGGCGCCACATGGAGATTTCCACCTGGCCGTCCTCGTCCAGCATGGCGGGGGCGTCCGCATCGTCGGCGTCGTACAGGCCGTAGCGTGCCGCCTCCTCGATGCCGACTTTTTTCGTCAGGCTGACCTGGCGGATGGCTTCCTGCATGTCGCCGCCCGCCTCGATGTTCAGGGGCAGGACGGTCCAGGCGGCGGGCAGGTCGCGGTAGTCGCTGGTCGACAGGTTCTGTGCGCGCGTCTCGATGGGCAGCAGCCGGATGGACGGCGGCCAGGCCGCGTCGTACAGCAGCTCGGTGGGGCACATGGTGGTGCGGCCCGCGCCCGAGGGCAGGATGCGCTGGCCGTAGCCGGCAAAGAAGATGGCGTTGATCAGCTCGGATTTGCCGCGCGAGAATTCCGCCACGAAGGCGACCGATAAACGGTCATCGGCCAGGCGGGAGACACAGCGGGCCAGGCGCAGCGCGGAGGCGCCGTCAACCAGGCCCGCCGCGCTGGCGGCTTGCCGGTATGCCTGCAAGGCGGCCTGTACGTCCTGCCGCCATGCGCTGTATTGTTCCAGGTCCCTGACCATCTGGCTCCCTCCGTGAGTGTGTGAGTGTGTTTACTTTTGACAATTCACGCAGTAAAACGTGGAACGCTGTCCCTGGACGATCTGGCGGATCGGCGCGCCGCATACACGGCATGGCTTGCCCGCGCGGTTGTACGTGAAATACGTCTGCTGGAAGTAGCCGGACTGGCCGTTCACGCCGATGAAATCGCGCAGGGTGCTGCCGCCCTGCACGATGGCTTCTGCCAGCACGTCGCGGATCGATTGCGCCAGTTTCTCATAGCGGGCCAGGCCGATGCGCCGGGCTGGCGTCTTCGGATTGATCCCCGCGCGGAACAGGCTTTCGGAACAATAGATATTGCCCACGCCGACGACGATGTCGCCCGCCATCAGCACCTGCTTGATATTGGTGCCCTTGTTGCGCGTTTTCTCGAACAGCAGCTGGCCCGTGAAGCCGCCTTCCAGCGGTTCCGTGCCCAGGCCGCGCAGCAGCGCGTGGCCATCGAGCGGGCCGTCGGCCTCGTCGTGCCACAGCACGGCGCCAAAGCGGCGCGGGTCCGTCATGCGCAGCACCTGGCTGCCGCCTTCCGCGTCTTCCACGACGAGGTCGAAATGGTCGTGCTTTTGTGCCTCCGTCCCCGTCGGCAGTACGCGCAGATGGCCCGACATGCCCAGGTGGATGATCAGCGTGCCGTGGCGGAAGTGGATCAGCAGGTATTTGCCGCGCCGCCCCGTCAGGCCGATGGTTTGCCCCGACAGTTGTTCGCCCAGGGCGGGGGGGAAGGGCCAGCGCAGGCCGTCGCGGCGCAGCACGACGGAGCGCACGGCGCGGCCTTCGAGATGGGGCGCGACACCGCGCCGTGTGACTTCGACTTCTGGCAATTCTGGCATAGGGCTCGAATGGTGGAAAACCGGGTAAAAAAACAGGCGGGTTGCCGGCGGATGGCGGGCCCGGGCGCGCTACGCCGCCACGACGTATATATTTCGTTACATACGTGAAGTACGCGATAGCCGCGTTGGGCGTAGAATCAAACTTTGCCGTTCAGCCAGGATCAGCCTTTGAAAAACGCTTTCGCCATTGTAACCTTGTCCGCCCTGATGGCCACGCATGCCATGGCACAGACGCCTGTTGCCCCTGTCGATGGGGCGGCCAGTCCCGCTGCGGCCGCTGCGCCGCAAGCGCCCGGTACCGAGTCCGGCGACGACGCCAAGGGCGAGAAGCTGCCCAAGGTCGAGTTGAGCAGCGATTTGCTGTACAAGCTGACCAAGGCGGAAATGGAATTCAAGAGCGGCCAGTGGCAAGGGCCGTACGTGACGATGATGGTGGCGGCGCAGCAGACGCGCGACCCGCGCCTGGCGCGCCGCGCTTCCGAAATGGCGCTGGCCGCCAAGCAGGGCAGCGAGGCGCTGGCGGCCATCCGCCTGTGGCGCGACCTGGCGCCCGAATCCGATGAGGCGACCCAGTTCTTCCTCGGCTTCGTCGTATTGACGGACAAGATCGAAGAAGCGGAACCGATTTTTGCCGAGCGCCTGGCCAATGCGCCGCAGGGCGCCCGCGGCGTGGCCCTGTTCCAGATGCAGCAGATCCTGTCGCGGGCGAATGACAAGCTGTATGCCTACGCGATGGTGACGCGCCTGGTGCAGCCCTACCTGGACATGTTCGAAGCACACCTGGTGCTGGCGCAGGGCGCGCTGTCGCTCGGCGAGCGCGAGCGCGCCATCGGCGAAGCGAACAAGGCGCTGGCCATCAAGCCGAACTCCGAGCTGGCCGCGCTGACCCTGGCGCAGGTGACGGGCGAGCCCGAGGCGGCAGGCAAGGTGCTGGCCACTTTCCTGCAAAAGAATCCCGATGCCGTCGAAGTGCGCGGCGCGTATGCGCGCCTGCTGGTCGAGCAAAAACAGCTGGAGCCGGCGCGCGACCAGTTCCTGCTGCTGCTGAAAAGCCAGCCCGATAACGTGGGGGGCCTGTATGCGCTGGGCATCGTGGCGCTGCAGCTGGAAGACACCAAGGGCGCGGAGCAGTACTTCAAGCGCTTCCTGGCCGTGCTGGATAAAAATCCTGGCGACGCGCGCGATCCGTTCAAGGCCCTGATGATACTGTCGCAGATCGCCGAGACGCGCGGAGACACGGCCGGCGCCATCGCCTGGCTGGACAAGGTCGACAACAGCGCTTCCGCCGGCTATGTCGAGGCGCGCTTGCGCCGCGCCCAGCTGATCGCCCGCGGCGGCAATCTCGATGCGGCGCGCAAGGCGCTGACGGAAATCGAAACGGACGATCCGGCAAGCCAGGCGCAGGTGCTGCTGGTCGACGCGCAATTCCTGCGCGATGCCGGCTATGTGCAAAGCGCCTACACGGTGCTGGAAAACGCCTTGCTGCGCTTCCCCGACAATCCGGAACTGCTGTACGACTACGCGCTGCTGGCCGAGCGCCTGGATAAACTCGAGCTGATGGAAGCGAGCCTGCGCCGCGTGATGGCGCTGGCGCCCGACAATCAGCATGCGTATAACGCCCTCGGCTACTCGCTGGCCGAACGGGGCATCCGCCTTGAGGAAGCCCATGCGCTGATCGAAAAAGCCTTGCAGATGGCGCCGGGCGACCCGTTCATCATGGACAGCATGGGCTGGGTGCAGTTCCGCATGGGCAACCTGGCCGCCGCGGAAAATGCGCTGCGCCGCGCCTATGCCGTGCGCAGCGATCCGGAAATCGCCGTCCACCTGGGCGAAGTGCTGTGGCAGAAGGGCGACAAGGCCGAAGCGCAAAAGCTGTGGCGCGAGGCGCAGGGCAAGGACCCGAAAAACGATGCGCTGAAAAGTACGCTGGCGCGCTTGAATGTCAGTCTGTGATTGAATCGATTAACTCAACTATAAAAAACCAGCGCCATGGCGCTGGTTTTTCCTTTTGCCCATGTTCAAACATTTCTTGCCCCTGACTGTTCTGTGCCTGTCCCTCTCGGCCTGCTCGACCCTGACTTCCCCCTTTTCGTCCGGCGCCGCGCCGTCCGGTAATGCTGTCGCGCCTTACCGCGAACAGGTGGAACTGACGGGCCGCCTGAACGTCGTGTACCAGAAGGATGACAAGCCTGAATCGGCCACCGTCAATTTCAACTGGCAACAGACGGCGCAGCGCACGGACGTGACCCTGTATTCGCCTGTCGGCAGTACGCTGGCGACGATTGCCGTCACGCCGCAGCAAGCCGTATTGACGCAGAGCGGCAAGGCGCCGCGCAGCGCGCCCGATGTCGATACCCTGAGCGCGCAGATGCTGGGCTGGTCCTTGCCCGTGTCGGGCTTGCGCGACTGGCTGCAAGGCTATGCCGTGGGCGCCGATGGCAAGCGTTTCGTCGCTTCGCCGGCGAACGACAGCGTCACCACGAAAGACGGCTGGCGCTTGCGCTATGTGTCGTGGCAAGAAATAGGGCAAAATGCGGCCGACAATACACCGGGCGCCTTGCCCCAACCGCGGCGTATCGATGCCGAACGCAATGCCAGCGCGCAGGCCGATGCCGTCTCGCTGCGCATCGTGCTCGATCCCGCCCCATCCGCTCAAGCACAATGACGTTGACTACCCTGAATAACTGCCCGGCTCCCGCCAAGCTGAACCTCTTTTTGCACGTCAACGGCCGCCGCGCCGATGGCTACCATCTGCTGCAGACGGTGTTCCAGTTGCTCGATCATGGCGACACCTTGCACTTCGCGCTGCGCGACGACGCGCTGATCCGCCGTGTGACGGCACTGGCCGGCGTGCCGGAAGAACAGGATTTGATCATCCGCGCCGCCAAGCTGCTGCAGGCGGAAGTGATGCGCCGCACGGGCGCCTTGCCGCGCGGCGTCGATATCGCCATCGACAAGGTGCTGCCCATGGGTGGCGGACTCGGCGGCGGTTCATCCGATGCGGCCACGGCTCTGATGGCATTGAACCGCCTGTGGCAGGCGGGCTTGAGCCGCGAGGAATTGATGGCGCTGGGCTTGCCGCTGGGCGCCGATATCCCGTTTTTCATCTTTGGCGAAAACGCCTTTGCCGAAGGCGTGGGCGAGGCCTTGCAGCCCGTCGCCACGCCCGAATGCTGGTACGTGGTGATCGAGCCGGGCGTGCAAGTGCCGACCGCCGCAATTTTTTGCGCGGAAGGCTTGACGAGAAATACCGAACCCGTCACAATAGCGGACTTTTCCAGGCACCTCGCAGAAGGCAACGATGCGGGCGGGTTTGGCAAGAATGATTTACAGCAAGTGGCATGCAGTCTTTTCAAGCCGGTAGCAGATGCGGTAGAATGGCTGGGTGCTTACGGTGAGGCCAGGATGACTGGCTCCGGTGCTTGTGTATTCAGTGCGTTTGGCAGTCAGGAAGAAGCGGATGCGGTGCTCAGCAATGTGCCACCAGTCTGGATCGCCTGGAAGGCAAAAGCGCTGAGCCGCCACCCGATGCTCACCATGTTGTAGAGAGCAAAAAAAGATTTTGCTTAGCGTCAAATAGTCGGTATAATACTGGCCAACATGACGGCAAGCAGTCAGTAACGTAGGGGAATCGCCAAGCTGGTTAAGGCACTGGATTTTGATTCCAGCATGCGAAGGTTCGAATCCTTCTTCCCCTGCCACCATTTCACCGTAGTCTGTCGATGCGAAGTTGGCGTCCAGTACGGGAAAAAGCAGATATGTTGCCACGCGGCATATTCTAAACAATGACTGACCGGGCCTATGCCCGGTTAGTGCTTTTCAAGACTTCTATATCACCTCTTGGGACTCCCATGGCTTACGAAAACCTGATGGTTTTTACCGGCAACGCGAATCCAGCGTTGGCAGAGGGGGTCGCAAAAAACCTCGGCATCCCTCTCGGTAAAGCAAACGTTTCGAAATTCTCCGACGGCGAAGTAATGGTCGAGATTAACGAAAACGTGCGCGGCAAGGATGTTTTTGTTTTGCAATCCACCTGTGCTCCAACCAACGACAGCCTGATGGAAATCATGCTGATGGTTGATGCCTTGAAACGTGCTTCCGCTGGCCGCATCACCGCCGCAATTCCTTACTTCGGCTACGCCCGCCAAGACCGTCGTCCACGCTCCGCGCGTGTGGCGATTTCGGCCAAGGTGGTGGCGAACATGCTGGAAGAAGCCGGTGTCGAGCGCGTCCTGATCATGGACTTGCACGCTGACCAGATTCAAGGTTTCTTCGATATCCCAGTCGACAATATTTACGCTTCGCCAATTTTGCTGGGCGACCTGCAAAAGAAAAACTACCAGGATCTGCTGGTGGTGTCGCCGGACGTCGGCGGTGTGGTACGTGCGCGCGCCCTGGCAAAACGCCTGGGCTGCGACCTGGCCATCATCGACAAGCGTCGTCCAAAAGCGAACGTGTCCGAAGTGATGAACATCATCGGCGAAGTCGAAGGCCGCAACTGCGTGATCATGGATGACATGGTCGACACGGCAGGCACCCTGACCAAGGCTGCCGAAGTGCTCAAAGAGCGCGGCGCGAAAAAAGTCGTGGCGTATTGCACGCACGCGGTGCTGTCGGGCCCGGCGATTGACCGTATTTCGGCGTCGCCACTCGATGAGCTGGTCGTGACCGATACGATCCCCCTGTCCGAAGCGGCCCTGGCCTGCGGCAAGATCCGTCAATTGACGTGCGCGCCGCTGCTGGCCGAGACGTTCAAGCGCATCATCAAGGGTGATTCGGTTATTTCCCTCTTTATCGATTAATTCGACAAGAGCAGCAACAGACGTAATGCCTGCGGCGCGACCGGCTTTTTGCCTGTTGCGCCGCAGTGTTTTCATTTTCGGGGTGTTTTGCACCCCATTTTCGAGGATTCCTGGTCGCGGGAGTCTTCATAACACAAGGCGCAAGCCTTGTTCTTCTTGGAGTTTCACATGAAAGTTATCGCATTTAAACGCGAATTGCAAGGTTCCGGAGCGAGCCGCCGCCTGCGCATTTCCGGCCAAACCCCTGGTATCGTCTACGGTGGCGCTGAAGCCCCGGTGCTGATCTCGCTGGATCACAACGCCCTGTACCACGCGTTGAAAAAAGAAGTGTTCCACTCGTCGATCCTGGACCTGGAAATCGACGGCGTTTCCCAGCAAGTTCTGTTGCGCGACTTCCAAGTCCACGCATACAAACAACTGGTTCTGCACGCTGACTTCCAGCGCGTTGACTCGAAGCAAGCTATCCACGTGAAAGTGGCGTTGCACTTCGTCAACGCTGACGTTTCCCCAGCAGTCAAACTGCACGGCGCGACCATCAGCCACGTAGCCAACGAAATCGAAGTTTCGTGCCTGCCAGGCCAACTGCCAGAATTCATCAACGTTGACCTGTCGAACATCGACGTCGGTCACTCGCTGCACGTTGGCGACCTGGTCCTGCCAGCTGGCGTGACCGCTGTCACCCACGGCGCCAACCTGACCATCGCTACCGCTTCGGTACCGGCTGGCCACGTTGCTGCTGAAGCCGCTGCTGCTGAAGTTGTTGCTGACAAGAAGTAATTTTGCCGCCGCAGCAATGCGGTAGTCGCAAGGAAAAACCCGTCCGGTTCGCTCCGGACGGGTTTTTTTCTGCCTGTTTTCACCGATAATACGTTTTTACACTGCAGACACAGCCATGCCCATACGCCTGATCGTCGGCCTCGGCAACCCGGGACCCGAATACGAACAAACCCGCCACAATGCCGGCTTCTGGCTGGTGGACAACCTCGCCAACAGCTTGCCCGGCACGCGCTTGCAGCGCGATTCGCGCTACAACGCCATGCTGGCCAAGACTTCCATCGGCGGCAATGAAGTCTGGCTGCTCGAACCGCTGACTTTCATGAACCGCTCGGGCCAGTCCGTGGGCGCGCTGGCGCGCTTCTTCAAGATTGCCGCAGATGAAGTGCTCGTCGTGCACGACGAACTCGATCTGATGCCTGGCATCGCGCGCCTGAAGAAGGGCGGCTCGGCCGGCGGCCATAATGGATTGAAGGACATCACGGCCGCGCTGGGCACGCAGGATTACTGGCGCTTGCGCCTGGGCATCGGTCATCCGCGCACCTTGAGCCTGCAGCAGCAGGTGGCCGATTTCGTGCTGCACCGCCCGCGCCGCGAAGACCAGGAGCTGATCGAGCAGGCGATCGAGAAATCCTTGCAGGTGATGCCGCAGATCGTCGAGGGCAAGTTCGAGGCCGCCACGATGAAGTTGCACACGGCATAGTCATTTCCCCGCTTTGCCGAAGCCGGCCATGATGGTTTTCGCCATCTGCTGCTGGCTGGCCTGAGCGCTGCTGCCTTCGCCCGCGTTGGCGGCGATCAGCAAGCCATCGCCGCTGCCGGGCGCCAGCGCGATCAGCGCGTGCCAGTAGCCGTTCGAACCCAGGTGCGTGAGCACGCGCTGCGGGGCCTGGGGCGGAAAGTGCATCACGCCCCAGCCCAATGCCGCATTTGTGTCGCCCTGCGCCGTGTGCAGCAACACATACGTTTCCTGTTTCAGCAGTTTCCCCTTGCCTTGCTCGCCATGCAGTTGATCGAGCGCAAACTTGGCCCAGCCTTGCATGCTCAGGTGAATTTCCCCATCGGGCGCCATCATCAGCGGATTGCTGGCCATCAAGCCGGCGATCGGCTTGTTTTCCTTGTGGCCCAGGTTTTGTCCCCGCACGGTGGGGCCGAAGGCGGCCTGCATGCCCAGCGGGCCGAACACCTCCGCCTGCATCAGTTCCTCATATGTCTTGCCCGTGACCCGCTCGGCGATGGCGGCGGCGATCATGGCGCCGCTGTTCGAGTAGTGCGATTCGCCGCGCGGCGCGGCCACCGGCGCATCGGCCAGCGCCCGCTGCGCGTATTCCAGGCGCAGCAGCGGCAATGGCCGCGTGTCCGTATAGGTGGAATTGATCCATGCCTCATCGGGATTGGGCGGCAGGCCGGCGCGGTGCGACAGCAGATCCATCAGGTTGACATCGCGGTACTCGGCGCGCATGCCGCCGGCCAGCGCGGGCAGCATGGCTGACAACGGCGCATCCCACGACAGCACGCCCCGTTCCACCAGCCGCGCGATCAGGGTCACCGTCATGGCCTTGCCGTTGGAGCCGATATTCCACACGTCATCGGCGCGCACGGCGTCCTGGCCGTCATTGGCCCGCACGCCCGCTTGCGTTTGCGCCTCGATCTTGCCGTCACGGATGACGAGAATGGCCATGGCCGGCACGCTCTTGTCGGCCAGCGCCTGCTGCAGCATGGCATGCAAGTCATGGGCGCGGGCGGCGCCGCTGAGCAAAAAGGCGGTGCTGCAAACGAGTGAGGCAAGCAGGGTTTTCATGGTGTCTCCAGTCGATAGGGGTGAGCGAACATGTTAAAATGGTCGCAAAACATGATTTAATTATTGTTTTACGATAATTTATTCTAACGACACTTGACGCTTTCGTATACTTTTAAATATGAAAAAAAATCCAGAGGGACCGGCGGCGCTGAGCCGGCGCGTGCGCTACGGCGTCTCCGCGTTCTTTGTGCTGTACCTGCTGCTGACGGTGCTGGGCTGGCTGGCGCCCGCGCCGGCTGCGCACGGCAGCCTGGGCGATGCGGGCATGTATGAATTGTTGCTGCAATTGCAGAGCCAGCCATTCGAGCGCCTGGCGGCCATGCCCTTGTGGCAGCGGGGTCTGGGCCTGGCGCTGGCCTTGCCAGCCTTGCTGGTGCTGGGCGACGCCGTGCGCCAGCTGGCCGTGGTCTTGCGCCAGTTCGAGCAGGGCGTGTTTTTTACGCCGCAGGTGGCGCAGCGCTTTCGCCGTTTTGCCGGTGGCTTGCTGCTGGGAACAGTGTTGACGTTGCTGGAGCCGACCGTGCGCGGCATGCTGTTTGGCTTGCTGGACGAGGGGACGAGCCAGTTGCGCCTGGTCATCGACATCACGGGCGGCGACTTGTGGACCTTGCTGCTGTGCACGGTTTTCCTTGCGCTGGCGCAAATCCTCCACGAAGGCCAGCGCCTGGCCGATGAAAACAGCGGGTTTATCTGATGGGCATCGTCGTGCGCCTCGACCTGGTACTGGCCAGGAAAAAAGTGAAATCGAAGGAACTGGCGGCCTTCATCGGCATCACGGAACAGAATTTGTCCCTCTTAAAGTCGGGCAAGGTGCGCGGCGTGCGTTTCGATACCCTGTCGAAAATCTGCGAGATGCTCGAATGCCAGCCCGGCGACATCCTGGAATTCGATGCGTCGCAGCCGGACGACGGGGATGGCGACAGTTAGCGGCACAGAGGGCGGTTTTTTTGAAGAGTAGGGTGCATAGAGGTACAATTGACCCTTACAAGCATTAATACAGCAAGATTATCCAGAAAACGCCCGCAACGGCCGTTTTGCACCAGCCGCTTGCCGGCAATATTGATTATTTAAAGGTTTTCCATGAGTCTCCAATGCGGTATCGTCGGCTTGCCGAACGTCGGCAAGTCCACCCTGTTCAATGCACTGACGAAAGCCGGCATCCCGGCTGAAAACTATCCGTTCTGCACCATCGAGCCGAACGTCGGCGTCGTCGAAGTGCCGGATCCGCGCATGGATGCGCTGGCCGCCATCGTCAAGCCGGAACGCATGGTCAACGCCATCGTGGAATTCGTCGACATCGCCGGCCTGGTGGCCGGTGCATCGAAGGGCGAGGGCCTGGGTAACCAGTTCCTGTCGCACATCCGCGAAACGGACGCCATCGTCAACGTCGTGCGCTGCTTCGAAGATGACAACGTCATCCACGTGGCCGGCAAGATCAATCCGCTCGACGATATCGAAGTCATCCAGACTGAACTGGCGCTGGCCGACATGGGCACCGTGGAAAAAGCCATCCACCGCGAAAACAAGAAAGCCCGTTCGGGCGACAAGGACGCGGCCAAGCTGCTGGCCATCATGGAACGCATGATGCCTTACCTGAACGATGCCAAGCCCGTGCGTGCCATGGGCCTGGACGCCGACGAAATGGAACTGATCAAGCCGCTGTGCCTGATCACGGCCAAGCCGGCCATGTTCGTGGCCAACGTGTCCGACACGGGCTTCACGAATAACCCGTTGCTGGACCAGCTGACGGCCTATGCGCAATCGCAAAACGCGCCTATCGTCGCCATCTGCGCCGCGCTGGAAGCGGAAATCGCCGACCTGGACGATGCCGACAAGGGCGCTTTCCTGGCCGACATGGGCATGGAAGAGCCAGGCCTGGACCGTCTGATCCGCGGCGCGTACAAGCTGCTGGGCCTGCAAACCTACTTCACGGCTGGCGTGAAGGAAGTGCGCGCCTGGACCATCCATGTGGGCGACACGGCACCGCAAGCGGCCGGCGTGATCCACACCGACTTCGAACGCGGCTTCATCCGCGCGCAAACCATCGCCTATGACGACTTCATCGCCTACAAGGGCGAAGCGGGCGCCAAGGAAGCGGGCAAGATGCGCGCCGAAGGCAAGGAATACATCGTCAAGGATGGCGACGTGCTGAACTTCCTGTTCAACGTCTAAGGACAGATGCTTGCTGGCGAGCGCCAGCAACATACTGCATTCGTCCATTGCGAAATGCCGCTCAATGTATTTGGGCGGCATTTTTTGTCTGTGATGTGAAAGGCTTGCCATGCAGTCAGAGAAACACCCGCTCGTTTCCATTGTCATGGCCACGTATAACCGGAGCAATATCCTCGGGTATGCGATTCAATCGGCACTCGCCAGCACCGTGCAGGATTGGGAACTGATTATCGTCGGCGATTGCTGCACCGACGACACTGCCGAGGTGATTGCCGCGTTCGGCGATGCGCGTATCCGCTTTGTGAACCTGGACACCAATTACGGCGAGCAGACGGGACCCAACAATCTCGGTGTCAGCCTGGCGCGTGGCACCTATCTGGCATTCCTGAACCACGATGACCTGTGGTTGCCTGATCATTTGCAAAGCAATATCGATGTCCTCGAGCGCGCCGGAGCCGATTTGGTCTTTGACCAGGGACTGGGCATTGGCCTGTCGGAACATCACATTGACGGGGCACTAACTGATGAACTGTGTCCTTATCGTCCGTGGATGAATGTGCCGGCTACCTTGTGGGTCATGCGGCGTGAACTGGCCCTGCAAATTGGTCCATGGCAACCTTCGTGGGAGCTGCGGTGCTGGCCGTCGCAGGCCTGGTTGCACCGGGCCTATCGTGCAGGACGATTGATGCTGGGCCAGCCCCGTATCGGCGCCATTCTGATCCAGTCTGGCAGGCGCAGCAATGCGTACCTTGAGCGGCAGAATAGCGAACATGCGTTCTGGTGGGAGTATATGCAAAATCCCGTGAATATTTTGCAAGCGGTCGCAACACTATGTGGCAAGCTGAGTCAGGAACGCTACATTTCTCCGGTCCGGTGTGCAGTCATTGCCATGAAAGCTTTGCTGCGGCGAATCTTTTATTTATTGGCTCTATGGCCGCCACAACCCATCTATTGGCTCAGGTATTGGCGTAGAGGTACTTTTCTACGTGAATTGCGCCGCCGCCGGGGATTGAAGGACCTGCCGCGGCGATAGATAATACGGTTGCAATACATAAGAGTATTTTTATAAAATTTCTGGGGATAATTTGGTGGCTGAGAAAGATAACTGGTTGTTGGCTGACGCGAAGCAGGATGGCGAAAGCATTACCAAGGAATGGAAGCCGACGACGCCTTCCTTGATCGATGGCGTGATTTTTCAGGAAATCAAGCCTGTCTTGACGGCGTACGGTAGCCTGACTGAAATTTTCCGTACGGAATGGGTGCCCGATGCGGCGCAGATAGGCCAGATATTCGCCTCGACCCTGGAGCCGGGCGGGCTGAGCGCCTGGCATGCGCATGCCATCACGACGGACCGCCTGTTCGTGGCGGCGGGCCAGATGCGCGTGGTGCTGTACGACGCGCGCGCAGATTCGCCCACCTTTGGCATGCTCAACGAATTCAAGCTGGGCACCAAGCGTCCCGGCCTGCTCGTCGTGCCGCCGCGCGTCTGGCATGGCGTGCAGAATTACTGCAGTACGCCAGCCATCCTCGTCAATGCGGTGGACCATGCATATCGCTATGATGCGCCGGATCACTGGCGCGTGCCAGCCGATTCGGACACGGTGCCATATCGTTTCTCCAACGACAGGCATGGCTGAGATGTCCTGCCTGCCTGGCTGATGCGCCTGACCCGTCTCGCGGGTTTTTCAGCCGGCCCCATCTTGTCGCTGCTGGGCAGCCTTGCCACCGTGCCTGCCGTGGCCTGGCTGTTTCCGCCTGCCGACATCGGCAAGCTGGATTTCTTCATGACCGCGTGCACGGTGGCCAGTTTGCTGCTGTCGCTGGGGCTGGATAAGGCCTTTCTGCATGAATACCATTACAGCACCGCGCGTAGCGGCTTGCTGAAGGCGTGCCTGTTGCCGGCCGTGCTGCTGGCGCCCGTGGCACTGGCCGTGATACTGCTGTTTGCCGCGCCGGTAGCGCAATTGTTATTTGACGTTGCGCAACCCGCCCTGGCCATCCTGTTCGCTGCAGGCATGCTGAGCGCCCAGGTCAATCGCCTGATCGCGCAACTCTTTCGCATGCAGGAGCGCGCCTGGGTATTCAGCCTGGCGCAAGTGCTGCCAAAAATCACACTGCTGATGCTGTTGCCTGTCCTGTGGTGGGATCCGCAGCGAAATTTCGTGCACCTGGCAAGCCTGGTCGTGACCACCACCTGGATGGTCACGCTCTGGCTGCTGTGGCATGCACGCGCATCGCTGGCGCAAGCCTGGAACGCCGCCCTGGACTGGGTGCTGTTGCGGCGTCTGCTTTCCGAGGCCGGGCCCCTGCTGGTGAGCAGCATTTTTTACCTGTCCATGCTGTCTGCCGGCATGGGCTTGCTGCGCCTCTTTGCCGGCTTTGACGAGCTCGGTATTTATGCGTTGGCCATGCGCGTGGCCGCCGGCGCCTGGCTGGTGCAGTCGATTTTTACGATTGTCTGGGTACCGCAAGTGCACAAATGGGCCGCCGCCGGTGGCGACCTGTCGAATATTGCCGCCATTTGCCGCCATGCGCAGGCCATCGTGGTCGTGGGCTTTTGCCTGGCTGGCGCCCTGGCCTGGCTGATCGGATGGATATTGCCTCCCAATTATCATGGCGTCGCCTACCTGGCAGTGGCCACTGTGGGCCAGCCGCTGCTGTACGCCCTGGCGGAAGTGAGCGGTGTCGGCATCAGCCTGGCCCGCCGTCCTTCCTTATCCATCGCCGCTTTCGCGGCAGGCTTGCTGGGCACCTTGCTGGCGGGCGCCGTGCTGGTGCCGCGCTGTGGCGCCACGGGCGCCGCCGTGGCGCAGCTGCTGGGTTTCCTCGTGTATTTTGTCGTCAAGACGGAACTGGGCATGCGCGTCTGGCGTCCGCTGCCGCGCCGTTCGCTGTACCTGAACGCCATCGTGCTGTCGCTGCTGGCGATGGGGCATGCCCTTTTTGCCCAGCGCCTGGGGCTGCTTGCTCCGCTGGCGTGGGGCGTGCTGCTGGCGGCCGCAATGCACGTCTACCGGCCTTCGCTATGGGCCGCCTTCAGCCTGCTCAAGCCGGCCAGGCAGCAGGGCTGACCGAGTTTGCTGCCCGCCGCCGTGTTGCGCTTTCCTTGTTACTCCGCGTACAATGAGAATAATTCTCATTTATAATCCGATGCGCCTGTTCTTGCCGGCCGTTGGCGACAGGAAGGGTATCGTGAGCACCGCCGAGTTAGCGCTTCAGCAGCAAGTCAGCAGTCTTTACACCGACCACCATCACTGGCTGCGTGGCTTGCTGCGCCGTAAACTCGGCAATGCCTTCGATGCGGCCGACCTGGCGCACGATGTGTACCTGCACCTGATGAAGACGGGCAGGGTGCCGCCGGCCGGGGAGTCGCGCCGTCACCTGACGCAGATCGCCAACGGCATGGTCATCGACCTGTACCGCCGCCGCCAGATCGAAGCGGCCTACCTGGAAGTGCTGGCCCTGGTGCCCGAAGCGCTGGCGCCGTCCGAGGAAGAGCGCGCCCTGGTGATCGAGGCACTGACGGAAATCGATGCCGTGCTGCACCGGTTGCCCGCCAAGGCGCGCAAGGCATTGCTGCTGTGCAAACTCGATGGCCTGAGCTACCGCGACATCGCCGCCGAACTGGACGTCTCGGTGTCCTCCGTCGAAAAATACATCGCCGCCGGCTTGCTGGCCTGCTACGAGGCCATGCATGCGCCGGACGCCTGAGCCATGGAGCTGGTGATTGCACCGGCCATCGTGCAGCAGGCAGCCCAGTGGATGGCGCGCCTGTGGTCCGATGACGCCAGCGAGGAAGACCGGGCTGCCTGTGCCCGCTGGCGTGCCGCCCATCCGCACCACGACCTCGCCTGGCAGCGTTTGCAAGCGTTCGAAGGCAAGCTGCACAGCGTGCCGCGCGATGCGGCCCGGCACGCGCTGCGCGAACCGGCGCCGGCCGCCTACCTGAACCGCCGCCGTGCCCTGAAGCTGCTGGCCGTGCTGCTGCCCGTGGGCGGCATGGCGTACCTGCTGCGCGGCACGGATGCCTGGCAAGTGGCCACGGCCGGCCACGGCACCGGCACAGGCGAGATCCGCGAGATTACTTTGCCTGACGGCACGTGCGTGACGCTCGCTTCCGCTTCCGCCATCGACGTGCGCTTCGACGCCAGCGAGCGCTTGCTGATCCTGCGCAGCGGCGAAATCCTCGTCACGACGGCGCACGATCCCGATCCGGCGCAGCGGCCTTTCCGCGTGCAGGGACGCCACGGCACGGTGCGGGCGCTGGGCACGCGTTTTACTTTGCGGCAAGACGAACACACGTCGCGCGTGGCCGTCTTCGAGGGCGCCGTCGAAGTGCGCCTCGCGCATGCGCCTGGCCAGGCCGTGCGCATCGACACGGGCTACAGCGCCATCTTCTCGGCCGATATCGTGCAGTCTGGCGCACCCGCGTCCGCCAGCGCCATGGCCTGGAGCAAGGGCGTGCTGGTGGCCGACAACATGCGCCTGGACGAGCTGCTTGCGGAACTTGCCCGCTATCGCCCCGGCCTGCTGCGCTGCGACCCTGCCGTGGCCAGCTTGAGCGTCAACGGCGTGTTTTCCCTGCGCGACACGGACCGCGCGCTGCATAACCTGGCGCTGGCCTTGCCCGTGCAAATCGTTGCGCGCACGCGCTACTGGGTGACGGTGCAAGCCATACCCTAACCTCTGCCTGACAATTTCGCGGGCCCGATTGAGGGTTTCGCATTCTCGTTCGGGATATAGGGTGAGAGCCACCCTTAATCATTGACCTTATGCCCGTTTTTTCCCGCCTTTCCCATGAGTAGCCCAAGCCGCCAGGCCGGCCCGATCAGCCGGATACTCCAGCCCATCCGCGGACGCCTGATCGCCGCCGCCGTGCTGGCCGGCGCTGGTTCTATGCTTACCCTGGTACCGCTGGCAGGCATCGCGCAGATCGCGCACATCGCCCTGAACCCCGCGCTGGTTCGGGGCGATGTATGGCAGATCATCATCGCCAGCGTCGCTTGCCTGTTTGCAGGCATGGCCCTGATCTCGCTGGGCGAGCTGGCCGCGCACCTGGCCGACAACCGCCTCACCCATCAACTGCGCCTGCAAGCCATGCAGCGCCTGGGGCAAGTGCCGCTGGGCTGGTTCACCAGCCGCGCTTCGGGCGAGGTCAAGCAGGCGATGCAGGACGATATCAATACCCTGCACAGCCTCACCGCGCACTTCTACACGACGACGGGGCGCGCCGTGGGCGCCATCGCCATCTCCATTATCTACCTGTTCGCCATGGACTGGCGCCTGGCCCTCATCGCCATCCTGCCATTTCCAGGCTTCTTCCTGTTCTTTGGCCGTGCCATGAAAGCCAGCGGCGGCAACATGGAACAATTCGTCGCCGGCATGGGACGCATCAACAATGCCGTGGTGGAGTTCGTCAACGGCATCCCCGTGGTCAAGGCATTTGGCGCCACGGGACGCGCGCACGGCAGCTACCGCACGGCCGTCGATGCGTTTGCCGAGGCGTTTGCCGCGTTTACCCGTCCGCTGGTCGGCTCGATGGCCAACGCCAACGCGCTGATCGCGCCCGTCGCCGTGCTGGGCGTGGTGGTGCTTGCCGGCACGGCCTTCGTGGCGCTGGGCTGGATGGCGCCCGTGGATATCCTGCCGTTCGCCCTGGTGGCGCCCGGCATTTCCGCGCCCATGCTATTGCTGCATTACCTGACGCATGACCTCAACAATGCGACGGGCGCCGCCCAGCGCGTGCAAGCCTTGCTCGACACGCCCGTACTGGCGCAGCCGGCACCGGATGAGCAGCAGTTGCCTGACGGCACCGAGATTCGCATGGAGCGTGTGGGCTATGCCTACGATGGGCACAACAAAGTGCTGTCGGACATCACGCTCACTTTGCGTCCTGGCACGGTGACGGCCATCGTCGGCGCCTCCGGTTCCGGCAAGTCTACCCTGGCGCGGCTGCTGCTGCGCTTTTTCGACCCGACCGAAGGACGCATCACCCTCGGTGGCGTCGACCTGCGGCACATCGCCACGCCCGAGCTGTACCGGCGCATCGGTTTCGTGCTGCAGGAAGTGCGGCTGATCCACGCCAGCGTGCGCGAGAACATCGGGCTGGGTCGGCCGTCGGCCAGCTTGCAGGAAATTGAAGAGGCGGCGCGCCTGGCGAACATCCACGAGCGCCTCCTGGCCTTGCCACGCGGCTACGATTCCGTCATCGGCGAGGATGCGCAACTGTCCGGTGGCGAGTTGCAGCGCGTGAGCATCGCGCGCGCCGTGCTGCTCGACCCGCCCGTGCTGGTGCTCGACGAGGCGACGGCCGCGGCCGATGCGGAAAACGAAGTGGCGATCCAGGACGCGCTGTCGCGCTTTGCCCAAGGCCGCACCCTGCTGGTGATCGCGCACCGGCTCGACACGGTCATGCATGCCGACAATATCGTCGTTGTCGAGAACGGTGTCATCGTCGAGCAGGGCAGCCATGCCGGCTTGCTTGCCCACCAGGGCCGCTATGCGCAACTGTGGGCGCTGGGCGGCTATCAAGACACCTTGAAAGAAACGCTGCTCCCATGCTGAAAACATTCATTCAACTGCTGGGCGATGATGCGCCCGTGTTCCGCCGCTACTGTGCCATGGCGCTTGCGTACGGCGTGCTCAGCGGGCTGACGATCACGGCGCTGGTGCTGGCCCTGGGCCGCTTGCTGGCCGGCGATACGGGCGGCGCAGCCCTGTGGCTAATCGTGCTGCTGGCCGGGCTGGTCGCTTGCTGGGCCTGGCGGCGTCAGGTGGAAAAAGCGGGCGTGCGTGTGGGCGTGACGGTCTTGCAAGGGGCGCGCCAGCGCCTGGGCGACCACGTGGCGCGCCTGCCCGTCGGCTGGTTCACGCCGGAGCATACAGCGAAGCTGGGCCACGTCATCACGCAAGGCATGATGAATGTGGCCCAGCTGCCCGCCCACGTGCTCACGCCCGTGATCTGTGGCGCCGTCACGCCCGTGGTGATGCTTGCCGCGCTGTTTGCGCTGCACTGGCAACTGGGTGTCATCGCGTTGCTGGCGCTGCCCTTGCTGGCGGGCGCCTTGCGGCTCACGGCATACCTGGGCCAGCGCGCCGACGATGCCTACCACCATCATTTTGCCCAGACCAGCCAGCGCCTGGTGGAGTTTGCGCAAGCGCAATCGGTGTTGCGCGCCTTCAATGGTAACGGCGGTGGTGCAGCTGACGGCGGCACGCGTTTCCTGCAGCAAGCCATCGACGCGCAGCGCCACGCGGGCACGCGGCTCATTTACCTGTCGGCGCTATCGTCCGTACTCAACGCCTGGACCGTGCAAGCCATCTTTGCCGCCTTGCTGGCCGCCGCCGCGCTGTGGCTGAACGCGCTGCTGGGCGGTGCAGCCGGCACGGGCGATGCCATCGCCGTCATCGTGGCCTTGCTGCTGGTGGTGCGCTTTGTCGACCCGCTGCAGGAAGTGGCCAGCTATGGCGAAGTGCTGCGCGGCGCGCGGGGGCCGCTGGACGCTGCGCGCGATATTTTCGCCGTGCAGCCCTTGCCGGAAGCACACAAGCCGCAAGCGCCGCGCGATGGCTCCGTTGAGCTGCGCGGCGTGGCTTTCCGCTATGCACAGGACCAGCCAGATGTATTGACGGACATCAACCTGCACATCGCGCCGGGCAGCATGACGGCGCTGATCGGCACCTCCGGCTCCGGCAAGACGACCCTGGTGCGCCTGATCGCGCGCTTCTTTGACGCCAGTGCCGGCACGGTGCGGGTGGGCGGCGTCGATGTGCGCGACATGTCCAGCGAGCAATTGGCCGGCCAGATCAGCCAGATATTCCAGGACAGTTATCTGTTCCAGGGCAGCATCGGCGACAACATCCGCATCGGCAAGCCGGATGCCACCGATGCCGAGGTGCTGGAAGCGGCGCGGCAGGCGGGAGTGGGCGAAATCATCGCCCGCTTGCCGCAGGGACTCGATACCCTGGTGGGCGAGGGCGGCGCGCGCCTGTCCGGCGGCGAACGCCAGCGTATTGCGATTGCGCGCGCGCTGGTCAAGGATGCGCCGATTCTGCTGGTCGACGAGGCGACAGCCGCGCTCGACGCGGAAAACCAGGCCGCCATCGCCGAAGCGCTGGCGCGGTTGCGCGGCAGGCGCACGGTGATCGTCATCGCGCACCAGCTGTCGACGGTGGCCATGGCCGACCAGATCGTCGTGCTGGACGGTGGCACGATTCGCGAGCAGGGCACGCCAAGCGCCTTGCGCGCGCAGGACGGCCTGTATGCGCACTTCCTGGCGCAGCGCCAGGCGGCCAAGGGCTGGCGCATCGCCTCCGCCGCGCCGCAGCAATGAACGGGATGACGATTTGACGCGCGCGAGTCTGCTGTGCCTATTCTTCCTCCTGTGCTGCGCGTCCTTGCTGGTCGGTGCACGGCAGATGGAGTGGGCGCAGCTATTGTCCTCGTCCGACGCGCTGTCCGCCGATGCTTGGCTGACCCTGACGGCCAGCCGCCTGCCACGCCTGGCCGCGCTGGTGCTGACGGGTGTGGGCCTGTCTGTCTGCGGCGTCATCCTGCAGCACATCGTGCGCAACAAGTTTGTCGAACCGGCCACCTCGGGCGGCCTCGACGCGGCCAAGCTGGGCATCCTCGTGGCGCTGACCGTGGCGCCCGCGGCGGGCACGGCCGGCAAGATGGCGTTCGCGCTGGCCTTCTGTTTTGCCGCCAGCCTGATTTATGTGGCGCTGATCCGCCGCATCCGCTTCAAGAACACGATACTCGTCCCCGTGATCGGCCTCGTGTATGGCGGCGTGCTCAGCGCCTTGGCCGAATTCTATGCCTACCGCAACAACATCCTGCAAAGCATGCAGGGCTGGCTGCTTGGCGATTTTTCGCGCATCGTGCAGGGCAATTATGAAATCATTTATCTGATCCTGCCCATCGTTGCCCTCACGTACTTGTACGCGCAGCGTTTTACGGTTCTGGGCATGGGCGAGGGCATGGCCACCAGCCTGGGCTTGAACTATGCGGGCACGGTGGCGCTGGGCTTGATGCTGGTGGCCGTCACGGTGGCGGCCACGGTGATCACGGTGGGGGCGATCCCGTTTGTCGGGCTGGCCATTCCCAACCTGGTGGCCTTGCGCTACGGCGACAAGCTGGACCGCACCCTGCCCATCGTGGCGCTGGGCGGCGCGTCGCTGCTGCTGGCCTGCGACATCGCCGGGCGCTTGTTGATCTATCCATTCGAAGTGCCGATCGGCCTGACGGCAGGCGGCGTGGGCGGGGTGCTGTTCCTCGTCCTGATCATCCGGGGGCGGCGATGAGGCGCAGTTTGAACCAGCGCACGCTCTGGCTGGCCGTGTTGGCCCTGGCGCTCGCTTTCCTCTTCATCGGCGCAAATCTGGATTTCGATTACGTCATTCCCAAGCGCATGTCGCGCCTGGCCGCCATCGTCATCGGCGGCGTTTGCGTGGCCGTCTCGTCGATTGTGTTCCAGACCATCGCCGGCAACCGCATCCTGACGCCGGCCGTCATGGGCTATGAAGCCGTGTACCTGCTGTTGCAATCGCTGCTGATCCTCGCGATGGGCATGCACAGCGTGGTGCTACTGGGGCAGAACGGCAACTTCGTGCTGTCCATCGCGCTGATGCTCGCGTATTCCTGGGCCATCCACTATTGGTTGTTTCGTGATGGCAAGAACAACGTGTATTTCCTGTTGCTACTGGGATTCGTGCTGACGATGGTGATCGGCACATTTACCCAGTTCATCCAGCTGCGCATCAGTCCCGGTGAATTTGCCATTTTGCAGGGTTTCAGCCAGGCATCGTTCAACAAGGCGCAGCCCGCACAATTGCTGTACTCGGCCTTGCTGGTGGGCGCTGCCTGCGTGGCCGTGGTGAAAGCCCTGCCGGCGCTCGACGTGCTGGCGCTGGGGCGCGAACAGGCCATCTCGCTCGGTATCGATTACCGGCGCATGGTGCAGTTGCAGCTGGCGCTGATCGCCGTGCTGGTGGCCGTGTCGACGAGCTTGCTGGGACCGACCGCCTTCATGGGCATCTTTGTAGCGAACACGACTTACGCCCTGGCCCGCACGGCGCGCCATCGCGTCACCTTGCCCTTGGGTTGCGCCATCGCCATCGCCATCTTCCTGGCCGCCCAGCTGCTGGTCGAGCACGTTTTCAACTACCGGACCACCGTTGGCATCCTCGTCAACCTGGTGTGCGGCGCGTATTTCCTCGCGCTCATGGTCCGCACCCGAGGCACCGCATGATCCACGTCAACCATATCGAAAAAAGCTACGGCGCCAGGCGCGTGCTGGACAACGTCAGCGCGCAGTTTCCCAAGGGCAAAGTGACGTCCTTGATCGGCCCGAATGGCGCTGGCAAGACGACCTTGCTGATGCTCATCGCGCGCCTGCAGGAAGCGAATGGCGGCGAGATTACGATAGACGGGCGCAGCATCGCACACATCAAGATCCAGGACTATGCGCGACTCGTCGCCACCCTGCGCCAGTCGCCCGATTTTCATTTGCGCCTGATGGTGGAAGAGCTGGTCGCCTTCGGCCGCTTTCCTTACAGCCGAGGTAGCTTGACGCCGCAAGACCGGCAAGCCATCGATGACGCCATCGCCTTCCTGTCGCTGGAGCATCTGCGCCTGGCGTATGTCGATGAGCTGAGCGGCGGCCAGCGGCAGATGGCTTTCCTGGCCATGACGATTGCCCAGCAGACGGACATTTTGCTGCTTGACGAGCCGCTCAACAACCTCGACATGAAGCACGCCGTACAGATCATGCGCGCGCTGCGGCGCCTGTGCGACGAGCAGGGCCGCACCGTGATTCTGGTGATCCACGACATCAATTTCGCCGCCAATTATTCCGACCACATCGTCGCCATGCAGGGCGGCGCCGTGCGCTTTTCCGGCCCCGCCCACGAGGTCGTAACGGAACAGCGCTTGCGGGCGCTGTACGACATCGATTTTCACATCGTGCGCAACGAGCGCGGCTGCGTCTGCAATTACTTTACCCCCACAGGAGCTTGAGATGATCTGGAACAAATCCCGCTGCGCGCTGGCCGTGCTGCTCGCCGCCATGGCCGCCCTGCAAGGCTGCAGCGACAAGGCGGCCACGGCGCCGCCAGCGCCTGCCGCTTCCGCGTCAGAGCAGGCATTTACCCCCATCACCATCGAGCACAAGCTGGGCACGACGGTGCTCACACATCGTCCGCAGAAGGTGGCCGTGCTCGACATGAACGAAGTTGATTTTCTCGACCAGCTGGGCGTGCCCGTGGCCGGCATGGTGAAGGATTACGTGCCGCATTTTCTCACGCGCTACAAGGAAGACCAGGGCATCCGCGACCTGGGCGCCATCGTGCAGCCGAATCTCGAACACATCCACGCGCTCCAGCCCGACCTGATACTGATGACGTCGATCCAGGCCAACCATTACAAGGAACTGAGCCAGATCGCGCCCACCTTGCATTTCGACGTGGATTACCAGAACAGCGAGAGCAAGCACATCGAAGTGGTCAAGCAACACTTGCTGACACTGGGGCGCATCTTCGGCAAGGAAGACATCGCCAGCCGGAAAGCGCAGGAGCTGGACGCCAAGGTGGCGGACGCGCGCAAGGTGACGCAGGAGCGTCCCGAGAAGGCGCTCATCGTGCTGCACAACAATGGCGCCTTCAGCGCGTTCGGCGTGCAGTCGCGCTACGGTTTTGTCTTCGATGCGCTGGGCGTGAAACCTGCCAGCACAGCCATCGAGGCGGGCTTGCATGGCCAGCCGATTTCCAGCGAATTCATCCAGCAAGCCAATCCCGACATCATCTATGTGGTGGACCGCACGGCCGTGATGGAACACCGTCCCGTCATGACGGCCGAGCAGATGGCCAATCCACTGCTGCGCCAGACCAATGCCTGGAAGAATGGCCGCGTGGTCTTTGTCGATGCTGACGCCTGGTACATCACGGCGGCCAGCGTGACGTCGCTGAAGCGGGTGATCGACGATGTGCTGAAGGGCTATCAGTAATCAATAGTTTTCGTAATGATTCGCATTTGCATTGAGGGTTTTGCCTTTTCGTTCGGGAGATAGGGTGAGAGCAAGCAATCATCCCATCTGAAAGGATTTACTGTATGACCCAACGCATGGCAACGCGCCACCTTCCCGCCTTGAACCTGAGCCGCATCGCCGCCGCCGTGCAACTGGCGCTTATCACGGGCTTGACCGTAGGGGTGTTGGGCGTGGCGGCCCCGTCAGCCTACGCGCAAGCGGGGGCGGGCCAGGCCCGGCAAGCGTTCAGCGTGCCGGCCGGTACACTGGGCCTGGCCCTCAATACCTTTGCCGCCGAAGCGGGGGTTGAATTGACGGTCGAGGCTAGCCTGCTGCAAGGCAAGAGCAGCACCGGCCTGTCCGGCAGCTACAGCGTGCCCGAAGGCTTTTACGAATTGCTGCGCGGCCATGGCTTGCAAGCCGTGCGCGAGGGCAATGGCAGCTATACGGTGCGCCGCGAAGCGGCACATAGCGCCGCCGCCGAGGCTGCCGCCACCATGCCGGCCGTGACGGTGTGGGGCAAGGGCAACGCGGTGACGGATGCCTACGCAGGCGGCCAAGTGGCATCCGGCGGCCGCGTGGGATTCCTGGGAGACAAGGACTTCATGGAAACCCCGTTCAACACCATCAGCTATACGGATAAATTCATCGAAGACCGGCAGGCGCGCGACATCACCGATGTGATTTCCGCCACCGACCCTACCGTCTTCAGCAGCGGCATGACGGGCATCATCGGCGAGAATTATTCGATACGGGGCTTCAGTTCGAATATCGGCGACGTCGCGTTTGGCGGCTTGTACGGCATCTCTCCCTACTACCGCACCTCGCCTGAAATGTTCGAGCGCATCGAGGTGCTGAAGGGACCGTCGGCCTTGCTCAATGGCATGCCGCCGGGCGGTTCCGTGGGCGGCAGCATCAACCTCATGCCCAAGCGCGCGGGCGATACGCCGCTGGCGCGGGTGACGGCGTCGTATATGTCGGATGCGCAATGGGGCGGCCATGTGGACCTGGGCCAACGGTTCGGCGAGCATCAACAGTTCGGCATCAGAGTCAACGGCGTCTACCGCGATGGCGACGGCGCCATCGACCATCAGAAAAAGAAGACCGAGCTCGTCTCCGTGGGCCTGGATTGGCGTGGCAACGGTGCGCGCCTGTCCGCCGACCTGTATCACAGCGAGGACCGCGCCGACGGCTTGAACCGGGGCGTCAACCTGGCCCCCGGCTTGCCCGTGCCGCGTCCGCCGAAAGCGGAAACCTTATTAAATCCCAGCTGGGCGTTTTACGATACCAGGGACAAGGGCGCCATGCTGCGTGGCGAACTGGACTTGAACGCGCAAGTGATGGCGTATGCCGCCGTGGGCGCCAGCCGGGCCGACTACCAGTCGACGGGAGCGTACCTGATCCAGGTGTTCAACACGGCTGGCGACTACCGCACCAATCTTGCCGACCTGGGTTTTGACGTGGAAAAGCAATCGGCGGAAGCGGGCTTGCGGGGCAAGCTGCGCACGGGCGGTATCGGCCATCAATGGGCCGTCAACGCCACCTATTATCACCATACGGACAAGCAGTACGGCCGCAGGAATACCCTGGCGAAAGACTGGATCACGAATATCTACAACCCCGTCTGGGGTCCGGCGACGCACTTTGAGGCGCCGCAAATTTCCAAGGCAGAACTGCGCCTGGCCAGTGTCGGCCTGGTCGATACGCTTTCTTTTGCGCAAGACACCGTGCAGCTGACGGTAGGCTTGCGCCGCCAGGAAGTGCTCAGCGATAACTTCAACATCAAGACGGGCGCGCGCACTTCGCGCTATGACGAAAGCGCCACTACGCCGGCCGTCGCCGTGCTGGTCAAGGCCAGCAAGACGATTTCCCTGTACGGCAACTACATCGAAGGCTTGAGCCAGGGCGCCACGGCGCCGTTGACGGCGGCCAATTCGGGCGAGGTCTTTGCGCCGTACAAGTCGAAGCAGGCGGAACTGGGCTTCAAGGTCGACCTGGGCGAGTTCGCGCATACGGTCAGCGTGTATGAAATCAAGCGGCCCAGCAGCTATGTTGACCCGGTCAGCAATATCTTTTCCTTTGGCGGCGAACAGCGCAACCGCGGCATCGACTGGGGCTTCTTCGGTTCGCCCTTGCGCGACGTGCGCCTGATGGGCGGCGTGGCGTATGTCGATCCCGTCTTGAGCAAGACGGTGGGCGGCGCCAACCAGGGCAAACAGGCCACGGGCGTGCCCAAGCTGCAAGCCAAGCTCGGTGTCGAATGGGATACGCCCGCCATTCCCGGCGTGACCCTGACCGCGAACGCGACGGCGGCATCGAAGCAATACATCAATGCCGACAATTCGATGTCCGTGCCGGGCCGTACCGTGTTTGACGTGGGTGCCCGCTATGCGACACAGGCGGCTGGCCGGCCCCTGACCGTGCGCGCCAGCGTGACGAACGTCGGCAACAGGGCGTACTGGGCGCTGCCGCAATGGACCAGCCTGGGCCTGGGCGCGCCGCGCACCGTCATGCTGTCTGCCACGACGGAGTTTTAAGCCTATTCGTCCGGGCCCCGTGCCAGCTTGCTTGAACGTTGCCACGTCCACATCAGGCCGATCCCCGCCGAGGTGCCGCTGTTCTGGCGCAGCAGGGGACTGGCGCGGTTGGCGGCGCCTGTGTAAGTATCGTAGCGTACAAAGGCAAAGGCGCGCCAGTCCTGGTGCAGCCGGTACGAACCGCCCAGGCCCAGCCGCGTGAGCATCAGCCCGCCTTTTGCCGCATACGCCGGGCGCTGAGCGGTGGCAAACGCGGGGCGCACGCCATACAAGTAATCGTTGATGGCGGCATTGCCCAGCACGGCGCCCAGGCTGGCATCGACATGCCATGCCTGCTGCTCGCCTTGCAGCGCGTAGACGAAGCGGGGCTCGAACGTGGCGCCCTGGCGGCGCAGGCCGCCGCGCGCTTCGATGACGGCGCGCAAGGGCAATTCCAGCCCCAGGCGGCTGTGCTGCGTCGGTTCGGCCAGCTTGATTTTCAGGCGCGGACCAAATTCCACCAGGGTGCCCAGGTCCGGCATGCCGCGCCGGGCCGGCACGTCGCTGGAGCGGGCCGGCAAGGACAGGGCAAAACCGATATCGAAGTCGAGGCGATCCGTGTTGAGCAGGCGCGCGCCCACGCCGGAGCGGTCGGCGCGCAACACTTTCCCCCGATAAATCAGATAAGGCAGGGCCAGGCTGCGCGTCGAGCGTTCGCTGGCGCCGGGATAGGCGGGCGTGACGGCCGTGCCGCCAAATACGCCCGCTTCCCATAAGGGCAGCGGTGCTTCGGCGGCGCGCGCCGGCGCCATGGCAGTGCAGAGGGAGGTGGCGGCCAGCAAGGTGCGTGCGATATTCATCGGGGGACTCCGCAAGGTTTGCCCTCCGGCAGCGATTCCAGGTCGGCAAACGCCCCCAGCGCCTGCGATTGATGCCAGCCCAGTTCATTGCGCACGGCCAAGGCTTCCGTCGCCTTGCCCTGGCGTTCATACTGGTCGATCAGCGCCTTGTAGCTGAGGGCGCTCGATTGTTTGCTGCGTTTCGCCAGCGCGATGGCCTGGCGGAAATGAAATTCGGCTGCATCGTAGCGGCAGGCTCCGCTGGCGGCGCGTCCCGCCTGGTGGTGCAGCCGCGCCTGCCAAGCGGGATCGCCATGGCCCAGTTCGACATTCCCGACGGCGTCCGCGTAGCTGCGCATGGCTTGCGCCCAGTCGCCCTGGCTGGCCGCCTCGCGTCCGAACTGCTCCTGCTGCGCCGCCATGCGCAGTTCCACCTGCGTGGCGCAGGCTGCCAGCGTCATCAAGACCAGCGGCACGACGAGGCAAGAGCGGAAGGGGAGCAGTGTGGACATGGCGCCACTGTAGCGCATGGGAAGGGGCGCACGTTTGCGCGATACGCATGAATTCGGGATTTGCCCCGGCATGGATGACATATAATTTGCACACGACTTTGTTATTTTTGACAGTACACTTCACGGGAGCACCATGTTTTCACGCAAATTCCATTCTTGTGCACAGCTGATGCTGGCTACCTTGCTGATGGGCTTTATCGCCGCCTCCCCGGCGCGCGCGCAGCAGGCGGCCGTCAAATTGCCGAACGTGGTGATCCTGGCCACGGGCGGCACCATCGCCGGCAGCGGCGCCGACAGCACCACCACCGTCGGCTATACCTCGGCCACCGTGGGCGTCGAGCGCCTGATCGCGGCCGTGCCGGAATTGAAGAAAGTGGCGAATGTGAAAGGCGAGCAAGTGTTCCAGATCGCCAGTGAAAGCATGGGCAACAGCCACTGGCTGACCCTGGCCAAGCGCATCAACGTGCTGCTGGCCTCGAACGATGTCGATGGCGTCGTCGTCACGCACGGCACGGACACGATCGAGGAAACGGCGTACTTCCTGAACCTGACCGTGAAAAGCCATAAACCGGTGGTGGTCGTGGGCGCCATGCGTCCATCGACGGCCATTTCGGCTGACGGTCCCATCAACCTGTACAACGCCGTCATGCTGGCGGGCAGCAAGGAAGCCGTGGGCAAGGGCGTCTTGGTGGCCTTGAACGACCAGATCAACGCGGCGCGCGAAGTGACCAAAACCAATACCTCGACCACCGACACCTTCAAGTCGCCGGAACTGGGCATGCTCGGCTACATCCAGGGCAGCAAGGCCTTCTTTTACCGCCAGTCGACGCGCAAGCACACCTTGGAATCGGAATTTGACATCAGCAAGCTCGATGCTCTGCCGCAAGTGGACATCGTCTACGGCTACGCGAACATGAACCGTGTCGGCATCGATGCCTTCATTGCTGCTGGCGCCAAGGGCATCATCCACGCGGGCGTGGGCGATGGCAGCGTGGCCGCGCAGATGAAGCCGGCCCTGGTGGAAGCGCGCCAGAAGGGCGTGCTGATCGTGCGTTCGAGCCGCGTCGGCCAGGGCATCGTGGCGCGCAATGGCGAAGCCAACGACGATGAACTCGACAGTGTCGTATCCGACACCCTGAACCCGCAAAAAGCCCGCATCCTGCTGATGCTGGCCCTGACCAAAACGAATAGCACGCAAGAAATCCAGCGTATCTTCTATACCTATTGATCGCTGTCACGCCGGCCCGGTCGCTTCGGCTGGGCCTGGTAGATTTACGCTTGCCCGCTTTGCTGCCATACTTCGCTTCTGAATAATTTCCTGGCAGAAGCAGCAATACTGTTCCTTCTCCCCTGTCCATGGCTATCCTGTCCGACATCATTCTGTATCCGATCAAATCGTGCGCCGGCATCCATTTTCGCGAGGCCGTCCTGACGCGCTCCGGGCTGATGAGCGAGCACGTGTTCGACCGCGAATGGATGGTGGTGGACGCGCAAGGCCGCTTCCTGACCCAGCGTGAATATCCGCGCATGGCGCTGATCGTGCCATCCATCAAGGCCACGACCCTGGAGTTGCGCGCGCCGGGCATGCTGCGCCTGGAAATCGAGCTGGGCTTGCCGCACCCGCAACTGGCACCGATGCTGGACGTGCAAGTGTGGGACGATACCGTGCGCGCCTACGATTGCGACGACGTCACGGCCACGTGGTTTTCCAAGGCCATCGGCGTGCCGTGCCGCCTGGCGCGCTTTCACCCGGACGTGGTGCGCGCCACCAGCACCAAATGGACGGATGGCGTGGCTGCCTCGACCATGTTTGCCGATGGCTATCCCGTGCTGATCGCCGGTGCCGCCTCGCTAGCCGATGTCAATGGCAAGCTGCGCGCCGCCGGCCGTGAAGCGCTGCCGATGAACCGTTTCCGTCCCAACCTCGTCATTGGCGACATCGGCGCCTTCGAGGAAGACTACGCGGACTTCCTGCAATTCGGCGCGACCACCTTGAAACCCGTCAAGCCGTGTTCGCGCTGCCCGATCCCGTCGGTGGACCAGGCCACGGGCGTGCCCGGCCCGGACCCGCTCGACGTCATGCATGGCTATCGCGCCAAACCCGAGCTCGACGGCGCCATCTGCTTCGGCATGAACGCCATCGTCACCGAAGGCGGCGATGAGCGTATCGTGGTGGGGCAGGACATCGGTTTCGAACTGGCATTTTAAGCATGGCGCCCGCACACAAGGGTTTAAGGTTTCTATGAATCAAGCAATACCGCCGGACCCGCGCATTGCCAGCCTCGAAGCCGAAAACCAGGCTTTGCGCGCGCGCATGGCTTTCCTGCTGGAACAGGTCGAGCGCAACCACGACATCATGTGCCGGCACCAGGCGTTCGACCTGGAAATCGTCAGCGCGTCCACCTTTCCCGAATTGATCGGCACCATCTTCCGCACCTTGCCCGTGATTTCCGACCTCGACGGCGTCACCCTGAGCCTGCTCGACGAGGATGACGATATCGTGCTGGTGATGGAAAAGCTGGGCGTCGATTTCAGCGCCTTCCCGCAGTTGCTGTTTGTGCATGCCGTGGCGGAGCTGGGTTTTGCTCCGCCGGCGTCCGTGGCCGAGGGGGAGGCGGCCTTGCCGCCGTTGCCGCTGCTGGGTGCCTTCGACGCGGCCGTGCATGGCCCGCGTTTTCCGCAGATCGACGCTCTGCGCAGCGTGGCGCTGGTACCCTTGCTGCGCAACAAGCGCCTGATTGGCAGCCTGAACCTGGCCAGCAGCGACGTGACGCGTTTTACGCCCGCGCTGGGCACGGATTTCATCAAGCACATGGCGTCCATCATCGCCATTTGCCTGGAAAACGTGATCAGCAATGAAATGCTCAAATACATCGGCTTGACCGATTCCTTGACGGGCGTCTACAACCGGCGCTATATCGACCGCCGGCTGCTGGAAGAAATCGCCCGTGCGCGGCGCCAGAATTATTGCATCTCATGCATGTATATCGACATCGACCATTTCAAATTGGTCAATGACACGCATGGACACCAGGGCGGCGATGAAGTGCTGCGCGAGGTGGCCCAGCGCATCCGCACGGAATTGCGCCGCTCCGATGCGCTGGGCCGTTTCGGCGGCGAGGAATTCGTCGTCCTGCTGATCGACGCCGACCTCGATAGCGCGACCTTTGTTGCCGAACGCATTCGCGCCAGCATCGCCGGCACCATGTTTGACTTGCCGGGCAGCGCGCAAGCGTGGGTCAGCGTGTCGATCGGCGTGGCCAGCCTGGAAGCGGACGCGGCGCTACTCCCCATCGAAACTGTGGCGCAGCAGCTGGTGGCGCACGCCGACCAGGCCCTGTATCAGGCCAAGGCCGATGGCCGCAACAAGGTCGTCAGCTGGCAGGCGCAGTCCGGTTAATTATTTCAATAGCAAGGTTTCTGCTTTGGCCACGGCGTCGGCCGTGCCGCGCAGCACCACCACGTCGCCGCTGGCCAGCTGCGTCTCGGGGGTGACATCAAGGCGGCCCCGGCCGCGGCGGATGGCGGTCACAAACGCGCCGCAGCCGGCCACGTCGATCGTGCTCAAGGGCAGTCCCACACAGTGCGCGCCCTCGTTGACGGTGACCGTATGCAGGCGTTCCAGCTCGGCATCGTCGCCCGCGTCGCTGGAACCGTGGAAATAGCCGCGCAAGGACGCATAGCGTTCTTCGCGCGCCGCCTGCACCCGGTGCACGACGCGGCGCAGGGGCACGCCCATCATGATCAGCGCATGCGAAGCGAGCATCAGGCTGCCTTCCATCAATTCCGGCACCACTTCGGCCGCGCCCGCCTTCTTCAGTTGGTCGAGGTCGGTATCGTCGTGGCTGCGCACGATGACGGGCAGGGTTGGGGCCATTTCGTTAAGCAAATGCAATAACTTCAAGGCCGAGGGCGTGTTGGCATACGTGATCACCACGGCGCTGGCCCGGTAGATGCCGGCCGCCACCAGGCTTTCGCGCCGGCCCGCGTCGCCATACGAGACATGGGCGCCGGCCAGCTGCGCTTCCTGTACCCGTTCCGGGTCCAGGTCCAGCGCGTGGTATTCGATCTTTTCTTCCGCCAGCAGGGTGGCCAGGCTTTGTCCGCTGCGCCCGAAGCCGGCGATCAGCACGTGTTTCTGCGATGCCATGGTGCGCGTGGCGATCTTGGTCAGCGCCAACGATTGCATCATCCAGTCGTTGGCCGCCAGTTTCATGACGATGGCGTCGGACTTGGCGATGAGGAAGGGCGCCACCAGCATCGACAGCACCATCGACGCCAGCACCACCTGCACGACGAACGGGTCCATCAGTTTGATGCCGCCAGCCAGGTTCAGCAGCACGAAGCCGAACTCGCCCGCCTGCGCCAGTCCCAGCCCCGTGCGCAAGGCCACGCCGTTGCTGGAGCCGAACAGCCGGGCCAGCCCCGCGATCAGGGCGAATTTCAGCAGCACGGGGCCGCACAGCAGCAGCAGGACGAGCCACCAGTTCTCAAACACCACACGGATATTGAGCAGCATGCCGACGGTGATGAAGAACAGGCCCAGCAGCACGTCGCGGAAGGGCTTGATATCCTCTTCCACCTGATGCTTGAATTCCGTCTCGGAAATGAGCATGCCGGCAACAAACGCTCCCAGGGCCAGCGACAGTCCTGCCCGTTCCGTGATCCAGGCCGCGCCCAAGGTAATCAGGAGCAGGTTGAGCATGAACAACTCTTGCGAGCGGCGCTTGGCGACGATGGTCAGCCAGCCGCGCACCAGCTTCTGGCCGATGAAAAGCAGCAAGATCAGCACCACCAGGGCCTTGCCGCCGGCCCAGGCCAGGGTTTCGGCCAAGTTGTCCGAATCGCGCGTGAGGGCGGGAATCAGGATCAGCAGCGGCACGACGGCCAGGTCCTGGAACAGCAAAATGCCGATGATCTTGCGGCCGTGTTCGCTTTCGAGTTCCAGCCGTTCCGTGAGCATTTTCGAGACGATGGCCGTCGACGACATGGCCAGCGCGCCGCCCAGGGCGAAGGCGGCTTGCCAGCTCAGGTGGATGTAGGCGGACAGGTAATGTCCGACGAACCAGCCGAAGAAGACGGTGGCGATGATGGTGGTGACCACCTGCGCCATGCCAAGGCCGAAGACGATGCGCCGCATGGCGAGGAACTTGGGCAGGGAAAATTCGAGCCCGATGGAAAACATCAGGAAGACGACGCCGAACTCGGCCAGGGTGTGGCTGGCCTCGTTTTCCGCCGCCAGGCCCAGCGCGTGGGGGCCGATGACGATGCCGACGGCCAGGTAGCCCAGCATGGGCGGCAAATGCAACATTCTGAAAGCGACCACGCCCAGCACGGCGCTGCCGAGTAACATCAGGGTCAGTTCAAGCGAGGAAAACATGGGTTGCCCGGTACGGTCAATGGAAATCGTTGTTTGTTGTGACTGGCAAGTTTTTTGCTTTCCTAATTCGTTTATACTTTGGGCATGAGTGTAACCCATGAAAAAACAATGCTGAAAGCTTTTGATCGAATTGACATGCAAGCGACGACCGAGCGCGCCGTCGCGCTGGCCCGCACCACCTTGCAGATCGAGTCCGACGCCATCGTTGCGCTGCACGCGCGCCTGGCCACGGACGACAGCGTGGGCCGCGCCGTGGCGATGTTGTTGCAATGCAAAGGAAGAGTCGTCGTCTCCGGCATCGGCAAATCCGGCCATATCGCGCGCAAGATTGCCGCCACCCTCGCTTCCACCGGCACGCCGGCCCTGTTCGTGCATCCGGCCGAAGCGGCCCATGGCGACCTGGGCATGGTCACCTCGGAAGATGCTTTTATTGCCATATCGTACTCCGGCGAATCGTCGGAACTGATGGCCATCATGCCCGTCGTCAAGCGCATGGGTGGCGTGCTGATTTCCATGACGGGCAAGCCGAATTCGAGCCTGGCGCAATTGGCCGACGTGCACCTGGATATTTCTGTTGAGAAAGAAGCCTGTCCGCTGAACCTGGCGCCGACGGCCAGCACCACCGTCACTCTGGCCCTGGGCGACGCGCTGGCCGTGGCCTTGCTCGACTTGCGCGGCTTCAAGGAAGAAGATTTTGCCCGCTCGCACCCGGGCGGCGCCCTGGGCCGTCGCCTGCTCACGCACGTGCATGACGTCATGCGCAGCGGCGAACGCGTACCCAAGGTGCCCGTGGACGCTTCCTTGCTGCAGGCGCTGGAAGAAATGACGAAGAAAGGCATGGGCATGACGGCCATTGTCGACGCGGACAACCGCCCCGTGGGCGTGTTTACCGATGGCGACTTGCGCCGCATGTTCGAGCGCGTGCAGGATTTCACGCAAGTGGCGATCCGCGACGTCATGCATGCGCAGCCGCGCAGCATCGCGCCCGAACGCCTGGCCGTGGATGCCGTGGCCGTGATGGAGCAGTTCCGCATCAACCAGATGCTGGTCGTCGATGCCGACGGCAAACTGGTGGGCGCGCTGCATATCCATGATCTGACGCAAGCGAAGGTGATCTGATGGACAGCGTCGCGGACAACCTGGCACGCGCGGCCAAGGTCAAACTGATGATCTTTGACGTCGATGGCGTGCTCACCGACGGCAGCCTGCATTTCGGCCCGGACGGCGAGATGATGAAAACGTTTAATGTGTATGATGGCCTGGGCATCAAGCTGCTGCAGGAATCGGGCGTGCAGACGGCCATCATCAGCGCGCGCCGCTCGCCCATCACGGCGCGCCGCGCGCAAGACCTGGGCATTACCCACGTGCACCAGGGCGGCCACGACAAGCTGACGCCGTTTCGCGAACTGCTGGCGCTGACGGGCTTGACGGAAGAGCAATGCGGCTATATCGGCGACGACGTCATCGATGCGCCCATCCTGAAACGCGTCGGCTTTGCCGTCAGCGTGCCGGGCGGGCGCCCGGAAGTGCAGGGCCTGGCCCACCATGTGACGCAGGCCGGCGGCGGCCGCGGCGCGGTGCGCGAGATCTGCGAATTCCTGCTGCGTGCCCAGGACAATTATGCGCGCGTCATGGCGCCGTTCCTGGAGTGAGGCGCGCCGCCTCGCCAGTGACATTTGAAAGAGTGAAGCCCTATGCGTAAGCCAGGAGGCGCCCATCGCTGGCGCATGATTTTTACCGTGCTGGGCGCGGTTGTTGTCGCGCTGGGCAGCTTTTGGCTGCTCGAGGTGATGAACAAGAATAGCCAGGACATCACGGCCAGCAAGCATCTGGATGAGCCCGACTATTTCATTACCAATTTCAGCCTGGTGCGCATGGATTTGACGGGAAAACCCAGCTATATCGTGTCGGGCGCCAAGCTCACGCATTATCCGCTGGACGATTCGTCCGATATCGACCGGCCCTTCGTGCGCAAGCTCACGCCAGGCATGCCACCGATGAACATGAATGCGGAACTGGCGCATATCGACCAGGACAATACCCGGCTGCAACTGCACCGCAATGTCGTGATCGACCGCGTGGCCAGTCCGAAGGCGCAGAACCTGACGGTCAAGACGGAAGCGCTGACGGTGTTCCCGGATGAGGAAAGAATGGAAACGGACGTGCCTGTCGATATCCTGACGGGCACCTCGCGCCTCAATGGCATCGGCATGAAAGCCAATAACGCCACCGGCGTGGTGGAAGTGCAGAATGCGCTGCGCATGGTCCTCCCGCCGAAACCGCGCCCGGCCGCGGCGGCAAAATGACAGAATGAAACAAGGAAACCATACTATGAAGAACATCTTGCTGTTGACCGTATTTTCCCTGGCCATCATGGGCGTGGCGCATGCCGAGAAGGCCGATTCCGAGAAGGAAGCCGTCATCACGGCACGTAGCGGCCACGTCGATGACATCAAGCAGGTGCGCACCCTGACGGGCGACGTCGTGCTGGTCAAGGGGACCCTGACCATGAAGGCGGGGCGCGCCGTGATCACGGAAGATCCGCAAGGCTACCAGTTCATTACCTTCTGGGCCGATCCCGGCAAGCTCGCCACCTTCCGCCAGAAGCGCGATGGCGCGGGCGACCTGTGGGTGGAAGGCGAAGCGGAGCGCGTGGAATACGACAACAAGACGGAAGTGGTGAAACTGTTTTCCAGGGCCAAGCTGACGCGCCTGGAAGGCACGAAAGTGACCGACGTGGCCAATGGCGCCTTCATCTCGTATGACAGCCGCAAGGAAGTGTTTGCGATGGAAAATTCCAACAGCGGCACCAGCACCCCGGATGGCGGCAGCGTGCGCATGGTGATCCAGCCGAAAACCAAGGCACCGGCGGCGGAGAAAGCGCCGGCCACGCCTGCGCCAGGAAAGAAATAATGGACAATACTCGTTGCGGCAGCACCCTGATCGTTCGCGGGCTGCAAAAAACCTATGGCAAGCGGCAAGTCGTGCATGATGTCTCGCTGCAAGTCGAATGCGGTGAAGTGGTGGGTTTGCTGGGCCCGAACGGCGCCGGCAAGACCACCTCGTTCTACATGATCGTCGGCCTGGTGCCGTCCGATGGCGGCAGCATCGATATCAGCGGCGTGGACATCTCCAGCCTGCCGATCCACCGCCGCGCGCAGATGGGCCTGTCCTACCTGCCGCAGGAAGCGTCCGTCTTCCGCAAGCTGACGGTGGAAGACAATATCCGCGCCGTGCTGGAAATCCAGACCGTCGAAGGCCGTCCGCTGACGAAGGCCGAGATCGAGGTGCGCCTGGATAAATTGCTGGCCGACTTGCAGATTGAAAAGCTGCGCGAGAACCAGGCCCTGTCCCTGTCGGGTGGCGAGCGCCGCCGCGTGGAAATCGCCCGCGCGCTGGCCACCGATCCCCGTTTCGTGCTGCTCGACGAACCGTTCGCCGGCGTCGATCCGATCGCCGTGATCGAGATCCAGCGCATCGTGCGTTTCTTGAAGGAGCGCAATATCGGCGTGTTGATCACCGATCATAATGTGCGCGAGACGCTGGGTATCTGCGACCGTGCCTACATCATCAACCAGGGCTCGGTACTGGCGTCGGGACGCCCCGACGACATCATCGCGAACGAGTCGGTACGCCGGGTCTATCTGGGCGAACACTTCCGCATGTAAGCCAATGAAACAATCATTGCAGCTGCGCACTTCGCAGCACCTGGCACTGACGCCGCAGTTGCAGCAATCGATACGCCTGTTGCAATTGTCTACCCTGGAATTGCATCAGGAACTAGAGCAATTGCTGACGGACAATCCCTTGCTCGAACGCCTCGATGATCCGCTCGACCGTTCGCTGCGCCTGCTGTCCGACGGTGCCTTGAGTTCCACGGCAGCGCCGGCCGAAGCGCCGCCCCAGCCGCCAGGGCAGGAAGCGCCCGCAGCGCCGGCCGAAGCGGAAACTTTTGATGGCGATGCCGGCGACGGCCCGGCCGCCGCCGATGGCGGCGACAGCGACTGGAGCGAGGCGAGCCGCGGCAAGGCGCCCGACGACGAAGATTCGCGCCCGCAACTCGAAGCCCATCACTGCACCCTGCGCGAACACCTGATGGAGCAGATGCGCGTGACGGTACTCGAATTGCGCGACCGCGCGCTGGTCGAGCTGATTATCGATGCGCTCGACGACAATGGCTACCTGGAAGAGTCGCTCGACGACATCCTGGCGCGCCTGCCGGAAGAGCTGGAAATCGACGCCGACGAGATGCGCACGGCCTTGTCTCTCTTGCAAAGTTTCGATCCGCCCGGCGTGGGCGCGCGCAATGCGTCCGAATGCCTGGCGCTGCAAATCAAGCGCTTGCCGCACATCGCCATGGTGACGCGCCGCATGGCCCTCGTCATCGTGGAAAAGCACCTGGCCTGGTTTGCCCAGCGCGATTTCAACAAGCTGAAAAAAGCCCTCGATTGCGACGATGAAGACTTGCGCGAAGCGCAGACGGTGATTCGCCAGTGCAATCCGCATCCGGGCGCCGTGTTCGCCTCGGACGTCTCCGATTACGTGGTGCCCGACGTCGTCGTCAAGCGCGCGCGCAATGGCTGGCAAGTGACCTTAAACAACGATGTCATGCCGCGCCTGCGCGTCAATGCCATGTACGCCAACTTGCTCAAGCAGGGCAAGGGCGAGGGCGCCATGGGCGCACAGTTGCAGGAAGCCAAGTGGCTGATCAAGAATATGCGCCAGCGCTTCGACACGATCCTGCGCGTGGCGCAGGCGATAGTAGAAAGACAAAAGAACTTTTTCTCGCATGGGGCCGTTGCCATGCGTCCCCTTGTGCTCCGTGAAATAGCTGATACACTGGGTTTACACGAGAGTACTATCTCGCGGGTAACAACTCAAAAGTACATGCTGACCCCGCACGGCATGTTCGAGTTGAAATATTTCTTTGGTAGCCACGTCGCCACCGAAGCGGGGGGCGAAGCGTCATCGACGGCGATACGGGCATTGATCGTGCAACTGACAGGAGCAGAAGACCCTAAAAATCCTTTATCCGACAGTAAGATTGCGGACATGCTGGGGGAACAAGGCATGGTGATTGCGCGACGTACTGTTGCCAAATACCGGGAAGCGTTGAAAATTCCGCCAGTGAGCCTGCGTAAGTGTTTGTAAGTTTTTTTCGGTTCCTCTGCGGGCCGGATAGGATGGACCGCACGAACCCGATCATCTTTAGGAGTGTGTATGAATCTCACCATCAGCGGACATCATCTCGAAGTGACACCAGCCATCCGTGAATACGTACAAACGAAGCTGGAGCGCGTGAAACGTCATTTCGATCAAGTCATCGATATCGCCGTGATTCTGACCGTGGATAACCTCAAAGAGAAAGAAAAACGTCAAAAGGCTGAAGTCAACCTGCGTTTGAGCGGCAAGACTGTCTATGTGGAAAGCTTGGCGCACGACCTGTACGCCGCGATCGATACCCTGATCGACAAGCTCGATAGGCAAGTGATGAAATACAAAACCAAAGTGCAAGGGCACGGTAAAGAGGCGATCAAGCATCTGCCAGACAACTCCGAGGAAGAAGCCGTCGTCGCCGTCTAAGGCCACCCGCTTCCAGCAGTTGTGATCAACTAAGGGCGCACATCTTGCGCCCTTTTTTGCGCCTGGACCTTTTGAGCGCAATGTTCGCCGCGCAGGGGCTAAAATGTTTGCACTTTCACTTCTTTCCTGCCTGCCATGAGCGACTTCGTCCAGACTTCCATCCGCAACCGCACGGGCCATATCGTGCTCGACCGTCCGAAAGCCTTGAATTCCCTGTCGCTGGAGATGGTGCGCGCCCTGAGCGCGGCCTTGCTGGCCTGGCGCGACGATCCGCAGGTGGATGCCGTGGTGATCCGCTCCAGCAGTGAAAAAGCCCTGTGCGCCGGCGGCGACATCCGTTTCTTTTACGATGCGGGCCTGGCCACGCCGCAAGGCGGCAGTGCCTTGCTGGAGGATTTCTTTACGGAAGAATATGCTTTAAATCATTTAATTCATTTCTACCCAAAACCGTATATTGCCGTGATGGATGGCGTGGTGATGGGCGGCGGCATGGGCGTGGCGCAAGCCGGGCCGGGCAACCGCCTGCGCATCGTGACGGGCCGCACGCGCATGGCCATGCCGGAAGTCAATATCGGCTTGTTTCCCGACGTGGGCGGCAGTTATTTTCTATCCCGCCTGGCCGGCCAGCTGGGCCTGTACCTGGGCTTGACGGGCTTGACGATTAACGCGGCCGATGCCCTGTACACGGGGCTGGCCGATGTCTACGTGCCTGAGGCGCAGATGGGGGCGCTGCTGGATCTGTTCGAATCGACGCGGGGCGAGGCCTTGCCGGTGGCCATCAAGGCGCTGGCGGCGCCTTTCCAGGCCGAGGCGGGGGTGTCTCCCCTGGCCACGGCGCGCGCGGCGCTGGACCGCCATTTCGGCGCCCCTTCTGTGGCCGCCATCATGGCCTCGCT
Organism: Janthinobacterium sp. SUN128; assembly: GCF_030587275.1. Classification (NCBI taxonomy): domain Bacteria; kingdom Pseudomonadati; phylum Pseudomonadota; class Betaproteobacteria; order Burkholderiales; family Oxalobacteraceae; genus Janthinobacterium; species Janthinobacterium sp. SUN128. The sequence continues at coordinate 199,810 of NZ_JAPWHY010000003.1, read as the reverse complement.
GGCGCAGGATGACAGCGCGTTCGCGGCCAAGGCGCTGGCGGCCATGCGCCAGCGTTCGCCCTTGATGATGTCGGTGACCCTGGAATTGCTGCAGCGGGGCGCCCACCTGGGCGTGGCCGATTGCCTGCGCATGGAGCGCACGGTGGTGCGCCACAATTTCGAACATGGCGAAGTGCTCGAGGGCGTGCGCGCGCTGGTGGTCGACAAGGACAATGCACCGCGCTGGAACCCTGCCAGCCTGGACGACGTCGATGCGGCCATGGTGGCGCGCTTCTTTGCCCCCGTCTGGCCAGCCGCGGCGCATCCGCTGCGCCACCTCGACTAATTAGCTGCGTTCGCGGTGGCGCAGGACGACGCGTTCATTCGGGCCGAAATACTGCGCCAGCCGCTCCGCCATGTACACGGAGCGGTGCTGGCCGCCCGTGCAGCCCAGGGCCACCGTCAGGTAGCTGCGGTTGTCGGACTTGAATGACGGCAACCATTTCTCGATGAAGGCGCGGATGTCGGCCAGCAGTTCCAGCGCGCTCGGCTGCGCGTCGAGGAAGGCGATCACGGGCGCATCGCGGCCGTCGAGCGGGCGCAGCGCGAGGTCGTAATAGGGATTCGGCAAGGCCCGCACGTCGAAGACGAAATCGGCGTCCAGCGGCACGCCCAGCTTGAAGGCGAACGATTCGAAGAACAGGGTCAGCGGTGCGCGTTCGGAGGCGACGATATCCTTGATCCAGGCGCGCAGCTTGTTGGCGCTCAGTTCAGACGTGTCGATCACATGGCCCAGCTGTTCGATGGCTGACAGGCGTTCGCGTTCTTCCGAGATGCACTCGATCAGCGTGCGGCGGCTGGCCGGATTCTGGTTCGGACGCAATTCGTGCGACAGCGGATGGCTGCGCCGCGTTTCCGAGAAGCGCGCCACCAGCGAATGCGTGGTGGCCGTCAGGAACATGACCTTGACGTCATGCCCCTGGTCGCGCAGCAGGGCCACATTGTGCGGCAGGCTGGTCAGCGACTCGGCGCTGCGCGCATCGACGGCGACGGCCAGTTGCGGTGTACCTTCGTCGAGCAGGGTCTGCACCAGGCTGGGCAGCAAGGCCGGCGGCAGGTTGTCGACACAATAGTAGCCGGTATCTTCCAGCACATTGAGCGCGACGGATTTACCGGAGCCGGATATTCCGGTGATAAGGACGATATGCATACGCCGATCATACAATAAAGATCGGCGCTCTGCTTCCAAGGCAATTATCTTTACAAATTATTGCAATTTGGAATGTGATATTGCCGGGATTGGCAGGGCGCTCTCGTCACGACCGTAGGTCGGCTTAGCGCGTCGCGCGTAAGCCGACACCGCGGCATGGGCCAACAATGTCGTCGGATTACGCACGGCGTTGCCGCGCTAATCCGACCTACTTGCTAGTCGCCACTCATTGCCAACCTCTGCCGCTCCATGAACTCCTGCAAGGTATCGATGCCGCGCAGTTGCAAAATCGTGTTGCGCACGGCCGCTTCCAGCAGTACGGCGATGTTGCGGCCGGCGGCGACGGGGATGACGACCTTGCGCACGGGCAAACCCAGCACGTCTTCCGTGGGGAACAGGAAAGGCAGGCGCTCGACTTCCTCTTCCAGCGCGTTGCGGCGCACCAGATGCACGATCAGTTTCAGGCGCATCTTGCGGCGCACGGCCGTTTCGCCAAAGATGGCCTTGATATCGAGCAAGCCCAGGCCCCGCACTTCCAGCAGGTTTTGCAGCAAAGGCGGGCAGCGGCCTTCGATCATGTTGGGCGCGATGCGCGAGAATTCGACGGCGTCGTCGGCCACCAGGCCGTGGCTGCGCGAAATCAGTTCCAGCCCCAGCTCGCTCTTGCCCAGGCCCGAATCGCCCGTGATCAGCACGCCCACGCCCAGCACGTCCATGAACACGCCATGCATGATGATGCGTTGCGCCAGCTTTTTAGACAGGTAGACGCGCAGGAAATCGATCACTTGCGCGGCCGGCAGCGGGGTGGAGAACAGGGGAATGTTTTGCTCGTCGCAGATGGCGAGGATGTCGGGCGGCGTTTCCAGCCCTTGCGCGATGATCAGCGCGGGCGGACCGCCGGCGATCAGCTCGCCGATCACGTGGGTGCGCGTGTTGACCTTCAGGCGCTGGTAGTAATTGATTTCCTGGTGGCCGAAGACCTGGATGCGGCCCGGATGGATCAGGTTCAAGTGGCCCACCTGGTCGGCGGCCGACGAGACATCGCCCGAGATCAGGCGCTCGCCGCCGGGGAAGCCGGCGAACCAGCCCAGTTGCAGACTTTCACGATTGTCGTCGTACAGGCGTTGTATCGTCAGTGGCGTTTGCAACATGGCAGTCTTCTTCTTCAGGAGTGGAGGAATACCTGAAGTTTAACCCGCCGCTTGCAGACTAGGTTGCCAATTGACGATGCGCGAATGTACGGATTTCGGTTCCGGATCCGTGGCCAGTGCCGTGCGGAAGGCGTCATCGGAAAACATTTCAGCGATTTCCGACAGGATTTCCAGATGTTGCTGAGTGACATGATCGGGAATCAGCAGGAAAAACAGCAGATTGACAGGCTTGCCATCGGGCGACTCGAACGGAATCGGCTCGGCTAGGCGGACGAAGGCGCCCAGCGGCGATTTCAAGGTTTTGCTGCCCTTGACCCTGCCATGCGGCACGGCTACGCCATGGCCCAGACCAGTCGAGCCCAGGCGTTCGCGGGCAAACAGATTGTCCGAGACGGTAGAGCGGGCGATGCCGTAATTGTTTTCGAAGATCAGGCCGGCTTGCTCGAAGGCACGTTTTTTACTGGAGACTTCCAGGTCCAGCAGGACGTTTTCGAGAGATAGTATTTTGCTAAGATTAGTCATGACACTCAATGAAATGGTGCAATGCGCAGAGGGCTTGCGAGCCGAATTATAGGCCTGTTTCGGCGGCCTGTAACGCCAATTCTCAACAGTATACGCCCGCTGCGGGCGCAGTGGGCGCTACAGCCCATGTCACCATCATTTTAGCAAAAAAATAACATCGGCGTGTATCGGCTATTTCTTGATTAAAAACACGCGGCGCGCCGGTTTTTCCGCCGCCGAATGCCGATTTTCCGATTTTTCAGCGTCTTTGACATGCTCTGCGGCACTACTGCAACGTTGTTTTAAAACACAGCCAACATTCCTGTTGGCATGGTTTCATGGTGTTGCGCGGTGTTGCCTAATGTTACTGACGGGCGTTGCGCAGATTGCCCGGCATCGCTCCCGTGCTGAAGTTGCTGCGCCAAGGATTGATATCGAGGCCGCCGCGGCGCGTATAGCGCGCATACACGGACAGTTTTTGCGGCTTGCACTGACGCAAGATATCGACAAAGATGCGTTCCACGCACTGTTCGTGGAATTCATTGTGCTCGCGGAAACCGATCAGGTAACGCAACAGGCTTTCCTGGTCGATCTGCGGTCCTGCATACTCGATCTGCACGCTGCCCCAGTCGGGCTGGCCCGTCACCAGGCAATTCGATTTGAGCAAGTGCGAGACGAGTTTTTCTTCCACGGGCGCTTCGTCCAGCGCTGCCTTCAGCAGCAGCGGCGAGGGCGTGTATTGCGTGATTTCCAGGTCCAGGCGGTCCAGCAGCACGCCATCGAATTCACCCATTTTCAGCTTGCCGAAATCTTCCTGCAAAGTCAGTTCCACTTGCACGGGCGCGCCGAAGCCGTTCGATAAATCTTGCTTGAGCAAGGCCACCAGCGCATCCGGGCTGTCCAGCTTGGTCTGGTTGAAGGAATTCAGGTACAGCTTGAACGATTTCGACTCGATGATGTTCGGCGAATCGGCCGGCGCGCTGACCTTGGCGATGGCCACCTGCGGCTTGCCACGCTGGTTCAGCCACGACAGTTCATAGGCATTCCAGATATCGAGGCCGAAAAACGGCAAGGTGCCGTGCAATTCCAGCTCGTCGCGCTTGCCCTGGCGTGGAATGGGAAACAGCAATTCCGGCGCGTAGTCGGTGCGGTAGGCGGAGCTTTTGCCCAGCGGGGATTGTTCGGCGAGGTCGTTGGTGGTGGTCATGGTCGTGTGGCGTGAATTCAGTCAAGGACGCATGGTAGCCTAATTCCCCCGACGGCGAGTAGCCGCCGCCGGGAGGTGATGCTTAACCCAGGAACAGCTTGTAGACGGGATTGCTGCTTTCATCCCAGTAACGGTACCCCAAGGTATCGAGGAAGCGGGCGAACTCTCCCATTTCATCGGGCGGCACTTGCAAGCCGATCAGGATGCGGCCCACGTCGCCGCCCTGGCTGCGGTAATGGCAAAGTGAAATATTCCAGTTCGGCGCCATGCTGTCGAGGAAGCGCATCAGCGCGCCCGGGCGCTCGGGGAACTCGAAGCGGTACAGCAGCTCATCCTGCGCCAGCCGGCTCTTGCCGCCCACCAGATGGCGGATGTGCGACTTGGCCAGCTCGTCGTGGGTCAGGTCCAGCGTCTTGAATTCGTGTTCCTCGAAGGTCTTTGCCAGCACGCTCGATTCATGCCGGTCGGCAATTTGAATGCCGACGAACACGTGCGCGGCTTTTTCATCGCTGATGCGGTAATTAAATTCCGTCACGTTGCGCGCGCCGATGAGCGAGCAGAAACGTTTGAAGCTGCCCCGCTGTTCGCGCATGGTGACGGCAAACACGGCTTCGCGGAATTCGCCCAGTTCGGCCCGTTCCGCGACGAAGCGCAAACGGTCGAAATTCATGTTCGCGCCGCTGGCGATGGTGACCAACGTTTCATTGTTGACGGGATGCTTGGTCAGGCTGGCCCGTTCCACATAGGCCTTGGCACCGGCGATGGCCAGCGCGCCGGACGGTTCCAGAATGCTGCGCGTATCCGTAAACACATCCTTGATGGCGGCGCAGATGGCGTCCGTGTCGACGGTGATGATTTCATCGACATACGCCTGCACCAGGCGGAAAGTTTCCTCGCCGGCCAGGCGCACGGCCGTGCCGTCGGCAAACAGGCCCACGTCGTTCAGGGTCACGCGCTCGCCCGCCTTCAGCGAGCGGGCCATGGCGTTCGAATCGACGCTTTGCACGCCGATGATCTTGATGTCGGGACGGATCTGTTTCACGTAGGCGGCAATGCCGGCGATCAGGCCGCCGCCGCCGATGGGTGCGAAGATGGCGTGGATGGGGCCGGCGTGCTGGCGCAGGATTTCCATGCCGATCGTGCCCTGGCCGGCGATCACGTCCGGATCGTCGAACGGGTGCACGAAGGTCAGCTTCTGTTCCTTTTCCAGGGTCAGCGCGTGGTTGTAGGCATCCGTGTAGGACTCGCCGTGCAGCACCACTTCCACGTTCACACCGCCGCGGCCCTTGACCGCCTCGACCTTGACCAGCGGCGTGGTGGTCGGCATGACGATGACGGCGCGGCAACCCATGCGGGCGGCCGACAGGGCCACGCCCTGGGCATGGTTGCCGGCCGAGGCGCAAATCACGCCGCGCTTGCGTTCCGCTTCGCTCAGCTTGGACATCTTGTTGTAGGCGCCACGAATCTTGAAGCTGAACACGCTTTGCATGTCTTCGCGCTTGAAGTAAATCTGGTTGTTCAGGCGCTGCGACAGGGCAGGGGCCAGTTCCAGTGGCGTTTCGGTAGCGACGTCATAGACGCGGGCGGTCAGGATTTTCTTGAGGTAGTCGATGTTCATAGTCTGCAAGCAAGTGATTCTGGGCCAGAAAGGGTCTGGAACGTGTCGGGCGATAGCGGCGGCGCTGCGGCGGATAGCCTGGCGACAATAATGCTCTATGGAACTGCGGGCGGGTAGGCCTTTGCCGGCCGGCGCGGATTGTGCGGCGCGCAAGCTGCTCTTCATTATAATGGAGAGCCTTACTGCATCGCGAAGTGTTCCATGATCGAATCCGCAATCGCCTGGCTGCTGCAACTGATCGCAGCGCCGGAAGTCGGGCTGACATCGGTCTTTCTGATCAGCTTTATTTCCGCCACCTTGTTGCCGCTCGGCTCGGAACCGGCCGTCTTTGCCGTTATCAAGGCCAATCCCGCGCTGTTCTGGGCCGCCATCGGCGTCGCCACCCTGGGCAATACTCTGGGTGGTATCGTCGACTACTGGATGGGCTACCGGGCCAAGCAGGCGTTTGCCAAGGAGCGCGACACGCGCTGGTTCCGCTGGCTGGCCCGCTATGGGGCCAAGACCATGCTGCTGGCCTGGCTGCCGCTCGTGGGCGACCCCCTGTGCACGCTGGCCGGCTGGCTCAAGCTGCCGTTCTGGCCCAGCGTGGCCTACATGGCCGTCGGCAAGTGCGCGCGCTACCTGACCATGACGGGCTTGCTGCTGTACGTACCCGATGGCGTATGGCACAGGATTGGACAAATGCTGGCGTAAACGGCAGGCAAACGGGCGTAATGCAACGCCAGTTTGCCCCATTTTTGGGCAGTTCGATAGTTTGCAGCAGAGTCCGATTCTTGGCATTTTTGCGTCAAAAAATCACCAAGACTGATTTTTTATTCATGCAAAAGAAGGCTTTTCCGTATTTGCTATGGTGGCGGATGGGGTGTTTAAACCTTAGGCGGCCTAAGGCTGTTCCGGCATGGTGCGGCGCAATAAGATAAAATGGGCCTTTAGGGTCCAGTCCACATCGTCACCACACTCCATGAACGCTCCCGCACATATCCAAGCTTTACTGGCAGAAACGCCGAATGGTCCCGCAGCAAGCCGCCTGCGCGAAATCCCGTATAACTACACGTCGTTTTCCGATCGCGAGATCGTCATACGCCTGTTGGGGGAGGACTCCTGGCGCCTGCTCGACGAGCTGCGCGGCGCCCGTCAGACAGGCCGTTCGGCCCGCATGCTGTACGAGGTGCTGGGCGATATCTGGGTCGTGCGCCGCAATCCGTATCTGCAAGATGACTTGCTCGACAACCCGAAGCGCCGCCAGGGCTTGATCGATGCCTTGCATCACCGCCTGGCCGAAGTCGACAAGCGCCGCCTGTCCATCGATGCGGCCGGCGGCGACGTGGCCGCCAGTGGCGAATCGCCCGAAGTTGCCAAGGCGCGTAGCGCCAATGTGGAGTTGCTGCTGAAAGCGGCCAGCAAGGCCGTGGCCGACTTTGGCGACGAATTCCGCAAGACCTACGACTTGCGCAAGCGTACGGTCAAGGTGCTGGGCCGCTACACGGAAAAACATAATGTGCGCTTCGACGGCATGACGCGCGTGTCGCACGTGACGGACGCCACCGACTGGCGTGTGGAATACCCGTTCGTCGTCCTGACGCCCGACACGGAAGAGGAAATGGCCGGCCTGGTGAAGGGCTGTATCGAGCTGGGACTGACCATCATCCCGCGCGGCGGCGGCACCGGCTACACGGGCGGCGCGATTCCATTGACGCCGATGTCGGCCGTCATCAACACGGAAAAACTCATTACCCTGGGCGCCGTGGAAATGACGGTCTTGCCGGGCCTCACGCACGAATACGCGACGATCAATTCGGGTGCGGGCGTGATCACGAATAAAGTGTCGGAAGCGGCCGAGAAGGCCGGTTTCGTGTTTGCCGTCGACCCGACCTCGGCCCACGCCTCTTGCATCGGCGGCAACGTCGCCATGAATGCGGGCGGCAAGAAAGCCGTGCTGTGGGGCACGGCGCTGGACAACCTGGCTTCGTGGCGCATGGTCGACCCGAACGGCGACTGGCTCGACGTTACCCGCCTCGACCATAACCTGGGCAAGATCCACGATATCGCGCTGGCACGTTTCCAGCTGGAATGGCGTCATCCGAGCACGCGCGACGCGACGAAGCCGAACGCACCGTTCAAGACGGAAATCCTGGAAATTCCTGGCCGCAAGTTCCGTAAAGAGGGCCTGGGCAAGGACGTGACGGACAAATTCCTCGCCGGCTTGCCGGGCATCCAGAAAGAAGGCTGCGACGGCCTGATCACGTCGGCGCGCTGGATTCTGCACAAGATGCCGAAGTTCGCCCGCACCGTCTGCCTGGAATTCTTTGGCCAGGCGCGCGATGCGATCCCGTCGATCGTGGAAATCAAGGATTACCTCGATGGCTTGCCGGCCAAGGGCGAGCAATACACGACCATCCGCCTGGCGGGCCTGGAACACCTGGACGAGCGCTACCTGCGCGCCGTCGGCTACGCCACCAAGTCGAAGCGGGGCGTGCTGCCGAAGATGGCCCTGTTTGGCGACATCGTCGGCGACGATGAAAACGCCGTCGCGCAAGCGGCGTCGGAAGTGGTGCGTATCGCCAACACCCGCGTGGGCGAAGGTTTTGTTGCCGTCAGCCCGGAAGCGCGCAAGAAATTCTGGCTCGATAGAGCCCGCACGGCGGCGATTGCCAAGCACACGAATGCGTTCAAGATCAATGAAGACGTGGTGATACCGCTCAATCGCATGGGCGAATACACGGATGGCATCGAGCGCATCAATATCGAGCTGTCGATCAAGAACAAGCTGCAACTGGCGGATGCCTTGAGCGAATTCTTTGGCAAGGGCAACTTGCCTGTTGGCAAGAGCGACGATGCATCGGACGACCGGGTCGACGATGCGGAAATGCTGGGCGACCGCGCCGAGCAGGCACAGCAGTTGCTGGCGCAAGTCACGGCACGCTGGACCTATCTGCTGGCCCAGCTGGACCGTCCGCTGGCGGACGTGAAGGGTGAATTGGCCGAACTGGGCATGGAACGCTTGCTGCCCGTGTTTGATGCGCGCCTGGAAACGCAGCCCGACGCCACCCTGTTCGACGTGGTGCAGGACCGCACCGTGCGCATCACCTGGAAGCAGGAAATCCGCGCCCAGTTGCGCCAGATCTTCAACGGCGCCGCATTCAAGCTGATCCTCGACGAGGCCACCGCCATCCACGCGCGCATCCTGCGTTCGCGCGTCTTTGTCGCGCTGCACATGCACGCAGGCGACGGCAACGTGCACACGAACTTGCCCGTCAACTCGGACAATTACGAAATGCTGCAGGACGCCCATGAAGCCGTGGGCCGCATCATGATTTTGGCCCGCTCGCTGAATGGCGTCATTTCCGGCGAACACGGTATCGGCATCACCAAGCTGGAATTCTTGACGGAAGAAGAGATCGGCGAGTTCCGCAGCTACAAGCAGCGCATCGATCCGGAAGGCCGTTTCAACAAGGGAAAATTGTTGAACCTGCCAGGCATGGGGGCCGACTTGCGCAATGCCTACACGCCATCGTTCGGCCTGATGGGCCACGAATCCTTGATCATGCAGCAAAGCGATATCGGCGCCATCGCCGACAGCGTCAAGGATTGCTTGCGTTGCGGCAAGTGCAAGCCCGTGTGCTCGACCCACGTGCCGCGCGCCAATTTGCTGTACTCGCCGCGCGACAAGATCTTGGCGACCTCGTCCCTGATCGAAGCGTTCCTGTACGAAGAGCAGACGCGCCGCGGTATCTCCATCAAGCATTGGGAAGAGTTCGAAGACGTGGCCGACCATTGCACGGTATGCCATAAGTGCGTCACGCCTTGCCCCGTGAATATCGATTTCGGCGACGTGTCGATGAACATGCGCAACTTGCTGCGCAAGATGGACAAGAAGAGCTTTAATCCGGGCACCAAGGCAACGATGATGTTCCTCAACGCCACCGATCCCGTGACCATCAACGCCACGCGCAAGGTCATGATCGGCTGGGGTTACAAGGCGCAGCGCCTGGGCCATGACTTGCTGAAGAAGTTTGCCAAGAAGCAAACCAAGGCGCCGCCGCCATCGACGGGCAAGCCGCCCGTCAAGGCGCAGGTGATCCATTTCATCAACAAAAAGATGCCGGGCAACCTGCCGAAGAAATCGGCGCGCGCGCTGCTCGACATCGAAGACGACAAGGTCATCCCGATCATCCGCAATCCGAAGACGACGACGGCCGATACGGAAGCCGTGTTCTACTTCCCTGGTTGCGGTTCGGAACGTTTGTTCTCGCAAGTGGGCCTGGCTACGCAGGCGATGCTGTGGGAAGTGGGCGTGCAGACGGTCTTGCCGCCGGGCTACCTGTGCTGCGGTTATCCGCAGCGGGGCGCGGGCGAGTTCGACAAGGCCGAGAAGATGATGACGGATAACCGCGTCCTGTTCCACCGCATGGCCAACACGCTCAATTACCTCGACATCAAGACGGTGCTCGTCTCGTGCGGCACGTGTTACGACCAGCTGGCCACGTATCAGTTTGAAAAGATTTTCCCTGGCTGCCGCATCATGGATATCCATGAGTATCTGCTGGAGAAAAACGTCAAGCTGGAAGGCGTCAACGGCACCCGTTATATGTACCACGAGCCATGCCACAATCCGATGAAGCTGCAGGAATCGGGCAAGACCATCAATTCCCTGATCAGCACGGTGGATAACGTGAAGATCGAGAAGAATGACCGTTGCTGCGGCGAATCAGGTTCGCTGGCCGTCACGCGCCCCGACATTTCCACGCAAGTGCGTTTCCGCAAGGAAGAAGAGATGGTCAAGGGCGCCGACAAGCTGCGCGGCGACGGTTTCACGGGCGACGTGAAGATCCTCACCAGCTGCCCGTCGTGCCTGCAAGGCTTGTCGCGCTACAATGACGATTCGGGCACGACGGCCGACTACATCGTCGTCGAGATCGCCAAACACTTGCTGGGAGAGAACTGGATGCCGGATTACGTGAAACGCGCCAATGACGGCGGCATTGAACGGGTGTTGGTGTGACCTGCGATCTGTGCACATTGCTCGACGGCTTTGCCAACAAGCAGGGCTGTGAAGCCTTGCTGTGGCGCAGCGAGCGCCTGTCCGTGGTGGCGGTTGATGACGCCGCCTATCCCGGCTTTTGCCGCGTGATCTGGAACAAGCACGTCAAGGAAATGACGGACCTGACGCCCGGTGAGCGCAACTATGTGATGGAAGTCGTGTGGCAAGTCGAACTGGCCGTGCGTGAAGTGATGCAGCCGGAAAAGGTCAATGTGGCCAGTTTCGGCAACATGACGCCGCACGTGCATTGGCATGTGATTCCCCGCTACCGCGACGATGCGCATTTCCCCAATCCCAGCTGGGCGGTGATTCAGCGCGAGACGGCGCCCGAGGTGCTGGCCGCGCGCCGCGCCCTGTTGCCAGTCTTGCGCGACGCCATCATTCAACGTTTATCCGCATAAAGTATTGTCATGACTGAAAAAGTAGCAACGCCCCAACCCACCGGCTTGACCGTGCATAACCAGTCGCGCGTGCTCGACGTGGCTTTCGATGATGGCAGCGAATTTGCGCTGCCATTCGAATACCTGCGCGTGTACTCGCCGTCGGCCGAAGTGCAAGGCCATGGCAAGGGCCAGGAAACCTTGCAATTAGGAAAACGCCTGGTTGGCATCACGGGCCTGGAACCGGTCGGCAACTACGCCGTGCAGCCCACCTTCAGCGATGGCCACAATTCCGGCCTGTACACTTGGGCTTATCTGTACAAGCTGGGCGCGGAGCAGGCGACCCTGTGGCAGGATTATCTGGACCGCCTGACGGCAGCTGGCTATCCGGGCGACAGCGGCCGCGACGCCAAGGCCGACATGACGGTCAAGCAATCTTCCGGCGGTCATGTTCATGGGCCCAGTTGCGGGCACAAACACTAAGGTGAAAAAATAATGCGGTAAGCTTGTCGGATTGCCGCATATCCATTCGTCGTATGAATGCCCGCGCTTGCGGGCATTTTTCTTTTGGAGAAGAGACTATGGAATACATGATCCTGATCTACGCCGACGAGGCGCGCTATGAAGCCATGGAGGAGGGCCAGATGGCCAGCCTGATGGCCGACTTTGCCAGCTATACGCAAGACCTGGAGGCCGCCGGCGTGCTGCGCGGGGGCGCGGAACTGGCGCCCGTGCGCAGCGCCACCAGCGTGCGTGTGCAAAACGGCAAGCCCGTCATCACGGATGGGCCGTTCGCGGAAACCAAGGAGCAGCTGGGCGGCTATTATCTGCTGGATTGCGCCCACCTGGACGAGGCGCTGGCCTGGGCCGGGCGCTGTCCGGCCGCCTCCCTGGGCACCATCGAAGTACGGCCTGTCACGGCATAAACATGGCCGGCGACGCCCTGTCGGCCGTCGAGCACGTCTTTCGCCAGGAAAAGGGCAGGGTGCTGGCCGGCCTGATGCGGCGCTTCGGCGACCTGGGTCTGGCGGAAGATGTGTTGCAGGAAGCGTGCCGCAAGGCGCTGGAACTGTGGCCGCGGGCGGGCATCCCCGATAATCCCGCCGCCTGGCTCAGTGCCGTGGCGCGCAATGCGGGCCTCGATCACGTGCGCCGGGCAGGCAAGAGCGTCAGCGAGGCCGAAGCCGTGCTGTCCTGCCTGCCGGCGGCCGTGATTGAAGACGCGCACGCCATCGGGGACGACCGCCTGCGCCTGCTGTTCATCTGCTGCCATCCCGCGCTGGCACCCGAGGCGCAAGTGGCGCTGGCCCTGCGCACCCTGTGTGGCTTGTCCACGGCCGAGATCGCGCGTGCCTTCGGCGTGGCGGAAGCGGCCCTGTCGCAGCGCTTATTGCGCGCCAAGTGCAAGATCGCCGAAGCGCGCATTCCTTTCGAGTTGCCACCTGAGCAAGAATTGCAGCAACGGCTGGCGCAAGTGCTGCACGTGATTTACCTGGTGTTCAGCGAAGGTTATTGCGCCAGCGGCGGCGACACCCTGCTGCGCGCCGACCTGTGCGCCGAGGCGCTGCGCCTGGGGCGGCTGCTTGACAGCCTGCAGCCCTGCCAGCCGGAAGTGCAGGGGCTATTGGCCCTGATGCTGTTGCAGGCGTCGCGTGGTCCGGCTCGCCTGTCGCCCGAGGGGCATTTGCTGACCCTGGAAGAGCAGGACCGGCGCCTGTGGGATGACGCCCTGATTGCCGAGGGACTGGCGCTGCTGGAACTGGCTTTGCTTGCGCGCGCGCCAGGGGCATATCAGCTGCAGGCAGCCATTGCCGCTTTGCACGCCAAAGCTCCCACGGCCAGCCAGACGGACTGGCGCCAGATCAGCGCCCTGTACGGCGCCTTGCTGCGGCACAAGCCGGAACCGTTGATCTTGCTCAATGCCGTGATCGCCTGCGCCATGGCGCACGGTGCCGCACACGGCCTGGCCTGGCTGGCGCGGCTGGAAACCGTGCCCAGCCTTGCTAATTCGCACTATCTGCACGCGGCCCGGGCCGACTTGCTGCGCCGCCAGGGCGACCGGCCGGGGGCGCTGGCGGCGTATGCCCGGGCGGCAATGCTGGCTTCGAATGCAGTGGAAAGGCAATACCTTCTCCGGCGTCACGGGGAAATGCGCCTGCCGCTTGTATAATGCTCCCAAGTTCAAACAGACTGCCTACCATGACCAATACGACCCATTTCGGATACAAAACAGTTGCAGAAGACGACAAAGTGCGCGAAGTCGCCAAGGTGTTCCATTCCGTCGCTGCCAAATACGACGTGATGAACGACTTGATGTCGGGCGGGCTGCACCGTCTGTGGAAGACGTTTACCATTGCCAATGCGGGCGTGCGCCCCGGTTTCAAGGTGCTCGACATTGCCGGCGGCACGGGCGACCTGTCGAAGGCATTCGCCAAGCAGGCGGGCCCTACCGGCGAAGTCTGGTTGACCGATATCAATGAATCGATGTTGCGCGTGGGCCGCGACCGCCTCTTGAATCGCGGCTTGCTCACCCCCACCTTGTTGTGTGACGCGGAAAAACTGCCATTCCCCGATAATTATTTTGACCGTGTCAGCGTGGCCTTTGGCTTGCGCAACATGACGCACAAGGATGTGGCGCTGGCGGAAATGCGCCGCGTGCTGAAACCGGGCGGCAAGCTGCTGGTGCTGGAGTTTTCCAAGGTGGCAGCACCCCTGCAAAAGCCGTACGACCTGTATTCGTTCTCGGTCTTGCCGTGGTTTGGACAGAAAATCGCCGGCGACGCGGAAAGCTATCGCTACCTGGCAGAATCGATCCGCATGCATCCGGACCAGGAAACGCTGAAGACCATGATGGAAACGGCGGGCCTGGAGCGCGTGCAGTACTACAATTTGACGGCAGGCATTGCCGCTTTGCATACCGGCATCAAGATGTAACTCAAGCTGTAACTCACCCTTGCCGGTGATTTTAGGAGATGGAATGAAATTGAAGAAATTTATGGTCGGCATGATGCTGGCCGCGACCACGGTATCCATGCTGGGCGAGGCGCTGGCCCGTCCCATGGGCGGTGGCCGTTCGTTTGGCCGCCAGTCGCAAAACGTGGGCCGCCAGGCGCCCGCACCGGCGCCAACGCCGGCACCGGCTGCCGCGCCACGCCAGGCGCAACCTGCGCCGGCCCCCGCGCCAGCGCCTGCCGCCAAGGCGCCGAGCCGCTGGAAGGGTTTGCTGGGCGGCGCCTTGCTGGGCCTGGGCCTGGGCGCGCTGCTGTCGCATTTTGGCCTGGGCGGCGCCCTGGCCAGCATGATCAGCACCCTGCTGATGGTGGCCTTGCTGGCCGGCGTGGCGTTCTTCATCTACCGCATGGTGCGCGGCAAGCGCGACAACAATGCTGGCGGCAATGCGCCGTTCGCGGGTTTTGGCGGCAACCAGCCTGCGCCAGCCGGCAACGTGCCTGACATCGGTTCGCGCATTCCACCGCTGCCGCCGCTGCAGCCTGTCTCGTCCGGCGTAGGCCTGGATAAGCCGGTCCCGGCACCGGCCGCGCCATGGGGCGTGCCAGGCGACTTCGACAAGGATGCCTTCCTGCGCCACGCGAAAAGCAATTTCATTCGCCTGCAAGCGGCCTGGGACAAGGCCGACGTCAACGATATCCGCGAATTCACGTCGCCGGAAGTGTATGCGGAACTGCGCATGCAAATCCAGGAACGGGGCGCGCAGCCGGACTTTACGGATGTCGTCACCATCGATGCCGAACTGCTGGGCATCGAGACGAGCGTCAACGATTACCTGGCCAGCGTGAAGTTTACGGGCCTGATCCGTTCGGCGCCTGGCGCGGCAGCGGAACCGTTCGCGGAAGTGTGGAATATGTCGAAACCCGTCAGCGGCAACAGCGGCTGGGTCCTGGCAGGCATCCAGCAATTGAATTAATTGTAAAAACTTGCTGAATAATGGCTTAAGTCCATGCGGAATGCATGATGCTTAACAGATATTTCCTGCTGAACTGGTAAGATCGAAACCGCCCACGTTGTTTTACGGGCGGTTTTTTCTTTTTAGGGGCGCGCCTGGCGCGCTGTATATAGATGGCACCACTTCCCGATCTCTCCCTGATGACGCCCGTCATCGCGACAATCAACCATTTGCTGGCGCAAGAACCGTGGGCGCGCCAGCAGCTGGCCGTGCACGCTGGCAAGCTGGCCTGTATCGACACGGGCGCCGTGGCCTTGCGCCTGCGCGTCGACAGCGCAGGCATGCTGGAGGCGGCGCCGGCCGACATGCCGGCCAACGTCACCATCCGCGTGAAATTGTCCGATGTGCCGCTGATCCTGCAAAACCGCGAGCGGGCGTTTTCCTACGTCAAGATCGAAGGCGATGCCGAGTTTGCCAATGCGATTTCGCAATTGAGCAAGGGCTTGCGCTGGGAAGCGGAGCACGACCTGGAAAAGGTCGTGGGACCCATGCTGGCCACGCGCCTGGTTGCCGGTGCCAGGGATGCGGCCGCCTTTGTGCGCACGGGCCAGCAAAAACTGGCGGAAAACGTGGCCGAATATTTTCTCGACGAACAGCCCATGCTGATCCGTCCTTCTACCTTGCAAGAGTATTCCGCTGGCGTGACGCGCGTGCGCGATGACGTCGAACGCCTGGCCAAGCGCCTTGCCCGGCTGGAAAAGGCGGCCGCCGCCGTCCAGCCGCAGTCCTCCTCACCGGATTTGTCTACATGATATTGAAATTCCTGCGCCTGTTTAAAATCATCCGTGTTTCCATCAAGTACGGTCTGGATGAGATAGCGATTTCTGGTCTGCAAGTTCCCCGCACCGCCAAATTGATCGACACCCTGATTTTCTGGCGCGACCTGTCGTCGCCACGGGGCTTGCGCCTGCGCCTGGCGCTGGAAGAGCTGGGTCCGATTTTCGTCAAATTCGGCCAGGTGCTGTCGACCCGGCGCGACCTGATGCCGCTTGACATCGCCGAAGAACTGGCGCGCCTGCAAGACCGGGTGCCGCCGTTTGATTCCGACCTGGCCATCGCGCAGATCACCAAGTCCCTCGGCGCGCACCCGGATCAGCTGTTTGCCAGCTTCGAGCGCGAACCGGTGGCATCCGCCTCGATTGCCCAGGTGCACTTCGCCACCTTGAAAGATGGCCGCGAAGTGGCCGTGAAGGTCTTGCGTCCAGGCATGAAAAAGCTGATCGACGAAGACGTGGCGCTGATGCACATCGCCGCCGACTGGACCAGCCGCCTGTGGGCCGACAGCAAGCGTCTGAAACCCAAGGAAGTGGTGGGCGAGTTCGATAAATACTTGCACGACGAGCTGGACCTGATGCGCGAGGCGGCCAACGCCAGCCAGTTGCGCCGCAACTTCGCCAACTCGGAATTGCTGCTGGTGCCGGAAATGCACTGGGATTATTGCTCCAGCAGCGTCATCGTCATGGAGCGCATGTATGGGATTCCCGTGTCGCAGACCGAGCGCCTGGTGGCGGCCGGCGTGGATTTGCGCAAGCTCTCCAGCGATGGCGTGGAAATTTTCTTCACGCAAGTGTTCCGCGACGGTTTTTTCCATGCGGACATGCACCCGGGGAATATTCTTGTGTCGATCGCGCCCGAATCGTTCGGCCGCTATATCGCGCTCGACTTCGGCATCGTGGGAACGTTGAACGACTACGACAAGGATTATCTGTCGCAAAACTTCCTCGCCTTCTTCCGCCGCGACTACAAGCGCGTGGCCGAGGCGCATATCGAATCGGGCTGGGCGCCGAAAGATACGCGCGTCGATGAGCTGGAAGCGGCCGTGCGCGCCTGCTGCGAGCCGATCTTCGACCGTCCGCTGAAGGATATTTCTTTCGGGCAAGTTTTGCTGCGTCTGTTCCAGACCTCGCGCCGCTTCAACGTGGAAGTGCAGCCGCAACTGGTGCTGCTGCAAAAGACCCTGCTCAATATCGAAGGCCTGGGCCGCCAGCTGGACCCGGAACTGGACCTGTGGCAAACGGCCAAGCCGTATCTGGAAAGATGGATGAGCAACCAGGTGGGGCCGCAAGGCTTCATGGAGCGCCTGCGCGCCGAGGCGCCCCGTTATGCGCACATCTTCCCGCAATTGCCGCGCTTGCTGCACCAGGCCTTGACGGTGCATGGCGAGCCGCGCGAAAACGATGTGGAACTGATGAAAACCTTGCTGGCTGAGCAACGCCAGACGAATCGATTGCTGAGCTTTATCGTGTACTTCGTGGGTGCCTTCGCCCTCGGCGCGCTGGGCTTGCAAGTGTTCATGCGCTGGCATCAACTGCCGTTTTAACGGCCTGAGGACGTAAGTGATGGCTGACTTCACCACCCGCGATCCGCTCTCGCCCGCCTTCTGGGACGAGCGTTTCGAGAAGCAATTCACGCCGTGGGACCAGGGCGGCGTGCCGTCGCGCCTGCGCAGCTTTGTTGCAGGCAGCCCGGCGCCGCTGCGCTGCCTGATTCCTGGCTGCGGCTCGGCCTATGAACTGGTCTTCATGCTGGATCACGGCTGGGATGCCACGGCCATCGACTTTTCGCCGGCCGCCGTGGCCGCCGCGCGCGCTGTCGTCGGTGCGCGGGCAGGGCAGGTCGTGGAAGCGGATTTCTTTGCCTGGGAACCCGTTGCGCCGCTGGACCTGATCTATGAACGGGCCTTCCTGTGCGCCATGCCGCGCGCCATGTGGCCGCAGGTGGCGGCCCGCTGGGCGCAGCTGCTGGCGCCGGGCGCCATGCTGGCCGGTTACTTTTTCTTTGATGACAATGTCAAGGGGCCGCCATTTGGCATATCGCGTGAGAAACTGCAGGAATTGCTGGCGCCGCATTTCGACTGCCTGGCCGACGAAGTCGTGGACGATTCCATTGCCGTCTTCGCCGGCAAGGAGCGCTGGATGAGCTGGCGCCGCCGGGCGGAGTGAGGCGGGCGGGGCATTTTCCGCTGGGGACAAAGGAAAAGCTTTATAATTCAGGGTTTTTGATGATTTTCTCGGAGTAGAGATGCCGATTTACGCTTACCGTTGTGACGAGTGTGGTTTTGCCAAGGATGTCTTGCAAAAGATCTCCGATCCAGTACTGACGGTGTGCCTGTCGTGCGGCAAGCCCAGTTTCAAGAAACAATTGACGGCCGCCGGTTTCCAATTGAAGGGCACTGGCTGGTACGCGACCGATTTCCGCGGCGGCACGGCGCCCACCACGGCCATTCCAACGGGCCCGGCCGATGGCGCCAAGCCCGCCCCGGCTGCCGAGAGCGCGCCTGCTGCCGCACCTGCACCTGCCCCGGTTGCCACTGCGCCGAAAGCGGACTGAAAAGCGCGCCTCGCCGATACGATCCATTACCGAGAAACTGATGCGTAAATACTTTATTACCGGATTGCTGATTTTGGTTCCCCTGGCCATTACCGCATGGGTCCTGAATCTGGTGATCAGCACGATGGACCAGTCGCTGTTGCTGGTGCCCGGCAGTACGCAGCCCAGCGTATGGTTCGGGCACAAGATTCCCGCGCTGAGCACCATTCCCGGCCTGGGCACGGTATTGACGGTACTGATCGTGTTCTTCACGGGTTTGCTGACGAATAACCTGGTCGGCAATTACGTGGTGAAACTGTGGGAAAAATTGCTGCAACGCATACCCATCGTCAATTCCCTGTATTCGAGCGTCAAGCAAGTGTCGGATACCCTGTTTTCTCCGTCGGGCAATGCCTTCCGCAAGGCCGTGCTGGTGCCGTATCCGCACCAGAACTCCTGGACCATCGCTTTCCTGACCGGCGTGCCGGGCGGCGATGCGGCGAACCACCTGGTGGGCGACTTTGTCAGCGTGTATGTGCCGACGACGCCGAATCCGACATCGGGCTTTTTCCTGATGATGAAGCGCAGCGATGTCGTCGAACTCGACATGAGCGTCGATGCGGCGCTCAAATATATTGTCTCGATGGGCGTGGTGGCGCCTGCGGAAGTTGTTGCTGTACCGGCCCCGGCAGCCAAAGAATAAAGGCAGGCGTCCCATGCGGGACGTGGCCGGATTGAACACTCACTAACCTGAACTGAGAATTTTATGTCTATGCGTACTGAATACTGCGGCCTCGTTACCGAAGCCATGCTGGGACAAACCGTCAGCCTGTGCGGCTGGGTACATCGCCGCCGCGACCACGGCAGCCTGATCTTCATCGACTTGCGCGACCGTGAAGGCCTGGTGCAAATCGTCTGCAACCCGGAACAAGCGGAGATGTTCAAGGTCGCCGAAGCCGTGCGCAACGAATTCTGCCTGCGCGTAACGGGCGTCGTGACCAACCGTATCGAAGGCACCATCAACAACAACCTGAAATCCGGCAAGATCGAAGTGGTCTGCTCGGAACTGGAAGTGCTGAACCCTTCCGTGCCCGTGCCGTTCCAGCTGGACGACGACAACCTGTCGGAAACGACGCGTCTGACGCACCGCGTGCTGGACCTGCGCCGCCCGCAAATGCAAAACAACCTGCGCCTGCGCTACAAGGTGACGATGGAAGTGCGCAAGTACCTCGACGCGCTGGGCTTCATCGACATCGAAACGCCGATGCTGACCAAGTCCACGCCAGAAGGCGCGCGCGATTACCTGGTGCCGTCGCGTGTCAACGCGGGCAGCTTCTTCGCCTTGCCGCAATCGCCACAGTTGTTCAAGCAACTGTTGATGGTCGCCAACTTCGACCGTTACTACCAGATCACCAAGTGCTTCCGCGACGAAGACTTGCGCGCTGACCGCCAGCCTGAATTCACGCAGATCGATTGCGAAACCTCGTTCCTGACGGAACAGGAAATCCGCGACCTGTTCGAAGACATGATCCGCGTCGTCTTCAAGAACACCCTGGACATCGACCTGCCGAACCCATTCCCGGTGATGGATTTCGCCGAGGCGATGGGCCTGTACGGTTCCGACAAGCCGGACATGCGCGTCAAGCTGGCCTTCACGGACTTGACCGAAGTCATGAAGTCGGTCGAATTCAAGGTCTTCAACGGCGCCGCCAACATGAAAGGCGGCCGCGTGGTTGCCCTGCGCGTACCGCAAGGCGGCAGCATGCCCCGTTCGGAAATCGACGCCTACACCCAATTCGTCGCCATCTACGGCGCCAAGGGCCTCGCTTACATCAAGGTCAACGAGAAAGCCAAGGGTCCTGAAGGCTTGCAGTCGCCGATCGTCAAGTTCCTGCCTGCCGACGTGCTGGCCACGATCCTCGAGCAGACGGGCGCGCAAGACGGCGACCTGATCTTCTTCGGCGCGGACAAGGCCAAGGTCGTCAACGACGCCATCGGCGCGCTGCGCGTGAAGATCGGCCACAGCGAGTTCGGCAAGAAAGCCGGCCTGTTCGAAGACGTGTGGAAGCCATTGTGGGTGGTCGACTTCCCGATGTTCGAGCATGACGAAGAAGCGGATCGCTGGACGGCGACCCACCATCCATTCACGGCGCCGAAAGACGGCCATGAAGACATGCTGGAAAGCGATCCGGGCGCCTGCATCGCCAAGGCTTACGACATGGTCTTGAACGGCTGGGAACTGGGTGGCGGTTCGATCCGTATCCACCGCGAAGAAGTGCAAAGCAAGGTCTTCCGTGCACTGAAGATCGATGCCGAAGAAGCACAGCTGAAATTCGGCTTCCTGCTCGATGCCCTGCAATACGGCGCGCCACCGCATGGCGGCCTGGCATTCGGCCTGGACCGTATCGTGACCATGATGACGGGTTCCGAATCGATCCGCGACGTGATCGCCTTCCCGAAAACCCAACGCGCGCAAGACTTGCTGACCCATGCGCCGTCGGAAGTGGACGAGAAGCAATTGCGTGAACTGCACATCCGCTTGCGCAGCACCGAGCCAAAAGTAGCGTAATGGCCAAGGCGGCCGTTCACGCGGCCGCTACCGTTTTTACTTGCTGAGGCAAAAAAGGCGCTGCAAGGCGCCTTTTTCATTCTTGATATGAGCCATAAAATTCCCGTTTCCGTGCTGGTCGTCATCCATACGGCTGACCTTGATGTCTTGCTGATCGAGCGCGCGGGCCAACCCGGTTTCTGGCAATCGGTGACGGGTTCCGTCGATGCCGTCGACGAACCGCTGCTGCAGACGGCCGCGCGCGAATTGTGCGAGGAAACCGGCATCGTTGCCGATGGGCGCGACATCGTGCTGCGCGACTGGAACTTGTCGAATGTGTACGAGATCTATCCGATCTGGCGCCACCGCTATGCGCCTGGCGTGACGCGCAACACGGAACACGTGTTCAGCGTGCAAGTGCCGCGCGACATCGCCATCACCTTGAGTCCCCGCGAACACTTGCAGTACGCGTGGCTGCCCTACCTGGCGGCGGCCGACCGCTGTTTCTCGTCGTCCAACGCGGAAGCGATTTTGCAATTGCCGGCCATGACGGGCCTGGCGCGCCCCACCTGATCTTCCTAGAAAGCATTCCATGTTGAACTGGTTACATTTGACGACGCAGCAAAAACTGCTGGGCACCCTGGGCATCGTTTTTTGCCTGTGCTTTATCTTCCTGCTGTTTGGTTCCACCGTGCCCGGCCGCACGCCACCGATCGGCATGCCGCTGATGGCGATCGGCTGGCTGCTGCACCCGGGTGCGTTTGCCAAGGGCAAGCGCACCGTGGCCTGGCGCGGCGCGCCCTTGCTGGTCAAGATTGTCTGGGCGGCCGGCATTACCGCGCTGATCGTCAGCGTGACGGCGGGCGTGGGACGCATGCTGGCCTGATTGTGCGTGGTAGGTGCGCACGCGCACCTACGCCGGCGCCGTGCGGGGCCTGTCAGGGAGTAGAATCAAGGCATGAAAATCCGCGTAGCAACTTATAATATTCACAAGGGCGTCTCCTCCGTGCGGGGCTTGCCCCGCGTGCATGCCTTGAAGCAGGCGATTGCCCTGTTCCATGCCGATGTCGTCTTTTTGCAGGAAGTGCAAGGCAAGCACGACCGCAATGCGGCCCGCTTTGGTGCCGAGAAAAACGGCCACAAGCATTGGCCGGAAGCGTCGCAGCATGAGTTCTTTGCCGGCGCCGAGCACCATTCCGCCTACGGCATGAATGCCGTGTACGACCATGGCCACCATGGCAACGCCTTGCTGAGCAAGTTTCCCATCGCCTCGCAAACCAATCACGACGTGTCCGACCACGCTTATGAACAGCGCGGCATCCTGCATTGCGTGCTCAAGACGCCGCAGGCGGACGTGCACTGCTACGTCGTTCACCTGGGCCTGTTCGAATCGGGACGGGGCCGCCAGACGCAGGCGCTGATCGACGCCGTCATGGAGTCGGCGCCGAATGGCGAGCCCGTCATCATTGCCGGCGATTTCAACGACTGGCGCAACACGCTCAGCGACAAGCTGCGCAATGCGCTCGGCGTGGTGGAAGTATTCGACCAGCGCGCGTCGAACTCGGCCCTGGGCGACTTGGTGCGTACCCTGGCGCGGCGCCAGACGAAGACGCCGATCCCCGTGCCGGCGCGCACCTTTCCCGCCGCCTTGCCGTGGTTCCGCCTGGACCGCATCTATGTGCGCGGTTTCCACGTGGAAGGCGCGCAAGTGATGCATGGCACCCTGTGGGCAAAACTGTCGGACCACGCGCCGATCGTTGCCGCTTTGAAACTCGCGTAGACTGCCAGCATGCGCACAGTCAATTTCATCGCCCACAATGACATCAAGCTGCTGTATTGCGGCACCGATTATTTCCCCGCGCTGATTGCCGCCATCGACGGCGCGCGCTCGGAAGTCTATTTCGAAACGTATATCTTTGCCGACGACGCCACGGGCACCCTGGTGCTCGATGCGCTCAAACGTGCCGCCGCGCGCGGCGTGCTGGTGTGCATGATCACGGACTGGTTCGGCACGGGCAACCGCCGGGTCAAGGCCATGCATGCGCAGCTGGAAGCGGCTGGCGTGCACCACCGCATCTTCAATCCGTGGTTCCGGCGCGGCATCACGCGCACGCACCGCAAGATTTGCGTGGCCGATGGCGAGATCGCCCTGGTGGGCGGCATCAATATCAACGACGACATGTTTTGCGACTACGACCACAACATCAGCCTGGCAGCGCCGCGCTGGGATTTCGCCGTGCAAGTGAAGGGCCCACTGGTCGACGCCATCCACGAGGAGGTGCAGGCGCAGTGGGCGAGGCTGGGCAAGATGAACCTGGTGCGGCGTATCAAGCTGTACCGCAAGATGCGCGTGGTCAGCAAGGAGCTGGCGAAGAACCCCGTCGTGGCCGGTTTTGTCGTGCGCGACAACCTGCGCAACCGCCGCACCATCCAGCGCGCCTACCTGCAGGCGCTGGGCCAGGCACGCAAGAGCGTGATGCTGGCCAACCCGTATTTCGCGCCCGGGCACAAGCTGCGCCACGCCCTGGCCCAGGCGGCCCTGCGGGGCGTGGACGTGGTCCTGTTGATCGGCGTGGGTGAGTTCCGCATGCAAGATGCCGTGGCGCATTCGTTTTACCCGAAACTGCTGGCCGCCGGCGTCAAGATCGTCGAATACCGCAAGACGCAGCTGCACGCCAAGGTGGCCGTCGTCGACGATGACTGGGCGACGGTGGGCTCCAGCAATATTGACGCGCTGAGCCTGTTCCTGAACCAGGAAGCGAACGTGGTGATCAAGGACGTGGCGTTCGCGCAAAGCCTGCGCCAGCACATCGAGCAGGGCGTGGCCGACGGCATCGTCATTCACCAGGATGATTTCAAGCACATCGGGCGTTTCCAGCGCATCGGCTATGAAGCCGCATTTCTCGTGTACCGGTTGGTGATGCGCATTTTTTCAGTAGGCAAGTACGCATGAACGAGATGACAACGGTAAGGCTGGACAAATGGCTGTGGGCGGCGCGCTTCTTCAAGACGCGCTCGCTGGCCAGCGAAGCCGTCGACACGGGCAAGGTCAAAGTGGGCGGCGAGCGCGTCAAACCGGCGCGCAGCGTGCGCGTGGGCGACGAGCTGGCCAT
This sequence comes from Janthinobacterium sp. SUN128, assembly GCF_030587275.1. Taxonomy (NCBI): domain Bacteria; kingdom Pseudomonadati; phylum Pseudomonadota; class Betaproteobacteria; order Burkholderiales; family Oxalobacteraceae; genus Janthinobacterium; species Janthinobacterium sp. SUN128. The sequence continues at coordinate 175,789 of NZ_JAPWHY010000003.1, read as the reverse complement.
CGATAATGGCGCGGAGACGTGGGAAGTGGCCGTGCTGGGCCTGTCCGACAAGCGCGGCGCGGCCCCCGTGGCACGCTTGCTGTATGGCGAAACGCCGGCCAGCATCGCCCGCCGCGAGCAACTGGCCGAGGAACGCAAGCTGTTCCGCGAGCCGGGCACCACCATCAAGGGGCGGCCGACCAAGCGCGACCGTCGTCAACTGAGCAAGGCAGGCGACCTTTCCTGAGGTTCGTCTGTTGTGGGCAGGCACGGGCGCGCGACGCTTTTGCCTGCCTGAAATCAATAGAAACACGCGGCTTAAAAATGCTGCGCTGCACCAATAGAACGCCGGCTCTAAAGTTCCCGTTTGACTTTTACGTGGTAGTGGATAATAGTACGAGCGTTCGGATTTTTTCGGAGCGTGCTTTTTTTTACTCTCGCTTCAGTCCGCCAAATCGGCAACATCACTTTTAGAACGGTACTCTTGAATACTTCAGTCAAATTCATGCGCAAGGGCGAACTGACCCGTGCAGCCATCCTCGACGTGGCGCTGGACCTGTCCAGCCGCGACGGCCTGGAAGGCCTGACCATCGGGTTGCTTGCGGACAAAATGAACATGAGCAAGTCGGGCGTGTTTGCCCACTTTGGCTCGCGCGAAGACTTGCAGATGGAAGTGCTGAAGCTCTATCACTATCGTTTCGAGCAAGAAGTATTTTTCCCCAGCATGAAAGAACCACGCGGCATCCAGCGCCTGCAATCGATGTTTGCGCGCTGGGTCAAGCGGGTCAGCGTGGAAATCGCTTCCGGCTGCATCTATATCAGCGGCGCCGTCGAGTATGACGACCGTCCGGGCCCCATCCGCGAAGCTCTCGTGGCCATGGTGCGGGCCTGGCAGGGTGCGCTGCTGCGCTGTGTCGAGCAATCGATCGCCACGGGCGACCTGAAAGCGGACACGGACGCCCAGCAGCTGGTGTACGAGATGTATGGCCTGATCCTGGCCCTGCATCACGACGCGCGTTTCCTGCGCGTGCCGGGCAGCATCGAACGGGCGCAAGCGGGCTTTATCCGCCTGCTGGCGTCGTACCAGAATTCCGTCACAAGCAAATAAGCCGTCAGGCAGTATCCGCAATAACGCACACGCACTACAAGTACAACACTTTAGCTAATCGCCTTCAGGAGAAAATTATGGGTCAATACGTCGCGCCAATCCGGGATATGCAATTCGTCCTGCATGAGTTCCTGCAAGTGGAAGAGGAACTGAAGCAAATGCCGTCGTACGCCGACGTCGACGCCGACATCATCAACCAGGTGCTGGAAGAGGGCGGCAAATTCACCTCCGAAGTATTGTTCCCGCTGAACCACTCCGGCGACCGCGAGGGCTGCCACCACGACCCTGTCACGAAAAGCGTGACCACGCCGAAAGGTTTCAAGGAAGCCTACAAGCAGTACGTCGAAGGCGGCTGGGCGGCCTTGGCGTGCGATCCGGAATACGGCGGCCAGGGCTTGCCTGTCGTGCTGAACAACTCGTTCTATGAAATGCTGAACTCGTCGAACCAGGCCTGGTCCATGTACCCTGGCCTGTCGCACGGCGCCTACGAGTGCCTGAAGGAACACGGCACCGACCACCAGAAGGAAGTGTATCTGCCGAAGCTGGTGTCGGGCGAATGGACGGGCACCATGTGCCTGACCGAACCGCACTGCGGCACCGACCTGGGCCTGCTGCGCTCGAAAGCGCTGCCTGAGGCGGACGGTTCCTGGACCATCACCGGCAACAAGATCTTCATCTCGGCCGGCGAGCACGACATGGCGGAAAACATCCTGCACCTGGTGCTGGCCCGCGTACCGGACGCACCGGAAGGCTCGAAAGGCATCTCGCTGTTCCTGGTGCCGAAATTCCTGCCGAACGCGGACGGCACGGTCGGTGAGCGCAACCCGATCACCTGCGGCGCCATCGAAGAAAAAATGGGTATCCACGGCAATTCGACCTGCCAGATGAACCTGGACGGCGCGAAAGGCTGGATCATCGGCCAGCCGAACAAGGGCCTCAACGCCATGTTCGTCTTCATGAACGCGGCCCGCCTGGGCGTGGGCATGCAGTCGCTGGGCCTGACGGAAATCGCTTACCAGAACGCGCTGATCTACGCCAAAGACCGCACGCAAATGCGTTCGCTGTCCGGCATCAAGAACCCGGAACTGCCGGCCGACCGCATCATCGTGCACCCTGACGTGCGCCGCATGCTGTTGACGGGCAAAGCCTACGCCGAAGGCGCGCGCGCTTTCACTTCCTACGTGGCGCTGCAGATCGACCGCGAACTGCACCACCCTGACGCCGACGTGCGCAAGGAAGCGGCCGACGAAGTAGCGCTGCTGACGCCCGTCATCAAGGCCTTCATCACCGATAACGCCTGGATCGCCACCTCGGACGCGATGCAAGTGTTCGGCGGCCACGGCTACATCTCGGAATGGGGCATGGAGCAGTATGTGCGCGACGCGCGCATCAACATGATCTACGAAGGCACGAACACGATCCAGTCGCTGGACCTGTTGGGCCGCAAGATCCTCGGCGACAACGGCGCCAAGCTGCGCAAGTTCGGCGAAAAGATCAAGGCTTTTGTCGAAGACAACGGCACCGATGAAGCGATGAGCGAATTTGTCACCCCACTGGGCGACCTGGGCGACAAAGTCACCAAGCTGACCATGGAAATCGGCATGAAGGCCTTCCAGAATCCGGACGAAGTGGGCGCGGCATGCGTGCCTTACCTGCGCGTCGTCGGCCACATGATCTACAGCTACCTGTTCGCGCAGATGGCCAAGATCGCCCTCGAAAAAGAATCCAGCGGCGACAAGTTCTACACCGCCAAACTGGCTACCGCACGTTTCTACTTCGCCCGCTTGCAGCCTGAAACGGCAACCCTGATCCGTCAGGCGCGTTCCGGTTCGGCCAACCTGATGGCACTCGACGCAGACCTGTTCTAAGACTTGAGGAAAATATGACCAATTTCATCGTTAAAAAAGTAGCCGTCCTCGGCGCCGGCGTGATGGGCGCGCAGATCGCCGCCCACTGCATCAACGCGAAAGTGCCGGTCGTGCTGTTCGACCTGCCGGCAAAAGAAGGTCCAAAGAATGGCATCGTGCTGCGCGCCATCGAGAACCTGAAAAAACTGTCGCCTGCGCCGCTGGGCAACAAGGATGACGCCGCGCTGATCCAGGTGGCCAACTACGAAGACAACCTGGACTTGCTGGCCGGTTGCGACCTGATCATCGAAGCCATCGCCGAGCGCATGGATTGGAAGCACGACCTGTATCAAAAGGTCGCACCGCACATCGGTCCGAACGCGATCTTCGCCTCGAATACCTCGGGCCTGTCGATCACCAAGCTGGCCGAAGGCTTCGACGCCGACCTGAAATCGCGCTACTGCGGCGTGCACTTCTTCAACCCGCCGCGCTATATGCACCTGGTCGAGATCATCCCGACCGAGTTCACCAAGCCCGAGATCAGCGATCAGCTGGAAGGCTTCCTGACCACCACCCTGGGCAAGGGCGTGGTCCGCGCCAAGGATACGCCGAACTTCATCGCCAACCGCGTTGGCGTGTTCGGCATCCTGGCCATCGTGCACGAAGCCGAAAAATTCGGCCTGTCCGTGGACGTCGTCGATGACTTGACCGGCGCCAAGCTGGGCCGCGCCAAGTCGGGCACCTTCCGCACGGCGGACGTGGTTGGCCTGGACACCATGGGTCATGTGATCAAGACCATGCAGGACTACCTGCCGAACGATCCGTTCGCTGCCGTCTACAAGACGCCGGCCGTGCTGGCGCAGCTGGTGGAAAAAGGCGCGCTGGGCCAGAAGAGCGGTGCGGGCTTCTACAAGAAAGTCGGCAAGGAGATCCAGCGTCTGGACTTCGCCACCGGTGAATACGTGGCCGGCGGCGCCAAGGCGGCCGACATCATCGCCCGCATCCTGAAGGAAAAGGATCCGGTCAAGAAGATGAAGGCGCTGCGCGAATCGACGAATCCGCAAGGCCAGTTCCTGTGGGCGATCTTCCGCGACGCTTTCCACTACATCGCCATCCACCTGGACACCGTGGCCGACAATGCGCGCGACATCGACTTCGCCATGCGCTGGGGCTTCGGCTGGAACGTCGGCCCGTTTGAAACGTGGCAGGCATCGAACTGGCTGCAAGTGGCCAACTGGGTCAAGGAAGACATCGACGCCGGCCACGCGCTGTGCAATGCGCCGCTGCCAGCCTGGGTCTTCGAAGGTCCGGTCGCTGAAAAAGGCGGTGTGCATACGCCGGAAGGTTCGTATTCGGCCGTGTCGAACAGCTTCGTGCCGCGTTCGACCCTGTCCGTATATGACCGCCAGCCATTCCGCGCGCCGGTACTGGGCAGCGGCGCCATCGACGGCAAGACCGCCGGCACCACCGTCTTCGAAGACGAATCCGTGCGCGTCTGGCATACGGGCGACGATGTGCTGATCATCTCGTTCAAGACCAAGATGCATGTGATCGGCGAAGGCGTGATCAATGGCCTGAAACTGGCCCTGGCTGAAGCGGAAAAGAACTTCAAGGGCCTGGTGATCTGGCACGCCGACGCAGCCGAAGGCGGCGCCTTCTCGGCCGGCGCCGACCTGCAATCGGCCCTGCCGGCGTTCATGCAAGGCGGCGTGAAAGCCGTCGATCCGATCATCGCCGAACTGCAGAACACCTTCATGTCGCTGAAATACGCAAACGTGCCGGTGATCGCCGCGGTCGCTGGCCTGGCGCTGGGCGGCGGTTGCGAACTGGCGCTGCATGCATCCAAGCGCGTGGCCTCGATCGAGTCGTACATCGGTCTGGTGGAAGTGGGCGTGGGCCTGATTCCAGCCGGCGGCGGCCTGAAGGAAGCGGCGCAGCGCGCCTACAAGGAAGCCAAGGGCAACGACATCCTGCAATTCCTGAAAACGGGCTTCACCAATGCGGCCACCGCCAACGTGTCGAAATCGGCACTGGAAGCGAAAAAAATGGGCTACCTGAAGGAAGACGACGTGATCGTGTTCAACGCCTACGAGCTGCTGCACGTGGCCAAGGTCGAAGCGCGCGCCATGTTCGACGCGGGCTTCCGTCCGCAACTGCCGTCGCTGATCCAGGTGACGGGCCGTTACGGCTGGGGCACCATCAAGGCGCAGCTGGTCAACATGCGCGACGGCGGCTTCATTTCGGCGCACGATTTCAAGCTGGGCGAGATGATCGCCGAGATCGTATCGGGCGGCGACGTGGACCAGGGCAGTTTCGTCAGCGAACAGTGGCTGCTGGATATGGAACGCAAGGCATTCCTGGAGCTGTTGAACCATCCGAAAACCCAGGAACGGATCATGGGCATGATGCAGACCGGTAAGCCGGTCCGCAACTAAGCACAGCGTCGATGACGATCCTGTCCCTCGTATTTAAAGTATTACTGCGCGTGAGGCCAAGCATGGTGTATGACCGTATCAAACAACAGATGATGGACACCTTGCCCTTCGTGCGGCTGCTGGGGATCAGCATCGACGACATCGGCGCCGGCACCTCGAAGGTGTCGATGCCGGAAGATCCAAAACTGAATAATCACCTGGGCACGCAGCATGCGGGTGCCTTGTTTACCCTGGCCGAAACGGCTTCCGGCGCGGCCATGGCTGGCGGCTTCGCCGAGCTGATACTGGGCTTGCGCCCGGTGGACAAGGAGTCGCGCATCGCCTACCAGAAGGTGGCCCGGGGCGCGACGCGCGCCGAAGGCCGGGTACCGGGCGACCTGGCTGCCTTGAAGGCGCAGCTGGCGCAGGACGGCAAGGTGGCGTTTCCCGTGGAAGTCGATATTTTCGACTCCGAAGGCACGCTGGCGGCACAGGTGACGGTGGACTGGTATTTGTCGCAGAAGCGATAAGCCTCTACCCCGGACATTCGACAGAACACGAACCTCGTTCAACATCTTTGAAAGCATAAAATGAGCAAACAACTTCAAGACGCCTACATCGTCTCTGCAACCCGCACCCCGATCGGCAAGGCGCCGCGCGGCATGTTCAAGAACACCCGCCCGGACGACCTGCTGGTGCGCGTGCTGCAATCGGCCCTGGCGCAAGCGCCTGGCCTCGACCCTGCGCTGATCACCGACGCCATCATCGGCTGCTCGTTCCCGGAAGCGGAGCAGGGCTTCAATATCGCGCGTAACTCGGTGCTGCTGGCCGGCTTGCCGAAAACCGTCGGCGGCGTCACCGTCAACCGCTACTGCGCTTCGGGCATCACGGCCATTGCCATGGCAGCCGACCGCATCCGCGTGGGCGAAGCCGACGTGATGATCGCCGGCGGCATCGAATCGATGTCGATGGTGCCGATGATGGGCCACCATCCATCGATGAACCTCGACATGTTCAGCGACGAGAACATCGGCATGGCTTACGGCATGGGCCTGACGGCCGAAAAAGTGGCGCAGCAATGGAAAGTGTCGCGCGAACAGCAGGACGCGTTCTCCGTTGAATCGCACCGCCGCGCCATCGCCGCGCAGCAAGCCGGTTTCTTCAAGGCGGAAACGACGCCCGTGGAAATCATCACGCGCACGCCGAACCTGGCTACCGGTCAGGTCGACGTGAGCCGTCGCACCGTCGACACGGACGAAGGCGCGCGCGCCGATTCGTCGATGGAGTCGCTGGCCAAGCTGAAGCCCGTCTTCGCCGCCAAGGGCAGCGTTACCGCTGCCAACAGCTCGCAGATGTCCGACGGCGCCGGCGCGCTGCTGATCGTCAGCGAAAAAATCCTGCGCGAGCATAACCTGACCCCGCTGGCGAAATTCTCCTCGTTCGCCGTGCGCGGCGTGCCGCCGGAAATCATGGGCATCGGTCCGAAATTCGCCATTCCCGCAGCGTGCGCCGCCGCCGGCATCACGCAAGACCAACTGGACTGGATCGAGCTGAACGAAGCGTTTGCGGCACAGGCACTGGCCGTCATCGGCGACCTGGGCCTGGACCCGGCAAAGGTCAACCCGATGGGCGGCGCGATCGCCCTGGGCCACCCGCTGGGCGCCACCGGTGCCATCCGCGCCGCCACCGTGATCCACGCGCTGCAGCGCACCAAGCAGAAGTACGGCATGGTCACGATGTGCGTGGGCGCCGGCATGGGCGCGGCCGGAATTTTTGAACGCGTATAAGTCTGGCTGAGTAAAGCAATAAAACAGGGCGCTGTGGGATGACTCCGGCGCCCTTTATCTTTTTGGAGACGACATGGATATTTTGTGCAGCAAGAGCGAGGGCATCCTGACCCTGGAATTCAACCGCCTGGAACGCAAGAATGCGATCACGGGCGCCATGTACCAGACCCTGGCCGATGCGCTGGTGGCGGCCGAGACGGATGATGAAGTACGCGCCATCCTGATCTGCGGCAAGCGCGAGATTTTCACGGCCGGCAACGACCTCGATGACTTCATGAAGACGGCGCGCCCGAAGGATGGCTCGCTCGACCACGACCGTCCCGTGTTCCAGTTCATGCGCGCCCTGTACGGCAGCAGCAAGCCCGTGGTGGCAGCCGTGTCCGGCCCGGCCATCGGCATCGGCACCACCTTGCTGATGCACTGCGACCTGGTCTACGCGGCAGACAACGCCAGCTTCTCGATGCCGTTCACGCAACTGGGCCTGTGCCCGGAATTCGGCTCCAGCCTGCTGCTCACGCAATTGGCCGGCTACCCGCGCGCGGCGGAAAAGCTGATGCTGGGCGAAGCGTTCCCGGCCAGCGAAGCGCTGGAAATGGGCCTGGTGTCGAAGGTCGTGCCCCTGTATGACTTGATGACCTTCGCGCAAGGCCAGGCGGCCAAGCTGGTGGCCCTGCCAGCTGCCTCGATCCGCGCCACCAAGCGCCTGATGAAGCAAAGCCGCATGGAACCGATGAAGGCGGCCATCGCCGACGAAAACAAACTGTTCAGCGCCATGCTGGGCGGCGCCGAAGCGAAGGAAGCGTTTACGGCCTTCTTTGAAAAGAGGAAGCCGGATTTCAAGAAGTTTGCCTAAGCTGGCTGGCCGACTGCGGCTGCCGGGGTCAGACCCCCGCGCCCTCTGGCGCAAGCCTCTGCGTTAGCGGCCTTGAGGGTCTGACCCCAGAATTTGTTTCTGGGTTTAATTTATTCTAGACGACTGGTCTAATTGTGCTACAATGCCTCGCATGAAAGCTGAATACACCGACGTGCGCCAGCACATTATCGACCAGGGCAAGGCCATCATCACGCGCAAGGGCTTTGCCGGCGTGGGACTGAACGAGATCTTGTCGGCCGCCGACGTGCCCAAGGGCTCGTTCTACCATTACTTCAAGTCCAAGGAATTGTTTGGCGAAGCGATGCTGGAAGATTACGTCACCGGCTACCTGGACGAAATGGAGCTCGTGCTGGGCCAGCCCGGCCAGAACGCGGCGCAATCGCTGATGGCGTATTGGGCCAGCTGGACGAGCGAAAGCCTCGATGGCAGCGGCTGCGACTGCCGCTGCCTGGTGGTCAAGCTCAGCAGCGAAGTGGCGGACATGTCGGAACCGATGCGCGTGGCGCTGCTCGATGGCACCCACCGCATCATCGCCAGGCTGGCGCTGGCCATCGCGCGGGGCAGGGTGGACGACTCGCTGCCATCGGTGGCTGATCCGGCGCAGATGGCTGCCACCTTGTACCAGCTATGGCTGGGCGCGGCGATGCTGACCAAGCTGCGGCGCGATGCCAGCGCCCTGCAAACTGCCTGGCGGGCGACCCTGGCGATGTTGCAGCTGCCGCCGGACTAATGAGCGGGCGCCAGGTACGCGGATGACAATCGTCCGCATTTTTTTGAACTGCATTCTAGACGACCAGTCTAATAATAAGGAGCGACATGATGAAAAATTTTGAATTCCATAACCCGACCCGTATCGTCTTCGGTCTTGATACCGTCGCCAAATTGTCCACGCTGGTGCCGCCCGATGCGCGCGTGCTGATTTTGTACGGCGGCGCCAGCGCGGAAAAGACCGGCACTCTGGTCGAGGTACGCGCCGCGCTGGGCCAGCGCAGCGTGCAGGAGTTTGGCGGCATCGAACCCAATCCCAGCTATGAAACCCTGATGCGCGCCGTGGCCCAGGTGCGCAACGAAAAGCTGGACTTCCTGCTGGCCGTCGGTGGCGGCTCGGTGATCGATGGCACCAAGTTCGTCGCCGCCGCCGCCCTGTACGACGGCGAGCCGTGGGAAATCGCCGAGCGCGGCGGCGCCAATGTGCAGCGCGCCCTGCCGTTTGGCACGGTACTCACCTTGCCGGCCACGGGGTCGGAAATGAACAGCGGCGGCGTGGTGACGAAAAAAGCCACGCATGACAAGCTGAGTTTTCGCAACCCGCTGCTGTATCCGCAATTTTCCGTACTCGACCCCAGCAAAACGTTTACCTTGCCGGCCACGCAGGTGGCCAACGGCCTGGTCGACGCCTTTGTGCACACCACGGAACAGTATCTGACCTATCCGGTGCAGGCGAAGGTGCAGGACCGCTTTGCCGAAGGCTTGCTGCAGACCCTGGTCGAAATCGCGCCGCAGGCCGTCGCATCGCCCGACGATTACGCCACCCGCGCCAACCTGATGTGGACCGCCACCCTGGCGCTGAATGGCCTGATCGGCGCCGGCGTGCCGCAGGACTGGGCCACCCACATGATCGGCCACGAACTGACGGCCCTGTACGACATCGACCATGCGCGCACCCTGGCCCTGGTGCTGCCCGCGCTGCTGGACGTGCAGCGCGAGCAGAAACGCGGCAAATTGCTACAGTATGGCGAGCGTGTCTGGAACATCACGGAGGGCAGCGACGACGAGCGCATAACCGCGGCCATCGCCCGCACCCGCGCCTTCTTTGAAGGGCTGGGCATCCCGACCCGTTTGTCGGCCTATCAGCTGGGCCAGGAAGCGGTGGAAGCGGTACTGACGCAATTGGAAGCACATGGCATGACCTCCCTCGGCGAACACCGCGATATCGACCTCGCGCGCAGCCGCCGTATCCTCGAAGCAGCACTGTAACCCTGACATAAAAGGAAGCAACATGAACATCCTGATGGTACTCACCTCGCACGACAAACTCGGTAACACCGGCAAGAAAACCGGTTTCTGGCTGGAAGAATTCGCCGCGCCCTACTATGCGCTGCAAGAAGCGGGCGCGAAGCTGACGGTCGTTTCGCCGCTGGGCGGCCAGCCGCCGCTGGACCCGAAAAGCGACGAGCCGGATTCGCAAACGGATGCCACGCGCCGCTTCAAGCAGGACGCCGATGCGCAAGCCGTGCTGGCCAACACGGGCAAGCTGGCCGACGTGAAGGCCGCTGACTTTGACGCCGTGTTCTATCCGGGCGGCCATGGCCCGCTGTGGGACCTGGCCGAAGATCCGCACTCGATCGCGCTGATCGAACAGATGATCGCCGCCGGCAAGCCGGTCGCCGCCGTCTGCCACGCGCCCGGCGTGCTGCGTCACGTGAAGGCAATCGACGGTACGCCGCTGGTGCGTGGCAAGCAGGTGACGGGCTTTACGAATACCGAGGAAGACGCCGTCGGCTTGAGCGCGATCGTGCCTTTCCTGGTCGAGGACATGCTGAAGGCAAACGGCGGCGTCTACTCGAAGCTGGGCGACTGGCAGCCGTATGCCGTCACCGATGGCTTGCTGGTCACGGGCCAGAATCCCGCGTCGTCGGAAGCGGCCGCGCAGGCGCTGCTCAAGCTGCTGGCCTGATGCCCGGCTAGTTCCGGGCGGCCATGCCTGCCAGGATCAGGCCGACCGAAGCATGCCAGGCTGTGTCGCTGGCGGGCCTGCCCGCCAGCGCATAGCCGTGCAGGAAATCGACAAGCGCATCGCGCCCGCGCTGACGGGTTTTCTTGTCCAGGTCGAGGCCCTCCACAGCCAGCTCGAACAGTGCCGCAAACCGCTCGGCCACATCGGCTTGCGCCACCAGTCCGCGCGCCATCAGGCGCACGAAATACGGCGTGGCGCTGACCAGCTCCAGGTATAGCGCGCACAGCGCGAGCACACGCCGTGGCGCCGCCTGGCGCCGCGTAAACGGCGGCTGGCACGGATCGAGCGCGGCAAAACGCTGCGCCATCAACGCTTGCAATAATTCCTCTTTTCCCGCGTAGTAGTGATACAGGGCCATGGCGTCGACGCCCAGGCTTTGCGCCAGCGCGCGCATGGAAAACGCTTCGCCCTTTTCTTCCAGCAGGACCAGGGCCGCTTGCAGGATGCTGGCGTTGTCCAATGCGGGGAGGGCGCGGCGCGGACGCCCGGCGCGGCGCACGGCAGATCCGATGACTTGAAGTTTTGGGGTTTTCATGGGCATAATTCTACACTGTAGAATTAAATGAAAGCACACCCATGAAAAAAACTTCTGTCAGCGTTTTTCTCGGCATCAGCATCGACGGCTGCATCGCCGGAGAAAATGGAGACTTGTCCTGGCTGGCCGAACTGGCCCCCGACTCGCCCGACGCCACCGGCTACACGGCATTGATGGATCAAGTCGATACCCTGCTGATCGGCCGCACCACGTATGACGCTGTGCTGGGCTTCGAACCGTGGCCATATGCGGGCAAGCGCGTGGTGGTACTCAGCCACCGCGACTTCGCGCCGCGCCATGGCGAGCAGCGCCGCGAAGGCAGCGTGCGGACAGTGCTGGAGGGGTTGGCAGAGGAGGGCTGCCGCCACGTGTATCTCGATGGCGGCGCCGTCATCCGTGCCGGCTTGCGCGAAGGCGCCATCGACAGCCTGACCTTGTCCGTGCTGCCCGTGGTGCTGGGCAGGGGCGTGCGCCTGTTCGAGGATGGCTTGCCGCGCAGCGACTGGCGCCTGGACTTCACGCGCCAGCTGCCCAGCGGCGTGGTGCAGCTGCGCTATCGGAAAAATTAAACCGCGCTGGAGAGGTCGATGATGAAGCCGGAATCGTAGCGTTCATTCTCCGGCGTGCCATCGGGCCGCTTGTAGCCGCAGGGGTTGCAGACCACGCGGCAGTCCTGGACGCGGTAGTCGAGCGAAGCGTGCATGTGGCCATGCACCCACAGATCCGCCTGCGCCACCAGCGCGTCCAGCTGCGAGGCGAAGGCGGGCGAGCCCAGGTTCGTCGCGTATTGCTCTTCCACCGACAGCATCGAGGGCGCCATGTGCGTGATGACGACGGTCTTGCCATCGAAGGGTAGCGCCATTTGCTGCTCCAGCCAGGCGCGGTGCTGCGCGTGCAGCTGCGCTGTGTCGGCCGCGCACAAGAGACGCGGCGTGTCGCCGCCCGTGCTGATGCGCTTGTAGTCGGGCATGTAGCTTTGCGCCGCGTTCAAGGCTTCGTTCCGGCGCTCCACGCCGAACAGCAGAAAATCCGTCCACAGCGTGACGCCGAGGAAGCGCACGCCGTTCAGTACCACGGCATCGCCGTCGAGCAGGCGGATGCTGGCGCCCTGCGCATTGGCGCTGGCGCAGGCGTCGCGCACGGCATCCTGCATGTGTTCCAGCTGATGCCCATAGCCCTCGTGATTGCCGTGCACGTACAGCACGGGCAGGGAGCCGAAGGTGCGCGCGGCCCAGGCGATGGCATTGCTGCCCGTATCGATGTCGCCGGCCAGGATCACCACGTCGGGTCGGCAGGCGGCAAGATCGATGGCGGGCGTGTCTTCGCCCCAGACTTCCAGGTGCAGGTCGGACAGGATCAGCAAACGCATGGCAGGAGGCGCGGCGAGGCGCACGGCAGTCAATGGGCCTCTATCGTAGCGCATGTCGCTGCGTCCGTCCGCTTGACCGCGCGAGGGTAGCGACGTTACCCTGTGGCATCGAATACCGCACACTCATTATTGGAGCCGCATGCCGCCTTTCTTCTTTCCCAAGACCTTGCTCAGTATCGCGCTGGCCGCCATGGCGCTGCCGTTTGCCGCGCATGCCGCCACGCCCGCCGCCGATCCCTTGACGCAGCCGATCGCCTCGCCGTATGCGGCGCAGTGGAACCGTCCGCAGCAACCGGCGCGCATCCATGGCGACACGTATTATGTGGGCGTGGGCGGCTTGAGCGTGGTGCTGATCGACACGCGCGAAGGTTTGATCCTGATCGATGGCGCGTTGCCGCAATCGGTAGCCGCCATCAAGGAACATATCCTCGAGCTGGGCTTTCGCCTGGAAGACATCAAGTTCATTCTGAATACGGAAGCGCATTTCGACCATTCGGGCGGCATCGCCGCCCTGGCCCGCGACAGCGGCGCGCAAGTGATCGCCAGCCCGCTCGGCGCGCAGGCGCTGCGCGCGGGATCGGTGCTCGCCATGGACCCGCAAGCGGGCGAAATCGATCCCATGCCGGCCGTGGAGAATGTGCGCGAGATTGCCGATGGCGAAACCCTGCAGCTGGGCGACGTGACCATCACGGCGCGCTACACGCCAGGCCATACGCCTGGCAGCACCAGCTGGACCTGGGTGTCGTGCGAGGATGCGGAGCGCAAGGAATGCCTGAGCGTGGTGTTCGGCGCGAGCCTCACGCCGGTGGCGGCCGACGATTTTCACTACCTGGGCGATGAACGCCATGCGGACCTGACGCCGGCTTTCCGCCGCGTCATGCAGGACTTTGCCCGGCTACCGTGCGATATCCTGATCTCGGCCCACCCCGACCACTCCGGCGGCGACCAGAAGCTGACGCAATTGCTGGAAGGCATCACGCCGAATCCCTTCATCGATGCGCAGGCGTGCAGCCATTACGCGGCCAAAAATGAAGCCAAGCTCGATGCCCGCATCGCGAAAGAAAAAGCGGCTGCGACAAAATAACAACGTTGGCGTCTTCGCCATGAAAAGCGGTTGACGCACTGCAGCATAAGGTGCAGAATCGTCGTCCGCAGTTCAGATTAACCAGATAAAAGAAAGGAAACCCATGTTCGAGCAGGCTGGCAGCAAGTACGACCACTAGCCCCGTGCATGACGCTCGGGGCCATCGGCACATTGCCGATCCCGAGCCGGTGTCCTTCAAACCCCGGTGAGGAAACTCGCCGGGGTTTTTTGTTTCATAGGGGCCCCGGCATAACGACAAGACCAAGGAATACGTTATGCCCATCCATCAGACATTGCACGGCACCTATGTGCCCGTGCATATTTTTACCGACGATATCGACGCGCAGGCGCTGCGCCAGTTGCACAATATTGCCAGCCTGCCCATCGTCCATCCGCATGTGGCGGCCATGCCTGACGTGCATGCCGGCATCGGCGCCACCGTCGGCAGTGTGATTCCCACGCGCGGCGCCATCATCCCGGCCGCCGTTGGCGTCGACATCGGCTGCGGCATGAATGCTGTGCGCACGACCCTGACAGCCAGCGACCTGCCCGACAACCTGGCGCGTCTGCGCAGCGCCATCGAAGCGGAAGTACCCGTCGGCTTCGAGCAGCACGAATGGAGCCGCGTGCAAGGCTCGCGCCAGGCGCGCGCCGTGCGGCCCCTCGGCGACCGCCTGGCGCACATCGTCGAGCGTCACCGCGGCATCGCCAAGATGCTGCGCCAGTTCGAGCGCACGTGGATCTGCCAGGCAGGCACCCTGGGCGGCGGCAATCACTTCATCGAAATCTGCCTTGACGAGGAACAGCGCGTGTGGATCATGCTGCATTCGGGTTCGCGCGGCATCGGCAACGTGATTGGCCGTTACTTCATCGCTGCGGCGCAGAAGGACATGCGGCGCCACCAGCTGCAGCTGCCGGACGCCGACCTGGCGTACCTCAGCGAAGGTTCCACGGTCTTCGACGACTACGTGGAGGCGGTGGACTGGGCGCAGGATTATGCGCTGCTCAACCGCAGTGAAATGATGCGCCGCGTGCTCGACGCGCTGGCGAAGCATGCACCGCCGTTCCGGCTTGATGGCGAAGCGATCAACTGCCATCACAACTACATTGCGCACGAAACGCATGGCAATGAGGATTTATATGTGACGCGCAAGGGCGCCATTTCAGCGCGGCAGGGCGAGCTGGGCATCATCCCCGGCAGCATGGGGGCACGCAGCTTCATCGTGCGCGGCAAGGGCAACCCGGAATCGTTCTGTTCCTGCTCGCACGGGGCGGGGCGCAGCATGAGTCGCAGCGAGGCGAAGCGCCGCTTCAACCGCTTCGACCTCGCCGAGCAGACGGCCGGCATCGAGTGCCGCAAGGATGGCGGCGTGGTCGACGAGATCCCGGCCGCCTATAAAAATATCGACGCCGTCATGGCGCACCAGAGCGACCTGGTGGAAGTGGTGCATACCTTGCGCCAGGTCGTCTGCATCAAGGGCTGAAAGGAGAAACCATGAAGATCAAAGTAAAAGCCTCGCCCAAGCCGCGCAATCCGCTGGTGGCAGCCGCCAGGCTGCGCGGCGGCGCCGGCGCGCACCAGTCGGTAGCGTCGCCGCGCGCGGCACGCCGGGCCGGCAAGCACCGCCTGCAGCAATTGCTGGCGGGGCGCCTGAAGGCCGACGACTAGGGCGTGCCCAGTTCGACGATGAAGTTCGGGTTGAACTGGGGATTTTGCGGCGTGCCGCTGCGCGTCTTGTAGCCGCAGGGGTTGGATACGACGCGGCACTGGCCGATGCGGTAGTCGCGCGAGGCGTGGATGTGGCCATGTACCCACAGGTCCGCCTGCGCGGCCAGCTCGTCCAGGCGAGAGGCATAGGCGGGCGAACACCCTTCGTTGCCGTAGGCATCATCGACCGAAAGCAGCGACGGCGCCATGTGGCTGATGACGACGGTAGCGCCATGGAATGGCTGCGCCAGTTCGCGCGCCAGCCAGGCTTTTTGCTGCGCGTGGAACATGGCCGTGTCGGCCGCGCGCAGCTTGCGAAAGCCCATGCTGGCCAGGCGGATGCGCTTGTAGTCGTTCATGACGGCTTCCGCGTCGCGCATGGCCGACTGGCGCGTATCGTCGCCCAGCAGGCGGAAATCCGTCCACAGGGTGGCGCCCAGGAAGCGCACGGCGTTGCCAGCCTTGTCGGTGATGACGTGGGTATCAGCGTCGAGAAAATGCACGTTGTCAGTGGCCGCACAGAGCGCGCGCAGCTCCTGGCGCACCTTGTCGAGGTGGTGGCCATAGCCTTCGTGGTTGCCATGCACGTACAGCACGGGCAGGCCCGCGAATGTGCTGGCGGCCCAGGCGACGGCGCGGGCGCCCGTGTCGATGTCGCCGGCCAGGATCACGGCGTCGGGGCAGCTGAGTGCGAGGTCGCCCTGCGGCGCTTCGTCGCGCCATAATTCGTGGTGCAGGTCCGACAAAATCAATAAACGCATGCGGTATCCAGGCGATTGGAGGGTATGCCATCGTACCTGAAAACCCTCACTCTTCCTCCAGCGCGGCGAAGCTGTGCGCCAGGTAGTCGATCAGCGTACGCACGGCCGGCAGCAGGCCGCGCCGCGACGGGAAAACGGCGTGGATGATTTCGCGCTGCGGCCGCCACTGCTCCATCAGCGGCAGCAGGCTGCCATCGGCCACCTGTTCGGTGATCATCATGGTCGGCAGCTGCACCACGCCCACGCCTGCCACGGCCGCATCGCGCAGGGTCAGCATGTCGCCCGTGACGAAGCGCGGCACGTGGCGCAACTGGGCGCGCGCGCCATCGGGGCCGTACAAATCCCACTGGTAGTGCTGTTGCGGCGTGCCCAGGGCCAGGCTGGGCCAGTCGGCCAGGTCGGCCGGCGCCTTCGGCACGGGCGCGCCGGCGAACAGCAGCGGACTGCCCACCATGCACTGGCTGCGTTCGGCCAGCACGCGCAGCACCAGGTCGCTGTCGGGCAGCGGCGGCGGACGCACGCGGATGGCCACGTCGATGCCTTCGGCTACCAGGTCGACGCGGCGGTTGCTCGCTTCCAGCAGCAGCGTGACCTGCGGATGTTCGCGCATGAAGCCGGCCAGCATGGGCGCGACCAGGGAGTGCAGCAGGGCGATGGGACAGGACAGGCGCACCGTGCCCCGTGGCGCGGCCCGCGTCAGTTCGATCGCTTCCTGCGCCGCCTCCGCTTCCACCAGCATGGCCTTGCAATGCTCGTAAAACGTCTGGCCCACGTCGGTGACGGAAAAATGCCGCGTCGTGCGCTGCAGCAGGCGCGCGCCGAGGCGCTCTTCCAGCAGGGCGATGCGCCGGCTCAGTTTTGATTTCGGCATGCCCAGCGCGCGCCCGGCCGGCGCGAAGCCGCCATGGTCGACCACCTGCACAAAGTAATACAAGTCATTCAAGTCCTGCATGCCATCTCCTTGATCGTTCTATTTTTGGAACGCTGATGGCGGATTTTACCGTCTACCGGCTTCATCGTTGCAAGCGTATTCTGTCTTCATCGTAATGCAAACCCCAACAGGAGATCGAGATGAACACAGTCACAGGTATCTACAGCGCACCCCGCCAGCACTGGGTCGGCGACGGTTTCCCCGTGCGCTCGATGTTTTCATATAACGGCCATGGCAAGCAGCTGAGCCCCTTCCTGCTGCTCGACTATGCCGGCCCTGCCGAATTTGCCCCCGGCACCCGTCCGCCCGGCGTCGGTTCGCACCCGCACCGCGGCTTTGAAACGGTGACCATCGTCTACAAGGGCGAAGTGGCGCACCGCGATTCGACGGGTCAGGGCGGCGTGATCGGCCCCGGCGACGTGCAATGGATGACGGCCGGCGCCGGCATCCTGCATGAAGAGTTTCACTCGCCTGCCTTCACGCAGTCGGGCGGCACCCTGGAAATGGTGCAGCTGTGGGTGAACCTGCCGGCCCAAAACAAGATGACGGCGCCCGGCTACCAGGCCATCACCGGCGATACGATTCCCACGGTGGCGCTGCCGGACGATGCCGGTTCGTTGCGCGTGATCGCCGGCGACTTCGACGGCCAGCATGGCCCGGCCCGCACGTTTTCGCCGATGCAGGTGTGGGACATGCGCCTGGCTCAGGGCAAGCTGACGGAGCTGCCCGTGACGAGGGGTTGGAGCACGGCGCTGATCGTCCTGCACGGCACGGTGCTGGTCAATGGCGAGAGCGTGGTGCGCGAAGCGCAGATGGCGCTGTTCGAGCGCGATGGCGACAGCATCACCATCGAAGCGAACAACGACGCCGTGGTTCTGCTGCTGAGCGGCGAGCCGATCGACGAACCGATCGTCGGCCACGGTCCGTTCGTCATGAACAGCGAAGCGGAAATCGTGCAGGCATTCGAGGATTTCAACAGCGGCCGCTTCGCCCGTATCGCGCCGTAATGTGCGTCATTAATTTATGCAGTACCCATGCCGCATCCCGCGGCATGGTTTTTGAGGAGACCACCATGAGCACCCCCGCCAACTTCCAAGGTTTGCCACCGATGATCGATCCCGACGACGCCGTCATGCTGCTGATCGACCACCAGAGCGGTTTGTTCCAGCTGGTGCGCGACATCGAGCAGCACGTGCTGCGCGGCCACGTCACGGCGCTGGCCAAGCTGTCGCGCCTGGCCAACATGCCGACGTTTACCACCGCCTCCGTGCCGGACGGCCCGAACGGCCCATTGATCCCGGAAATCCACCATTTCAACCCGGACGCCGTCTACATCCCGCGCACGGGCCAGATCAACGCCTGGGACAATCCGGCCTGGGTCGACGCCATCGAAAAGACGGGCCGCAAGACCCTGCTGATCGCCGGCACGCTCACCAGCGTGTGCATGGCTTTTCCCACCATCAGCGCGCTGGCGGCCGGCTACAAGGTGTTTGCCATCATCGATGCCTCGGGCAACTGGTCGAAGATGGCCACCGATATCACCATGGCGCGCGTGACGCAGGCCGGCGCCGTGCCGATCGACACGTATGCCGTGCTGGCTGAAGTGATGAGCACCTGGAACCGCGCCGACGCGATGGAATTCGCCGCCATCATGACCGACCATATCGTGCCGCCGTACCGCGCCCTGATCGAAAGCTACGACAAGGCGCAGGGCGTGCAAAAGAATGGCCGCGAAACGAAGCTGGAAATCCTCGAGGCGGCATCGAAGGGCTGACCTCCGCTACGGTGCTTCGTAGCTGTTGCGTATCGCCGCCAGCACGCCGCGCTGTTCCAGGTGCGTGATGGCGGCGTTCAGGCGCGCCAGGTCGGCGGCGCTGGTCGTGCGCGCATTGAGCATCAGGTGCACGGGGGCGCGCAGGGCCAGGAAGGGCAGGATGCTCAAGGCGACGCCCTGCAGGCGCGCTTCGTGGCGCACGGCCAGCACGTCGCCCAGCAGCAGGTCGGCGCGGCCCGCATCAAGCATGCGCACGCCTTGCTGGAAGCTGCCGAACGCATTCAGGCGGCCAGCCTTTTCCAGCACCGGCCGGGCCGCCGCGTACTGCGCGCCATACCAGCCCACTTTGGGCGCCAGCAAGGTCGCATTGCCGCGCGCGAGCTGCGCAAAGCTGGCGATCTGGCGCTGGCTGCCGGGCGCGCCGGATTTGCTGAAGAGTCCCACGGCTTCGTCGCGATACGGGATGGAAAAGCGCGCATAGGACTGGCGTTCCGGCGTCTCCGACGCGGCCAGCATCAGGTCCAGTCCCCCTTTCTGGAACAGCAACTGGCGCCGCGCCGTGGGCAGTTCCGGCAAGGTGACCAGGGTGCAACGGGCTTGCTTGAAAATGGCTTTCAGCAAATCCAGGTCCAGGCCCGTATAGCGGTCCTGGGCATCGCGGTAGACATAGGGCGGCCACTGCTCCAGCGCCATCGTCATGCGGCAAGCCACGGCGGGCAGGGCAGATACGCCGAGCACTGCCGCAAACAGGAGATGGCGCATGCGCATATGGGAGCTTCCCTGGAGTTTCAACTTGATAGTCAATTTGCCAGAATGGCCAGGGAAGTCAAGGGCTGCGGCCGCTGAAGGCCGGCCTGGTTCGCATTTCCTCGATGTTTGCGCGTTTTTTGCCGCTTTCCCCCATGGGTGCCGCCTCCGGCGCGGCGAACACCGTGCAGTGTAATCGGCTATAGTGGCGCGGTGCCACCACTGCCCCGCAAAGGAAGACCGCTTGACTGCCCCGCTCGAGATCGCCGCCAATGTGCTGATGACTGCCTCCATCATCCTGGCTGGACGCAATAATATTCATTCCTGGTGGATCGGCATGGTCGGCTGCGTGCTGTTTGCCGTGCTGTTTTTCCAGGTCAACCTGTACGCCGACGTGATGCTGCAGCTGTTTTTCATCGTCACCTGCGTCATCGGCTGGCTGCAATGGCGGCGCGGCGACAACGGCAAGCCCTTGCCGATCACGCGCACGGGCTGGCGCAGCCTGGCCTGGGTGGTACCGGCCGGTATCGCCTCCGTGGCGATCTACGGCCTGCTGCTGCACCGCTTTACGAATGCCTACGCGCCCTTCATCGATTCGGCAGTGTTGGTATTTAGCATCATCGCGCAATTCTTGCTGATGAGCCGGCGCATCGAAACCTGGGCTTTCTGGCTGCTGGTCAATACCGTGGCCGTGCCGCTTTACTATAGCCGCGGCCTGCACCTGACGGCCGTGCTGTATGCGGCCTACTGGATCAATGCCCTGATTTCCTGGTACTGGTGGGGCGTGCAGGCACGCCGCGCGGCGCAGGCGCCTGCGGTGATTGCCGACGCTTGATATTGCCATATACCAAGTCCTTAGATTCAAATCATATATACAATCAATTTTTAATTCGTTCACGCGCTAAAGACACCGGGATATAGTGGCCTTTCCCCGCTTACCGGTGTTTTTTATGTTGCGTTTTGCCATTTTTGCCTGTTTTTCCGCCGCCCCGCACCAGCTGACCATGCAATGCATGGCGCAGTGGATGCCGGTGCGTGCCCGTCCACGCATCCCCTAAGTCAATCCATCCATTTCGTTGTCGTTTGCCCGCTGGCCCACCCGGTCCGCGTGCCCCTGCTCGGCCTTTTTTATCGGAAAAAGGCTGCAATCCCAATAAGAGGAAACCATGTTCAAACCACTCGCCATCAGTCTTGCCATCGCCGCCGCCTTTCCTGCCTTCGCCCATGCCGAGGACGACATGCTGCGTGTTAACGTCACCGGATCGAATATCCGCGTCAGCGAAAAGGAGGGCGCCAGCGCCGTGCAGGTCATCACGGCCAAGGAATTGAAAGCCAGCGGCAAGACCAGCGTGTCGGACGTGCTGCGCGCCATCTCCGCCAACAGCGGCAACAGCTACAACGAACAATATACGGGCAGCTTCTCGGCCGGTACCTCGGGCCTGTCGCTGCGCGGCATCGGCCAGAAAAATACCTTGATCCTGGTTAATGGCAAGCGCGTGGCCAGCTATGCGACGGCGCAAAACCTGCAGGAAACCTTTGTCGACCTGAACAGCCTGCCAATGGCGGCCGTGCAGCGCATCGAGGTGCTCAAGGATGGCGCGTCGTCCGTCTACGGTTCCGACGCCGTGGCCGGTGTGGTCAACATCATCCTGTACAAGGAATTCACGGGCACGGATATCACGGCGCAGTGGGGCGGCTCGACGCAAGGCACGGGCCAGCATGAAAAGAGCGCGGCGCTGCAGACGGGGTTTGGCAAGCTCGAGGAAGACGGCTACAGCCTGGTCTTCTCGATCGATGCGCAGCAGCGCGACAAGCTGCAGCAAAGCGACGTGGGGTGGATGCGCGATGCGGACTTCCGCAACCAGCAGCGGGGCAGCCTGGGCTGGGCCATTACCAACTATGCGGGCACGGACCCGACCCGTACCTTGGGCGGCGTGCGCGGACCATTGCAGCTGGTCAATTATGGCGACATTACGCCCGGCAAGACGGGCCAAGTGCTGGCCTACAACCCCTCGCCGTATAAAACCCTGATTCCAGGCATCCAGCGCGTGCATACGGCCGCGCGTGCCACATTCAAACTGAACGCGGACACGGAGGCGTATGTCGACTTGCTGCACAGTTATTCGCGCGCCGACCAGACCTTCAGCGCGCCGTTGACGGTCAACAATGCCACGCGCGTGTGGAACAACGCCACCCAGGCGCTCGACACGATTCCCGTCGTGCTGCCTGTCGGCCACCCGAACAATCCGGGCGCGACGCCCCTGCCGTTCACGGCCACCCTGTTCGACCTGGGTCCGCGCCTGAAGCAGGACAAGGTCACCTTCTACCGCGCGCTGGCCGGCGTCAAAGGCACCCTGGCGGGCTGGGACTGGGATGCGGCCGTGGGCCACTCGAGCAGCAAGCTGGAAGAAACCGTGCAGAACTTCGTCAACCGCTACGAATTCCAGAAGGTGCTGGCCGACGGCAGCTACAATTTCTTTGACCAGTCGCAAAACAGCGAAGCTGTGCGCAACCGCCTGCGCCTGTCGACCCTGCGCCCGGCCGAATCGACGCTCGACACGCTCGACTTCTCGGCGGCCAAGGATATCTGGGACCTGCCGGCCGGTCCGCTGGGCTTTGCCGCCGGCGCCCAGTGGCGCCGCGAAAAGATGGATTCGCAAACCTCGACAGCCGTGCTGTCGGGCACGGAGCTGCGCCCGGCCATCAACATCATCAACGGCTCGCGCAATGTGTCGGCCCTGTTTGCCGAATTCAACGTCCCGGTGGTGAAGGACCTGTCCGTCAACCTGGCGGGACGCGCCGATCATTACAGCGATTTCGGCAATGCGTTTTCGCCCAAGGCCAGCGCGCGCTACCAGGCGGCGCCGTGGCTGCTGGTGCGCGGCACCGTGTCGCGCGGTTTCCGCGCGCCATCGCTGCCGGAAATCACGCAAAGCACGGCCGTCAGCTATGTCAGCGTGCTCGATCCGAGGGATCCCGTCACGCCGACACAGACGCGCGGCGTGACGGCCATCACCATCGCCAATACGGCGCTGCGTCCCGAACGGTCGAATAACCTGAACCTGGGCGTGGTGGTGTCGCCGACCAGCAGTTCGAGCATCGGCCTCGATTACTACCGTATCAAGCAGGATGGCGTGATCGGCACAGAAAGCGCCACCACCACGCTCGCCAACGAGGCGACCGCGCCGCAAAAAATCACGCGCGATGCCGATGGGCGCATCACGACCCTGTACCGCCAGTACCGCAACCAGGGCCAGCGCGAAGTGTCGGGTATCGACCTGGACCTGCGCCAGCGCTTCGTCGACAAGGACTGGGGCAAGCTGACGCTGGCCGGCCAATTGAGCCGCGTGCTGCGCTTTGCCGAACCGTTGTCCGATGGCGCGCCGCTGACCGATGGCGCCGGCACCAACTACTTCGGCTCCATCCCGAAATGGCGCGGCGTCACGTCGGCCACCTGGGAGCAGGGCAAGTGGTCGTCCACGCTCACATGGAACTACGTGGGCAGCTATGCGCAGCAGCAGCACCTCGATGAATCGGTGGCTGCCTTCAGCACGTTCGACGTGACCAGCAGCTGGCAAGTCACGCCGGCGGCAAACGTCACCTTCATCGTGCAAAACCTGGCCAACAAGCGCGCGCCCTGGGATTACTCGGCCTCGGGCTTCGACTATACGCAAGCCGATCCGCGTGGACGCTTCGCCTCGCTCAAGCTGAACTACAAGTTCTAACCGCCCGCCGCCTGCCGCTGTCCCGTCTGCTCCTGCAGGCGCTGGCGGTAGGCGCTGGGGGGAACGCCCATGCGTTCGCGAAAGGCGGTGGCGAAGTTGCCCGCGTTGTGAAAGCCGATCAGCAGGGCGATATCCTGCACGTCGATGTCCGTCTGCTGCAGCAATTCCACGCCGCGGGCAATGCGCGCTTCGCGGATGAAGGCGAAGACCGTCATGCCCGTTTGCTCGCGGAACATCAGGGTCAGTTTTTCGCGGTAGGTGCCCACGCTGCGGGCGATTTCGGACAGGTTCGGCAGGCTGCCCAGGTTGTCGAGGATCAGCTGTTTGACCGCATTGACGAACACCAGGTCGGGATGCTGCAGCTTGTCGCTGATCGGCGCCGTTGCCGGCAAGGTACTGTTGCTTTTACGCATCAAACCCAGGTGGATATGGATGCGCGCGGCCAGTTCTTCCGGCGTGAACGGCTTCGAAATGTAGTCGACGCCTCCCACCTGCAAGCCCATGATGCGTTCCTTGGCTGCATCGGCGCCGCTGAGAAAGATCACGGGAATCTCTTCCGTTTCGGGATTGGCCTTGAGCAGACGGCATGCCGTGTAGCCATCCATCTCGGGCATGCGCACATCGAGCAGGATCAGGTCGGGATGCGTGGCCAATGCCAGCTGGTAGCCCTGGTAGCCATTGAAGGCAATGCTGAAACGGTAGGGCTGCTCGCTGAGCAGCTCCATCAGCATGCGCTGCTCGAACGCGGAATCATCCACGATCAAGATGTTTTTTTTGATGGTTTCGCTGGTCAATGGCATGGCATGGATGACTTAACCAAAAAGCAAGTTGTGGCTTATTATGCCTCGCTTTTTCTTTTTTTTCTGCTTTTCTCGTATTTCAAAAGATGTTTCTCCGCGAGAAGAAGCGCGGATTTCCCAGATCGCCAATAATTCACTCATGCATTGATTTTAAGCAATGTCGATTGCCAAAAAATCTGTTTTGCCAATGCTGCAAACAATGCCGGAGTCCCTTGATTCCTGACTCCCGGCGCAAGTATTTTGTCGTCCTGGTTTGCGTGCCCAAGAAAACGCCGGCAATACCGTGACTATCCTCGACGCCCTCCATATTGGCGGGCTCATTAATGATGTTTCATCATCAGGAGGTATCATGTTGCGAGTTATTTTTCCCCGCCTTATCGTTGCTGCCAGCGTGGCTATTGCCGCCACGGCGCTCCTGCCTCGTGGCGCCGACGCAGCCGTGTATCTGAATGGCAGCGCCAACACCACCTTTGACGTCACCCTGAAAATCATCGCCAATTGCACCATCGCGGCGGCCAATCTCGACTTTGGCCAAAGTCAGGGCGTACTGGCTACTGCCGTGAACGTCAATACGACCGTGAACGTCACCTGCACCAATACCACGCTGTATAACGTGGGCTTGACGGCCGGCTCGGGTACCGGCTCGACCGGCACGACGCGCTATATGAGCGGCACGGGCGGCAACCTGGGGACGGTGCAATTCAATCTGTACCAGACGGCCGGCAGCACCTTGTGGGGCGATACCCAGGGCACGAATACCGTCGGCGGCACCGGCAACGGCTCATCGCAGCCGATCACGGTGTACGGCAATATTCCGCCGCAAGCGACACCGGCCCCCGATACCTACAAGTCGACGATCACGGCTACCGTTTACTTTTAAGCCAGGCGCTGCGTGAAGGCCTGTGCTGCTTCCCTGATGAAAGGCGTGCTGGCGCTGCTGGCTTGCTGCGCGGCGGGCGCGCACGGCGCCAGCCTGCAGATTTCGCCGGTGACGCTCAATTTGCGTGCCGCACAGAGTGCGGCCGGCATCAGCCTGCAAAACCTCGGCGACCAGCCCATCTACGGGCAGGTGCGCGTGTTCGTCTGGGATCAACGCGATGGCGAGGAAACGCTGGCGCCGACGCAGGAACTGGTGGCCAGTCCGCCGATCGTCGAAATCGCCGCCAACAGCCGGCAGATGATCCGCCTGGTGCGTGCCCAGGCTGGCCCTGTCGCGCAGGAAAAGACGTATCGCGTGCTCATCGATGAAGTCAGCCGCGAAGATGAGGCGGGCCGCAGCGGCGTCGATATCCGCCTGCGCTACTCGGTGCCCGTGTTCGTGCTGCCGGCCGGTGCGCCGGGCAAGGAAGTGCTCGACTGGCAAGTGTTCCGCGAACAGGGCGAGTGGATGTTGCGTGTCAAGAATAGTGGCAATTTCCATGCGCAGATCGGTGCGATGACGTTGACGAACCAGGCGGGCAAGGAGTTTGTCATCAGCAAGGGGCTGTTTGGTTATGTCCTGGCGGCACGCATGCGCGTATGGCGCCTGCCCGTTGCCAGGGAGGCTGAACTGGATGGGCCGTTGAGTATTGCGGTAAATGTGAATGCCAAGGCACTCATTGCCAAGAATTCGACACCTTGAACATGGCTGCCATGACGGGCCGGCTTGCTGCGCGCCTTGGGCGCAAGCGGCGAAACCATGAAATGCGTCCTTGCATCCTTGCTGCTGCTGGCCATGGTACCGCTGGCCAGGGCCGATGCGGCGGCCGTGACGGGCGCCGATCCGGGCCCCGCCAGCTTGCCCAGCGATCCGGCGGCGCCGAATGAACTGTATCTGGAGGTCACTGTGAATGCTGAATCAACCGGGCTGATCTTGCGCTTTACCCAGGTGGGCAAAGGCTTGCGCAGCAGTGTGGCGAACCTGCAGCAGCTGGGGCTGGACCCGGCGCGCCTGGGCGCATCCGGTCAGGCCGAGGTGGCGCTCGATGCGATTCCCGGGCTTCGCTATGACTATGACGCGGCGCGCCAGAGCGTGTCGCTGCAGGTGGCGGACGACTTGCGCTCGCCTTACCGCATCAGCGCGCGCACGGCGGCGCAGACGCCACCATCGCGCGTCACGCCCGGCGCCGTGCTCAATTACGAAGCGTATGCGGAGCTGGGCCAGACGCGGCGCGCCGCCATCTTCAACGATTTGCGTTATTTCAATGACAGCGGCGTCTTCAGCAATACCGGCACCTTGAACCTGGGGTCGGACCAGCGCAAATACATGCGCTTTGACACCTTCTGGAGCCACGCGGACCCCGAGACCTTGCAAACGTGGCAGGTGGGCGACCTGATTTCCTCGTCGCTCAGCTGGAGCCGCGCCGTGCGCGTCGGCGGCGTGCAGTGGCGCAAGAATTTCCAGCTGCGCCCTGACCTGCTGACCTTTCCTGTCGCCTCCGTCGATGGCACGGCGCTCGTGCCTTCGTCGCTGAGCCTGTATGTCAACGGCGTGCAGCAATATGCTGCCAGCGTGCCCAGCGGTCCATTTGTGCTGAACCAGGTGGCCGGCATCAATGGCGCAGGGCAAGCCACCATCATCACGCGCGATGCACTGGGGCGCAGCGTGACGACCGTGCTGCCCCTGTATGTCGATACACGCATGCTGGCCGGCGGCTTGAGCGATTACTCGGTCGAGGCGGGCGCCGTGCGGCGCGACTATGGCCGCCGCCTGTTCGGCTATGAACGGCAACTGGTTGCCAGCGCTTCCGGCCGCCACGGCGTCAGCGACAATTTGACGATTGAAGGCCATGCGGAATTGGCCGCCGGCCTGTATCAGGCGGGGGCGGGCGCACTGGTGCGGCTGGGCCAGGCGGGCGTGCTCAACGGTTCGCTGTCGGCCAGCGCCGGCCGCAGCCGTGGCGTGCAGCTGGGCGCCGGCTACCAGTACATGGGGCCGCGCTTCAGCGTGGATGCGCAAAGCGTGCGCGCCAGCGCCGGGTTTGGCGACCTGGCCTCGCGCGACGGCAGCCCCGTGGTGCGCGCGGCCGACCGCCTCACCGTCAGCCTGCCATTGCCGGCAGGAAGCAGCATCAGCAGCAGCTACATCAGCTACCGCACGCCTGGCGCGCCGCCATCGAAGCTGGCCACGTTTGGTTATTCGGCCACCCTGTTTCACGGCCTGTTCTTCAACGCCAGCCTGTTCCAGGACTTGCGGCAACGCGAGAAACGGGGCTTCTACTTTGGCCTGAGCATGGCCTTCGACAACAATCTGGCCATCAGCGTAAACAGCAGCCGGCAGAACGGCGAGAGCGGCCGCAGCATCAGCGCACAGCGCGCGGCGGACTTTGGCGGCGGCTTCGGCTGGAACTTGCAGGCTGGTACGGCGGGCAGCAATGCCTATCGCCAGGCGCAGGTGGAATACCTGGGCAATGACGGCCGCGTGAGCGCGCGCACGCAAAGCAGCAGCATGGGCAATGCCTCTTCGCTGGGCGCGGCTGGCGCGCTGGTGCTGATGGATGGCCATATCGAGACGGCGCGCCAGGTGGGCAACGGTTTTGCGCTGGTCTCCACGGGCGGCGTGGGTAATATTCCTGTGCTGCATGAAAACCGCCAGATCGGCGTGACGGGCAGGAGCGGCTATCTGCTGGTGCCGAATTTGAATCCCTATGGCAATAACCAGATCAGTATCGCCACGGATGAACTCGATGTTGACGCACGGGTACCCGTGAGCAATATCAATGTCGTGCCGCAGCACCTGGCGGGCGTGCTGGCGGCCTTTCCGATCGAGCGCTACAGCGCGGCCACCGTCATCGTCCAGGATGCGCAGGGCAAGCCGCTGGCCACGGGCTTGCCCGTGTTGCACGTGCAAAGCGGCAAGCAGACGGTGGTGGGATTTGACGGCATCGTTTTCGTCGATGATCTGCTTGAGCAGAATCAGCTGCAAGTCGGCGAGGGCGACAGCGCATGCACGGTGCGTTTTGCCTATGCGCGTCCGGCGGCGGGCGGCTTGCCCGTGATCGGGCCGCTGCACTGCGTTAGCGCTGCTGCCGGCGCCGGGGCAGGCCGCTGATGCGCCGCCTGCTGTTATCGCTGACTCTGCTGCTGGGCTGCGCCTGGGGCAGCGTGGCGCAGGCGGCAGATACCTGCACGGTCAGCATGACGAATATCAATTTCGGCTCCGTCAGCCCGATTTCCGGCACCGATTATGTGGCGCAGGCCACGGGCACCTTCAGCTGCCTGTTTTCGTCGCTGAACCTGGGGCAGTTGCTCACGCCCAATGCGCAAGTGTGCATCTCGCTGGGGCTGGGCACGAATTCCACGTCGGCCCTGCCGCGCAAGCTGGGCAACGGCAGCAATCGCATGGAGTACAACGTGTACGTGGACAATTCGTATGCGACGGCGAAGATCTGGGGCGGCGCCGGCGTGACGGGCGCGCCGTCGACCTTCGGCATGATCCTGTCGGCCGGCTTGCTGGCGCCGCCCGGCACGTATTCCACCACCTTTACCGTGTACGCAAAGATCCCCGCCGGCACGGCCCTGGCCGCCGTGCCCACGGTCGCCAACGCCAATACCGCCTATACGTCGAGCTTTGCCGGTGTGGGCACCTATACCTACACCACGTATGGCCTCATCAACCTGCAGGGGTGCACGGCCAGCAGCGGCAGCTTCGGTTTCACGGTGAATGCCACGGCCATCAACGATTGCACCATCACGGCCACGCCGATGGCGTTTGCGAATGCTTCCATCC
The DNA here is from genome assembly GCF_030587275.1 of Janthinobacterium sp. SUN128. Taxonomy (NCBI): domain Bacteria; kingdom Pseudomonadati; phylum Pseudomonadota; class Betaproteobacteria; order Burkholderiales; family Oxalobacteraceae; genus Janthinobacterium; species Janthinobacterium sp. SUN128. The sequence goes on along the minus strand of NZ_JAPWHY010000003.1, from coordinate 146,901 downwards.
TGACGGGCAACCTGCGCAGCACCAGCACCTTGTCCGTGCGTTGCGTGAACAACAATGCCTACCAGATTGCTCTCAACGGCGGCAGCGTGGCGCTCAATGTGGCCAACCGGCAAATGAAGAACACCGTCACCACGGACAAGGTCAGTTACCTGCTGTCAGCCACCCTCGACGGTGCGCCATGGGGCGATGGCACGGCTGGCACCAGCATGGTGACAGGCACGGGCACGGGCGCCAGCGTGCCGCTGACGATCTACGGCCGCGTGCCGGCGCAGGTGTCGCCGCGCCCCGGCGACTACAAGGACACGGTGACGGCAACGATTTATTTTTAGAACGTGACGGTGACGAGGCCGTTGCCCGATGGCGTTGCCTGCTGGAGCAGCAGATAGGGCGTGTTGTGCTGGCAGCGTACCTGGGCGCCGCCGCGCTGCGACACGATGGTGCACGCATCGTGGACGACGAAGGTGGCCTGGAACGATGCGGAAGAGACGGTACCGGCGGTGGTGGTCTGGCAAACGGCAAGGGCAAACAGGGCTGGCAGTACGGCAAGCTTCAAAGGAGTCATCTTGGATGCATCTGGCGAAAAACGGGCGTGGTCAGCGACGCCGCATGGCAAGGCTGACACCATTTTTCGTACCGGGTTGAGGGGGACAGAACGAGCCATGATTTTACTGGAACAAGAAAAGTGTGAGTTTGTGCGTATTTTCAGGCCGCCATCATGGGGCGAGCGTAGCTTTCAAGATGATAGTAACTAAGTTTCCGTATTGCAACTGAAATACTTTTTCGATTGTTGTGTTGAATCAACGTGAGGAGATGGCCATGAAACATACCAACTTTAATAATTTGCCTTGCCCGATTGCTCGCAGCCTGGGCAAGGTGGGTGAATGGTGGAGCATCCTCATCCTGCGCGAAGCGTTTTATGGCAAGACGCGCTTCGACGAATTTGAAAAAAGCCTCAAGATCGCGCCCACCATCCTGACGCGCCGCCTGGCCGACCTGGTGGAAGGGGGCCTGATGACGCGCCGCCTGTATTGCGCCAAGCCGCCCCGCTACGACTATGTGCTGACCAAGTCCGGGCGCGCCTTCAAGCCCGTCTTGCTGGCGTTTATTGCCTGGGGTAATGAAAACTTCGCGCCGGAAGGCGCCAGCCTCGTCATCGCCAGCCGCGACACGGGCCTGGCAGCCGATCCGGTACTGGTCGACGCCACGACGGGCTTGCCCATCAATGACGAGTACTACGCATTCGCGCCCGGACCTGCCGCCAGCGACAGCATGCGCAGCATCATCCTCGACGCGGAAAAAAGCAGCGGCATCGCACCCAAGCCGAAGGCGCCGGCCGCCAACCGCGGCTGGGTGGCGGAAGGCCACCTGGCCTGAGGACGCGCTGGCAGGCGAGCAGCAAGTTTGGCGTACAGCAAAGCGGACACGGCGGCATGGCGTTACTGTCGCACTATGCAACTCAAGTGCGGCGCAAGCCCGGCCCGGCTGTGTGGGCGGGGCAGGGCGCCAGCCGTGAGCCGATGTCCGTGAAAGGAGTACTGCGATGAGCACACTGCAACAACACGCTTGCCGCGCCGCCAGCGTGCTGGCGCTGGCCGCCCTGCTGGGCGCCTGTTCCCATGGCCCGCATCAGCCGGGCGGCCATGACGTCACCTTGACGGGGGCGCAGGAAGTGCCTGCCAATACCAGCACGGCCAGCGGCAGCAGCAATCTCCGCGTCGCCCGTGACCGCAGCGTCAGCGGCGGCGTGCGCTACACGGGCATGGTGGCGACCGTCGCGCATATCCATGAAGCGCCCGCCGGCGCCAATGGTCCCGTCATCGTGCCGCTGGTGAAAACCGCCGAAGGCATGTTTGCCGTGCCGGCCGGCGCCATGCTCACGCCGCCCCAGTATGCGAGCTACCAGGCCGGCAACCTGTACGTGAACGTGCACAGCGTCGCCTATCCGGCAGGCGAGATCCGCGCCCAGCTCAAGCCCTAGCCGGCCAGCGGCGTTATCCCCGAAACCTCCTTGGGCCGCGCGAGCGGCCTTTTTTTGCGCCAGACGGCCGGTGCACGGTGCGCGCTACAATGGCGCTCCATGCTGACCATCCTCGCCATCACCTTTCCCTTCTTCGCCCTGGTGCTATGCGGCTACCTGGCCGTGCGGCGCAAGCTGCTGCCGCTGGCCGCCATCGGCGGCTTGAACAGTTTTGTCCTGTACTTCGCGCTGCCCTGCATGCTGTACCGTTTCGGCGCCGCCACGCCCATCGCGCAGCTGCTCGACGCCAGCGTGTTCGGCGTCTACCTGCTGTGCGCGCTGATCATGGTGGGCGTCACCATGGCCATGACCCTGAGCCACCGCATCGACTGGAACAACGCCGCCTTCGGTGCGCTGGTGGCGGCCTTCCCGAATACGGGCTTCATGGGCGTGCCCCTGCTATTGACCTTGCTCGGCCCCCGTTCGTCTGGTCCCGTCATCGTCACCATCGTCGTCGACATGTTGATTACCAGCTCGCTGTGCATCGCCCTGTCGCGCATCGGCAGCGGCGGCGCGCACGGCAGCCGCGCCGCCGTCGTCAATGCCATGAAAGGCATGGCCGGCAATCCGATGCCGTGGGCGATCGTGCTCGGTGCCTTGTCGTCGTGGCTGGAACTGGCCTTGCCCAAGCCGTTGATGCAGACGGTGGGCCTGCTGGCCGACGCCGCCTCGCCTGTCGCCTTGTTTACCATCGGCGCCGTGCTGGCCCGTTCGCAAATGAGCACGAGCGACCCCGCTCCCTTGGGAGAATATGTGCCCGTGGCGCTGAAAAAACTGCTGCTGCATCCGCTGCTGGTGTGGGGCATCGGCCACGCGGCCATCGCGCTGGGCGCGCCGCTCGATCCGTTCGCGCTGACCTGTATGGTGCTGGTGGCTTGCCTGCCCAGCGCCAGCAACGTCTCGCTGCTGTCGGAACGCTTCGGCGCGAACACGGCGCGCATCGCCCGCATCATTCTGGTCTCGACGGCGCTGTCGTTTCTGACGTTTTCAGCGGCCGTCAGCTGGCTGGCGTGACGTTGGCGGCGATCAGCGCGCCCAGGGCCTGCGCCGCACCGGGCTGGGTGTCCAGCGCCAGGCCATGCGCCATGCTGGCCTGGTCTTGCATGCTGCGGTTTTGCCCCAGCTTCCATTTTCCCGTGATGCGCGTGAGGGGGATTTCGATGCCGACGATGGTTTTCAAGAGTTTCTCGATATAGCCGGCCGGCGCATCGGCCACCCGCCACGGCGCGACTAGCCCCGCTTCATGGCGCGCCGTCAGCCGCTCGACCAATCCCAGCAGCCACGCCGCATCGTCGATGGCGCGCAAGGGGCCGTGGGCATGCACCACGGCGTAATTGAAGGTCGGCACTTCCTTGCCGCTGCGCTGCTTTTCCGCATACCAGGCGGGCGTGATGTAGGCGTGCGGCCCCTGGAAAATCACCATGGATTCATCGTTCCCGCCGGCGCCGCGCCACAGCGGGTTGGCGCGCGCCACGTGGGCGCGCAGGATGCCGAACGGGGCCTCGGGCGTGGGTGCGGCGATCTCGAACGGCAGATGGTCGGCGCACAAGCCATAGTCGTCATGGCGCACCAGCGCGCCCAGCGGATGCGCGCCTATCAGGCCATGCAGCACGTCGAGGCGCTCTTCGCGGAAGGTGGCGGGCGTGTACATCTAGTGGGCTCCTTCCACGACCACGTCGGCCGTCAGCGAATTGGCGATGTAGCAGCGCTCGTGCGCGTCGTGGTGCAGGGCGGCCAGCGCGTCGGGCGAGGGTGGCGTTCCCGCGAAGGCGATGCGCGGACGCAGCACGATGCGCGTCATGGCCAGGCGGCCTTGTGCATTCTTGCCCAGTTCGCCGACGGCATCGTCGCGGTAGTCGTCGATGACGTAGCCGCGCTGCGCCGCCAGCGACAGGAAGAACAGCATGTGGCAGCTCGACGTGGCGGCCACCAGCGCTTCTTCCGGATCGATATTTGCCGCCACCGACATGGGTAGCGGCACGGACAGGGGCGACGACGAGGCGGGTACCGTCAGGCCGCCGTCGAACTGCCATGCATGGCCACGGCTGTAGCGCTGGCTGGCGAAATCCTGGCCGTCGCGCTGCCAGGCGACGGTGGCGAAAAACTGATGCATGGGTGCTCCGCAAGAGTAGAAGGGATGCGCCATCTTAGCGTCAGTCTTGGCTATTTAAAACAGCCAATAAGTGCTATCTTTAAGCTACCAATTCAAGAGCGCCACCATGCCAGCTTCCCACCTGCACCAGATCATCGCCGCCTTGCCGCTGCAGCGCGGCGCCAGCGAGCCGCTGTTTCGCCAGCTGTATGCGGCCATCAAGGCGGCCATCCTCGATGGCCGCATGAGTCCCGGCATGCAGCTGCCACCCACGCGCGAGTTTTGCCGCCTGCTGGCCGTGTCGCGCCAGACGGTGCTCAATGCATATGCGCTTCTGACGGCCGAAGGCTATCTCGACGGCGCAGTGGGGCGCGGCACCTTTGTCAGCATCGACGTCCCCTTGGCTGCGCCGCCCGCCAGGGCGGACGCGCCCGGCCTGCTGCGGCCCCTGTCGGCGCGCGGGCAGGGCGTGGTGGCGGCCATGCGCCAGGTGGCGTTCCACCGGGGGCCGCTGCGCGCTTTCCGTGTCGGCATGCCGCGCATCGACCACTTTCCGTTCGACGTGTGGAACCGCCTGGAAGCGCGGCGCTGGCGCCGGCCCGACCACCATTTCGGCTACAGCGACCCGGCCGGCTACCTGCCGCTGCGCGAACTGCTGTGCGTGTACTTGAAAGCCTCGCGCGGCGTCCAGTGCACGCCGCAGCAGATCGTCATCACTTCCGGTTCGCAGCAGGCGCTGTTCCTGCTGTCGACCATCCTGCTGGCGCCGGGCGACGCGGCCTGGATGGAGTCGCCCGGCTACCGGGGCGCCAGCGGCCCGCTGCGCGCGGCCGGCGCGCGCGTCTTCCCGGTTCCCGTCGATGCGCAGGGGCTGGACGTGGCGTATGGCGTGGCGCACTGTCCGCAGGCGAAGCTGGCGTACGTGACGCCATCGCACCAGATGCCGCTGGGCGTGAGCATGAGCTTGCCCCGCCGCCTGGCCCTGCTGGCCTGGGCCGCGCACAATAAAGCCTGGCTGGTGGAAGACGATTACGACAGCGAATACCGCTACACGGGCGCGCCGCTGGCCTCGCTGCAAAGCCTGGACCGGGCCGGCTGCGTGGTGTACGTGGGTACTTTGTCGAAGGTGCTGTTCCCGGGGCTGCGCCTGGGCTATATGGTGGCGCCGCCCGCGCTGGCCGACGCGCTGGTGCAAGCCAAGGCCGTGATGGACCGGCACACGGCCATCGTGCCGCAGATGGCGCTGGCCGACTTCATCGCCGAAGGGCACTTTGGCCGGCATATCCGCCGCACGCGCGACAGCAATGCCGAACGGCGCGACCTGCTGGTGCGCGGCATCGCGCGCGAACTCGGCGACCAGCTCGCGTGCGGCCCGGCCGACAGCGGCCTGGAACTGTGCGCGTATTTTCGCGCCGGCCACGATGAGGAAACCGTCGCGCGCGCAGGGCTGGAACATGGCATCGAATTGCGTCCGCTGGGCCACTATGCGGATCCGGCGGCGGGCCCGGAATGTGCCACGCCACGCGGGCTGCTGCTGGGCTTTGCGGCGATTCCCCCGGCCGAGATGGCGCACGGCTTGCAGGAACTGGGCCGCATCCTGCGCGGCCGATAAACTATACTGGGACTTGCCTGCACATGAAGAACACGACCATGAATATTACCCGCTGCGCCTGGGCCAACCCGGCCAATCCTCGTTATCTCGACTACCACGATACAGAGTGGGGCGTGCCCTGCCACGACGAGCGCCGGCTGTTCGAGATGCTGAACCTGGAAGGCGCGCAGGCGGGCCTGAGCTGGGAAACCATCCTCAACAAGCGCGATACCTACCGCGCCGCCTTCGACGGCTGGGATGCTGAAAAAATCGCCGCGTATGGCCCGGACAAGGTGGCGCAGCTGCTGCTCGATCCCGGCATCGTGCGCAACCGCCTGAAGGTGGCGGCCGCCATCACGAATGCGCAAGCCTACCTGCGCCTGCGCGCGGAAGGGCAGACCCTGGACAGCTTCCTGTGGGCGTATGTCGATGGCCAGCCTATCGTCAACAGCTGGCAGCCGGGCGAGTTTCCCGCCAAGACGGCCTTGTCCGACAAACTCTCGAAAGACTTGCTCAAGCGGGGTTTCAAGTTCGTCGGCTCGACCATCATCTACGCCTACATGCAGGGCATCGGCATGGTCAATGACCATGCGCCCACCTGCTTTTGCCGGGCGGGGCGCTGATGCGCCGCGCTCTCGTCCTGCTCGACACGGATTTTGACGGCGCCCGCTTGCGCGCCGCCTGTGCGGCGCATGGCGGCCGCCGCCTCCATTACATCGCGCTGGCGCCGCGTCCCGTCGATGCGCGCCACTTGCCCGAGCAGTGGCGTGCACAGTGGCCGCCCTGCGTGCCGGGCCTGCACCGCATGGTGTCGCACGATGGCCTCGTCACGCTCGATGTGCTGATCGGTGAGCCCGATGCCTGCCTGGCGCAATTGTCGGCGCGAGTCGATGAAGTACACCTGGCCTGGGTGCCCGCAGCCACGCCGGTGCTGGCGCGCCTGATGATGGACGGCGCCCGCCTGCAGGCCGTGCACCTGGACGAGGCGCAGCGCGCCGCCCTGCAAAAGAATGGGTTTGTCTTCGACGAGAGCCGCCTGCGCGCCGTGTTTTATGCGCGGCGCGAAGAGTACGCGGCCGTCACCGTGCCCGAGCGGCGCGCCATCGTCATCGGCGCGGGCGTGGCCGGCGCGGCCGCCTGCGAACGGCTGGCCGCGCGCGGCTGGAAGGTGACCTTGATCGAGCGCCACGCGCAGCCGGCCAGCGAGGCGTCGGGCAACCTGGCCGGCATCTTCATGCCGCTGATGTCGAAGGACGACAATATCGCCACGCGCCTGGTGCGCACCGCCTACCTGTACTCGCTGAGCCGCTGGAAAGACCTGGGCGGCATCGGCGCCGCCATCGAGGGTGTGCAAAGCGGCGTGCTGCACCTGGCGCGCGACGGCGCGCATGCGCAGGTGCAGCGGCAGATCGCCGCCAGTGGCCTGTATCCGCGCGAATTCGCCCGCTGGCTGGAAGCGCCCGAGGCGAGCGCCATGCTGGGCGCGCCGGCGCCCGATGGCGCCTGGTGGTTCGAACAGGGCGGCTGGGCGCGCCCGTCTTCCGTCTGCGCGGCCATGCTGGACGCCTGCGGCGCCTCGCTCACGCGGCGCTTTTCCAGCAGCGCCCTGCGCCTGGAGCGTGGCGAGGAGGAATGGCTGGTGCGCGATGCGCAAGGCACCTTGATCGCGGCCGCGCCCACCGTCATCCTGGCGGCCGGCACGGGGGCAGTCGACTTCGAGCAGGCGGCGGGCCTGCCGCTGGACGCCGTGCGCGGCCAGGTCACGCACCTGGCCGAAGGCAGCTTGCCCTCGTTGCCGTTCGTCGTCTGCCGCGAAGCCTACATGACGCCGGCGCACCAGGGTGTCGTCTGCGTGGGCGCCAGCTACGATGCCGATGCGGACACCGACTTGCGCCCATCGAGCCAGGAAGACAATATCGGGAAGATCGCCGACATCCTGGGCGTCGCCCCGTTCGATGCGCCGCTGGCGGGCCGCACGGGATTTCGCTGCATGGCGCCGGACCGCCTGCCGCTGGCGGGCGCCTTGCCCGACCCCGGCGTCCCAGGCCGCTGCGAGCGCCTGCGCGACGTACCGCGCTGGCCCGGCCTGTTTGGTTTGCTCGGTTACGCCTCGCGCGGCCTGATCTGGGCGCCGCTGGCGGCCGAGCTGCTGGCATGCCAGCTGGAGGGCGAGCCGCTGCCGCTGGAACGTCAGTTGGCAGAGGCGCTCGATCCTGCCCGTTTTTTACTTCGCGAACGCCGCCGCGCTGCTTGAGCGTAGGCGCAGAGCAGGCGAGGGCTGGGGTCAGACCCCCAACACCGCTGACGCCAAGCCTGGCGCCAACGCGTGTGAGGGTCTGACCCCATACACCGACCCCATATACGTTTTTCAGCTTTCCAAACTCTTTTTAATTTGTTTTCCGAACAACATAAGTTCGCTACAGTGGACTCGTGCTGGTTTTTGACGACGGAATAAAGAGGTGGAAAGATGGCTGCTGCAGAACTGATTTTCGATCCCCGCGCCGGGCACGGCGAGGCGGCTTTTGACGAAGTACTCAATCTCGCGCGCGCCCAGGCGCAGGCGCAGGGCTTGCCGTATGCGGGTATCGTCAGCGCGCAGGATGCGTGGCAGCTGGTGCAGGCCGGCAAAGCCGTGCTGGTCGACGTGCGCACCAACGAGGAACGCACCTTCGTCGGCTACGTGCCGGCCTCGCTGCACGTGGCGTGGGCGACCGGCACGTCCATGAACCGCAATCCCCGCTTTACGCGCGAACTGGAAGCGAAGGTGGGCGGCAAGGATGCCGTCGTGGTGCTGCTGTGCCGCAGCGGCAAGCGCTCTGCCGCAGCTGCCGAAGCGGCCGCCAAGGCGGGTTTCACGCATGTCTTCAATATCGCGCAAGGCTTCGAGGGCGACCTCGATGAGCAGCAGCAGCGTGGCCACAGCGGTGGCTGGCGCTGGCATGCGCTGCCTTGGCTGCAAGATTAACTCTCTTCCCGGGACCACCATGAACCAGCGAGCCATTCCCCCTGTCTCCCTTGCCGCGCAGCCGCAATGGGAACTGCGCCAGATCGTCGATGAATTGCGCGCCGTGCGCGAGCAGTGGCGTGAAGGACTGGCCAGCAATCAGGAGTGCGGCGCGCGCGAATTCCCGTCGCGCCAGCATTTGCACGACATCATCAAAGCCCTGTGCGCAGCCCTGTTCCCCATGCGCCTGGGTCCCCTCGACCTGCAGCAGGAGAGCGAGGATTTCTTTGTCGGCCATACGCTCGACACGACCTTGACGGGGCTGCACGAACAGGTGCGGCGCGAACTCAGTTACCACGCGCGCCAGCATGGCTTGCAGCAGACGGTCTCCATCGAACAGCAGGCGCTGGCCATCGTGCAGCGCTTCGCCCGCGCGCTGCCGCGCATCCGCGCCCAGCTCGACACGGACGTGGCGGCCGCCTTCCATGGCGACCCGGCCGCGCACAGCGTCGATGAAGTGCTGCTGTGCTATCCGGGCATCCTGGCCATCATCCACTACCGCCTGGCGCACACCCTGTATGCGCTGGGCGCGCCGCTGGTGGCGCGCATCATCGCCGAAGTGGCCCATTCGCAGACGGGCATCGACATCCACCCGGGCGCCATCATCGGCAGCAGTTTTTTCATCGACCATGGCACGGGCGTGGTGATCGGCGAGACGGCCATCATCGGCGAACGGGTGCGCATTTATCAAGCCGTCACCCTGGGCGCCAAGCGCTTTCCCGCCGGCGCCGACGGCGTGCTGAAAAAGGGACTGGCGCGCCATCCCATCGTGCAGGACGACGTGGTCATTTATGCGGGCGCGACGATCCTGGGACGGGTGACCATCGGCCAGGGCTCCGTCATCGGCGGCAATGTCTGGCTGACCCGCAGCGTGGCGCCCGGCAGCCATGTCACGCAAGCGCATAACCAGCAGGAGGCGCAGGAGTTGCCGGAATTGCCGGCGCCATCCCACCCCGCTTTTGCCCACCACCCATGAGGACAGCATGTTGATCAAACAGTTTGGACTGGCCGTGCGCCAGTTGCGCGAAGGGCATGGCTGGTCGCAGGAGCGCCTGGCCGAAGCGGCCGACTTGAATCGCTCGTTCATCGGCGAGATCGAGCGGGGCGCCGCCACGCCGTCGCTGCTGACGGTGGAAAAGCTGGCCGGCGCGCTGGGCATCGGCCTGGCGGGATTGATGGCGCGCTGCGAACCGGAATTGGTGGATTAAAAACAGGTAAAACGCATAACAAAACCGTAGCGAGCGGCAGTGAGTTGTGGCCGAGAAGCGCAGCTGTGCGAATGCACAGTGAGCATTGCAGGCTGCAAATCGCGACGCGCAGTAGGTTTGGTTAAGCGTGTTTTGGTGGCGATAGCATGTTGAGAGAAGAGGGGAGACGTCCGATACTTTATTCGTTTTTCAGATAAGCATATTCACTTTTCTCATCAGGAGTAGTCATGGCAGAAGCAACAGAGAACCAGTTCGCGCTGGGCGACAACGCCGCGCGCCAGCTGGCCAATGCAAGCAAGAGCGTCCCCCAGTTATCCACGATCACGCCGCGCTGGCTCGTGCACCTGCTGCAATGGCTGCCCGTGGAAGCGGGTATCTACCGCCTGAACCGCGTGAAGAATCCGAAGGACGTGCGCGTCGCCTGCTCGCAGCGCGACGAGTCGGAACTGCCGCAAACCTTCGTCGACTACGATGACCAGCCGCGCGAGTATTTCCTCAATGCCGTCAGCACGGTGCTCGACGTGCACACGCGCGTGTCGGACCTGTACAGCAGCCCGCACGACCAGATCAAGGAGCAGCTGCGCCTGACCATCGAGACGATCAAGGAGCGCCAGGAAAGCGAGTTGATCAACAATCCCGATTACGGCCTGCTGGCCAGCGTGCACGACGACCAGCGCATCTTCACCCTGACGGGCGCGCCCACGCCGGACGACCTCGACGAACTGCTGACGAAAGTGTGGAAGGAGCCGGGCTTTTTCCTCGCGCATCCGCTGGCCATTGCCGCTTTTGGCCGCGAATGCACGCGCCGCGGCGTGCCGCCGCCGACCGTCAGCCTGTTCGGCTCCCAGTTCCTCACGTGGCGCGGCGTGCCGCTGGTGCCATCGGACAAACTGCCGATCGAAGACGGCAAGACGAAAATTATTTTGCTGCGCGCGGGCGAACAGCGGCAGGGCGTGATCGGCCTGTTCCAGCCTGGCTTGGCGGGCGAGCAAAGCCCGGGCCTGTCCGTGCGCTTCATGGGCATCAACCGCCATGCGATTTCGTCCTATCTGATTTCGCTGTATTGCTCGCTGGCCGTGCTGACCGACGATGCGCTGGCCGTACTGGAAGACGTGGAGATCGGTAAATACCATGACTACCCAGACACCTACAAGTGATGGCGCGGCGGGCTTGCCTGCCGTCCCGTTCTTACCTGATGAAGCGACCCTGAACCGCCTGGCCGGTGAATTCTTTGCCCGCCTGCCGGGCGTGGATAAATCTCCCAGCCTCGGTGGTTCCGGCAGCGTGCTCGATGCGGCGCCCCGCTATGCGAACCGGCCGCCGCCGCAGCCCGGCCCTTCGTTTGCCGCCATCGCCCCCGGCGTGGCGACGGCGCAGGTGCCGCCCGTGACGGCGCCGCTGGAGTCGCCGATTGCGCCGGCGCCGGCCTCCGTGCCGACGCCACGCCTGTCCGCCCTGAGTGCGCCGTCGCCTTATTATTTTGTCGGCGGCGCGCATGGCTATCCCGTGTCGAACGGCAAGCTCGACGGCCTGGTGCAGCAGGGGCTGGGACAAGCCGCACCCGACGATGTGCGGGGACTGTTTGCCACGCCGCAGCAGACACCCGCGCGCCAGCTGCCCGTATCGCCGGCTAACAGCCAGCCCGCGTTCTATTTCCAGACCGAGCTGCCTTCGGCGGCGAAGCCTGGCCAGCACCAGACGCCGGCGCCGTTCGACGTGCATGCCGTGCGGCGCGATTTCCCCGTGCTGGCCGAACGAGTCAATGGCAAGCCGCTGGCCTGGTTCGACAATGCTGCCACCACGCACAAGCCGCAGTCGGTGATCGACCGGGTGTCGTATTTCTATGCGCACGAAAATTCGAACATCCACCGCGCGGCGCACGCATTGGCGGCGCGCGCCAGCGATGCCTATGAAGCGGCACGCGCCAAGGTGGCGCAGTTCCTCGGCGCCGCTTCGCCCAATGAAATCATCTTCGTGCGTGGCGCCACCGAGGGCATCAACCTGGTCGCCAATACCTTTGGCCGCAAATACATCGGCAGCGGCGACGAGATCATCGTCTCGCAGCTCGAGCACCACGCCAACATCGTGCCGTGGCAGCAGCTGGCGGCGGAAAAGGGCGCGACCCTGCGCGTGATTCCCGTCGACGACAGCGGGCAGATACTGCTCGATGAATTCCGCAAGCTGCTCAACGGGCGTACCAAGCTGGTGTCCGTGACGCAGGTGTCGAACGCGCTGGGGACGGTCACGCCCGTGGCGCAGATCATCGCGCTGGCGCATGCGGCCGGCGTGCACGTGCTGGTCGATGGCGCGCAAGCCGTGTCGCATTTGCGCGTGGACGTGCAGGCGCTGGGCGCCGATTTCTATGTGTTTTCGGGGCATAAAGTGTTCGGCCCGACGGGCATCGGCGCCGTGTATGGCAAGGCGGACTTGCTGGAGCAATTGCCGCCATGGCAAGGGGGCGGCAACATGATCGCCGACGTCACGTTCGAGCGCACCGTCTACCAGGGCGTGCCGAATCGTTTCGAGGCGGGCACGGGCAATATCGCCGATGCCGTCGGCCTGGGCGCTGCCATCGATTACGTGCAGCGCATCGGCCTGGAAAACATCGCCGCCTACGAGCACGCGCTGCTGGACTATGCCACGCACCACCTGCAGGCCATTCCCGGCGTGCGCCTGATCGGCACGGCGTTTGACAAGGCCAGCGTGGCCTCGTTCGTGCTGGCCGGTTACGAGCCGGCGGAAGTGGGGCGGGCCCTGAACGACGAGGGCATCGCCGTGCGCTCGGGCCACCACTGCGCCCAGCCGATTTTGCGCCGTTTCGGCGTCGAAGCGACCGTGCGGCCATCGTTCGCCTTCTACAATACGTATGAGGAAATCGACCGCATGATCGTCGTGGTCAAACGCCTGGCGGCCGCACGCCGCTGATCTTGCCGGCTTGGCCATCCAATGCCGCCCTTGCGCAAGCGGGGGCGGCATTGTTGCGTCAAGTCAGGGACTTTACGCGCGGCTGGCAGGCGCGCGCATGCTGGCGGTATAATTTATCCTTGGCAATATTCAAGCTGCGGCCCAAGGAGATATCCGGTGGAAGATCAACACAGCTCGCCCGAGCTTTTCCTGTTCCTGGCGTCGACCGTGCACGACATGAAAAACTCGATCAGCGTTGTCAGCGGCACCCTGGAGTCGCTGCTGGCGGCCGAGCAGGCCAAGCCCTCGCCCCAGGCCGACCCCGCCTACCTGCAGATGGCGCAGATGCTGTACCAGACCAAGCGCCTCAACGATAATCTGATCCAGCTGCTGGCCCTGTACAAGGAAGTGGGCAAGCCCGGCTACCCGTTCGATGTGCAGCCGCAGCTGGTCAGCCAGGTGGTCGACCAGGTGGTGGACCAGGAAAAGATCCTGCTGGCCTCGAAAGGCATCCAGCTGGAGACGGCCTGTCCGCCCGAGCTGATCTGGACCCTCGATGAAGACCTGGTCATCGGCGTGCTCGCGCACGCCATCAACAACGCCATCCGCTACACGAAGGACACGATCCGCCTGTCGGTCTGCGAGGCCGATGGCTTGCTCGAACTGCGCGTGGAAGACAATGGCGACGGTTATACGCAGGCCTTGCTCGACGCGGGCAGCGCGGCCATGGATGGCATGGCGGCCGGCGTGAACTTTTCCACCAACAGCACGGGACTGGGGTTGTATTTTTCCAGCGAAGTGGCAAAGATGCACAAGCACCGGGGCAGCAGCGGCAGCATCGCGCTGGAAAATGGCGGCGCCCTGGGCGGCGGCTGTTTCATCCTGCGCCTGCCCTGAACGAGGAATCCATGACGACAGACAGCCACGCCACCGCCGCCGAAGCGGGCAGCACCGACTGGGCGGACAAACATTATCTGCTGGTCGACGACTTCATCGGCATCCGCATCCTGCTGCGCGAATCCCTGCGCAACCTGGGCGCGCGCCATATCGACCAGGCGGCCAGCGGCGGCGAAGCCATGAAGCTGCTGGCCAAGACGCGCTACGACGTGGTGCTGTGCGACTACAACCTGGGCGAAGGCAAGAATGGCCAGCAAGTGCTGGAAGAGACGCGCGTGCGCAACCTGACGGCGCCTTCCAGCGTCTGGCTGATGGTATCGGCCGAGAAAAGCGTGGAATCCGTGATGGGCGCGGCCGAGCACCAGCCCGACGCCTACCTGATCAAGCCGATCACGGAAGGCGTGCTGCTGACGCGGCTGAACCGCGTATGGCACAAGAAGCAGGTGTTTCGCGAGATCGACCAGGCTTGCATGGAAAAGGATTATCTGCGCGCGGCCAAGCTGTGCGATGCGCAGATCGAGCTCAACAAGCTGCACGAGCTGGAACTGCTGCGCATGAAGGCCAGTTTGCTGCTGAAGAGCGGGGAACCGGAAAAGGCCCGTGCCGTGTACGAGAAAGTGCTGGCCGAGCGCGATTACAGCTGGGCCAAGGCGGGTCTGGGCAAGATCCGCATGAATAACGGCGAACACGAGGCGGCGCGGCAGATCTTCCAGGGCGTGATCGTTGAAAACAAGTATTACATCGACGCCTACGACCAGATGGCCGTCGCCTACCAGTTGATGGGCCAGCACGAGGAAGCGTGCGGCGTGCTGGAAAAGGCGGCGCGCCTGTCGCCCAATTCCGTGCCGCGCCAGCGCAATCTGGGACTGGCGGCCTTGAAGGTCGGCAATGTCAGCATGGCGGAAAAGGCATTTCGCAAGTGTATTTCCATCGGCGAATTTTCCGTCATGAAGACGCCGGACGCCTATCTGGGCCTGGCGCGCGTGTGCGGCCTGAAGAAGGATGCCAAGGAGGCGCTGCAATGGCTGTTGCTGGCGCAGCGCGAATTCTCGCCCGAGCAGATTGGTTTGCGCGCGAAGATCACGGAAGGCATGGTGCACCATGAAACGGGCGATTACCGGCGCGCCCGCAAGTGCGGCGACGAGCTCGAAGCCATGCTGCTGGAAGACCCGGCGCGGCCCGAGAAAAGCATTTGCATGGAACTGGCCACCTTGCTGTTCGCCGTCGGCGTCAAGGATGCGCCGGCCGGCCTGCTGTGCTACGTGGTGAAGAACAACCACGACAACCAGGTGGTGCAGGACGAAGTGCAAAAGATTTTCGACAAGGCGAAGATGGGCGACGAAGGCACCAGCTTGATCATCGCTTCGCGCAAGGAGGCGTCGGACTTGATGAACAAGGGCGTGCTGCTGTGGAAGACGGACAAGCTCAACGAAGCGGTCGCCTGGATGCGCGCGGCGCGCGAAAAACTGCCGAACAATTTGCGCATCCTGTTCAATTCCGCGCAAATCATCGTGTCCTTCCTGCAGCAGCGCGGGTTTCAGGCCGACTTGGCGGCCGAGGCCATGGAAGTGTTGTTGTATGTAGACAAAATTGCACCAGGGCAGCAACGCTTCGCGCAATTGATGGAGCAACTGGTGCAGCTGACGCCGCCGCCCGGGCCGGAAGAGGCCGTCGTGGTCGCGGAAAAAGCGCCGCCGGCGCCGGAAAAAGGCGGAAAATCCATGCGCGAGCGTGCCGGATGATAAACTAGGGGCCAGCGTGGGTTCGCCCGTGCTTGAGTTGCTTTACAACAATAAGGAAGAAACTATGCGTGATGTGGTCAATGAAGTGTACAAAAAAATGAAAGTCGGCAGTATTGCCTGGGTACGCCCGGTCGCCGCCAAGGGAGACACGCTGGAAACATTCCAGTCTTCGTACGAGCACGCCAAGGCGCTGGCTGACGAAGGCCTGATCACGATCGGTGACGTAAAACGCCAGGCCGACAACATGATCGAGGCGATCCGCATTCATCGTATCGCCTGATCATATCGCCGGCTTGCAGCATCAGGCCTTGCCTGGCGCTTTAGTCTTGGGTGCCGCGCGTTTCGCGGGCGCCTTGCGCAGCGGGGCCTTGGCCTTGGCTGCCGTGCCTGCCTCTGCAGGTTTGGCCGGCTTGCTGGCCGCTGGCTTGGCTTTGCTCACGCTGCCAAAGCTGGCCGCTGCCGCACTGGCCGCATCGGGCGACATGGCCGTCGATACGGCTTGCTTGAACTGATCTTGTAACAAATTCCACCAGGCACTTGGATTGGCCAACTGGCTGCCGGCATCGCCGGACGCCGCCGCAGCGGGTTCCGGTGCGGGCGCAGGTGCGGGCGCCGGTTTCGGTTCAGGCGCCGCAGGCGCGGCCTGCTGGAAAAACGCGGAAGCGTAGGGTACCGATTCAAACACGGTTTTCTCGCTGGCACCCGGTTGCGTGATGGCCGCCGCCAGTGATGCACCCATCGATTTCAATGTGGCGATGGTGCCGCGCTGCACTTCCAGCGCCTGGATACTGCCGCGCAGCATGCTGGTATTGAGGTTCAGCCACGCTTCGACGGCTTTCAAGTCGTTGATTTTCTTGTCCAGCTCTTCCACCGACATGGTGGGCGCCGTGATGCCAGGCACGCCCATGCCGGGCACGCTCATGCTGCCCCACAGGTTTTTGACGAAGTCGAGCGTGTCGGTCACAACTGCTGCGCCCGGAATTTGGGGCATTTGCGGGTTTGCCATGCGAAATCTCCTGGTAGATGGATAGGCTTAGCGTAGCAGATATCGGCTTGCAACTGACGCAATGCCGCCAACATTTTCTTACATAAAACATTAAGAGTTGAGCACGGGCAAGAAGCGGGAAGCGGGGCGGAAGCGTTACACTACGCCTCATGATGCCTGCTTCCTTCTTTTCGTCACCGCGCCGCCGTACCGTCATCTTTGTTGCGGTCATCGGCGCACTGCATTACGTGGCGCTGGAATGGCTCACCTCGCATGCCAGCATGGTGCCGCTGGGGCAGGATCATGCAAAGGTGGTCAGCATGGCCTTGATCGCCGAGCCGATCCAGCCCCTGCCGGTGGCGCCGCCGCCACCGCCGCCCGAACTGCGGCCCGTGCCCAAGCCCAGGCCGCCGCCACCACCGCCGCTGACGGAGCTGGCGTCGAGCGAAACGCCGCAGTTGACGGCGCCTGTCAGCGACGTGCCGGAAGGCCCGGCCACGACCGCGCCGGCTGCGGTGGCTGCGCCGGCCATCACGGCGCCCGCACCCGCCGTGGCAGCGGCACCCGTGCCGGCCAGCGCGCCGCCGCCACCGCCCGTCGAGCAGGCACGGCACTACAAGACGAATGCGCCCGCGTCGGCCCAGTTCGACCTGCACGTGGACCGGCGCGATGCGGACGGCACCAAGTGGCAGGGCGTGGCCGCGATGGCGTGGGAAAACCGGGGCGACGCGTATCAGCTGAAGCTGGAGGTGGGCTTGAGCATGCTGATCACGCGCATCAACCTGCTGGTGCTGACCAGCGAAGGCGTGATCGATGGCAGCGGCATCGTGCCCGTCACGGCCACGGAGAAACGCAAGGGCCGCGCGCAAACGGCCACGCATTTCAACCGCGACGCCAAGGCCATCACGTTTTCGGCCACGACGGCCACGGCGCCATGGCAGGAAGGGGTGCAAGACAAGGCCACGGTGCCGTTCCAGCTGGCCGCCATCGGCCGCGCCGACGTCAACCAGCTGGTGGGCAATATCGACATTCTCGTCGGCGAGGAAAAGGAAGCGACCGTGTTCCGCTTCCACCTGGTGGGCGAGGAAGAACTGGAGACCAAGATGGGGCGGCTGGTGACCTGGCATTTGCGCCGGCCGCCGAAGCCCGGCACGTATTCGTCGCAGCTCGATATCTGGCTGGCGCCATCGATGCAATGGTATCCGGTACAAATACGCAATACCGAAGCGAACGGGGCGCTGACCACGCAAACCGTGACCAAGATCTCCGTAAATGAATCAACAGGAAAATAAATGACCACTTTGACTACCTTGAAACGCATCCTGGCGGCCAGTCTGCTGGCCGCCACCCTGACGCCCGCCATGGCGGCGGACGAGCCCGTGGACCATCCCGTCATCAAACGTCCGTACAAGCTGGCGCCATCGGCCGACCTCGTGTATTCGATCAAGGCCAAGCAGCGCGGCATTGCGCTGTCGGGCGAATCGGTCAGCAACTGGCGCGCCGGCGACGGCAAGTACTCGCTGCTGGCCGAAACCAAGGCCGCCCTGTTCGGCAAGATCCTCGAGCAGCGCAGCGAAGGCACGGTCGACGATTTCGGCCTGGCGCCGGCGCAGTTCGTGGAAAAGCGTTTCCGCAAGGAAGCGGCCACCACCACCTTCAAGCGCGACAGCAAGACCATCGTCTTCAGCGAGGGCGATGACAGCTATCCGCTGAAAGGCGGCGAGCAGGACCGCAACAGCACCGTCTGGCAACTGGTCAGCGTGGCGCGCGCCGCGCCCGAAAAATTCACGCCCGGTTCGGAATGGAGCTTCTTCGTTGCCGGCCGCCACGACGCCGAACCGTGGACCTTCAAGGTCGTCAAGCAGGAGACCGTCGCCACCGGCCAGGGTCTGGTGGAGGCCGTGCACCTGGTCAAGGCGCCGCCGCCGGACAAGAAGGGCCAGCAAGTGGACCTGTGGCTGGCGCCGTCGCTGGAATGGTATCCGGTCAAGGTGACGTTCGCCGATGAAGACGGCGACTACGTCGAGCAAACCCTGCAAAAGATCGTCAAGAAGTAAGTGTTCACTAATGGTTTTGGGCCAGGCATGCCGTGTTTGGCCCCCCATTTCATCCTCCTGGCCCGGCACGGCGCACCGGCCGTGTTGCGCCGTGTCCGCACCTCCCCCTCCCATGCGCTAAATTGCATGTCAGAACTGATATACTGACGCCCCCGCCCCGCAGTGCCGCGTTAGCCCGCAGCGCCGCCCGCTGAACACTCATCCGGAAAAGAATGATTGATATAATGGCAAGTGCAGCCGTGGCTACGGATGCAAATCAGACAGAGCAAGAGCATCACGATTCCTTGCAGGCGCATTTCCAGCCCAATATTTCGGCCGACGAGATCGAGCAGGTATTTCACTTGAAGCGGGCGCAGCCCCTGCTGCAAGTGTTTACGGCCCTGTTCCACGGCGGTTTCGATGGCGTGCTGGTGCGTCTGCTGGTGTTGCGCGAACTCGCCTCCGATGCGGCCACGTCCGCCTATACGCGCGCCGATATCAATACGAAACTGGCGTATCTGTTGCCGGAAAGCCTGGAAACGGTCTTGCTGCGCCTGCGCTCGAACCAGTTGCTGGCCTGGGATGCGCAGCAGGGCGTGTACCGCGTGACGCCGATGGCGCGCAATGTGCTGTCCGCCATCGACAGCCTGCTGGGCCTGGGCCAGACGGAAGATGAAGCGGAAATGGGTTTCCTGCTGTCGCAGGTGGCGGGCGCGCAAGCCGTCGGCGGCGTGTCGGTCGAGCAACTTCAGCATTTGCTGGGGCGCCTGGTGGACTTGACGGAAGAGTTCTCCGACGCCATCGCCTCCGGTTCCGAGTTCCGCTTGCGCACGGCGCAGGCGAAGTGGAACATGGCGTGCGACTGGGTCGAGAAGGGTTCCGAGATTCTCGTGGCGATTACTTCCGACGAAAACGCGGACAGCGCCACGCACAAGGCGGCGCAGGCGATTGGCCGCGCGCAAAGCAAACTGCTGAACATGCAAGGCATGTTTTCGCGCGCCCTGAACCAGATCGAGCGCCAGCGCGTGCACCTGGGCCAGTCGGGCCTGTCGACCACGGACATCAAGCGCTGGCTCTTGCTGCATGACGACCTGGCCAGCCTGGCCGAAGGCGCCATTGACCAGCCCGTCGTGCCGCTGTTCTCCACGCCGGCCGAGATGATCGACGTGGCCGAAACGGAACTGCTGTCCGAACGGGCGGCAGGCGTCATCAACACGGGCCTGCCCAGCGGCGAGGACGCGCCCACCACCATCAGCGACGGACCCGCCATGCAGCTTGAACTCGATGACTTGCTCGAACGCCTGTCGAACTTCGCCAGCTTGGGCAATTTCCCCAGCATCGGCGAAGAGGGGCCGAAATCGGTGCCCGTGCAGGATTCGCTGCTGCCGGCCAGCTTTGCCGTGGCCTCGTACCGCGCCTCGATGCTGCCGCTTCTGGGCGACGTGTCCGAAGCGAGCTTGCAGGGATCGACGGCGGAACTGGCCCGTCTGCCGATTACCTTTACACCGACCGACGAGATGGTCCAACTGACCGACCCCCACGTGGCGGCCATGTCGATCGCCTCGCTTTCACTGAATGTTTCACTTGATTTAGATAGCGGCACCGCCGATGAATGACGATTCCCAAATCCTGATTGCGCGCCTGCTCACGCATCAAACCCTGCGCCGCGACGACAAGCTCGTCAAGCGCGTGCTGTCCGACGAGCTGTTCCGCGCCGAGATCGATGCGCGCCTGCTGGCCTGCGGCCTGAAACTGCTCGACAACGTGTATGCCGACCATGTCACCCTGGCCCTGACGCGCACTATCGAGCCGAAGATCTTCGGCGCGCGCGACGTGTGGCAAAACAATAATTTCGGCCTGGCGCGCGATGGCGTGGCCTTGCTGGTAGTGCTGTGGGCGCAGATCATCCTGCCCAAGCGCGAACGCCAGGAAACGCACCAGCACGCGGACGACGACCAGAACGATATGTTCGGCACGGAAAAGCCGTTGCCGCGCGCGGAAGACGCGTCGATCGGCATTTCCTACAAGGCGCTGCTGTCCGACTTCGGCGACAAGCTGGGCAAGAAGACGCGCATGGACATGAACCTGGGCACCCTGGCCAAGCTGGGCTTTATCGAGCGGCGCGGCGATTTCATCCTGGAAGGTCCGCTGCTGGACCTGATGATGGACACGGACGTCTTGAAAGAGCGCATCATCAATGGCGCTCTGGCCGACGTGTTCAAGCGGGCGCCGGCACGCCTGGTGGCCGTCAGCGGCGATTCACTGCTCGACGCCGACCTGGCAGACGACCTGTCCGCCGACATCGGCGACCTGCCTGACGCCGGCGACGAGCCCGCGTCCGACCTCCCTCACTGAAAGCGCCCATGTTTCATATCAAATCACTTGAACTGGTGCACTGGGATTACTGGCAGCGCATCAAGAATATTCCGCTCGACGCGAAGATCATCACCATCGCGGGGCAGAACGGCTCCGGCAAGACCACCTTGCTCGACGCCTTGCGCACCCTGTTCGGCCTCGATTGCTCGATGGGCCGCACGTATAAACACTATGCGCGCCACTCGGGCCAGCAGACGGCCTGGCTGCGCGCCGTGGTCGACAACAAGAACGTGGGCAAGCAGCTGTCGAACCGCCCGTTCCGCAGTTCCGGCTTCTTCAGCGACGATGAAGTGACCCTGTTTTGCCAGATCCAGAAGAACGGCGGCGACTGGAAGCGCCAGTATCTGATGCGTCCGGGTAATGTGCAGATCGAGGACATCACGGATGCCAACGACTGGCTGGGCGTGGAAAACTACCGCAAGCGCCTGGCCAATGCGGGCCTGTCGCCCGCCATGTCGAAAGTGCTGGCGCTGGAGCAGGGCGAGACGGACAAATTGTGCGAATACGCGCCGCGCCAGCTGCTCGACCTGGTGTTCCAGGTGTTTGGCGACAAGGAAGTGCTGGACGCCTACGACGAAGCCAAGCGCCACCAGCGCGATACGGAAGTGGAGCTGAAACGCTTCGAGACGGAACTCGAGGCGTCGAAAACCAACCTGGAAGGCTTGCGCCTGCGCGTGGCCAATTATCACCAGTGGGAAGGCTTGCACAAGGAACGCCGCAACCTGCTGGAAGAAGTGCTGCCCAGCTTGCAGTACCACGAGGCGCGCGAAAAGGCGGCCATCGCCAGCCGGCAATTGCGCGATGCGCGCAAACCGATGGCGCAGGCCGACCAGCAACTGACGGACAAGCGCAATGCGCTGGCTGCGCAAGCGAAGGCCCTGTCCGACGCACAGATGAACGAGACCCTGCTGGAGCAGGAATCCATTGGTCTGCAGAGCCGTTTGTCCCTGATCAATGCGAAACTGAAACCGCTGGACAGCCTGCTGGAACAGAAGGACCGTCTGCACAAGCTGGCGGCCGACTCGGGCAGCGACATCGCCGAAGTGGCGGCCCAGCTGGAACAGAAGGAAGCGGAATTGCTGCGCCAGCGCCAGCAGCGCGACGCCCTGTCGGCCCGTATCGCGGCTGAGCAGGCGACGATTGCCGCGCTGCAAGGCAAGACGGCCATGCCGGAGCCGGACAATGTGCGCGGCATGCGCCGCGCGCTGCGCGACGCGGGGATCAGCCACGCCATGCTGTCGGATATCGTCGAAGTGACGGACAGCCGCTGGCAGGGCGCCGTCGAAGGCGTGCTGGGCGGTTATGCCTCGGTGGTTCTGCTGGACAAGGCCAAGGATGCGGCTGCCGCCTACCGCCTGGCCGAGAAGGAACGCTATCGCCACTTCATCGTGCCCGACCTGGTCACGGCGCCCGTCGCAAAAGACGAAAGCTTGCTGGCTGTGGTGAAATTTTCCGCGCCCGTGCCTAGCTGGCTGATCGAGCAGCTGTCGCGCATTTCCCGCGTCGATTCCGTCGAAGCGGGTTTCAAGCTGGGCAACCACGAAGAGTGGATCACGCCCGAGGCGTACCACCGCGAACGCCGCGGCGGCCGCTCGCTGTTCGTGGAAGCGTCGCGCTACCGCTTCGGCCAGGCTGGCCGCAGCGGCCGCCTGGAAGCGCTGCTGCGCTCCCTGCCGGGCCTGGAAGGCCAGGAAGACACACTGACGTTGGCGATCTCGAAACTGGCGGCCGAAGTGGGCGCCTTGAAAGCGCGCATCGCCGGCGTCGACGCGGCCAAGGAACTCAGTGCGCGCCAGGAAGAATTCGCCGAAGCGCTGCGCAACTCGAAGCCGCTCAAGGAAGAGCGCCTGGAAGTGGGCGGCCGCCTGGGCGAGCTGCAAAACCTGACGAAGAACGCCACCGTGGCGCGCACGCGTGCCGATACCGTGTGGCAAAACGCGCGCCTGGCCCTGTCCGAGGCGGAAGCCGGTTCGCGGCTTGGCTACAAGAAGCAGATTGAACAGCGCGCCGAGCATGCGCGCGCCTTGCTGGCCCTGCGCCATGCATGGCGCCACTTGCCGAAAAGCTGGCGCAGGCCGGGCCGACGCGCGGCGCTTGTCGCCGAGCACCAGAATGCGCACCAGGTCGACTTGCGCGTGGCCAGCCTGCAAAACAGCCTGGCGCGCGACGACTGGGAACTCGACGCCACCGTCATCGACCAGCACCACCGCCTGTCGGACCAGCTGCATGGCCGCCAGTCGGAGACGGACGAGCGCCGCTACCAGAACAACCGGGCCATCGAAGCGACGGGCAATGCCCGCGGCGCCTACATGGAGCGCTTGCGCTACACCATCAAGACGTACAGCAAGAACATCAAGGAGCTGGGCGAACTGGCCGGCATCGAAGTGCATGCCGACCCCGTGCGCCTGGAAAACGACGACGTGCAGCTGTCGCAGGCGGGCTTGCATGTGCGCTTCAAGTTCGATGGCAAGGGCGTAATCGGCATGAATGACGGCGAAGCGTCGGGCGGCCAGCAGGTCATGAAGTCGCTGGTGCTGTTGATCGGCTTGCTGAAATCGGAAGACGGTTCCGGCGGCTTCGTCTTCATCGACGAACCGTTTGCCCACCTCGATATCCGCAACATTCAATTGGTCGGCGAGTTCCTGAAAAACACGGAAGCGCAATACCTGATGACGACGCCGTTGACGCACAACACGGATGTCTACGATCCGTCGGAGCTGACCTTGATCACCAGCAAGAAGAAAAAGGATACCCAATGGGCGCAACCGATTTTCGTGCTGCAGCGCCGGGTCGATCCCGTCTCGGGCAAGGCGGCGTGATGCTGGTGCGCACCTTGCTGGCATCTGCCGCGCTGGCGTGTTCGGCGCCGGCAATGGCCAACGACGGCATCGGCTCGGTCGGTACCGGCGGCATTATCGTCGGCAAGAGCGACGCCGTGGCCATGAAAAAGGAGGTGCTGACGGTCAGCCCGGACTTGATCAAGGTCGAGTACGAGTTTCTCAATGAATCGAAAAGCGATGTGGAAGAGACCATCATCTTTCCGCTGCCTGCCTACGAGGCCGGCTACCACCAGTCGCCCACGTATTACGGCCAGCCGCAGCAGTTCTCGATCGAGGTCGACGGCAAGCGCAAGGATTACCAGACCGTGCTGGTCGCCAAACTCGACAGCCGTGACGTGACGGCGCGCCTGGCCCAGCTTGGTCTGTCGGACGCGCAAGTCGCTTATTTTCCGTCCTTCAGCCCGTTCGAAAAAAAGGTGGCGCCCTTGAGCGCCGCGCAGCAAAAAGCCATGATCGCCGAAGGCTTGCTGGCCAAGCTGTCCGAAGACGAAGAATGGGTGCCAGCCTGGTCCGTGACGGTGGTTTACCAGTGGCGGCAGAAATTCCCTGCCGGCAAAACGGTGCGCGTGCGCCATCAATATGCGCCTTTCGTGGCCGCCGGCCCCGGTGCCTCCTACTTGGGCGACGGCAAGGAGTTTGAACAAAAGTATTGTGGCGACAAGGCTTTCTACAAGACGTGGAACCGTCTGGCGGCGCAACAAGGCGAGAGCGGCTTCGTCAATGCCAAATGGGTCTCGTACATCTTAAAGACTGGCAACACCTGGAAGAATGGCATCGAAGACTTTACCTTGAACCTGGTCAAGGGCAAGCCGGACGAGCTGATCAGCCTGTGCTTTCCCGGCACGTTCACCAAGATCAATCCCACCACCTTGCAAGTCAAGCTGCGCAACTTCCGCCCGCAGCAGGATCTGAACGTATATTTCGGCAACGTCGAGAATGGCAGCGAGAATACGGGCGAGGCGCCTGCGTTGCGTAGCAATTACTTGATGACGAAATAGAAAGAACGCGCCTTGGAAACTGCTGCTCATCAGCACCCACTGCGTATGCTGTTCCCTGGCGCGCTGCTTGCCGTGCCCGCCGCCCGGGCCGACAGTGATGCCGCTTCCAGCAAGCCGGCGCGCGCCTGGAAGCGATCCTGGACCCGCGCGTGAGTACGCAGCCAGAACTGGCAGCGCGGCTGCGCGCCATCGTCAGGAGCACGCCATGGTGCATGCAAGTCCTGCAGGCCGTGGCGCAGCTGGGCTTGCCGGACTGCTGCATCGGCGCCGGCGCCGTGCGCAACCTCGTGTGGGACGCCTTGCACGGCTATGCGCATCCATCGGCATTGAGCGATGTCGACGTGGCGTATTTCGATGCGCATGATTCAAGCCCGGAAAGCGAAACGCAGCTGCGCCAGCGCCTGGCCACTTTGCTGCCGGGCGTGCCGTGGGAGGTGTGCAACCAGGCCAGGGTGCACCTGTGGTTCGAAGACGAGTTTGGCTACGCCGTACCGCCCCTGCTGTCGCTCGACGATGCCATCGCTACCTGGCCCGAGTTTGCCACCTCGGTTGGCATCTATCTGCAGCCTGACGGCGAGATCGGCATCGTCGCGCCGCATGGCCTCGATGACCTGTTCAGCATGGTGGTACGGCGCAAC
The DNA here is from genome assembly GCF_030587275.1 of Janthinobacterium sp. SUN128. Taxonomy (NCBI): domain Bacteria; kingdom Pseudomonadati; phylum Pseudomonadota; class Betaproteobacteria; order Burkholderiales; family Oxalobacteraceae; genus Janthinobacterium; species Janthinobacterium sp. SUN128. The sequence continues at coordinate 121,573 of NZ_JAPWHY010000003.1, read as the reverse complement.
CCGGCGCGCATCAGCCTGGATGGCTATGCGCAGCGCCTGGCCAGCAAGGACTATGCGGCGCGCTGGCCGCGCGTCACCATCATCTCCCAAGCAAGTGATGGTGTAAAACGCAATTAAATGCACTATGGATACAGATTGCCTATAATTACCAATTATCCAATAGTATTCTTCTGATCTGATGTCCCTATCGATTTCCCCGCCGCTGCGCCGCATCGGCCGCCTGCTCTGCCTTTCCTCCGCCCTCGTGGCGCCCGCCGCCTGGGCCGACAGCTATACCGATTTCCAGCAAGCCAGCGCGCGCCTGGAAGCGATGATGGCCAAGGCGACGCCACAAGGCGGCTTGCCGCGCCTGGGCGACCCTGACGTGGCCGCGTTGTTTGCCCGGATGACCGATGCGCCGCGCCTGTTCCAGGCGCCCGTCGCGGCGCTGCAGGACATGAACCAGAGCGTGGCCCTGTGCGAGCGTGCCACCAACGTGGGCAAGACCTATTACCAATTTGGCCTCGCGCTGCCGCTGCCGCTGTCGGGCGCCGAATTGCAGCAGGCGCGCAAGGAGCAAGTGACGCAGAACCTGGCCAATTATGGCGATGAGATGAGCACCATGTTCGCCTTTGGCCTGCATTGCCATGCGCACTTGATCCGTCTAATGGAGCAGGAATTCAGTCACCAGCCGGGGCAGGAGGTGAGCGGGGCCGAGCGCATGCGCGCGCGCGCCTTCAGCAAGGGATCGAGCACGGCTTACTCCGGCGTGGTGCAGTTCGTGCAGGTGGCGTTCTGGAACGTGGCGCAAAAGAAAATGATGCTGGAAGCGGCCGCGCAGCACGCCACGGCAAACGCGGGCCTGATGCCGCCGCCCTTGCGCGAACGTCTGCTGAACAGCCTGGCGGATGCGGACAAGGACCTTGATCCGGCGCTGGCGCCGGCGCTGGCGACGATACGCCAAGCGCTGTCGGTGACGACGTGTACCGGCCTGTGCCAGTACTATTGACGGGATGACTTACTCGGGCGCCTGCAGCGGCTGGTTGCGCTGGCGCCAGCGCACGAGGCCCCACGCATACACGGCGTAGTAGCCGATGACGAGGCCGTAGGCGGCCATGGTCAGCGCGCTCTGGCCAAACGGTGGCGGCGGCACGGGCACGTCGAGGCGCGAGTTCAGGTAGATTTGCATGCCGCGGTACAGCAAGCGGGCGATGAACAGCATCGTGATGGTCAGGCCCAGGTAGCGGTGCTGGGTAAAGAAAAAGTCCTTGCCGACGTGTTCGAAGCGCGTCAGCTTCAAGCCCAGCACGCCCAGCCAGCCGCCGGCCAGGGCAGCGGCGCCCAGGCTGGACAGGGGCAGGACGTCGAATTTCGTCGTTGTCGCCAGGAACAGCAGCAGCGCGGGAAACGCGATCGCCACGGTCCAGTGCCGCCACAGCTGCGATTTCTGGCGCGCCACCAGTTTTTTCAGGCGCGAATAAATGCGCCAGACCAGCAGCGGGACCAGTAACAGCAGGGCGAGGGTGGTGGTTTCCATGTATGCAATCAGGTACGGGTAAAACAGCGATTGTAAGCCAGATGGGGACGGGCGACGATGCTTGTCAAACGGCAAAGTTGCATGTTGACATTTTTATGGCATGAACGCACTATGCCCTGTCACAAAGCGCCGCCATGAGCGGTGCGGTGCGCTCGCTTGTTGTCACCACCTTCATACACTGGAGTTCCATGTCTACTCGTTTGCCTTTGCTGCCCATCACTGTCGGCCTGATGGCCTCGTCTTCCCTGGCCATGGCGCAAGATGGTGCCTATCAAGCCCCGCCAGCGCCCCTGCAAGCCATCGTCGATGCGCCGCGCGCGCCGACCCTGAGCCTGAGCCCGAAACGCAACCTGGCCGCCGTGCTGCCTACGCCATCCTTGCCCAGCATTAGCGAAGTGGCGCAGCCGGAACTGAAGCTGGCGGGCTTGCGCATCAATCCGCGCACGTATTCGGCCAGCCGTTTCAGTTTTCACACGGGACTGGGCTTGCTCGACATCGATACGCAGAAGGAAATCAAGGTCAGCGGCTTGCCGGTCGCACCCCGCATCGCCGACCTGGCCTGGTCGCCCGACCAGCGCTACCTGGCGTTTACGCACGTCGCCTTTGCCGATCCTGCCAAGGGCGTGAAGGAATCGGGCGTGGAACTGTGGTTGCTCGACGTGCAGACGAAAGCGGCGCGCAAGCTGGCCAGCCAGCCTTTGTCGGCCGTGTATGGTCGCGGCTTTTCCTGGATGCCGGACAGCAAGACCTTGCTGGTGCAGTTGAAGCCGGCCAAGCTGGGTGCGGCGCCCGTGGCGAGCGGCATCCCGACGGGCCCGTCCATCCAGGACAGCGTGCCGGGTGGTGGCGTCAAGCAATTGCGCACCTATCCCGACCTGCTGAAAAACGAACAGGATGCGCAGCTGTTCGAACATTACATTACCGTCCAGCTGGCCTTGCTGGACGTGGCGGGCAAGCAGCGCCTCGTGGGCCAGCCCGGCCAGTTCTCGCGCGTGTCGGCCTCGCCCGATGGCAAGCATCTGTTGACGACCAGCATCGTGCGTCCGTATTCCTATATCGTGCCGGCGCATGACTTCGGCCACAAGATCGACGTGCGCGACCTGAATGGCAAGGTGGTGCATGCGCTGGCAGCCCTGCCGCTGGAAGAAGGGCTGCCGCCAGGTAATGATGCCGTGTCCGCCGGCGTGCGCTCCGTCAGCTGGCGCGTCGATGCGCCCGCCACCCTGGTGTGGGCCGAAGCGCAGGATGGCGGCGATCCGGCCAAGGTGGTCGAGATCCGCGACATCGTCTACACGCAGGCGGCGCCGTTCACCGCCAAGCCGGCCGTGCTGGCCAGGCTGGCTTCGCGCTATGCGGGCGTGGCCTGGGGCCGTGGCGACCTGGCCCTGCTCAGCGAAGCGTGGTACAAGACGCGCGCCGTCAAGCAGTGGCGTATCCAGCCGGACCAGCCATCCGCCGTGGCGGGCACACCTGGCGACCTCGTGTACGCCGGTTCCTTCGAAGACCGCTACAACGATCCGGGTCAGCCCGTCATGCGCGCCGACGCTGCCGGCTTGCCGCGTTTGCTCATCGCCGCCGATGGCTCCATCCTGCTCGACGGCCAGGGCGCCTCGAAGGAAGGCGACCGTCCCTTCATCGACCGCCTGAACCTGGCGACGAAACAGAAGGAGCGCCTGTTCCAGAGCGCCGCGCCGTATTATGAAAACGTGGTAGCCGTGCTGGACGAGGATGGCAGCCGGCTGCTGTCCACCCGCGAATCGCCGACCGAGCAGCCGAATTATTATGTGCGCAACCTGAAACAGCAGGGCGCCGCGCAATTGACGGCCCTCACGCATTTCCCCCATCCGCTGCCGCAATTGAAGGACGTGCAGAAAGAGTTGATCCGCTACAAGCGCGCCGACGGCGTGGACTTGACAGCCACCCTGATGCTGCCGCCGAACTACGACGTCAAGCGTGACGGCCCGCTGCCGACCCTGATGTGGGCGTACCCGCAGGAATTCAAGACGGCCAGCGCCGCCAGCCAGACCAAGGGTTCGCCGTACAAATTCAATGCCGTCAGCTACTGGGGCCCGGCCGCCTTTCTTTCCATGGGCTACGCCGTGCTCGACAATCCATCGTTCCCCATCGTCGGCAATGGCGAGCAGGAACCGAACGACACGTATCTGCCGCAACTGGTGGCCGACGCCGAGGCTGCCGTCGACGAGGTGGTGCGCCGTGGCGTGTCCGACCGCAACCGCATCGCCATCGGCGGCCACTCGTATGGCGCCTTCATGACGGGCAATTTGCTGGCGCACACGCGTCTGTTCCGCGCCGGCATCGCCCGCAGCGGGGCCTACAACCGCACCCTGACGCCGTTCGGCTTCCAGGCGGAAGAACGCTCGTTCTGGCAGGCACCGGCCGTCTACCAAGCCATGTCGCCATTTAATTATGCGGACAAGATCAAGGATGCGCTGCTGATGATCCATGGCGAGCAGGACAACAACTCGGGCACCTTCCCGATCCAGAGCGAGCGCATGTTCCAGGCCGTCAAGGGACTGGGCGGCACGGCGCGCCTGGTGATGCTGCCGAACGAGAGCCACGGCTACCGCGCGCGCGAATCGATCATGCAGATGCTGTATGAAAGCAACAACTGGCTGGAGAAATATGTGAAGAACGCGGCACCACCGGCTGCCGACCTCAAGCCGGCAGGCAAATAAGGGCAGCGGCGGGCATCTCGTGGTATGGTCTTCCTTTGTCCGCAGGGGAGGTCCGCCATGTCAGTCATCCATGCCCACCGCGCGCCCGACCCGGCGCCCGTCGATGAACCCATGCCGGCGCCGGAGCCGCAAGAAGCGCCCGGGCATCATCCGGGGCCCGTGCATCCGGTGCCGCAGGACGATCCCGTGCCGCACCCGCATCCCAGTTAATCTCGTCAAGAAAGGCTGTTTTAGATGGCAATTGTCAAGGAAGTCTACACACGCAAAGTCAGCGGAGAATCGTTCGACTATGAACTCGATTACACCCAGGGCGCGGACGTGGCCTGGATTGCGCGCGTGTACCACGACGGCGTGCTGAAAGGCTCGCCGCACGGCGCGCTGACGGCCAACGTGCTGTCCGGCCCCGCGCTGGAACAATACCTGCGCGCGTACGTCGAAGGCATGATCGAGCGCGGGCTCGACGTGGCCGAGTAAGCCGTTGGCGTCCTTTGCCGCAAGAGTGCGGCATGCACCCGCGCCCCATCATTCCCGGCGATATGGACGCGAAAATCCGGCCCTCATCGCGCTCCTGGAATGTATTTTTAAAAGTTCTGGAAAGATAAAGCCCGCATTGCGGGCTTTATTTTCGGAACAACATGACATTTCCAGGGTCTGGTGCTCATGTTTTTAAAAGTGCAATATTCACGAATGCCAAATACATGCTGCTCCGCGCTTCACAATATTCTATTATTTATGCGCAAAGATTTTATGGGTAGCCGTGGCCAGTTCCTGGCAATTCCGGTCCGGTGGATGAGCATGGCATTTGCATGTCTTCCAAGCGGTACGGTGTTTGTTCGCCCCAATAAATCATCCTGCCCGAGCAGGTGAACTCTGCACCGCCTACATGATCCGAGTACGATGGATCGGAATAGTAGGAATAAGTGATGGAATACATCGGCCGGGCGTAGGCCGCGGCGGCAACCAGCAATGTTGCAAGTGTAGCGGCAAAAGCAATTTTCTTTTTGGTTTTCATCTATTTTCCTTCATTATAAAATTCAAAAAAATATATCCCCATAAATTTGCTGCGAGTTGATTGTATCTTAATAATTTAATTCTTTATCGTAATTTTTCGGTATTCTTGGTTTCGCCAATTTCGCCAATTTCGCCATTGTTTGTTTTTACGCCTATGCGTTTCGTTATTGGCCATCGATAAAAAAATGCCGCTCAGTTTGCACTGAGCGGCATTGATTACCGGCGGTCCGTATTTCCGAGTGGTCTGACGATCAATCGAACGCCCACGTGTACAGCACGTCGAGCGCATTGTTCGTGCCCGTCTGGAATTGCAGGGTGATGCGGCGGTTCAGCTTGTAGCGCAGCTTGACCAGGCTCGTCGCCGTGCTCGTGCCTTGCTCGAACGTCAGGTAGGCGCGCGAGGACAGGCGCTTGCCGACGGTGACGACCGTGCTTTCCAGCCCTTGCGCCTGCGACAGGCCCACTTCATCGAGTCCCAGCGAACTGGCCAGCTTGCCTTGCAAGCCGCCGCCGGAGCCGCCGAAGAGGGCGCCTGCAGCCGTCGTCAAGAGGGCCATTTCATCACCGGCCGCCGTTTCCGCGCCGTGGCCCAGGATCAGCCAGGCCAGCTTGTCGCTGTCCGACACGCTTGGCGTGGAGACCAGCTTGGCCGTCGGCGCCTGGGCCGTGCCGCGCACTTCCACGCCCGCTTCCACATTCGTTTCCGACAAGGCTTCGCCCTCGGGGCGCTTGCGCACGGCGAGGATGTTCAGGGACGGGTTGTCGTAGGCGCCCGTGAAGGCGATCAAGCCCCGTTCGATGGCCAGTTTCTGCCCATATGCCGCATACAGGCCATTGACGACCCGGATGCTGCCCGTCACGCGCGGCGCGGCGCGGTTGATGACCCTGGCGCGCACATTGCCCGCCAGGTCCGCATCGATGCCCATGCCGCGCAGGTGGAAGGCATTGCCCAGGTCGAACTCGAGGTCGATATTCAGGGGGAGCGAAGGCGCTTCCTTGCCGCCCTTGACTTCCTTGCCCAGCACCACCACGTCGCTGCTTTGCGTCGGCGTGTCTTGCGGCGCCAGCTCGATCAGCGCGCGGTTGGCCTTGAACTTGCCCTCGAAGCTGAAGCGCTTGTCGTTGCGCACCAGGGTGCTGTTGCCCGACAGGATCAAGGTACGGTCGGGGCGCGACAGCGCCTGCAGGCGGTCGGCCATCAGTTTCAGTTCCAGGCTCGCTTCGCCATTCGCAAAGCGTACCCAGCCATCTGCCTGCACCTTGCCATCGCCGCCGTCAAAGCTCAGGCGCTGCAATTGCAATTGATCGCCGGCCAGCTTGGCTTGCAGTACGCCATTGCGCAACTTCAAGCCCTGGTCGGCCCAGTTCACCAGCAGCTTGCTGCCGTTGATGTCGCCATTCAATTGCGGCGCGCCGATGGTACCGCTGCCGGCCAGCGCGATTTTCAGGGCGCCGCCCAGTTCCAGGCCCGGCTGGCCCGTCAGCGGCGCCAGCCACGCCAGCGAATCGATGCTGGTCGTGCCCGTCAGCGAGAGGGCGCTGTCGTTGCTGATGCGCCCGCCCAGCATTTGCACGGTGGCATTGATGTCGCTCTGGCCCGCGCGCGCGCCATCGAGTTTCACGGCCAGGCGCAGCTGCTGGTTGGCGACATCCACGCGGGCATCCAGGGTGCGCAAGCCCAGCGCCAGCGGCTGTTCCACGCCTACCGTCACGTCGCCTTTTTCGCGGTAGATATGCAGCATGCCGGCCAGGGACGGATCTTTCTGCTTGGCCGTCGGCACCTGCATGTCGAGCGACCACTGCGCGCCCAGGGTCAGGTCGCTGCGCGCATTGGCCTGCAGCGCGGGGATCACTTGCGCCAGGTAGGTCAGCGCCACGCCGGCCGCCTGGCCGGAACTGGTCCAGCGGGGGCCGTTCTTGACCAGGTTTTGCATGGTGATGCTGCCTGCTGGCAATTTGATGACGGTGTTGCCCACGCTGATCTGCTCGGGCTGACCGAGACCCGCTACGCCGCTGCCGGAAGGACCGGCCACCTTGACGGGCACGGGCGCTTGCAGCACCAGCGCATAGCGGCCCTTGTTTTGCAGGCTGTCGATGGTGCCCGTCCAGCCGGCGCCGCTCTGGCTGCCGCGAATTTGCACCGTGGCGTCGAAATCGTCGTTGCGCGCCGCCAAACTCACCGTATGGCTGCCGCGCGTGCCCGTCGTGCCCAGGCGGGCGCTGGCCAGCTTGAAGGTGGGCGTGCTGTAGCCCGTGATGTCCAGGCTGCTGACCATGGGGTCGAGCGCGCCCTGGCCGGCGCCCACGCTGGCGCTGCCTTTGATGGATTTCAGTTGCTGGTCGCCAAAGAAGGTCAGGTCACGGCCATCGAGCGTCAGTTGCGCGGCGGGCGCGTCCATCTTGCCGCTGACGGAGCCGGCTGCCTGCAGCACGCCGGCAAAGCGCGGACCCAGGGTCGACAGTTGCGGCGCATCGAGTTTCCACGTCAGCTTGTCGGTGGCGCCGCCCAGCGCGCCCTTGGCCAGCAGGCTGTTCGGTCCCAGGCGCAGTTCCGTATCCACGCTGTCGATGCGTTTCGCGTTGGCCGACAGCTTGGCGTAGCCGGCCAGCGGGGCGTTTTGCAGGGTCGATTCGCGCAGGGCCAGGTTGAGGGCCACTTGCCAGTCGCCGCTCAGGCGGCCGTTGCCGTTGAAATCCGCATTGACGTTGCCGTTGGGCAGTGATGCGCCAAACGCGGCTGGGTTGATCTTTTGCAAGGAACCCGTCATTTTCAGTTCCGCTTCCTTTTTCGGTCCCGTCAAGCCCACGTCGCCGCTGGCGTGGATGGCGCTGTCCGGCGCAGGGCGCTTGCCGCTGGTGAGGCCCAGTCCTTTTGCATCGGCAACAAAGCTCGTGCGCGGCTGCTGCATAGTGCCTTGCACCACGCCGCTGGCCAGCACGGTGCCCAGCAAGTCTCCCTGCAGGGCGGAAAGTTGCCGTGCATCGACATTCCAGTTGAGCTTTTCGCCGGCGCCGCCAAAGTTGCCCTTGGCCGTCACGTTGTTCTTGCCCAGCGCCAGCTGTACGTCGATGCCGCTGAAGTGGGCCGCATCGGCCGTCAGCTTGCCCTTGCCCGACAGTGGCTGGTCGAGCAGCTTGCTGGGGCGTACGGTGAAGTCCGCATTCGCCAGCCACTGGGGCGCCACGTGACCATTGGCGCGCACGTCGAGGTTCAGGTCGGCCACGGGGAAGGCGCCGAAGTCGGCGGGATTGAGGCGGCTGGCATTGGCCACGGCCTTGAAGGGCTGATCGTCCTTCAGGCTGATCTGGCCCGTCGCATTCACGCTGCTTTTGCCTGCTTGCAAGGTTGCCTTGCGCAATTGCACGAGCGAGTCGGCCAGGGTGGCTTCCACGTCCAGGCGCAGCTTGGCTTCGCCCAGCTTGGCGCGCAGGGTCTGCGTCTTGCCATCGCTGTCGAGCACGATGTCGCCGACGATCTTCGTGCTGTTGATGCTGCTGTAAATGTGCTGCAAGTCGATCTTGTCGGTGTGCAAGGTCAGCTGCGCGTTGCCGATGGGGCCGTCGACGGCATCGCGGTTGAGCTTGCCGCTACCCGTGAATTTGCCCGCGTTGCCGAAATCGATGATGGCCGACTCGAGCGTGGTGGCCGTCAGGGTGCCGCCCAGGCGCGCCTCGAACTGGCGCAGCGGCAGCTTTTGCTGGTCGATGGGGCCGGGCGTGGCGTGGTTGAGGATGGCCAGCTTGCCCGACACGGTTTGCGCGTTGGGCCGCGTATCGATGGCGGCGTCGAGTTCCAGGCTCAGGTCCGCCTGCGGCAGGGTCGCGTCAAACTTGCCCGGATTGATGTTGCGGCCACGGATGCTGGCCGAGCGCAGGATGATGACAGGGTCGAACGGCGCCAGCGCCAGCTGGGCGTCGGCCGTGGCCGCGCCCGCGCTGCCCTTGGCTGTCACGTTCAGCACATTCAGGTCGCCGCCCAGTTGCAGAGCCAGGGCGGCGGGTTTTTCACCGGCAGCGGGGGTGAGCTGCGTCAAGCCGGCCTTGCCTGACAGTTTGAACGGTTGCGTGGCGGCAATCGTCGCGCTGGCCGTGGCCTGGCCGAAGGGCGTCAGGGCCGAAGCGTCTTCCAGCTGCCATTGCGTCTTGTCGCCCGACAGGCTGAAATGGATCTTTTCAAACACCGTGTTGCCGCCCGCGCTCACCAGGGTCACCTTGTCCAGGCGCGCGTCGCTGATGCCGATCTTGAACGGCGAGGCCAGGCTGGCAGGCATGGTCGATGGTTCTTCGGACGGCGCCGTGCTTTCCACGGACAGGCTGGCCACGTGCAGTTCGCTGATGGCGATGCCTTCCGAGAAGAACTGGAATGGCGACCAGTTGATATCGATGTTGTTGGCCGTGATGTGTTGCGTCTTGCTGCGGTAGCTGACGTGGCCCAGGTGCATGCGGTTGTACAGCGAGCCGGACACGCCCGACACTTCGATTTCGCCGCCGCTGGCGCTGGCCACTTTTTGCACCAGCATCTGCAAGGTCGATTCGCGGCCCAGGAACCAGAAGGCGCCGCCCAGCAGCACGGCCAGGCTGGCGACGGCGATCAGCACATAGCGCACCCAGCGGCGCGGTTTTTTCGCCGGCGGTGGCGGGGCGGCGTCGTGGGACTCGGTAGTAATATCGGACATCAGAAAGTGAATCCCAGAGAGAAGTGCAAACGGTAGGCGTGGACGGCGTGGCCATACGCCACGTCGACATTGATGGGGCCGACGGGGCTCTTGTAGCGCCCGCCCAGGCCATAGCCCGATTTCGGCGTCATGGCCGCTTTCACGGTATCGGCCGCGTTGCCGGCGTCATAGAAGGCGGCGATGGCCCACTTCGGCTTGAACCAGTACTGGTATTCGGCGCTGCCGGTGAGCATGTAGCGCCCGCCGATGGTGGCGTCGCCTTCCTTGACGCCCAGTTCCTGGTAGGCATAGCCGCGCACCGACTGGTCGCCGCCCGCGCGGAACAGGTAGACGGCCGGCACGCCGCGTTTTTCCTTCGAGCCCAGCGCGCCCATTTCGCCGCGCACGATCAGCTCGCCCTTTTCGCCGAGCGGACGGTAATACACGGCCTTGCCGGCCACGCGCACGAAGCGCTCGTCCGTCAGCACGGGCAGCAGGGCGCCGCCCACCTGGGCGTTGATGACATAGCCCTTGGTGGGGAACAGCAGGCTGTCGAGGCTGCGCTTGGTGATGGCATAGGTCAGTGGCAAGCTCTTGCTGCGCGTCTGTTCCAGGCCGACGACGGTCTTGTCTTCGCTGAGGAACTCGAACGTCAGGCTGCGTTCGAGGTTGGTACCACCCCAGTTGCGCTTGGCCGAGATGGTGGTGACGGCCGTGATTTCGTTGGAAATGTCGCTGCGCTCGAACGAGGCGCCCGCGCTGTCGTTGTAGCCGCGTTCGGTCGTTGGAAAGTAAAAATTGGCGTGCGCCGCCTGCTTCTTCGTTTCCATGGTGATCGCGCTCTTGAAGCGCGTGCCCCACACGTTCAGGTTGTCATAGTTGAGCTGGGCGCGATTCCCCGTGTTCGTACTGAAACCGAGACCGGCGCTGACGTTCTGCTGCTTGTTTTCCGTCACGCGCACCACCAGCGGCAGCAGCGGCGCGGGGCCGCGGTTGGCCGGCTTGGCTTCGGCGGCGGCGCTGGCACCTTCGACCTCGGCTTGCTGGCTTTCCTGACCTGCCTCGATCTGCTCGTTGAGGATGCTGCTCATGTCGGCGCTCACTTCCACGCTGGCAAAATAGCCCGTGTCCTGCAGGCGCGCCTGGAACGATTGCAGCGCCGATTCGCTGTAGTACTCGCCAGGGCGTATCTTGTCGAGGTTGCGGATGATGCTGGCATCGTAGCGCTTCAAGCCTTCGATGCGCAGTTCGCCGAAGCGCAGCTCGGGGCCGCTGTCGAGCACCACCAGCAGGGAGACCTTGTGCGTTTCCGGGTCGACCACGGCTTGCGTATCGACCAGCTGGGCGCGCGGGTAGCGCGTCTGCACCACTTCGCGCAGCAGGGCGCGCTTGGCCGATTCCCAGTCGGATTGGCGAAACACGCTGCCCGTTTTCAAGGACCAGCTGCGCTTCAGGGCTTCCGTATCGTAGGGTTCGCTGGCGGCCAGCGGCGGCGTGGGGTCGAAGCCGCGCAATTCCAGCTCGACCTTGTCGATGGTCACCGGCTGGCCCGGATCAAGGTCGACGATGACGACGGGTTTGGCGCCCGTCGTATCGACGCGCACCGTGACGACGGGCGTGTAATAGCCGGCCGTGGCGACGAGGTTTTTGGCTTGCTCGGGCGTATCGCGCACGAGGCGCTGCAATTGCTCGCGGTCCATGCGCGGGTTGCCGCGGAAGCGTTCCAGATCCAGGTTTTTTTCGAGCAACTCATCGAGGTCGCCCGGTGCGTTGACCTTGACCTCGTACTGCAGCGGGGCGGGCGCCGCTTCCGTGGAAGGGGTGTCGGCGGCCGCGTCTTGCGGACGCTCTTGCGTTTCCTCCTGCGCGCGCGCCTGGACGGCCGGGCATGCCAGGATGACACTGCCGGCGGCCGCCAGTGTCAGTTGACCCATTACTTTTGTCACTACTTGTGCCAAAATCCGTGGTCGTATCGCCTTGCCGGCAGCCGTATGCCGTATGGGTCGTGCAGAAAACATGGTGCTCCAGATGAGTAAATGCTGACTGCATGTTACCGGAATAGGTAAACTGATGGCGGACGAATAAGTATTTTTTGCATGGGGAATCCTGTTTCCCTGCGCACTATTGGACAGAATAAAACTGAAAGAAAGAAATTATGCTAGCAACGGACTCCGCACTGGTGCTCTTCAGCGGTGGACAAGATTCCACCACCTGCCTGGCCTGGGCCTTGAAACACTATAGCCGCGTGGAAACCATCGGCTTTGATTACGGCCAGCGCCATGCGATCGAATTGACCGTGCGCCCTGGCGTACTGGAACAGATGCGCCAGCAGTCGCCCGAGTGGGACAGCCGCCTGGGCCAGGATCACATGATCGACCTGTCCCTGATTTCCGCCATTTCCGATACGGCCATGACGCAGAACGTCGAGATCGTCATGCAGGAAAACGGCTTGCCGAACACTTTTGTTCCTGGACGCAACTTGCTGTTCATGACCGTGGCCGCCACCGTGGCGTACCGCCGCGGCTTGACGGTGCTGGTCGGCGGCATGTGCGAGACGGATTTTTCCGGCTACCCGGATTGCCGTGACGACACAATGAAGGCCCTGCAAGTGGCCCTGAACCTGGGCATGAATACGCGATTGAAGCTGGAAACGCCGCTGATGTGGCTGGACAAGGCGCAAAGCTGGGACCTGGCGGAAGACCTGGGCGGCCAGCCCCTGGTCGACCTGATCCGCAGCGGCACGCATACCTGCTACCTGGGCGAGCGGGGCGAGCTGCACGACTGGGGCTATGGCTGCGGCACCTGCCCCGCCTGCGCCCTGCGCGCGAATGGCTACCAGCAATACGCGGCGAGAAAGGCTGCAAAGCAGGCCAAATAAGCAGTTTGCGCCGTTTCTTCAAGCGGCGGGGAGGGGGACAAGGCCAAGCTGTGGTTTTTGCCACAGGAGTCCCTTGCCATGAAATCCCTCTTTGCCGCGCTGTACGGCCCCGTGTTCTGGGCCGGCTTCATCGGCGCCGCCAGTTACCTGATTGCGGTGTGTCATTATTCTCTCTGGGTCTTGCCGCCCTTGCTGCTGCTGGCCCTGCTCACTTCCTTTCTTGCCGAACGCTATCTGCCGTATGACGGCGCGTGGAACCACGATCATGGCGACGGCTGGCGCGACAGCCTGCATGCGCTCGTCAATGAAGCGCTGTATCTGCTGGGCCTGGCTGCCTTTCCCTTGCTGGCCGGGCATCTGGCGCTGGGCGCATTCTGGCCAGTCCAGCTGCCGTTCTGGGCGCAACTGTTGCTGGCGATCGTCATCGCCGATTGCGGCATCACGCTCGTGCATTACCTGAGCCACCGCTATTATCTTCTGTGGAAACTGCATGCCGTGCACCACAGCGTACAGCGCCTGTATGGCTTCAATGGCTGGATGAAGCACCCGCTGCACCTGTTGCTGGAAGCGGCGGGCGGCATGCTGCCCTTGTTGCTGCTGGGCATACCGGAGCGTGTCATGGCCGTGCTGGCGTTTGCCGTGGCGATCCAGCTGTTGCTGCAGCATGCGAATGTCGACATGCGCATGGGCCCGCTGCGCCAGATATTCGCCTGGGCGCCACTGCACCGTTTTCATCACATGAAATACGGCACGGCCGGCGACGTGAACTTCGGCCTGTTTTTTACCTGCTGGGACCGTTTGCTGGGCACGCGTTTCGATGCACCGGGCTACCGCATGCGGGGCGAGGACCTGGGCATCGGCAGCCGTCCCGATTATCCGGCCGCATACGGGGCGCAACTGCTGGAACCGTTCCGCGCGGAAGAGGGCGTGCGCGCCCCCGAGCCGCCAGCCGGTTTGCGTAAAGTCATCAATCGAGCAGCTTGACGTCGAGCTGGCGCAAGCTGCGGTCGGCGCGCACGCCAAACAGGCTGCGCATGGTGCGCGAAAAATGCGCGGCATCGGCAAAGCCGGCGCCGTGGGCCGCTTCCGTCAGGGTACTGCCGAGCAGGATGAAACGGATGGCCAGGCGCAGGCGGCGCCACAGCACCAGGCGTCGCACGGGCAGGCCCAGCTGGGCGCTGAACAGGCGTTCCAGCTGGCTCAGCGACAAATGCGCCGCCTCGGCCACGGCGGCCGCGCTGACCTTGCCCGACAGCAGCGCATCGACCTTGTCCAGCGCCCGCAGCAAGCGGGGATCGGGCAAGCGCTCGCGTGGCTGCGCCTGCAGCGCGGCGGCCAGATTCTCCAGGCTGGGTACGCCGGCGCTGGCGGCTGCTGCCAGCAGGGCCGCGCCGCCCAGGCGCTGCGGCTCCGCATAGATGGTCAGCATGGGCGCTGGCGCAGCCAGGATGGCGTGCGGGCGCAGGCTGTCGATCAGCAAGTGCCGCGCCGTGTGGACGATGCCGTCGAGCTCGGCCGTGAAGGGCGCGCCCGTGCTTAGCATCAGCTGGTGCGCATAATGGGCGTGGCTGTCCGTGGCGCCCGCTGCGCCATGCAAAATGGCAAAGTCGGATGCCAGCCATAGGGTTCCCTGCCAGCGGTCGTCGTGCAAGCGATGCTCCCGTATCTGCAATCGCCAGCACTGTACAGCAGAGCGCTCAGGCCCGCTGGCGTTGCTGCGCCAACTGGCGCGCCAGCAGCATGGCCAGCAGGGCGCAGACGATGCCGAGCGTGAAACTGCCGCCGTAGCCGGCCGTGGCCGCCACGCCCGTCAAGGTGGACGAGGTGAGGATTTCACCGCCGTCGCGCATGCTTTGCACGGCCGTCATGTCCGTGCCCGCCTGGCCGCTCTGGCGGGCAAACTGCATCGCCATGGTCAGCATGGACACGGAGGCGCAGCCGGCGCCGAAGCAGCCCAGCGCCGTCGCCAGCCAGACCAGGCTGGACGGCAGGGGCGCCGCCATCGCTGCCAGCCACAGCCACAGGCCGGCAGCGGCCGCCGAGGCGCCTATGCCCAGCAGGAAGATGCGCTGCGGGCCATGGCGGCCGATCAGCCAGGCGCCACCGCCGCAGCCCAGCAGCACGGTGATCATGCCACCGGCCATACCCACCTTGCCGACGTCTTCCAGCGGCCAGCCGGCGTCGACCAGCAGCAGCTTCGACAGGCCATAGCCGGCCACGGCTGTCATGGACGACAAAAAGGCGATGCCCAGCAGCGCCGGCGCACCGGGCCGGCGGATGAAGCCGCGCAAGCTGGCCTTGCGTGGCGCCGGGACCGGGACCGGGACCGATGCGGGCAGCGTGGCCGCAAGCGGCGTTTCGCGCCACAGCACGACAAGCGCCAGGCTGGTGGCACCGATCACCGCCAGTGCCAGCAGCGCCACGCGTTGATCGAACATGCCCGACAGCATCAATACGCCGGAGCCGCCCGTGAAAAAGCCCACCATGGTGCCGCCCACCTGCAAGGCGTTGGCGCGGCCCAGCGCGGCGCCTTCGAAGCGTTCGGCCAGCAGGCCGTCGGTGGCGATGTCCTGCGTGGCGCTGGCCAGCGAACCGAGCGCGGCCAGGGCGACGATCAGCGGCGCCGTGGCCGCAGACAGCCCCAGCAGGGCGGCGCCCAGCAGGCAGGCGGTGGCCAGCGCCTGCATCGGAAGCAGCCAGCTGCGGCGCCGGCCCAGGCGGGCATTCCAGCGGTTGTCGACTTGCGCCGCCCAGAGAAATTTCAGGACCCAAGGCAAGCCCACCAGCGGCAAAAAAGCCAGGGCGTCGAGTGGTGCGCCGTCGCGGCGCAGCATGGCCGGTAGCGCTTCCATGGCCAGCCCCAGCGGCACGCCTTGCGTGAAGTACAGGGCCGCCACCATCAGCCACAGGTGCGCCCGCCGCAGTGCCGGCCTCATGCGGCACCGCCCACTTTGCGGTGTTCGCTGCCGATGCTGGGCGTGATAAACAGCAGGCGTCCGGGGACGTCCACCTGCAGCCGGTGCCAGGTGCCGCGCGGCACGATGCAGGCTTGCCCCGCCTGCAAGACGATGCGGCGTTCCGCGCCATCGTCCGTTTGCAGCACCAGTTCGATGCTGCCTTCGAGCAGGCACAGGGTTTCGTCGCCACGCGGGTGGCGCTCCCAATGGTCGCCGTGCACGGACTGGGCGTCGCTGACGTGCTTGACGCCGATGATCCAGTCGGCGCGGCTCTTGCCGCGCGCATGGTAGGGAATGGCCAGGGCCAGCGCATCGGGGTGCAGCGCGAGCAGGTGGCCATCGAGCGGGAAAATGGTCAAGGTGTTGTCGTTCATGGGGGCCTCAGTACTGGGCGCGCAGGGACAGCATCACGCTGCGCGGCTCGCCATAGCGGTTGTTCCAGGCCGTGCCGGACAGGCTCTGGTAATAGTGTTTGTCGAACAGGTTGTTGATATTGAGCGCGGCCGTGAAGTGGCGGTCGATGCGCCAGCCCAGGCGGGCATTGGCCAGCGCATAGCCGCCCTGGCGCAGTGTCACGCCGCCCGAGGTGACGCTGTAGCGGCTTTGCGCCTGCACGCCCAGCCCGGCGCTCAAACGGCGTCCGGCCCATGGCAGGGTGGCGTTGGCCCACGCGCGCAGGATGTGGGCGGGCGCGAAGCTGGCAAACGGCTGGCCCTGCGATGCGGCATCCTTCAGGTAGCGCGTCGTGTTGTAGCTGTAGCCGGCCGACAGGTTCAGGTCGGGCGTCAGCTGGCCGTTCGCTTCCGCTTCCAGGCCGCGGCTTTGCACTTCGCCGCCGGCGATGTAGTAGCAGACGTTGCCCGCGCAAGGGAAATTCGGGTCTTCCTGGGCCCGCTTGTTCTGGCGGATCTGGTACACGGCCAGGGAAACGTCGAGCTTGCCATTCGCCAGCGCGCCCTTGATCCCCGCTTCCAGGTTGTTGCCCGTTACCGGGTCCAGCGTCTTGCCGTCGACGGTGGCCTGGCTTTGCGGCTGGAACACTTGCGTGTAGCTGCCATAGCCGGACCATTGCGGCGACATGGCGTAGACCAGGCCGCCATACGGTGTCAGCTGGATATCCGGTTCCACGCGCGCCGTGCGCGTTTCCTGTTTCCAGCGGCTCAGGCGCGTGCCGGCGATGGCCGTCAGCGCGTCGTTCACCTGGAAGCGCCCCATGGCATAGGCGCCCCACTGGCTGACCTTGGTCGGGCCGCGCGAGGCATACGCGCTGGTGGCCGGTTCCGCCAGCGCGTAGGGGTTCCAGTGGAAGACGTCATGGATGCCCTTCGGCGGCGGCAGGAAGCTGGCGGAGAACTGCTCGCTGGACGTGTGCTGGACGTTGGCGCCCAACAACAGTTCATGCTGGCGTCCGCCCAAGCGGAAAGGGCCGCTGGCGTAGGCGTCCACACTGTTCTGGCCATTGTCGAAGCGGTAGGCGGCGCCCATCACGCTCGAGGATGGGCGCTGGTCGCGGCGTGCGGCGCCATATGCGCCCGCGTATTTCAGGAAGGAATCCCCGGACAGGTGATTGGCCTGCACCTTGGCTTGCCAGCCATTGGCAAAATGCTGCTCCAGGCTGGCGAAGACGCGCTGGGTATCCCAGTCGAACTGGTCCCAGGCCGCATCGAGATAGGTGGAACGGGGCAAGCCGATATCGCCGCCGTCCGCATAGCGGGGCACGCCTGCCATGTTGGTGATGGAACGGATGCGCTGTTTCTGTACACCCACGCTGAGCGTGCTGCCCGGCGTCAGGTCCAGTTCGGCGACGCCATACAGATTGCTGCTGTTCTGCTGCGCCACGTCATAGAAAAAGCCCCGTTCCTCGTGCGTGGCGACGACGCGCGCGCGTAGCGTGGCCGCGGCGTTCAGGGGGCCGCCGATGTCGGCTTCGCCACGGCGCCGGTCCCAGCTGCCGGCCGACAGCGCACCTTGCGCGGCGAAGTTCTTTTGCGGCCGCTTGGCCACCAGGTTGACGGTGGCGGCAGGGTTGCCGCTGCCATGCAGCAAGCCATTCGCGCCGCGCAGGATTTCCACGCGTTCCAGCATCGCCATGTCTTGCTGCGGACTGGCCATGTGACCCATCAGCACGGGCACGCCGTCCTGTTCGAAGGAATCGATCTTGAAGCCGCGCGCATAGTAGGCCGTGGTCAGCAGCTGGAACGGCTGCACGGTGGTGCCCGTCGCCTGCTGCAGCACGTCGTCGAGCGTCTGCAGGTTTTGTTCCTGCATGCGTTCCTGGCTGATGATGCTCAGCGACTGCGGCGTGTCCTTCAGCGAGGCGCCCGTCTTGCCCATGCTGGCGCCCGCTTCGCGCGTGGCCGTGACGGCGATGACGGGCAGACTGGCCTCGGGTGCCGGCGCGTCGGCCGCCTGCGCCAGGGGGCTGCAGCCGAGGGCGGCCAGGACGTGCAGGGTATGCCGGGGCCAGCGCACGCCGCGTGGGGGGAGGGGAAACATTGCCATGAAAAACCAGACCTTTCGTATTGAGAATCAATCTCAATATGGTAAGGACCGAGGGCGTCAGGGCGTTAAGGATTGCCGCTGTTTTCCTGGCGATTGCGCGTATTGCGTCAGGCGCAGCGCAGGTCGCTGGGGGAAACGCCGTAGCGCTGCCGGAACACCTTGCTGAAATGCGAATCCGTATAGCCGCAGGCATGCGCCGCGTCGGCCACGCTGATGTTGCCGGCCGCCAGCATGCGGTACGCCAGTTCCAGCCGCTGCTCGCGCACGTAGGCGAAGACGCTGGTGCCGAACTGCTGGCGAAAGCCCTGGCTCAGGGTGCTGGCGTTGGTGCCGGCCAGGCGCGCCAGTTCCGGCAAGGTGGGCGGTGCGTGCAGGCGCTGCAGCAAGATGTCGCGCGCCTGCTGCAGGCAGCGCAGCTGGCGCGTGCCGGGCGCCGTCTCGGCCGCGGCGCCGGTGCCGGTCAGGCCGTCCATCACGGCGGCTGTCAGTTCCAGTGCCTTGCCGGATAAATACAGCTGACGCAGCGGACCGGCCAGCGGGCACAGCATGATTTGCCGGCCCAGCGCCTGCACGGCCTTGCCGGCATATCCGTTCGCCGTGGCCATGGTCTGCCGCGCGGCCGGAGCGATGCGCCGCGCCAGCGAACCCAGCTCGGCGCCGAAGGTGTCGTGCAAGGCCTGCATCGGCATGCGTACGCTCAGGTACTGCAGCGGTTGCCGTGCCGCATAGTGGTGGCTGACGGAAAACGGCGTGTCGCTCAGGCTGATATGGAAGGCCGGGCCTTCGACACTCACGGCGCCACCGCTTTGCAGTTGATAATCCAGCTGGCCGCCCAGGACCAGCACCAGTTTCAGTCCTGCCTCATTGTGTTCGATGCTGTGCGCCGGCGCCGGAAAGGACAGGGTGCCCGCGCTGAGTTCCAGCGTTGGCGTGGCCAGCGGTAGTTGCCAGGAAGTGTCATGGGAGGAAGGCGGCTGGGAGGGCATCGTCGAGGGTGTGGAGGAAAAGCGGGATGATCATTATAAATGAGAATCATTATCAGTTGCGATGGCGTCGACTTTGTGCTGGGAAAACTCAGTTGCAGCTTCGCAATTCGTGGTCTTTTTAATACAATATTCAGCATTGCAAGGGCGCCCGCTGTAACGTACTATCATTCTCATCGACTACCGATGGTAGTCGTGCGGCCCGCCGCCAGCCATGTTGCTGGCCGTGTAGCGGTTTGATGTCCGTCCTGCTTTTTCGCCTGCCATGTCTACACGCGCGTCTACGTCGTGGTTTGCTCGTTCAGTGTCGCACTGGCTGGGACCGCGCGCGTTGGCCGCGCTGGTGCTGGCGCTGTGCCTGGGATTGACGTATGGCGCCTGGCGCAATGCCGACGACGCCAGCGAACAGCAGGTGCAGGCCGATTTCGATTTCCGCGTGCGCGAACTGGTGGGCAACATCGTCGGCCGCATGCAGACCTACATCCAGGTGCTGCACGGGGTGCAGGGCCTGTATGCCAGTTCGCAGGAAGTCACGCGCCGCGAATTCCACGCCTATCTGGCGGTGCAGCAAGTGGACCGCCACTTTCCCGGTATTCACGGCATCGGCTACCTGCCGCTGCTGTCCGGCGCCGCCCTGGCACGGCATGAGGCCAGCGTGCGTGCTGACGGCTATCCCGGCTATGCCGTGCGTCCGCACGGCCAGCGCGATTGGCATGCGCCCATCACTTATCTGGAACCTTTGAGCGAGAGTAACCTGCTGGCCTTCGGCTATGACATCGGGTCCGAATCCGTGCGCCGGGCCGCGCTGGAGCAGGCGCGCGACACGGGGCAAGCCGCCATGACGGGCAAGATCCACCTGGTGCAGGATGGCGGCAGCGCCCGGGCGCATGGCTTCCTGGTCGTATTGCCCGTGTATGACAATGGCTTGCCGCACGCCAGCGTGGAGCAGCGGCGCGCCGCCTTGCGCGCCTGGGTGTTTGCGCCGTTCCGCATGGGTGATCTGATGGCGGGCGTGGGCGGCGAGGGCGCGCGCCAGCTGGATCTGGAAATCTATGATGGCGCGCAACTGGCCGAGGCGGCCCTGATGTATGACAGCTTGCCGGGCGCCTTGTCGTCTGTCGCCTCGGACAGCCTGGTGTCGCAGCAGGCGATCACCATCGCCGGCCATGCCTGGACCTTGCGCATGCGCGCCATGCCGGGCTTTGATGGCGAACTGCTGGCGCGGCCCCGCCTGGTGGCCTGGACCGGCTTGCTGGCCAGCATCGGGCTGGCGCTGGCCACCTGGCTGCTGGCGGCGGGCCGCGCCCGCGCCCAGGCGGCGCTGGCGCGCTCGAGCGAACTGACCGGCCAGCTGGAGCAGGGGCAGGCGAGCGTGCTGGCCATGGCCGAGGCGGCGCAGCGCAGCCAGGCCATGCTGCGCAGCATCCTCGATTCGACCATCGACGGCATTCTGGTCGACAATACCGATGGCCGCATCTTCACGTCGAACCGGCGCTTCCGCGACCTGTGGCAAGTGCCCGACGCGCTCGACTGGCAAGCCGATGGCGCGGCGCTGGTGCGCCATGTGGAAAGCCAGCTGGAGCAGGCGGCGCCGTTCCTCGGGGCACGCGCCCACGCGCCGCATGGCCACCGCGAGCGGCGCGACGTGCTGCACCTGCGCGATGGACGGGTGGTCGAGCAATATGTGCGCAGCATGCAACTAGGCAATGAACAGGCGCGCCTGTGGACCTTCCGCGATATCAGCGAGCGCAGCCAGATGGAACGGCGCGAACATACGCGGCGGCAAGTGCTGGAAATGCTGGCCACGGGCGCGCCGCTGGAACGGGTGCTGGAAAGCGTGGTGCTGAGCGTGCAAGCGGACCATCCCGCCATGCTGTGCAGCATCTTGCTGCTCGATGAAAGCCGCCACCGCCTGGTGCTGGGCGCGGCGCCGAGCTTGCCTGCGTTTTTCAACCTGGCCAGCCATGGCCATGACCTCGATACCCTGCAGGGCGTGCATGGCATCGCCGCGCAAGCCGTGCGCGACGGCCAGCGCGTGATCGTCGGCGACCTGCATGCCGATGCGCAGGAAACGATGGAACTGGCGTGGCGGGCCCAGCTGCAATCGTGCTGGGCCGAGCCCGTGCGTGGGGGCTCGGGCAAGCTGCTCGGTGTGCTGATGGCGTATCACCGCCAGCCGACGCTGCCGGGCGCGGCGCATCTGGCGCGGCTGAGCGAGGCGGCGCACCTGGCCGGCATGGCCATCGAACAGGCGCAAGTGGCGCTGGCTCTGCGCGCCGGCGAAGCGCGTTTCCGCAGCCTGTACGACCATGCGCCCGTGGCCCTCTGGGAACAGGACTGGTCGGCCGTGCGCGCCGCGCTCGATGCCTTCGAACAAGCGGGCGTGCGCGACCTGGGCGCCCACTTCCAGGCCAATCCGGACGCGCTGCGGCAACTGGCGGGGCTGGTGCGCATCATCGATGCGAATGGCGCCGCGCTGGCGCAGGTGCGCGCCAACGAGGACGATCAGCGCCGCGGCGCGCTGGGCCTGGCGCAGAATTTCGACGACAGCGCCTTGCCCCGTTTCGGCGACGCGCTGCTGGCGCTGGCTGGCGGCGCCCACCTGTACGAGTGCGAGAGCAGCTTCGTGCGTCTCGATGGCGCGGCGCGGCAAAATGAATTGAGCTTGCTGGTGATGCCCGGCCATGCGGACAGCCTCGATTTCGTCATGGTGTCCTCGCTCGATATCACCGAGCGCAAGCGCATGAACGCGGAACTGCTGCAACTGGCTACCACGGATTTCCTGACCGGTTTGCCGAACCGGCGCCACTTCATGGCGTCACTGGAAAACGAGCATGCCCGCTTGCAGCGTGAGCTGGCCAGCTGCGCCAGCGTGCTGATGCTCGACATCGATCACTTCAAGCGCGTCAACGACGAGTATGGCCACGCCGTGGGCGATGCCGTGCTGCGCCACCTGGGCGCGCTGATGTGCCAGGCGCTGCGCAAGGTCGACGTGCCGGGCCGCGTGGGCGGCGAAGAATTCGCCATCCTGCTGCCGGGCACCGACCTGTCGGCAGCGGCCGTGTTTGCCGAACGGCTGCGCCGGCGCGTGGCGGAAAGTTCGCTGACCATCGATGGCGGCATCGTGATCACCGTCACGGTGAGCATCGGCATGGCCGCCATGGCCGGCACCGATGCCGATTGCGACGCCGTGCTGGCGCGCGCCGACGAGGCGCTGTACCGGGCCAAGCGGGGCGGGCGCAACCGCATCGAGCAGAATGACGGCGGCAGCGACGGCGTGCTCAGCAAGTTCATGGCGCAATGATTACAGGCTGTGCTGACGCGCTTGCGCCTGCTTGCGG
This sequence comes from Janthinobacterium sp. SUN128, assembly GCF_030587275.1. Taxonomy (NCBI): domain Bacteria; kingdom Pseudomonadati; phylum Pseudomonadota; class Betaproteobacteria; order Burkholderiales; family Oxalobacteraceae; genus Janthinobacterium; species Janthinobacterium sp. SUN128. Next base: position 99,034 of record NZ_JAPWHY010000003.1, on the reverse strand, counting down.
TTGCGGCTGACGATCAGCCAGACGATGGCGACGGGAATGAGCAGCGGCAGCAGTACGGGCGTGCTCAATGCCAGCGCCAGTACCACGCAGAGCGCCACCACCGCGATCAGCACCACGCCCACGCCGGCCAGGACGACGCCGGTGATGACGGCGGCGCACACCACCGCAATGGCGGCGATCAGCAAGCCGCCGCCGGCAAACACCAGGCCGAACAGCCATTCCAGCGGACCGTCGACATCGTCGCCGTTGAACTGCATGTGCATGTCGCTGCCGCCGATCTTGTCGAGGAACAGGCAGGCGAGCATGACGATGAGGACGAAGGTGAGCAATTTTTTCATGGTGAGCCTCGGTGTGTGGGTGATGGGGTGTTGCATGATCACACTGTAGGGGCGCGCCCGGCTTGCCGCCAGCGGCGTGCGACAGGCCGTCATTTTCACGGTATGGAAGGCGCTGGCGGGGCGAAAAACGCTGATCTGGAACAAGATTTCTTTTCTTGTAATGTGCGCAAGCCGTCCTATACTGAATACCTCAGTCTCGCAAGGAGGGCAACATGCTTTTGTTTGCAGATACCGGGGATCAATCGCTATCCCCCCCTGACCATCGAATCACGCGCCAGCGTAGCGCCACGCAGTCCTGCGCCGAGCCCGTCGGCGCGCCATCGGCGATACCGCCGATCATCATCACCCCATTCAACTACCATGCACCGCTGCCGGCCATCGACCCGCGCTGGGTACCGCCCGGTCCTCCGCTGACCTGGCCCAGCCGGCCTGCCATGTCCATGTGTTGAGGCGGCTATAAGGCGTTGCCGTCCATGCGATGGCTGGTTGTGAAAAAAGCCCGCATCGCGGGCTTTGGCTTGCGCATGGCCGTGTTATGACGCTTTGCGGCGCAGCATGAAACCCAGCAGGCCCAGACCGGCCAGCAGCATGGCGTATGTTCCCGGTTCCGGCACGGCGGCGATGTAGGCGTGGTTGTCGCTTTCAAACGCGTTCGTGTTTGGCGAATGGAAGGCGACCGAGGTGAAGCTCGCCCCTTGGCCGGCCCAGGCGTTGATATACAGGCCGACGGACTGGTCGCCATTCGGGCTGACGCCGCCCAGGGCGGCCATTTGCGAACCGGTCAGGACGACTGTGCTGCTGTCGCCCATGGTGAAGACGATGCTGTTGTACGTGTCGGGCGATCCCATGTAAAAACCAAAATAGCTGAGTCCGCCACTGAAGGTGGCCGTGCCTGGCGTGATCTGGCCATCCGAGACGCCGACGGAATAGAAGGCCGTCAAGTCATTCGGCGGTTGCGCGGCATAGCTGGGGTGGTTGCTGGTAAACACGGCGCCCGTGTAGTTGCTTGGTAGTAAGCCATCGTTGAAGTTGATCGTCGTGGCGCCTGCGACCGAGGTGACAAGGCCTTCCCCTGCCAGTGCCGTGCCGCCGGCAGTGAAGGTGGGGACGGCGCTTGCGGTACCTGCGGCGACCGTTAGCGTGGCCAAGGCCAGCGTAGTCAAGATTTTCATGTGAGTCCCTCTGATGAGTATAGTTATATGCAGCGGTAATGGACGATAGAGATGCCTGGCGTGGCGGGGCAATGCGGCGTGCGGGGACGAGGGACGTCGCGTGAGAAAAGAATTTCTTGGAGCCAAGCATTACTACATGCAATATTTAAATACAAAAAACACAATTCAGATTGCAAAATAATAATAGGTTTACTTGAGAAATATCAAAGCTCGATTACTAGAATAAAGCTACTACATTGATAGCTTGTCTTCTTGCCGGGATCGACTATGGCGGGCCGCGCCTTACCTTGCGGCAAGGCGGCACGGGTGGGCGTTTTCGACTATCATGCTAGCCCCGACCTTCCATCACGAGCACCGCCATGAGTACCGATTTTCCCGACTTTTCCGACGAAGCAGCCGAGCAAGACAATGACGCCCCGATCCAGGAGCCGCGCCTGTGGGTAGGCAATGGCTGGACGGCGCGCGTGATCAAGAACGAGGAAGATGAGGGCTGGGCCGTGGCCATGATCAAGGATGGCGAACCGGAGCCGGCCCTGGTGGGCCCGTGGACCATGGGGCGCGACAAGAAAAATCCGAAGCCGCTCGACGTCAACGCGTTCAACACGCTGGTCAAGACGGCTTCGGAAGTGCTGCGCCGCCATGAGCAGCAGCTGCATGCCCAATTGCACAAGAACCTGTTTGTCGCCACCGACGAGGGGCAAGTCAAGGTGATGTTCGACATCGTGCCCGACGAAGAGCACCCGTATGCGGAACTGAGCGCCTACGACGCCGACGGCGAGCAGATCGCCAAGGTGCGCACCTCGGCCGCCTTCAAGTTCAACGCCACATCAGCGGCGAACTGGATCGAAGGCGGCTACCGCCGGCCATGATCAGGTAGGTCGGATTAGCGGGGCAAGGCCACGCGTAATCCGACATATTGTTAGCGCCAATGGTGATGTCGGATTACGCTCCTCCGGACCTAATCCGACCTACCTCTTGCGGCATACGCCAGCCGGTACAGCAGCGGCAGCACCAGCAGGGTCAATGCCGTCGAAGATAAAATGCCGCCGATCACCACGGTGGCCAGCGGACGCTGCACTTCAGCGCCCGTGCCCGTGGCGATAGCCATCGGCACGAAACCCAGCGACGCCACCAGCGCCGTCATCAGCACGGGCCGCAAGCGCGTGATCGCCCCTACACGTATCGCCTCCTGCAAGGGCATGCCCTGTTCGCGCAGCTGGCGGATATAGGCGATCATCACGAGGCCGTTCAGCACGGCCACGCCGGACAGGGCGATGAAGCCGACTGCGGCCGAGATCGACATGGGAATGTCGCGCAGCCACAGGGCGACGATGCCGCCCGTCAAGGCGAACGGGATGCCGCTGAACACCAATAAGCCATCCTTCACGTTGCCGAACATGGCAAACAGCAAGACGAAGACGAGGGCCAGCGCCACCGGCACCACCAGCTCCAGGCGTTTCGTGGCCGACTGCAATTGCTCGAACTGGCCGCCCCAGCTGGTCCAGTAGCCGGGGGGAATGGCTACCTGCGCTTGCAGCTGCTGCGTGGCGTCGGCCACGAACGAGCCGATGTCGCGGCCGCGCACGTTGGCGCTGATGACGATGCGGCGCTTGCCGTCTTCGCGGCTGATCTGGTTCGGCCCCGGCGCCACTTGCAGGCTGGCCACTTCGCCCAGCGGGATGAAGCGGGCGCGGCCTTCCGCCGCCGCGCCCAGGGGCAGGGCGATGGGTAGGCGTTTGAGTTGCTCCAGGTCGCTGCGCAGGCTGTCGGGCAGGCGCACGACGATGTCGAAGCGGCGGTCGCCCTGGAACAGGGTGCCCGCTTCCTGCCCGCCGATGGCCGTGGCAATTGCCGCCTGCACGTCGGCAATGTTGAGGCCGTAGCGGGCAGTCTGCTCGCGGTCGATCTGCACCGTCAGCATGGGCAGCCCCGTCGTCTGCTCGACCTTCACTTCCGTGGCGCCCGGAATCTTCCCAAGCACGCCGGCGATCTTCGCCGCCGTGCCGTCGAGCACGGCCATGTCGTCGCCGAACAGTTTGACGGCCACGTCGCTGCGCACGCCGGAAATCAGTTCATTGAAGCGCAGCTGGATCGGCTGCGAAAACTCGTAGTTGTTGCCCGGCAAGCTGGTGGCCGTCGCTTCGATTTCCGCCAGCAATTGCTCGCGCGATTTCCCGGGTTGCGGCCACTGGTCGCGGGGCTTGAGCATGATGTAGCCGTCGGAAATATTCGGCGGCATGGGGTCGGACGCGATCTCGGCTGTACCCGTGCGGGCGAACACGCGCGCGATTTCCTTGTGGTTTGCCATCAGCTTGCGTTCCAGCTGCTGCTGCATGGCCAGCGATTGCGTCAAGCTGGTGCCGGGGATGCGCAGGGCCTGGATGGCGATGTCGCCCTCGTTCAGGCTGGGCACGAATTCGCTGCCCATGCGCGTGGCCAGCAAGCCCGACAGCACTACGGCCACGGCCGCGCCCGTCAGCACGACAGGCGTGTTGCGCATCACCTTGTCCAGCAGCGGCGCATACCAGCGCTTGGCCGCGCGCATGATGGCGTTTTCCTTTTCCGCCACCTTGTCGCCGATAAACAGCGCCACGGCGGCCGGGATGAAGGTGATCGACAGCAGCATGGCGCCCAGCAGGGCGATGACGACCGTCAGGGCCATCGGCGTAAACATGCGGCCTTCCACGCCCGTCAGGGCAAAGATGGGCAGGTACACGACCATGATAATCAGCTGGCCATACAGCAGGGGGCGGCGCGCCTCCTGCGATGCCGCAAACACTTCGTGAAAACGTTCCTGCAAGGTCAAGGGCCGTCCCAGTTTCTGCTGCGCATGGGCCAGGCGGCGCACGCAGTTTTCCACGATCACCACGGCGCCATCGATGATGATGCCGAAGTCCAGCGCGCCCAGGCTCATCAGATTGGCGCTCACATGGTATTGCACCATGCCCGTAAACGTGAACAGCATGGCCAGCGGAATCACCATGGCCGTGATGATTGCCGCGCGGATATTGCCGAGGAACAGGAACAGGATGGCGATCACCAGCACGGCGCCTTCGAGCAGGTTTTTCTTCACCGTATTGATGGCTTTGTCGACGAGCACCGTGCGGTCATACACGGTGACGGCGTGCACGCCTTTCGGCAGGCTGCGGTTGATCTCCAGCATCTTCTTGTCGACGGCTTGCGAGACGGCGCGGCTGTTCTGGCCGATCAGCATGAAGACCGTGCCGAGCACCACTTCGCGGCCGTTTTCCGTGGCCGCGCCCGTGCGCAGCTCGCGCCCCAGCACCACGTCGGCCACGTCGCGGATGCGGATCGCCACGCCCTGCACATTGGCGACGACGATGTTGGCAAGGTCGCTTTTTGATGCCACCTGGCCCGGCGCGCGTATCAGCAACTGCTCGCCCTGCCTTTCGATGTAGCCGGCGCCCACGTTGCTGTTGTTGCGCTCGAGCGCCGTCACCACGTCTTGCAGGCTGATGCCGTAGGCGGCCAGTTTTTCCGGATACGGCGCCACCTGGTATTGCTTGGCGTAACCGCCGATGGCATTGATTTCCGTGACACCCGTGACATTGCGCAACTGCGGCTTGATGATCCAGTCCTGGATTTCGCGCAAGTCCGTCGGCGTGTAAGGCGTGCCATCGGGCTTTTTCGCGCCGTCCTGCGTTTCCACCGTCCACAGGTAGATTTCGCCGAGGCCCGTGGAGACGGGGCCCATCTTCGGCGTGATGCCGGCCGGCAGACTTTCCTTCGCCTCCTGCAAGCGCTCGTTGATCATCTGGCGCGCAAAATAGATGTCCGTGCCATCCTTGAAGATCACGGTGACCTGCGACAGGCCATAGCGTGACAGCGAACGCGTCTGTTCCAGGTTCGGCAAGCCGGCCATGGCCGTCTCGATGGGGAACGTCACGCGCTGCTCGGTTTCCAGCGGCGAATAGCCGGCGGACTGGGTATTGATTTGCACCTGCACATTGGTGATGTCGGGCACGGCGTCGATGGGCAGCTTTTGATAGCTGTAGATGCCCAGGCCAGCCATGGCGGCCACGGCCAGCATCACCAGCCAGCGCTGGTCGATGGCGAAGCGGATCAAGCGTTCAAACATGATGGTTTCCTTAGCCTTGACGTGATCAGTGTTCGTGACCGGCGGAGTCCTTGCCCAGCTCGGACTTCAGGACAAAACTGCCTTGCGCCGCGTACGGCGTGCCGGCGGCAAGCCCCTGCTTGATGTGCGTCAAGGTGCCATCGCTGCGGCCCAGCACCACGGGCGTGGCCTGGTAGCCATCTTTCACCTGCACGAAGACGACGGGCTTGTCTTCCACCGTCTGGATCGCCGTGCTGTGCACGGTGACAGGCGCGTCCGCTTCGCCGGAGACCACTTCCACCGTGACGAAGAGGCCCGGGCGCCAGGCCATGTCGGGATTCAGCAAGCTGATGCGTGCCTTGGCCGTGCGCGTCTGCTCGCCCAGCAGCGCGCCCACATAGGTGATCGTGCCTTGCGCGCTGGCATCGAAGGCGGACGCTTTCACTTCCGCCTTGCCTCCCATGCGCACGGTGGCCAGGTCTTTCGCCGGCACGGCGATTTCCGCCCACACGGTCGACAGGTCGGAAATGACGAAGATGTTCGCGTCTTCCTTGACGGCTTCGCCCAGCGTGATGTGTTTTTCCAGCACCATGCCGTCGAACGGCGCGCGGATGTCGTAGCGGTTCAGCGGCCCCTTGCTGGTCCCGGTCCCGGTCCCGGAACCACTGGCGCCCAGCGCGCTGAGCTTTTGCTGCGCGTTCTGCACGGCGATTTCCGCCTCGCGCCACGCTTGCTGCGCCTGCAGGTAATCCTGTTCGGCCGAGATTTTTTCGCGCCACAGCTTTTCTTCGCGCTCATAGGTGGAACGGGCCAGCGACAGCCGTCGCTGCGCCGACAGCAGCGCGCTGCGTTGTTCCGACAGTTCCGTGCTGGCGATGACGGCCAGCACTTGTCCCTTTTTCACCAGCTGGCCCAGGTCCGCGTGCACGGCTTCCACCACGCCAGCCAGGCGCGGCACGACGTGGGCCGTGCGGTCTTCATTGAAACGGATTTCACCGGGCAGGGCGACCGTCGTCTTGATGCGGCCAGGCGCGGCCGTGGCGATGACGACGCCGGCTGCCTTGCTTTGCGCAGCCGTCAATTCCAGCTTGCCTTCCACTTCTTCGTGGCCGTGTTCGTCTTTCTTTTCCACATGTGCTTCCGCCTTGGCGGCCGGGACTGCCGGGGCGCTGGACTTGCCCGTGCCGAGGATGAGGATTGCCAGCACGATGCCGGCGGCGGCGATGGAGACGATGGCGATCGCCTGCTTTTTGTTCAGTGTGATATTCATGGTCGGGGATTCCTTACAGGGGAGCTGGTGTGCCCAGCAGGCGCTCGATGTCGGCGGCGGCGTGCTGCGCTTCCGTCAGCGCGCGCAGGTATTGGTTTTTGGCTTGCAGCAAGGTGCGCTGGGCATCGAGCACGTCGAGGAAGGCGAACTTGCCGAACTCGAAGCCCTTGCTGGCCGCGTCGTAGGCGCTCTGGGCGCCAGGCAAGATGTCCTGGCGCAAGCTTTCCACGTCGAGCCGGGCCGTGGCCAGGCGTTCGGTGGCGGCGGCCACGTCCGTTTGCACGGCGATGCGGGCGGCGGCCAGCTCGTCGCTGGCCTTGTCGCTGCGCCGCAGTGCGTCGAGCTTGTTGCCGGCATTGCGGTCGAACAGGGGCAGCGGCAAGGCCAGGCCGATGATGGCCTGGTTGCGGCCCAGCTCTTCCGAACGCTTCATGCCGATACTGACCGTAACGTCGGGCGTGGCGCGCCGCTGTTCCACGTCCAGCATCGCTTGCCGCTGGGCCAGCGCGCTTTGCGCCTGGCGCACGGCCGGGGCCTGGGCCAGGCGCGCCGCCAGTTCGCTGGCCGGGGGCAGCTCGGGCACGGTTTCCAGGCGTCCCTCCGCGAGGGTAAAACGTGGCGTGGCGTTGCCCCACAGGGAGGCCAGGCGCTTGCGGGCGCTGGCCAGGGTGCTGCGGGCCAGGTTCAGCTCCAGCCGCACGCTCGCTTCGGCGACCCTGGCGCGGGTTTCCTCGACGGGCGAAGCCTTGCCTGCCGTGACCCGGCGCGCCGTGATGTCGCTGGCGCGCGCGGCCAGCGCCTGCGCGCTGTCGGCCAGGCGCAAGCCTTCCTGCGCCGCCAGCACGTCGACAAAGGCGGAAGTCACGGCGGCGCGGGTTTCCGCCTGCTGCAGCGACAGGCCCGCTTGCGCCAGGTCTTCGCCACGCTGGGCGACGGCGGCGCGCGCCCCCCGCTTGCCGCCCAGTTCGATGAGCTGGTTGAGCTGCACGGTGGTGCTGCGCGAGGCGCGCCGCGTGTCTTCCAGCACGGTTTGCAGTTCCGGATTGGGCAGGGCGCGCGCCTGTTGCAGGGCGCCCCCTTGCGCCGCCAGTTCATGGCGGGCAGCGGACAAAGTGGCGTTGCCGCCCTCGGCGAGCAGCAGCGCGGCAGGCAAGGTCAGGGGGCCGGCAGGCTCCTGTGGAGCTTGCGCATGGACAAAGTTGCCAGCCAACAGGCTGGCGGAGAGTAATAACAGATAGATGGATCGGTACATCGAATTCTCCAAAAGCATGGAAAAGAATTCGACGGGACGCGCAGGCTGGCGCCTGGCTTACTGCGAAAAGTGATTGAAACGTCCCGTCGGCCTAGGTGGCCGACGACCAGTCAGGGCGCTTGGGAGCGTCCGGGATGTGGGAAGCGTAAAAGAAGGGGGAAGTGTCCGCATTCACGGAAGCCGTGTCGCCGATGGGCAGGCTGGAGCCGGCCGGCAGCCATGCATGGCCGATGCCGTGGCAGACGTTGCAGTCGCTGTGCGGCTGGCCTTTTTTCTGCTGGTCCGCCACTTTTTTGTCGCCAAAGGGCTGCTTGTCCGCATCGGCCTCTGCCTTGTGCTGGTGGCTGTGGTGGCCCAGGTGCTGCGCCGCCTTGCCTTCCTCGTGCAGGCAATACGCGCTCGCCGCAGCCCAGGACATCTGGAGCGGAAGCACGAACAGCAGCAAAATGAGGAAGAATCGGCGCATGGTGACGACTATTGTACAGAAAGGCGGGCGGCCGTGCCCATGTCAGCGTGCCTGGGCACGCCACGCCTTCAGCTGCGCGGCGATGGCCTTGCCCTGGAACAGCTGCGGCTCGGAATGCTCTTCCGTCTCCATGCCGCCTTCGCGGAAATCGGCTTCTTCACGGGCCTGCACCAGCACCTTGGCCTTGTCGAAGGCTTCGGCAAAGCCGGCGCTCCTGGGCAGCGCTTCCTTGAAATATGCTTCGCTGAAGTAGGTAAAATCGTTCTGGTCATCGCAGCCGAACGAGGTGCGGTCGCTGCGCGCGGCCGTGATGATGAGGGTGTTGTCATCCTTTAGTGGCGCAATGAAGCCGCCCGCATAGCAGGCCGAGATCACGATGACCTTCCAGCGGATGCCGCTGTGTTTGAGCATGGATGCCAGCTCTTGCGCGGGCAGGCTGTGCAGGTCCATGCCGTTTTGCGCCAGCGCCAGCTCGTGCTCGGGCGAGCCGTGGCTGGTGAGGAACAGGAACAGGATATCGTTATTCTTGTCCATCTTCGCCCCCAGGGCATCGAGGCTGGCGGCGATGCTGGTGCGCGTGGCCATCGGCTGCTGCGCCACCGTGTTGCGGCTGTTGACGAGCATCAAGGAGCGGCCTACGGTGCCGTAATCGCGGTCGAACTGGCGCTGCACGAAGGCCGTTTCGCGGTGAAACACTTCCTGCGCGCCGTCGCCGGCCACGCCCAGCAGGTACAGATTGATCTTTTTCGCCGCATCGCGCGGCAGTACACGGGCCAGGCTGCGATCCAGCAAGGATTGCTGGCCGTACAAGGCCAGCTCGATATTGTCGCGCGTGAGCTTGTCCAGGGCCGGATCGTCCAGCTGGCCTTCCGTCCAGTTGCCGCTGTCTTCGCGCCGTCCATCCGCCTGCGCCACTGCATAGCGCAGCACGCCCTTGCCGTCGAACTGGCCATTCTTGAAGCTGCCCCGGTATTCGTCGCCCTCGGCCGTGCGCAGCACGCCTTCGCCTTCGAATTTCCAGTCTTTCAATTCGCCTTCGTAATGGATGCCGTCGCTGGTGGTGACCCTGGCCTTGCCCTGCACCTGGCCCTGGACGAATTCGCCTTCGAAGACGGTGCCGTCCGTGTCGGTCAGCTTGCCGGCGCCATGCGGTCGCCAGTGCTTGAAATGGCCTTCAAAGGTGGCGCCATCGGCGCCCTGGAAGCGGCCTTGTCCCTCGAAGCTGCCCTTGACGAAGCTGCCCGCATAAATCTCGCCCTTGGGCGAGGTGTAGCGGCCGATGCCGTCGAAGGCACCCTGGCGGAAGGCGCCCGTGTATTCGACGCCGGAAGCCTGGCGCAGCTTGCCCTGGCCGGAAAACACGCCGCGCGCGAAGCCCCCTTCGTAAAACGCGCCGCTCGCGTATTCGAGCCGGCCCTGGCCATGCATCTTGCCCGCGACGAGGGGGCCGAAATAGCGTCCGCCATCGGCCGTTTCCGCCGCCGGCGCCTTGGCTGGCGCGGCGCACAGCGGCGGCATGCCCAGCGCGGCAAAGGCCAGCAGGCCGGCGAGGGTGTAGGGGCGAAGCGAGGCGCGTAGCGTGGCAGTCATGAGGACGGTCTGGTCTGTAGGAAGGGGCCTAGTCTGCCACTGTATTGCCATCGTGGCAAATGCGCGCGTGGCGTGTGTTGCTCTGCTTCAAGGCAAGATTCTCCGTTTTATGCCGTGCCAAGGCTGGGCTGAACTGATAATATTGATTTTCAGAACATATACTTGCACAAGGTACATAGTCACCCATGGAAAGCCGTCTCAGCCGCCTGGAAGCCGTCCAGACCGTGTTGCTGGAAATCGGGCAGCGCTCGAGCACCTGCAGCGATATCAGTGAATTCCTGCAGGCGGTGCATGCAGCCTTGGGACGCATCATGTATGCGGCGAACTTTTACGTGGCGCTCAGCGACCGTGACGACGGCCTCGTGCGTTTTCCCTATTTTGTCGACGAATTCGACGCCGCGCCCGACCCGGACGAGGGCGTGCGCCTGGCCAGCGCCGCGCAGTCGCCCACGGCGTGGGTCATCGTCAACCGCAAGCAGCTGGTGATGACGGCCGACGACGACGCCATGCGCGCCATCGGCGGCGGCGCCTGGGGCGGCGGCACGGCGGCCGAGCACTGGATCGGCTGTCCGCTGCTGGACCAGCAGCACCAGGTGCTGGGCGCCATCGTCATCCAGAGCTATGACGCGCAACACCGTTTCAGCCTGGAAGACCAGGCCCTGTTCGCGCTGATCGCCACGCACGTATCGAGCGCGCTGCAAGGCATGCAAAGCATGGACCGGCTGGAAAAGGCGGTGCAGGAGCGCACGGCCCTGCTGGCGCACGAGGTGGCCGAGCGGCGCCGCGCGGAAAACCTGCAGCATGCGCTGTATGAAATCGCCAACCTGTCGGCGCAGGCTTCCGATGCGACGACCCTGTACGCGCGCCTGCACGCCATCATCAGCGAGCTGGTGACGGCAAAGAATTTCCTCATCGCCCTGTACCACCCGGACAACAAGGACATCACGATCCCGTATTTCGTCGATGAAAAGGATGCGCAGGCACCCGTGAAACGCTTTCATTACGGCATCGGCATGAGCTCGTATGTGCTGGCGCGCCGGCAAGCCTGTCTGCTGGATGCTGGCAGCTATGCGGCGCTGGTGGCCAGCGGCGAGATGGACGAGCCGCTGGGCAATGTCGGCATCGCCAGCTGGATGGGCGCGCCCATGCTGCTGGGCGACCGGAAATATGGCGTGATCATCGTGCAAAGCTACGACACGTCCGTCGTATATGGCCAGGCGGAACTGGACGTGCTGGCCTTCATGGCCAGCCATGTGGCCGTGGCGATGGCCCGCATCCAGGCCGACAACGCCATGCGCCAGGCCAAGGAAGCGCTGGAAGAGCAGAACGCGGCCCTGAACAGCGCCCTGAGCGCCTTGCAGGAAGCGCAGTCGGAACTGGTGCGGCAGGAAAAACTGGCCTCGCTGGGCCGGCTGGTGGCGGGCGTGGCGCATGAAATCAATACGCCGCTGGGCATATGCGTGACGGCTACCAGCCACCTGGTGCAGGAATTGAAGCTCACGCGCGAAGACCTGGAAGGGGGCCAGCTCGATGAAGATGGCTTGCGGCAATTTTTCGACATCATCGACCAGACCCTGCGCATCATGACGACGAATACCCAGCGCGCCGCGGCGCTGGTGCGCAGCTTCAAGCAGGTGGCCGTGGACCAGTCGTCGGACGAATTGCGCAGCTTTAACTTGCGCAAATACCTCGATGAAATCCTGCTGTCGCTGCAGCCCAAGCTCAAGGGCAAGCCGATCAAGGTGGACATCGATTGCCAGCCCGAGGTGCAGCTGCGCAGCTATCCGGGCGCCGTTTCGCAGATCGTCACGAACATGGTGGTCAACTCACTCGTGCATGGCTTTGCCGAAGGCGAACCGGGCAAGATCAAGATCAGCGTGCGGACGGCCGGCGAGATGCTGGAACTCGACTACAGCGACGACGGCATGGGCATGGACAGCGCCACCCTGGGCCAGCTGTTCGACCCCTTCTTCACGACGAAGCGGGGCTCGGGCGGCAGCGGCCTGGGCGCGCATATCCTCTACAACCTGGTGACGGGGCCGCTGGGCGGCACGGTGAAGGTAGTCAGCGCGCCGGGGATGGGGTTGCATTACAAGATACGCTTCCCGCTGGAGCCAAAGAGTGCATGAAATTTGAAACTTGAAAACAGCGGGCCGGAGACGCGGGCCTGAGAAAATGCCGATGGCGGCGTTGCAGCTCCTTGCCGTACATGCGTACTGTCTGCGTCGCCGCGCCTTGCCCTCGACATTTTTCAGGTCCGCTTGGCCCGGAATGCCCGTGTTGGGGGCTTGGGCCGAAACGTGTTTCGCTGGCGTGCGGGGGTCAGACCCTCAGGGTCTGACCCCGGTATTTGTACTTGGGTTAAATGTGGCCCCTAATCAGGAAAGCGTTGATTTAACGCAAGCGCCTCATCCAGATTTGCAATCAGCAATTCCACATACTGCGGATCGAGGTGGCTGCCGCTCACTTCGCGCAGGTAGCCCACCACGCGCTCCAGGGGCCAGGCGTCCTTGTAGCAGCGCTTGTGCATGAGCGCGTCGAAGACGTCGGCCACGGCGGCGATGCGCGCGTATTTGTGGATGTGCTCGCCGACCAGGCCCTGCGGGTAGCCGCTGCCGTCGTATTTTTCATGGTGCTGGTGGGCGATCACGGCGGCCGCCTTCAAGAGCGGGCGCTGTGAGCCGTCGAGGATGGACATGCCCACCGTCGGATGCTGCTTCATGATTTCCCACTCGGCCGCGTCGAGCTTGCCCGGTTTGAGCAGCACGGCGTCGGGCGTGGAAATCTTGCCGATGTCGTGCATGGGCGCCGCGTGGCGCAGCACCATGGTTTCCTCTTCCGACATGCCGGAGGCCTGCGCCAGCAGCTGGCACACTTCAGCCATGCGGCGCACGTGGTTGCCGCCTTCGTGCGAGCGCGATTCGACGACGTCGCCCAGGCGCAGGATCAGCTCGGCCTGGGTATCGGTGATTTCCTGCGTCAGCAGGATGTTGTCGAAGGCGATCGCCACGCCGGAACAGAAGACTTCCAGCAATTGCGCGTCGAGGTCGGAAATTTCTTCCACGCCTTTCAACACCAGCAGCGAGGCCTTGCCGCTGCTGTTGGGAAAGTAGCCGACATAGGTGTCGCCATGCAGGCGCGAGATCTTGTTGCTCTTGGCATCGTCCAGCTGTGACAGCAGGGACGGGCTGAGGATGCCGTCGTCCGTGTCGCCGATCTGCGCGAGGATTTCATAATCCTGTTCGCCCGAGATGGCGCTGGCGCCACGCAGGCGCAGCAGCATGCTCGTTTCCAGGCGCAGCAGGGCGACGACTTGCTGCAGCAGGCCGCTGGCGAAGTCGCGCAGGTTGCGCTGCTTGAAAATGTGCGCCGAGGCGGCGATGACGCGCTCGAGCCCCTCGCGGTAATGGAGCTGGGCCTGGCGTGCCTCTTCCACCTTCATGATGTCGCGGTAGGCGCGCAGGGCGGCAAAGGTGGTGGTGAACAGCTTGGTGCGGTCCAGTTCCGTCTTTTCCTTGTAGTCGTTGATGTCGTAGTTGACGATCACCCGTTCTTCCGGCGCCTGTCCCGGCTGTCCCGTGCGCAGCACGATGCGCGTAAACTGGTTGCCGAGGTCTTCGCGCATCCAGCGCGCCACTTCCAGGCCGCTGTCTTCGCGTTCCATCACCACGTCGAGAAACACCAGCGCGATGTCTTCTTCGCGCGCCAGCACCTGCTTGGCCTCGGCGCCGCTGTATGCATGCACGAAACTCAGGGCGCGGCCTTCCAGGCGAAAACGGCTCAGCGTCAGTTTGGTGATGTCGTGGATGTCGGGTTCATCATCGACGAGCAGGACTTTCCAGGGAGGTAACTTGGGTGAGGCTGAAGACAAAAATGACATAAGGGCGAGTTCCGCTAAAAGGCATAACTGACGCAATGCTGAGACGCCCGCGCCAGGCTAGCCTGTGCGCCACTACTGGCGTTGCGCGTTTTTCGGGCGCATTTTATCGATTGTAGACTGACAGCCAAGTATTAACAACAAGCAAGAATAATTGACTAAATTCATGCAACATGTATATCAAAAAAGCACTTTAAATCCATGCTGGCGACACGATGTATACTTTATCGCTTAGGCAACTATATGTTCAAGACAATACTTTGTTTTAATTAATATTGCCAATGAATCTGGAAAAAAAGTCTGTGGTCTGCGCCATGTTCGTTACACTGCGCAAGAAAAGTAACAATGTATTAGTTTCTCTTTAGAATGAAACGCATCGCGCTATATTAAAACGTAAAAAATGGCCGGAGCGCCATCCACATTCCTGAAAGGACTCATCATGACAACGAAAACGACGCGTACCTTCATTGCTGGTCTTGCCTTGCTGGCGAGCAGCGCCGCCTGGGCGGGCACGGAAGTGCATTTCACCAAGCCGGAACAATTCACGGACCTGTCTTTCGATCAGACGGAGCGTGAGAAAGTGCTCAAGGACTTGACGGCGCATTTCGAGAAACTGGGAGAGTCGCTCAAGCCTGGGCAAACCCTGAAGATCGATGTGACGGATCTGGACATGGCTGGCCGTGAAAATCCCTCACTGCGCGCCACCCAGGATTTCCGCGTGATGACCGGCGGGGCCGATTGGCCGCGCATGCGCTTGCACTATGTGCTGGAGCAAGATGGCAAGGTCATCGGTAGCGCCGATGCGGCTCTGTCCGATATGTCCTATCTGACGCGCATCAACCGCTATTCCAGCGGCGACAAGCTGCGTTACGAGAAACAGATGATCGACGACTGGTTCTCGAGCACGTTCGGCACGCAAGTGAAGCGTCCGGCACGCAAATGACCTTGCCGCCACGCGAAGTGCCGGGCTGATCAACGCAAATAAGCCTGTTCGATGCGCGCCAGCTGGCCGTTCTGCCGCAGGGCCAGCAGGGCGGCATTCATCTGCACAACGAAGTCGGCCTTGTAGGCCGGGGTGTTGCGCGCGCTGTAGGCGATATAGGTGGCTTCGGACGACAATTCCAGCACTTCGTGCAATTGAAAGCCGTAGCTGCCCAGTTCACCTTGCAGCTGGCGCGCCGTATGGCGTGCAGCGCCACGGTCGCTGGCGTAGCAATCGATGCGCCGCAAGGCCAGTTTTTTCAGGTTGGCTTCATTGCCTTTGGCCGCTTCCAGGCGCAGCAGCCCCTCGCGGGCCGGCGCCATCAGTTTTTCCGAGAGCAAAAATCCTGTATTGACGCCGATGGTCAGGCCGGCAAAGTCGGCGGGAAACCGCGTGCGCGGCGTGCGCATGACGGCATCATGGCAAAACAGGACCACTGATTCGCGGTACAGCATGGCCGAATACGGTTGTACGTACGGCCGTTCCGTTTTGCGTCCGGGTGGAAACAGGCCGAAAACCTGGCCCTTTTCCAGCGCGGCTAGCCCCCGTTTCCAGGGGCGTGGCTGCAGTTCCAGCCGGTAATCGGGCATCGCACTGGCTGCCAGGCGCAGGATGTCGATATACATGCCCTTGAAAACGCCGTTTTCCACATAGCTGTACGGTGCATAATCGTCGTCGCCGTACAGGATGACGGTTTGCGGCGCGGCATGGCCGATGCCGGGTGCCGCCATCGCGCAGGCGGCCAGCAGGCAGGCGCCGGCGTGGCGCAGATTGATTTTGCATGTCATCCTGATAAGCATACAGGATGATGGCCAGAATGTACCGCGCCTCAGTCGATCCAGTTTACCTGTGGGAACTTGCTGCCGAAATCTTCCGCCATGGGCACGACCTGGCTGAGCTTATAGTTGAAGAACACAAAACCGGACTTGGCCATGGCGATCAGGGTGTTGTCGCGCGGGCGCGTGATGCGGAAGGTGATGTCGCCGCCATACTTGTTGAAATCCATGACGCCCACTTCGAACAGCAGCTGGTCGCGCGCATGGGCTTCGGCGCGGTAGGTGGTGGCCAGGTCGGTGACGATGATGCCGGTGCCGTCCGCTTCGATGTCGCGCACGCCATATTCGAACAGGAAGCGGGCGCGCGCCTCGGAAATCATGGAAATCATGGAATCGTTGCCGAGATGGTTGCCGGCATTGATGTCCGTCGTGCGTACCGTCAGTTGCGAGGAATAGCAGTACTGGTCTTCAGGAAATTCAAGTTTCAAACGGGCCATGGTGTTCTCTTGGTCTGATGCGCAGGGCGCGGCGGAAATGTCAATTCTAGCCGGTTCCCCGCGTCCCGTCGAAAAATGCCCTCAGCCGCGTGCGTGCCGTCCGCTGCACTGGCACGCAGGTTTGCGTACGCCTATTTACGGACGATCTTGTACACCTTGCCCGTGCCGCTCAGCATGTACAGCTCGTTTTGACCATCCTGGCCAAACGACAGGATGTTGCCCACGTTCGCGATGCCCCAGTCTGTCACGGCCGATGCCGTGCCATTGCTGTAGCTGAAACTCTTCAGCCAGCCGCTGCAGTAGTCCGAATACAGGTACTGCCCCGCCAGCTCCGGCAAGGCCGCCCCCCGGTACACATAGCCGCCCGTGATCGAGCAGCCGCCGGCCGCATCGTGGCCGTATTCGATGGCGGGCAGGACCAGCCCCGCCTGGTTGCAGCTGGCACTGTTGTAGCAGTGCGCGCCTTCCATGATGTTCCAGCCATAGTTGTTGCCCGCCTGGCCCACGGGACGCACATCGACCTCTTCCCAGTTGCCCTGGCCCACGTCGGCGAGGTACAGCAGCTGGGCCGGCACATCGAAAGCGTAGCGCCACGGGTTGCGCAAGCCGTAGGCCCAGATTTCAGGGCGCCCGCCTGCCGCCGCAAATGGGTTGCCCGGCGGAATGGCATACGGTTGGGCGACGCTGCTGGCGTTGACGTCCAGGCGCAGCAGTTTTCCCAAGAGCACGTTGGTGTTTTGCGCATTGCCGGGCGGGTCGCCCGCGCTGCCGCCGTCGCCCGTGCCCGCATACAGATAGCCGTCCAGTCCAAAGCTGAGCAAGCCGCCATAGTGGTTGCTGAACGTGGGGTGGGCAATCGTCAGGATGGTCAGCGCGGACAGGGGATCGGCCACGTTGGCGTTGCCAGCCGACACTTGCCGCCGCTCGATGACGATATCGCCGGCCAGGTTGGTGTAATACAGGAAGAAATAGCCATTGCTGGCGTATTGCGGATGGAAGGCCAGCGACAGTAGGCCCCGTTCGCCGCTCGTGGTGGTGATCGTACTGATGTCGAGGAAGGGCGTGGCCAGCAGGTTGCCATTTTGCATCACGCGGATGCGGCCGGCCCGTTCGATGATGAACAAACGGCTGTCGCCGGGCGGCGCCGTGAGGAAGATGGGCGCGCTCAAGCCGCTGGCCACTTCCTGCAGCCCCAGGGCCAGCGGCGTGGCGGCCGCATACAGGACGCTGGCGCTGGCCGTCTCCCCCGCATTGACTTGCACCTGCTGCGTGACGGGCGTGGGCGCCAGCGTCCCCGTGCCTTGCGCCACGCTGGCGGCGCTGAGCGTGTAGGCGCCGGGCGCCAGGCCGGTGAGCGTGGTGCTCGCCGTCAGCGCCTTGCTGTATGACGCGGGCCCGCCCACCGTGACGGCGCCCGCCACGCCGGCCGGCAAGCCGCCGATGCTGACATTCAGGCTGCCGGTGCCGGCGGCAGGCGGATGGTGGCCGCCGCCCCCGCCACACGATGTCAGCAGGCTCAGGCAGCAGGCCAGCAGCAAGGCTGGCCAGGCAGGGGAAAACCGGGATAGGACGTGGCGCATGTCAGTCTCCTGCTGGCTGCTCGGTATGGCGCTAGGTTTGCTGCAAGAATGCGCGTTTTGGCGTCGGCATGATTGAGCTTGCGCAAGCATACCCCGCGTGGCGGCCGCACTTCCGTGCGCTGCTGCACCGTGCGGCGGCATCGGACAAATGCGCCGCGTTTTCAGACAAGCGCGGGTCCAGCGGTACCGCCGCGCCCGCAGCCGCCCGATAATGGCGCATCTGAAACCGAGCAGGAATGACACACATGAAAACCAAAGCCGCGATTGCCTGGAAGGCGGGCGCCCCGCTGACCATCGAAGAAGTCGACCTGGCTGGCCCGCGCGCCGGCGAAGTGCTGGTCGAGCTGAAAGCCACGGGCATTTGCCACACCGATTACTACACCCTGTCCGGCGCCGACCCGGAAGGCATCTTCCCCGCCATCCTCGGCCATGAAGGCGCCGGCGTCGTCGTCGACGTGGGCCCGGGCGTGACCACCCTGAAAAAGGATGACCACGTCATTCCCCTGTACACGCCGGAATGCCGCCAGTGCAAGTTCTGCCTGTCGCAAAAGACGAACCTGTGCCAGGCCATCCGTTCCACGCAGGGCCGCGGCCTGATGCCGGACGCCACCAGCCGCTTCTCGCTGAATGGCCAGCCGCTGTTCCACTACATGGGCACATCGACCTTCTCGAACTACATCGTCGTGCCGGAAATCGCTCTCGCAAAAATCCGCTCCGACGCGCCGTTCGACAAGGTGTGCTACATCGGCTGCGGCGTGACGACGGGCGTGGGCGCTGTCCTGTTCTCGGCGAAGGTCGAGGCGGGCGCCAACGTGGCCGTGTTCGGCCTGGGCGGCATCGGCCTGAACGTGATCCAGGCGGCGAAGATGGTCGGCGCCGACAAGATCATCGGTATCGACATCAACCCGGCGCGCCAGGCCATCGCGCGCAAGTTCGGCATGACGCATTTCATCAACCCGAACGAGGTGGAAAACGTCGTCGACGCCATCGTGCAGCTGACGGATGGCGGCGCCGATTACTCGTTTGAATGCGTGGGCAACACGACCCTGATGCGCCAGGCGCTCGAGTGCACGCACAAGGGCTGGGGCAAGTCTTTCATCATCGGCGTGGCGGCGGCCGGCCAGGAAATTTCCACGCGGCCATTCCAGCTGGTGACCGGGCGCGAATGGCGCGGTTCGGCCTTCGGCGGTGCGCGGGGGCGCACGGACGTGCCGAAGATCGTCGACTGGTATATGGAAGGCAAGCTCAATATTGACGACCTGATCACGCACCGCCTGAAGCTCGAGGATATCAACCAGGGCTTCGACCTGATGAAAAGCGGCGAATCGATCCGTTCGGTCGTGCTGTATTAAGCGCGCTGGATTGAGCTGAATGTACGTATTGCGCAACACTTGACGGACGGGGCAGGGCGGCAGGCTGTACTTCGCCGCCTGCCCCTGCTAGTGTGAAGACATCCGCCTTGCTTTGGGAGCCGTCCATGTTTGCCACTGCCTACCTCGCGACCTTGCGCCGCATGCTGCCCGTCTTCCTCGGCGCGGCCCTGTCTTCCCTGCTGGCCTTGTGGTGGAGCAATGCCGCCAGCCTTGCCACGCCCGCCATCTGGCTGGCGCTGCTGGCCACGTATCTGCTGTGCGCACTATTGTTTACGCCGCTGGCCCGTCAGAGCCGCCAACTGGCCACGCGCCACGTGCGCCACGGCAAGCCGCGCTGATTCCCGCTGCGCCTAGCGTGCCGTGCTGGAAAAGCGCTCGCGGTAGTCGCGCGGCGTGATGGCGAGTTTCTTTTGAAACAGGCGGCGCAGCCTCTCTTCGCTATGCAAGCCCGCCTGCACGGCCACCTGTTTTAAGGAAGACACATTGTCTTCCAGCAAGCGACGCGCCACTTCGAAGCGGGCCGTGTCGATGAATTCCGTGGGACTGGTGCCCGTTTCGCGCTGAAATACGCGCGTAAAATTGCGCTCGCTCATGGCCAGCCTGGCCGCCAGCAGCGGCACGGTGAGCTCTTCGGCAAGATGCTCCATGATCCAGCCCTGCAACTGGCGGATGGTCGGATGCGTCGTCATCTGGCTCGACAGGTGCACGGAAAACTGCGACTGGCCGCCCGGCCGCTTCAAATACACCACCAGGTCGCGCGCCACTTCCAGCGCGATATCGCGGCTGAAATCGTCTTCCACCAGGGCCAGCGCGAGGTCGATGCCGGCCGTCACGCCGGCCGACGTCCAGAATTTCCCTTCCCGCACGAAAATCGCATCGGCATTGACCTGTATCAATGGATAGCGCTGGCGCAAACTGTCCACGGCGCTCCAGTGCGTGGCCGCGCTCTTGCCGTCAAGCACGCCCGCCTCGGCCAGGAAGAAGCAGCCCGTGCACAGGGCCGCCAGGGTATCGATGCGGGGTGCCGCTTCGGCCACCCAGGCGGCGAGGGCGGGAATGTCCTGCAAGACTTGCTCGACGTGGTGGCAGCCGACGATGACGGCCAGATCGGGCAAGCGGCTGGCATCGAGCGCCTTGCTGGCGTGCAACGACATCAGGGTGTCCGATTCGACCGGGCCGATGGCCGTCGAGGCGATGCGCACGTCGTAGCCGCCGGGCAGGTTACGCAGGCGCAAATGGGTGTTGGCGTAGTCAAACACCTTCATGGCGCCGATGGCTTCGAGTGCCTTGAAACCGGGATAGACGATGATGTCGACGGTGCGCAGGGGGAATTCTTTGGGGTTTTGCTTGATCATGCGATATGCGCGAGGGGGATAAATACTGCCATAATGCAACAACGGCGATGGCGTAGGTTAGCATGAAATAATCCGCGCGCCCGCTGGCTCCCCACCCATCGGATTCCTGAATATCGTGCGCTTACTCCATCTTTTTGCCGCCCTGACATTACTGTTGGGCTCATCCCTTGCCCACGCGGTTACGCTCAACTTCAATGGCGGCGCCGTCAGCGGCTGCACTCTGCCGGCGTCCAGCAACCAATATACTTGCGCCAGCCTGATCATGGGCAGCACCGACAACGTCGTCATCGCCAGCGGCTATGGCGTGACGGTCAACAGCGATGTGAGCATCGACTACAACCAGGGCCTGAGCATGAGCGGCACGGCGGCCCTGACCGCCAACAAGAATATCGACATCGGCAATGTCAATCCGCCCAACCTGAAAATCACGGGCGGCAGCCTGACGGCCAAGGGCGGCAATTTCAAGGTGGGGGCGCAGGGCGGCACCGTGCTCGTGGCCGATATCTCGGCGGCGTCCGTCTCCCTGGGCGGCACGCCCGTGAAGGTGACGGGCAATATCACGGCCACGGGCAATATCGACATTTCCTCCGGCTCGACGCTGAATGGCGCCATCAGCGGCGGCTCGATCAGCGGCAACTCCAAGGTCACGATCACGGGCAGCGTGAAGGCCAGCGGCAACGTCAGCATCGGCTCCAGCTCGACCATAACGGGACCCGTCAACGGCAGCAGCATCACCACCAGTTCCGGCGTGTCGATCACGGGCGACGTGACGGCTGTCAATGCGTTCAGCCTCGGTTCGGGCAGCAACCTGAATGGCACCACCAAGGCGCCCGTCGTCAGCATCGAGGCAGCGAACAGCCAGGTGCAGGGCGATATCACGGCCAGTACCTCGCTGACAGTCGGTTCGGGCAGCCAGGTAAAGGGCAACCTGACGTCGCCGACCATCGACTTGAAGGCCTCGGGCCTGCTGGTCACGGGCGACGTGAAAGCGTCCAGCTCCCTGAGCATCGCCTCCGGCAATGGCGTGAAGGGCAATGTCGAGGGCGGCAACGTCACGCTGGACTCGTCCAACGCGTATATCACGGGCAATGCGCTGGTCGACCACATCACCCTGGGCTGGCAGGGCCGGGTGCAGCAAACCATCACTTGCAAGGCGTATACGCCATCGAACCCGTGCAGTTGCGTGACAAACAACAGCGGCTGGGCCTTCAATGAACCGATGGGACCGAAGTGCGGGCCCGGCACGCTGAGCGGACTGCACCATTTCCAGATCGAGCACCCGCTGACGGCGCTTACTTGCCAGGTGCCCACGGTGAAGGTGACGGCCTGCGCGGATGCCAGCTGCAGCGCGGTCTACAAGAATGGCGTGAGCGTTACCGTCAGCCCGGGCGGCGTGCCGACGCAGATCGATACCAGCGGCGTCAACGCCAATGTCACGGTGCGCCAGACCACGGTGGGCATCGCCACCCTGAACCTGGTCAGCACGCCCGCCACGACGGGCGCGCTGGTGTGCAAGAGCGGCGGCAACACGAGCAATTGCCAGATCAGCTTTCTTTCCAGCGGCTTCCAGGTAAGCGGCGTTCCGCGCTACGCGGAGGACGTGGCCGTACTGGAAATCAGCGCCTTGCAGACCTCGTCCGGCAACAGGGACGTGTGCGTGCCCATGTTCGCCAGCCAGACCAAGGACTTGAACCTCAGTTGCGGGTACAGCAATCCGGACAAGGGAACATTGCCTGCGCGCATCTTTGACAGTGCCAAAAATAGTTATGTTGCCCTGGCGGCCAGCGACCAGAGCAGCTGCAGCGGGTCGAGCACCAAGGTGACGGTGACGTTCGGCGCCGACGGCGTAGCCAAGCCGAACATGCTGTATGCCGATGCGGGAGCGCTGCTCCTGACAGCCTCCTACAAGCCGGACAGCGGCAGCGACAAAGGTTTGGACATGAACGGCAGCGGCACGGTCGTCGTGGCGCCGAAGAAATTTCTGTTCACGAAGCTGGCGCCGACGCAGCGCGCGGGCCTGGCGGCAGCGCCCCTCGTGGCGGGGACGACCATCACGTTATCGGCCGTCAACGCGCTCGATGCCGTGACGAAGAACTTTGGCAACGAAAGCGGTGTCGCTGTGCAAAAAGTCGTGCTCGACCGTAATCTGCAGGCGCCGCTCTACACAAGCGTAGTCAATCCGCAGGTCAGCGGCGATCTCGATTTCGTGAAGAAAGGGGGCGTCATCGCGGCGCCGCCGCTGGTCTGGCCCGAAGTGGGCAAGATCAATTTCACGGCCGCGCTGCAAAACGGATATCTGGGCAGCAGCTTGACGTCGCCGGGACCGAGCGACACCGTGCTCTTCTACCCGCACCACTTTGTGACGGAACTGGTCATCAAGCAAGTGGACATCGGGGGGGGCGTGAAGATGCCGTTTCCTTTCCCGTGCAGCGCGCCGCTCGTATGCGCCGGCGACCGTGCCGTGTATTCGCGCCAGCCCTTTGATCTGACCATCCGTGCGCAGACGGCCGCTGGCAATGAGACGAAGAACTTCGACGCCAGGAATGACGGCATCAACACGACGCAGGTGTCGCTGGTCCCCTATGACGCGGCCACGGGGAAGAACAGCTATCCGCCCACGGCGCCATCGGGCAGCACGCTGACGGATGGGGCAAAAGCAGCTGCGGCCGTGACGGGCGTGCCTGTCACCAGTTTTACCAATGGCCTTGCCACGCGTACCATCGCCTACAGCTTCCCCGCCGCCTATGCCGTGCCCAAGGAGCCGACAGCACTGGCATCGCCGACGGGGCTGCTGCTGCGCGCGACGTATGCCTATCCGGCTGCCGGGAATGTGAGCTCGGCGCCGGCCGATGGCATGGAGGCGCAACTGACCGTGCTCACGGGCCGCCTGATGGTGCCGCATGACTACGGTTCCGAGCGCTATCCCGTACGCCTGGCGGTGCAGGCGCAGTACTGGGATGGCAAGACCTGGGTTACCAGCCTGCTGGACAGCATCAGTGCGTTCGACAACACGCTGGTGGTGTTTGCCAATTGCAAGAAAACCCTGGTGTGCAAGGATTTTGCATTCCCCGT
Source organism: Janthinobacterium sp. SUN128 (assembly GCF_030587275.1). Lineage (NCBI taxonomy): Bacteria > Pseudomonadati > Pseudomonadota > Betaproteobacteria > Burkholderiales > Oxalobacteraceae > Janthinobacterium > Janthinobacterium sp. SUN128. The sequence continues at coordinate 75,356 of NZ_JAPWHY010000003.1, read as the reverse complement.
TGGCACTACTATTACTTATACGTTCGACAAGGGTATCTTGCCGCCGAATAGACGCCTGACCCTGGCGGCGCCCGGCGTCGGCAAGAGCGGCAGCGTCGATGTTTCCGTGCCCGGCATTGCATACCTGCCCAGCACCGTGGGCACCGTCGTCTTTGGCGTCTTCAAGTCGGGTCCCGTGATTTACCTGCGCGAGATGTATTAAGAGCCTGTCCCAGTAGATGAATACATCCTCCGCTGTCGCCCCTCCGAAGCGGGGACTGCGTTGATCGTCTTCGCGTGGCTTGCCACGCGTCCTCCTCACGCCTTGTCCGCGCTCCGGATGAACTGCCAGCAGAGGACGCTCACTAATGGGATAGGCTCCAAGCCTGGACAAAGGGCGGGCGCAGAAAGTGGGGAAAACCAGTAACATGCCTGGCTGTGGCATTCCCCCAACCTCAGACTGGAGTTTTCTATGAGCACAACATCGCAGTGGATCGATATCGCCGGCCCGGACGGCAGCTTCCAGGCCTACCTGGCCGTGCCGCACGTGGGCAAGGGCCCCGCCATCATCCTGTTGCAGGAAATTTTCGGCGTCAACGAGCACATCCGCGCCGTGGCCGACCAGTACGCGGCCGATGGCTACGTGGTGCTGGTACCCGACCTGTTCTGGCGCGCCGGCGCGCACATCGAGCTGGGCTATGACGCGGACGGCTGGAAGCGCGCCGTCGAACTGATGCAGGCTACCGACAATCCGCATGCCGACGCCGATATCGCGGCCACCATCGCCGCCCTGCGCGCGCGCCCGGAAGTGACGGGCAAGCTGGCTTCCGTCGGCTACTGCTTCGGCGGCCGGCTGTCGTTCCAGGCGGCCGCGGCCGGTCTGGTCGATGTCGCCATCGCCTATTACGGCGGCGGCATCCAGAACAAGCTGGACCTGGCTGACCGGATCCAGGTGCCGCTGCTCATGCATTTCGGCGGCCAGGACAGCCACATCCCGCCGGAAGCCGTGCAAAAGATCGCCGAGCGCTTCGAAGACCGGCAAGACGTGGAAATCCATATCTACCCGGGCGCCGAGCACGGTTTCAATTGCACCCACCGCGACAGCTACCAGCAGCGCGCCGCTGCCCAGGCGCATGGCAATTCCTTGATTTTCCTGGCAGAAAATCTGTAAGACTGCCTCGCCAGGCTGGCCTGTTGCTATTTTCCGCCCAGCAGCAACGCCGCATGGGCGTTAAAATAGCGGCTGTGCCGGGCAACTCCGGCCGGCCGGGCACGGCGCCCGGCAAACCTGGATGAGGAACCGAATTAAAGATGGCCCAAGTAATTGTTTCTGTAACATTGGCGGCAAGCGCCGAACGCGTGTGGGATTTTATCGGCGGCTTCCAGTCGCTGGCTGAATGGTCTAGCTCGATCAAGACCAGCCTGTCCGAGCACGGCGGCCGCGTGCGCCGCCTGAAAACCACGGACGGCGCCATCATCGCCGAACGCCTGCAAAGCTACAGCGAAGCGGACAAGAGCTACAGCTACACCATCGTTTCGGGCCCGATCCCCGTCAAGAACTACCGTTCTACTTTGCGCGTCACGGGCGAACCGGGCGGCGCTTCCTGCGTGGCGCAATGGTCGAGCGAGTTCGACGCGGCCGAAGGCGTGGAAGAAGTCATGACCGGCGCGTTTCAACATTTGTACGAAACCGCGTTCGTGGACCTGAAACGCATCATGGCAATTTGATTTGCCAGGGCTAACGGCAAATACTGGGGGCAGACCCTGAGGGTCTGACCCCGGCCTTTTTTGCTTTGCGGGTTAGTTCACCGCTATCTGCTTACCGTTTTACTTTTCCAAACGCCTCGCCCTTGTTCCATGTAGGCAAATTCTTGTCATTCGCCACTTCATAGCCCAGATTCAGGGTGAATTGCGCCTGCTGCACCATGCCCGACAGGTCCCATGACGGGTTGTACTCGTCCGTCACCTGGTGGTAATCCTTTTTAAAGGCCACCAGGCGCTCGCTCGATGCTTTCGGGTCCTTGAGGAAATCGAAAGAACCATCGCCGGAGAACACGGCCGAGCCCACGTTGAAGGCGGGTACGCCGGCCTTGGCGAAGGCAAAATGGTCGGCCCGGTAAAACGCGCCGGACAGGTCTGGAATGGTGGGCGCCAGGCGTAGGCCCATGCGCTTGGCGACCTTGGCGGCACTCGCGTACAGGCTGCTGCGCTCGGCGCCGGCCACGCCGATGTCGTGCGTCTTGCCGACGAAATTCATGCTGTCGAGGTTCAGGTCGGCTGCCGTCTTGGCCAGTGGCCACAGGGGCTTGCGCGTATAGGCCGTGCTGCCCAGCATGCCCGTTTCTTCGCCGGCCGGCCACAGGAAGATTTGCGTGCGGCGCGCCGGTTGTTTCACGGCCACTTGCGCCATGGCCAGCAGGGCCGCCGCGCCCGAAGCGTTGTCGATGGCGCCGTTGTAGATATGGTCGCTTTGTCCGGCGCGTTGGCTGCCTTCGTCATCCTTGCCCAGGTGGTCCCAGTGGGCCGAGTAGATCACGGCTTCGTCCTTGAGTTTCGGATCCGTGCCCGGCACGATGCCTGCCACGTTGAATTGCTCGATGCTGCGGATCTGGCTGTTCAATTGCACCTTGACCGTGGCGTTCAGGGCCACGGGGCGGAATGCGCGCGTTTCCGCCTGCGCGCGCAAGGCGTCCAGGTCCTGTCCGCTGGCCTGGAACAGCGTGCGCGCCAGGTCTTCCTGCAGCCAGCCTTCCATGGCATTGCCCGCGCCGGCCAGGTTGAAGCGCTCATGGCCGAAACCGTTGGCCGGCACCGACCATGGGTACGAGGCCGATGCCGTCGTATGGATCAGCAGCACGCCGGCGGCGCCCTGGCGCAGCGCTTCCTCGTACTTGTAGACCCAGCGGCCGTACCAGGTCAGCGACTTGCCGGCAAAGCGGTTCGGTTCGGCTGCTGTCGGTTGCGGGTCGTTGACCATCATGATGACGAGCTTGCCTTTCAGGTCGACGCCCTTGAAATCGTCCCAGCGTTCCTCTGGCGCGCGGATGCCGTAGCCGGCGAACACGACGGGCGCGTCGAACGCCACTTTTTCCTGGCCATTCGCCGCGCCGAAGACGATGTCCTGGCCGAAGGCGGGAGACAAGGTCTTGCCGCCCGCGCTGAAGGTCACCTTGCTCGATGGCAAAGCCTTGCTGCCGACGATGGTCAGCGCCTGGCGATATGTGCCGTCCGGCAAGGGTTGCAAGCCGGCCACGGCCGCCTGCGTTTCCAGGTAGCGCACGGCTAGGTCGCCGCCGCGCTGGCCCGTGCCGCGTCCTTCGAGCAAATCGTCGGCCAGGAAGGACAGGTGGGCGCGCAGGGGCGCTTCGGTAACGAGCGGTTGGGCGAGGACGGCCGTGCTGAACAGGCTGGCGGCGAGGACGAAGGGAAAACGCATGGCAACTCCAAAAGTGAATACGGGAAAACAAAGCAGCGGCAATCTTACTCTACCGCAATGCTCTGGCGTAGCGCGCGGCGCGCGCAAGGCGATTGCGGCCACAATGGCTGCTGGTCCACCGACAAGGAGCGTTCCATGACTACCCCTGACTTGCAATCGAGCAATACCCTGCGTACCGCCGACGGCACCCTGATCTACTACAAGGACTGGGGCAGCGGCCCGCCCGTCGTCTTCAGCCACGGCTGGCCATTGTCGTCCGACGCGTGGGAAGACCAGATGTTTTATCTGGCCTCGCGCGGCTACCGCGTCATCGCGCACGACCGGCGCGGCCATGGCCGCTCCAGCCAGCCGTTCGACGGCAACGACATGGATACCTATGCCGACGACCTGGCCGCCTTGATCGCCGCACTGGATTTGACGGGCGCCACCCTCGTGGGCCACTCGACGGGCGGCGGCGAAGTGGCCCGCTACATCGGCCGCCATGGCACGCAGCGCCTGGCCGGCGCCGTGCTGGTGGGCGCCGTGCCGCCGCTGATGCTGCAAACCGCGGAGAACCCGCTGGGCTTGCCGCTATCCGTTTTTGATGACATCCGCGCCGGCGTGCAGGCGGACCGCAGCCAATTTTTCCGCGACTTGAGCGAGGCCTTCTATGGCTACAACCGGCCCGGCGCCACCCCGTCGCAGGGCGTGCGCGACAGTTTTTGGCGGCAAGGCATGCAGGCGGGCATGCCGGCCGCCTACCTGTGCATCAAGCAATTTTCCGAGACGGACTTTACGGCCGACCTGGCCAGATTCGACGTGCCGACCCTGGTGATCCACGGCGACGACGACCAGATCGTGCCGATCGCCGCCTCGGCGCGGCGCACTGCCGAGCTCATTATCGGCAGCAAACTGCTCGTGTATGCGGGCGCGCCGCATGGCCTGGCGACGACGCACAAGGACCGGCTGAACGAGGACTTGCTGGAGTTCTTGCGCACCTGAAACGGGGCGGGCGCCATCGTCTCGAGGCGCCCGCCGTAGCTGTTGCCACGCAGAACAGGCGCAGGCCGCAGATTGTTGTGTATCGTTTAATGTTGGCAAAATCACGCGCCAAATGCGTGCGGATCGCCGATTTTTCTGGCGTTTTTACGTAGATATGGCGCAAAAAACGGCGTTCTGCGGCATGCGGCCACCCGGTAAGGTCCAGTAAAGAGTAAACTAGCAGATACACTCTTTCGCATTGGGCGATTCGAGCGAACTTGTGAGTGATTTCATGTCTGATACACCAATTTCCTTATTTTCCGACCTTAACCTGAGCGAGCCGCTGATTCGCGCGCTCAAGGATGTCGGTTACGAAACACCGTCGCCTATCCAGGCGGCCACGATTCCATTATTGCTCGCGAACCGCGACGTGCTGGGCCAGGCGCAAACAGGCACGGGTAAAACCGCCGCCTTCGCTTTGCCGATCCTGTCGCGCATCGATCTGAAACAAAGCTCACCCCAAGCCCTGGTCCTGGCACCGACGCGCGAACTGGCCATCCAGGTCGCCGAAGCGTTCCAGGTGTATGCCGCCCACATCCCCGGCTTCCACGTGCTGCCGATCTACGGCGGCCAAAGCTACGGCCCGCAACTGTCGGCCCTGCGCCGCGGCGTGCACGTCGTCGTCGGCACCCCTGGCCGCGTCATCGATCACTTGGACAAGGGTTCGCTCGACCTGTCCAAACTGAAGACCCTGGTGCTGGACGAAGCCGATGAAATGCTGCGCATGGGCTTTATCGACGATGTCGAACGCATCTTGCAAGAAACGCCTGAAGGCCATCAAACGGCCCTGTTCTCGGCCACCATGCCTTCCGTCATCAAGCGCATCGCCACGACCTACCTGGTGAACCCGGCCGAAGTGACGGTTGCCGCCAAGACGGGCACGGCCGACAACATCCGCCAGCGCTACTGGCTGGTGTCGGGCATGCACAAGCTCGACGCGCTGACCCGCATCCTGGAAGCGGAAGCGTTTGACGGCATGATCATCTTCGCCCGCACCAAGCTGGGCACGGAAGAGCTGGCCGGCAAGCTGCAAGCGCGTGGCTTCTCGGCTGCCGCCATCAATGGCGACATTCAGCAAGCCCAGCGCGAGCGCACGATCCAGCAGTTGAAAGACGGCAAGATCGACATCCTCGTGGCAACCGACGTGGCCGCCCGCGGCCTGGACGTCGAGCGCATCAGCCACGTCGTCAACTATGACGTGCCGCACGATCCGGAAAGCTACACCCACCGCATCGGCCGTACGGGCCGCGCCGGCCGCAGCGGCGAAGCGATCCTGTTCATCACCCCGCGTGAAAAGAACCTGTTGAAAGCCATCGAACGCTCGACCCGCCAGCCTATCGGCATGCTGGAACTGCCGACGATCCAGGCCGTCAACGACGTGCGTATCGCCAAGTTCAAGGAACAGATCAGCGAAACCCTGGCCCTGGGCGAACTGGAACAGTTCCAGTCGCTGATCGAGGATTTCGAACGCGAACAGAACATTCCCGCCATCGAAATCGCCGCCGCCCTGGCGAAGATGGCGCGTGGCAATGTGCCTCTGCTGCTGGACAAGAACAAGGCGCGCGAGCAAGCCACGTGGCAGGACGACCGTCCCGTGCGCCAAGACCGCTTCGAACGCAACGACCGTCCGGAACGGGGCGACCGCTTCGACCGTAACGAGCGCAGCGACCGTGGCGAACGCCCGGCCTTTCCGAAAAAGGAACGCATCCAGCGTCCAGCCGACGCCGGCATGCAAACCTTCCGCATCGAAGTCGGTCATCAGCATGGCGTGAAGCCGGGCAATATCGTGGGCGCCATCGCCAACGAAGCGGGCATCGATTCGAAAAACATCGGCCGCATCGAAATCTATGACGATTACAGCGTCCTGGACTTGCCGGACAGCATGCCGAAAGAATTGCTGGACCAGCTGAAAACCGTGTGGGTGGCGGGCCAGCAGCTGCGCATCAGCCGCGACGGCGACGCGCCGGATCTGGCGCCGCCAGCCGCGCCACGCAAGCCGTTTGCCGCCAAGTCCGCGCCAGCGTTCAAGGATGCGCCGGCGGACGCGGGCGAAGTTGCCCCGCGCGCGCCGAAGAAGGAACGTCCACGCCCAGGCGTGACGGCCTACCGCATCGAAGTGGGCCGCGAGCATGCCGTAACGCCAAGCAACATCGTCGGCGCCATCGCCAACGAAGCGAACCTGGAAGCCAAGCATATCGGCCGCATCGATATCTTTGACAACTACAGCGTGCTGGACCTGCCGGAAGGCATGCCGCCGGAAATCCTCGACCACCTGAAATCGGTCGTGGTCTCGGGCCAGAAACTGCGCATCAGTCTTGACGATGGCACGACGGAGCGCAAGCCTGCGCCACCGCGTCCGAAGTCGCCACCCCGTAAAACGTACAAGTAAGCCATTCCCACGGGCGCTCCGGCGCCTGTGTCGCGGATTGGAGACAGTTCCCCCACTGGCGCATTCGCGCCAGTTTTTATTTTCCCTCAAGAAATGAACATGGTTGCCGCGTTATGGTTGGCAACTGGCGCCGCCATGTGCCGGTAATTGGCATGCCCCTCTGCGCATTTTTATCGGCACAAGCAGCGTATTTATCGGCTGGTGCATCGATACATAATTTTTTATTAATTATTTTGTATGCGCGCAATTTAAATTTTACATTCAATAAAATCAATCAAGTTGAATCAAAGTAAATTCTAAAACATAAATGAATTGGCTTTTATTAAATTATTTGACTGGCGTCACTGTCGCCGAGGCGATATATCATGGGTGCTTGATGTGGTATATTGTTTTTATGTTTTTGTTATGCTAGTTGAAAAAAAATAGAGGAGCGACGATGCGGGTCAATACACCTATCACGCAAAATGAATACGTATTAAATGAAGGCATGACGATTGTTTCCACCACGGATTTACAGGGAAACATCAATTACGCCAATCAGTATTTCATTGAAGTCAGCGGTTTTTCAGAAATGGAATTGCTGGGTGCGCCACAGAATATCTTGCGTCATCCCGATATGCCGGCCGAAGCGTTTGCCGACCTGTGGGACACCATCAAGACGGGCATGCCATGGACCGGCATGGTCAAGAACCGCTGCAAGAATGGCGATTTCTACTGGGTCTTCGCCAATATCACGCCCGTCATCGAAAACGGCCGCCCGATCGGCTATATGTCCGTGCGCACCAAGCCCACGCGCGAGCAGATCAATGAAGCGGCAGCCCTGTATAAAAGTTTCAAGGACGGCAATAGTGCCAACCTGGCGATCCGCAATGGCCGCGTCGTGCGCCAGGGCTGGGCCGCCAAGCTGGCCGAGTGGCGCAAGCTGAGCCTGTCGCAAGACCTGGCCCTGCATTGCATCGTGTTTGGCGTGGTGCTGGCCATCCTCGGCTGCGCCGTGTGGAATATCGACGGTGACACGAGCATGGCCACGCGCAGCTGGCTCAGCGGCGCTGCCGCCGCGGCCGTGGCGCTGATGCTGTATTTCTGGGCCCATCTGCACAATTCCCTCGTTGCACCGCTGGGCGACGCCATCACCGTGGCGCGCAAGATGGCGGGCGGCGACTTGACGGGCGTCATCGACAAGGTGCGCGACGACGACATGGGGCAATTGATGGCGGCCTTGCGCCAGACCAACATCAACCTGCACAGCATCATCGGCGACGTGCGCGCCAACTTCGAGGATATTCGCATCACCACGGCGGAGATCGCCACGGGCAATATGGACCTGTCCAGCCGCACGGAATCGCAGGCGTCCAGTCTGGAGCAGACGGCGGCCAGCATGGAAGAGCTGACCTCCACGGTGCAAAACAGCGCCGACCACGTGGCCACGGCCAATGACCTGGCGGCGCAGGCGTCGACCGTCGCGGCCAAGGGCGGCACCATCGTCAGCGAAGTGGTCACCACGATGGACGAGATCAGCACGTCGTCGCGCAAGATTCTCGACATCATCGGCCTCATCGACGGCATCGCCTTCCAGACGAATATCCTCGCCTTGAACGCGGCCGTGGAAGCGGCGCGCGCGGGCGAACATGGCCGCGGCTTCGCCGTCGTGGCCGGTGAAGTGCGCAGCCTGGCGCAGCGCTCGGCGACGGCCGCAAAAGAGGTGAAAAACCTGATCGACCATTCGATCGCCACCGTGAACGCGGGTAGCGTGCTGACCAGCAATGCGGGCGCCACCATGACGGAAGTGATCGCCTCGGTGGCCCGCGTGACGGAAGTGATGGACGAGATTTCCTCCACCACGCGCGAGCAGAACCAGGGCATCGGGCAAGTCAACCAGGCCGTCATCCACATGGATGGCATCACGCAGCAGAATGCGGCGCTGGTGGAGCAGGCGGCGGCGGCCGCCACCAACCTGGCGCAGCGCACCGACAGCGTGGCCCAGTCGATCGGCATCTTCAAATTGAAGGCGTCGCCCAAGCGCAAGGTTGCCGGCGTGGGGCGTAGTCCCAGCGTGGCGTCGCGGGCCTTGCTGAAAGCACGCTAATTACCCCAACGGCGAAAGACCGGGGTCGTACGGGGACGCCGAGTCCTCAGGGTACGACCCCAGTTTGTTTTTTGGGTAGTTTTACTTCTTCACCCGGTACACTTCGCCGCTGCGCACCTTCCGCACCACCCCATCCCCGCCAAATAGAATCACATATTCTCCCTGCGCGCCCGAGGCGGCCGGGTAGGTGTACATCCACACTTCATTGCCGCTGTCGAAACGGATGGATGTGCTGTCTCCCAGCGCGGCGCGCACCTGTTCGCGCGTGCTGCTGCCCGGCTGCACCGTTTGCTCCAGCGTTGCGTAAGGCACATTCTTGCTTGCCTGCAAGGCGCGCGTGCCGGAGCAGGCGGCCAGCAGAGCCAGCGCGAAGACACTGAGCCATTTCATGGTGCAACCTCGTCCATATAAGTAAATTCCAGCAGGGTATCGTCGGGCCAGCTGGCATCCCACAGGGGGGCGTAATACGTGCGGTCAAGCAAGACCTGGCAATCGCAATAGGGCAGCGAGGCGGGCGTTTGTTCGCCGCCCGCATACAGCATGGTGAACGGCAGGGCCAGGCGGCGCTCGCCATGCACGAGGGTGACGCCGAACAGGGGGCGGTCCGTGAAAAACAGATAGTTGCCGTCCGGCTCGGAACACACCTTGTCCGTGCTGTAGAGCATGCTGGACAGCCAGGCGATGATTTGCGGGTCGTTCGAGATCAGGCCGGAATCCATGCCGGCGCGGCATTCCAGGCGCAAGTCGCCCAGGCGCCGCGTGCCGGGCGGCAAGCCGGGCGTGATCACTTGCGCGCGCCAGCTCATGGTGGTGGCCTTGCGGTTGGCGATCAGCACGGCGTCTTCGCGCGCCGCTTGCGCATGGCGCACGGGGGCAAAGCTGTTGTCCTCGGCCAAGGGCAAGGGGATGCTGACCGTGTCGCCAGCAATGCGCAGCTGCACGCCCGTCATGTCCACGCCGGGCTGGCGCGGCAGCAAGCGAAAGCGCAGCACGGCCTGCGGCGCCAGCGCATGGTCGCGCTCGAAGCGGTCCACGCCCTGCAGCATCTTGCGATACGATTTATCGACGGGGTCGCGCGTGGCGTCCACTTTGACTTGCGGCACGGGCGCGGTTTGCGCCAGCGCAACGGGGCCAGTGAGCAGGCAGGCAAGCAGCAGGGAAAGAGAGATACGCATGGCCCGATGCTACGCCTTTTTGCGCATCAGCCACGCACGCGTGGGCGTGTCAGTATTCGCTGTATTTGCGCGCATCGCCACGCACCTGCTGCGCCGGGTATTTCTGTGCGTTCAGTTCCATCTTTTCCAGCACGGCCCCATGCAGGTCGACGCCACTCTTGTCGGCCAGGCGCACCAGATACATCAGCACGTCGGCCAGTTCGTGGCGGATGCCCGTGCGCTTCGCTTCGTCCAGTTCCGCGTCCGCCCCCGTGGGCAGCCACTGGTAGTGTTCCACCAGTTCCGCCACTTCCACGGACAGGGCCATGGCCAGGTTTTTCGGCGTGTGGAATTGCTCCCAGTCGCGTTCGTCGGCAAAGGCGCGCAGGCGCGCGCGAATGTCGAGCAAGCTGTCGGTGGGCGCGCTCATGCCGCCACCTGCAGCGTTTTTTCCATGAAGACACTGAACGGATCGTCGGGATAGTCGCCGTACGGTCCGCGCCGCTGGTAGCCGTGGCGCGCGTACAGGGCGATGGCTTCTGGCTGGTGGATGCCCGTCTCCAAGGTCAGCAAGCGGCAGCCGCGCGCCAGCGCCTGTTCTTCCAGCAAGGCCAGCAGGCGTTTGGCCAGGCCCAGGCCGCGGCTGTCCGGGTGCACGTACATGCGCTTGACCTCGCCGAAAGCGGGCGTGACGACGATGGCGCCGCAGGCGCGCGCCGCACCGGCCGCATCGCGGGCGACGGCAAACAGCAGGGTCTCTGGCGGCAAGGATGCCAGGTCCAGCGAGTAGACGCACTCGGCCGGGTACAGGGTCTGTTGATAGGCATCAAGCTCGGCGATCAGGGTTTGCACATCGGCTTGCTGCGGCGATTCCAGGCGGATAGTCATGAGGGAGGTCGAATGAATGGGACTTCTCCCATGGTATCACTGCGGCTGCGTCAGGCGCATGGTCAGGCCGATGGGCGACATCACAAAACCCATCAGTTCCTGCGCCTCGCCGCCATCGGGCGTGTCGACGCCGGCGATGTCGAAGCTGCCCAGCAGCATGGCCATGGCGATCTTGATTTCCAGCAAGGCCAGGTAGCGGCCCGGGCACGTGCGCAAGCCGGCGCCGAACGGCATCGAGGCGCGCTTGTTGTTCGCCTCGCCGCTTTCGGCCAGCCAGCGTTCGGGCTGGAAGGCACTGGCATCGGGAAAGTGCGCATCGGATACGGTGTCGTTGCGCATCACGCACCACACGAGGGTGCCGGCCGGCACGGCGATGTCGGCGATGACCGTGTCGCGCAGCGCTTCGACGGGCAGGAAGGGCGCCACCGGTTTCAAGCGCATGGCTTCGCTGGCGCAGGCGCCCAGGTAGTCGAGGCCATCCATCTGCTCGATCGTGAAGTGCGCCACGTCGGGCGCCAGGCGCCGCACTTCCTCGCGCGCCCGCGCCAGGGTGTGCGGATGGCGTTGCAACATGTAGATGATCCAGGAAATCGTGTTGGCCGTCGTATCTTCACCGGCCAGCAGCATGGTCAGCACATTGCCGGCCACGTTGCGGTCCGTCACGCCGCTGCCTTCCAGGTCGGCGGCGGCGATCATGGCTTCGAGCAGGTTGGGCGGGTGTTCGCGGCGCGCCGGGTCGTGCGCCATGCGCGTGCGCGCCTGCTGCACCAGGTCGTCCACGGCGGCGGAAAGGGCCGCTACGTCGCGGTCCAGCCGGCGGTCGACGGGCAGCTTGACATAGCGCCAGTACGGGAACATGGACAGGCTGCGCCGCGCCACGGCGGGCAGGATGTCGTCCATGTGGCGCTGGATTACGTCCTCGCCCGATTCGAGCGTGTTGACTTCCGTGCCAAAGGCCAGGCCGGCGATGATGTCGACCGTGTAGCGTTTCAGGTCGCCGTCCAGGTCGATCGCCTGGCCTTGCGTGGCGGCAAGATGCCAGCGCCGCTGCAAGCGCTGCGCCACCGTCACCAGCGCGGGGAAATAGGCCTTGATGGCGCCGGGCGCCATGCCGGCCATGACCATGCGGCGCTGGTTGCGCCACTCCGTGCCCTCGGCCAGGAACAGGCCGGGGATGCCGCCCATTTCCTCGGACACGATGGAGCTGCTGAGCGGGCGGCGAAAACCGTCGGGCCGGTCGCGCAGCACGGCGCCGACGGCCTCGCTGTCGGCCACCACCAGCACCAGGGTGCGGCCGAACCAGGCGCGCATGTAGGGGCCGTAGCGCCGCACCCACGCTTCCACGTCGCGGTGGATGCGCGTGAGCTTGAGTTGCAGGCTGTTGCCGACGATGGGCAGGGCGAAGGGCCCCGGCAAGCGGCGGATCTGGCGCAGCGGCCGGGCAATGTCGGGTGCGGCGGCGTGGTCGAGTGGCGGCATGGCAAGCTCCTGTTTCAGTGGGAACGATGGCATGACTGTAGCGCGCTTGCGCGCCCGCGTCTTGAACGAATACGACATCGTGCGCGGCCAGAAATTGCCGGTACAATCGTCGCCATGCCTGCCGCCCCTATGCCCCTGACCCGTTTGATCGCGCCGCGCACCGCGCTCGCTTCCTGCGTACGCGCCTTCCTCGTGCGCGACACCACGGGCTGCGCGCCCCTGCCGCCGGTGCAGCGCCTGAACCGCTTTCCCGCCGCGCCCATGTGCAGCATCATCTGGACCGTCGCGGGCGACGTGGAAGCGGCCGCGCCGGGCCTGTCGCTGCGGGACGTGCGCATGCCGCCCGCGCTGTTCGGCGGGCCCCGATCGTATCCGCTGGTCAGCTACAACCCCGGTCCCGTGCGTTCGTTTGTCGTCATGTTTTATCCGGCCGCGCTGCATGCGTTGACGGGCGTGTCGATGGATGCCTTGCTGGACCAGTTTCGCCCGCTCGACGCGCTGTTCGATGCCGACTGGCAGGCCCTGTCGGACGCCGTGCTGGCGGCGCCGGACGACGAGGCCCGCGTCAGGCTGGTGGAAGATTTTCTCGCGCCGCGCTGGCAGCTGGCGCGCAAGAGCGGCGACCATCCTGCCGGTGCCGTGCAGGACTGGGTGCGCCGCCTTGGCGTGCAGGCGGCATCGACGGGCCTGGCCAGCAGCGCGCGCAATGTCGAGCGCCGCATCAAGGCCTGGGCCGGCCAGCCCATGCGCACCTTGCGCCGCATGCGCCGCGCGGAACAGCTGTTTCTCGACGAACGCGGCGCCATCCTGCAAGGCACGGCGTCCTGGTCCGACGTCGCCGCCAGCGGCGGTTACGCCGACCAGGCCCATTTCTGCCGCGAGACGCGCGAAATCACGGGCTTGAGTCCCACCGAGCTGGTGCGGGCCATGCGCGACGATGAAAGTTACTGGATTTACAGAATCTGGAATTGAGGGCGTAGGTCGGATTAGCGAGGCCTGGTCTCGCGTAATCCGACCTACCGCTCGCTGTACACCTTGCCCTTGGATAGGGTTACTTCATGGTGCCCCGCGCCGGGCGCCATCATGGGGAAGCAGTTTTCCGCGCCATGCACGCGCACGTCGAGGAAGTAGGGGCCGCTGGATTCCAGGCAGGCCGCCAGCGCCGCGTCGAGCTCCTCGCGCCGGCTCACCGTCTGTGCCTGCCAGCCGAACGCGCGTGCCAGGGCGACGAAATCGGGCAGCGCCTCCGTGTAGCTGTGGCTGTAGCGCTCGCCGTGGTGCAGTTCCTGCCACTGGCGCACCATGCCCATGTAGCCATTGTTCGACAACACCACTTTCACTGGCAGGCGGTGCTGCACGGCCGTGGCCAGTTCCTGGATATTCATCAGAATCGACGCATCGCCGCTGACGCACACCACGCGCTTGCCGGGATGGGCGATCTGCGCGCCGATGGCCGCTGGCAATCCATAGCCCATGGTGCCGGCGCCGCCCGAGGTGAGCCAGCGGCGCGGCTGCTCGAAGCGCAAGTGCTGTGCCGCCCACATCTGGTGCTGGCCCACGTCGGTGGCGACGATGGCGTCGCTGCCATCCATGCTTTCCAGCGCGGCCTGCAGCCGGCTCATCAGCGCCTGCGGCGCGATGACGTCAGGCGTATCGTTGAATGCCAGCGAAGCCTGCGCGCGCCAGCCGTCGATGCGTTGCCACCACGGCTGGCGGTCGGCCAGCAGGCGGCCGCGCAGCTGCGCCAGCAATGCCGCGAGCACGGGTGCGCAATCGCCGCGCAGGGCCACGTCGGCGCGCACCACCTTGCCGATCGACGCCGGGTCGATATCGATGTGGATGATTTTCGCGCCGGGACAAAAGGCATCGAGCCGCCCCGTGACCCGGTCGTCGAAGCGGGCGCCGACGCAGACGATCAAATCCGCATGATGCATGGCCAGGTTGGCTTCCAGCGTGCCGTGCATGCCCAGCATGCCGAGGAAGGCCGGGTGCGAGGCGGGAAAGGCGCCCAGGCCCAGCAGGGTCAAGGTGCACGGCGCGGCCGCCAGTTTCACCAGCTGGCCGAACGCGGCGCAGGCATCCAGGCCGGAATTGATAAGCCCGCCGCCGCCATAGAATACGGGCTGGCGCGCGCCGGCGATCAGGCTGGCGGCTTGCTCGATATCAGCCGCGCCGGGCAGGGGGGCAGGGACGGCGGCGACGGACGGCCGCGGCGTGCCGGCCGCGACCCGCGCCAACTGCATATCCTTGGGAAAATCGATCAGCACGGGACCGGGCCGGCCCTGCGTGGCCTGCGCGTACGCTTCCTGCACCACGCCAGCCGTCTCGTCAGCCGCGCGGATTTGCCGGTTCCACTTGGTGACGGGGCGCGAAATGCCCAGCGCGTCGCATTCCTGGAAGGCGTTCGTGCCGATGCTGGTGGTGGCCACCTGGCCGCTGATGCAGATGAGGGGAATCGAATCGCACAGGGCGTCGAGCAGGCCCGTGGTGGTGTTGCTCATGCCGGGGCCGGACGTGACGAAGACGACGCCGGGCCGGCCCGTGCTGCGCGCATAACCTTCGGCCGCATGCACGGCTGCCTGTTCGTGGCGCACCAGCACGTGGCGCAAGCGCGGCTGCGCGTGCAGCGCATCGTACAGGGGCAGCACGGCGCCGCCCGGGTAGCCGAAGACAGTGTCGACGCCCAGGGCCAGCAGGGTGTCGATCAGGACGCTGGCGCCGTTGCGCGGCGCAGTATCGGTGGCGGGAGCGAGGAGGGGAGCGGGATCGGGTTTCATGTGTCTATTTTCTGCTTGCCCCGACAGAAAAGGCTGCTTGTTTTCTCGTATAGAATGCAATCTTCAGCAAAATTTGCTGTGAAATATGGAGATGACAGAATGAAGCTGGATAAATTCGACCTCGCCATCCTGACGGCCCTGCAACAGGATGCCCGCATCAGCTTGCACGAGTTGAGCGCCAAGGTGGGCCTGACCTCGTCGCCATGCTGGGCCCGCATCAAGCGCATGGAAGACGATGGCGTCATCGAAGGCTATACGGTGAACGTCAACGCGGCCAAGGTGGGGCTGGCCGACACCGTCATCGTGCAAGTCACGCTGGACGACCATTCCGACCAGGCCCTGTTCGAATTCGGCCACGCGCTGGCCATGATCCCGGAAGTGCTGGAAGCGTTTCTCGTCTCCGGCGACTACGATTACTACCTGCGCATCGCGGTCAGCGACACGCGCGACTACGAACGCCTGCTGCGCGAGCGCCTGTATAAAATTCCCGGCATCCGCCACAGCAAATCGAGTTTCGTGCTGCGCCAG
Organism: Janthinobacterium sp. SUN128; assembly: GCF_030587275.1. NCBI lineage: Bacteria > Pseudomonadati > Pseudomonadota > Betaproteobacteria > Burkholderiales > Oxalobacteraceae > Janthinobacterium > Janthinobacterium sp. SUN128. Next base: position 59,620 of record NZ_JAPWHY010000003.1, on the reverse strand, counting down.
CTCAAACAGAGTTACCTGCCCTTGCAACGCTAGTTCCCCCGCACGGCGGGAGTTTTTCCCTAGTCCATCCCCTGTGGCTGTCCGATACTGGACGCAATAAAAACCACGATAAAACTGGGGATACGCATGAAACTGACTTTATTGGCCGCCGCTGCCATGGCGCTGTGCCAGGCGCAGGCCGCCGACCTTGCCGCTGACGCCAGCCTGGCCGCGAGCCTGGCCACTTCGGGTGACTTGCCCACCGTCATCATCACGGGCAGCATGCCGCTGCCCACCGTGGAGCAGCCGCGCGATGCCTTGGCCGCGCCCGTGCAGACGGCCAGCGCGCAGCAGATCGCCCGCAGCGGCGCGCTCGATATTTCCGCTTTCCTGCGCCGCAACCTGGGTAGCGTGGTTGTCAACGAGGTGCAGAACAACCCGTTCCAGCCCGACGTCAGCTACCGCGGCTACACGGCTTCGCCCCTGCTGGGCACGCCGCAGGGACTCTCCGTGTATCTGGATGGCATGCGCCTGAACCAGCCGTTTGGCGACGTCGTCAGCTGGGACTTGATCCCGCGCATGGCCATCGCATCGCTGACCCTGATGCCGGGCTCGAATCCCCTGTTCGGCTTGAATACCCTGGGCGGCGCGCTGGCCCTGCAGACCAAGGATGGGCGCAGCCACCCCGGTACCGCCATCGAGGCGCGCCTGGGTTCCGATAAACGGCGCGGCGTCGAGGTCGAGCATGGCGGCAGCAATGCGCAGGGCTGGCACTGGTATGTGACGGGCAACCGCTTCAAGGAGGCGGGCTGGCGCGACGATTCGCCGTCCGACGTGCGCCAGGCGTTTGGCAAGCTGGGCTGGAGCGATGCGCGCACGGACATCGCCGTCACTGTGGCCCACGCGGACAATGCGCTGACGGGCAACGGCTTGCAGGAACAGCGCCTGCTGGCGCGCGACTACCGCAGCGTCTACACCAAGCCGGATTTGACGCAAAACAAATCGACCCTGCTGAACCTGACGGGCAAGCACCAGGCCGGCGTTGGTTTGCTCTTGTCCGGCAATGTGTACTACCGCAAGATCGACACGCACACGTTTAACGGCGACCTGAACGATGAGTCGCTCGACCAGTCCGTCTACCAGCCCGGCGCGGCCGAGCGTGCGGCCCTGGCGGCGGCCGGCTACACGGGCTTTCCCGCCAGCGGGGCGAATGCATTCAACACGCCATTCCCCAAATGGCGCTGCATCGCCAACGTGCTGCTGAACGATGAGCCGGCCGAAAAGTGCAATGGCATGCTCAACCGCAGCCATACGCGGCAGGAAAACTATGGGTTTTCCGGCCAGGTCACCGCCCTGGCCGACGTGGCGGGAGCACGCCATGCCGTCACGGCCGGCGCCGCCTACGACACGAGCCACGCCACCTTCCGCCAGACGAGCCAGTTTGGCTATCTGAATCCCGACCGCAGCATCACGCCCGTGGATTTCTTTGCCGATGGCACGCAGATCGATGACGATGGCACGCCGGTCGACAACCGGGTCGACTTGAGCGGGCGCATGCGCACGTGGAGCGTGTATGCGAGCGACAGCATGGCGTTCAATCAAGACCTGACCCTGACCATCTCCGGCCGTTACAACCGCAGCACGGTGCGCAACCGCGATGCCATCACGCCCGGTGGCGGCAGCGGCTCGCTCGATGGCGACCATCGTTTCAGCCGCTTCAATCCCGCCATCGGCCTCGCCTATGCGCCGGCCGGAGGTATCGGCGCGTATTTCGGCTACAACGAAGGCAGTCGCACGCCGACGGCCATCGAACTCGGTTGCGCCGACCCGGAAAACCCATGCCGCCTGCCCAACGCCATGGCCGGCGACCCACCACTAAAGCAGGTGGTGACGAAGACGTGGGAGGCGGGCGTACGCGGCCAGTGGCGCGACGTGGCCCGCTGGAGTGCGGGCGTGTTCCGCGCGGAAAACCATGACGATATCCTGTTCGTCGCCGACAACCAGGCCGGTTTCGGCTATTTCAAGAATTTCGGCAAGACGCGCCACCAGGGCGTGGAGCTGGCGGTCGACGGCAAGGCGGGCGCGCTGGACTTCGGCGTCAACTACACGTGGCTGCAGGCGACCTACCAAAGCCGGGAAACCGTCAACGGCAGCGCCAACAGCAGCAGCGACGCGGAGGCGCCCGGCCTGGAAGGCAATATCGTCATCGCGCCGGGCAACCGGATTCCCCTGACACCGAGGCATATCCTGAAGGCGCACGTGGATGTCCAGGGAGGGCGCGACTGGACGGTGGGCCTGGCCATGACGGCCGTCTCCAGCGCGTATGCGCGCGGCAATGAAAACAACCAGCACCAGGCGGGCGGGCCAGCCTACCTGGGCGCGGGCAAGAGCGGCGGCTATGCCGTGGTCGAGCTGAACGGCAAGTACCAGCTGACGCCCCGGCTCAGCGTGTTCGCCCAGGTGAATAATCTGTTCGATCGGAAATATGCGACAGCGGCCCAGCTGGGCGCGACGGGTTTCGATGCCAGCGGCAATTTCAGTGCCCGGCCGCTGCCCGCCGTGAACGGCGAATATCCGATGGTCAATGCCACGTTTTATGCGGCCGGCGCGCCGCGCAGCGTGAACGTGGGCCTGCGCTACGCGTTTTAAGGGTGGATATGCTCAATGACACCATTGCGCAGCGCAAGATGGACAAGGGCGGCGGGGCCGGGCACGTCGAGCTTTTCCTTGATGCAGGTCTGGTGGTTGGCCACCGTCTTGCTGCTTACGTGCAGCAGGCGGGCGCAGTCGGCGGCGCTGCGGCCTTCGGCCAGCAGGCGGAAGATTTCGAATTCGCGCTGGCTCAGGCTGCTCAAGCGCTGCGCTTCCATGCGGGCCGTGCCTTGCAGCACGCCCGGTGCGCTGTGCGGGTCCAGGTAGCGCCGGCCCGCGTGGGCGGCGCGCACGGCGTCGACCAGGTGTTCCGGGTCGGCCTGCTTGCTGACGAAGCCGCAGGCGCCGCCATCGAGCGCGCGCGCGATCAACTGCGGCGTGTCGTGCATGGTAAACACCAGCACGCGGGCGGCGGCATCGCGGGCGAGCAGCTTGCGCAGCAATTCCAGGCCGCCGATGCCGGGCATGGACAAATCCGTCACGCAGACGTCGGGCGCCTGCTCCAGGTGCAAGGCATACGCCGTCTCGCCATTGCCCGCCTCGGCCACGACGGCGATGTCGCCGCCCTGTTCCAGCAGGCGGCGGTAGCCCGTGCGCACCACCGGGTGGTCGTCCACCAGCATCACGCGGATCGGCCGTATGCCGCCGTGCATGGCGCTCATGCCGCGCACCGTGCCGCCAGGGCCACTTCGATGCGCAAGCCCTTGCCCAGCGCGCTGATCCAGCGGATATGGCCGCGCAAGCCGGCCACGCGCTCGCGCATGCCCAGCATGCCGTAACCGGATGCCTTCTGCATGTCCTGGCGCAAGCCCCGGCCATTGTCTTCGATGGCCAGGTGCAGCACGCCGCGCGCATCGGCGCGCAATTCCACCGTGGCCTGGTCGGCGCCCGCGTGGCGCGCCACGTTCGTCAAGCCTTCCTGCACCAGGCGGTAGATGGCGGTGGCGGTGCTGTCGTCGAGGCCGGCGGGGATGGCGTGCGCCGCGAAATGGCAGGCGATGCCGTGCTGCTGGGCCCAGCTGTCGCACAGCGCCTGCAGGGCCGGCGCCAATCCCAGGCTGTCGAGCACGGGCGGGCGCAGCCGGCGCAGCATGGTGCGCACCATCGCATGCAGCGCTTCCGAGGAGCGGGCGATGCTGGCGGCGCAGGCCTGCACGTTGGCCTGGTCGCCATCGCGCGCGCGCAGGATGTAGCTGGCGGCGGCGCGGATGGCCGTGCAGTCTTGTCCCACTTCATCGTGCAGCTCGCGCGCCAGCGCGCAGCGTTCCTCTTCCTGCGCGCGCAGCAGGCGCTGCGTGAGGGCGCGGTTTTGCGCCAGCAGCAGCGCCACCTGGCGTCCGCGCCGCACGGCAAAGCCGGCCAGCGCCAGCACCAGCAGCAACAGGCTCAGGACCAGTTCATCGAGTTGCCAGTGTTCCTGGCGCCAGAGCGCGCGCGTCAGCCGTTCGGCCAGGTCCAGCCTGGCGGCCAGCAGGAAAAAAGCCAGCGCCAGCGTGCCGCACGCGATGATGCGCCGGGCCGGCAGCGTGCCTGAGCGGCCGCTGCCGGCCAGTTGGTAGTGTTCCATGATGCTGCTCCCTGAGCACGGTCGATCTCTTTGTTGTGCAAGCTTCATGCCATCGGTGCTGGGGCTGTGGCCGGGCGCGTGGCGGGGAGAGACAAGTGTTCCAGGATGGAACAGGTGTACCGCGATGTGACGGGAAGATGATGGTGCGGCAGGCGCGGTTTTCGAGCTTATCTGAAGTCGGGCCGGCACGCTGGCGCGCACGTCTGCAGTGCGCAGCATTGTTGTTCCAATGTAACGTTGAGATTGCTCAAGCTTTCATAGATAAAACAAAACAAAGTTTCGCGGAGCTAGATAAAAAATAAATAAATGATATTAAAAATATGTTATTTGTTTTATGCGATTTGCTATATTTGTTGACACTTTTGTGAAAAAGCTGAAAGCGGGCGCCAGACCTGCCGACCTATCTATCCACAACAAACAAGGGAATAGAATGAATCGTTCATCACATGCGCGGGTATCGCCCGCCACCGCCAATCCGCCCGCTACCCGCGGTCGCGCCACCATCCTGGCCGCGCTGGCCACCTTGTCCGTGCTGGCCTCGGCGCCGGCCATGGCCGATGTCCTGACCTTCGATAACTTGCGCCCCGACGTGTATGCCAGCGGCCAGACGCTCAATACGTCGAGCTACAACCTGCTGTTCCTGGCCGATCCGACCACGGCGGCCGGCGGCGGCGTCAGCGGCGTGGGCGCCATCCTCGATGGCCGCGTGGGCTCGTCGTGCGATATCGCCGCCTGCCCGCAGGGCGCCACCGGCAATTACCTGGCCATCCTCAACGATGGCGGCGTGAATTTTTCGCGTGCCGACCGCCAGGCGTTCAGTCTGGCCGGTTTCGATTATTCCTTCATCGCGCCCGTATCCGGCTTGCCCAACATGAATTGGGGCCAGTTGCAGCTGAGCGGCACCCTGAGCAACGGCCAGGTGATCAGTACCTCGCTGGCGTTCCCAGGCCAGGGCGGCGATGGCAATTACCATTTCCAGGGCGCTTCCCTGCTGGGCGGCTTCAGCAACTACGCGTTTACGGGCCTGACCTTCAACGCGTGCATTTTCAATGACACTGGCGCGTGCAGCAATTCCATCGATTTCCCCGCCTTTAATCAGGGCCAGTTTGCGCTCGACAATATCAACATCAGCGCCGTGCCGGAACCGTCGACCTACATGCTGATGCTGGTCGGCCTGGGCGCCATCGGCATGCTGTCGCGCCGCCGCACCGGCAAGTTCGCAGCGTTCACCGTACAAGGAGCGTGAGATGAAATTACGTCCCGTTTCACTCGGTATCCTCCTGCTGGCCGCCAGCCTGGCGCAAGCGGCGCAGGCGCAGGAACGCCGCTCCTACATCGTGCAATTGGTCGACAAGCCGGCCGCCACCTACACGGGCCAGGTCGACGGCCTGGCCGCCACCAAGCCGCCCCCGGGCGCGCGCATCAACGTGGGCGCCGCCGATGTGCAGGCCTATTTGAACTACCTCGACACCAAGCAGGCCGCCGTGGCCGGCACCGTCAGCGCGGCTGAAATCACGCACCAGTACAGCGTCGTCTTCAACGGCTTTTCCGCCTTGCTGACGGACGATGAAGTGCGGGCCCTGAAGAAAAACAGCGGCGTGGCCAGCATCAGCGCCGACTCCATCCTGCAGCTCGACACCAGCTACACGCCCAGCTTCCTGGGCCTGGACAAGCCGGGCGGCATCTGGGAGCAGCTGGGCGGCAAGGCGCACGCGGGTGAAGACATCATCATCGGCATCGTCGACAGCGGCATCTGGCCGGAAAACACGGCCTTTGCCGACCGCCTGGACGAGAATGGCGTACCTAGCCACAGCGGCAACAATGTCGTGTACGGCGCGCCACCGGCCAGCTGGCAGGGCACTTGCCAGACGGGCGAAGGTTTCTCCGCCGAGAATTGCAACAACAAGCTGATCGGTGCACGCTACTACCGCGCCGCCACGTCGGCGCTGCACTGGACGGAATTTTTGTCGCCGCGCGATTCCGTCGCCGGCCTGACGGGACACGGCGGCCATGGCACGCATACGGCCTCCACGGCCGGCGGCAACAATGGCGCCCTGGCCACCTCGAACGGCGTGTCGCTGGGCAAGGCATCGGGCATGGCGCCGCGCGCCCGCATCGCCGCCTATAAAGTGTGCTGGACGGCCGCATCGACGGGCCGCAACGGTTGCGCCACGGCCGACAGCGTGGCCGCCATCGACCAGGCGGTCAAGGATGGCGTCAACGTCATCAACTTCTCCATTGGCCCGAACGCGGGCGGCGGCGCCTTCGACGAACCGACGGAAGTCGCCTTCCTCGGCGCGGCGGCAGCCGGTGTATTCGTTGCCACGTCGGGCGGTAATTCCGGCCCGGCCACCCCCGCACCGGACGTGCCGGCGCCCGTGTCGCACATCAGCCCGTGGCTGGCAACCGTGGCCAATTCCACCCACAACCGCCTGTACGCGGGCAATGTCATCCTCAGCAACGGCACCAAGCTGGAAGGCGCGTCGAGCAATGCGAAGACGCCGGCGCTGCCGCTGATCCGCTCGCGCGACGCGGGCCTGGCCGGCGTGCTGCCGACGGACGTCAATCTGCTGCGCTGCTTCGGCGCGGCCGATGCCACTTCGGCGTATCTGGATCCGGCGAAAGTGGCCGGCAAGATACTCGTGTGCGACCGTGGCGGCAACGTGCTGGTCAACAAGAGCGCGAATGCAAAGACGGCCGGCGCGGCGGGCGTGATCATCGCCAACGTGGCCGGCGGCGCCAACACCATCATCAACCAGGCGCACGTGCTGTCGACCGTGCACCTGGCGCAGGCGCAGGGCGACGCGCTGAAGGCCTTCATGGCGGCGACGCCCGATGGCACGGCGGCGCTGGGTGAAGTCCATACGATCCCCGACACCACGGTGCAGGCGCCGATCGTCAGCGACCGCTCCTCGCGCGGGCCGAACGTGGCCAATGCGAACATCCTGAAACCGGATCTCTCGGCGCCCGGCACCAACGTGCTGGCCGGCGTGACGGCCGACCTGACGCAGGCGCAGCGCGATGCCGTGGCGGCGGGCGGCGTGGCGCCGGCGGCCGAGTGGGATTTCTATTCCGGCACTTCGATGGCCAGTCCGCACGTGGCTGGCGTGGCGGCGCTGCTCAAGCAGCAGCATCCCGACTGGTCGCCCGCAGCCATCAAGTCGGCGCTGATGACGACGGCCTTCAGCACCTATTCGGATGGCTTGAACGGTTCCGTGTCGTGGGATGCCACGGCGAAGACCTCGGGCCAGCTGCCATGGGGCCAGGGCGCCGGCCACATTGCGCCGAACAGCGCGGCCGATCCTGGCCTCGTGTACGACATGTCGGAAATCGACTATGCGCGCTTCCTGTGCGGCCTGAACCTGAAGGTCTACAGCGCCGCCACGTGCCAGGCCATCGGTACCATCACGGCCTATAACCTGAACCTGGCGTCGCTGACGGCGGCCAACGTGCTGGGCACGCAAACGCTGACGCGCACGGTGACCAACGTGGGCGCCAGCAGCGCCGTCTACAACGTCTCGGCCAGCCTGCCCGGCTATACGGTGGCGGTGACGCCTACCAGCCTGAACCTTGCGCCGGGCGCCAAGGGCCAGTACCAGGTCAAGCTGACGCGCACCACTGCGCCGGCCAATACCTGGACCTACGGCGCCCTGAGCTGGACGGATGGCACGCACACCGTGCGCAGCCCGCTGACGGCGCGCGGCACCTCGCTGGCCGCCATTCCGCTGGTCAGCAGCGAAGCGGCCACGGGCAGCAAGGTGCTGACCCTGGGCACGGGCTTCACGGGCGCGCTGGTCGGCGTCAAGTCGGGTCTCGTCGAAGCCGTGCGCCAGACGCGCACGATCGGCCAGGCGGCGACAGGCGCTGCCGCATCGGCTGCCTGCAAGGCGGGCGGCGCCACGGGTGTGAACGTGCACAACGTGGTGATCCCGGCCGGCACCCTGGCGGCGCGCTTTGCCACCTACGATGCGGAAACGACGGGCGGCGCGAATACCGACATGGACATGGAGGTCTACAACGCCGCCAATGTGCTGGTCGGCAGCAGCGGCAATGAGAGTTCGAATGAGCAGGTGGAACTGCGCCTGCCTGCCGCCGGCACCTACAAGGTGTGCGTGATCGGTTTTGCGCCGCAAAACGGCCAGGCAGACTACACCTTGTCGTCGTGGGTGCTGGCGCCGGGCTTGAACAACGGCAGCTTCAAGGCGCTGATGCCGGGCACGGCCTACACGGGCGGCACCGCATCTGTCTCCCTGAGCTGGTCCAACCTGGCCGAAGGCAAGCGCCACCTGGGCGCCGTCGGCTACCAGGTGGCTGGCGTGGTGCAGGGCGTGACGGTGGTCGAGGTCAATACCAATGATCCCGTGCCGCTGTTCCAGAATGCGCGCGGCGCCAGGCCGGTGCTGGCGGAATAAACCGTTCATTGTGTGAACGCAAGGCGTGCCTCCGGGCACGCCTTTTTTTATGGGAACCCCCGTTCGCCAGGAATAGCGCTTGCGCGCCGGCAAAGCCACCGGTATCTTGTCGGATAGCCATGGCTTTGTGCCCTGGCATTCTTGGGGAGTCGCGCGTGACCAGTTTCCGCACCAATACCGACCGCCTGCTGGAAGTGCGCCTGCAGGATGAAAAAGTGCTGGCGATTGCCGGCGCCATGGTCGCCTATACGGGCGCCATCAAATTTGAAAAGTCCCTGCTCGGTGGCGAGGGCATCTTTGGCGCGCTCAAGCGCAAGGTGACGAACGAAGGCATGCAGGTGATGCAGGCCGCCGGCACGGGCACCGTGTTTTTCGCGCAGAATGCGGCCGAGATCACCGTCATGGCGCTGGCCGGCGAAAAGCTGACCATCGAAAGCAGCAGCCTGCTGGCCTACGACACGAGCCTGAAGACGGGCACCAGCTTTGCGGGTTTGCGCGGCGCCAGTTCCGGCCAGGGCCTGTTTTCCACCACCGTGGAAGGCAACGGCAACCTGGCCGTCATTTCGCGCGGCAACCTGATCATGCTGGAAGTGACGCCGGCGCATCCGTTGCGCGTGGACCCGGACGCCTTCGTCGGCTTCAAGGGCGACATCCGCCAGGAATTCGTTTTTGATGTCAACTGGCGCACGATGATCGGCCAGAGCTCGGGCGAATCGTACCAGCACAAATTCACAGGCCAGGGCGTGGTGTTCATCCAGCCCGCCGAACGTTAAGTCAGCGAGGACCCGCGATGCCTGTCTATCAGCAGATCAATGAAAAGATGCTTGAGGTCAAACTCGGCAATGAAGAAGTGTTCGCGCGCAAGGGCGCCATGGTGTCGTATCAGGGCGACGTGGCGTTCAGCCGCTCCTTCCTGGCCGGCCAGGGCGTGCAAAGCCTGGCCATGCGCGCCGTCACGAATGAAGGCTACGCCATGATGTCGGCGCGTGGCACGGGCAGCGTGTTTTACGCCCAGGGCGGCCTGTTCGTCACCATCGTGCCCGTGCGCGGCGAAACGTTTTATGTGGAAAGCGATTCCCTGCTGGCCTTCGATGCGCGCCTGACGGCCGGCACCATGTTCCTCGGCAACCAGGGCGGCGTGCAGGGCGTGGTGCGCGGCATGGCCTCCGGCCAGGGCTTGTTTACCACCACCTTGCAAGGCACGGGTGAAGTGGCGATCCTGTCCGACGGCAACGCCATCGGCTTGCCCGTCACGCCGGACGTGCCCGTGTTTGTCGACCCGCAAGCGTATATCGGCCATACGGGGCAGCTGAGCTCGACCATCGTTACGGACCTGAACTGGAAAACCTTCGTCGGCCAGGCGTCCGGCGAATCGTACCAGGTGAAGTTCACGGGCCAGGGCACGGTCTATATCCAAGCGAGCGAAAGGTAAGCCATGACGATTTACAATCCCGATACCTTGCCGAAGAACGATAACCTGAACCGTTTTTCGTATGTCATCGACGTCAAGGAACAGATCTTCATTCGCAAGGGCAAGATGATCGCCTTCTATGGCGAGCTGCGCTTCGAAGCCATGGGCAGCAGCGTGCTCGACCTGATCGTGCGCAATGCCTTCAATGCACCGAAATACATCCACCACTTTGTCGTGGCGCAAGGGCAGGGCCAACTGATCCTGGGCGACAACGGCAATGATCTGGCGTGCTACGACCTGGACAACGCCAACATGACCATCCGCGCGAAAAACCTGCTGGGTTTTACGAAGGACGTGATTTGCCAAGAATCGACCTTGCCCGGCTATCTGACCATGATCGGCACGGGCAAGGTGATCGCCTCGTCGAACGGCCCCGTGCATTTCCTGGAACTGCCGTGCCGCGTGGATGAACAGGCCGTGCTGGGCTGGGCCGATTGCCCCAGCCCCTCGTATCACTACGATTACGCCCACGTGCAGGGCTGGGCCTCGGCCGCCGGCGCGCTTACCGGTTTCAGTTTGTCGGGCGAGGAAAAACAGATCGACTTCACGGGCGCCGGCACGGTGCTGGTGCAGTCGTCCGAGCTGGACGTGACGGGCAGTTCCGCCCTGATGCAGCTGCTGGCGCAATTGCCGCTGCTGGGCAAGGAGGACCTCGGTACCTTGAGTCTTTCCGTGCAGCAGCAGATGAAGCAGGAGCGTTAAGCTACTTGGCGGCCGCCCAGCCGGGCGGCCGTTTCTCCAAAAAGGCGGTGACGCCTTCGTCCGCATCCTCTTCCATCATGTTGCGCGCCATCACGTCGCCCGCGTACGCATACGCGTCGTCCAGCGGCAGCTGGCGCTGTTGGTAAAACATTTGCTTGCCGTAGCGGATGGCCGTCGGGCTTTTCGCCATGATCTGCTGCGCCAGGCGCGCCACGGCGTCGTCGAGCGCTGTGTCGGCCACCGTTTCGTTGATCAGGCCCCAGTTGGCGGCCGTGTCGGCATCGATGAAGCGGCCCGTCACCAGCATGTCGAAGGCCCGCTTGGGCGAGACATTGCGCGACAGGGCCACGGATGGCGTGGCGCAGAACAGGCCCACGTTGATGCCGGACACGGCAAAGCGGGCGGACGCTCCCGCCACGGCCAGGTCGCAGCTGGCGACCAATTGGCAGCCGGCCGCCGTGGCGATGCCGTGCACGCGGGCAATCACGGGCACGGGCAAGGTTTGAATGGCTTGCATCACGCGCGAGCATTGCGCGAACAGGGTTTGGTAATACGCAAGCTGGCGCGTCGCCTGCATCTGGCGCAAATCGTGGCCTGCGCAAAACGCCTTGCCTTCGGCGGCCAGCACCACGCAGCGCACGTGCGGCTGCCCGGCGATGAAGTCGAGTTCAGCCTGCAGCGCGGCCAGCATGGCTTCCGACAGGGCATTGAATTGCAGGGGACGGTTCAGGCGCAGGGTGACCAGGCCACCCTCGTCCTCGCGCAGCACCAGCGGTGCTTGCGTGTCATGTGTTGCGGTCATGCGGTCTCCAGTGGCCTGATGGCCTTGTTATTTTAGGAAATCTTATTTGGCGGCGTTGACGCTGCCGATGCCGGCGATCGACTTGTGCACGATCTTCGGCTTGCCGTAATAGATCAGTTCGCCCATGCCGCGCACCACGGCGTTCAGTTCACCCGAGGAATACACCTTGACGGAACCGATGCCGTCGAAATTGACGTCGACGTTTTTCGCCAACAAGGCTTTCGTATCGACTTCACCCACGCCTTGCGCCTTCAGGCGCAGCCAGTCGACTTGTCCATCGGCAGCCAGGCGGCCCGCGCCCTTGTAGCTGATGTCGACTCGTGGACCATTGAGCTTGGTCAATATCTTTTCTCCCGCGCCTTCCGCGATCAGCTTGCGCAAGGTGGGCATGGTGATGATCACCCGCGGGTCGCCATCCGTCTTCTTGATGTCCTTGTCCTTCATGGAAATTTTCAGCTCGCCATCGACCACTTCCGTGATCACGCCGCTGAGGAATTTCTGGTCGCCGCGCAGCAGCAGGCTTTGCTCCTTGCCCGATTCGACTTCGATGCTGATGGGGCCGCGGATGTCGATGGCGTTGAAGGCGCCGACCGTGCGGGTTTGCTCGTCGGCATGGGCGAGCGTGGAGAGGCAGGCAAGGGACAGGACTGACAACAGGAACAGAGGGCGCATGGCGGTTTCCTTGAGTAGTTGATCAGTGTATTCTATTGTGCAACATCTCCATTGGGGAGAAATTTGCGATGAACTGCACAAATCGCGGCGCGGATGATACGGTTGCTATCGGGCAGCCGCGCGCCCGGCAAGGCGCCATTGGGCTATGCTATGGCGTACCGCGTCCTGGAGACTGCATGAAAAATTACCACAAAGAAGATTATCCCGTCGCCGACATCCGGCGCTTCCTTGAACCGGGGCCCGTGGTGCTCGTCAGTTCAACGTGGAAGGGGGAAAGCGACGTCATGACCATGGCCTGGCACATGCTGATGGAATTTACGCCATCCTTGCTGGGCTGCTTCATTTCCGACGCGAACCACAGCTATGAAATGATCAAGCGCAGCATGGAGTGCGTGATCAACCTGCCCACTGCCGATATGGTCGACCAGGTGGTGGCCATCGGCAATTGCAGCGGCGAAGATACGGACAAGTTCACGGCCTTCGGCCTGACACCGCAGCCGGCCGAGCAGGTGGGCGCGCCCCTGATCGCCGAGTGCTACGCCAACTTCGAATGCAAGCTGGCCCAGGTGTCGGGCAACCCGAAAGGCGGTTTCTTCATTTTCGAGTGCGTGAAAGCCCACGTGGCCACGTCGCCCAAGCTGCCCGAAACCCTGCACTATCGTGGCAATGGCGAGTTCATGGTGTCGGGCAGGACCATCAGCCGCAAGAGTCTGATGAAACCTGAAATGCGTTAACCCCAAACGCAAGGGCCGGGGTCGGACCCTGGGGGGCCGACCCCAGATGTTGTCATTGGGTTAAATGACCCCTTGCGCCAGCATCGCATCGGCCACTTTGACGAAGCCGGCGATATTGGCGCCATCCACATAGCTGACCGTGCCGTCGGCGCGCGTGCCGTACTGCTTGCACGCGGCGTGGATGCCTTGCATGATCTGCAGCAAACGCGCATCGACTTCTTCGCGCGGCCACGATATGCGGGCCGCGTTCTGGCTCATTTCCAGGCCGGACGTCGCCACGCCGCCCGCATTGCTGGCCTTGCCCGGCGCGTACAGCACGCCGGCCGCTTCGAAGGCCTTGGCGGCCTCGATGGTGGTGGGCATGTTGGCGCCTTCGGCCACGCACTGCACGCCATTGGCGATCAAGGTGCGTGCATCGTCGATGTTCAGTTCATTTTGCGTGGCGCAGGGCAGGGCGATGTCGACCGGCACATGCCATGGCGATACGCCTGCTTCGAAGCGCACGCCCGTGCGCGCGGCGTAATCGCTGACCCTGCCATACAGATGGTTCTTGATCTCCATCAGGATGGCCAGCTTTTCCGGCGTGAAACCTTCCTCGTCGATGACGGTGCCGCTCGAATCGGAGACGGTGATGACTTTCGCGCCCATGGCCATGGCTTTCTCGACCGCGTATTGCGCCACGTTGCCCGAGCCGGACACGGACACGCGCATGCCTTCGAACGAGCGGCCCCGGGTTTTCAGCATTTCCTGCGCGAAATACACGGTGCCGTAGCCCGTCGCTTCCGGACGCATCAGCGAGCCGCCGAAGCTGGCGCCCTTGCCCGTGAATACGCAGTCGGCACGGTTGCTGAGCTTTTTCATCATGCCGGCCATATAGCCCACTTCGCGCCCGCCCACGCCGATGTCGCCGGCCGGCACGTCCGTGTCCGAACCCACATGGCGGAACAGTTCGCTCACGAAGGCCTGGCAGAAGCGCATCACTTCGCCCGGGCTCTTGCCCTTCGGATCGAAATCGGCGCCGCCCTTGCCGCCGCCCATCGGCAAGGTGGTCAGGGCATTCTTGAACGTCTGTTCGAAGGCGAGGAATTTCAGCACGGACAAGGTGACGGAAGGGTGGAAGCGGATGCCGCCCTTGTACGGCCCGATGGCCATGCTGTGCTGGATGCGGTAGCCGCGATTGACTTGTACTTGCCCGTGGTCATCGACCCACGACACGCGGAACATCACCACGCGCTCCGGCTCGATCAAGCGTTCCAGCAAGCCTTGTTCCGCGTATTTCGGGTGCTGTTCCAGGAATGGCCACAAGCTCTCCATGACTTCGGTGACGGCTTGCAGAAACTCGGGTTGACCTGGATTGCGTGCGGCGACATGCTGGACATACTCGTGAGCAGATGCGTATTTCATCAGAATTCCATGGAGGTAATCGGTTATTTGGGCAACTATCATCGCAGATTTTGCACGAAAATGGTGCGGAAATTTGGTTTTGAGGGGTTTCTGCTACATTGTGGGGATTTTTGAGGACGTTGCGACCGATGCGAGTGGTAAACGACAACGCCAGCCCGAAGGCTGGCGTTGTTGTTGCGGATCGCCTGGTCAAGCCAGGATCGTCATCACCCCGCCATGCTGCGCAGAATCAGCCCCGTGATGTAGGCGCCGTAGGTGCCCAGCGCATAGCCAAGCACGGCCAGCAGCACGCCGACGGGGGCCAGGGCCGGATGGAAGGCGCTGGCGATGACGGGGGCGGAGGCGGCGCCGCCGATGTTCGCCTGCGATCCCACGGCCATGAAGAACAGGGGGGCGCGGATCAGTTTGGCGACAAGCAGCATCAGGCCGCCATGCACGGCGATCCAGATCAGACCCAGCAGGAACAAAAACGGCTTGTCGAGCAGGGCGCCCAGGTCCATGTGCATGCCGATCGTTGCCACCAGCACGTACAGCATGGCCGAGCCGATGGTCGAGGCGCCCGCGCCTTCCAGGCTGCGCGCCTTGGTAAAGCTGAGCAGCAAGCCGAAGGTGGTGGCGAGCACGACGATCCAGAAGAAGTTCGACGTCAGGCTGTAGTCCTGCAAGCGCCATGCGGCGGGCAGGGTGTTGATCCAGCTGATGATGGGGCCGGCCAGGAAGTGCGACAGGCCCGTCACGCCCAGGCCCACGCCGAGAATGATCATGATGTCGGTCAGGGTGGCGATGCGCGCATGCTGCGTGCGGTAGCTTTCGATGCTGTCCTTGAGCGCATTGATGGCCGTCAAATCGGCACCCGTCCAGCGGTCGAAGGCGCCCGCGCGTCCGGCCAGGAACAGCAGCACGGCCGTCCACACGTTGGCCACCAGCACGTCGACGGCGACGAACTGGCCAAACAGGGTGGCGTCCACTTCAAACACTTCCTTCATGGCCGCCTGGTTGGCGCCGCCGCCTATCCACGAGCCGGCCACGGTGGTCATGCCGCGCCACGTGTCGCCTGCCACCGTTTCCGGGTGGATCAAACGCAAGGCTTCGAACGAGACGAGGGCGCCCAGCATGACGCCCAGGGTGCCGGTCAAGAACATGATGATGGCCTTGGGGCCGAGGCGGATGATGCCGCCGAAATCGATGGCCACGCACAGAAGGACCAGCGCGCTGGGCAGCAGGTAGTCGCGCGCCACCGCATACAGGCCGGAAGCGTTGCCATCGATGATGCCAAACGTGTTGAGCAGTGCCGGGATCAGGTAGCACATCAGCAGCGACGGGATATAGGTATAAAACTTTTTCCAGAAGCCATTTTGGCGGGAAGCGGTCCAGAAGACGCTTCCCAGGGTCATGGCGAGCAAGCCGAGGACGACGGCGTCATTGGTGATCAGGGCAGAGGTGGCAGGTGGCATCGGGGATTCCGGTGAACGTGTCAGGGACGCACCGGGTGCCGATAAGGCCCCCGGGCGCAGGGTGGCCGTATCGTATAGCAATGTTGAAGCCTAAACAAATTGTTTAGGCGGTGATGTGTGGATTTTTACTTGTCAAATCAAACACTTAGATACTGGTTCCTCACCCCGCGCTGCAGACTGGCGGTTACAAATAGCGCGCCAGCAAGGCCTTGTCGAGGGCCCCGTCGAGTTCAATGCGCACGAAGTGGCCGCTGCCGGGCGCCACCTGGATCTCGCTGCCGTCATCGCCGAGCATGCGGGCAATAGTGAAATCGCGGTTGCCACCCGGATGCACGGCCTCGATGCGGTCGCCCACGGCGAAGCGGTTTTTCACTTCCACCCTGGCCCAGCCGTCCGTCACGCCCAGCACGTCGCCCACATACTGGCTGCGGTCCGCTTCCGACGCGCCGCGCATGTAGTTCTGGTGCGTCTGCGTGTGGTGGCGCTGGTAGAAACCATCCGTGTAGCCGCGGTTGGCCAGGCCTTGCAGCTGACCTAAGAGACCAATATCGAAGGGGCGGCCCGCCACGGCGTCATCGATGGCCTGGCGGTAGACTTGCGCCGTACGCGCCGCGTAGTACAGCGACTTGGTGCGGCCTTCGACCTTCAGCGAATCGACGCCGATTTTCACCAGGCGCTCGATGTGCTCGACGGCGCGCAAATCCTTCGAATTCATGATGTAGGTGCCGTGCTCGTCCTCGAGTATCGGCATCAGCTGGCCCGGACGCTGGGCTTCTTCAATAAAATATGGCTGGTCGGCCAGCGGGTGGCGCGGCTGCTGGTGCAGGGCGGAAAACGCGTTGTTGTCGGCTTCGGCCAGCGCATGGTGAAATTCCAGCGGCACTACCTGCATGCCGCCCAGGTCGCCGCTGGCGTCTTCGGATGCATTTTTCACCTTGTAATCCCAGCGGCAGGAATTCGTGCACGTACCCTGGTTGGGATCGCGGTGGTTGAAATAACCGGACAACAGGCAGCGCCCCGAATAGGCGATGCACAGGGCGCCATGGACGAATACCTCGAGCTCCATTTCCGGGCAGCGCTGGCGGATTTCCTCGATCTCGTCGAGCGACAATTCGCGCGACAGGATCACGCGCGTCAAGCCCATGCGGTGCCAGAATTTGACGTCGGCCCAGTTGACGGCGTTCGCCTGCACCGACAGGTGCACGGGAATCTCCGGCCACTTGTCGCGCACCATCATGATCAGGCCCGGGTCGGCCATGATCAGCGCGTCCGGACGCATGGCGATCACAGGTTCCATGTCGCGCAAATACGTTTTCAGCTTGGCGTTGTGGGCGAAGATGTTGCTGGCGACAAAGAATTGCTTGCCGCGCGCATGCGCACCATCAATTCCCTCCTGCAAGGCTTGCAAGGTCGAAAAATCATTATTGCGCACACGCAAGCTGTAGCGCGGCTGGCCCGCGTAGACGGCGTCAGCGCCAAAGTCGAAGGCGGCATGCATCTTGGCCAGGGAGCCGGCAGGCAGGAGGAGTTCGGGAGCGTGGCGCATGGAGGAGGGGCAAAGCCGGCGATTGTAAGCGGGCGGCGAGCGCATTGCATTGCCCTGGATCAAGGGATTGCAAGGCGCTGCGCCGTGGCAGCCTAGGCGGCCGGACAGATGTTCTGGTTGGCGCGGAACAGGTTGGCGGGATCGTATTGCTTCTTGATGCGCGCCAGGCGCGGATAGTTCACGCCATACGCGTCGGCCGTGCGCCCGCTTTCATCCTCGGTCAGGAAATTGACGTACACGCTGCCCGTCGCATACGGCGCGGCGTCGTTGAAAAACTCGCGTGCCCAGGCGATGCAGCGTGCGTCATCGGCCGGCTCGTCCCAGCGCGTGTGCACGTTCATCACGTACAGGGCGTCGCGGTGCGGATAGGCCGTATCCTGCGGCGCCGGCCGGCTCGCCTGCGCGCCCAGCAGGCCGAGGAAGATTTCGCATTGCGGCGTCGGCAGCTTGCCGGCATGGCGGATGACAGTATCGATGGCCGCGTCGCTGAGCTGCGTGAAGTTGTGCGATTTCCAGTAATTGCGCGCGCCCGGCGTGAGCAGGGCATCGAACGCCTGTTGCCAGGCCGTGTACGGCATGCTGCCCAGGTGCATGCCCAGCGGCTGGCCGAAGCTGCCGATGCGCTCGATCGCTTCCTGCATGGCGGCAGATTGCACGGGTGAAAAGACGGGCAGGACCAGCACGTCCTGGCTGTGCACTTCCGGTGGCAGGAAGGGCAGCGGCGGCGCCTTGCGCAAGACGGCCCAGACGGTCAATTCATCGGGCATGCCGTCGACGAAATCGCGGTATTTCGTCAGCACCGCCTTCGCTTGCGCGTAAGGAAACACGATGAGGCCAGCCGTGACTTGCGGCCCCACCGGATGCAGCTGGAACTCGAAGCGCGTGACCACGCCGAAGTTGCCGCCGCCGCCGCGCAAGGCCCAGAACAGGTCGGGATGCTCCGTCGCGCTCGCATGCAGGAATTGTCCATCGGCCGTGACGACGTCGGCCGCCAGCAGGTTGTCGGCCGCCAGGCCCAGCGTGCGGCTGAGCCAGCCAAAGCCGCCGCCCAGGGCCAGTCCTGCCACGCCCGTGGTGGAATTGATGCCCAGCGGCGTGGCCAGGCCGAACGCTTGCGCCTCGTGGTCGAAGTCGTGCAAGGTGGCCCCGCCTTCGACGTGGGCGCGGCGTTGTTGCGGATCGATATGCACCGAGCGCATGCCGGACAGGTCGATCACCAGGCCATCGTTGCACAGGGCGCTGCCGGCGATATTGTGGCCGCCGCCGCGCACGGCCAGGGGCAGGCCGTGGTCGCGCGCATATGCCAGCGCCGTGCGCACGTCGGCCGTGCCCGCGCAGCGCGCGATGAGGGCCGGATGCCGGTCGATCATCGCATTCCAGACGGCGCGCGCGCTGTCGTAGCCGGCGTCGTTCGTTTGTAGCAGTTGCCCTCTCAATGAGGCTTGCAACTCATTGAGCTGGCCGTTCGTCAAGGTATTCATCGTGTACCTCCCAGCGGCTGCATGCGGTTATGGGTATGGTGACGGGAAGCAGGAGGACTGTCCCCGCGTGCCGGCCTGCATGCATCGTTTGCCAGCGCGTGGTTTCATGATAGGAAGGCGCCAGACGGTACGCAAGCCCAGGTGCTGGCAACTGAAACAAGGAAGTGCGAGGGCTTGCGCTGCGACAGACGATGGGCTGCCTGACCGACGGGGGTGCCGCTTCAGGCGTAGGGCGTGCCCGCCATGGCGGCGTTCAAGCCCGTGTGTCCCCGGTCCACCAGGGACAGGAAGCCGGCCTTGGCCAGTTGCGCGTCGCCATGTTGCGCGAAGGCACGGTGCGCTTCGATGAGGGCGGTGCTCCAGGTGGCCAGCAGCAGACTGGCCGCCAGGTGCGCGAGGGGATCGCTTGCATCGCGCCCCGTGGATTCGGTCAGCGCTTGCGCCACCACTTGCGCCAGTTCGTCGCGGATGGCCCGCGCCCGCGCTTTCAAGGTATCGCTGGCTTCGATGGTGGCAATGAAACCCTGACCAGCGGCGGAAAAGGTGATGTAGGGACTGTCTTCCAGTACCAGCCGGTGCGCCAGCAGGCGCAGGGTTTCGATGGGCGGGATGGCGGGATCGCGCTGGCGCAAGGCGTCGCGCAGCAGTTCGCGCCCCTCTTCCTCGCGGTCGAAGAACATGTCTTCCTTGCGGGGGAAATGGTTGAACACCGTCATGCGTCCCACGCTGGCGGCCGCCGCGATCTCGTCCACCGTCACTTGCTCGAAGCCGCGCACGAAGAACAGGCGCGTGGCGGCATTCGAGATGGCTTGGCGGGTGGCAAGGCGTTTGCGGGAGCGGAGGTCGGAAGGAATCGTCATGTTGCCACGATCATACACGAAGTGTACTGAGTACAGATAAGGCTTGCTGGCGCGGCAAGGCTGGGCGTACTATTTATATACTGAGTACATATTTAGATTGAGTATATGAAAGAATCTGTTCCCGTGGCGGAATTGCCCGTCATTTTTACCACTGTCGTGCTCGACGCCGTCGGCATCGGCCTGATCTTTCCCATCCTGCCGGCGCTGCTGCGGGACGTCACCCATGCCGCCAATGTGGCGCCGTATATCGGCATCATGACGGCCCTGTATGCGTTGATGCAGTTCATCTTTGCGCCCGTGCTGGGGGCGCTGAGCGACCGCCTGGGCCGGCGCCCCGTGCTGCTGCTGTCGCTGGCGGGCGCGGCCGTCAATTACCTGTTCCTCGCCTTTGCGCCCAGCCTGTGGATGCTGTTGCTGGGGCGTGCCATCGCCGGGTTGACGAGCGCCAACGTTTCCGTGGCCACCGCCTACATCACCGACATTTCTCCCGAGGTGAAGCGGGCGCGCCGCTTCGGCTTGCTCAACGCCATGTTCGGCGCAGGCTTCATCATCGGCCCCGTGCTGGGCGGCGCGCTGGGCGATTACGGGCTGCGCCTGCCGTTCATGGCGGCAGCCGTTTTGAATGCCGGCAATTTGCTGCTGGCCTGGCATCTGCTGCCAGAATCACGCGCCCCCTCGCGCACGCCGACACGGGGGAAAATCGACCTGGCGGCATTGAACCCTCTGCGCCCGTTGCGCTGGGTTTTCTCGGAGAAAAGCTTGCTGCCGATTACCGTCATCTTCTTTACCTTCAGCGCGGCCGGCGAAGTGTATGGCGTGTGCTGGGCGCTGTGGGGCCACGACGCGTTCGCGTGGAACGGGCTGTGGATCGGCCTGTCGCTGGGCGCCTTTGGCGTGTGCCAAGCGCTGGCCCAGGCTTTTTTACCTGGCCCGGCCGTGAAACTGCTGGGCGAGCGCGCCACCATCCTGGCGGGCGTGGCCTGCGCCTGCGTGGCATTGACCGTCATGGCGTTTGCCACGCGCAGCTGGATGATCTTCGCCATCATGCCCGTGTTCGCTCTTGGCGGCATCGGCGCGCCGGCCTTGCAGTCGCTGGCGACGCGGCAAGTTGCCGAGGACCGGCAAGGCCAGTTCCAGGGTGTGCTGGCCTCGGCCGTGAGCCTGGCATCCGTCCTGTGTCCGCTGGTGTTTTCCAGCATCTATTTTGGCGTCAGGGCGTACTGGCCCGGCGCCATCTGGCTGTCGGTGATCGTCGTGTACGCGGCACTGGTACCGCTCGTGCTGGGCTTGCGCTTGCAGAAACCGGCGCAAGCCCTGGCAGGCTAGTGCGCGTGCGAGGCCCCGCTGCTGCCGGCTTGTCCCGTCATGGGCAGATGTTCGGGCGGCATGCCGTCCTTGAACAATTGGCGTAGTTGCTGGCGCAGCTCCGGGGTATCGTGGTGATGGTGTACCGAGACTGCGTGTTCCACAGCAATGCCCAACAGCTCTTCCTCGCTGTCAGCCGAGATGGCTACCGAGCAATGCGTGTCGCTTGGGAATTCCCTGCAATCGATGTATTTGCGCGTCATGATCGACTCCTTTCTGGAAAGAGCGGGCACCGCACCCGCTCAATTCAGTATAGGCCGCAAAGCAGCCCCGCCTAGGCTGCGCGGCTCTCGCCAGCGGATTCGTCATCCAGACGCTGCACGGCGCCGCCGCCTTGAGCCAGATGCGCCGCATCGGCGGGAAAATCGTCGACCTGGATCAAGCCGTCGACCAGGCGCGCATATTCGAGCAAGGTATTGTGCTCCTGGCAGCTGACCGAGCCTGCGGCCTTGGCCGTTGCCAGCCACTGCTGCATGGCGGACAGGCTTTGCGGCAGGTGCCGCAGGGCTGTGCCTGCGGGCGTGTCTTTCAGGCGTTTTTCGATGTGCAGCACGTCGGCCAGCAGGGCCAGTGCCCGCTCGGCGCAAGCCACGGGATCTGTGTTGTCGTTGGCCACATAACCGTCGGCCAGCAGGCGCTCGCGGTCGGCGCCCGGCGTTTGCAGGGCCAGCGCCACTTCACTGCCAAGCTCGTCGGAAGGCGGGCGATGCGGCAGGCCGAAGGGAAACAGCAGGGTGCGCAGCAGCACGGCCAGCACGCGCGCGGGGAAATTGTCGAGCACGCCCGTCAAGCCCTGTTGCGCCTTGACCAGCGCATCTTGCAGCGACCAGTGCACGTAGGGCAGGTCGGCTTCGGGGCGGCCATCATCCTCGTAGCGCTTCAGCACGGACGAAGCCAGGTACAGTTGCGCCAGCACGTCGCCCAGCCGGGCGGACAGCCGCTCGCGGCGCTTGAGCTCGCCGCCAAGCACGAACATCGACATATCCGTCATGACGGCAAATGCCGTCGACAGCCGCGTCAGGGCGCGGTAGTAGGGCGCCAGTGCGGGCGCGCCGGCGTCGGGCGCGGCCGCCAGGCGCGCGCCGCCCAGTCCATACCACAAGCCCCGTGCCAGGTTGCCCAGCACAAAGCCCACATGGCCAAAGAAGGCAGCGTCGAAATCCCGCAGGGCTTTGCGGCCATCGCTTTCGCTGACGGCGGCCATTTCCCTGAGCACATACGGATGCGCGCGGATGGCGCCCTGGCCGAAGATGATCAGGCTGCGCGTGAGGATGTTGGCCCCTTCGACGGTAATGGCGATGGGGATTTGCTGGTAGGCGCTGGCGAGGAAATTGTTGGGCCCCACGCAGATGCCCTTGCCGCCGAGAATGTCCATGCCGTCATTGACGAGCGCGCGGCCCCGTTCCGTGACGTGGTATTTGACGATGGCGGAAATGACGGCCGGCTTTTCGCCCAGGTCGACGGCGTGCGCGGCCAGCGTGCGGGCCGCGTCCATCAGGTACAGGTTGGCGCCCATGCGGGCCAGCGCTTCCTGCACCCCTTCGAACTTGCCGATAGCCATGTTGAACTGGCGCCGCACGGCCGCATACGCGCCGGTGCCGCGCACGGCCATCTTGCCCATGCCCACGCTGGACGAGGGCAGCGAAATGGCGCGCCCGGCCGCCAGGCACTCCATCAGCATGCGCCATCCCTTGCCCACTTGCGCCTGGCCGCCGATGACCCAGTCGATGGGAATGAAGACATCGTTGCCCGAGGTGGGGCCGTTCTGGAACGCGGCGTTCAATGGGTGATGGCGGCGGCCGATCACCACGCCGTCGTGGCTGGCGGGGATCAGGGCGCAAGTGATGCCCGGCGTGTCATTCTCGGACAGCAGATGTTCGGGGTCGCTGGTCTGGAATGCCAGTCCCAGCAAGGTCGCGACGGGCGCCAGGGTGATGTAGCGCTTGTTCCAGGTGAGGCGGAAACCCAGCGTGGCGCGGCCCTCATGCATGCCCATGCACACGACGCCGAGGTCGGGAATGGCGGCCGCATCGGAACCCGCATACGGGCTGGTGAGGGCAAAACAGGGAATCTCGGTGCCGGCGGCTAATCGCGGCAGATAATGGTTTTTCTGTTCTTCGGTGCCGTAATGCAGCAGCAGCTCGGCCGGCCCCAGCGAATTGGGCACCATCACGGTGACGGCCAGCGCCGAGCAGCGGCTCGACAATTTCATGACCACTTGCGAGTGCATGTAGGCGGAGAATTGCTTGCCGCCGTATTGTTTCGGGATGATCATGCCGAGGAAACCTTGCGCCTTCATGTAGGCCCAGGCCTGGGGCGGCAAGTCCTGCGCCTGCTGCGTTTCCCAGTCGTTGACCAGTTCGCACAGCCGCTCGACGTCATGCTCGAGAAAGTGACGCTCCTCGGTCGTGAGCGAGGCATGTCCATAGGCCAGCAGCTTGGGCCAGTCGGGCCGGCCGGAAAACAGGTCCGCGTCCCACCACGTTGTACCCGCTTCGAGCGCGTCGCGTTCCGTGTCGGACATGGTTGGCAAGATGCGCTTGAACAAGGCCAGCAGGCGCGGGGTGACGAGGGCGCGGCGCACGGGACCGGGGGCGAACAGTAAAGCCAAGCCCAGCAGGGCTACCATCAGTAGGATCGTCAGCATGCGTATCTCCCTGTGTAATGAGAACAGGGTAGGCCGATTTGGCGAATGTTACTGTGCGGTACAGCGCATACGCACAACGCCAACCGCATGGGTTGGCATTGTGGTGTATGGCGTGGGGCGTATTAGCGTTGCGGGACGACAATCACCGTGTCGCCCGTCTTGCCTTTGGCGCCGTCGTCGCCCTTGGCGCCATCGTTGCCTTGAACGCCATCGTTGCCTTGTGCGCCAGTGGCGCCCTTGGCGCCGTCATATCCGGCGGCACCGCTGTCGCCGGTCTGGCCCGTGGCGCCGGTCGCACCGGTCGCGCCGGCAGGGGCTTCAGCACCCGTCGCACCCGTAGCGCCGGCAGGACCAGGCGCGCCGGCAGGGCCGGGAACCACTTGTACGATAGGTGGCGCTTCGCGCTGGCAAGCGGTCAAGGCGAGGGTAGAGGCGAGCGCGAGCAATATCAGGGTAGTTTTCATGATGCATCCTTTGGCAGTGTGCCGTGATGTACGGAACGGCTCGACGGCGTCGGGCGCGAGTTTCGCATGGCGGTGTTACGGAGAGAATCTGATCAGGTGGCCGTTGCGCCGTGTCGCGCAGGACGCTGGCGGCGGGAAGGGGGTGTGGTCTGCCTGCAGCATGTGCTCTTGGGCAGCCGCAGTCCGTACGTTTGCGTACATAGCGGCGGGGTGGGGGAGGGTTTGGCAAAGAGAAACAAAAAAGCCAACCCGAAGGTTGGCTTTTTGCTATGTACTGTTGAATTCTTGGTGGCCCGGGGCGGAATCGAACCACCGACACAAGGATTTTCAATCCTCTGCTCTACCGACTGAGCTACCAGGCCAAGGCGGCGAATTATAGCAGAAAGACTTTCCACCTGACCAGAGCTAGCTGTGTTCAAATGCAACAGATGGCCAAAACATAGTGTTTTGGCATCCTTGTCTGACCTGAAGGGATGTGGCGATGCAGCGATGTATTGGAGTGCAAGGCCTGGCGGCGGCGGGCTTGTTCGGCTTGTTGTGCGGCACGGCGCGGGCCGACGGGCTCGCTGATTTGAATGCGGCGCTGGCGCGCTTGCAGGGCCAGATGCCCATCAAGGCGCAGGTCGAATCGAAATCCTGGCGCCGCGAGGGCGAGGGCAAGGCGGCGGAAGAGGATAGCGGCCAGGCCACTGTCACTGTCGAGGGCGGGCCGGCGGGCTTGCAGGTGCTTTACGGCAAGGACTTGCTGGCGAAAGTGGAAGCCGAGCAGCGTGCCAGGGTGAAGGATCCGAAGGTCAAGACGCCGATCGGCTTTGCGCTGGGGGAAATGAAGGCGACGGAGCTGCGTTCCATGGTGTCGGCGGCCGATGCCCTGTCGCGCGAGATCGAGGAAGCCGTGTTCAGCAGCGAAAAGATGGATAGCTACAAGGGCAAGCCGGCGCGTTTGCTCAGCTTTACCTTGTCGCTTGACAAGGTGCCGGAGAAAGACCGCAAGTATGTGAAGAAGTTCGAAGGCGGCATCGAGGTATGGATCGCCGCGGACGGCACGCCGCTGGCCAGCCATTTCCACTTTGACGTGAGCGGGCGCGCCTTTGTCGTCGTCAGCTTTACGCAAAAGTCGGACGAGACGCGCCAGTATGGCGTCAGCGGCGACCATTTATTGTTGCTGCGCAAGGAGAGCAAGAATGCCACCGCGGGGGCGGGCGAGAAGGTGGAGAGCAAGATCGTCAAGACCTTGCAATTGCAGTCCTGACGTGTTGCAGAATCACTCAAGCCG
Organism: Janthinobacterium sp. SUN128; assembly: GCF_030587275.1. Classification (NCBI taxonomy): domain Bacteria; kingdom Pseudomonadati; phylum Pseudomonadota; class Betaproteobacteria; order Burkholderiales; family Oxalobacteraceae; genus Janthinobacterium; species Janthinobacterium sp. SUN128. Next base: position 34,132 of record NZ_JAPWHY010000003.1, on the reverse strand, counting down.
CTGATCCAGCGGCTTTGTTTTTTACATGGCGGCGCTGCCGCCCAGGGCGCTCTTTTGCAGCACGCAGCGCCCCGCCTCGCAGGTGGCGCCCGGGTCCGTGACGATGGAGCAGGTCGACATCATGCCGTCCGCTTGCTGCTGTTTGCGGCTGGCCTCGGCTTGCGCCTGGGCCAGTGCCTTGAGTTTCTTGCCGTCATTGCCCTTGCTGGACCAGGCCAGGTAGCGCTCGGGGCCGCCGCAAGCCTTGGCGCCGATGGCGATGGTCTGGCATTGCTGGGTGGAATCGCAGGCGGCTACGCCCACTTCCGCCTGGATTTGCGCCAGCAGACCGGCATTGCCGGGGGCGGGCGGCGCATCATCTTGCGTGGGGGCGCTGCCGCAGGCGCTGGCGGCCAGCAGCAGGAAGCTGGCGCACGCGGCGCGCAGCAGGGAGTAGATAGGTGTGTGCATGCCTTTATCATGTGCCACGCTTGCGTAAATGGCAAGCGCGATTCGCACTTGGCGAGAACCTTGACCCTGGTCATTTTCCTTATTAACTAGTCAAAGTTAATATAAATCAACATCCAACCAGCGATGTACGGGTGGCAACCGGGCCGGTGCGCTGCATTCCCGCGCCGGCGCGCGCCGCCGATTCGGGAATGCTTCCAGGAGTTAGATTATGCGCCGCACCCTCTCACCCTTTCTCTTCATCACCAGCCTGGCCCTTGGCGGCGTTCTGCATGCCGCCGACAAGGAGCCGATCCAGCCCATCACTGCCGCCAAGATCGCCAATCCGGCCATGGTCGAACTGGGCAAGAAGCTGTTTTTCGATCCCCGCCTGTCGCGTTCGGGCTTTATTTCCTGTAATAGCTGCCACAACCTGAGCATGGGCGGCACGGACAATATCAAGACCTCGATCGGCCACAACTGGCAGCGCGGGCCCATCAATTCGCCCACGGTGCTCAATTCCAGCATGAACGTGGCGCAATTCTGGGATGGCCGCGCCAAGGATTTGCAGGAGCAGGCGGGCGGTCCCATCGCCAATCCCGGCGAAATGGCTTTTACGCACGAGCTGGCCATCGACGTGCTGGCCTCGATTCCCGCCTACCGCGCGGAGTTCCGGCAAGTGTTTGGCCAGGATAAGCTGACCATCGAGCAAGTCACGCGCGCCATCGCCGCCTTTGAAGAGGTGCTGGTGACGCCAGGTTCCCGTTTCGATCAATGGCTGTCGGGCAAGAAAAGCGCGCTGACGAAGGACGAGCTGGCCGGCTACCAGCTGTTCAAATCGAGCGGCTGCATCGCCTGTCATAACGGCCCCGCCGTGGGCGGCAACACTTTCCAGAAGATGGGCGTGGTGGAACCGTATAAAACGGCGATGACGGCGCAGGGACGCTCGGCCGTGACGGGCAAGGATGCGGACCGCTTCAACTTCAAGGTGCCGACCTTGCGTAACGTGGAACTGACGTATCCCTATTTCCACGATGGCGAGGCGGCGACGTTGACGCAAGCCGTCGACGTGATGGGCCGCCTGCAGCTGGGCCGCACCTTCACGCCCGATGAAAACGCCAAGCTGGTAGCCTTCCTGAAAACCCTGACGGGCAAGCAGCCGCACATCGTGCTGCCGATCCTGCCACCATCGTCGGACACGACGCCACGGCCGGTGCCGTTTGACTGAATGAGTCCATGAAAAATGCCCGCATCAAGCGGGCATCGGGGTCTATTTCAATGTTCTCTGGAACAACTGATAAATCCGGCGGTACTCGTCATACCACGCTTCCGGCTGCACGAAGCCGTGGCGCTCCATCGGGTAGCTGGCCATTTCCCAGTTATCCTTTTTCAGTTCGATCAGGCGCTGCGACAGGCGCACGGAGTCCTGGTAAAACACGTTGTCGTCGATCATGCCGTGGGCGATCAGGAGGTTGCCCGTCAGCTTGTCTGCGTATTCGATCGGCGACGAGATTTTATAGGCTTGCGGATCGATGTCCGGCGTGTTCAGGATATTCGCCGTGTACTCGTGGTTGTACGTGGTCCAGTCCGTCACGGGACGCAGGGCGGCGCCGGACTTGAAGATTTCCGGCGCGCGCATCAGGGCCATCAGGCTCATGAAGCCGCCATAGCTGCCGCCATAGATGCCCACGTTCCGGATGTCGCCCTGGTGCTGCTGCGCCAGCCAGTTGGCGCCGTCGACAAAATCTTCCAGTTCCGGGTGGCCCATCTGGCGGTAGATGGCCGTGCGCCAGGCGCTGCCGTAACCGAGCGAGGCGCGGTAGTCGACGTCGAGCACGATGTAGCCTTGCTCGACCAGCAGGTTGTGGAACATCTGTTCGCGGAAATAGACGGGATAGCGCTGGGTCACGTTTTGCAGGTAGCCGGCGCCGTGCGCGAACATGACGATCGGATAGCGCTTGCCCGCTTCCAGCTGCGCCGGGCGGTACAGCTTGGCCCAGATCGGCGCCGCGCCATGCGTGGACGGTACTTGCACCAGTTCCGGCATGACCCAGTTGCGCGCCTTGAAGGCGTCGCTGCGCGTATCGGTCAGGATACTGGCCTTGCCGCCCGCGACGGCAACCGTCGCCAGCTGGGCCGGCATATAGCTGGTCGAATAGCGCAGCAGCAGCTTGCCGTTATCGGGCGACAGGCCGAAGTTTTCCACGCCTTTCAAATTCGTCACTTCGCGCGCGCCGCCTTCCCTGGCCGTGCTGGCGCACACTTCATACGTGCCGGGCGCCTGCCGGTTGCACATGAAATAGGCATGCTTGCCGTCGCGGCTCCATTCGACGGCGCTCACTTCCCATTTGCCTTGCGTCAATGCGCGTGCCGGGGCCGCGCCCGTCTTCGTGTACAGGTGGGCGTAGCCGCTTTCCTCGGACAGATACCACAGGGTGGTGTTGTCGGGCAGCCAGCCGAATTCGTCGGCGCGGCGGTTGACCCAGGCCGTGTCGCTGATGCGGTGCACGGGCACGAGGGCGGCGTTGGCCAGGTCGACGTTGGCGAGCCAGCCATCCTTGTTGTCGACGGCGCGGATGCGCACGGCCACCTTGCTGCCGTCATCGGTCCAGGCGATGCCGTCGCGCTGGGCGTCGATGCGCACGGCACGGTTGCCTTTAAGGGGCGGCAGCTTCTGTTCGGCGCGCAGACTGGCCAGCGGGTCGGTGGCGATGCCGGGCAGGCTGTCAAAGGCGATCTCGCGCACGGTGCCCGTGCGCAGGTCGGCCAGCTTCAGGCTTTGCGCGATCGGCATGTTGCGGCCCACGCGCGTGCGCTCGTCATCGACGTCCGGGTAGCCCGTTTCCGTCACGTAGCGCGCCAGTTTGCCCAGCTTGCCCTTTTCGGCCGCCTTGTCTTGCGTGACGAACAACAGCCAGCGGCCGTCCGGCGACAGGGCGCTGCCGGAAATGGTGACTTTGTCGCCCAGGTAGATCGGTTCCGGCGCGCGCGTGGCGTCCAGGCGGCGCTCTTCATGGCGGCGTTCGCGGCTCGCGTCGCGGTCTTGCTTCTGGCGCGCCAGGTTGACGATCAGGCGCAGCTGCAGGTCGCGCAGGGCGTCCGCTTCCGGTGTGGCGTCCGGGTCCTTGGCGGCGCGCAGCAGGGCGACGGGGGCGCTCAGGCGCTCCGCGCGGCTCCAGCTGAACCAGTCGGTGCCGCTGCGGTATTGCACGGCGCCGCCGTCGGCAGAGTACTGCGGGTCGCTGATGGCCGAGACGCCGCGCGTGATTTGCGTCAAGGCGCCGCTTTTCAGGTCGCGCTCGAACAAGTCGCCGTTGCGCAGCAGGATGGCGCGCGTGCCGGAGCGGTTGACGACCATCTGCTGGCCATCGAGATTGGCCAGCTGCGCATCGTCGACCTTCTTGCCGCTATTCAGTTTGGCGTTCGCGCCTGGCAATTGATACGTGTCGCGCAGGGGCGAGCCGAGGCGTTTTTGCTTGTAGTAGAGCTGGCCATTCCAGCCCCACCATGCCGCTTCGACGGGCGTGCCGATCCAGTCGGGGTCGGCCATGGCCTGGTCCAGCGTGATCGGCGTGGGGGTGGTGGTGGATGGGGCCGCATGCGCGGCGGGCAGGGCGGCTATCAGGGTGAGCAGCAGGGGAAGAACCAGACGCATCGGGGATCACTTTAATCAAAGGGGATGGTGAAGGTACAGGCTATGAGGCCGGTATTCTAGCGGAGGAGTTTCGTGCAGGAAATGTCGGAAAGCTAAGCTTGGCGCTGGGCCAGCCAGGCGAGAAAGTCATCGAGCGGCATCGGCCGCGCATACAGGTAGCCCTGCAAGCCGTCGCAATCGTGGGCGACCAGGAAATCGGCCTGCTCCTGCGTTTCCACGCCTTCGGCAACGACGCGCAAGCCCAGGTGGCGCGCCATGGCCAGGATCGCTTGCACGATGGCCGTGTCGCGCGCATCGTGCGGCGTGTCGTCGATGAAGCGCTTGTCGATCTTGAGTTCGTACAGCGGCATCGACGTCAGGTAGGCGAGGCTGGAATAGCCGGTGCCGAAATCGTCGATGGAAAAGCGGATGCCCAGGGCCGCCAGTTCGCGCATGCGCGCCAGCGAGGCGTCGCGCTGGTCGATCAGCAAGCCTTCCGTCAGTTCCAGGATCAGGGCGCCGGCCGGCGTGCCGTGTTCGGCCAGCGCGGCCTGCACGCGGGCGGCAAAATCGGGCTGGCGAAACTGGGCCGGACTCACGTTCACGGACAGGGCGACAGGCGATCCGGCCCGCGCCAGCATGGTGGCGGCGCGGCACGCTTCGCGCAGGGCCCAGTGGCCCAGCTTGACGATCAGCCCCGATTCCTCGGCGATGGGGATGAAGATGCCGGGAGCGATATGGCCGCCGTCCGCCTGCGGCCAGCGCATCAGCAGTTCGGCGCCCGTCACCCGGCCGTGGCGGTCGACCTGCGGCTGCACGTGCATGCATAATTCACTGGCATCGAGGGCGCGCGCGAGTGTCCTTTCCAGGGTCAGGCGGCGTTCCACGCCCGCCTGCATGGCCGCTTCAAAGAAGGCGATGCCGTTGCGTCCTTCCGCCTTGGCCCGGTACATGGCGATGTCCGCTTCGCGCAGCAGGTCGTGCGCCTGCTGGCCCGCTTTCGGCAGCAGGGTCACGCCGATGCTGGCGCTGCAATGATAGGACTGCCCTTCGATCTCGAAGTCGCGCGCGATGGCGGCGCGGATTTTCTCGGCCACCTGGGCCGCCGCGCGGGCGGCGTTGTGCAGGTCATCGGCCAGGTGCGCCAGCAGCACGACGAATTCGTCGCCGCCGATGCGCGCCACCGTGTCGGCCTTGCGCATCAGTTGCGCCAGCCGTTCGCCGGCCAGGCGCAGCAGCGCATCGCCGGTGGCGTGGCCGCGCGCGTCGTTGATGTGCTTGAAGTGGTCGAGGTCGATGAACATCAGCGCACTGATGGTATGGCCGCGCGGCGCGGCGGCCAGCAGGTGGCCGATGCGGTCCATCAGCAGGCGCCGGTTGGGCAGGCCCGTGAGCACGTCGTAGAAGGCCAGGCGGTGGATGTCCGCTTCCGATTTCTTGCGCTCGTCGATTTCGCGCTCGACGGCCACCCAGTGCGTCTGCCTGCCGTCCGCATCCGTGAACGGCACCAGTTCCGCTTCGACCCAGTACGCCTTGCCGGCCTTGTTGTAATTGAGCAATTCCGCGCGTGCCGGCTGGGCGCGGGCCATGGCGGCGGCGATGCGCGCCAGTTCGCCCGCATCGGTGGCGGGGCCTTGCTGGAACAGCAGGCTGCGGCCCAGCACCTCGGCGCGCGCATAGCCGCTGCTGCGCTCGAAGGCGTCGTTGACGAAGATGATGCGCGTGGCCGGCGCCGCACCCGCGCCTGGCGGGCCATCGGCCACTTCGGCGAGCATCACCATGTCGTTCAGGCGGGCCAGCGCCGTGGCCGTCAGGCGCAGATCGGCGTTCAGCTGCGACAGGGCCTGGCTGCTGCGTTCCAGGTGGCGCAGCAGGAAAGCGCAGGAGAGGGTCAGCACGGCGGCGATGAACAGGAAGTTCAGGGCCACGATCAGCGCGCGCAGCACGGGGGAGTCGGGCACGCCGCGCAATTGCAGCTCCACGTCGGGATGCAGGCCGAGGAAAAAAATGGTCAGCGAAGTCAGGGCCAGGGTCGACAAGGCTGGCCCCATCCCCAGCAGCAGGGCCGCCAGCACGGGCATGAGCATCATGTAGATCTGGCTGACGGGGCCGATTTTCAGCAGCAGGCCCACGCCCACCAGGTAGGCGACGATCAGGAATTGCCACACGCGCCAGCGGTAGGGCATGGCGCGCAGATGCCAGATGAGACCGACCCAGCCGATGGCCAGCACGTCGAGGGCGACTATGGACCAGATAGCTTCGCGCGCCGCCAGCAGGGCGCTGGGAATGGCAGTGACGATGCCAAGCAGCAGCACCGCCTGCAGCAAGCGCGCAAAAATCTGTCCGCGCCAGTGCGCGAGATCGTTTGACGCGGCCACGCTGCCGTCCTTTCCCCAAGGAGCTGTGCTGCCGAGCTGAGCAGTATGGTAAAAATATTACGCGGTATCGTTCTGCATGTCATCTTGATCATTCGATATGATTGACTGCGTGACTACCCGCAGGGCGCATCGGGCCGTCTATTCCTTTTCCGCCGTGGGCCAGTAGTGGCTATCTGGCGTGTCCCGTGCGCCGAAGATGGCCTGGCCGACCCGCACGACGGTAGCGCCTTCTTCAATGGCGATTTCATAATCGCCGGACATGCCCATCGACAGCTGGTCGAGGCCGATGCCATCGGGAACATCCTGGCGCAGCCGGTCGCGCAATGTGCGTAGCAGAACGAAGCAGCTGCGCACGCGCACGGCTTCCGCCGACAACAGCGCCAATGTCATGAGTCCGCGTACCCGCAGCGCCGGGAAGACGGGCAGCTCGCGCAGGAAAGCGGCCACCTCGTCCGGCGGCAAGCCGTACTTGCTGGCTTCTCCCGAGGTGTTCACTTGCACGAACACATCGAGCCCCCGTCCTGCCGCTTGCAGGCGCCGTTCCAGCGCCTCGGCCACGCGCAGGCTGTCGAGAGCCTGGAATTCGCTGGCAAAGCGCGCCACCAGCTTCGCCTTGTTGGTCTGCAAATGGCCGATCACCGACCATTGCAGGTCGCCCAGGTCCGCCATCGCTTCCCACTTGCGGCCTGCCTCCTGCGGCTTGTTTTCTCCCAGCATGCGGCAACCCGCGGCGTAGGCCAGGCGCAGGCTCGCCTCGGGCTTGGTCTTGCTGACGGGCAGCAGGCGCACGCCGGCTGGATCGCGGCCGACCCGCTGGCATGCGGCGGCCATGCGCGCGTGCACGGCGGCCAGATTGCGGCGGAAGTCGTCCACCGACACGGCTTGCGGCCAGCGCCCATGCTGCGCGTGCATGGTTGCAGTGAGCAGGGGAGTGTCATTGTTCATGTATCAGCCTTGTGTCAGCCTTATGAGCGGCAGGAGTTGCCGCAGTGATGTATGATTGTCCTATGCCAAAATATATCATGTCTGAGACTATCATGAGGATTGCAGGGAAAACCGCTGCGGAGCTGTTCGACAGCATCCGTACTCTGACGCAGGCGGGCGAACTGGCGCCGGGCCAGGAGTTGCCGACCGTACGCGAGCTGGCCGCGACCTTGGGCGTCAACCGCAATACCGTGTCGCTGGCGTACAAGCGCCTGGCGACGGCCGGGATCGCGGTCACGCAAGGGCGATTGGGCACGGCCATCCGCGCACAGCGCGATCCCGGCGAGCAGGAAGGCCTGTTGCCCGGCTCGCCGCTGGCCGACCTGGGCGGCGGCAATCCTAATCTTGCCTGGCTGCCCGATGTCGGCGCGGCCCTGGCGCGCAAGCCATACCGCCCGCGCCTGTATGGCGAAGCCACGCTGGATCCGGAGCTGGAAGCCCTGGCGCGGCGCTGGATGGCCGGCGATTGCCCTGAGGGCCACGACATCACCCTGACGAATGGGGCGGTCGATGCGGTGGAGCGCCTGCTGGCCGCGTATCTGGTCGCGGGCGACAAGGTGGCCGTGGAAGACCCGTGCTTCGTCAGCAGCATCAACACCTTGCGCATCGCCGGGCTGCACGCCGTTGGCGTGGCTGTCGATGCCGAGGGCATGCAGGCCGGGGCGCTGGAACGGGCGCTGGCGCAAGGCGCGCAAGCCGTCATCGTGACGCCGCGTGCGCACAATCCGACCGGATGCAGCCTGAGCGCTGCGCGCGCGGACCAGCTGCGGGCGGTGCTGGCCGCTTACCCGCACGTGCTGGTCATCATCGACGACCATTTCTCGCTGCTGTCCGTCGCCAGCTACCAGGACGTGATTCCCCATGCGGCCCGGCGCTGGGCGCTGATCCGTTCGGTATCGAAGATCTTCGGCCCCGACCTGCGCCTGGCCGTTGTCGCCAGCGACGGGCAGACCGCCCAGCGCCTGCGCCTGCGCCTGGCGCCCGGCACGAACTGGGTCAGTCATCTCTTGCAGGATGCCGTGAGCGCCTGCCTGTCGTCACCGGAAGTGTCCGCGCAGGTGGCCCTGGCCCGTGCCGACTATGCGCGCCGCCGCGGCATCCTGGCCGATGCGCTGGCGGCGAAAGGCCTGGTCTGCGCCAGTCCTGCCGATGGACTGAACCTCTGGCTGCCGCTGCCGGGCGGCAGCCAGGCGGCCGTGCTGGCGCTGGCCCGGCATGGCTGGCTGGTGCGCGGCGGCGAAGCCTTCGGCGTGCAGGCGCCGGCGCAGGGATTGCGGATCACCGTATCGACCATGGACGAAGCGCGTGCGCAGTCGTTCGCCGGCGTGCTGGCCCAGGTGCTGGGCCGGCCATAGTTTTTTAATTCCTCGCCACAGAAAGGGAACATCATGAAAGTCCATTTCATCGTGCATGAAGCGTTCGAGGCGCCGGGCGCCTACGAGACATGGGTACGCGAGCGCGGCTACGCGGCCACGTATTCCCGCGTCCACGCCCATGAACCGCTGCCCCCGTCCATCGCGGACATCGACCTGCTGGTCGTCATGGGCGGACCGCAGTCGCCGTCGACGACGCGCGAGGAATGCCCGCATTTCGACGCCGCCGCCGAACAGGCCTTGATCGCCGCATGTGCCGCGGCGGGCAAGGCGGTCGTCGGCGTCTGCCTGGGGGCGCAGCTGATCGGCGCGGCCCTGGGAGCGCGCCATGCGCACAGCCCTGAAAAGGAGATCGGCAAGTTCCCCATCATGCTGACGCGAGAAGGACAGGCGAACGACAAGTTCGCCCATTTCGGCGATGTCCTGGAGACCGGGCATTGGCATAGCGACATACCGGGCCTGACTGACAGCGCGAAGGTCATCGCCCACAGCGAAGGCTGCCCCCGCCAGATCGTCGAATACGGCAATCTGGTGTACGGATTCCAGTGTCATATGGAGTTCACGCCGGAGGTGGTCGACCTGCTGATCGCCGCTTCAGAAACGGAACTGGCCACGCTGGAGTCGCACCGCTTCGTGCAGCAGCCAGCGACCCTGCGCGCCCACGACTGGCAGGCCATGAATGGCAAGCTGTTTGTTTTCCTTGACCGGCTCATGCAGGCCTACGCATCGCCGTGAAAAAAAACGCCAGCATGATGCTGGCGTTGTGGGGCAAGCAGACGAGGCGCTTATTTTTTCGGCGCGCTCAGGCATTCCTTCATGAAAGCCTTGCGGGCATCGCCCTTCATGTCCTTGGCGTCGACATTGCATGCCTTCATCTTGTTTTGCTGCGTCATGGCCGGCGCCGGCTTGGCGCTCAGGCATTCCTTCATGAATGCCTTGCGCTCATCGCCTTTCTTACCGGCGGCGTCCGCATTGCAGGTCGTCATTTTTGACTGTTGGGCCGTCTTGGCGACAGGCGCCGCTTCCGGCGCGGCGGCAAAGGCGGTGCTGGCAAACGCGGCGGCGATGCAGAGGGCGAATAATTGTTTCATGGCAAATCCTTGTAGACGCAGTCAGTGGAAGGGGACGTGCAACCGGCAGGCAATGCCGATATGCAGAACGTAACTAACTATATGACATTTATCAACAAAATTTGCAATCGAGTGTGTCTTTTTGTTACTGGCCGGCGCCAGGAACCTGCCGGCTGCCCCGGGCAGCCATCTTGCGGCGGCAGCCCCCCTGTTTTTTGCTATGCTAGCGACTTTCCACCGGCCGATGCCGCTGCCTTGGCCGGCGCACCCTCAATACGGAGTAGTTATGGTCTCGTTGCAAGAGCAGTTTTTAAAGGCCGGCCTGGTCGACAAGAAGAAGGTCAAACTGGCCAACCAGGACAAGAGCAAGCAAAAAAAGGACGAGCGCAAGAGCGGCACGCAAAGCGTCGACGAAGTGCGCCTGGCCGCGCTCGAGACCCAGCGCAAGAATGCGGAACGCGCGCGCGAACTGAACGCCCAGCGCGACGCGGCCGCCAACCAGAAGGCCATCGTGGCGCAGATCGCGCAAATGGTGCAAAAGAACCGTCAGAGCAAGGGCAACAACGGCGACGTGCCGTACAACTTTACATTTAATAACAAGATCGAGCGCATCTACGTGACGGCGGCCGTGCAGGCCCACCTGGTGGCTGGCCGCCTGGTCATCATCTGCCTGGGCGGCGCCGTGGAACTGGTGCCGCGCATCATCGCCGACAAGATCGCCGAACGCGACCCCGCCATCGTCGTGCGCGTCAAACAGGCCAGCACGGAAGTAGACGAGGACGATCCGTATGCGGCGTTCCAGATTCCCGATGATTTGATGTGGTAAGAACGACGGGGCTGGCCGCAGCCGGCAGCCTTGCTCGATTCAATAAAAACGCCAACCCGAAGGTTGGCGTTTTTATTGGCGCGGCAAATTCTGTTACCCGGCGCAAGCAAGGCACGGGGAGATGCAAGGCTAGGCCGGTATCTGGACAGTTACCATTACTGCGCTGCGGGCGCGCTTCTCTCATTCGTGGCTTGCCTGGCAGCAGGCAGGCCAAATGACGCTGGTAATCGCCCCAGGATTTCGCCAGTGATGCCGGAGTAAAAAACGATGCCCAAGATATTCCCAGTAAGAAATACTCTATCTGTCGTAGTCACGTCGATTTGTTGTGGTGTTGAATCGGACGACTTGTAGTCGTAGGCAATGTAAGGCGATGCCAGCTGCATCACGATCATCGCCTTCAAGACCGGCAATTCTTTTGCCGCGACGGCATTTTCCAGCGTAAACTGGAATGCAGGTTTTATGTATTGGGTGTAGCCCCGGTCAATATCCAGGAATGGGATGCGATTGACGGCAACGCCCATCGTGGATGTGTACGTTTCTTCAATGGGATAGTAGCCGCGATAGGTGCTGCGTCCTTTATAACGGCCTTTCGAGTTCAATTTGGAACTCAAGTCAAATTGGTCCAGTCCTTTATAGGAAGGCTTGTTGATGTCATAGTCCGGCGCGCCGATGCCATTCAAGTCTCGTGTGCGGGGAAAGACATACAGCTTCACTTTTCCCGTATCCGCATTGAAATCGTACCCAATGCCAACGGAATATGCTCCGTCTTTTTTGACGGAAACAACAAAGGCCAGTGCATCATTCAAGCTCGAATCCGCCACCACTTTTTCGTTCAGCGCTGCCGCCATTCTGCGCTTGTAGTCAGCCGTCGATTCAAACTCCCCCTTTTTCTCGCGCACAAATTTTTTGACTGCCTCGATGACCGCGCCCAGCGGCAAGCCTGGATACGCCGGATCGAGGCGGTCGCTGTCGAGCATCTCCATGGAAAATTTCTCCCCCTCCACCTTTCGTTCCCATGGCCTGTGGAGGACGGCACTCTTCTGTTCCTGAGGCGTTGCGCTCGATGGGTTTTTCACTTGCTCTGCCACTTGCGTGGCCTGTGCCGTGCCCATGCCGGCAAGTGCGCTGGTGGCAGCCAGCAAGAACCATTTTTTCATTTTCATCATCCTTGATGCCGGTGTTAATGTTTATTTAATTTTAACATGTTTCCCGTGGGGAATATCTGCCGGTATCGGGGTACTGGCGTCTCGCGTCAGGCCATGCGCTGGAGGGGAAATACCGTATCGGATGAGGGGAGGATGCCGGCATGCGGCCGGAAGAGGGGGATGCTGCGGTGAATTGGCGCAGTCCACAAACAAAAACGCCACCCGAAGGTGGCGTTTTTGAATGTAAAACGAATTCTTGGTGGCCCGGGGCGGAATCGAACCACCGACACAAGGATTTTCAATCCTCTGCTCTACCGACTGAGCTACCAGGCCAAGGTGGCGAATTATAGCAGACCAAAACGGGAATGCAAGAGCCGGCTGTGACTTTTCCCCGATTTTCTGCATAGGCAACACCTTACTTGCCTACGGGTCAAATATGATTTGATATAAACGGTATTTTTCTCAACAAAGGATGGGCGCATAGTGTAGTCATCGTTACTGACTTGAGAGGATTACCGCATGAACGCCACCCCCCATCACACCGCCATCCCTGAAATCGGCCTGGGCACTTTCCGCCTGCAGGGACAGGTCGTCATCGATTCCGTCGCCACGGGCCTGGACGTTGGCTACCGCCATATCGACACGGCGCAAATCTACGGCAATGAAGCCGAAGTGGGCCAGGCCATCGCCGCCAGCCCCGTCCCGCGCGACGAGCTGTTCGTCACCACCAAGATCTGGATCGAGAGCTTGCGGCGCGACAAACTCATTCCCAGCTTGAAAGACAGCCTGCACAAGCTGCAGCTGGAGCAGCTGGATTTAACGCTGATCCACTGGCCGTCGCCGCAGGACGCGATTCCCGTGGCCGAATACATGGCGGCGCTGGCGGAGGCCAAGGCGCAGGGGCTGACCAAGGCCATCGGCGTGTCGAATTTCACCAATGCGCAGCTGCAGCAAGCCATCGATACGGTGGGTGCGGCGGAAATCGCCACGCAGCAGATCGAGATCCATCCGTTCCTGCAAAACCGCAAGGTCATCGATTTTGTGCGCAGCCAGGGCATCCACATCACGGCCTACATGCCGCTCGCCTATGGCAAGGTGATGGCGGACCCCGTGATCGCCGCCATCGCCGCGAAGCACGGCGTGACGTCGGCGCAGGTGGCCCTGAGCTGGTCGCTGCAGCAGGGCTTTGCCGTGATCCCCTCGTCGACGAAACGTGCCAACCTGGAAGCGAACCTGCATTTTCAGCGCATCACCCTGTCGCCGGACGAGATGGCGCAGATGGCGACGCTGGAACGGGGCGAACGCCTGGCCAACCCGGACGGCCTGGCGCCGCAGTGGGATTGAGATGGGCGCCATGACAAAGCTGGGGCAGGGCGGTTTCAGTATCGGCCTGGAACTGCCGCTCGATAATGACTGGTCGTCCATGGGGCGCCAGGCGAATGCGGTCTCCGGCCGCATGCCGGGCGAACCTGATCTGACACAGCACGCGGCGCTGGCGAAGCTGGCCGACCGCCTCGGTTTCAGGGCCCTGTGGCTGCGCGACGTGCCCCTGTACGACCCGTCGTTCGGCGACGCGGCCCAGGTCTTCGAGGTGTTTACCTATCTTGGCTACCTGGCCGGCATCACCGGGAACATCTTGCTGGGCACGGCCGCCGTGGTGCTGCCGCTGCGCGAGCCCGTGCTGACGCTAAAAGCGGCGGCCAGCGTGGACCAGTTGAGCGGCGGGCGTTTGCTAATGGGCGTGGCCAGCGGCGACCGGCCCGTCGAGTATCCCGTGTTTGGCCGCGATTTCGACGGGCGCGGCGCCGCCTTCCGCGAGCAGGTCGCCATGCTGCGCGACTGGGGCGAGACGCGTCTGCAGCCCGGCATCCGTTTGCTGCCCAAGCCAGCCGCGCCCTTGCCCCTGCTGGTGGCGGGGCTGGCGCAGCAATCGCCCGCATGGATCGGCGCGCAGATGGATGGCTGGCTCGCCTATCCTGGCATGCCGGACGACCATGCGCGGCGCTCGGCGCAATGGCGCGCCGTGGCTGGCGATGACAAGCCGTATGTCAGCTTCATCCACCTGGACCTGGACGAAGATCCGAACCTGCCGCTGCAGCGCTTCCGCTTCGGTGGACGCACGGGGCGCCATGGCCTGATCGCGGAGCTGCACGCCATGCGCGCGGCCGGCGTGCGGCATATCGGCTTGCAGCTGCGGCAGAACCGCCGCCCGCTGGCCGAGACGATGCAGGAGATCGCGGACCATGTGCTGCCCGTCTTTCATGGCGCCGCTTGATCTGGGGCACGCGTTCTGTACTTCCGGACTATCTGAAAAGGGTGGGGCAAACGCTATAATGGCCGCATGAACAGTCCCACTCCCCCTACCATGCGGCGCTTCATGCATAGCCACAGCGACGTTTGCATCGTCGGCAACGGCGCCATCGCGAAAACCACGGCGCTGGCGTTTGCCCAGGCAGGACAAAGCGTCACCCTGTTAGCGCCGGTGAGCCCGCCCGCCCCCGCTTCGGCCGCCAAGCCGGTCGAAGCCAGCTGGGACGTGCGCGTGTATGCGCTCAATCATACGGCGCACCAGTTGCTGTCGTCGCTGAAGGTATGGGGTGCTTTGGCGCCCGACAGGGTGGCGCCCGTTGACGCCATGCTGGTCAACGGCGACGGCGCGCAGGCGGGCGGACTCGGTTTCGACGCCTACGGCGCCCATGTGGGCATGCTGGCGTGGATCATCGAAGACCGCAACCTGGGCCAGGCGCTGGACGCCGCCCTCAAATTCGCGCCGAACGTCAGCGTGCTGCAGGGCCGGGCCAGCCGCCTGGAATGGACGAACGATTCGGCCATCGTGCACCTCGATGGCGGCGACACCATCACTTGCGCATTGGTAGTGGGCGCGGATGGCGCCCAATCGTGGGTGCGGGGCCAGTGCGATATCGGGCTCGATTACCGCTCCTACGGCCAGCGCGGCGTGGTCAGCAACTTCGCCTGCGAAAAGCCGCACCATGGCGCCGCCCACCAGTGGTTCACGGGCAGCGAAGGCATCGTCGCCTTGCTGCCGTTGCCAGGGGACCGCGTTTCGCTGGTCTGGTCGGCGCCCGATGCGCTGGCCGATACCTTGATGGCCGAATCGGCCGACGCCCTGGCCGCGCGCCTGGCCGCCTATTGCCACGACAAACTGGGCAAGCTCACGCCGCTGCAGCCGGAAGTGGTGCGCGCATTTCCCCTGACCCTGATGCGCCCGCACGCCATGGTGGCGCCGCGCGTGGCCCTGGTGGGCGACGCCGCCCATGTGGTGCACCCGATGGCGGGCCACGGCATGAACCTCGGTTTTGCCGACGTGGCGCAGCTGGTCAAGACGATCAGCGAACGCGAAGCGCACCGCGGCATCGGCGACGAACGCGTGCTGGCCCGCTATGCGCGCGCGCGCAAGGAAGACGTGCTGTTGATGCAGCTGGCGACCGATGGCCTGGCGCGATTATTTGGCGCCGATCTGGAACCGTTGCGCGTGGTTCGCAATTTGGGATTAAACTTGCTGGATAAATTGCCGGCCCTGAAGCGGAAAATGATTGCGCACGCATTGGGACATCAGTAAATATCAGCGAATCTTAAGATATCGCCGGATAATGGCAGGTGTGAAAATTCAAGGTCGCCGCAGCTGGTCTGCGGCGATCGTTTTGTCAAAGAGATAACGATGCCGGGCCAGAGGCCAGTCCCGCCAGGCGTTTCAAGTGGAGAAGTGATAGTGATAAAAATGAGCAGAATCGCATTGGTACTCGCCTCTGGCCTGATGATGTCGTGCGCCGGCGCGGAAACGCCGACGGAAGCGAACATCAAAAAGCTGATCGAGCCGCGCCTGGGCGAAGGCGCCAAGGTCGATTCGGTCAAGGAAACCCCATACGGCGGCCTGTACGAAGTGCGCACGGGCGGCGACATCCTGTACACGGACAAAGCCGCGCAATACCTGTTCGTCGGCCACGTCTTCGACGCCAAGACGTCGCAAGACCTGACCAAGGTGCGTCTGGACGAAGTCAATCGCATCAAGTTCTCCGACTTGCCGCTCGATTCCGCCATGAAGACCGTCAAGGGCAATGGCAAGCGCGTGATCGCCGTGTTTGAAGATCCGAACTGCGGCTATTGCAAGCGTTTCCGCCAGAATGCGCTGAAGGAAATCGACAACGTCACCGTCTACACCTTCATGTACAACATCCTGTCGCCCGACTCCATCGTCAAGTCGCGCAATGTGTGGTGCGCGCCAGACCGCAACAAGGCCTGGGATGACTGGATGTTGAACGGCAAGGCGCCGGCCACGGTGGCCGCCACTTGCGCCAATCCGCATGAAAAAATCCTGGCACTGGGCCAGCAATTGCGCGTCTCGGGCACGCCAGCCATCTTCTTTGCCGACGGCAGCCGCATTCCGGGCGCGGTCGATGCGAAGACGCTGGAACAGAAATTCTCGACTATTAAGTAATCCGGGCTGTCGCCAGGAAGGCTGGACGGCGCGCCCTCGCAAGGCGCGCTTTTTTTTGCACTTTTTTCCGCTGTCGTATCATCAAGTGTTGTTCGTAGACGCCATAACAATCCAAAAAAGGGGAAGCAGCAGATGATTACCTTGAATATCAACGGACGCGACACGCAGGTCGACGCCGATCCTTCCACGCCCATCCTGTGGGCGCTGCGCGATAACCTGAATATGACGGGCACCAAATTCGGTTGCGGCGCGGCCCTGTGCGGGGCCTGCACGGTGCACCTCGACGGCCAGCCTATCCGCTCCTGCATCACGCCGATTTCCTCGGTGGGCGCGCAAAAAATCACCACCATCGAAGCGATGGAAAACGACCAGGTGGGCAAGGCCGTGCAGGCGGCATGGGTACGCCACGACGTGCCGCAATGCGGCTACTGTCAAAGCGGCCAGGTGATGAGCGCGACGGCGCTGCTGCGCACCAACAAGGCGCCCAGCGATGCCGACATCGACGGCGCCATGAGCGGCAATATCTGCCGCTGCGGCACCTATCAACGGATCCGCGCAGCCATCAAGGACGCGGCCAAGACCCTGGCCTGAGGAGAGCGACATGCGTATCGAATGGTTGAATCAGGAAGCATTGCAGCATGGCGGGGTGACCCTGGGCGCGGCGCTGGCATCGGCGCCGGTGGCCGTTGCCGATGGCGTGTCGCGGCGCGGTTTCATGAAGGCCGGCGCTGCGGCCGGCGGCGGCTTGATGCTGGGCTTTTTCCTGCCCGGCGCAGGCAAGCTGGCGCAGGCGGCCGATGCCGCGCCCGCCAAGCCCGTGTATGCGCCGAACGCCTTCTTGCACATCGCTCCCGATAATTCGGTGACGGTGCAGGTGAACCGGCTGGAATTCGGCCAGGGCGTGCAAACGAGCTTGCCCATGCTGATCGCCGAGGAACTCGACGCCGATTGGAGCCTGGTGCACGGCGCCCTGGCGCCAGCCGGCGAGCAGTACAAGGATGCCGCCTATGGCATGCAGATGACGGGCGGTTCGGGCAGCATCGCCCACTCGTTTACGCAGTACCGCGAAATCGGCGCCAAGGCGCGCGCCATGCTGGTGGGCGCCGCTGCCGCGCAGTGGAAAGTCAGTCCCGACCAGGTGCGTGCCGCCAAGGGCGTGCTGTATGGCCCTGGCGGACAAAAGGCGACGTATGGCGAGTTTGCCGACGCGGCCATGCGCCAACCCGTGCCTACCTCCGTCAAGCTGAAAGACCCGCGCGAATTTGTCATCATCGGCAAACCCGTGAAACGCCTCGACGCGGCCGCCAAGTCCACGGGAAAACAGCAGTTCGGCATCGACTTCAAGCCGCCCGGCGCGAAAGTGGCCATGGTGGCGCGCCCGCCCGTGTTTGGCGCCAAGGTGGCGAAATTCGACGCCAGCAAGGCGAAAGCCATCAAGGGCGTGCTCGAGGTGCTGGAAGTGAAGACCGACCGTGGCGGCAGCGGCGTGGCCGTCATCGCCGACGGCTACTGGCCCGCCAAGCAGGGACGCGACGCGCTGGTGATCGAGTGGGATACGAGCGCCGTGGAAAAGGTCAGCAGCGACAAGCAGCTGGCCGCCTTCAAGGCGCTGGCGAAAACGCCGGGCACCATCGCCAAACCTGCCGACATGGGCAAGCTGGCCAAGGCGCCGAAAAAGATCGAAGCCGTGTACGAGTTCCCCTACCTGGCGCACGCGCCGATGGAGCCGCTCAACTGCGTCGTCGACCTGCAGGCGGACAAATGCACGATGTGGGTGGGCTCGCAATTCCAGACCGGCGACCAGGCGGCCATCGCGGCTACTTCCGGCCTGAAACCCGGGCAGGTGACGCTGCACACCATGATGGCTGGCGGCGGCTTCGGCCGGCGCGCCGTGCCCTCGTCCGATTATGTGGTCGAAGCCGTCAACGTCGCCAAGGCATACAGGGCGGCGGGCAAGAGCGGCCCCTTAAAGCTGATGTGGAGCCGCGAGGATGACATCAAGGGTGGCTACTACCGGCCGTCGCATGTGCACCGTGCGCAGATCGGTCTCGACGCCAAAGGGAAAATCCTCGCCTGGGACCACACCATCGTGGGCCAGTCCATCATGGCCGGCACGCCGTTCGAAGCCTTCATGGTGAAAAATGGCGTCGACGGCACCATGGTCGAAGGCATGGGCGAGCCGTACACCCTGCCGATGAAGCTGTCCGTGCACACGGCCAAGGCGAACGTGCCCGTGCTGTGGTGGCGCTCCGTCGGTTCGACGCATACGGCCTTTGTCATGGAAACCCTGATCGACGAGGCGGCGCACGTGGCGAAGATGGATCCCGTCGCCTACCGCAAGCAGCTGATCGACGCCAGGCACACGCGCCACATCGCCGCGCTGGACCTGGCCGTGGTCAAGTCCGGCTATGGCAAGAAGAAGCTGCCGAAAGGGCAGGCCTGGGGCGTGGCCATGCATGAATCGTTCAATTCCGTCGTCGCCTACGTGGTGACGGCTTCCGTGGTGGAAGGCGCACCCAAGCTGCACCAGGTATGGGCCGGCGTGCATTGCAACCTGGCCGTCAACCCCTTGACGATCGAGGCGCAAGTACAGGGCGCCGCGCTGATGGCGCTGGGCATGACCATTCCCGGCGCGGCCATCACGCTCAAGGATGGCGTGGTGGAGCAGCAGAACTTCGGCGACTACCCGGTACCGCGCATGCAAGACATGCCGGTGATCGAGGTGCACCTGGTGCCATCGGGCGACGCGCCAACGGGCATGGGCGAACCGGGCGTGCCGCCATTGGCGCCCGCATTCGCCAATGCGCTGTTCGCCCTGACGGGCAAGCGCCTGCGCAAGCTGCCATTCGACCTGGCGGCCGCATGACGGCAGCTGTTTTTTGAGTACGGTCGGCATCTTGCTGGCAGCCGGAAGGGGGCGCAGATTCGACCCTTCCGGCGTGCAGAACAAATTATTGCAGCCTTTGACGGAAGGCCCGCATGCGGGCTTGCCGGTGGTGGCGGCTGCCGCAAAGTCCATGCTGGCGGCCTTGCCGCGCGTGCTGGCCGTGGTGCGTGCCGACGATACGCAGGTGGCGCGCGTGCTCGGTGCGCTGGGCTGCGAGGTGCGCGTCTGCCATGATGCCGACAGGGGCATGGCCGCCTCGCTCACCTGCGCCATTGATTACGTGCGCGGCGCGCCGGGCTGGCTGATCGCCTTGGGCGACATGCCTAGTGTGGAAGCGGCTACAATCTCCGCCTTGTCGCAAGCCATCGGCGATGGCGCGCACATCGCCGTTCCCGTGTTCCAGGGCCGGCGCGGCAATCCTGTCGCCTTCAGCGCCTTCCACTTGCCGCTGCTGCTGGCGCTCGATGGCGACCAGGGCGCGCGCAGCATCGTCAACAGCCATGCCGTATGCGAAGTGACAGTGGACGACAGCGGCATCTTGCGCGATATTGATACACCTGACGATTTGTCGCCGGTGCCTGGCGCACCCGGGCGATTGTAGAACATCCATGCCAGACACGAGGAAAACATGAAGAAAGCACCGATTCAAAAAATCACCGCCAAGGCGGGAGCCAAGGCAAGCGGCAAAGCCACAAGCAAAGCCGTAGCGAAAACCGCAGTGAAAACCACACCGGCCGCCGGCATCATCTACAGCATCGCCGCTGCCGACCTGGCCGGCCACATGTTCAAGGTGACGTTGACAGTCAAGTCGCCGGCCGCCATCGGCCAGGTCTTGTCCTTGCCGGCCTGGATCCCGGGCAGCTACATGATCCGCGAATTTTCGCGCAACATCGTCAGCATCCGCGCCGAGTCCGAAGGCAAGGCCGTGGTGCTGACCAAATTGGACAAACACTCGTGGCAAGCCGCTCCGTGCAAAGGCCCGTTGACGGTGGAATACGACGTGTATGCCTGGGACCTGTCCGTGCGCGCCGCCCACCTGGACCAGAATCACGGCTTCTTCAACGGCACCAGCGTGTTCCTGCGCGTGCTGGGCCAGGAGGCCGAGCCGCATGAAGTGCACATCGTGCAGCCGAAGGATGCGGCCTGCAAGACCTGGAAGGTGGCCACCACCCTGCCGGAACTGAAAGCGAAGCGCTATGGCTTCGGCAGCTACCAGGCGGCCAACTACGATGAGCTGATCGACCACCCGGTGGAGATGGGCGACTTCGCGCTGGCCACCTTTACCGCGCATGGCGTGCCGCACGATATAGTCGTCACGGGCAAGGTGCCGAACCTGGACCTGGACCGTCTGTGCCGCGACCTGAAAGCCATCTGCGAAACACAGATCGCCTTCTTCGAGCCGAAGACCAAGAAGGCGCCGATGGACCGCTATGTGTTCATGACCATGGCCGTCGGCGACGGTTACGGCGGCCTCGAACACCGCGCCTCGACGGCGCTGATCTGCGCGCGCGCCGACTTGCCGACGACGGCGTCGACCAGCACGGAGATCGGCGACGGCTACCTGAAATTCCTGGGCCTGTGCAGCCACGAGTACTTCCACACCTGGAACGTCAAGCGCATCAAGCCGGCCGCCTTTGCGCCGTACAACCTGCAGGCGGAAAGCTATTCGCCGCTGCTGTGGCTGTTCGAAGGCTTCACCAGCTATTACGATGACCTGATGCTGGTGCGCGCGGGCCTGATCGACGAGGCAGCCTATTTCAAATTGCTGGGAAAAACCGTCAACAGCGTCTTGCGCGGCAGCGGCCGCACCAAGCAAAGCGTGGCCGATTCCAGTTTCGACGCCTGGGGCAAGTACTACCGCCAGGATGAAAACGCGCCGAATGCCATCGTCAGCTATTACACCAAGGGTTCGCTGATCGCGCTGGCCTTTGACCTGACAATCCGCAGCAAGACGAACGGCGCAAAGTCGCTGGACGACGTGATGCAGGCCTTGTGGCAGCGCTATGGCCGCGATTTCTACAAGGGCAAAGCGCGCGGCGTGACGCCGGCGGAAGTCGAAGCCCTGTTCGATGAGATTGCCGGCACGCGCATGAAGCCGTTCTTCGAGCGCTACATCCGCGGCACGGACGATGTGCCGCTGGCGCGCCTGCTGGCGCCGTTCGGCGTGAAATACAGCGATGCGCGCAAGGCGGAAAAGGCCAGCCTCGACGTCAACCTGGGCCGCGACGGCAACGATGCCAGGCTGGCGCAAGTACACCAGGGCGGCGCCGCCCACATGGCCGGCCTGTCGGCGGGCGACGTGCTGGTGGCCGTCGACGGCTTGCGCGTGACGGGCACCAACCTGGACACCTTGCTGGGCCGCTACGCCGTCGGCGCCAAGGTGGCGATCCACGCTTTCCGCCGCGACGAGCTGATGACGTTTGCGGCCGTGCTGCAGGGCGACCGCGTGCCGGGTGTCAGCCTGGCGCTGCTGCCGGCGCCGAAGAAAGCCGCGGGACCGAAGCGTCCTAGCGCGGCATGATGCAGTTTGTCATGCAGTAGGACAGAAAACCGGCCGTCACTGGCCGGTTTTTTTATTGCAAGTAGCAATTTCTCAAATGCAACTTATCCGCTGAACTGGCGGCTTGCCATCATATTTACCGTAAATGAACTAATTTTTCTTTAACTAAACTAAAATTGCCGAACTGCTTCTTTTAGATCGCGCCAACGTGCAAACCCTCGATCCGCGAACCATCATGCTGATGACGACCCTGATGTGCGGGGCGATGAGCATTGTCATGTTCTCGGTGTATCGCAGTTTCCGGCGCGAGGTGCATGGCCTGGGACATTGGGCGGCCGGTTTGCTGTTGCTGGTGTGCGCGTCCCTGCTGTTCGGCACCCGCGAAGTGCTGCCGCCGGCATTGTCCGTGATCGCGGCCAATGCGGCGCTGGTGGCCGGCATCGGCCTGTCGATGCTGGGCACGGAGACATTCTTTGGCCTGGCGCCCAGCCGCCGCGCCTATCTGCTGATACTTGCCCTGGCCATCGCCGGCAATAGCTGGTGGCTGCTGGTGCACCCTGATTTCTCGGCGCGCGTGGCGGTCTTCTCCCTGCTGGTCTTCCTGTTTTACGCCCGCCAGGCGCAGTTGGTGTGGCGCCATGGCGAGCGCCATTTCTCGAGTTTTTTCTTTGGCGCGCTGATGCTGACGCAGGCGATCGTGGTGCTGGCGCGCGGCGTGTCTGCCTTGCTGCATGGCGGCGCCAGCGTGAACCTGACGGTGGCCGGCACGCCGGCCGGCATCTATCTGGCGGTCGCCAATTTCATGGCGCTGCTGCTGACGGTGGGCTTCATGACGGTGGCGACGCGTCGCCTGCAGCAGATACTGGAGCGCCGCTCGACCCACGATCCGCTGACGCAGGTGCTGAACCGGCGCGGCTTTGGCGACGCCTATGCGCGCGAAATGGGCAATCTGCGGCGCCGCCGTTTGCCGCTGACACTGCTCAGCATCGACCTCGATTACTTCAAATCGATCAATGACCGCTACGGTCACGCGGTGGGAGACCAGGTGCTGGCGCATGTGGCCACTGTCATCGGCGGGGCCTTGCGCGAATCGGATTGCGTGGCGCGTTACGGCGGCGAGGAATTCGTCGTGCTGATGCCGGACATGCCGGTGCAAAGTGCGCTGGGCGTGGCCGAACGCATCCGCACCTTGCTGCGTGAGTCCAGTCATGCGGGACTGCCTTCGTGTACGGTCAGCATCGGTGTCGCTTGCCAGGCATCGGTGGTGGAAGGGCTGGAACAGTTGCTGTCGCGCGCCGATGCGGCCCTGTACCTGGCCAAGGAGCGGGGACGCGACCGCATCGAACTCGATACCGCTGCGCTTACTGTGGACCGGACAATGTCCGCAGCTGGAATCGGTACTGGTCGTTGAACAGGAAGGTTTCGGAAAAATCGAAGGTCTGGGCATGGCGGCGCATCAGGTGTGCCGCCGGCGGAAAGAGCGTCTGCACGCGCCGCACGGCGGCCAGGGCCGCGGCCGATGCTTCGCTGTCGCGCGAACGGTGGACATGCACGCTTTTCAGCTCGCCGTCGGGCCCCACGCTCAGGTCGAGCACGACGATGGCCGGCAGCATGGGCGGCAGGCGTCCGCTGAACGTGTATGCAGCGTTGGCCTCCATGATCTGCTGCGCCACCAGTGATTTGTAGGCGTCGATGCTGGCGGCGAGCTGTATCGCGGCGGGCGTGCGAGCGGGCGCAGGTGTGGGCGTGCGCGCCGCTGGCGGGGCCGCAGTCTGGCAAGCCGACAGCAGGCTGGCGGCGGCAAGGACGATTATCGCGTGTCTCATGCCTGCCAGCCTACCATGGTTTAGCTGAACAGGCGCTCCAGCTCCACGCCGGGGTCTGGCGCACGCATGAACGCTTCGCCCACGAGGAAGCTGTGGATGTGCGCGTCGCGCATGCGTTGCACGTCAGCCGTGCTGTGGATGCCCGATTCCGTGATGATCAATCTGTCTTGCGGGATGCGCGGCAAGAGATTGATGGTCGTGTCGAGCGACGTTTCGAAGGTGCGCAGATTGCGGTTGTTGATGCCGATTAGCGCGCTCTTGAGTTTCAGGGCCGCCGTCAGCTCTTCGCCGTCGTGGCTTTCGATCAGCACGCCCATGCCCAGTTCGTGGGCGCACGCTTCCATCTCCGCCATCAGGCCATGGTCGAGCGCCGCGACGATCAGGAGGATGCAGTCGGCGCCCATGGCCCGCGCTTCATAGATCTGGTACATGTCGACCATGAAATCCTTGCGCAGCACGGGGATGGTGCAGGCGGCGCGCGCCTGCTGCAGATACTCCACGGATCCCTGGAAGAACTGTTCGTCCGTCAGCACGGACAGGCAAGCCGCGCCATGCGCCGCATAGCTGGCGGCGATATCAGCCGGACGGAAGTCGGCGCGGATCACGCCTTTCGACGGCGACGCTTTTTTCACTTCGGCGATGATGCCGGGCTTGCCGGCGGCGATGTGCTGGCGCAAGCTTGCTTCAAAGCCGCGCAGGCCGGCGCGCAGTGCGCTGTCGCTTTCCACGTCGCCGCGCAGGCTGGCCAGGCTGCGGCGGGCTTTGGCCTTGGCCACTTCATCGGCCTTCACGGCCAGGATTTTATCGAGTATGTCGGACATGATGGTCGCTATTCTATAAGGGAGGGCGGGGAGCTTACGCTTTTGCCGGGGTGCCCAGCTGCTGCGTGACCTGCACGAATTGAGCGAGTTTCGCCAGCGCCGCGCCCGAGCTGACGGCGGTGCGCGCGCGCGCCAGGCCGTCTTCGATCGAGCTGGCCACGCCGGCCGCGTACAGCGCCGTGCCCGCGTTCAGGGCGACGATGTCGGCAGCGGCACCTGGCTCGCCGCGCAGCGCTTCCATCATCTTGGCCTTCGATTCGGCGGCATCGGCCACTTTCAGGTTGCGGCTGGCGATCATCGACATGCCGAAGTCTTCGGGATGGATTTCATATTCGCGGATTTCGCCGTTGACCAGTTCGCCGACGAGGGTAGAGGCACCGAGCGAGACTTCATCCATATTGTCGCGGCCATACACGACGATGGCATGCTGTGCGCCCAGACGCTGCAGCACGCGCACCTGGATGCCGACCAGGTCGGCATGGAACACGCCCATCAGGATGTTCGGCGCGCCGGCCGGATTCGTCAGCGGACCGAGGATGTTGAAAATCGTGCGCACGCCCAGCTCCTTGCGCACGGGCGCTGCATGCTTCATGGCCGCATGGTGGTTCGGCGCGTACATGAAGCCGATGCCCGTCTGCGCGATCGACTGGGCGATCTGCTCGGGCTGCAGGTTGATGTTGACGCCCAGGGAGTCGAGCACGTCGGCGCTGCCGGACGAGGACGAGACGCTGCGCCCGCCATGCTTGGCGACGCGCGCGCCGGCCGCCGCCGCCACGAACATCGAGGCGGTGGAAATATTGAAAGTGTGCGCGCCGTCGCCGCCCGTGCCGACGATGTCGAGCAGGTTGGTGGTGTCGGCCATGGGCACCTTGGTGGAAAACTCGCGCATCACTTGCGCGGCGGCGGCGATTTCGCCGATGGTTTCCTTTTTCACGCGCAAGCCCATGGTGAGGGCGGCGATCATGGTGGGCGACATTTCGCCGGACATGATCTGGCGGAACAGGTACAGCATTTCGTCGTGAAAGATTTCGCGGTGTTCGATGCAGCGCAGCAGGGCTTCTTGTGGGGTGATCGGCATGATGCTTCCTTCTTCAATGATGGCGCAGGACGACACTGATGGCACGCCGTGGCGTGCGCGGAAAATCAGCGCTCGAGAAAATTCTTCAGCAGGGCGTGGCCGTGCTCCGAGAGGATCGATTCGGGGTGGAACTGCACGCCCTCGATATCGTATTCCCGGTGGCGCACGCCCATGATTTCGCCGTCGTCCGTCCACGCCGTCACTTCCAGGCAGGAAGGCAGCGAGGCGCGTTCGATCGCCAAAGAGTGGTAGCGGATCACTGTGAAGGGGCTGGGCAAGCCTTTGAAAACGCCCACGCCCGTATGCGCGATGAGGGAAGTCTTGCCATGCATGACTTGCTTGGCGCGGATGACCTTGCCGCCAAACGCTTCGCCGATGGCCTGGTGGCCCAGGCACACGCCCAGTATCGGCTTCTTGCCGGCGAAGTGCTTGAGCACTTCCACCGAAATGCCCGCCTGTGCCGGCGCTTTCGGGCCGGGCGAGATACAGATGCGGTCCGGGTTCAGCGCCTCGATCTGTGCGATCGTGATTTCATCGTTGCGGTAGACCCGCACGTCTTCGCCCAACTCGCCGAAATACTGCACGATGTTGTAGGTGAAGGAGTCGTAGTTGTCGATCATCAGCAGCATCTTAAAACCCTCCATCCAGGCCATCTTGCACTTGTTCGGCGGCGCGCAGTACGGCGCGCGCCTTGTTTTCGGTTTCCTGCCATTCCATTTCGGGGATGGAATCGGCCACGATGCCGGCCGCGGCCTGCACATACAGCATGCCGTCCTTGACCACGCCCGTGCGGATGGCGATCGCCACGTCCATTTCGCCGCCAAACGACAGGTAGCCGCAGGCGCCGCCGTAGATGCCCCGCTTGGTGATTTCCAGTTCGTCGATTACCTCCATGGCGCGCACTTTCGGCGCGCCCGTCAGGGTGCCGGCGGGGAAGGTTGCGCGCAGCACGTCCAGGTTCGACAGGCCATCTTTCAGCTTGCCTTCCACGTTCGAGACGATGTGCTGCACATGCGAGTATTTTTCGATGACCATGCGGTCCGTGACGTGCACGCTGCCCGTCTCGGCGATGCGGCCGATGTCGTTGCGCGCCAGGTCGATCAGCATCACGTGCTCGGCGATCTCCTTCGGATCGGCCAGCAGCTCGGCCGACAGTTCGGCGTCGCGCTCTGGCGTGGCGCCGCGTGGACGGGTGCCGGCAATCGGACGCAAGGTGACTTTCTTGCCGCCGTCCGCCGTCTTCTCGTTGCGCACCAGGATTTCCGGCGAGGCGCCGATGATCTGCATGTCGCCGAAATTATAGAAGTACATATACGGCGACGGATTGAGCGAACGCAAGGCGCGGTACAGTGTCAGCGGCGAATCGACATACGGCTTGCGGATACGCTGGCCGATCTGTACCTGCATCAGGTCGCCCGCCATCACGTATTCATGCGCCTTGGCGACGGCCTTCAGGTAATCTTCCTTGGAAAAGTCGCGGATGGTTTCCGTGCGCACGGAAGCGCTGGTGACGGGGGCATCGACACCGCGGCGCAGCATCATGCGCAAGTCTTTCAGGCGCTGCTGCGCTTTCGAAAACGATTCGGGCTGCGTGGTGTCGGCGTAGACGATCAGGTAGAGCTTGCCGGACAGGTTATCGATGACGGCCAGTTCTTCCGTCACCATCAGCTGGATGTCGGGCAGCTTCAAGTCGTCTTTCGGCGCGCCGCCGGCCAGTTTTTTCTCGATGTGGCGCACGGTGTCGTAGCCGAAGTAGCCGGCCAGGCCGCCGCAGAAGCGCGGCATGCCGGGGCGCAGGGCTACCTTGAAGCGCGACTGGACCTGTTCGATGAAGTCGAGCGGATTGCCTTCGTGTTCTTCGATCACTGTGCCGTTCTTGACGATTTCGGTGCGCTTGCCATAGCTGCGCAACACGGTCGTGGCGGGCAAGCCGATGAAGGAATAGCGGCCGAAGCGTTCGCCGCCGACGACGGATTCGAGCAGGAAGGTGTTCTTGCCGCCTTGTTGGGACTGTGCCAGTTTCAGGTACAGGGTGAGCGGGGTTTCCAGGTCGGCGAACGCTTCCGCGATCAGGGGGATGCGGTTGTAGCCTTGCTGGGCCAGCGATTTGAATTCGAGTTCGGTCATGTTTCTCTCCATGCCGTCAGGGTATGAGTGTGCATAGTGCACAAACCCTGCGGTGGGTTATCAAAAAACTTGCCGGGACATGCAACATGCGCAAAATGCGCAAAGAACGCGTGTGCAGCCGGCAGCAATCGTAACGGCTCGGCCCTTAGGCCTGCCAGGATTGCCAGCGTCGCCAAAGCCAGGCCTCAATCGAGCCGGTTTGGGTGACATTGTGTTTTTTGATGAGAAACGTGTTCACGATATGGTGTTGGGTTTGGTCAGTATGCTGGTTAATTTTGCATGCTAATAAAACGGGCTGCTTCGAGCAGTGTCTTTACTATACCATCGGAATCGGTATCGTGTATAGAGTGTCCGTGATTGTAGCCATACGGTACCGTCAGTACGGGGCAAGCCGCAGCCCTGGCCGCTTGTGCGTCATTCGAGGAGTCGCCGATGGCCACCACTTTGGAGGGCGGCAAGTCGAAGTCCGCGCACACTTGCAGCAGCGGCATGGGGTGCGGTTTTTTCTGCGGCAGCGAATCGCCGCCGTAGACGATCTCGAAATACTGGTCCAGGTTTTTCAGTTTCAGCAGGGGCAGAGCGAAGGCGATGGGCTTGTTGGTGACGCAGGCCAGGCGCAAGCCCGCCGCCTTCATCGCCGCCAGTCCCTCTTCCACGTCCGGGTACAGGGTGCTGAACTGGCCGTTGATGGCCAGGTAGTGGCGCTGGTAACCGTCCATCGCCTGCTCGAAACGCTGTTCCACGCCGGCCGCATCGAAGTCGAGCGCAAGCACGGTGCGGATCAGGTTTTCCGAGCCCTTGCCCACCATCAGCTTGATGGCGTCGGCGCTGATGGGCGCCAGGTCCAGTTCGGCGCGCATGCCGTTGATGGCGATATGAAAATCGGGCACGGTGTCGAGCATCGTGCCATCGAGGTCGATGATGGCGGCGCGCACGCCGGCCAGTACGTGATCCTTCACCGTGCCCGCTTGCATCAGGCGCCTTTGACAGTTGCCAGCTCGGCGCGCATGGCGTCGATGACGGCCTTGTAGTCCGGCTTGCCGAAGATGGCCGAGCCGGCGACGAAGGTGTCGGCGCCGGCGGCAGCGGCAGCGGCGATGTTGTCGATCTTGATGCCGCCATCGACTTCCAGCATGATGTCACGGCCCGACTCATCGATCATGCGGCGCGCTTCGGCGATCTTCTTCAGCGCTTGCGGAATGAAGGACTGGCCGCCGAAGCCCGGGTTGACGGACATGATCAGGATGATGTCGATCTTGTCCATCACGTGTTCCAGGTAGTGCAGCGGTGTGCCCGGGTTGAATACCAGGCCCGATTTGCAGCCATTGTCGCGGATCAGCTGCAGCGAACGGTCGACGTGATCCGACGCTTCCGGGTGAAAGGTGATGATGTTCGCGCCAGCCTTGGCGAAATCCGGGATAATGCGATCGACAGGCTTGACCATCAGATGCACATCGATGGGTACTTGCACGTGCGGGCGGATCGCTTCGCACACCAGGGGGCCGATGGTCAGGTTCGGCACGTAATGGTTATCCATCACGTCGAAGTGGATGATGTCGGCGCCGGCGGTAACGACGTTGCGCACTTCCTCGCCCAGGCGGGCAAAGTCGGCGGACAGGATGCTGGGAGCGATACGGAATGTTGTCATGGTGAAGTAGCCAAAGGATAGAAAATGCGATTTGCGCTATTTTACGCCTGACGCCGCTACCGTGCCTCATTGAAGTACGGTGAAATACAGAATACGCATCGCGCGATGGCCAATGCGGCGCGCGCGACACACAATATGACTGGCAATGTCTGAAGAGGAATGACGATGGCGACTTATGAATTTACGGTAACGGTCAAGACGCAATATCTGCCCGATCAATCGGCACCGGACCAGGGGCGGCACGTGTTCAGCTACACGATCCGCGTCGTCAACACGGGCACGGCTGGCGCGCAACTGATTTCGCGCCACTGGGTCATCACGGATGCGAACAACAAGGTGGAAGAGGTGCGCGGCCTGGGTGCCGTCGGCCACCAGCCGCTGCTGCAGCCGGGCGAGCAGTTCGAATACACGAGCGGCACCATGCTGGGCACGCCGCAAGGCTCGATGCATGGCGAATACTTTTGCGTGGCCGAAGATGGCCATCAGTTCGAAGCGCCGATCCCCGAGTTCGTGCTGTCGGTGCCGCGCACCCTGCATTAAGGAAACGCCGGGGGCTTGCCCCCTTATTTCAGTTTTTCGGTGGCGTCCTGTTCTTCACTGAGCTGCTTGCGTGCCGGCGGTGTGGGCTTTTTGCCCGAATACATGGTCCACCAGACTATAAATGCCAGCAAGAAGAACGCCACCAGCGCCTCTATCATCAAGATCCACATACGCATCCCTATGTTATTTACACGCAGCCCATTTACCAGCCGTCTGTTTACACGCGGTAGTCTACTCGTTTCAGCCGGTGGCGTCGCGCTTGCGCTTTCCGCCTGCACCACGCCGTCCACGCCACCCGCTGCCTCCAGCGGCAAGGCGCCCGCCATCGCTCCGACCGTCGTCAGGCCGGTGCCGGCCAAGCCTGCCGACGCCAAGGATGTCACGGATACGGCAGTCCCCACTTTCGTGCCCGCCAAGTTCGCCGCCTTGCCTGGCTGGGCCCGCGACGACATGCGCGCGGCCTGGCCCGCCTTCATGGCGTCGTGCGGCGTGCTGGTCAAGCGTCCTGACTGGAAAGAATCGTGCACGATTGCACGCCAGGTGAATGCCGACAGCGACAAGGCCATCCGCCTGTTTT
This sequence comes from Janthinobacterium sp. SUN128, assembly GCF_030587275.1. Lineage (NCBI taxonomy): Bacteria > Pseudomonadati > Pseudomonadota > Betaproteobacteria > Burkholderiales > Oxalobacteraceae > Janthinobacterium > Janthinobacterium sp. SUN128. Next base: position 3,836 of record NZ_JAPWHY010000003.1, on the reverse strand, counting down.
TCGAGACCTTCTTTGTGCCCAATCAAGTTGTCACCGCCGATGGCGCCAATACTGGACTGGTGACCGGTTATTACGAGCCATTGCTGCACGGCGCGCGCAAGCGCGGCGGTCCATACCAGACACCGCTGTACAAGGTGCCTGACGACCTGGTTTCGGTGGACTTGTCCGGCGTGTATCCGGAATTGAAGAACATGCGCTTGCGTGGCAAGCTGGTCGGCAAGAAGGTGATACCGTACGCGACCCGCGCCGACATCGAGCGCGCCACGTCCGTCACGGGCAAGGAATTGCTGTGGGTGGATGACGAAGTCGAGGCATTCTTCCTGCAAGTGCAGGGTTCCGGGCGCGTGCAGTTGACCGATACGCAGGAAACCGTGCGCGTGGCGTACGCGGATCAAAACGGCCATCCGTATAAATCGATCGGCCGCTACCTGGTCGACAAGGGCGAGCTGACCTTGAGCCAGGCATCCGCGCAAGGCATCAAGGCGTGGATCGCCGGCCACCCCACGCGCAAGGATGAATTGTTCAACGCTAATCCCAGCTATGTCTTCTTCAAGGAAGAGCGCCTGCCCGACCCGAAAGTGGGGCCGAAGGGCGCGCTGGGCGTGCCGCTGACGCCGCAGCGCTCGGTAGCCATTGATTCGCGCTTCTTGCCGCTGGGCGCGCCCGTGTTTTTGTCCACCACGCAAGCCAATAGCGAGATCCCCATGCAGCGCCTGGTGATGGCGCAGGATACGGGCGGCGCCATTCGCGGGCCGATCCGTGTCGATTATTTCTTTGGCTTTGGCGCGGAAGCGGCCGAGAATGCGGGCCGCATGAAGCAGAGCGGCGCCGTGTGGGTGTTGTTGCCGAAACAGGCGCCGGCGCGCTAGAGGAGGTGCGCGGCGCCGGCGGGTGATGGTCTGGCGTCAGCTTAGCGCAGAACCATCACTGGCAAGTGCGTGTGGGCCAGCACTTTTTGCGTTTCGCTGCCCACGAACAGTTTGTTCAAGCCCTTGCGGCCATGCGAGGCCATCAGGATGATGTCGCAATGGTAGGTCTGCGCCGCATTGACGATTTCATCGTGCGGGCTAGGTGACACGGCCACCACGCCTTCGAAGGGTACACCGGCAGCGCGCGCCGCTGCGCCGATCTTGTCGATGGCGCGTTGCGACGCTTCCTGCATCTGCTGTTCATACAGGCTGGCGTCGAGCACGATGCCGCCGTCGGCCATCGGCGAAAACGGGAAGGGCTGCACCACGCTGATGGCGACCAGCTTGGCTTTGTTCAGTTGGGCGAAGGCGAGGGCGGTCTCGGCGGCTTTGTCGGACAACGGCGAGCCGTCGGTGGGAAATAAGATGGTGTTAAACATAGCGTGCTCCTCAAGTGATGTAAGACAGCTTATGGATTTATATCAATTAAAACCTTGATATAAATCAAACCTCACAGGCTTTGGCGTGAATAGTGTCGCCAAGGCAATCTTTTAGCAGTGTATGCCTGTTCATCGCATCAGGTGCGCACACTACGCAGCGGCGTGCCCCACACCATGGCGGCTGTCAACAGGATGCTGCCGGCCGCGATGCAGGCCAGGCCATTGCGCACGCCAAAGTGTTCCGCGATCCAGCCGGCGGCCAGCGCGCCCAGCGGCGCCGTCGCCACCGTCAGAAAGCGCATGGTCGACGTCATGCGGCCCAGCATGGGATCGGGCGTGACTTTCTGGCGCAGGCCCAGATAGGGAATAAAGAACAGCATCACGCCGCAATCGAAAAAGAACATCAATATGGCATACGCCACGGCGCTGGCGGCAGCGCTGCCGAACAGCGCGGCGGGAATCGTTGGCGTCAGGGCAAAGCAGAGCGAGGTCGATGCCAGGCCGATCAGGATGGTGCGGCCGGCGCCGTAGCGCTTCGTCAATGGCTTGACGATGAAGGCGCTGAGCAGCACGCCGGCGCCGCCCAGCATCTGCGTCATGCCCAGCACGCCAGGACTCATGCCCAGGTCTCGCGTGGCGAACAGCACCGTCAAGGCCATGCTGGCGTAGAACAGGAAGTGCCAGATGCCGGCGCCCCACGCCAGCGCGCGCAGCAGCGGTTCGCGCCAGACGAACAGCAAGCCATCGGCGATGTCGCGCAAGGCGTGCTTGTCGGATGGGGCGGGGCGCGGATCGCGCACGCTCATGGCACGCAAATTGAAGACGGAAATCAGATAGCCGCAAGCCGTGCACAGGATGGCGACGGGCGCTGACAAGACTTGCACCAGCACGCCGGCCAGGCCGGGACCGATCAGGCGCGAAGCCGATTCGGTGGCGGCAAATTTCGATTGCGCATCGATCAAGCCATCGCGGCCCACCAGGAAAGTCAGAAACACCTGCTCGGCACCGCCACCGACGACGAAGCCCGTGCCGATGATGAACCCCACTATATATAACCACGGCATGGACAGCACGCCGCACCAGTAAGCCACGGCCACGCTGGCCAGGGCCAGGCCGGACATGCTTTCGCTGAACAGCATGATCGGGTGCTTGCTGCGCCGGTCCAGCAGCACGCCGACGGGCAAGCCGAAGAGGGCGAACGGCAGCGCCTGCAAGGCAACCAGCATGCCCATCTGTTCTGGCGTCGCATGCAGTAACAGTACCGCACACAAGGGCAGGGCCAGCGAGGTGATCTGGGCGCCGAAGCAATTGAGGCCGTTGCTGAACCACAGGCGGCGGAAATTGACGCTGGCGGCGCTGCCGTCGCCGCGCAGGTAATGGGCGCAGTACTGGAAGAGGGAGGAGAAAATATGTTGCTCGATATGAAAATGATCAGGCTCACAATAATAGCAGCGCACCCGCCGCGCCGCTGCCGTTAGCCGCTACAATCGTTGCACCGTGTTCATCCAGAGGAGACTATATGCAATACGAAGACTTGATCATCGATATCCAGGACAAAGTGGCGGTCATCCGCCTGAATCGCCCGAAGGCATTGAATGCCTTGAACGACAACATGATGAATGAGCTGGGCGACGCCTTGCTGAAGTTCGATGCCGACGAGAATATCGGCTGCATCGTGCTCACGGGCAGCGAAAAAGCGTTTGCCGCCGGCGCCGACATCGCCGCCATGGCCGATTACACCTATCCGGACACTTTTACCCAGGGCTACATCAGCCGTAACTGGGAGCATATCTTGCGCGTGCGCAAACCTGTGGTGGGCGCGGTGGCTGGCTATGCGCTCGGTGGCGGCTGCGAACTGGCCATGATGTGCGACTTCCTGATCGCTGCCGACAGCGCCAAATTCGGCCAGCCGGAAATCAAGGTTGGCGTCACGCCGGGCGCGGGCGGCACCCAGCGTCTGCCGCGCGCCATCGGCAAGGCCAAGGCCATGGATTTGCTGTTGACGGCGCGCACCATTGATGCTGCCGAGGCGGAGCGCATCGGCCTCGTATCGCGCGTGGTGCCGGCCGATAAGTTGCTGGAAGAAACCCTGGCTGCCGCCAAGACCATTGCCGCCATGCCGACTTCGGTTGCCATGATGATCAAGGATTGCGTCAACCGCGCCTTTGAAAGCACCTTGACGGATGGCGTCGCCTACGAGCGCCGTTTGTTCCAGGCCGCCTTCGGTACGCCTGCGCAAAAAGAAGGCATGCACGCTTTCCTGGAAAAGCGCTTGCCAAACTTCGACGGTCTTTGATATGATTCGCCTCCCCGATGAGACGCACTGGTTTGCGGCACAAAAGGGACGGCCTTCCGGGGCTGGCTAGTAAAAAAGAAGGTTGACGAAATGCTGCAAACGCTTCATACTCTTCCTTCTTCGCAGCTGACAAACACAACGCTTTGTCGATAGCGCGAAAGCAGTAACCGAATACAGTTCTTTAACAATTAA
>NZ_JAPWHY010000002.1:0-624148 GCF_030587275.1 Janthinobacterium sp. SUN128 | reverse complement strand
CCTGATGACCATAGCAAGTTGGTCCCACCCCTTCCCATCCCGAACAGGACCGTGAAACAACTTTGCGCCGATGATAGTGCTGCAACCAGTGTGAAAGTAGGTTATCGTCAGGCTTGTTATTCGTAGTAGAGAAAAACCCGATCAGAAATGGTCGGGTTTTTTTTCGTCTGGCGGTTTGTGATGGCGAACCCCAAACGAAGGCTGGGGTCAGACCCCCTCGCGCGTTGGCGTCGAATCTGGCGTTGGCGGTGTGGAGGGTCTGACCCCGGTGGCTCGGTTCAACAGGCGAAAAAAAAGCAGCGCTGCGCGCTGCCTTTTTTACTTAACGTCGCTTAGCTCCCGCGATAAGTCGAATACGACCACGGCGATACTACCAGCGGTACGTGGTAGTTCTCGTCTGTATGCGCAATGCCGAAGGACAGGGTGACCAGGTCGATGAAGCGGGGGGAGGGCAGTTCCACGCCCTGGGCGGCGAAATAGTCTCCTGCATTGAAGACCAGTTCATACTGGCCCGCCTTCATGCTGTCGCCTTCCAGCAAGGGTGAACTGCAACGGCCGTCGCTGTTCGTCATATCCATCTTCAATAACACTTTGCCTTCCGGCGCAACTGAAAACAGGGCCACCTTGACGCCGGCTCCCGGCCTGCCGTGGGCGATATCGAGTACATGCGTGCTGAGTTTTCCCATTTGCTATCCTGTATATAGGGTGAGTGAATGTGCTTATCGTGCAAATCATATACCGGTGACTGCGCCGGGCTATATGATTGGACATATAGCCAACATTGTCCTCCTATAGGCGCGCCTCCGCATGAACAATTACGAACATTATCCACGCGACTTGATCGGCTATGGCCGCACGCCACCCCATCCGCAATGGCCGGGTAAGGCCCGCATCGCGCTGCAATTCGTCCTCAATTACGAGGAAGGGGCGGAAAACAGCGTGCTGCATGGCGATCCCGCCTCGGAAACGTTTTTATCGGAAATGATCGGCGCAGCCGCTTTTCCCGCGCGCCACCTCAGCATGGAGTCGATTTATGAATACGGCTCGCGCGCCGGGTTGTGGCGCTTGCTGCGCATGTTCGAGGAGCGGCGCCTGCCGCTGACCGTATTCGGCGTCTCGATGGCCTTGAAACGCAATCCGGAGGCGGTGGCGGCTTTCCAGGAACTGGGGCATGAAATCGCCTGCCATGGCTTGCGCTGGATTTCCTATCAAAACATGGACGAGGCGACGGAACGCGAACACATGCGCGAAGCCGTGCAGATCATCCGCGAATTGACGGGTTCCGCCCCGCAAGGCTGGTACACGGGGCGCGATTCTCCGAATACGCGCAAACTGGTGGTCGAGCATGGCGGTTTCCGCTACGACGCCGATTATTACGGCGATGATCTGCCATTCTGGGACAAGGTGGCGTACACGGATGCCGCCGGCATGCCTGCCGTGCAGCCGCAATTGATCGTGCCCTACACTCTGGATACAAACGACATGCGCTTTGCCGCCATGCAGGGCTTTAATTCGGGCACACAGTTTTTTGATTACTTGAAGGATGCCTTCGATGTGCTGTATGCGGAAGGCGATCCGAACGGCTTGAATCAGCCGAAGATGCTGTCCGTGGGCTTGCATTGCCGCCTGGTAGGACGGCCTGGCCGCGCGGCCGCCCTGGCGCGCTTTCTCGACTATGTGCAAGGCCATGAGCATGTGTGGATCACGCGCCGCATCGATATTGCCGAACATTGGCACGCGACGCATCCCTGTAGCGTTTGATAGGTATTGATATTGGATGATAAGTAAAATCAGTCTTTGCATATAGTTGTCCCATATGCCGGTGTTAATCTCCTATACTGGGACTATACCGAGGCCAGCATGTCAGAACCGATCCGCTTTTACTACCGTGGTGCCGTACAGGAAGTACGCAACGCCGCCCCTACGCAGACTGTGTTGCAGCACCTGCGCGAGGATTTGCATTGCACGGGCACCAAGGAAGGCTGCGCCGAAGGCGATTGCGGCGCTTGCACCGTCGTCATCGGTAGCCTGGTGGATGGGCAAATCGAGATGAAAGCCGTCAACGCCTGCATCCAGCTCACGCCTACCCTCGATGGCAAGGCCCTGTTTTCCGTGGAAGACTTGCAACAGCCCGACGGCGCCCTGCACCCGGTGCAGCAGGCGATGGTCGAGTGTCACGGTTCCCAGTGCGGTTTTTGCACGCCCGGTTTTGTCATGTCCTTGTGGGGCATGTATCTGGAGAAAAACGGAGAGACACCCACGCGCGGCGAAATCGACGATACCCTGTCGGGCAATCTGTGCCGCTGCACGGGCTACCGGCCCATCATCGACGCAGCCAAGCGCATGGGCGAACTACCGCACGTCACGTTCGACCGCGATGCCGTGGCGCAGCAATTGCAGGCGTTGCAGCGCAGCAGCCTGACTACGTATGAACATGGCGGCCAGCAATTTCACGCGCCGCGCAGCATCGATGAACTGGTGGCACTGCGCGGGGCAAAGCCGCAAGCCTGCCTGCTGGCCGGCTCCACCGATGTGGGCTTGTGGGTGACCAAGCAATTGCGTGACCTGGGCGACATCATTTATTTGGGCAACGTCGCTGCGCTGAAAACCATCATGGTGGACGATGGCAAGTTGCACATCGGCGCCGGAGCCAGCCTCAACGATGCCTATGCGGCGCTGTGCGGGCATTATCCGCAGGAATTGTCTGAACTATGGCAACGCTTTGCTTCCTTGCCGATCCGCAACGCAGGCACTTTGGGCGGCAATGTGGCCAATGGCTCGCCCATCGGCGACTCGATGCCGTGGCTGATTGCGCTGGGCAGCGAGATCGTGCTGCGCGGCCCAGGCGGCCAGCGGATCATGCCGCTGGAAAACTTCTATCTGGCTTACCAAAAGAAAGATCTGCAGCCCGGCGAGTTCGTCGAAGCCGTGCGCGTGCCCTTGCCGCGTGCCGAGGTGCAATTCCGCACGTATAAGCTGGCCAAGCGCTTCGACCAGGATATCTCGGCCGTATGCGCCGCGTTTGTCTTCCAGCTCGATGGCGAGCGCATCATCGATGCGCGCATCGCCTTTGGCGGCATGGCGGCCACGCCGCAGCGCGCCGCGCAAACGGAAGCGTTTTTGCGCGGACAAGCATGGACGGAAGACAATCTGCTCATCGCCATGCGCTTGCTGGCCGACGATTACGCGCCCCTGTCGGACATGCGCGCCTCGGATACCTACCGCATGACGACGGCGCAAAATCTGTTGCGCCGCTTCTGGCTGGAAACACGCCCCGGTGCGCCGCTGTTGCGCACTGCCGTCAACGCCTACGCTTGCCGCGCCTGAAAGGACCAGCATGAACCATCCTGCCACGCCCGAACTGCAAGCGGCCGCCTGGGCCGCCGTGGGCAAGCCCAGTCCGCATGAATCGGCGCAATTGCATGTGCTGGGGCAAGCCACATACACGGACGATATCGCCGAGTTGCAAGGCACCTTGCACGCGGCGCTGGGCCTGTCGCAAAAGCCGCACGCGCGCATCACAGCCATGGATTTGTCGGCCGTGCGCGGCGCGCAAGGGGTTGTCGCCGTCTACACGGCGCAGGACATTCCCGGCACCAATGACTGCGGCCCGATCATCCATGACGATCCCATCCTGGCTGCGGAACTGGTGCAATACGTGGGCCAGCCCATCTTCATCGTGGTGGCCGATACGCACGACCATGCGCGCCGCGCCGCCCGCCTGGCGCAGGTATCGTACGAGGAATTGCCCGCGATCATGACGCCGCAAGCGGCCAAGGCCGCACAATCGTACGTGCTGCCGCCGATGCAACTGACACGCGGCGATTATCAGGCGGCGTTCGAGAAGGCGCCGCATGTGGTCAAGGGCCAGCTGTATGTGGGCGGCCAGGAACAGTTTTATCTGGAAGGACAGATTTCCTACGCCATCCCGAAGGAAGCGCAAGGCATGCTGGTGCTGTGTTCTACCCAGCATCCGAGCGAGATGCAGCACGTGGTGGCGCATGCGCTGGGCGTGCATTCGCACAACATCACCGTCGAATGCCGGCGCATGGGCGGCGGTTTTGGCGGCAAGGAATCGCAGTCGGCCCTGTGGGCGGCGGCCGCATCGATTGCGGCGGCCAAACTGAAGCGCCCCGTGAAACTGCGCGCCGACCGCGACGACGACATGCTGGTGACGGGCAAGCGCCACTGTTTCTACTATGAATACGAAGTGGGCTACGACGATGAGGGCAGGATACTTGCCGCCAAGGTCGATATGACCACGCGCGCCGGTTACTCGGCGGACTTGTCCGGCCCCGTCGCCACGCGCGCCGTCTGTCACTTCGACAACACATATTACCTGTCCGACGTGGATATCCGCGCCGCCTGCGGCAAGACGAACACCCAGTCGAATACGGCTTTCCGCGGCTTTGGCGGGCCGCAGGGCGCCATTGCCATCGAGTACGTGATCGATGAAATCGCCCGCCATTTGCAACGCGATGCGCTCGATATCCGCCTGCTCAATTTCTATGGGCGCAACGATGCCGAGGGGCGCAATGTCACGCCGTATGGGCAGACCATCGTCGACAACGTCATCCACGAGCTCGTCGCTGAGCTAGAGGAGAGCAGCGACTACCGCGCGCGCCGCCGCGCCATCGACGCCTTCAACGAAGCCAGCCCGATCCTGAAGAAGGGCCTGGCGTTCACGCCGCTGAAATTCGGCATCGCCTTCAACGTCACGCATCTGAACCAGGCCGGTGCCTTGGTCCACGTGTATGTGGATGGCTCCGTGCTGGTCAACCATGGCGGCACGGAAATGGGGCAGGGTATCAATACCAAGGTGATGCAAGTGGTGGCGCACGAACTGGGGCTGGACCTGGAGCGCGTACGGGCCACGGCCACCGATACCAGCAAGGTGGCGAACACGTCGGCCACGGCTGCGTCCACCGGCGCCGACCTGAATGGCAAGGCAGCGCAGGATGCGGCGCGCCAGATCCGTGAACGCCTGGCCGATTACGCGGTCAAACTGTACGGCGGCGACGTTGCTGCAGTGCGCTTCTTCAATAACCATATCCACGTGCATGGTCATGTCGTCGCGTTTGCCGAGCTGGTGCAGAAGGCTTATCTGGCCCGGGTGCAACTGTGGTCGGACGGCTTTTATGCCACGCCTGGCCTGTCGTGGGATGCGAAGACGATGAAGGGCCATCCGTTTTCCTACTATGCGTATGGCGCGGCAGTGGCTGAAGTGGTGGTCGATACCTTGACGGGGGAATGGAAGCTGCTGCGTGCGGACGCCTTGTACGATGCTGGCCAGTCATTGAATCCCGCGATTGATCTGGGTCAGGTGGAAGGCGCATTTATCCAGGGCATGGGTTGGCTGACGACGGAGCAGCTGTGGTGGAACGCGGCGGGCAAGCTGATGACGCACGCGCCATCGACGTACAAGATTCCCGGCATTTCGGATTGTCCGGAAGATTTTCGCGTCAAGCTGTTCCAGAACCGCAACGTGGAAGACAGCATCCACCGTTCCAAAGCCGTGGGCGAACCGCCGTTGCTGCTGCCGTTCTCCGTCTTCTTTGCCATCCGCGACGCCATTTCCAGCGTGGGTCATCACGCCGTGCAGCCACCGCTGAATGCCCCCGCTACCAGCGAGGAAATCCTCAAGGCGGTCATGGCCGTGCAAGCGGCGCATGCCGGCGCCTAGGAGCAGAGAATGAGCGACTGGCTGACAGCAATCGAGAATGACACGCAGGCATCCGTGCTGGTGACGGTCGCCCTGGTGGAAGGCTCGGGGCCGCGCGAGGCGGGCGCGAAGATGCGCGTCATCCTTGAAGGCCAGGTGGACACCATCGGTGGCGGCCACCTGGAATTGCGCGCCGTGGAAATTGCCAAGACCATGCTGGCCACGGCAGATACCCATGCGCGGCTCGAGCGTTTTGCGCTCGGCCCCAGCCTGGGACAATGCTGCGGTGGCGTCGTCCACCTGGCGTTCGAGTATGTCGATGCCAGCTTGAAAGCATTGCTGGCCGCCTTGCGCGAACGGCGCCAGCATGACAGCTGGAAAGTCACGGCGCTTGACGGCGATGCCGCGTCGGCCCTGTTCGATGCCGCCGGTAAACTGATTGCCGGCGCGCCAAGCCAGGCACCCAATACGTTCGCGCGCGAACGCAGTACCCATGTCGCTCAGGATGGCAAGGGGCGGCGCTGGCTGGTCGACCCCTGCCTGGCGCCGCGCGAGCACCTGACCTTGTTTGGCGCCGGTCACGTGGGCGCCGCCATCGTGCGCGCGCTGGCCCACTTGCCCTGCAATATCACCTGGGTCGATGAACGCGAAGACATGTTTCCCGCGCAACTACCGGATAACGTGCGCATCGCCGCCACCGACACGCCCGAGGAATTCGTTGCCATGGCGCCGCCGGGCGGCAGTTTTCTCGTCATGACGCACAGCCATGCGCTCGATCAACGCTTGACGCAAGCCATCATGGAGCGCAAGGATGCGGGCTGGTTCGGCTTGATCGGTTCGCACACGAAACGCAAGCAATTCGAGCACCGACTGCAGGCGCGCGGCGTACCGGATGAGCGCATTGCCGCCATGGTCTGTCCGATCGGCATGCCCGGCATCCGCAACAAGGCGCCGGCCGTGATCGCCGCTTCCGTTGCCTGTCAATTACTCATGGTGTGGGAGGAAGCGGCCGCGGCCGCCCTGGCCGCACCGCTGCGGCTGGCTACTGCCAGTGCGCCACCGCGACGCGAGAAACGCGCCGCCATTCACCCGTTATAGAAAGAAGTCATGCCGATAGTTCCTGCCACATTGCAAGCTTACCGTGCCAGCTTGCTGCACTTTCACGCCGATCCCGCTTTCACCGAGGAGGCGCACGCTTGGCATGCGGACGGCTTGCTGATCGTGGCCGGCGGCAAGGTCGTGGCGGCCGGCGATTATGCATCGCTGCAAGCGACTTTGCCGCCAGGTACCGAGATCGTCGATTACCGCGGCAAGCTGATCGTGCCGGGTTTCATCGATACCCATCTGCACTTCCCGCAGACGGAAATGATCGCCTCGCCCGCTCCCGGTTTGCTGCCGTGGCTGGAAACGTATACGTTTCCTACCGAACGCGCGTTTGAGAATCCCGAGCATGCGCGCAACGTGGCCGAGTTTTTCCTCGACGAACTGCTGCGCTGCGGCACCACCACGGCCATGGTGTATGGCAGCGTGCATCCGCAATCGGTCGATGCCTTCTTTGGCGCCAGCGAGGCGCGCGGCTTGCGCATGGTGGCGGGCAAGGTCATGATGGACCGCAATTGCCCCGAGTTCCTGCGCGACACGGCCGAGTCCGGCGCGCGCGAAAGCGAAGAGCTGATCCGGCGCTGGCACAAGCACGGCCGCTCGCTGTATGCGATCACGCCCCGTTTCGTGCCGACATCCACGAATGAACAGATGCACCTGGCGGGCGAGCTGGCGCGCGCCTATCCGGATACGTATTTGCAGACCCACGTATCGGAAAACGAGGATGAATGCCGCTGGGTGCGCGAACTGCATCCGCAGGCGCGCAGCTACCTCGATGTGTATGACCAGTACGGCATGCTGCGCCCGCGCGCCATGTTTGGCCACTGCATCTGGCTCGACGAGCGCGACCGCGCGCGCATGGCGGAAACGTCGTCGGCGGCCGCCATTTGTCCTACGTCAAACCTGTTCCTCGGTAGCGGTCTGTTCGATTTCGAGCGGGCCGATGCGGCGAAAGTGCTGCTGTCGCTGGCGACCGATGTGGGCGGCGGCACCTCGTTCTCGATGTTGCAAACCATGAACGAAGCCTATAAAGTAGCACGCTTGAAAGGCAGCTATCTGCCCGCCTTGCGCATGTTTTACCTGGCGACCTTGGGCGCCGCGCGCGCCATGCAGCTGGAAGGCACCCTCGGCAATTTTACGGCAGGCACGGAAGCGGACTTCATCGTGCTCGACAAGCAGTCGACGCCGTTGCTCGAGCGCCGCACGGCCGGCTGTCAAAGCCTGGAGGAATTGCTGTTTGCCTTTGCGCTGCTGGGCGACGACCGCGCCGTGGCCGCCACCTATTCAGGCGGGCAATGCGTGCATGTGCGGGGGCAGGGCTGACCTACCCGTGGTTCAACACGAATTATCCTGAGCGAGAACGCGAATGCATAAGAAACTCACTGGCCTGGCGCTTGGCGCCGCGCTGGCATTGACCGGAACGGCGCAGGCCGCCCCGTCTTCCAATGAAGCGGCCACCGCGCGCCACTTTGCCGCCCTGGTTGCCGGTGCGCAGCCGAAGACAGCCGAGTTGAGCCTGTTCTTTTCCATGATGCCCAAGGGCGGTGATCTGCATCACCATTACTCGGGCGCCATTTACGCCGAGCAATTCCTCGACTGGGTCGACAAGGAAAACTATTGCGTCAACAAGACGACGTACCGCATCGAAAGCAACAAGGATGTCGTGGCGGCCGAGCGCGCCAAGCCCGCCGCGCAGCGTGGATGCCTGTCGTCCACGGAAGTGTTTGCCGATGCGAGCCTGTATGCGGAATTGCTGCAGCGCTGGTCGACCAAGGATTTCTATAATCACGGCGCCATCCAGACGCCGCCGGACCGCACTTTTTTTGATACCTTCGGCTACTTCGGTCCCGTGGCGTCGAGCAACACGGCTGACGGCTTGAAAACCCTGAAGCAGCGCGCCATCGCGGAAAACCTCAGCTATATCGAGACGATTTTCGAACTGTCGCCATTCGTGCAGAACGCGCAGTTCGACCAGCAGGTGCTGGCGCCGGGCTTGCAGCCGGCAGCGTTGCAAGCCGTGCTGGCCAACTGGACCGGCAGCCTGGAGCAGGATGCCAGCTTCCAGAAAAGCATCACTGCCTACAACGACAACGTCAACGCCAGCAGCGCCGGCATCGACGATGCGAACTTCACCATGCGTTACCAGGCGTATGTGCTGCGTTTCCTGTCGCCATCGCAAGTGTTCTCGTCCATGGTGGCCGCGTTCAAGGCAGCGAGCCTGAATCCGCTGCTGGTGGGCGTGAACATCGTGGGCCAGGAAAGCGTGAACGTGTCGATGCGCGATTACAGCCTGCACATGGAAATGTTCAAGTTCCTCAAGGCAAAGTATCCAAACGTCAAGATCGCACTGCACGCCGGCGAGCTGGCGCTGGGCATGGTGCCGCCGGAAGGCATGACGTTCCATATCGCCGAAGCCGTCGATGTGGCAGGCGCCGACCGTATCGGTCACGGCATGGATATCGCGTACGAAAACAATGCGCTGGCAACCATGCAGAAAATGCGCGAGCGTAACATTCCCGTGGAAGTGAACCTGACCAGCAACGATTACATTCTCGGTATCAAGGGCCAGGCGCATCCGATCACCCTGTACCGCAAATATGGCGTGCCATTCGTGATTTCCACCGATGACGCGGGCGTCTCGCGCAATACCTTGTCGAATGAATACGTGCTGTTTGCCAGCCAGTACAAGACGGATTATGCGGAAATCAAAAAGCTGTCCTACAACAGCCTGCGCTATTCCTTCTTGGCGGAAGCGGACAAGCAACGTTTGCTGAAAGCGCTCGATGCCCGTTTCACCCGTTTTGAAGCGCAAATTGCCGCGGCCGACAAGGCAGGCAAAAGCAGCAAACCGTAAGTTGCGCGACGTTCACAACTGATACTCTCAGGACGGCCGGATATTCCGGCCGTTTTCATTTCTCCCCCTCAAATCACGGCAATGTATTTTTGTTAATTTTGTGGCGGCCATGCGACACAATTGACGGCAGATGCACGACTTTGTCCAATTTCTTGGATGAATCAATTTCAAGTACATATTGCTCATTTATAATCACGCGCCATAAGCCCGGACGCTGTCAGCACGATATCAATCCAGCTAGTTACTTCACGCTATTTATACTTAAAATATATAAATATGTAAAAAAAAACGTATTTGTCATCCATTTTTTGATGATGCATAGTGGGATGAGTGTGATATTAAAAAGTCACAATTCGTATGGCTGATAGCGTATGAAGACGGGTATTTGCAGTAAATAAAGGTGAGATGCAGAGTGAAACAAACAGTCGCGCAACTAAATGACGACATTTCTCTGCATTTTGCCGCCGTGTCACAGTCTTGAAATATTTAACAATTACACTCGCGGCTTGCCATGTTCGCCGGGTAAGCCTGTCGGGTGAATGACACAGGAGCTAGCGCCCTGGGTCGTACGGATCGGTCGCAGTTTTTTCCGCCGTTATTGTCTGAATAGGAATGGTTGTGATGTGTGGAGCGGCATTTTGTGATGGTCTTGTCAGGACCGCAGCCAGTCCCGCCGGCGTAACAGTTGCAGCATCGTAAAGAGGAAATGTTGTGTTTGTGTTGCTGTGCGGCGCAGCCGGATGGTGGGGCAATCCAGGATTTTCAAAAATAATAGTCTTTTCTGGGGTTAAAGATGATCAATCACAAGCGACTTCGGCTAACGCAAATCGCGTTCAGCCTGTCTATTGCACTGGCGGCGGCACCATCGTTCGCACAGAACACTACGTCTTCCATTGGCGGCCGTATCTCGGCCACCGACGGCAAGCCGGCAGCTGGCGCCACTGTTACCATCGTGCACACCGAATCGGGTTCCGTCAGCAATGTGACGACCGATGCGGAAGGCCGTTACGTCGCCCGCGGCTTGCGCGCTGGCGGTCCCTACACCATCACCATCACCAAGAATGGTGAAGTTGAAAAACGCGAAGGCGTGTTCCTGGAACTGGCCGAAACGGCCAATGTGGACGCCACCCTGGGCGCCCAGATGCAAGTTGTGAACGTGACGGGTACAGGTGCACGCGCACAGATCTTTAACCGCAGCAACATGGGTGCCGGCACCAACATTGGCGCCAATGAGCTGGCCATGCAAGCGTCGATCCAGCGCAATCTGCAAGATTACGCCCGTTCCGACCCGCGTGTTTCGCAAACCGACAAAGAGCGCGGCGAATTGTCCGTTGCCGGTCAAAACTCGCGCTACAACTCGATGACCATCGATGGCGTGGCGGTGAACGACACTTTCGGCCTGGAATCGAACGGCAGCCCGACTGCCAAGCAACCGATTTCGATCGATGCCATCCAGTCCGTGCAAGTGAACGTCGCCAACTACGACGTGACGCAAAAAGGCTATACGGGCGCCAATATCAACGCCGTGACCAAGTCCGGTACCAATGATATCAAGGGCAGCGTCTACTACGTGTTCCGTAATGACCGGATGGCCGGTGACCGTTACGACAACGTCAAAGACAGCTATTACGCGCCAGCGCCGTTCCGCGAAACGACCAAGGGTGTTTCCGTCGGCGGCCCGTTGATCAAGGACAAACTGTTCTTCTTCGCCAACAAGGAAAAGCTGGAAAGCACTCGCACTGCGCCAAACTTTGGTCCAATTGGCAGCTCGATGACGAACGTCGGTATTACCGAATCCGCTATTTCGGCTTTACAGACGATTGCCAAGGATAAGTACAACTTGCCAGTCGGTACCACGGCAGTTCCCGCAGGCACGAAGTTGACAGTTGATGATGTCTTGCTGAAACTGGACTGGAACATCAACGATAACCATCGCGCGATGGTTCGCTACTCCAAAACCGATCAGTCCGAGCCGATGTTTACCGGTGTATCGGATAGCGGCATCGCCCTGAACTCGGCATGGCGTTCGCAAAACAAGTCGATCGAGACCATCGTTGGCCAGTGGTTTGCCGACTGGACGCCGAATTTCTCGACGGAATTCAAGGTGTCGTCGCGCGACTATGAAAGTCTGCCGAAGAACAATTCCACCCTGCCAACGATGTCCCTCAAGTTTACGGGGGACGTGCCAGCGGGATCGCCTGCAGGTATCTCGACCAAAGACCGCTACCTGAACTTTGGTACCGACCAGTCGTACCAGTTCAACGTCTTGCGCACCAAGACCAAAGATGCCTACCTGGGCGCCAACTGGGCCTTGGGTGACCATGAAGTCAAGTTTGGTACCGACTTTAGCAAGAACGATGTCTACAATGCGTTCCTGCAAAACGTGAACGGTAACTACACCTTCGGTTGTATCAATAACGTTGGCTACTCGTTCGTCAAACCGAACCCGGATGGCAGCACTAGTTTCAACTGCAACAATTCACCGACGCTTCAGCAACAAGCCATCCTGGAAAACTTCCGCATTGGACGCCCGAGCTCTTATCAGGTTCAGGTACCGTTGGCAGGCGGCTCCCTGGAAAACGCCATTGCTGATTTCAGCCTGAAAAACTATGGCTTCTTCGCTCAGGACGTATGGACCGTCAACAAACAGTTGACCGTGCAATATGGCGTGCGCGTGGACAAGGCCGGCATCAGCGACCGTCCGCTGTACAACGCCGCGGCAGCTGCACCTTTGGTTGCTGGCAACGCTCAGACTGGCAAGGCACAAAGCGGCGGTTTTGGCTTGAACAATACGCAAACCATCGATGGCCAGACGCTGTGGCAGCCACGCGTGGGCTTCAACTACAAGTTTGAGAGCACCCGTCCTACCCAGTTGCGCGGCGGCTTCGGCCTGTTCCAGGGCGCGGCAGCCACGGTCTGGATGTCGAATCCGTTCGCCAATCCTGGCGTGGCGACCCGTATCGTCGGTTGCGGCACCAGCGGCTTCAAGGCTTGCCCAACCGTCGGTGGCTTGTTCAATCCTGATCCGACCATGCAGCCGACGAACTTCGCTGATGCCGCGCCTGCGGCTAACGTGGACTTCCTGTCGCCTAGCTTGCGTCAGCCATCGATCTGGAAGGGCAACCTGGCATTCGAACACGAGTTGCCATGGATGGGCCTGGTTTTCGGCGCGGAATACCTGCGCACGCAAAACAAGGATGCCATTTACTATGAGCATCTGAACTTGGGCGCGGCGACGCGTAAGGGTACCGATGGCCGTGAGCTGTACTACGGTGCCGGTGCTTACAATACGAATTGCTGGACTTCCACCGGTGGCTTGTCGGCGACGAACACGGGCTGCTCCGGTTCCATCGTTGCCAAGGCACTCAAGAATCCTGCTTTCAACAACGTCATGGTTGCCCAGAAAACGGACAAGGGCGCAGGCAATTTGGTAACCCTGTCGGTTAGCCAGCCTATGACCAAAGGCTTCGGCTGGTCGGTTGCCTACACCTACACGGATGCAACGGAAGTGTCACCTTTGACCTCGTCGGTATCGACGTCGAACTTCAATGCCCGTTCGATTTTCAATCCGAACGAAAACGTTGCCGCCAATTCCGGCTACTTGGTAAAAGACCGCTTCAATGCAGTGTTGAACTTCCAGAAGCGTTTCTTCGACAATTACAAGACCAGCTTCGGTCTGTTCTATGAAGGCCGCAAGGGCAAGCCATTCAGCTGGACCTACAGCAATGACTTGAACGGTGACGGCGTCAGCGGCAACGATTTGATGTACATCCCATCGAAACCGGGTTCGGGCGAAGTGGTGTTCCGTGGTGATACGGCAACCAATCACGCCAACGAAGACCGTTTCTGGTCATTTGTTAACGCAAACGGTGACCTGCGCAGCGCGAAAGGCGGCGTGGTGAAGCGTAACGACAGCTTCTCGCCTTGGACCAACAGCTTCGACATGCGTGTCAGCCAGGAAGTCCCAGGCTTCTTCAAAGGCAACAAAGGCGTGTTCACGATGGACTTCTTCAACGTGGGCAACATGATCAACCGCAAGTGGGGCCGTATCAATGAAATGGCTTTCCGCTCGGCTGGTGGTCAAACGCGTAACTTTGTTGATTTTGCGGGTCTCGATGCTCAAGGCCGTTATATCTACCAAGTGCGTGACAAGGTAGAGGACTACACCGTGCGTCAACAAAAGGGTGAGTCCCAATGGGCGATCCAGGCTACGGTCAAGTACGAGTTCTAATCTCGACGCTTGATTGAAGTTGCAAACGGCTGGTGGCGACACCGGCCGTTTTTTCGTTTATGTTCTGCTTTCTTGTAATGCTCGGATGGGCATGCGGCGTGCGGCGCCCCCCGGATGAGACAGTTTTTTTGACAACGATGACTACGTGGGGACCATGAAACATCATCTGACACCACTCGCCACAGCGGCGGCCCTGACCTTGCTGCTGGCCGCCTGCGCCATGCCTCCCACGCCTTCCGTGGCGCCCGTCGATATCAACCTGGTTGCCCTGAACGATTTTCACGGCAATCTCGACCGCAGCAAATTTACCTACACGAGCGTCGCCGATGCCGAGCGCAAGACGGTGCAGGCCGGCGGCATCGATACCTTGTCCGGCGCATTGACGGCGTGGCGGCGCGAAGATGCGCAACTGATCTTTGTCGGCAATGGCGACCTGGTCGGCGCCAGTCCCGCCATGTCGGCGCTGTGGGCGGACGAGCCGAGCATCGTCGCCATGAACATGCTGGGCATGAAGGCCAGTTCCGTCGGCAACCATGAATTTGACCAGGGCAAGGCGGAATTGCTGCGCCAGCAGCGCGGCGGCTGTGAATCATCGCGCGCCGACAAGGCGTGCAAGTTCACGCCCGACTTCAAGGGCGCCAGCTACACTTATATGGCGGCCAATGTCATCGATACGCAAACGGGCAAGCCCCTGCTGCCCGCCTACCGCATCGAAGAGGCGCATGGCGTCAAGGTGGGCTTGATCGGCGCCGTGCTGAAGGATACGCCGTCCGTGGTGACGGCCGCCGGCATTGCCGGTTTGCGGTTCGGCGATGAAGCGGACGCCATCAACGCCACCTTGCCGCAATTGCGCGCGCAGGGCGTGGGCGTGTTCGTCGTGCTGCTGCACCAGGGCGGCGAGACCAAGGAAGCCGTCGACCAGCCCGATTGCAGCCACCTGAAGGGCGAAGTGGTGGATGTCGTGAAACGTCTCGACCCAGCGATTCAGCTGGTCATCAGCGGCCATTCGCACCAGGGTTATCTGTGCCGTGTCGATGGCCGCCTGGTGACGCAGGCGCAGATGGGCGGACACATGTTGACGCGCATCAAGCTCAAGGTCGATCCCGTCAAGAATGCGCTGATCGATGTCAGCGCGAAAAACGTCGTCATGCTGCCAGGCATGTATGAGCCGGACCCGGCCGTGGCAGCCTACCTGGAGTCGGTCAAGCAGCGCAGTGCGGCCGAATTGTCGCGTCCCGTGGCCAGTATCGCCGTGCCGAACGTGGGCCGCAGCACCAAGGGCGGCGGCGCTTCCCCGCTGGGCGACCTGGTGGCCGACAGCACCCTGTTCGGCGCGCGCGCTGCCGGTGCGCAAATCGGCCTGATGAACAATGGCGGCATCCGCAAGGACCTGGAAGCGGGCGCCGACCTGATGACGAACGTGGGCCAGAACCAGGCCGTGGTACCGTTCGGCAATACCCTGATCGTCGTGAGTCTTTCCGGCGCGCAAATCCGTACCTTGCTCGAGCAGCAATGGCCGGGCGAAGAGGCAGGCGAGGGCAACCTGTTGCAAGTGTCCGAAGGTTTTAGTTACCGCTGGGACAGCACGCGGCCGCAGGGCCAGCGGGTGCTGCCGGGCAGCATCATGCTCAATGGCGTCGCCATTGATGACAATCAACAATACCGTGTCGCCGCCAACAGTTTCCTGGCCGGTGGCGGCGATCGCTTCACCGTGCTGGCGGCCGGTACGCGCCGGCTCGACACGGGCGTGCGCGATATCGACGCCTTCAGCAATTACCTGATCGACCGCGCGCGCGTCGGCAAACCGGCTGGCAGCGCCACGGCGGCCGGCCGCATCGTGCGCGTCCAATAATCTTTACAAGGAAAAACCATGCGTCGTTTATTTGTTTCCCTGCTCGTCACTACCCTGTTCGCGGGCACGGCCCACGCGGATTTCACCATTCCCGGCTTTGAACTGGTGCACACCTCGCCCGTGGAAACGAGCTTGACCAATCCCGACCTGCGCGAACCCGTCGCCGTGTGGAGCGAGCTGTTTGATTCGGCCAAGAAAGAAATCGTCATCGCCCAGTTCTACGCCGTCAGCAAGCCGGGCACGGCTTTTGAAAAGGTGCTGGCCAGCCTGACGGCCGCCGGCCAGCGCGGCGTGAAGATCCGTTTCCTGCTGGACCAGAAGGGCGTGGGCCTGTCGGAAGCGGCCACCATCGCCCGAATCAAGGCGATTCCTAACCTGGACTTGCGCCTCATCGACTTCAATAAAATCACGGGCAACGGCATCGTGCATGCGAAATACCTGGCCGTCGATGGCCAGGTGGCGTACATCGGCAGCCAGAATTTCGACTGGCGCTCGTTCGAGCACATCCATGAGACGGGCTTGAAGATCACGGATCCGGCCATGGTGAGCCAGGTGCAAGCGATTTTCGAGCAGGATTGGCAGGCGCAGGCATTGACGTCGCAAGGCAGCCGCGCCACGGTGCTCAACAGCAAGGTCGTGCCGGCCAACTACGCGCAAAACGCTTTCCTGCTGGCCAGCCCGAATGCCTACAACCCGGCCGGCGTGGGTGACTCGGAAACAGGCTTGCCCGCCTTGCTGGCGGAAGCGAAAAGCGAAGTGCGCATCCAGCTGCTCGACTATGCGCCGCTGTCCTACGGCCCGAACCGCACGCGTCCGTACTACGCCGTGATCGACAACGCCGTGCGCGCAGCCGCCCAGCGCGGCGTGAAAATCAAGCTGATGGTGTCCGCCTGGAACACGGAAGCGCCGGCCATCGCCTACCTGAAAAGCCTGGCCCTGGTGCCGAACGTGGAAATCCGCATCGTGACGATACCCACGGCGTCGACGGGTTTTATCCCGTTCGCGCGCGTGATCCACAGCAAGACCATGAGCATCGACGGCAAGCTGGCCTGGGTCGGCACGAGCAACTGGGCGGGCGGTTATTTCGACTTGTCGCGCAACCTGGAAGTGGTGCTGCGCAACGAACAGATGGCGCAGCGCATTGCCGCGCTGCATGAGCAGACGTGGAGCTCGGCGTATGCGCAGCCCATCGACATCAACAAGCAGTATCCGAAACCGGCCAAGGCCGCGCCGCAAGGCAAGGAGTGAACATGAAAAAATTACTGTGCGTGCTGGCGCTGGGTGCCGCTTTCGCTTCCGGCAATGTGCTGGCGTGGGGCAATGACGGCCACCGCGCCGTGGGCGCCATCGCCGATCAATTGCTCAAGGGGAGCGCGGCCCAGACACAGGTGGCCAAGTTGCTGTTGCCTGGCGAAAGCCTGGAAAAGATCGCCAACTGGCCCGATTGCGTGAAGGGCACGTATTGCGGTCCGCAATCGCCGGAAATGCTGACCTATGTGGCGGCCAACCCCAAGCATGGCGAATACCATTACACGAATGTGCCGTTCCAGAACGCGCACTACCATGACCATGGCGTAGGCACGGCCGACGACGATATCGTGCAAACGCTCAAGCAGGCGATCCTGGTATTGCAAGGCAAGGCTGATGCGGCCAGCAATCCGCACGGCTTCAGCCAGCGCGAAGCCCTGATCCTGATCACGCACCTGGTGGGCGATATCCATCAGCCACTGCATGTTGGCAATGCGTTTCTCGGCAAGGATGGCCAGTTCTTTGTGCCCGCCACGCAGGCGCAGATCGACGATATCGCCATTTTCAATGCACGCGGCGGCAACGATTTGCTGCTCGACGATGCGAAGATGACGGCGCTGTCCGACGCCGTGATTCCCGCGCCGCTGCCGGCGGATGAGGGCACGGCCAAGCCAGCCAGTGCGTATCCGAAGTCGCCCACCAAGCCCCTGCATTCGTATTGGGACACGACCGTCGTCGATTACGCCATGCGCCGCCTGAGCACGCGCACGCCGCAGCAGTTCGCCCGCACGGTGATCGCCAGCGCGCCTGTGGTGAGCGCCAATAGCGGCGACCCCGCCACCTGGCCGTATCAGTGGGCCGATGCCTCGCTGGCGGTGTCAAAGATTGCTTTCACGGACGTGGTGGCCGGCCCTGCCACCCGGCAGACCAGCCGCAAGGGCGAGGTCTACAATGTGTGGGCCTTGACGGTGCCCGATAATTATCCGGTGCCCAGCTCGGCGCTGGCGAAGCAGCAGTTGATCGAGGGCGGCTATCACCTGGCGGCCGTGCTGCAGGCGATCTGGCCGCAGTAAGATGGCATTCTAAAGCGGCCTGCGGGCCGCTTTTTTCATGCCAGGATGACGGCGATTCCCATCTCGCGGTAGGGCGCGACCAGCGCATCATCCACGTCGCGGTGCACGATGATGTCGTTGACCTGGCTCAAGGGGACTACCTGGAACGGCGAGGCCGTATTGAACTTTTCCGGCGAAGCCAGCACGACAGTGCGGCTTGACGCCGCGCTCAGTGCGCGCTTCACGCATGCTTCCTCATAATCGCCGGTGGTGATGCCCGCTTGCGGATGCAGGCTGGACACGCCCATGAAATACAGGTCGGCGCGGATGCGGCCGATGGCTTCCACGGTCGCCGCGCCGACGCCGACGATCGAGTGCTTGTACAGGCGCCCGCCCAGCATCAGCACTTCGATCGATGGGTGATTCACCAGTTCGACGGCAATCGACGGGCTGTGCGTGACGATGGTGGCGCGCAAGTCGCGCGGCAGCTGGCGCGCCAGCTGCACGGCGGTCGTGCCGCCATCGAGGAATACCACTTGTCCCGTTTGTATCATGGCGCCCGCCGCGCGGCCGATGGCGGGCTTGGCTTCGGGGGAGATCTGTTCGCGTCCCGCAAACGGCGCCAGCGCGGGCGAGCGCGGCAGCAAGGGCAGGGCGCCGCCATGCACACGCTCCAATAGTCCTTCTTTTGCCAGCTCGCGCAGGTCGCGCCGTATCGTGTCTTCCGACAAGCCCAGGCTATCGCTGACGGCCTTGGCGACGATCTGCCCTTCGCGCTGGAGCAAATCCAGCAGATATTGTTTGCGTTGATGTGTCAGCATGGTTTTTCTTGTTAATTCTTGATATTGCACGAGTTTGCATGATAAAGTCGGAAAATACAAGCACAAGGAGACGATATGCGCGAAGACAATTTGGGGCAGGAGAGGGTACGCATACAGCAGGTGCAGACCCTGTCGCACGACTGGTATCTATTGCAAAAGACCACGTTCGACTATCTGCGCCACGATGGCGAATGGCAGACGCAGACGCGGGAAACCTATGACCGCGGCGATGGCGCCACCATCCTGCTTTACAACAAGGTAAAGCGCACGGTGATTTTGATCCGCCAGTTCCGTTTTCCCACCTACCGCGAAGGTCACGACGGTTTCCTGATCGAATCAGCGGCCGGCTTGCTGGAAGAGGCCAGCGCCGAACAGCGCATCCGCGCCGAGGTGGAAGAGGAAACCGGTTACCGGGTGGGGCAGGTGCACAAGATATTCCAGGCCTTCATGAGTCCCGGTTCCGTGACGGAACGCCTGCATTTTTTTGTCGGCGAATACGACCCCGCCAGTTGCATCGGCGACGGCGGCGGCCTGGCGCACGAGGGCGAGGATATCGAAGTGCTGGAACTGCCCCTGGCGCAGGCGCTGCAGATGGTGGCCGATGGGCGCATCTGCGATGGCAAGACCATCATGCTGCTGCAGCATGCTCAATTGCAACTGATGCCGGTGAATCAGGGCATGCAGATACTGGTTGCCGGCCCCTACCGTTCGGGAACGGGCGACGATCCGCTCTTGATGCAGCGCAATGTGGACGCCATGCAAGCCGTTTGCCTGCCCCTGTATGCCATGGGACACATGCCCGTGCTCGGTGAATGGCTGGCCTTGCCCATGCTGGCGCTGGCCGGTTCCACCCGGGTGGGCGACGCCGTGTATGAGGAGTTGTTCCACGCGCATGCGACGCGTTTATTGAGCCATTGCGATGCCGTGCTGCGTCTCGGTGGCGCATCGGCTGGGGCGGACCAGATGGTGGCGGTGGCGCGCAGCCTGGGTCTGCCTGTGTTTTTCTCGCTGGATGAGATTTCGCAGGCGTAAAAAAAGCGAAGCCCGCGGGCTTCGCTTTTGTCATGCGCTCGTTGAAATCTAACGCGATTTGACGAACGGGATACCAATGGCTTTTGGCGCGATGGATTTCGCCATCAAGCCCGCCAGCACGATCACGGTGACGACGTATGGCACCATCTGGATCAGCGAGCCGGGGATGCGGCCCACGACCGGCAAGTCCACGCCTTCAATCTGGATCTGGATGGCGGCAAAGAAGCCGAACATCAGGCAGCCGAGGAAGGTGTAGACGGGGCGCCAGTTGCCGAACACCATGGCCGTCAGGGCCAGGTAGCCGGCGCCGGCCGACATGTCGCGCAGGAAGAAGCCGCTTTGCACGATGGCCAGGTAGGCGCCCGAGAACGAGCACAGGATGCCGGCCACCAGCATGGCAAGGTAGCGCGTCGCTTCCACGCTCACGCCGGCCGAGTCGGCCGCATGCGGGTTTTCGCCGCAGGCGCGCAGGCGCAGGCCGAAGCGCGTGTGGTACAGCAGCCAGTGCACGAGCGGGATCAGCAGGAACGCCACATAGACGAGGATGGAATGGCCGCCGATCAGGTGGGCATATACCCAGCCGATGAAGGGAATGTGCTCCACGTACTGTGTGCCCGGCAAGACCACGTCGAACAGCCGCGCCGAACCGAGGTCGGGCGTGCGGCCGCCTTGCTGGAAGAAGAACTGCGCCAGCACGAACGTCAGTCCGCTCATGGCGATATTGATCGCCATGCCGGCCACCAGCTGGTTGCCCTTTTGCGTGATGCTGACATACGCTTGCAGCAGGGCCAGGGCGACGCAGACGAGCATGCCGGCAGCCATGCCGTAATACGGGTTTTGCGTCGTGTAGGCCACGGCGGCGGAAGCGAAGGCGCTGGCCAGGATCTTGCCTTCCAGGCCGATGTCGATCATGCCGCTGCGTTCGGCAAACAGGCCGGCCATGGCGGCAAAGATCAGGACGGGCGCATTGCGCACGGTCGATACCAGGATGCTGGCGAATTGAAAGTCGTCGAGTGTCATGGTGTTAGCCTTTGGTGCGCTTGAGCAGGGCGGAAATGGCCGGTGCGTAGAAGTTTTCCATGGCGCCGCAGAACAGGATGATCAAGCCCTGGATGAAAATGAAAGTTTCCGTCGGGATATTCGGTTTTTCCAGCGACAGGTCGAAGCCACCCTGGATCAGCGCACCGAACAGCACGGCCGACAAAAAGATGCCGACCGGATGCTGGCGGCCCATCAGGGCGATGGCGATGCCGATGAAACCGGCGCCGCCGACGAAGTTGAGCGACAGATAATGCGTCGAACCCATGATCGAATTGACGGAACCGAGGCCCGCCAGCGCGCCGGAGATCAGCATGACGATGATGATCATCTTGCTGATCGACACGCCCGCATAGTGGGCCGCATGCTTGTTCAAGCCCGTGGCGCGCAGCTTGAAGCCCCACGACGAGCGCCACACCATCACGCCATAGATCACCAGCGCGGCGATCGCCAAAATAAAACTGATGTTCAGCGGCGTGTCGCCCAGCGACGGGAACCAGGTGGAGAGGCGCGGCATTTCGCCGCTTTCCGCAAACACGCGGCTGGCCGTGTTCTGCTCGCCAGGCGGGATCAGGTATTTCACGATCACGAAGTTCATCAGGCTGGCGGCGATGAAGTTGAACATGATGGTGGTGACGACGATGTGGCTGCCGCGCTTCGCTTGCAGGTAGCCGGGCAGGAAGCCCCACAGCGCGCCAAACAGGGCCGCGCCGATCATGGCGGCTGGAATCAGGAGCCATGCGGGCAGGGTCTGGTCGAAGGCCAGCATGGCCACCGTCAAGCCCAGGCCGCCGATATACATCTGGCCTTCGGAACCGATATTGAACAGCCCGGCCTGCATCGCCACGGACACCGACAGGCCCGTGAAGATGAAGGTGCTGGCGTAGAACAGGGTGTAGCTCAAGCCTTCCGGATTGAGGACGGCGCTGTTGACGAGGATACCCAGCGATTCGGCGGGATCTTCGCCCAGCATATAAATCACCAGGGCTGCGACCAGCAAGGCCGACAGCAGGTTTAACATGGGCATGACAAAGGCTGTCGCCCAGCGTGGCAAGTCGTTATTCATGATTTATGCATTCCCCCCATCAACAGACCGATGCGGGTGGTATCGAATTCTTCAATTTTCAGTTCGCCGGTGATGCGTCCGCCGCACATGACGAGAATGCGGTCGGCCAGCGCCCGCACCTCCTCCAGTTCAACGGACACCAGCAGGATCGCCACGCCCGCGTCGCGCAGGGCCAGCAATTGCGTATGGATGCTTTCGATGGTGCCGATGTCGACGCCGCGCGTGGGCTGGCCCACGAGCATCAGTTTCGGCTTGGCCAGCACTTCGCGCGCGATCACCACCTTTTGCTGGTTACCGCCCGACAGCAGGCCGATGCGCAGGTCCGGATTGGCCGGGCGCACGTCGAAAGTCTTCAGCAGTTCCGCGCAGCGGGCGCCGATGGCCTTGAAGTTGAACAGGCCCCAGCGGTTTTTCAGGTGATCCTGGTAGCCGAGGATGGTGTTCTGCATGACGGAGAAATTTTTCACCACGCCATCGCGCAAGCGGTCTTCCGGAATGTGGGCGATGCCCAGCTCGCGGAAGGCCAGCGGCAAGCCGTCGGCATCGTGGCGCTTGGCAAACGGCAAGTCCTTGTCGAGAAAACGCAGCTTGCCCGAGGTAGGCAAACGCATGCCCGACAGAATTTCCAGCAGCTCGCTCTGGCCATTGCCCGAGACCCCCGCGATGGCGACGATTTCGCCGGCGCGCAAGTTGAAACCAATGTCGGCCAGCAGCTTGACCTGTTGCTCGTCGGCCAGTTGCAGGCCGTCCACTTCCAGCACCGTGGCGCCCGGATTGTATGGGGCACGCGGCAAGTGGCTCTGGATGGGGCGGCCGACCATCATGTTGGCCAGTTCCTCTTTCGAGGTAGTTGCCGTGGCAACGGCGCCCACCACCGTGCCGCCGCGCATGACGGTGACGTTGTCGGTGATTTCCAGGATCTCTTGCAGCTTGTGCGTGATCAGGATGATGGTCTTGCCCTGTTCCTTGAACAGGCGCAGGATTTCAAACAGCGAGGCCGTTTCCTGGGCCGTCAGCACGGCCGTCGGCTCGTCGAGGATCAGGATATTGGCGCTGCGGTAAATCTGCTTGAGGATTTCCACGCGCTGCTGCGCGCCGACTGACAGGTCTTCGATCTTTGCCAGCGGGTCGACGTCGAGGCGGTAGCGCGCGCAAATCTCGCGCAGCTTGGCTTCCGCTTCCGTGCGGTGGCTGGCCAGGCGAAAGCCGCCTTCCGTGCCCAGCATGATATTGTCGAGGACGGTGAAGTTCTCGACGAGCATGAAATGCTGGTGCACCATGCCAATGCCGAGGTTGATCGCTTCCTGGCTGTTGCGGATAGGCTGTACTTTTCCGTCGAGCAGGATTTCTCCGCCGTCGGCACGGTAATACCCGTACAGGATGCTCATCAAGGTCGATTTGCCTGCGCCATTTTCCCCCACCAGGCCATGGATACTGCCCTTGGCGATGGAGAAGCTGACGTCGGCGTTCGCCTTCACATGTCCAAACTGCTTGGAAATGCTGCGAAATTCTACTGCTGGCTGCATAGGTTCATAACTGGATAGTTTCATGGAAACGCGCCGCGCGGAGACTGGCCCCGGCGGCGCGCTAAAAGATACGGAGAAAAATTAAACCGGGCAGCTGCTGCCGACGCGGTAATCGATCACTTTGATCTTGCCATCGATAATGTCCTTACGCGCACCCAACACGCGCTTTTCGATTTCCGGCGTGATCAGCTTGCGGTTGTTCGCGTCGAGCGCCCAATCCACGCCGCCTTCTTTCAAGCCTTTATAGCTGACGCCGCCCTTCCAGGTGCCATCCTTGACTTGCATGAAGCTGTCGTAGACCGTGTTGTCGACGCGCTTGACCATCGAGGTCAGGATGCTGCCTGGATACAGATGATTCTGGTTCGAATCGACGCCGATGGCCAGCTTGCCTTTTTCCTTGGCCATTTGCAGGGTACCCATGCCGCTGCCGCCAGCAACGGCGAAGACGACATCGACGCCGCGCTCGAATTGCGAGCGGGCCAGTTCGCCACCCTTGGCCGGGTCATTCCAGGCGCCGGACGTGGTGCCGACCATGTTTTGCGTGATTTCCATCTTCGGATTGACGGCCTTCGCGCCTTGCGCGTAGCCGCAGGCGAAGTTGCGGATCAGTGGAATATCGATGCCGCCGATGAAACCGACTTTCTTGCTCTTGCTGGCCATGGCCGCTGCCACGCCCACCAGGTAGGAACCTTCTTCTTCCTTGAAGACGACGGAATTGACGTTGCTGCCGGCGGCCTGGCCGTCGATCAGCACGAATTTTACGTTCGGGAATTCCTTGGCGACCTTTTGCACGGCTTGCGTTTGCGCAAAGCCGATGGCGGCGATCATGTCGAGTTTCTTGCGGGCCAGGCCACGCATGACTTGTTCAGCCTGCGTATCGCTCGATGCCTGCACTTCGATGAAGGAAATGCCCGTGTCTTTTTTGAAGCGCGATGCGCCTTCGAAAGCGGATTGGTTGAACGACTTGTCGAACTTGCCGCCCGCGTCATACACGACACCCAGTTTTGGGGTAGCCGCGGACGCTTGAGCAGTCAGAAATACGGCTGCGATCGTCAAACTAAATTGTGTAAGTTTCATGAATTGGCTCCTGGAAGATCGATATTGTATATTTTTTATAGGTGAAACATATAATTTGGGGCCGATTTAGCCTGTTTTTGATGCACGAGGTGATAATTCCTTATCAACATTGCACTGTATTGCACAAGATCATTGCTGGCCTCGTGTGCTTTTATGTCGTCAGTGTGATGCTCATGCAACAGTCGCGCCCCGTCTATAGGTACAACATCGAATGGGGCTGCCGGAGCGGGCTGGGATGCGCCGTCAGTTGACGGGCAGGGCAAGCACGGGACCGGCGCCGCGATGGGCGTCCGAATCACTATGCATCATGCCAGATATGTATGACAAATACGTTTTTGTTTATGTATTTATACGCAGTGCATATAAATAGGTGGTGCCGCAGCTTAGACGGCCGGGGGATTGAGGATATTCAGGAAGGCCCGCACGACGGGAGCGTCGTCCAGCGTGGTGTAGCTGATGTACAGGTTGGCCGATGGGGGATTCGTCTTGATCGGCAGAAACACGACGCCGGGCCAGCCGATGCGGCTTGTCGTTTCCGGCACCAGGGTCACGCCCAGGCCTGCGCCGACCATGGCCAGCAGGGTTTGCGGCTCGCTCGCTTCCTGGAAGATCACGGGTTCGAAACCGGCATTGATGCAGCATTGCACCAGGTAGCGGGGAAACGCGGATTTATCGAGGTTCAGGGTGAGCATCGGCTCGTGGGCGATGTCGATCAGCTCGATGGCCGTGTTTTTCGCCAGCGGATGGTGTTCATTGACGGCCACGCAGACATTTTCGCGGAAGCACAGTTCCTGGCGCAGATTATCGTGACGCAAGTCGTCGTCGTTGAGCTTGGGTTCGCGCCAGAAGCCCACGTCGATCTGCTTGGCGCGCAAGGCTTCGTATTGCACCGTGGGACCGAATTCATGGATGGTCCAGGTGACGCGGGGGAATTTGGTCTGGAATTCTTCCAGCAGGCTGGGGATGGGCCCCCACATGGCCGAGCCGACGATGCCCACGCGTAAGCGGCCCACTTCGCCGCGGTCGATCTGGCGGATGGTGTCGATGGTCATGCGCATCTTGGCCAGCAGGTCGGCGGCCTCGTTCATCAGCGCCTTGCCCGCCACGGTCAGCTCGAACGTGCGCGTGGTACGGGCAAACAGGCGCACGCCCAGTTCGCTTTCCAGTTTCATGATCTGCTGGCTCAGGGGCGGCTGCGAGATATGCAGGCGCTCGGCGGCGCGGCTGAAGCTTTTCTCCTCGGCAACGGCAAGAAAATACTTTAACTGTTTCAGATCGATGGACATGCTTTCCTTGGCGTTGCGTGTTGCTAGGCGATGGAACGGCGCACGAACCCGTGAAGGCGCGCGCGCTTTCTTTACAGCAGTCCTATTATCGTGCCACGACCGCCTGCATGGCAATGGCCAGCGCGGTGCCGACCTGGGCATTGTGCTTGACCAGCGCGATATTCGTCGCCAGGCTGCGGCCATCCGTCAGTTGCTTGATGCGCGATAACAGGAATGGCGTGACTTGCTTGCCCTTCACGCCGCCCGCGTCCGCTTCCTGCAGCGCTTGCGTGGTGATGGCATCGATTTCTTCCTTGGGCATGGCTTGCGCGGCTGGCACGGGGTTGCTGACGACCACGCCGCCCGTCAAGCCCAGCTGCCACTTGGTGCCGATGAAGGCGGCTTGTTCGGCGGCCGTGTCGAGGCGGAAATCGGCCTTGAAGCCGCTTTCGCGCGTGAAGAATGCCGGGAAACCTTCCTGGCCCACGCTGATGACGGGCACGCCGTGGGTTTCCAGGTATTCCAGGGTCAGGCCGATGTCGAGGATGGATTTCACGCCCGCGCAGACGACGGCCACCGAGGTTTGCGCCAGTTCCTGCAGGTCGGCGGAAATGTCGAAGCTCGTTTCCGCGCCGCGGTGCACGCCGCCGATGCCGCCCGTGACGAACACGGAAATACCGGCCAGTTCCGCGCAGATCATGGTGGCGGCCACGGTGGTGGCGCCCAGTTTGCGCTGCGACAGGACGAACGGCAGGTCGCGGCGGCTGACCTTCATGGCGTCGGGCGAGGTGCCCAGCAATTCCAGCTGTTCGGGCGACAGGCCCACGCAGATCTTGCCGTCGATGATGGCGATGGTGGCCGGCACGGCGCCGCCGTCGCGGATGATCTGCTCCACTTCGCGCGCCATTTCCACGTTTTGCGGATACGGCATGCCGTGCGAAATAATGGTCGATTCCAGCGCCACGATGGCCTTGCCGGCGGCGCGCGCGTCGAGCACTTCTTGCGAGAACAAGAGGAAATTCTGTAATTGGGTCATGTTTAATCCTGTTGAAAGAGGGTAGGGGGAGGCGGCGCCAGGTCGGCGTCGTCAATGCTGTCGAGCGCGCCGGCGGAAATCTGGGGGGAGACGGTGGCAGCCGATTCCAGGGTCATGGCGGCCAGCTTCAGGCCGCGCCGGCAAGCCAGTTTCAAATCGCTGCTGTCGTGGTAGAGCGACCAGCAGACGGCGGCGGAAAACGCGTCGCCGGCGCCCGTCACGTCGACGGCGTCCACTTCGCGCGCGGCCAGGTGGACGATAGGCGCGTCCGGGCTGTCGCCATCCGTGAAGTACACGCCTTCGCCGCCGCAGGTGACGATCACCTGGCGCGCGCCCTGGCGCTGTACTTCGCGGCAGGCGGCGCGCAGGTCCGCTGCCGTGGGCAAGGTCCGCGCCACGCGCGTTTCCAGTTCGCCCCGGTTCAGGATCAGCAGGTACAAGCCCGTCAGGTCTTGCGGCAGGTGCGCCATCTTCGGCTGCGAGACGGCGACGATGACGAGCGGCGTCGCGTGGGCCGCATCCTGGCGCGCGTCGGCCAGCAGTGCCTGCACGCTGTCGTGACCGAGGTTCAGGTCGCAGACGGTGAGGGCGGCGGCGGCGCGCTGCGGCTGGCGGCTATGCAAAAAGGCCGGTGTCAGCTGTTCATAGAGTTGCATGTTGGCCATCGCCAGCAGCATTTCGCCATGTTCGTCGAGCACGGCCGTGTAGGTGCCGCTGCTGGTATTGCTCAGATGTAAGCTGCCGCGCATGTCGATGCCGGCGTCTTCCGCGTGCGTCTGCAGGGCGTGGCCGGCCGCATCGTCGCCCAGCGCCGTCAGCAGGGCCACGGGGATCGACAATCGGGCCAGGTTTTCCGCGATGTTGCGGCCCACGCCGCCAAATACTTCTTCCGAACGCACGGGATTCGAGGTGCCCATCTGCAAGGTCGCCAGGGTGCGCATCTTGCGGTCGAGGTTGGCGGCGCCTATGCACAGCACGGGGCGGCTGTCGGGCAGCACGTAGGCGCGTCCCAGCAGGCGCCGCTCACGGATGAGGCCGGCGATGTGGCCGGCGACGGCCGAGCGCGACAAGCCCAGTTCGCTCGCCAGGTCTTGCTGCGAGATGAAGGGGTTGTTGCGGATCAGCGTATACAGCTGGTCTTTTTTATTGGTATCGGTCACAAGGTTTTCGCTGAGGTTTAAACATTTGTCTGAAACTGTAAACATTTGTCTTGTCGGTGTCAAGCGTGTGTGACGTTCGTATCGGACGTGCGCCAAAAGTGGTCGTATGGAGCTTGTATGCAAGCATTTCCCGGGCATGGCGAACCTGGGCTTGTCTCGACTATAATATCGGCCATTTATATTTGAATTGTATAAATGGGCAAGAAAAATGGTATTTGCCATACATATTCCGTTTGATGCATAGTGGCGGCAAATGGAGGCTATCCCAGTAGGGAGCGTCTTCTGCTGGCAGTGCATCAGGAGCGCGGATAAGGCGTGAGGAGGAAGCGTGGCGAGCCACGCGACGACGATCAACGCAGTCCCCGCTTCTGAGGTGCGCCAGCAGGGGATGTATTCATCTACTGGAATAGCCTCAATGGCAATACGCATCTGGATATACCAGCAGCACCCATATACATACCCGTAACCTGGGCCGTACTTCTTCACCGGGCACGGCCGTGCAGGCAGCAACCCATCATCATTAGTCAATCAGAGGATAACCATGTCGAACAACACCCCTTTCCACGCCGCCGAAATCATCCGTGCCCGCGCTCCTGAAAATTTCAAGCCGCGCGTGGCGATGATCCTCGGCTCCGGCCTGGGCGTGTTGGCCGAGCAGATGACGGACGCCGTCAGCATCAGCTTTGACGAATTGCCAGGCTTCCCGATCAGCACCGTGCACGGCCACGCCGGCGAACTGGTGATCGGCACCCTGTCGGGCGTCGCCGTCGTCTGCATGAAAGGCCGTGGCCACTTCTACGAAGGTTATGGCATGGGCGTGATGACGAGCGCCATCCGCACCTTGAAACTGCTGGGCTGCGAAATGCTGTTCGTCACCAACGCCGCCGGTTCCCTGCGCCCTGAAGTGGACGCCGGCAGCCTGGTGGCCATCAGCGACCACATCAACCTGTTGCCAGGCACGCCGATGGTCGGCCCGAACGACGACCGCTTCGGTCCGCGTTTCTTCAGCATGGCCAACGCCTACGATGCGGACTTGCGCAAGCTCGTCGCGGACACGGCTGCCTCGAACGGCATCACCCTGCACGAAGGCGTGTTCGTCGCCTACCCTGGCCCGAACTTCGAGACGGCCGCCGAAATCCGCATGATGGCCCGCCTGGGCGCCGACACGGTCGGCATGTCGGTGGTGCCGGAAGTGGTCTCGGCCCGCCATTGCGACCTGAAAGTGGTGGGCGTGTCCGTCATCACCAACCTGGCCGAAGGCATGTCGCCATTCGCCCTGTCGCACGAGCAAACCCTGAAATACGCGGCCATCGGCGCGAAAGACCTGGTCAAGCTGATCCTGGCTTTCCTGGCCAAAGTCGCTGAAAAACCGCAAGCCTAAGCACTTTTTTATGCAGTAGCGGCACGCCGGCCACCGGCGCTGCCGCGCGGCAGGCCGGGAAAAACCGGCCTACACTGTCCGCATCATCCCGCATCAATCCATAAAGCGAGCCTTATCATGTCACGCGCATTTATCCTCCTGCTTGATTCCTTCGGCCTTGGCGCGACGCCAGACGCCGCCAAGTATGGCGACGCAGGTGCCAATACCTTTGGCCACATTGCCAGCACTGTCGCCAAAAGCGGCAAGACCTTGAAACTCCCGAACATGGAACGCCTGGGCCTGGGCGCCGCGGCGCAACTGGCCAGCGGCGAATGGGCCACGGGCTTCGACCAGCGCGACGGTTTTACCGGCGCCTACGGTGCGGCGCGCGAGCGCTCCACCGGCAAGGATACGCAGAGCGGCCACTGGGAAATCGCCGGCGTGCCCGTCGAATTCGACTGGGGATATTTCCCCCGTACCACGCCATCGTTCCCCGCCGACCTGACCGACAAGCTCAAGGCCATGTCCGGCGTGCCGGGCTTCCTCGGTGACTGCCATGCCTCGGGCACGGACATCATCAACAAGCATGGCGATGAACACGTCGCCACCGGCAAGCTGATTATCTATACCTCGGGCGACTCGGTGATGCAGATCGCCGCGCATGAAGAATCGTTCGGTCTCGAGCGCCTGTACCAGGTATGCGAAATGGCCTTCAAGCTGGTCGAGCCGTACAACATCGGCCGCGTCATTGCCCGCCCGTTCACCGGCAGCAATGGCAACTACACGCGCACGTCCAACCGCCACGACTACGCCGTCGCGCCACCCGCGCCGACCCTGCTCGACCACGTCAAGAATGCGGGCGGCGAAGTCGTCGGCCTGGGCAAGATCAGCGACATTTTCGCTACCCAGGGCATCTCCAGAGTCGTCAAGGGCGTCGACAACATGGCGCTGTTCGAAGCGCTGTTGAAAACGGCCGATGAAGTGCAGGACAAGTCGCTCACCTTTGTGAACTTCGTCGATTTCGACCAGGCTTTCGGCCACCGCCGCAACGTCGAGGGCTATGCCGACGCGCTGCGCGAAATGGATGCGCGCCTGCCGGAATTCATGGCCAAGCTCAAGGAAGGCGACCTGGTCGTGATCACCGCCGACCATGGCTGCGACCCGACCTGGCACGGCTCCGACCACACCCGCGAACATATACCGATGATCTTCTTCGGCCCCGGCGTCGCCCCGCGCGCACTGGGTATTTCCGAGACCTTCTCCGATATTGGCCAAACCCTCGCCAAGCACCTTGGCGTACCACCACTTGCTAATGGAACCAGCTTGTTATGACACTCATGCACCCCGAATTCAAGCGTAACGAGGCCGTCGGCCTCGACCTGGGCTGGATCAACCAGATCCGCGTCAACCGCGCCGCGACAGACCGCCGCGCGGCCAGCCTGGCGAACCGCCGCACCGTGAAAAAGGAATACCAGGCCGCCTGGCTGGTGAAAGCCATCCAGATGATCGACCTGACCACCCTGGGCGGCGACGATACGCCGGGCCGCGTGGAACGCCTGTGCATGAAGGCCATGCGCCCGCTGCGCGCCGACCTGATGGACGCACTGGGTTTGACGGAACTGAGCACCGGCGCCGTGTGCGTGTACCACGAGATGATCCAGCCGGCCGTGAAGGTCATCCAGGGCCGTTTGCCCATCGCTGCCGTGTCGACGGGTTTCCCGGCCGGCCTGACGAGCATGGAAACGAAGCTGCGCGAGATCGAACTGTCGGTCGCCGCCGGTGCTTCGGAAATCGATATCGTCATCACGCGCCAGCACGTCCTGAACGGCAACTGGCAAGTGCTGTACGACGAAATGCTCGCTTACCGCAAGGCTTGCGGCGAAGCGCACGTGAAGGCGATTCTCGCCACGGGCGACTTGCTGACCATGGAAAACGTGGCCAAGGCTTCGTGGGTCTGCATGATGGCAGGCGCCGATTTCATCAAGACTTCCACCGGCAAGGAGGGCGTGAACGCCACCATTCCCGTGGCCCTGACGATGGTGCGCACGATCCGCGAATACCACGAGCAGACGGGCTTCCAGGTGGGCTTCAAGCCGGCCGGCGGCGTCAGCTCGGCCAAGAGCGCGCTGCAATACCTGACCCTGATGAAGGAAGAACTGGGCAACGAATGGCTGCAGCCGCACCTGTTCCGCATCGGCGCTTCCAGCCTGCTGACCGACATCGAGCGCCAGCTTGAGCACTACGTCACCGGCAGCTACTCGGCCAATCATCGTCACGCACAACCTTAAAGAACAATCGTCATGCCAACAATTAACGAGATTCTCAATACTATGGACTACGGCCCTGCTCCCGAAAGTCAAAAAGAAGCGCAGGCGTGGCTTGATGGCCACCAGCGCACATTCGGTTTGTTCATCGACAATGCCTGGAGCGAGCCTGCGGAACTGTTCGCCTCGACCAATCCTGCCGACGGCACGCAGCTGGCGGAACTGACGCAAGCGAGCGATGCAGACGTGGAACGCGCCGTGGAAGCGGCGCGCCGCGCGCTGCCCGTATGGCAAGGCATGGGTGGCCACGGCCGCGCGAAATTCATGTACGCGCTGGCCCGTCTGCTGCAAAAGCATTCGCGCCTGTTCGCCGTGCTGGAAACCCTGGATAACGGCAAGACCATCCGCGAAACGCGCGATATCGACCTGCCGCTGGCCGCGCGCCATTTCTATCATCACGCCGGCTGGGCGCAGCTGCAGTCGGAAGAGTTCGCCGACTACCGCGCCGTGGGCGTGGTGGGCCAGATCGTGCCGTGGAATTTCCCCCTGCTGATGCTGTCGTGGAAAATCGCCCCGGCCCTGGCTGCCGGTAACACGGTCGTCTTCAAGCCGGCCGAATTCACGTCGCTGACCGCCATGCTGTTCGCCGAACTGTGCGTGCAGGCGGGCGTGCCGGCCGGCGTGGTCAACATCGTCACCGGCGACGGCCGCGTGGGCTCGGCCATCGTCAACCATCCTGGCGTCGACAAGATCGCGTTTACGGGTTCCACCGAAGTGGGCCGCCTCATTCGTGAAGCGACGGCCGGCAGCGGCAAGAAGCTGTCGCTGGAGCTGGGCGGAAAGTCGCCGTTCATCGTCTTTGAGGACGCGGACCTGGACGGCGCCGTGGAAGGCCTGGTCGATTCGATCTGGTTCAACCAGGGGCAAGTGTGCTGCGCCGGTTCGCGCCTGCTGGTGCAGGAATCGATCCAGGAGCGCTTCCTGAACAAGGTGCGCGCGCGCATGGAAAACCTGCGTCTCGGCTCGCCCCTGGACAAATCGATGGACGTGGGCGCGCTGGTCGACCCCGTGCAGCGCCAGCGCATCGCCGCGCTGGTCGATTCGGCCCGTGCCGAAGGCTGCGATGTATGGCAGCCGGCGTGCGAGTTGCCTGCCGACGGTTCGTGGTTCCCGCCCACCCTGATCACGGGCGCGTCGACCTCGGCCGCCGTGGCGCAGGCTGAGATCTTTGGCCCCGTGCTGGTGGCCATGAGCTTCCGCACGCCGCCTGAAGCGGTGCAACTGGCGAACAACACGGTGTACGGCCTGGCCGCCAGCGTGTGGACCGAGTCGATCAGCCTGGCGCTCGATATCGCTCCCGCCATCAAGGCTGGCGTGGTGTGGATCAACAGCGCGAATCAGTTCGACGCCGCGTGCGGCTTCGGCGGCTACCGCGAATCGGGCTTCGGCCGCGAAGGCGGCCGCGAAGGCATGCTGGAATACATGACTGCCCTGGCCGAAGATGCGCGTCCGGCCTTGCCGGTGGTGGAAGCGAAAGCCAAGGGCAATGTGAAGCCGGCGGCAGCCGATCCGTTCGCCATCGACCGCACGGCCAAGATGTACATCGGCGGCAAGCAGGCGCGCCCTGACAGCGCCTACAGCACCCCCGTGTTCGGCGCGAATGGCACCCTGCTGGCCGAAGTGGGCGTGGGCAGCCGCAAGGATATCCGCAACGCCGTCGAAGCGGCCCATAAAGCGTCCGGCTGGACCGGCGCCACGGCGCACAACCGCGCGCAAGTGCTGTACTACATCGCTGAAAACCTGGCCGCGCGCGCCGACGAATTTGCCGCCCGCATCGCCGCCATGACGGGCAGTAAAAATCCTGAGAAGGAAGTACAGGCATCGATCGAACGCCTGTTCTACTACGCTGCCTGGGCCGACAAGTACGACGGCCTGGCGCACCAGCCGCCAACAAAAGGCATCACCGTGGCGCTGAACGAAGCGGTCGGCGTGATCGGCATCGTTTGCCCGAATGAAGCGCCTTTGCTCGGCTTCATTTCGCTGGTGGCGCCGGCCATCGCGCTGGGCAACCGCGTGGTGGTGGTGCCGTCGGAAGCGCATCCGCTCTCCGCGATGGACCTGTACCAGGTGTTCGATACGTCCGACTTGCCGGGCGGCGTCGTCAACATCATCAGCGGCAACGCCGATGAACTGGCGCGTACCCTGGCCACACACGCCGACATCGACGCCGTCTGGCGCCATGACGGTTCCGCCGAAGGTTGCGCGGAAGTCGAGCGCCTGTCGGCCGGCACCCTGAAGCGCACCTGGGTAGGCGGCGCGAAGGGCCGCGACTGGTACAGCGCCGCGCAAAGCGGCGGCCGTGCCGTGCTGGCGCATGCGTCGCAAGTGAAAAACGTGTGGATTCCTTACGGCGTCTGATAGGTAACTAGCGTTACAAAGCTGGGGTCAGATCCGCAGGGACTGACCCCAGATCTCATGATTGGAGTTATTCCATGTTGTTAACCCAGGAAATCATTCGCAAGAAACGCGACAAGGGCGTGCTGAGCGCCGAGGAAATCCAGTTTTTTGTGCGCGGCATTACTGACGGCAGCGTCAGCGAAGGCCAGATCGCGGCGCTGGGCATGGCCGTCTATTTCAACGACATGAACATGGACGAGCGCGTGGCGTTCACCCTGGCCATGCGCGATTCCGGCCAGGTGCTGGACTGGCGCTCGCTGAACCTGCCGGGCCCCATCGTCGACAAGCATTCGACGGGCGGCGTGGGCGATGTCGTCTCCCTGCTGCTGGGGCCCATGGTCGCCGCGTGCGGCGGCTACGTGCCGATGATCTCGGGCCGCGGCCTGGGCCACACGGGCGGCACGCTGGACAAGTTCGACGCCATTCCCGGCTACTGCACGGTGCCGGACAATGAACTGTTCCGCAAGGTGGTGCAGGAGATCGGCGTGGCCATCATCGGCCAGACGGCGCAGCTGGCGCCGGCCGACAAGCGTTTCTACAGTATCCGCGACGTCACCGCCACGGTGGAGTCGGTGGCCATGATCACCGGCTCCATCCTGTCGAAGAAACTGTCGGCTGGCCTGGATGCGCTGGTGATGGACGTGAAAGTGGGCACGGGCGCCTTCATGCCGACCTACGACAAGTCGGTGGAACTGGCCGAGAGCATCGTCGCCGTCGGCAACGGCGCGGGCATGCAGACGTCGGCGATTCTGACGGACATGAACGAGTCGCTGGCGCCGTATGCGGGCAATGCGCTGGAAGTGCGCGGCGCCATGGATTACCTGACGGGCCGTTCGCGTCCCGCGCGCCTGCATGAAGTCACCCTGGCGCTGTGCGCCGAGATGCTGGTGCTGGGCGGCCTGGCTGCCACCGAAGAAGAAGCGCGCGTGAAATTGATGGCGGCCCTCGATTCGGGTGAAGCGGCCGAGCGCTTTTCGCGCATGGTATCTGCCCTGGGCGGCCCGGGCGACCTGGTCGAACATCCGGACAAACACCTGGAACAGGCACCATTCATCGTGCCGGCGCCGGCGCTGTCCGCCGGTTTTGCCAACGTGCGCGATTGCCGCGCCATTGGCCTGGCCGTGGTGGCCCTGGGTGGTGGCCGCCGCCGTCCGACCGACAGCATCGATTTCGCTGTCGGCCTGACGGACCTCGTGGGCCTGGGCGAGCAGGTGGCTGTCGGCCAGCCGCTGGCCATGGTGCACGCGCGCACGGAAGCGGCGGCGCAGCAAGCTGTCAGGGAAATCCAGCAAGCGTATGCCATCAGCGCGGTGGCGCTGGAGGCCAATCCGGTGATTTACCGTACCATTCGACCATAACTTAGCCCTAGAAGCAAAATCTGGGGTCAGACCCTGAGGGTCTGACCCCGGTCTTTCGCGGGTTTTACAGATAGATAAGCAAATGAACAACCAAGAACTGATCGCCGAAGCCAACGCTGGCCGCGAACTGGCCTACGCGCCATACTCGCGTTTCAAGGTGGGCGCGGCGCTGCTGTGCAAGGATGGCCGCGTCTTCCGTGGCTGTAACGTGGAAAATGCCGCGTATGGCCTGTGCAACTGCGCCGAACGCACGGCGTTTTTCAGCGCCATCGCGCATGGCTGCAAGCCGGGCGACTTTGCCAGGCTGGCCGTCACGGGCGACACGGCGGAACCGATCTCGCCATGCGGCGCCTGCCGCCAGGTGATCTTCGAGATGGGCGGCGCCGACCTGCCGGTGATCCTCACCAATCTGAAAAACGATGTCATGGAAGTGACGGCGGGCTGGCTGCTGCCGCACGGCTTCGGCAATTCCGACCTGGACATGAAGTAACAGGATCCGCTTGAACAAGACGATCGACATCCAGGCCGCCGTGGCGATTGCCGCGGCAGAAGCCATGGCAGCCAAGACGCAGGGTACATTTGGCGTGGGCGGCGTGCTGCTCGATGGCGCCGGCAACGTGCTGCAATCGATGCACAACAACGTCGTGCGCCAGGGCCTGGTGTTCGACCCCACCGCGCATGGCGAGCGCCAGCTGGTGGATTGGTATTTCGCCGAACGGGCCAAGGGCACGCCCTTGCCGCCGCCGGGCGAACTGACCATCGTCACCTCGCTCGATCCGTGCTGCATGTGCACGGGGGCGATTTTGGCGGCCGGTTTCAACGTGGTGGTGGCCGCTCCCGATGTCAAGGCGGGCATCAATTACGATGGCAGCGCCAGTTTTACCGCCTTGCCGGCGCCGCTGCAGGCGCAGGCCGGCCGCAGCTTTTGCTATCCGGCCGTGCGTGGCGCCACCGAGTATGCGCGCCTGCCTTCCGGCGCCGCGCCCAAATCTTTTTTCATCGGCAAGAGCATCCACGAGGCGACGCAGGCACTGTGCTCGCTCGTGTTCGAGTCGACATCGGCGCAGGTGATGCAGTTGCTGAACGCCGGCGACGACGTGTACTTGCGCGATCCCGCCACCTTGCCGTCCGAGCATGCCGTGGTGCGCGCCCTGCGCCGCCGCTATCCTGATGCCCTCACTTACCGCTGCGCGCCGCATGCGCCGGATGCCGGCCTGGCGCCATTTTTGCAGGCGGCCATGGAGCAGGATGTGCGCGATGGCGGGCAGGGCGACGCGGCCGCCTTGCTCGATTCCTTTGGCAACCTGCTGCTGTGCATGCCGGGAAAATTGGCGCAGTCGGTCATCCGCACGCCATTCATGGAATGCACGCGCCAGTACGCGCAACTGCGCTTTGAATTGATGGCGAACGCGGAGCCGGCGCTGCAGGAAGAAATTAAAAGCTACCTGGGGCATCCCAAGCATGGCACCTTCGTGCTGGCCATCGGCCCGGACGACAGCGCCGCCAGCTTCATGACCCTGGGCGCCTACGGCTCCACCATGGAGGGGGCGCTGCCGGAAAATAATCCCGCGCAATTCCAGTATGTGCGCCCGGCCATGGATGAAGACGTGCTGCTGGCGCTGTGCGAGTCGATGCCGCCGTTGTACCGCAAGCTGATACGCATCCGGCCACGCCAGGTGGCGGACCATGCGTTGATCAGCGTACTGGGCTAGGCGTCGTCGTCCGGCAGGTTCTTCAGCAGGAAGTCGCGTACGTTTTCGCCCGCCACGCGGCGGATCTGCGCTTCCGACAGGCCAGCGTCGAGCAGCGCCTGCGTCAATCGCGGCAAGCCCGTCGCATCGATGGCCGTGGTGACGGCGCCGTCGAAGTCCGAGCCATAGGCCACGTGTTCGGCGCCGATCAGTCTTACCGTGTACTTGATGGCGCGCGCGATGGACGCCACGTCCTTGCCGCAGACGGCCGTGTTCCAGAAGCCGATGCCCACCAGGCCACCCTGGGCGGCGATGCGTTTCAACTGGCTGTCGCTGAGGTTGCGGCCGTTGGCGCAAGTGCCGCGCACGCCCGTGTGCGACACCATCACGGGGCGTTTCGCCATCGTTAACACGTCGTCGATGGTGGCCGGCGAGGCGTGCGCCAGATCGACGATCATCTTGCGCTGCTCCATGGCGCGCAGCCATTGCCGGCCCAGCGGCGTCAGGCCGCCTTTTTTCATGCCGTGCTGGGAACCGGAGAGTTCCGTGTCGAAGAAATGCGTGGGCGCGGCCATGCGGTAGCCGGCCCGGTACAGGGTATCGAGGTTGTCCAGCTTGCCTTCGAGCGCATGCGCGCCTTCCAGCGTCAGCCAGCCGGCCAGCAGGGCGGGGTCTTTTTCGCGCGCGGCGATGAAGCTGCGCAGCTGGGCGCGGCTGCCGATCACCCGGACCTTGCCATGGCTCTTGGCCGCTTGCTGGCGCAACTCGTCGGCCTGCCAGGTGGCGCGCGCCAGCAGGCTGTTCCAGGTAGCGGGCGGCAAGCCTTGTGCCACCACCAGGGCCGTGATGTTGTCCGTGTCACTACTGTTGCGCTCGATATTCATCCTGCGCGGCGTCTTGGTCACGACAGAAAAGGCTTGCAGCGCCACGTTGGCCCGTTGCAGGCGCGGGAAGTCGACATGCCCGCGCTGGCTGTCGCGGTTCAGGTTGCGTTGCCACAGCAGGCTGTCCGCATGCAGGTCGGCGATCCACAGGCTCTGGTGCAGGGCCACGGTGGCTGCCGATGGCGCCTTGCCGGACGGAGGGTGGACACGGTTGAGGTGCTCGTCGACGAGGACGGGAGCGGACAGGAAACCGCCGATCAGCGCAAGGCTGGCGGCGGCGAGGGTACTGATAATCATTGTTCTCCGTTTTACCATGGATCGTAGGTGCCCAGGCTCCAGATATGGCCTTCCGGGTCGCGGCAGGTAAAGCCCCGTCCGCCGTAATCTTCATCCTTGATGTCGAGTACGATCTCGGCGCCGGCTTCGCGCGCACTGCGGTAGACGGCATCGGCATCGCTGACGACCAGGTAGCAGTTTTGCGTATTGGCGCCGCCGACGTCGCCGGGCAGTTTCATCAGGCGGCCATAGTCGCTGTCGATGGCTGGCGCCACCATGACCATGCCATTGCCAAAGCTCAGCTGCGCATGGGCGACGCCACCATTGCCGTCAGGCACGATCAATTGTTTTTCAAAGCCGAGCGCCTTGCACAGCCATTCAATGGCGGCGGGCGCGTCTCGGTAGCGCAGGCAGGGAATGGTCGTCGCTGCTGTAGCTTTTGCTGTCGTGGTCATCAGAAAACTCCTATGGCTGTGGGGGAGTAGCTTCGATCATGGATACTGCCTGGCGTTCCGTACCCATACCGTCCATCGGGATGGGTTTGATGCCTGTCAGTGCTGTGCCCATCCATAGTGCCATAGAACAATCATTGCACTCCTGCCACGACGCAAATTTTTATTGCGGCGACTGCTGCGAGCCCGGCGCTTTTTCGTCTGCGCCGGCATCATCGCTGTTGCTTGCCCATTTCAGCAGCATGACGAGGGCAAACAGCATGATGGCCAGCGGCAAGATGGTAATCAGGAACGCCAGGCCCAGGCAGCACGCCAGCAGCATGGGCCACGACATGGCCCGCAAGGCGGCCAGGCCCTGGCGCGTGTAAGCGCACAGCTCGTTCCAGAAAGCGCTGAAGGAAGTGCTGCCCGGTGCCGAATTGATGTCTTTCATGCCGTTCTCCTGTCGTGTGGGTGCCGCTGCCGTATGCATGCTGGCGATGAGTCCACTATAGGCAGAACCATGCTGCCGGGCATCGCGTATGCGACGAATGGCAGGAATGGCGGACCGAACGGCGACAAATCAGGACAAACGGTTATTCAAACACCTTGAGTTTCAGCTGGAAACTGAGGGCGCCATACAGGCGGTCCTTGTAGGAAGGCACGATGGCGATATTCACGCCCACGCGCTGGTATTCATAGCTGATGGTGGGGACCAGGGCCGGGAACCAGCCGCCATCGCGCATCTTCGGATAGCCGCTGAAGCCGCCAACGACGGCGCCGACGCGCAGCGGGCCTACCTTGATCGGCTGGTAGTACACGCCCAGGTAGTTCGAGTAGGCACGGTCGCTATTGTAGAAGCGGCCCGCCGTGACCGACGCGACCGTGGAAAAGCGGTATTCGGCGCCCAGGCCCGGATTGCTGTCATTCAGGTTCTTGTCGCGCTGAAAGTGGTACGAATAAAAGCCCGCGTTGAGCCAGGTTTCGCTCAGCGGCTGGTTATCGATCATGTTCACAACATCGGCGTGTGCGCCGCAGGCATATGCCAGCATCAGTGCGCCTAGGGACAATCGTTTCATGCGTGCTTCATCCTTATGATTTCGTATTCTGTGGCCTGGCCTGTCTGGCGCTGCCGCGATCGTATCACCAAGTTGGCTGCGCTTCTAAGCAATATTGAAACAGCAGAACAGACGGCTGTTTTCCCATCTGTTCAAAGCGCCATCCGGATGGCTAAGGCGTTCTCCGGGCAGCGACAGCAAAAC
Organism: Janthinobacterium sp. SUN128; assembly: GCF_030587275.1. Taxonomy (NCBI): domain Bacteria; kingdom Pseudomonadati; phylum Pseudomonadota; class Betaproteobacteria; order Burkholderiales; family Oxalobacteraceae; genus Janthinobacterium; species Janthinobacterium sp. SUN128. The sequence goes on along the minus strand of NZ_JAPWHY010000002.1, from coordinate 584,144 downwards.
AATTTCCATTATGCAACTATGTTTGCATAATCGTTACAAAAGTTGTTGATTTGCGACATCTCAAATCAACTAGATATGATATTCTGGCGTCAAGTTAATTTTCTTTTTGGAAATAAAAATGTCAAGCATGCCTAAATTGCCACTCCTTCTCGTTCTGTCGACCGTGTTCGCTGCCGGCGCCGCGCAAGCCGGTGTTGTCGATCTGGGTATCGGTGGCGCCAATTTGTATTCCCTGAGCAACTTCAGCGCATCCGGCAGCGATGTCGAAGGCGGCGTACTGGTTGCCGGTAACCTGTCCGCATCGAGCTATTCGATCAATGACAAGAACAAGGACGCCTACGTCACGCACGGTAATACCGGCTATGCGCTGGTCGTTGGCGGCAACCTGAACTACAGCTCCGGTTCGATCAAGAACGGCAACTATTTTGTGGGCGGCAACACGACGACGAGCAGCGTGGGCCTGAACACGGCGAGCAAGACCACGGCGTCGCCCGTATCGTTTGTCTCCACCTCGGCGCAACTGAAAAACACCTCGACCTCGCTGGCGAAAGTGGCGTCCACGGGCAGCAGCTCCGTGGCCTACGGCGGCATGACCCTGAAGGGCGGCACGGGCAGCGTGCAAGTGTTCGATCTGACTTCCGCGGCGTTGGGCTCGGTGAACAACTTCAAGTTCAGCAACCTGCACACGAACGACACCCTGATCCTCAATATCAGCGGCAAGAATGTGAACCTGTCCGGCGGCTACGGCGATTTCAGCAAATACAATGTGCTGTACAACTTCTATGAAGCGCAAAACATCACCTTGAACGGTGTGGGCCTGTATGGCAGCATTCTGGCGCCGCTGGCGACCCTGGCCGGCGGCAATGGCCAGATCAACGGCAACGTGGTGGTGGGTAACTGGGCTTCGAACATCCAGGTCAACGCCAACCATTATTTCAACGCCACCAACGTGGCCGGTTATGTTTCGGCCGTGCCGGAACCGGAAACCTATGCGATGTTGTTGGCAGGCCTGGGCCTGGTTGGCTTCATGGCGCGCCGCCGCAAGGGCAAGACGGCAGCATAAGCGTTTGCGCTGTTCAGGAAACCGCCTTGCAAGGCGGTTTTTTTTCGCCTGCGGGCGGCATGGACACGGCCGCCAGCACCATGTGCGCGATCAGGATTTCCGCATCCTCGTAATCCTTGCGCGTGAGCTGCTTGCGCTCCAGCACCAGGGCCATCTGCGCTGAAAAATCCGCATACGATTGCGTCATGGCCCAGATGGCGAACATCAAGTGCGTGGCGTTGACGGGTGCTATCCTGCCGGCCGCGATCCAGGCTTCGAAGACGGCGATATCCTTGCGCAGCAGGGGCACGACCCGGTCGCGTATCTGCGCGCCGTACAGGGGCGCGCCATTGATCACTTCCAGCGCATACACGCGCGAAGCCCACGGCTGTTCGCGCGAAAAACGCAGCTTGGCGCCGATGTAGGCGCGCAGCACGTCGCGCGGTTCGTCGTGTTCATTGGCCAGCGACTCCATGCGCGCCAGCCAGTCGTCGAGCACATCGTCGAGCACGCGCTGGTACAGCAGCTGCTTGGACGGGAAGTAATACATCAGGTTTTGCTTCGACAGGCCGGCCCGTTCGGCGATGGTGGCGATCGACGCGCCCTCATAGCCGCTTTCCGCGAACGCGCGCACGGCTTGTTCCAGGATGTCCGCTTCCAGGCGGTCGCGGTTTTGCAGGCGCCGGCCGCCGGCATTTTTCACGGGAAGGGCAGGGGATTTTTCGCTGGCCATGGCAAGTTCTTTAGCGTGGGCGGATCGATTGCAGGAACGCTTGCAGCACGGGGGTATCGGTGTAGGCCACGTTGAAGCGGAACCACACCGTCTCGGGCGCGCGCAGCATGAAAAATTCGTTCGGCGAGAGCAGGATGCCGGCCTTCAAGGCCATGTCGGCGATGATCTTGCCATTCCATTCCGGTGTTTGCACGTCGGGCCAGCCGGCGCTGACGAACATGCCGCCGCGGGGCCGTGCCACGGGCGCCATGCCCGCCTGCGCCAGGCAGTCGATGCTGCGCTCGCGGGCCGCATCGAGCTGCGCCACCAGCCGCTCGACCATCCGCTTGTAGGGCCGCGCGGAGATGGCGTGGTAGACGGCGCGCTCGTTGATTTCCGACGTCGTCAGTCCCGCCAGCATTTTCACGCGTACCAGTTCGGCCACCAGCGAAGGCGAGGCGCAAATCGACCCCACGCGCAGCACGGGCGACAGGGTCTTGGAAAAGCTGCCCACGCGGATCACGCGGCGCAAGCCATCCATGGCCGCCAGCGATGCGTCGCCGCGCGCCGCCAGTTCGCGGTAGATATCGTCCTCCACCAGCCAGAAATCGAATTGCTCGGCCAGTGCCAGCAGCCGGTGCGTCTGCGCCTGGCTGAGCGAGGTGCCGAGCGGGTTTTGCAGCACCGTGTTGACGAACATCAGCTTGGGCTGGGTGCGCGCGGCCTCGCTGGCCAGCGCATCGAGGTCGAGGCCCGCCTCGCCGCGGCTGATGCCGACGGGGATGCAGCCGTGGTGGCGGATCAGCGACTGCAGATTGCTGTAGCCGGGGTCTTCCACCAGCACCGTGTCGCCCGGCTTGGTCAGGCTGCGCAGGATCAAATCGAAGGCATGCGTGGCGCCATGCGTCAGCAAGATCTGGTCCGGCTCCACCTGGAACAGTTCTTCCGACAGGCTGGCGGCCAGGTGCTGGCGCAGCGAGGGAAAACCGAGAGGATGGCCATAGCCGCGCAGCCTGCTGGCGGGAATGCGCATGGCCTGGCGCACGGCATCGAGCACGGTCGCTTCGCCATACATCTCGGGCGGCAGCCAGCCCGCACCCACGGGCAGGGCATCGGACACGCCCGAATACAGGTCCGGCGTGAGGGCATCGATGGCGGTGGGACTCGCGTGTACGGCCGCCTGCGGCGAGGCGGCGACATCGTGGCGCGCGACGAAATAGCCGGAACCGCGGCGCGACGACAGCAAGCCCAGGTTGACCAGGCGGTCGTACGATTCGACGACGGTAAACGTCGACACGCCATTGCAGCGGGCGAACTGGCGCACGGACGGCATGCGCGTGCCGATGCGCAGGGCGCGGCTGCCCACCATGACGCTGATGGCGATGACGATCTGCTCGACGAGGCCGCCCTTTTTCTGGCGGTCGATGTCCAGCACGGGCCAGCCGCTTGCTTGCTCGGGGGCATCGTCTGTGCTGTCGCTGTGCTTCACGGTGGCTCCTTATGCTGCCTTGCACAAAACTGTAGTGGTTTTCCGACCTGTACGGTTGGGGTACTTTGCCGTTTGTGTATCTGTGCCATTGGGGATGGCCTGTCTATTATTACATCAGCTTTTTGCCAACTGGTAAATTATTTTACGCTTCGTCAAAAACGATCCTGGCTCCGCGCCAGCCCATCCCAAGGAGAAGGTCATGAACGAAACAAGGCCGGAATCGATGTCGGCATTCTGGATGCCGTTTACGAACAACCGTGATTTCAAGGCCAACCCGCGCCTGCTCGTGTCGGCTGAAGGCATGTACTACAAGGACGTCGATGGCAACGCCATCCTCGATGGCACGGCCGGCCTGTGGTGCGTGCCGTGCGGCCATGCGCAGCCGAAAATCGTCGGTGCCATCCGCGACATGGTGGGCCAGCTGGACTTCGCGCCGACCTTTCAGATGGGCCATCCGGCCGCCTTCGACCTGGCGGAAAAGCTGATGGACTACACGGGCCACAAGTTCGGCCACGTGTTTTATACGAACTCCGGTTCCGAAGCCGTCGACACGGCGTTGAAGATCGCGCTGGCCTATCACCGGGCGCGCGGCGAGGGCGCGCGCACCCGTCTGATCGGCCGCGAACGCGGTTACCACGGCGTGGGTTTTGGCGGCATTTCCGTGGGCGGCATCGGCGGCAACCGCAAGACCTTCGGCCCGCTGCTGCCGGGCGTGGACCACCTGCCGCACACGCATAACCTGGACAAGAACGCCTACACGGTGGGCGAGCCCGAATACGGCACCCACCTGGCTGATGAACTGGAACGCATCGTCGCCCTGCACGACGCCTCGACGATTGCCGCCGTCATCGTCGAACCGGTGGCCGGTTCCACGGGTGTGCTGATCCCGCCGAAAGGCTATCTGAAACGCTTGCGCGAACTGTGCACCAAGCACGGCATCCTGCTGATCTTCGATGAGGTGATCACGGGTTTCGGCCGCATGACGACGCCGTTCGCTGCCGACTATTTCGATGTCGAGCCGGACCTGATGACGACGGCCAAGGGCCTGACCAACGGCATGGTGCCCATGGGCGCCGTGTTCAGCAAACAATACATCCACGACGCCTTCATGGACGCGCCGGCCGGCATCGAACTGTTCCACGGCTACACGTATTCCGGCCACCCGCTGGCTTGCGCCGCCTCGCTGGCGACCCTGCAAGTGTTCGAGGAACAGGACATCCTGGGCCACGCTAAAGCGATGCAGGCGTATTGGAGCGACGCTGTGCATTCCCTGAAGGGCCTGCCGCATGTGATCGACTTGCGCAGCATCGGCCTGATCGCCGGCATCGAGCTCGATCCCATCGCCGGCAAACCCGGCACGCGCGCCTTCAACGCCTTCAAGCAGGCGTTCGCCGACGGCGTGCTGATACGCACGACAGGCGACATCATCGCCCTGTCGCCGCCGCTGGTGCTGGAAAAACAGCATGTCGACGAGCTGTTTGGCAAGCTGGCCAAGGTACTCAAAAATCTTGATTGAACTGTGACCCGGCACTTGTTTTTGGGTTTGACAAAGGAATACCATGAACACTCTCGACACCATCACTCACTACATCAACGGCGCCAAGGTCGACACGCAGAGCGGCCGCTATGGCGACGTGTATAACCCCGCGCTCGGCGAACCCGTCGCCCGCGTCGCGCTGGGCACCGTGGAGGACGTGGACGCGGCCGTGCAGGCCGCCGCCGCCGCCTTTCCTTCCTGGTCGGCCACGCCGCCCTTGACGCGCGCGCGGGTGCTGTTCCGCTACCTGCAGTTATGCCAGCAGCACACGGACGACTTTGCCGCCATGCTCACGCGCGAGCATGGCAAGACCTTTGCCGATGCGCAGGGCGAGGTGGCGCGCGGCATCGAGATGGTGGAATTTGCCGTCGGCATTCCGCAATTGTTAAAGGGCGAATTCACGGACCAGATTTCGCGCGGCATCGATGCCTGGTCCATGCGCCAGGCGCTCGGCGTGGTGGCCGGCATCACGCCATTCAATTTCCCCGTGATGGTGCCGATGTGGATGTTCCCCGTTGCCATCGCCTGCGGCAATACCTTTGTCCTGAAACCGTCCGAGCGGGATCCATCGGCCTCCCTGCTGCACGCGAAACTGCTGAAAGAAGCGGGCTTGCCCGACGGCGTCTTCAACGTGGTACAGGGAGACAAGGTCACGGTCGATGCCTTGCTCGACCACCCGGTCGTGCAGGCGATCAGCTTTGTCGGCTCCACGCCGATCGCCGAATACATCTATGCGCGCGGCAGCGCCAGCGGCAAGCGCGTGCAGGCGCTGGGCGGAGCGAAGAACCACATGGTGGTGATGCCCGATGCGGACATGGACATGACGGTCGATGCGCTGATCGGCGCGGCCTACGGTTCGGCGGGCGAGCGCTGCATGGCCATCTCCGTCGTCGTGGCCGTGGGCGACGCGGGCGACAAATTGATCGATGCACTGGCAACGCGCACGGCCGCACTGAAAGTGCGCGACGGCATGGCCGACGGTGCGGAAATGGGGCCGGTCGTATCGCTGGCCGCGAAGCAGCGCATCGAAAAACTCATCGCCTCGGGTGTGGAGCAAGGCGCAACTTTGGTGGTCGATGGCCGCAACCATGTGGTGGCGGGACGCGAGAATGGCTTCTTTGTCGGCGGTACTTTATTTGACCATGTGACGCGCGACATGAGCATCTACAAGGAAGAGATTTTCGGTCCCGTGCTGTGCGTGCTCCGGTGTCCTGACGTGGTGCATGCGGTGGAGCTGATCAACGCCAACGAGTATGGCAACGGCGTGGCCATCTACACGCGCGACGGCGGCGTAGCGCGTGAATTCGTGCGCCAGATCCAGGTCGGCATGGTGGGCGTCAACATCCCCTTGCCCGTGCCGATGGCCTTCAACAGTTTCGGCGGCTGGAAGCGCAGCATGTTCGGCGACCACCACGCCTATGGCCCCGAAGGCGTGCGTTTCTACACGCGCCACAAGGCCGTGATGCAGCGCTGGCCGAATACGGCAAGTGCTGGTGTGGAATTTGCTTTTCCCCAGATGAAGTAAAGGTTTCAAACTACAAGCCGGCCGCACATAACAAGAGGAATACGCGATGATCGAGTCTTTGAACTATTTGCCGCATCCCGCCCTGCCCAACGAGGAACTGGCAGGCCATTTCACCGACCTGGCACCTCCCTTGAGCGCGCGCCAGGCGGCCATCGAAAGCGCCCGCTGCCTGTACTGCTATGACGCGCCGTGCAGCCGCATCTGTCCGTCGGAAATCGACGTGGCCAGCTTCATCCGCAATATCCACGACAAAAACATCAACGGTGCCGCGGCAGGCATCCTGAAACAGAACATCCTGGGCGGCAGCTGCGCCCGCGTCTGTCCCACGGAAATCCTGTGTGAAGATGTCTGCGTGCGCAACCACGACGCGGAGGGGCAGCCCGTCAAGATCGGCCTCTTGCAGCGCTACGCCGTCGACCACATGCATTTCGCAAGCCACCCGTTCAAACGGGCGGCAAGCACCGGCAGGACGATAGCCATCGTCGGCGCGGGACCGGCGGGCCTGTCGTGCGCGCACCGCCTGGCCATGCTGGGCCACGACGTGGTGATCTTTGAAAAGGAAGGCAAGGCGGGTGGCCTGAATGAGTACGGCATCGCCAAATACAAGCTGACGGACGATTTCGCGCAAAAGGAAATCGACTTCCTGCTGGATATCGGCGGTATCGAGATCCGATGTCGCCAGACGCTGGGCGAGAACCTGCAGCTGCGCGATTTGCACGCGCAGTATGACGCCGTGTTCCTCGGCCTGGGCCTGGGCGCCAGCCGCAAGCTGGGGCTGACGGGCGAGGACGCACCGGGCTTGCTGGCCGCCGTCGATTACATCGCCGCGCTGCGTCAGGCCGACGACCTGGCCGCGCTGCCCGTGCCGAAACGGGCGATTGTGATTGGCGCCGGCAATACGGCCATCGACATGGCCGTGCAGATCCAACGCCTGGGCGCCGAGGAAGTCACCCTCGTCTACCGGCGCGGTTTCGACGCCATGACGGCCACCCACCATGAACAGGACATCGCCAAGGCCAACCAGGTGCGCATGCTGACGTGGGCCCAGCCGCAGCAGGTGCTGCTCGATACTGACGGCAAGGTCGCCGGCATGCGTTTCGAGAAGACGCGCATGCAGGGCACGCGTTTGGCGGGGACGGGTGAAACGTTCGACGTGGCGGCCGACGCCATCTTCAAGGCCATCGGCCAGAGCCTCGACACCGACGTGCTGCATGATCCGATGGCGTCGCTGCTACAGCGCGAAGGCGACAAGATCGCCGTCGATGCGGGTTTTCGCACGGTGCTGCCGGGGATCTACGCGGGCGGCGACTGCGTGGCGCCGGGACAGGACCTGACGGTGCAAGCCGTCCAGCATGGCAAGCTGGCCGCACTGGCCATCCATTCCGATTTGTTGAATAAAGTGGAGGCTGCATAATGGCTGATCTCAGCATCGAATTTTGCGGCATCAAGGCGCCGAATCCCTTCTGGCTGGCGTCCGCACCGCCGACCGACAAGGCCTACAACGTGGTGCGCGCCTTCGAAGCGGGTTGGGGCGGCGTCGTGTGGAAAACCCTGGGTGAAGACCCGGCCGCCGTCAACGTCTCGTCGCGCTACTCGGCCCTGTATGGCAAGAACCGCGAAGTGGTCGGTTTCAATAACATCGAGCTGATCACCGACCGCTCGCTGGAGATCAACCTGCGCGAAATCACGCAGGTGAAAAAGGATTGGCCCGACCGCGCCATGATCGTCTCCCTGATGCTGCCCTGCGAAGAGCACTACTGGGCCGATATCCTGCCCAAGGTGGAGGCGACGGGGGCGGACGGCATCGAGCTCAATTTCGGCTGCCCGCACGGCATGCCGGAGCGGGGCATGGGCGCGGCCGTGGGCCAGGTGCCCGAGTACGTGCAGATGGTGACCGCCTGGTGCAAGAAGCACAGCCGTCTTCCCGTCATCGTCAAGCTCACGCCCAACATCACGGACGTGCGCATGCCGGCGCGCGCGGCCAAGGCGGGCGGCGCGGACGCCGTCTCGCTGATCAACACCATCAATTCCATCACCTCGCTGGACCTGGACCGCATGGTGGCCTTGCCGATTGTCGGCGGCGCCAGCACGCACGGCGGCTATTGCGGGGCCGCCGTCAAACCGATCGCGCTGAACATGGTGGCGGAAATCGCTCGCGATCCGCAGACGCGCGGCTTGCCCATTTCCGGCATCGGCGGCATCGGCAACTGGCGCGACGCGGCCGAATTCCTCGCCCTGGGCGCGGGCTGCGTGCAGGTGTGCACGGCCGCCATGCTGCATGGCTTCCGCATCGTCGAGGAGATGAAGGATGGCCTGTCGCGCTGGATGGACGAGAAGGGCTACGAGCGCATCAGCGACTTTTCCGGCAAGGCCGTGGCCAACACGACGGACTGGAAATACCTGGACATGAATTACCAGGTCATCGCGCAGATCAACCAGGACGACTGCATCAAATGCGGCAAGTGCTACGTGGCTTGCGAAGACACCTCGCACCAGTCGATTGCACAACTGATCGACGCCGCCGGCACGCGCACGTATGAGGTGATCAAGGAGGAGTGCGTGGGCTGCAATCTGTGCGAAATCACCTGTCCGGTGCAGGGCTGCATCACGATGGTGCCGCAGGCCACGGGCAAGCCGTACATGAACTGGACGCAGGATCCCAGGAATCCCCGCGCGTTGGCGGAGACAGCATAGGGCACGGTTATTGCGTGCGTTTATTTTTATAAACAGCGGCGCGTCTTTGCAGTAAGCTAGATTACTTAAAAGCCGAGCCGTTTCCACATTGCCGTATCCCTGGCGCCTTCGCGTGCCAGCGGTCTAACCGATGGAGCAACCCTGTGAACCACGACTATTCAGGCAACACGCAACTCTGGAATGAAGACCTGGCGCCCACCACGGCGGCGCAGCGCACCTGGCGCTGGTATCACTTCGCCGCGCTGTGGGTCGGCATGGTGATGTGCATTCCCGCCTACACCCTGTCGGCCAGCCTGATCGACAGCGGCATGTCCGGTTACCAGGCCGTGCTCACGGTATTTCTCGCCAATGCCATCGTGCTCCTGCCGATGCTGCTGATCGGCCATGCGGGCACCAAGTACGGCATCCCGTATGCCGTGCTGGCGCGTGCCTCGTTCGGCACCATGGGCGCGCGGTTGCCGGCCCTGATGCGCGCCATCGTCGCCTGTGGCTGGTATGGCATCCAGACCTGGTTCGGCGGGCAGATGATCTATACCCTGATGGGCGTGCTGGTAGGCCATGAACTGGGCGGCGATAAGATCGCAGGACTGGGCATCAACGGCAGCCAGCTATTGTGCTTCCTGGCTTTCTGGGCCATCCAGTTCTATTACATCCTGCATGGCATGGAGTCGATCCGCAAACTCGAAACCTACACTGCGCCGCTGAAAATCCTCATCTGCTTCGTACTGCTGTACTGGGTGCACAGCAAGGCCGGCGGCGTGGCCAGCCTGCTGGACCAGCCATCGCAATTCATCCCCGGCGGTAAAAAGGCGGGCCAGTTCTGGAGCGTCTTCTGGCCGTCGCTGACGGCCATGGTGGGTTTCTGGGCCACCCTGGCCTTGAACATCCCCGACTTCACGCGCTTTGCCAAGACGCAGCGCGACCAGGTGATCGGCCAGTCGATCGGCTTGCCGGTGCCTATGGGATTGCTGGCCATGCTGGCCGTGATCGTCACGGCCGGCTCCGTCGTCATGTACGGCAAGGCCATCTGGGACCCGGTCGACCTGGCCAGCCGCATGACGGGCGCCGCCGTGCTGATCGCCTTGATCATCCTCCTGATCGACACGGTCAGCGTCAACCTGGCCGCCAACCTGGTGGGCCCGGCGTACGACTTTTCCTCGCTGGCGCCGAAGCAGATTTCCTACAAGATGGGGGGCTACATCACGGCCTTCATCGCCATCGTCATGATGCCGTGGAAGGTGCTCGAGTCGACGCAGGGCTATATCTTCACATGGCTGATCGGCTACTCGGCCCTGCTGGGCCCCATCGCCGGCATCCTCATCGTCGACTATTATTTTGTGCGCAAGACGCAGCTCGACGTCAGGCAGCTGTACCGCGACGACGGCGTCTACTCGTATGGCAATGGCTGGAATATGGCGGCGCTGATCGCCTTTGTCATCGCCGTGCTGCCGAATATCCCGGGCTTTTTGAACGCGGCCTTTCCCACGGCGTTTCCCGACGTGGCCGAAGGCTTTAAAACCATCTACACCTACGCCTGGTTCGTGGGCGTGGCCATCGCCGCCGTCGTGTACGGCGTCATGATGAAGGGCAAGGCCGTGGCGCACGTGCAGCAGGCGCCGCAGTCGTAATCACAAAGGAGACAAGATGGCTACACTGATACGTGGCGGTACCGTCGTCAACGCCGACCGCGCCTTCCGCGCCGATGTGCTGATCGAGGGCGATACCATCGCCGCCGTCGGCGAGAACCTTTTGGCACCCGCCGGCGCCACGGTAATCGACGCGGGCGGCCTGTACGTGATGCCGGGCGGGATCGACACGCACACGCACATGAACCTGCCCTTCATGGGTACCGTGACGTCCGACGATTTTTTCACGGGCACGGCGGCGGGACTGGCCGGCGGCACGACCACCATCATGGACTTCGTCATCCCGGCACCCAAGCAATCCTTGATCGAGGCCTATCACCAGTGGCGCGAATGGTCGGCCAAGGCGGCTGGCGACTACACCTTCCATGTGGCGATCACATGGTGGAGCGAGCAGGTACATGAAGAGATGGGCACCCTCGTGCGCGAGCATGGCGTGAACAGCTTCAAGCATTTCATGGCGTATAAAAACGCCATCATGGCCGACGATGAAACCCTGGTGAAAAGTTTTACCCGTTCGCTGGAACTGGGGGCGCTGCCCACCGTGCATGCGGAAAACGGCGAGCTGGTTTTTCAATTGCAGCAAGCTTTGCTCAAGAAGGGGATTACCGGGCCGCAGGCGCATCCGCGGTCGCGACCGCCGGCCGTGGAAGCGGAGGCCGCCAACCGCGCCATCGCGATTGCCAACGTACTCAATACCCCCGTGTACATCGTGCACGTTTCGTGCGCCGAGTCGCTCGACGCCATCACGCGGGCGCGCGCCAACGGCCAGCGCGTGTATGGCGAAGCGCTGGCGGGCCACCTGGTGATCGACGACAGCGTCTACCAGAGCGGCGATTTCGACTACGTGGCGGGCCACGTCATGAGCCCGCCGTTTCGCGACAAGCACCATCAATCGGCGCTGTGGCACGGCCTGCAAAGCGGCAACCTGCAGACGACGGCCACCGACCACTGCACCTTTTGCGCCGAACAGAAGGCGGCGGGCAAGCAGGACTTTACGCGCATCCCGAACGGTTGCGGCGGCGTAGAGGAACGCATGGCAGTCGTGTGGGACGCCGGCGTCAATTCCGGCATGCTGACGCCCTCCGAATTCGTCAAGGTGAGCTCCACCAATGCGGCGCAGATCTTCAATATGTATCCGCGCAAGGGCGTCATCGCCGCTGGCAGCGATGCCGACATCGTGCTGTGGGATCCGCAAGGCACGCGCACCATTTCCGCCGCCACGCAGTTCGCCAGGGGAGGCTTCAACGTCTTCGAAGGGCGCACCGTGCGCGGCATCCCCAGCACCACGATTGCCGCCGGCAAGGTGGTCTTCCACCAGGGCGAACTGACGGCCGTCGAAGGGGCTGGGCGCTATGTCGAACGGCCCGCCTTTTCCGCCACCACCGCATAAGGAGTTGACGATGGATGCATTGCGTATCAATGGCGAGCGCCTGTGGGCTGCGCTGATGGAGCTGGCGCAGATCGGCGCGACAGCGAAGGGCGGCGTCAAGCGCCTGGCCCTGACGGACCTGGACAAGCAGGGCCGCGACCTGGTGGTGGGATGGGGGCGCGAAGCGGGCATGAGCATCACGATCGACCAGATCGGCAATGTCTTCATGCGCCGCGACGGCGCCGACAACAGCCTGCCGCCCGTGATGACGGGCAGCCATATCGACACGCAACCCACGGGTGGCAAGTTCGATGGCAATTACGGCGTGCTGGCTGGCCTGGAAGTGGTGCGCACCCTGAACGACTTGAAAATCAAGACCCAGGCGCCCATCGAGGTGGCCTTCTGGACCAACGAGGAGGGCTCGCGCTTCGTGCCCGTGATGATGGGTTCCGGCGTATTTTGCGGCGCCTTCTCGCTGGAGACGGCGTATGCGGCTAAGGATACGGAGGGGAAAACCGTGGGCGAGGAACTGGCGCGCATCGGCTACAAGGGCGAGCAGGTGCCGGGAGACCATCCCATCGGCGCCTACTTTGAAACGCATATCGAGCAGGGACCCGTGCTGGAAGACGCCGATAAAGTCATTGGCGTGGTACCGGCCGTGATGGGCCTGTCGTGGTACGACTGCGTGGTAACGGGCATGGAAGCGCATGCTGGCCCCACCCCCATGGGATTGCGCAAGGATGCGCTGCAGGTGGCCACGACGATCATGCAGGAAGTGGTGGCGATTGCCAACCGCTACCCGCCGTATGGCCGCGGCACGGTGGGCATGGTGCAGGTCTTCCCGAACAGCCGTAACGTGATCCCCGGCGAAGTCACATTCAGCATCGACCTGCGCAATGTGAACGACGAACTGCTCAACACCATGCATGGCGAGATCACGGCCTTCATCGATGCCACGCGCGACAGTACGGGGCTGGGCATTTCACTGGAAAGAGTCTCTTATTACCCGCCATGCCCGTTCCATCCCGACTGCGTGGACGCCGTGCGCAATGCCACGGCAAAGCTGGGCTACTCGGTGATGGACGTCGTGTCCGGCGCCGGCCACGATGCCATCTACGCGGCCCGGCTGGCGCCGGCCGGCATGATCTTCGTGCCGTGCAAGGACGGCATCAGCCACAATGAAATCGAGGACGCCAAGCCCGAGCACCTGGAAGCGGGCTGCAATGTGCTGCTGCACGCGATGCTGGAGCGGGCCGTGGCCGTGTAAGCTCAGGGCTTGGGCTGGAAGCCGCGCAAAAACGCCAGCAGCGCGCGCGCCGCGATGTCGGCGTCGTCCGCCGTCATGGTTTCCAGCGGGTTGTGGCTGATGCCGCCATTGCCGCAGCGGGTAAACAGCATGGCCACGTCGGTGATGGCGGCCATGGCCATGGCGTCGTGGCCGGCGCCAGACAGCAGCGCATACGGTTCGATGCCGACCGATTCCACGGCCTGCGCCAGCTGCGCCATCAGCCATGGCGCGCATGGCGCGGCACGCGCCGACAGCAGCAGTTCCAGCTGATAGTCGATCTGGCGCCGCGCGCAGATGGCGGCGATGCCATCGAGAATATCGTCGACGGCCGCCTGGCGTACCGCGTCAACGGCCGCGCGGATGTCGAGCGACAGGGTGCAGGCGCCGGCGATCACGTTGACGGAGCCGTTGGGCACGTGCAGCTGCCCTACGGTACCCACCAGCGCCTCGCCCTGGTTGCAGCGCTGTTCCACCAGCAGGATGATTTCGGCTGCCGCGCTGGCGGCATCCTTGCGCATGGTCATGGGCGTGGTGCCCGCGTGGCTGGCCACGCCGCCAAGATTGACCAGATAGCGCGAGCTGCCGGCAATCGCCGTGACGATCCCCAGCGGCAGGTCGCGTTCCAGTAGTACGGGACCCTGCTCGATATGCACTTCCACATAACCGAGCAAGTCGGCGGGATCGCGCGCGATGGCGCCGATGGCGCTTGCCTCGTGGCCGGCGGCCGCCAGCGCGTCGCGCATGCTCACGCCATCCGCATCCACCTGTTCCAGCAGCGACACGTCGAACTTGCCCGTGACAGCCGTGCTGCCCAAAAACGTGCTCTTGAAGCGTACGCCTTCCTCCTCGGCGAAGCCGACGATCTCGAAGTGGAAGGGTAGTTTTTCGCCCCGCTCATGCAGGTGACGCACGACGGCGATGGGCAGCACGATGCCCAGGCGGCCATCGTACTTGCCGCCGTTGCGCACCGTGTCGTAATGCGATCCCGTCATCAGGGTTTTTGCGTCGGGCGCGTCGGACAGATAGCGCCCGACGACATTGCCGACGGCGTCGATGTGCACCTGCATGCCCGCATCCCGCATCCATTCGGCCAGCTGCGCGGCGGTTTTCTGGTGCGCCGGCGTCAGGTAGGCGCACGTCAGGTTGTAATCGCTGTCGCTCCAGCCAGCCAGCGTTTCGGCCTGCTGCATGATAGCCGGGCCGAAGTCCAGGCGCACGTCGAACAAGTCATTCAGGCGCAGCTCGGCGATGCGCTTGATCTGCCGCAGCGACTCGGCCAGTTCATCGGCGCGCCGGTTTTTCAGGCGCCGCGCAAACGTGGCGATGATGTCCTGGCGCGTCAAGCCTTCGCCTGTCGGGCCCTTGACGGCCAGGATGAAGGGAAAGCCGAACTTGGCGTTGTACTCGGTATTCAGGCGCTGCAGGGTGGCGAATTCCTCGGCACTGCACAGGTTCAGGCCGGACTTGGCCTGCTCGCGCGTCGATTCCGCCGTCAGCTGCCCTGCGATGGCGGCCTTGCCGGCCAGCTCCGGGTGGGCGCGTATCAGTCCCAGTTGCTCTTCGGGCGAGGCATGCGCCAGCACGCGCTGCAGCTCCGTCTTGAGTGCCGTCAGGCTGGCAAACGGCCGGGCGGGGGCCGCGCGCTGGGCGATCCAGGGCGAGTGTTCGTAGATGCCATGCAGCCGTGCGATAAAGTCTGCCGGGCTGCCGGCGCTCAGGTCTGAAAGGGTGGTCATGGTTTTCCGATCATGCAAGCGGTGATGATAGCGCCCCGTTCCTGCGTCCATTATATGCGCGTGCTGATAGCGGCTATCGCTGCACCAGCGCCTTGGCGGCCGCGCTGACCTGGTCGCGCAGCCATTTGTGCTCGGGCGCCTGGTGTACGCGCTGGTGCCACAGCTGGTAAAAGCGCATCGGCGGGAATTTCAACGGCACGGTATACGTTTTCAGCGGCAGCGTCTTTTCATAGAAGCGCATGAATTGCCGGCCCGTGGTGAGTACCAGGTCCGTCTGCGTCAGCATGTAGGGGATCAGGCCGAAATACGCCGATTCCACCACCACGTTGCGCTGCAGGTTTTGCCGCTCGAGGAAGGAATCGATCACGCCGTGATAGCCGGGCATCATCTGCGACGGCGCCACATGGGGCAGGCTCAAATAGTCGTCGAGGGTCATGGCGTCGCTGGCCGTGCGGCGCGCATAGGCATTTTCCGCATGCATGGCGCAGATGATGGGGTCTTCGAACAGCTTCGAAATGTGCAGATGCGCGGGCGGCTCGTCCCAATTGGCGATGACCAGGTCCAGGCCACCATCGGAGAGTTGGCGGATATGGTCGATGCCCGGCCCCAGGCTATGCAGCACGACGCGGCTTTTTGGCGAGCCGCGGCGCAGCAGGGCCACCACGTTGGGCAGGAACTGGCTGTCCAGGTAATCGGGCGCGGCGATATGGAAGGTGCGCGCCTCTTCCTGCGCCACGAACGGCGTCTTCTTGACGAACAGGCTCTCCGTCTGGTCGAGGATGCGCTTGGCCGGATTGAGCAGACTTTCGCCATGCTGGGTCGGCACCATGCCGCGCGCGCCGCGCACGAGCAGCGGGTCGCCCGTCAATTCGCGCAGCTTGCGCAGCGAGGCGGAAATCGATGGCTGCGGCTGATTGAGTTTCAGCGCCACGCGCGAGACGTTCTTTTCCACCAGCAGCAGGTAGAGGATGCGGATCAGGTGCAGGTCGAGGTGTTGCGGCAGGCTGGACATGTGGCGGCGCCTCTGTTGTATATCGATTTGAATATGTCAAATATACGATATTTTTCATGTGGTGGGCGGTAAATCCGTTTATCTTGTGTAGATTGGCACGAATATTGGTTCGGTCTGACTAGAGGAAATTTATGGAAGTATTTGCCTACCTGATCCCGTACGGCCTTGAGTGGCTGAACCTGATCGTCCGCTGGCTGCACGTCATCACGGGCATCGCCTGGATCGGTGCTTCCTTCTATTTCGTCTGGCTCGACAACTCGATCCGCCCGCCCGCGCCCGGCTCAGAGCTGGCGAAGAAGGGCGTGTCGGGAGAACTGTGGGCCGTGCATGGCGGCGGCTTCTACAACCCGCAAAAATACCTGGTGGCGCCCGCCGAACTGCCGAAGGAACTGCACTGGTTCAAATGGGAAGCGTATTCGACCTGGCTGTCCGGTTTCGCGCTGCTGACCATCGCGTATTATTTCAATGCCCAGGCCATGATGATCGACAAATCCGTGGCGGACATCTCCAGCGGGCAGGCAGTCGGTATCGGCATCGCCACCCTCGTCATCGGCTGGACCGTGTACGATTTGCTGTGCAGGTCAACATTAGCGCAATATGAACTGTGGTTCGGCGTGACCGTGTTCGCGCTGATCGTCGGCGCCGCCTACGTGCTCACGCATTTGCTCAGCGGACGCGCCGCCTATATCCATGTGGGCGCCATGATCGGCACCATCATGGTGGCCAATGTGCTGATGCTGATCATTCCCGGCCAGCGCAAGATGGTCGAGGCCATGGCCGCCGGCAAGCTGCCCGATCCCAAGCACGGCCTGAAAGCCAAGCAGCGCAGCGTGCATAACAATTATTTTACCTTGCCGGTGCTGTTCATCATGATCAGCAACCATTATGCGATGACCTACCGCAACGACCATGCGTGGCTGGTGCTGGCGCTGATCATGGCGGCCGGCGTCTTCATCCGCCACTTTTTCAACCTGCGCCACAAGGGAAGAGTGGAATGGCGCTATCCGGCCATCGGCGTGGCCCTGCTGCTGGCCGTAGCTATCGCCATCGCGCCGAAAGCGCCCGTGGCCGTGGCGGCCGCGCCGGCGGTGGATCCGGCGGCGCAATTCAAGAGCGTGCATGCCATCATCGCCCAGCGCTGCGCCACCTGTCATTCGGCCCAGCCCACGCAACCGGGTTTCGCCACGGCGCCGGCCGGCATGATGCTGGATAATGAAACTGAAATCCGCCAGCACGCGGCGCAAATCTACAAGCAGGCCATCGAATTGAAGGCCATGCCGATCGGGAACCTGACCAACATGACGGAGGCCGAGCGCAGCGAACTTGGCGCCTGGCTGCAACAGACCATGCAAGGAGCAAAATGACAACGCACGCAGAAAAAATCACGGCCTGGATCGATGATCACTTCGACGAGGAAGTCGCATTTTTACAGAAGGTGGTGCAGCAGCCGACGGATACGCCGCCCGGCAACAACGCGCCCCATGCGGATCTGGTGGCGCAACTGCTGCAGGCGTATGGCTGGCAGGCGGAAAAGCACGCCGTCCCAAACGATGAGGTAGAAGCGTACGGCATGCAAAGCATCACCAACCTGATCGTGCGCCGGCCGTATGCGGCGGGCGGGCCGACCGTGGCCCTGAATGCGCATGGCGACGTGGTGCCGCCCGGCGACAACTGGACGTATCCGCCGTATGGCGGCCAGATCGACGGCGGCTATATGTATGGCCGCGCGACGGCCGTCTCGAAAGGCGATTTCGCCACCTATGTATTTGCCGCCCGTGCGCTCGAGGCGCTGGGCATTCCCTTGAAGGGCCAGCTGGAACTGCACTTCACGTACGACGAGGAGTTCGGCGGCTTGCTGGGGCCCGGCTGGCTGCTGGAACAGCAACTGACGAAGCCCGATTTCGTCATCGCCGCCGGTTTCAGCTACGGCATCGTCACGGCGCACAACGCTTGCCTGCAGTTGGAAATCACCGTGCACGGCAAGGCTGGCCATGGTTCCATGCCGGAGACGGGCCATGACGCGCTGCAGGCGGCCAACAAGATACTCAACGCCATCTACGGCCAGTTGCCGGAGCTGAAAAAGATCAAATCCAAAGTGGCCGGCATCGACTCGCCCACCATGCTGGTGGGGCGCATCGACGGCGGCACGAATACCAATGTGGTGCCGGGCAAGGTCGTCATGAAGATGGACCGCCGCATGATTCCCGAAGAGGATCCTGTGGCGGTGGAAGCGCAGGTACGCGCGCTGATCGAAGACGCCGTGCGGGGCGAGCCTGGCATCCGCATCGAGATCCGCCGCCTGCTGCTGTCGCACGCGCTGCGGCCCTTGCCCGGTTCCGAACAACTGGTCGGCAGCCTGCAAAAGAATGCGCAAGCCATCCTCGGCGAGACGATTCCCGCCGTCGGCACGCCCCTGTATGCGGACGCGCGCCTGTATGGCGAGCGGGGCATCCCCGCCGTGCTGTATGGCGCCGGGCCGCGCACGGTGCCCGAATCGAACGCGAAGAAGGCTGACGAGCGCCTGGCGCTCGATGATTTGCGCAAGGCCAGCAAGATCGTCGCCCTGACCCTGCTGGACTTCCTGGGCCAGAAATAAGGCAGCGCGCTTTGGCTTACAATGGGGCGACCACACATTCTGTGAAGAAGTGCCCCCATTGATTGAAGAGCCAAATTGAATACCCGTTTTCTCGAAGCGTTTGTCTGGGCAGCGCGGCTGGGCAGTTTTCGCACGGCGGCCGACAAGCTGCACATCACGCAGGCAGCCATCTCCAACCGTATTGCCTCGCTGGAGCAGGATTTCGGCACGCGGCTGTTCGACCGCGACGCGCGTGAAATCCGCCTGACCTTCGCCGGGCGTAACCTGCTCGTGTACGCCGAGCGCATGCTGGAACTGTGCCGCGATATGTATGCGGCCAATTCCTCGCCCGCGCAGATCACGGGCGAAGTGCGCATCGGCGTCATCGAAACCATCGTGCATACGTGGCTGATCCCGTTCCTGCAGCGCGTGCAGGAGCGCTATCCGGGCATCGAGATTCAATTGACCTCGGAATCGACGCGCCGCCTGCACGAACAGCTGCAGCAGGGCGAACTCGATATCGCGCTGCAGACGGACATGCTGACGGGCGACCATATCCGCAGCACGGGCAGCGGCGCCATCGCCATGGGCTGGGCCGGCAGGGCCGCCGACTGGCCCGATACGGGCGCGCCATTCACGGTGGCGCA
Source organism: Janthinobacterium sp. SUN128 (assembly GCF_030587275.1). Lineage (NCBI taxonomy): Bacteria > Pseudomonadati > Pseudomonadota > Betaproteobacteria > Burkholderiales > Oxalobacteraceae > Janthinobacterium > Janthinobacterium sp. SUN128. The sequence goes on along the minus strand of NZ_JAPWHY010000002.1, from coordinate 564,872 downwards.
ATTGGCGCAGCACCCCATCATTACCATGAACCGCGGTTCGCAGCCGCATTCCGCCTTGAAGGCGCTGTGCCAGGACGAGGGCGTGCAGCTGGGAAGGGTCCACTGCGTCAGCTCGATTTCCGCCATCGTGCGTCTGGTCAAAGCGGGCTTCGGCATCGCCGTGCTGCCGCTGGCGCCCCTGCGCGAGGAAATCGAACAGGGCCACATCGCTTTGATTCCCTGCACCAGCAGCCTGGCGCCGCAGCGCATCGTCATCAGCTACAGCGAAGACATCACGACGGAAGCGATCCAGTTGGTGGCCATGCTGGCGTGCGAGGAGGCGGCCAGGTTCACTTTGGCGCTGGGTGAGGAATATGGGGCAGGGTGATGTCGGCTTACGCTGGCGCTAAGCCGACCTACGATGCCGTGGTCGAGGTGAGTCGCGTAGGTCGGATGAGCGCCCAGGCGCGTAATCCGACAGCATTGTTGGCTCCACCCACAAGAAAAACTTATCAGTCGCGTTCAGAATAACCCGTTTGCCAAGTGACGGCGCGCCACCTATTCTGGGTTGGCACACCATCCATCACGCAGAACGGAACCATCATGACGACGTCCCCCACCTTGCCAGGCATCCTGTTTGTCTGGACCAGCGCCGACCCGGAACACGAGCTCGATTTCAACCGCTGGTACGACCGCGAGCACGTGGAAGAGCGCGTGCGCATTCCCGGCTTCGTCAGCGGCACGCGCTACCAGAGCGTGCGCGGTTCGCGCAAATACCTGGGCCTGTACCGCACCGATTCGCTGGGCGCCTTCCAGACCCCCGACTATTTCAAGGCATTTGGCCAGCAGACCCCATGGTCGGTGACGAATCTGCAGCGCATGGTCGATCCGATGCGCCGCGTCTGCGCCATCGAGGCGGAAACGGGCATGGGCACGGGCGCCTGGCTGGCCGTGCTGCGCCTGGGCGCGTCCGCCATCGGCCAGGATGCCGCAGCTGTGGCCAGCATGGCGGCGCTGGGCGCGCAGCTTTTGCAGATCGATGGCGTCATTGCCACGCGCTTGCTCACGCCTGACGCGAATCTGTCCGGCCCCCTGCCGGCGGAGCAGAAGGAGGGCCGCGTGCTCGATCCGATCTTCCTGATCGACGCGTCCTCCGAAAGCGCCGCCTTGGCGGCGGCCGATGCCGCCAGCACGGCACTGGGCCTGGACGCTGAGCAGGCAGCCATCCTGCAACTGTCCTGGCAACTGCGCGAGGCCGACCTGCACCCTGCCTGACACGGCCGCGCGCATCTTGCCGGCACTGATAACACGAGACACGGGCCACGGCGCAGGGCAACGCATCCTGCGCCGGGCCTGCAATAAAACTGACGAGAGAGGTAGGCAATGAGCACATATACAACGGCAAACGCTGCGCATCCGGCGGCCCAGGCACCGGGCGACAAGCCGAAAACGGGCCGCCTGGCCACGGCCAGCATGGTCGGCACGACCCTGGAATGGTATGACTTCACCGTCTACAACACCATGGCCGCACTGATCTTCAACCACCTGTTCTTTCCCTCGTTCGATCCGCTGACGGGCACCATCCTGGCCTTTTCCACGTATGCCGTCGGCTATATCTCGCGCCCGATCGGCGGCGTGATCTTTGGCCACCTGGGCGACAAGCTGGGACGCCGCTGGGTGCTGGTGGTGACCCTGATGCTGATGGGCGTGACGACGGGCCTGATGGGCCTCTTGCCGACTTACGCGACGGCTGGCATCTGGAGCCCCATTCTGCTGGTGGCGCTGCGCTTCGTGCAGGGCATCGCTTTGGGCGGCGAATGGGCCGGCGCCGTGCTGATCTCCGTCGAACACGGGGCAGCGGACAAGCGGGGCCGCAACGCGTCGTGGACGCAGGTGGGACCGTCGTTCGGCACCTTGCTGGCGACCGGTTGCATCGGCCTGATCACCTACCTGCTGCCGCATGAAGCGTTCATGGACTGGGGCTGGCGCATGCCGTTCATCGCCAGCCTGCTGCTGGTGGCGTTTGGCATGTGGATACGCAGCGGCATCGAGGAAACCCCGCTGTTCAAGGAACTCGACCAGCAGGATGCGAAGGCGGAAGCGCCGATCGGCGACGTGCTGCGCATCTACTGGCGCCGTCTGCTGATCGCCGGCGGCGTGCGCATCGGTTCGGACGTGCTGTATGCGCTGGTGGTGGTGTTCACGCTCACGTATGTGACGACCGTGCTGCACCTGTCGTCGACGCTGGCACTGACCGCCATCATGATCGGCACGGCTTGCAATGCGCTGGCGGTGCCCGTGTTTGGCGCGCTGTCGGACAAGATCGGCCGCCGTCCCGTGTATGCGCTGGGCGCCATCCTGGGTCTCGTGTGGGCGTTTGCCTTCTTCACCTTGCTCGATACTGCCAGCCCGGCTGCCATCGTCACGGCTGTCGTCGTGGGCCTGGTCATCCACGCCATCATGTACGGCCCGCAGGCCGCCTTCGTCATCGAGCAATTCCCGACCAAGGTGCGCTATGCGGGGTCCTCGCTGGCCTACACCCTGGCCGGCGTCATCGGCGGCGGCTTCGCCCCGCTCGTCATCGCCAGCCTGTACCGCTCGTACAACAGCAGCATGGCCGTCTCGCTGTATGTGGCGGCGGCCTTGCTGATCACCGGCGCCGCCGTTTTTGCTGCACGCGAAACGGGCCGCGGCCCTCTTGAGGAATAAAATCATGACGACATTGAGTTTTCAACTGGCCGGCCACGGCCCCGTCACCTTCGATATCGATCAGTTGATCATCGCCGGCTGGACGGGCCGCGACATGGCGATGGTGGAACACCATATCGCCGAACTGGAAGCCATCGGCGTGGCGCGCCCGAAAAGCGTGCCGACGTTTTACCGGGTTTCGGCAGCACTGCTCTCGAGCGACGCCGCCATCGAAGTGCCTGGCAGCGATTCGTCCGGCGAGGCGGAATTCGTGCTGTTCTCCACGGAATACGGCCTGCTGGTGGGGATCGGTTCCGACCATACGGACCGCAAGGTGGAAAGCTATGGCGTGACGGTGTCGAAGCAGATGTGCGGCAAGCCCGTGGGCGATACCTTGTGGCGCTATGCCGACGTGGCCGGCCACTGGGACAAGCTGCAGATGCGCTCCTGGCGCGAGCGCGCCGGCGTGCCGGCCCTGTACCAGGATGGTCCCGTGACGCGCATGCTGTCGCCGGAAGATTTGATTTTGCGCTACACGGGGCAAACGACCCTGCCAGTGGGCAGCGCCATGTTCTGCGGCACGCAGCCCATCATCGGTGAAATGGGCCACGGCGACGCCTTCGAACTGGAGCTGTATGATCCAGCCTTGCAGCGCCGCCTGCAGCACCGCTATGCCGTGCAAACCCTGCCCGTGGAAGGATAAGAGAATGACCCAGTTGACCAAGACTATCCGCGAACTGGCGGCCGACCTGGCCGCCGGACGCATCACCAGCGTGGAACTGACGCAGCGCATGCTGGCGCGCGCCGAGGCGCACCGGGTGCAGGGCGGCCATGCGTATGTCAGCCTCGATGGCGAACAGGCCCTGGCCGAGGCGCGGGCCAGCGACGCGGCGCGCGCGGCCGGTATCGTTGCCTCGCCCCTGGCCGGCGTGCCCATCTCGATCAAGGACCTGTTCGACGTCGAGGGGCAAACCAGCAGCGCCGCTTCGCTGGCGCTGGCCGACGCCCCGCCCGCCGTGGCCGATGCGGGCGCCGTGGCACGCCTGCGCGCGGCCGGCGCCGTCCTGCTGGGCCGCACCAACATGAGCGAGTTCGCGTTTTCCGGCCTGGGCTTGAATCCCCATTACGGCACGCCGCGCAATCCGCTGGACCATGAACGTGTGGCGGGCGGCTCCACTTCGGGCGGCGCCGTCACGGTGGCTTTGGCGATGGCGGCCGGCGCGCTGGGCACGGACACGGGCGGCTCGATCCGCATCCCGTCCGCCTTTTGCGGTTTGACGGGTTTCAAGCCGACGGCCGCTTCCGTGTCGCTGGCGGGCACGGTACCTTTGTCGCGCTCTCTCGACTCCGCAGGGCCCATTGCTCACAGCGTCGATTGCTGCGCCATTCTGTACGCGGCGCTGTCGGGCCATGACATCGGCGTGCAGGCGCCAGCGCTGAGAGGCTTGCGCTTCGGCTTTACCCTTGATTATGTCGGTACGCACGTGGAGCCGCAGGTGCAGCGGGCTTTTGACGCCGCGCTGGACAAGCTGCGGCAAGCCGGCGCCCTGGTGGAACAGTTCGATTTCCCCGAGTTGCTGGAACTGCCGGAGATCAATGGCGGCGGCGGCCTGGTGGCGGCGGAAGCCTGGCATTGGCACTGCGCGCTGCTCGCGGAAAAAGGCGCGCAATACGACCAGCGCGTGGCGGCGCGCATCCGACGCGGCCAGCAGCAGGGCGCGGCCGATTACATCGATTTGCTCGATGCGCGCGCGCGCCTGATCGCCATCGCCCGGCGGCGCCTGGCGCCGTTCGATGCCTGGCTGATGCCCAGCGTGGCGATTCTGGCGCCGCAGCTTGCGCCCCTGGAAGCGGATGACGCCACCTTCTTTGCCACGAATGGCCTGGTGCTGCGCAACGCCAGCGTGATCAACTTCCTCGATGGCTGCGCGCTGTCGCTGCCGTGCCATGCCGAGGGCGAGCTGCCCGTGGGGCTGGGCATTTGCGGCCTGGCCGGCGCGGATGAAAGAGTGCTGCAAATTGGCCGTGCGGTCGAGATGTTGTTGGATACGCAACAATAAATAGTGCTGAGGTGCAGGAAAATGCCAACTCTGTCATGATGGCTGGCATTGACATGGAATAGTCGCGCTTCGGGCGCTGGCAAACTTCACACTGTGCACCGATACGACCTGATTAGCTGTCATGACTGCGGCGTGCTGTACCGCAAACGTCCGCTGCGTCCCCGCGAAAAGGCGCGCTGCATCCGTTGCCGCTCGGTGTTATACCGGGGCGCTCACGCGCGGGGGGCATCGGCGGAATTGAGCAAGGTGGTGGCGCTGACTCTGGGCGCCGCCTTTGTCTTCCTGATCGCCCAGTTTTTTCCCATCGTCGAACTCGACGTCAATGGCCTGACGTCCAGCGCCACCTTGCTCGGTTCCATCCGCGTGCTGTGGTCCGAGCAGATGCATATCGTGGCGACGATGGTCTTCCTGTTTACCATACTCTTTCCCGCCATCGAACTCGGTTCGCTGCTGTATGTGGCGCTGGGCTTGCGCGGCGGCGTCAAGGTGCCCGGTTTTAACCGCGTGCTGCGCGCCGTGCAGACGGCTCGCGAATGGGGCATGACAGAGGTGCTGATGATCGGCATCCTGATCACCGTCGTCAAGATGACCAGCCTGGCCACGGTGCTGCCGCAACCGGGGCTGTTCGCGTTTGGCGCGCTGACCCTGATGCTGGCCATCGTCGTCTCGTTCGACCCCAAGGCCTTATGGAACCTGGGCGACGACCTGACCCGGCAAGCGCTGCCTGGCATCCGCTACAAGGCTTTCGCGCCCGGCGAGAAGGTCGTGCCCTGCCATGCCTGCGGCCTGGTGGCGCCGCCCTTGGGCAATGGCAAGCACCTGGCGTGCGTGCGCTGTGGCACGACCCTGCACGTGCGCAAACCGGACAGCATCAACCGCACCTGGGCCTTGCTGATCGCCGCCATGATCCTCTACATTCCCGCCAACCTGCTGCCCGTGATGGTGACGTATTCCCTGTTTGGCGCACAAAACGATACCATCATGAGCGGCGTGGTGCTGTTCTGGACCAGCGGCTCGAAAGGCCTGGCCATCATCATTTTCATCGCCAGCGTGGTCGTGCCCATGCTCAAGCTGGGCGTGCTGGCGCTGCTGGCGTTCACCGCGCAGCGGCGTTCGCGCTGGCGCCCGCGTCAGCGCACCATTTTGTATCGCATGGTCGAATTCATCGGCCGCTGGTCCATGCTCGACATCTTTGTCGTCACCCTGACGGTGGCGCTGGTGCGCTTCAAGTCGCTGGCCGTGATCACGGCCGGACCCGGCGCGCTGGCCTTTGGCGCCGTGGTGGTGCTGACCATGCTGGCGGCGATGCAGTTCGACCCGCGCCTGATCTGGGACCCCGTCGACGGGCAGGTGCCTGGCGAGGAAGAACCCGTGGTGGTGGCAAATACCGGAAACAATACAGTGATTGGAGAACAGCATGTCTGACAAAGAAGCGGGCGGCCTTGCCGAAACGGGTGGCCGTCCATTGCCGGAACCCGATGTGGAACAGGGCAGCCGCTGGCTGCCGTCGCTGGTATGGCTCATTCCGCTGCTGGCCGCGCTGATAGGCGCCGGCCTGGCCGCCAAGTCCATCCTTGACCAGGGGCCCACGGTGACGGTCAGCTTCAAGAGCGCCGAAGGCCTGGAGCCGGGCAAGACCAAGGTCAAATACAAGGATGTCGATATCGGCCAGGTGCGCGCCATCACCCTGGGCGACGACTTGAGCAATGTCCTCGTGACGATCGACATGAGCAAGGAGGCGCGCCGTTTCGCCACCGCTGATTCGCGCTTCTGGGTGGTGCGTCCGCAGATCGGCGCCAGCGGCGTGACGGGCCTGGGTACCTTGCTGTCGGGCGCCTACATCGGCGTCGACACGGGCAAGTCGGAAGCCAAAAAGGAGAATTTCATCGGCATGGAGAGTCCGCCCGCCGTGGCCGGTGACCAGAAGGGCAAGCTGTACACCCTGCATGCGGAAAGTCTCGGTTCCGTCGACGTGGGTTCGCCCCTGTTCTTCCACCGCCTGCGCGTGGGCAAGGTGGTCAGCTTTGCGCTGGACAAGGATGGCAACGGCATTACCATGTCGGTCTTCGTGAACGCGCCATACGACCAGTTCGTCGGCAAGAATGCGCGCTGGTGGCATGCCAGCGGCGTCGATGTGCGCTTGGATTCCAACGGCTTCAAGTTGAACACGCAGTCGCTGGCCGCCATGCTGGTGGGCGGCATCGCCTTCGAGGCGGAAAATGGCCGCAAGCCCGAGGAACCGGCGCCGGCCAATACCAATTTCCGCTTGGCGGCCGACGAGGCCAGCGCCATGCGCGAGCCCGATGGCCAGGCCATTACCACCGTGTTCTATTTCGACCAGTCGCTGCGCGGCTTGCAGCCTGGCGCCACGGTGGATTTCCGCGGCATCGTACTGGGCGAGGTGCGTTCGGTCGGCATCGAGTTCGATCCCGTGAAGAAGAACTTCCGCATGCCGGTCACCGTCAATCTGTACCCGGCCCGCCTGGGCATGCGCTTCAAGGCCGCCGTCGACGATGAGGAAGGCTCGGCTGGCCATCAGCTGCTCGAACGCATGGTCAGCCGTGGCTTGCGCGCCCAGCTACGCACGGGCAACCTGCTCACCAGCCAGCTGTACATCGCGCTGGACTTCTTCCCGAAAGCGCCGAAGGTGGCGCTCGATCCGAACAAGTATCCGCTGGAAGTGCCGACCGTGCCCAATACCCTCGATGAACTGCAGACGCAGATCGCCAGCATTGCCCGCAAGCTCGATCAGGTGCCTTATGCGGAGATCGGCAATAACCTGAACGCCACCATCAAGCAGGCCAATACCCTGTTCAGGCAGCTCGATGGCCAGGTGGTGCCGGAAATGCGCGATACCCTGACGGCGGCGAAACAGACCTTCGGCACGGCCGAACAGGTGCTGCAAAAGGATTCGCCACTGCAGTCGGACGTGCGCCAGGCCCTGCAGCAGCTGACGCAAACCCTGCAATCGCTGAACGCGCTGTCGGATTACCTGGAACGTCATCCCGAGTCCCTGATCCGCGGTAAAAAAGGAGATGAAAAAAAATGATGAAACCGATTTTTTCCGCGCTGCTGGCGGCCAGCCTGCTGGGCGCCTGTTCCACGCCCCAGCCCGAGCATTTCTATACGCTTAGCGGCGGCGCCGACGCGCAGCCGGCCAAACCCGTCAAATACTATGTCGAGGTGCTGGCCGTCAGCGTGCCGCAGCAGGTGAGCCGCAACCAGTTTGTCGTGACGGGACCATCGGGGCGCATCGAACTGCTGGAGCAGCAGCGCTGGGCCGGGCCGCTGGCCGGCGAGATCGGCCAGGCCCTGTCGACGGCCGTGACGAACGACCTGGGCGCCATCGATGTGTTCCGCACGCCGCATCCGGACAACCTGCCCGTGTACCGTATCAGCACCAATGTGCAGCGTTTCGAGTCGGTGATGGGCCAGTATGCGCTGATCGATGCCGTGTGGAGCGTGCGTCAGCTGGCCAGCAGCAAGGTGGTCACTTGCCGCACGATAGCCAATGAAAAGGTGGGCGCCGGCTACGATGAACTGGTGCTCGGTCACCGCCGCGCCGTGAACCGTATCGCCGCCGATACGGCGAGCGTGGTGCGCGCTTTTGACAACGGCAACGCCGCTTGCCCGGCCGCCTGAGCCGCTTTCCGCTACCCAGTCCCGGCGGCCGCTGGTAAAATGCGGCCATGGGAATGACCTTGTTCACGCGCCGCTTTGCCGCCTGGATCGCCTGTTTCGCGATCCTGCTGGCGGCGCTCGCGCCGTCGATTTCCCAGGCCGTCGCCAACGCCAAGCAGGAGTCCGGCTCCGGCTGGGCGGAAATCTGTTCGGTGGCCGGCATCCGTTTCGTCCAGGTCGACAATGACGGCGCCGCCGATGAAAAATCCGGCGGCAAGGCCATGCAGATGGAGCATTGCGCCTTCTGTTCCACGCACGCGGGTTCCGTCGGCCTGCCGCCCGCCAGTCCCGTGCTGCCGCTGCTTGTGGCCAGCGGCACGGCCATTTTCCCGGCCCTGTACTACCAGTCCCCGTCACCGCTGTTCATCTGGTCCACCGCGCAGTCGCGCGCGCCGCCCGCTCTCGTCTAGGTTTTTGCATTTTCAATGCTGGCGCCGCCCACCTCGCGGTGTGACGCGCCGCATCCGCACACTTATACGAGAATCACATGAACAAGAAATTATTGGTGCTGGCCGTCGCCATCACCCTCGCTTACCCCTGCGCGCAGGCGCAGCAACTTGACCAAACCGACCACGCCATCGACACCGTCGTCGTTTCCGGTTCGCGCGCGCAATCGTGGCTGTCCGAGACGCCGCAGGCCATCGGTGCCGTCAATGCCAAAATGCTGGAACGCGACAAGCCCAAGACCATGGGCGATATCCTCAACCGCATCGCCGGCGTGTACTGGAATGACCTGGGCAACGAGCAGCACAGCATGAGCATCCGCCAGCCCATCGGCACGAATGCCGTCTACCAGTACCTCGAAGACGGCATTCCCATCCGCCCGCTGGGCGTCTTCAACCATAACTCGCTCAACGAGATGAACATGGCGGGCGCCAGCGGCGTGGAAGTGGTGAAGGGCGCCGCCTCGTCGCTGTACGGCAGCAATGCCGTCGGCGGCGCCGTCAATTTCCTCACGGCCGGCGCCAGCGCGACACCCACGGCAAGCGTGGGCGTGCGGCGCGATAACGTGGGCGGCTACACCCGCTACGACACTTCCGCCAGCGATACCTGGGGTCCGCTGGGACTGCGCTTTTCCCATTACAGCTCGCGCCGTTCGCGCGATAACTGGCAGGAGTACAGCTATGGCGACAAGGATTCGTTCTCGCTGCGCGCCGACTATGCGCTCAGTTCCACCTCGCAGCTGCGTGCCACCATCGTCCACACGGATCTCGATGCGGCCATGACGGGCAGCCTGTTCGAAAACGATTACCGCAGCAATCCCGGCAAGAGTTTGAATACGTTTACCTACCGCAAGGACAAGACCACGCGCATGAACCTGGCGTGGGAAGGCGCGACGACAGTCAATGGCACGAGCACCATCACCGTGTTTACGCGCAAGAACGACCATGGGCAGATTCCAGCGTATTCCATAGGCAGTTGCGCGGGCATGCTGTGCAAGGGCGTCATCAACAACAACCACGTCGATTCGCTGGGACTGGACGTGAAGCACCAGCAGGAATTCGCGTGGCTGCGTTCGCGCCTGATCGCTGGTGTGTACGTGGACAAGAGCGACAATCCCTTTGTCAGCGACAATCTGTCCATCGTGCGCGATGCCGCCACGGGCCGCTACCTGCGCTACTCCGTGGCCAATGCCAGCAATCCGCAGGGCGTGCGCGACTACCAGACGGATATCCTCAACACGGCCGTCTTCGCGCAATGGGAATTTTCTCCGCTGGCCGGCACGCGCGTGGTGCTGGGTGGCCGTTCTGACGCCATCCGCTACGACTACCATAACAAGCTGGCGCCCGGCGGCAGCGTCAATTACGGCGCGCCCGACGAGTCGCGCAGTTTTTCGCATGTGAGTCCGAAGCTGGGCGCCACCTACGCCATCGGCCATGCGGGCAGCGCGTATGCGAACGTCAGCCAGGGCTTCACGCCGCCGGAAGTGAGCCAGTTGTATGGCAAGACGGGCATCGCCAACTTGCAGCCGTCCGTCTACAACAACTATGAACTGGGCCTGCGCTGGGCCTTTTTGCAGGGCCGTTTGAAACTCGATACGGCCCTGTACCGGCTCGATGGGCGCGACACCATCGTCAGCTACACGCTCTCGCCGGGCAACAGTGAAAACCGCAATGCGGGGCGCACGCGCAGCGAAGGGCTGGAGCTGGGCCTGAATTACGACAGCGGCCCGTTCGACGCGCGCTTCGCCACGGCCATCGCGCGCCACCGCTACCTGCGCTATCAGCTCTCCAGTACTCTCGATTACAGCGGCCGCGCCATGCCGCAGGCACCGCGCGACATCACCTCGTTCGAGATCGGCTACAAGCCCGTGGCCGGCGCGCGTATCGCACTTGAAGCCGTGCACCAGGGGCGCTACTGGATGAACAATGCCAACACGGTGGAGTACAAGGGCCACGCCTTGCTGAACCTGCGCGCCAGCTATCAGGTCGCACGCGGGCTGGAAGCGTGGGCGCAGGTGCGCAACCTGGCCGATAAGCGCTATGCCGATTCGGCCAGCAGCAGCTATGCGGGAGTGGGCAGCTATGCGCCGAACAGCCAGAACCAGTACACGCCTGGTGCGCCGCGCAGCGTGATGCTGGGCCTGTCCTATACCTATAACGCACTGTGAGGATGGCCATGGACGATTTCACCTTTCTCATCGCGCGGCGCAAAAGCCTGTACTGGCGCATCCACTTCTGGGCCGCGCTGATCGCCTCGCCGTTTGCCCTGCTAGCTACCCTGACGGGCATTTTGTACGTGTTCACGCCGCAGATCGAGGCAAGGCTGTACCAGCACCTGGACCATGTGGCGCCGCAAGCGTCCATGCTGCCGCTGGACGCCGCCGTGGCGGCTGCGGAGCGGGCTGCACCTCGAGGCTGGGCGGTGCAGCACGTGGTGCCGCCGTTTCAACAGGATGATGCGGTGCAGGTGGCGTTTGCACCGTCCGGCGGCGCGCAGGATGAACATGCGGGCCATGGCGGACATGCCGCGCCGCTCACGCCCGCCAGGCCGAAGTTCGGCCTGCCCGCGCAAGCCATCGTCGTGTATGTGAATCCCTATGACGCGCGCGTGCTGGGCAGCCTGGCCAGCAGCGAGCGCTTCGGCAACTGGGCGAAAAAGCTGCATTCGCGCCTGCTGCAGAACGATGGCTGGCGCTGGATGATCGAGCTGGCGGCCAGCTGGCTGATGGTGATGCTGGTGACGGGCGTGGTGCTGTGGTGGCCGCGCGGCGCGCAATCGGGCTTGCCGAAGCGGGGCGCGCGGGGCCGCAATGGCTGGCGCCAGTGGCATGCTTTCCTGGGCGTGGCGCTCGGCATCGTCAGTGTCGTGATCCTGACGACGGGCCTGACGTGGAGCCAGCAGGCGGGCGGGCGCATCCGCGCGTTGCGCGACGTCAGCGGCCAGGCGCCGCCGCCCGTGCCACGTGATTTGCACTCGCGCGAGGAGGGCGCTCCGCTCGACTGGCAGGATGCGTGGCAGGTAGCGCGCAGCCACGCGCCCGCCATCGCCGTGCAGCTGACGGCGCCGGCCAGCCAGGACGATGTGTGGCGCGCCACCATGGCTGACCGCAGCCAGCCCACCTTGCGCTTCGACCTGCAATTCGATGCCTACAGCGGCAAGCCCCTGTATTACGCGGGGTGGGAGGCGCAGACGGCGTTCGGCAAGGCCACCGCCATCGGCATTCCGTTCCACCGCGGCGAATTCGGCTGGTGGAACCAGGCCTTGCTGCTGCTGTTCGGCGCCAGCGTGCTGTTCTCGCTGGTGTCGGGCTGGGTGATGTTTTTCAAACGGCGCTTGCCTGGCTCGCTGGGTTTACCCAGGCTGCTGCCAGGCGCCTGGACGTCGCCTTCCGCGCTGGCCTGGCTGGCGGCAGCCGCCATGTGCGCGCTGATGCCGCTGCTGCTCGTTTCCGGTGGCATGCTGTTGCTGCTGGAGCTGTTCCTGGCACGGGCTAGCCGCCGACGATGGGCTGCGCGATGATCCAGAGACTGAGCAAAGTGTAGGCGATCATCAGGGCCAGCATCGGATACTGGCTGCGCAGGGCCGCGCGGCGACTGGCGTACAGGCGCAGCGCGCAGACATGGGCCAGCCAGACGGCCGCCACGTGGCCTGCGACGATGGCGAACAGCGATACGTACCACACCACCTTGGCGTCGACGATGCCAAGGCGGATGAAGTACAGCTTCGTGCCGAACAGGTCCCAGTCCAGGCCCAGCGGGTTCGACGCCAGCGGAATCAGGTACTGGCCCGCCATCGCCAGGAAAGACAGGTAGTGGGCGAAATGGTAGGCGATGGCGATCGGCACCAGGGTCAGCACGAAGTGGCCGGCCACGCGCAGCAAGGGTATGGCCGGCTGGCCATCGCTGGCGCCGCAGCGGGCGATCAGCGCGCAAAACAGCAGGAACACCAGCAGGAACAGGGCCGGCATCAGCAGCAGGGCGGCCGTGGTGATCCATGCCAATGCACCCGGCGCCACGGCGAGGACGGCGTCGACGATGTCGTACCACGTTTGCGTTTCCATCATGCCGTCGAAGCTGACGGAGGCCAGCATGAGGATCACCAGCACGAGGCAGGCCGGGCGCACGGGTTCCACCGCCAGCAAGCCCGCCGCATACGGGCGCACGTAGCAGGCGCCGTCGCGGAATGTCACGGGCGCGAAGCGGGCCAGCAGACCGAAGACGACGTTGAAAACTTCCGCATGGCGCAGCCAGGCGGCGCGGCCGAACAGCGCCATGCCTGCCCACGTGCAGGCAGAATACAGCAGCATGGTCCAGGCCAGGCTGGCCGGCTGCTCGCTGCCTTCCCAGTTCAGCTCCATCCAGATAAAGCCGAAGAACAGGGCCGCCGCCGGCCAGCTGTCGAGCCAGCGCGGCCACGCCAGCGGTGCGCGCCAGCGGGGGAACAGTTGCTGGGCCGCGCGCGCCACGCTGTCGAGCGGATTGACCAGCGCCCACAAGTCGCCCAGCAGCGCCGACACGTAGGCCATGCCGACCCACCAGATGGCCCACACCATGGCGGGCGCGATATTTTTCACGGGGTTTTGCACGCCCACCAGTCCCGCCACAATCACCAGGATATACAACGCCAGCACCAGCAGGCGCAGTGCGAAAGCGATGGCGCGCGCGCCAGGAACCTGCCGCAGGACGAGGCGCGCATAGTCGCCCTGGCAGGCCGCTGTGCCATCCCGGCGCCACAGTGCCAGGAAGGCAAACGACAACGCCACCGTCAGTCCCGCGCCCAGCAAATATAGCCAGAGCGGCAAGGGCAGGTCGTAGCGCTGGCCAAAGCCGTGCGCATGGGCGATGCCTGGCGCGGCCAGCAGGACGAAAGCGATGGCGTGCCGCATCATCGCGGCAGCACTTCCAGGTACATCAGGGGCGCCTCGCGGTGATGCTTGTGCTGCTTGCCCTTGCCCTCCGTTTGCGCGCCATAGCCGTGCGCGGAAACAGGGAAGCGTCCCGGCACCGTGGCGTCGATGCGCATGGCTTTTGTCTCGCCCGGCTTGACCTCCAGCAGCTGATCGTAGCCATGCAAGTGGATACTGACTATTTCGTCGGTACTCCAATCCACGGTGATCCGGGTGTCCTGCCGGACCCGTATCGTCGGTGGCTTCGCGGCGATTTTGCGCTGCGCGATGGCCAGCGCCACATGCTGTTCCTGTTGCTGTGGTTTTGCCGCAGAGCCGCTCTGCGACTGGCTTTGCGCCGATATGCATAGCAGGAAGATGGCCAGGCTCAGGCTGGCAAGCGGAGGGCGGAATGAGTATTTTTTCATGCTTAAATTTTAGGAAATATTTCTAGCATTGGCCATCTGAAAAAAAACGCCAGTTTGAAAAAGTGCGGCCGTAGAATGATCGGCGCGGATCCGACGACACTTGGAAAAGGCGGGGGAGATGATGAAAAAAGCGATGTTTGCATTGGCCGTGACATGCATGGTGGTGTTGCCTGCGTCGGCCGAAATCCTGGCCATGGTCAATTACGAGAGCAAGGCGCCCGAGTCATTGAAATCGCTGAAAAGCCCTGTCGCGCCGCCGTCGCGCAAGGAGGGCATCGCCATCATCGATGTCGATCCCGAGTCGAAAAACTTCGGCAAGATCGTGCGCGACATCGCCCTGCCGCCGGACCTGGTGGCGCACCATATCTTCTACAACCACGACATGAGCAAGGCTTACATCACGGCGCTGGGCAAGACGCAGCTGCGCGTGATGGACATGCGCCACAAGGACTTTCCCATCAAGGTGATCGAGGTGCCGACTTGCCAGGTGGGCGAGGATATCGTCTTTTCGGATGACCACAAGCGCTGGTATCTGAGCTGCATGGGATCGCAGGCCATGCTGGAAGGCGACGCCGTGCACGACAAGCCGGGACGCACCGTCAGGCTGCCGGCGCCATATCCGCATGGCCTGGCCGTCCACGATGGCATCGACCGCACCCTGCTGACGAGCACCATCCGCCCCACGGACCTGGGCGACGCGGGTGAAGTGATCAGCGTGCTGGAAACGAGCACGGGCAAGGTGCTGGGCACGCACAAGCTGTCGAAAAAGCCGTCGCCGTCTGGCGAAGCGCCGGTGGAAGTGCTGTTCGTCCCGGGCAGCAAACCGCCTGTCGCCTACGTCGCCAATATGTACGGCGGCACCGTGTGGACCGCCACGTGGAATCCGGCAACCAGGGATTTCGACACGGCCCAGGTGCATGACTTTGCCGAACAAAAGGCGGGCGTGCCGCTGGAGCTGTATTTCAACAAGGGCGCGACGCGGCTGTACCTGACGACGGCCAAGCCGGGCCACCTGCATATCTTCGACCTGACGGGCGGCATCGGCAAGCCCCGGCTATTGAAATCGATCCCTGCCGCCGAAGGCGCGCACCACGTGGCGTTCACCAGGGATGGCCGCTATGCCTTCGTGCAGAACGCGCTGCTCAACCTGCCGGGCATGAGCGATGGCAGCATCACCGTCATCGATATGAAAAAGGAGGTGGTGGCGGGTAGTGTCGATACACTGAAAAACAAGGGGCTCAATCCGAACAGCATCGTGCTGCTGCCGAAGTGGAATGACTTCATGGGGCATTGAAAGATGCATTCCGCTAGAATGAAAGAGCGCGGCCAGGCTCGTTGTCACAGGCCGCACCTTTGCAATGGCTGAACATGATATTCCTCGACTTTCCCGCCTTGTCCGCGCTGGCCACCGCTTCGGCCACGATTACCAAAAAATGCAGCTGCTGCGCCGTCCCGCTGGACGCCTGGCAGCGCCTGCCTACCTCGCTGGAGCTGGACCGCTTTGAAGAAATCGGCACCCTGCGCGAAGATCCGTACGAGGAACCGACGTTTGCCGAGTACCACCCGCACGGCACGCGCTACGACAGTATCGATGCGCCCATCGCCCCGCGCTACTATCCCGCGAACCTGAGCCAGGTGGCCCGCTGCCTGAACTGCGGCCGTTACTACCTGCGCTACAACGAGGCGGGCGGCTACTTCACGGAACTGCGCATCCGCGCGCTGCGGCCGGAATTGCTGGCCGACGCGGCGTAGTCACTGCTACAGGCTTTCCTTGACGTGCGCGATGCCGTGTTCATCGTAGATCGAGTACACGGCGGCGAGGATGTTTTCCAGTTCAGGCGAGCGGTCCATATGCCGCATGCTGAATAAAATCGGCGAGAACGCATGCTTGTCTTCCAGCTTGCGGTACACGACGTTCCGGTGATGCATGGCTTGCACGCTTTCCGGCACGATGGAAATGCCCTGGCCGGCCGCCACCAGTCCCATGGAAATCTGCAGCTCGCGCACTTCCGTGACGGGGCCGGGGGTGACATTGCCTTCGCTGAACATGGCCAGAACCTGGTCTGCAAAGCTGGGGCGGGGCGCTTTCGGATACACGAGCAGGGTTTCGTGGATCAGGTCCGTGAGGCGTAATCCGCCTTCCCCCCTGGCCAGCCGGTGGCCGGGCGGCAGGGCCACCACCAGCCGCTCCTCGCGCAGCAGGATGCGGCGGATGCTGGGGTCTTCGCTTTTCAGGCGCCCGAAACCCACGTCGATGCGGCCTTCCTTCAGGGCCTTGAGCTGCTGCACCGTCGTCATTTCATGCAGGGTCACGTCGACCTCGGGATGGCGCTCGCAAAAGCGGTGCACGATGTCTGGCAATTCCCCATACAGGGTAGAGGCGACAAAGCCGATCGACAGGGTGCGTTCCAGTTTGCCGACGCGCTGCGTCATCGCCTGCAGGTCGCGCACCTGGTCGAGCAGGGGCCGCGCATGGGCGAGGAAAAACTCGCCCGCTTCCGTCAGGCGCAAGGGACGCGAACCCTTTTCGATCAGCGCCACGCCCAGGATTTCTTCCAGCTGCTGCATCTGCCGGCTCAGCGGCGGCTGCGCGATGTGCAAGCGCGCGGCGGCCCGCGTGAAGTTCCTTTCCTCTGCTACTGCAACGAAGTAGCGCAAGTGCCGTAATTCCATCTTCATACCTTTCAGGTATAGGTTTGATACCAACTCGGTGTTGGACGTGGGGAGATTCGGGGAATATCGTGTCACCACTCCACAGAATTATACGGAATAAATATGATTCAAAATATCGAGACCTACCTGGTCGATGTGCCAACCATTCGTCCGCACCGGATGTCCGTCGCCACCATGAATACGCAAACCCTGGTGCTGGTGCGGCTGCGCTGCGCTGACGGCATCACGGGCTGGGGCGAAGCGACCACCATCGGCGGCTTGAGCTACGGCGGCGAAAGCCCGGAAAGTATCAAGACGAATATCGATACCTATATCGCGCCGCTGCTGGTCGGCATGGAAGCTAGCGAAGTGGCCAAGGCCATGGCCAGGGTGCGCAAGGTCATACAGGGCAACCGCTTCGCCAAGTGCGCGATCGAGACGGCGCTGCTCGATGCGCAGGCGCGCCGCCTGAACGTGCCGCTGTCGGAATTGCTGGGCGGCCGCGTGCGCGATGCACTGCCTGTGGCCTGGGTGCTGGCCAGCGGCGACACCGCGCGCGATATCGCCGAAGGGGAAAAAATGCTGGACTTGCGCCGGCACCGCATCTTCAAGCTGAAGATCGGCATGCGCGACGTGATGGATGACGTGGCCCACGTGCTGGAGATCAAGCGGGCGCTGGGCGAACGGGCCAGCGTGCGCGTCGATGTCAACCAGGCCTGGAGCGAGACGGACGCCGTGCGCGGCATCGCCGCACTGGAAGCGGGCGGCATCGACCTGATCGAGCAGCCGGTGAAAGCCGGCAACCGCGCCGCGCTGGCGCGCCTGACGCGGCGCTTCGACGTGGCCATCATGGCCGACGAAGCCTTGCACGGTCCCGCCGATGCGCTGGCGCTGGCCCAGGCCGATGCGGCCGACGTGTATGCGGTGAAAATCACCCAGTCGGGCGGCTTGCTGCCCGCGCTGGAAGTGGCCACCGTGGCGCGCCTGGCTGGCGTGGGACTGTACGGCGGCACCATGCTCGAAGGCGGCGTCGGCACCGCCGCCACGGCCCACGTGTGCTCCACGTTCGCGGAACTGGCCTGGGGCACGGAGCTGTTCGGGCCACTGCTGCTGACGCAGGAAGTCCTGCGCGAGCCGCTGGTCTACCGCGATTTCATGCTGCAGGTGCCGACGGGGCCGGGCCTGGGTGTCGAGATCGATATGGACAAGCTGCGTTCCATGCAGCGCGCCTGAGGACGCCTAACAAAACCTACTGCGCGTCGTGATTTACGGTCTGCGATGCTCACTGTACCTTCGTACAGTTGCGCTTCTCGACCGCAACTCTCTTCCGCTCGCTACGGTTTTGTTAGGCATTGTAAGTGCCTATAAAAATCTTAAGGAGAAACCATGTTATTCCATGTACGCATGAACGTGAACCTGCCATTGAGCATGCCCGCCGAGCAGGCGGCGCAGCTCAAGCAGACGGAAAAGGCACTGGCGCAGCGCCTGCAGCACGAAGGCAAGTGGCGTCACCTGTGGCGCATCGCCGGCCAGTACGCCAACATCAGCGTCTTCGACGTGGACAGCGTGGAGGAGCTGCACAACTTGCTCACCTCCTTGCCGCTGTTTTCCTACATGCAGATCGACGTGATGCCGCTGTGCCGCCATCCCTCGTCGGTGCGCGACGACGATTCCTGAGGAGACATGCGATGACGGAGACAGGCAACGACACTGCCGGGAAAATGTGCGAGGTGGACGGTATCTGCCTGCATTACCGCACGGATGGCGAGCGCAGCAAGCCCTGCCTCGTCCTGTCGAATTCCCTCGGCACGGACTTGTCCATGTGGGATGCGCAAGCGGCCGCGCTGGCCGGCGATTTTTTTGTCGTGCGCTACGACACGCGCGGCCATGGCCGGTCGGCCAGCGGCAGCGCGCCGTTCGGCATCGGGCGGCTGGGACTGGACGTGGTGGCACTGCTCGACCACCTCGATATTGCCCGTGCCGCCTTCTGCGGCATTTCCATGGGCGGCTTGACGGGCCAGTGGCTGGGCATTCATCAGCCGCAGCGCCTGACGCAGCTCGTGCTGGCAAATACGGCGGCGCGCATCGGCGGCGCCGCGCCGTGGCAGCTGCGGGCGGAGCAAGTGCGCCGTGACGGCATGGCCGCGGTGGCCGGGAGCGCCGCCGCGCGCTGGTTCACGCCGCCGTTTATCGCGCGCGAAGCGGACACGGTGGTGCGCCTAGTCGGCACCTTGCGCGATCAGGATGCCGGCGGCTACGCGGCCTGCTGCGACATGCTGGCCCAGGCGGACTTGCACGCCTGCGTCGGCACGATCGCCGTGCCGACGCTGATCATCGCGGGTGAGCACGATCCCGTGACCACCGTCGACGACGGGCGCTGGCTGCAGCAGCAGATCGCGGGCGCCCGCCTGGCAAGCCTGCCCGCCTCGCATATCTCGAACATCGAGGCGGCGGACTTGTTTACGGCGCAGTTGCGCACTTTTTTAGTGTGAGGCTTGCTGTACCGTATCGGTACGGCAGGAATGTGGTTTTCCTCTGAGCACCGCCGCCGGCTGGTCCGGCATGCGGCAGGGGAAGCTTTCTTGAAAAATAATAATAAGAAAAGCAGACTTGGAGTAGACGGATGGAAAACAGATTGATCATTATCGCGGCAGTCACGGTGGGCTATTTCGCCCTCATGTCGTACATTACGTATAGCGTGCGCAAGCATGCCAACAGCGCCGAGGGCATGACGGCGGGCGGGCGCAACTATCCCGCCTACCTGATCGGCGCGCTGCTATTGTCGGAATTTATTGGCAGCTCCGTCAGCATCGGCACGGCCCAGAAGGGTTATGAACTGGGTATTTCCGCCGCCTGGAATCTGGTGGCGCTGTCGCTGGGCTTCTTGCTGCTGGCCATCGTGCTGGTGAAAAAATACAAGGAAAGCGGGCAGTCGACGATTTCCGGCATCCTGGCGCAAACCTACGGCGAACCCGTGCGCTATGCGGCGTCCATCCTCACCATCGTTGCCCTGAGCATCGTTGCCGTGGCCCTGTACGCGAGTGGCGGCGCCGTGCTGGCAGCCGTGCTGCATATCAACAAGACCGTGGCCATCTTGCTGGTGGGCGCCATTACCGTGATCTATGTCAGCCTGGGCGGCATGCGCTCGGTGGTGTACACCAATTTTGCCCACTCCATCGTCAAGTACCTGGGCGTGATCCTGGCGCTGGCGTATGCGCTGGAAGCAACAGGCGGCATCGGCGCGCTGCAGGCGCAACTGCCGGCCAAGATGTTCAACTGGGTCGAGATCGGCTGGGGCCAGATCATCGCCTGGATGATCGGCGGCATCGGTTCCATCTTCGCCACGCAATACGTGATCCAGGCCCTGGTCAGCACGGACAATCCGGCCGTGGCCAAGCGCGCCTGTTACTACGTATCGTCGCTGATGATCCCGTTCGGGCTGATGGCGGCCCTGATCGGCATGTGCAGTGCCGTGCTGTATCCGGGCATGAAGTCGATCGACGCCTTCCCGAACCTGATCGCCCACATGCCGGCGTTTTCCGCCAGCATCATGATCGTCGGCCTGGCCGGCGCCCTGTTCGGCGGCATTTCCGCCACCACCCTGGCATCGGCCACCCTGGCCATGAAGGATTTTTATGATCCCTGGTACAACAAGGCGAAGAACGACGCGAAATCGCTGATGTTCCTGCGCATCGCCATCGTCGTGGCCGGCTTGCTGCCGCTGGTGCTGGCGCTGTATGCGGAAAAACTGCTGATGATCGCCTTCTTGGGCAAGGCCCTGCGCGCCACCCTGGCCGTGCTGGTGCTGATGGCCTTCTATGCGCCGAAATTCGGCACGCCGCGCGGCGCCTTTGTCGGCGTGATCGTCTCCGTGATCGCCACCATCGGCTGGTTCCTAGCGGGCAATCCGTACGGTGTCGACAGTTCCTACCTGGCGCTGGCCGGCCCGCTGCTGACCATGGGCATCAGCCATCTGTTCAAGCCGGCGCAAGCGTTGGCGAAGCCGGCATCGTCGTCGCGGCTGTAGCTTACCCAAGCCTCACACCAGTCCCGTCATGTAATAGATGGCAATGACGAGGAACACGGCCACCGTCTTGATGACGGTGATGCCGAAAATGTCGCGGTAGGACTGGCGGTGCGTGAGGCCCGTGACGGCCAGCAGGGTGATCACGGCGCCATTGTGCGGCAAGGTATCCATGCCGCCGCTGGCCATGGCCACCACGCGGTGCATGACTTCGAGCGGAATGTGCGCCTGCTGCGCGGCCTGGATAAAACTGTCCGACATGGCCGCCAGCGCGATGCTCATGCCGCCCGAAGCCGATCCCGTAATGCCGGCCAGGGTCGTCACGGAGACCGCTGCGTTGACGAGCGGATCGGGCACGCTGCGCAAGGTGTTGCTGACGGCAAGAAAACCGGGCAGGGCGGCGATGACGCCGCCAAAGCCATATTCGGATGCCGTATTCATGGCCGCCAGCAGGGCGCCGCCCACGGCCGCCTTGGTGCCTTCGGCAAAGGCGGCACGGATACGCCCGAAGGCCGTCACGCACACGAGCAAGATGCCCAGCAATAAGGCACCTTCCACGGCCCAGATACCGGTCACGGACGCTATCGACGTCGACACGGGCGCATGCAAGCCGGGCAGGGCCTCGGCGGTGAGTACGTAACTGTCGCCATACCAGTGGGGAATCAGCTTGGTCAGCGCAAAGTTGGCCACGCCCACCAGCACCAAAGGCGCCACCGACAGCAGCGGATGGGGCAAGTCGCCATCGCCGGTCTTGGCCTGTTCCGCTTCCACGCCATAACCTTCGCCCGTCGCCATGACGGACCGGCGGCGCCATTCCAGGAAGGCCAGTCCCATGATCACCGTCAGCACAGCGCCGATGGTGCCCAGCCATGGCGCGGCCCAGCCGGTCGTATTGAAAAAGGTGGTGGGGATGATGTTCTGGATTTGCGGCGTGCCGGGCAAGGTATCCATGGTGAAGGAAAATGCGCCCAGGGCGATGGCGCCCGGCATCAGCCGCTTGGGAATATTGCTCTGGCGGTACAGCTCGGCCGCGAACGGGTACACGGCAAATACCACCACGAACAGCGACACGCCGCCGTACGTCAGGGCGGCGCACACGGCAACGATGACGGCATTCGCGCGCGAACTGCCGATATAGCGGATGGCGGCCACGACGATCGACTGTGAAAAGCCGGACAGCTCGATCAGCTTGCCGAACACGGCGCCGAGCAAAAAGACGGGGAAATACAGCTTGATAAAGCCCACCATCTTTTCCATGAAGATACCGCTGAAGACAGCCGGCACGGCGGACGGATCGGTGAGCAGCACGGCACCCAGCGCGGCGACCGGCGCAAACAGGATCACGCTGTAGCCACGGTAGGCGGCCAGCATCAGGAAGGCCAGTGCGGCCAGAACTATCAGGAAAGACATCGGTCAGGCCCTTGCGCGAGAAGTGATCAAGATATTAATAATGCAGTTAATATCATACTTCCCGGCAACCTGCCAACGCGCAGGTCAAGGTGACAGCAGTTCACGTCAGCCTAGTGAGGAAAAAGCTGGTCGGGGTGAGAGGATTCGAACCTCCGGCCTCTGCGTCCCGAACGCAGCGCTCTACCAGGCTGAGCCACACCCCGCTCCTTCATTACAGCAGATGGTGGCACGGCTTTCAAGCGGCTGCATCAAGGTCTATTTCTTTTCCTGCTGCGCCTTCCTGATGTCCGCTTCGCTCACTTTTTTCGCTGGCGCATTCGTCGCAGGCGAAGTCGGGGTTTTGCGGGTGGCGTTGGCTTGCGCCATGACGGCGGCGCAATCCGTGTCCGGGGCCTTGTCGACGCTGACCAGCGGCAGCAGGGCGGCCAGCGGCGTGACGACGGTGGCAAGGGCCACGGCGGCGCCGGCTTTCAACGCCAGCGGGCCTTTCTGCGGGCCCACGTCCGGATTCTTGAACGTGCCTTTCGCATACAGCGGCGTGCGCAGGGTGATGATGCGGGCGCCCTTGGTTCGGGGGCGCACGTCGAGGTCCAGGGTTTCGCTTGCCAGGTTGACGTTGCCCGTGACATTCACGACGGCGCTGTCCGTGTCGAGCACGAAGCGGCGCACGTTGGCCTGGCCATTCGTGACGGCGAAGTCGCTGGCCAGGCAGTTCAGGTGGACTTGCTTGTCGCCAAAGATTTTCACGAAAACGGCGTTGGCCAGGTTCAGGCCAGCCAGTTCCAGCATGAACTGGCTGACGGAGCCTTCGCTGACGGTGGCCGCCAGCTCGCCATTCGCGCTGGCCAGCATGGCCGAGACGGAATTGCCGTGGCCCGTCAGCGCCGCATCGCCATACACTTCGCCGAAGCTCGCTTGCATCGATTGCAGCTTGGGAAACAGTTCGCGAATTTTGAGGTGGCGTGCCGCCACCTTGGCTTGCGCGGCGATGGTCTTTTGACGGCCGTCGAGCGTGATGTTCGAGGTGATGTCGCCACCGGCCATGCCGAAGTTGAGCGGCGTCAGACTCAGCACCTTGTCTTTCATGTGGATGTTGGCGACGACATTGTTGAGCGGGATATCGTGCGTGCGCACCAGTTTCTTGCCCGTGAATTTCACGTCGGCGTCGAGCGCATTCCATTTGGCTGTATTGAACTGTTCCACGGGCAAGGCTTTGTTGTCGGGCTGCACAGGCGCCTTGCCGCGCGCCTGTTTCTGCGCATTGCTGTCGGCGCCGATGGTGGGACCCAGGTCTTCCAGGCGCAATTGTTGCGACGTCACTTCGCCGCGCAGCAAGGGACGCGGCTGGCGCGGCAAGTACTGCAGGGTACCGGCCAGGTCGCTCTGGCCCACCGTGCCCTTGAAGTCTTGATAGGTCCAGTTCCAGATGGCGCCGTCCTTCTTGCCCAGCAGGCGTCCCTTGGTGGCGTAGTCCGGGGTTTCCGGCAGCAGTACACCCGTCAGCGGATACAGGTCGGCCATGCTGGCGCCGGCCAGGCTCAGCTGTAAATCGATACCCGACAGCGAGCGCGGGTCCGTCAAGGTGCCATCGATGCTGGCCTTGTTCTTACCCAGCACGGCATGCGCCTGCACGGGATACACGGTGTTGTTATCGGTCAAGGACAGCACGGCACCGGCCTTGCCGCCACCCGTCACGGGCGCCTTGCGGTAGGTGCCGCCCAGGGTGAATTCGATGCCGTATTTCTGCACGGGCGCGCTGCCTGGCGCGTCGCCCGGCGTGGCGTCGGGCGCTGTCGAGCTGACCTTGGCGCGCAGGTCCAGCGCGATGCCCTCGTCGAGGTAGCGGATGGCGCCGTCGCCGAAGGCCATGCGCTGGATTTCCACGTCCCATGCCGAAGGGCCGTTATCTTTCAAGGTCCAGCTGTTGCTGCCATCGGCGCGCCGCTGCAGGGCAATATTGGGAGAGTCGAGCGCCAGGTCCGTCAGCACCAGCCTGTGTTGCAGCAGGGGCAGCGGATGGATGGCCACGTCGATGCGTTTCGCGCTGGCTAGTTGCGGGCCGGCCGTCGCCCAGTCCGGGTTGCTCATGCGCACGTCCTGCGCGCTGATGATGGGACGCGGCACGTAGCGGCGCCAGCCCGGCTCCGTTTTCAACCCTTGCTTCCATTGCACCTGCAAATCGCCACCGATGACGAAAGTGCGGCCCGTGCTTTCCGACACCTTTTCGTTGATGTAGGGGCGGGCGCGGTTCCAGTCGAATGTCAGCACGAAGATGACCACGATGGCGATCAGGGCCAGCAGGGCTGCCAGGCTCCAGCCGAGGATTTTCAGGGGTGTCGAGCGTGTCATGGGGATGCCAATCGCAGTGATTTTTTCATCAAGATAGACCGATTGATCATGACAGTCGGTGCGCTGGGTTACGTACGCATCGTGATTACTGGCATTGATTCCATAATTCGAGTATTATTGAATTATGGAAAACAACAATACTATCGCAACGCAGGCTGCGCCGCTGACAAGCACGGCCGCCATCGCTGCCCTGGCTGCGCTGGCACAGGAATCGCGGCTGGCCGTGTTCCGCCTGCTGGTGCAAGCGGGGCCGCAAGGCATGGCGGCGACGAAAATCGCCGAAGCGCTGGCGATCGCACCATCGTCGCTGTCGTTTCACTTGAAGGAGTTGGCGCACGCCAATCTGGTGACGGCGAGCAAGGCGGGCCGCTCCATCATCTACGCCGCCAACTATGCGGGCATGAATGGCTTGCTGGCCTTCTTGACAGAGAACTGCTGTGCTGGCGCCCCTTGTTGCGTCACTGAATCTCATTTACTCAAGGACATCACGACATGACGATCACGATCTATCACAACACGGCGTGCGGCACCTCGCGCAATACCCTGGCCCTGATCCGCAACACGGGTGTCGAGCCCGTCATCATCGATTACGTCAAGCATCCGCCGTCGCGCGAGGAATTGCTCGACCTGATCGCCCGCGCGGGCCTGACCGTGCGCGCCGTCATGCGCGACAAGGGCGCCCTGTACGACGAGCTGGGCCTGGCCAATCCGGACTTGCCGGACGCGGCCCTGCTGGACGCCATGCAAGCCCATCCTATCTTGATCAACCGCCCCATCGTCGTCACGGAACTGGGCGTGCGCCTGTGCCGGCCGTCGGAAAAAGTGCTGGACATCCTGCCGCTGCCGCAGCAAGGGGCCTTCGTCAAGGAAGACGGCCAGGCCGTGGTCGGCGCCGACGGCAAGCCGGTGGCCTGAATGAACGATTTGCCGAATATCAGTGCCGCGCACCTGGACGTGCCGGACCTGGACAAGCTGGCGCCGGCCAGCGTGTCCACCCATGCGCCGCGCATCCTGCTGCTGTACGGTTCCTTGCGCGAGCGTTCGTACAGCAAGCTGCTGACCCTGGAAGCGGAGCGCATCCTGCGCCACTTTGGCGCCGACACGCGCGTGTTCGATCCGCATGGCTTGCCCATGGTCGACAGCGTGTCGCCCGAGCATCCGAAGGTGCAGGAATTGCGCGCGCTGTCGCTATGGTCGGAAGGGCAAGTGTGGTGCAGCCCGGAACGCCATGGCGCCGTCACGGGCGTGTTCAAGTCGCAGATCGACTGGCTGCCGCTGGAAACGGGCAGCGTGCGGCCCACGCAGGGCCGAACCCTGGCTGTGATGCAAGTGTCGGGCGGTTCGCAATCGTTCAATGCCGTCAATGGCTTGCGCGTGCTGGGACGCTGGATGCGCATGGTGACGATACCGAACCAGTCTTCGGTCGCCAAGGCGTATCAGGAATTCGACGATGACGGCCGCATGAAACCGTCGCCGTATTACGAGCGCCTGGTCGACGTGATGGAGGAGTTGTATAAATTCACCCTGCTGGTGCGCGACCGCCGCGATTATTTGGGCAGCCGCTACAGCGAGCGGCTGGAAGCGGCACCGGCCATCGTCCAGGCATTGGCGGGCGCGGCGATGGAGCATGAGCGCAGCAAATAAGCGGCACATAAAGAAAACGGCGCCAGTGGCGCCGTTTTGTATTGCATAGGATGAAACGCGATCAGTGATTGCGGTCCACGGCAAACGAGCACAGCTGCAGCATGGATTGCTTGTAGACGCTGTCCGGCCAGCCGGCGATGGCATCGGCGGCGCGCTGGCCGGCGATTTCCGCCTGCTTGCGCGTGTAGTCGAGGGCGCCGCTGCTGGTGATGGCCGTGAGGACAGCGTCGAAATGCTGTTCGTCGCCTTGCTCGATGCAGCTGCGCACCAGTTCGCGTTGCTCTGGCGTACCATTTTCCATCAGCCAGATCAGCGGCATGGTCGGTTTGCCTTCGCGCAAGTCGTCGCCCACGTTCTTGCCGATTTCGGCAGCGTCGCCTGCATAGTCTAGTACGTCATCGATCAGCTGGAAAGCCGTGCCCAGCGAGCGGCCGTATTCGGCGGCCGCTTCGATATCGTCTTCGCTGGCGCCGGCGATCAGGGCGCCCAGTTGCGCCGACGCTTCGAACAGCTTGGCGGTCTTCGAGCGGATGACGTTCAGATAGCTTTCCTGTGTCACGTCCGGATCGTGCATGTTCAACAACTGCAGCACTTCGCCTTCGGCGATCACGTTGGTGGCGTCGGACAGGATTTGCATGACGCGCATATTATTCAGCGATACCATCAGCTGGAACGAGCGCGAGTGCAGGAAGTCGCCCACCAGCACCGAAGCGGCATTGCCGAACAGGGCATTGGCCGTCTGGCGTCCGCGGCGCATCGACGATTCATCGACGACGTCGTCGTGCAGCAGGGTGGCGGTGTGGATGAATTCGACCACGGCGGCCAGTTCATGGTGCGCCGTGCCGCGATAGGCGTGGGCATTGGCCACCAGCAAGATCAGCACGGGACGGATGCGTTTGCCGCCTGCGCTGATGATGTATTCAGCGATCTGGTTGATCAGAATCACATCGGAGTGCAACTTTTGGCGGATCACCGTATTGACTGCGTCCATATCGGCGGCAATCGTTTGCACGATGGTGTTTTGGTTAACGTGTTTGTTAGCGTCAGACAAGGCGAACCTGCATTAGATTGTGGGTGCCGCGATTATACGACAAGGCTTGCGCGTGCGTGACGTTTGCCTATGACTGTAGAGCAATTGATTGACCTTGTTGGCACTGGCGCGCGTTTTGCTGTCCGCCCGGCGCAAGCCTGACATGATGGTCAGGTTGTCGACATACCACGATCGTCAAGCTTTGTGAATACTTTTTGACGCAATTTCTCAGTCCGTGTATAATCGCTGGTTCCCCCTGTTGTGCACGGCTTGCTTTTCATGGCAGTGGGACAAATTCTTTCAACATTTGATGAGGTTTCAAATCATGTACGCGGTCATAAAAACCGGTGGCAAACAATACAAAGTTGTCGCTGGCGAAAAACTTAAAGTAGAACAGATACCGGCAGACATTGGTTCCGAAATCACCATCGATCAAGTTCTCGCAGTAGGCGCGGGCGACAGCATCAAGTTTGGTGCTCCATTGGTCGAAGGTGCAACGGTACTGGTTACGGTTGTGGCGCATGGTCGCCATGATAAGGTCAAAATTTTCAAGATGCGTCGTCGTAAGCATTACCAAAAGCATCAAGGCCATCGCCAGAATTTTACCGAAATCCAAATCGTTTCGATCAACGGCTAATCGCCGCTGTTTGAATTAATCAGCTATCAAGGAGTCTTAAATGGCACATAAAAAAGGCGGCGGCACAACGCGAAACGGCCGTGATTCAGAATCAAAACGTCTGGGCGTTAAAGTCTACGGCGGCCAAGCTATCAATGCTGGCGGCATCATCATTCGTCAACGCGGCACCCCAGTGCGCGCCGGCGAAGGCGTAGGCATGGGCAAGGACCACACGTTGTTCGCGCTGATCGCGGGCAAAGTGAAGTTCGTTGTCAAAGGTGCTGGCTCGAAGCAATTCGTGACCGTTGTACCTAACGCAGCAGTACCAGCGTAATTCATCGCGGAGCGCCAGTTCGCTCCGCAATGATCGCATGATGTAAGGCGCAAGCCTTCAATCGAAAGGCTCTGCCCAAGGTAGAGCCTTTTTAGTTTTATGGCGGCAAAATTATGAAGTTTATCGACGAAGCAAAAATCGAAGTCATCGCGGGCGATGGCGGCAACGGCTGCGCCTCTTTCTGCCGTGAAAAATTCCGGCCTTTTGGCGGTCCCGATGGCGGCGATGGCGGCAAGGGCGGCACCATTTGGGCAGTCGCCGACCGCAATATCAACACGCTCGTCGATTTCCGCTTCTCCAAAATGCACAAGGCTCGCAATGGCGAGCCTGGCCGTGGCGCAGATTGCTATGGCAAGGGCGCCGATGACATCCACCTGCGCATGCCGGTCGGCACCTTGATCATCGACAACGCGAGCGGCGAAATCCTGGCCGATCTGACCGAGCACGGCCAGACCGAAATGCTGGCCAAGGGCGGCGAAGGCGGCTGGGGCAATATCCACTTCAAGTCCTCGACCAACCGCGCACCGCGTCAAAAAGGCGAGGGCAAGGAAGGCGAACGCCGCGAACTGCGCCTGGAACTGAAAGTGCTGGCTGACGTGGGCCTGCTGGGCATGCCGAACGCCGGCAAGTCGACCTTCATTTCGGCCGTCTCGAACGCGCGTCCGAAAAT
Source organism: Janthinobacterium sp. SUN128 (assembly GCF_030587275.1). NCBI lineage: Bacteria > Pseudomonadati > Pseudomonadota > Betaproteobacteria > Burkholderiales > Oxalobacteraceae > Janthinobacterium > Janthinobacterium sp. SUN128. The sequence continues at coordinate 535,978 of NZ_JAPWHY010000002.1, read as the reverse complement.
TGCCGATTATCCATTTACCACCCTGCACCCGAACCTGGGCGTGGTGCGCGTGTCGCACGAGAAGAGCTTTGTGATCGCCGACATTCCCGGCTTGATCGAAGGCGCTTCCGAAGGCGCGGGCCTGGGCCATCAATTCCTGCGCCACTTGCAGCGCACGGGCTTGCTGTTGCACATTGTCGACCTGGCGCCGTTTGAAACCAACGTCGATCCTGTCAAGGAAGCCAAGGCGCTGGTCAAGGAATTGAAAAAGTACGACGAGTCGCTGGTCGACAAACCGCGCTGGCTGGTGTTGAACAAGCTCGACATGGTGCCGGAAGAGGAGCGCAAGAAGATCGTCAAGGACTTCCTCAAGCGTTTCGCCTGGAAAGGTCCCGTCTTCGAGATCTCCGCGCTGAACCATCAGGGTTGCCCGGAACTGGTGAATGCGATTTACCAGCATCTGGAAGAGAAGAAACACAGCGAAAGCCGTGCCGAAGAAACGCAGATGACCGAAGAAGCACGCGGTATCTCGTCGATCGATCCGGATGATCCGCGTTTCAAGATCCTCGACTAAGGCTTTACCCTGATGTCGGTACAGACGGCCGCTGTCGCGCCAGCGCGCAAGCAAGCGTGGCAGCGCCGTGTATTGCATCTGATCGCGTATGCTTACGGGCTGAGCGCGGTCGCCTGCCTGTTGTTCGCCGATGAAATGGCGGCCGGCATGGGCATCTTCCTCAATGGCGTCAACGGCTACAGCCAGTTCTACGCTACTCATGTCGGTGTCTGGGGCGCTACCGCGCTCCTGGCGCTGTTCGCGGCACGGCAGGGCGAACCGCCTGTCCTCGGCGATATCACTGCAATGTTGGTCCTGGCGCAGCCCGCCGGCCGTTTATTCGCGGCCATCAGCTTCGGCTTGCCCCAGGGTTTTGTGTTGTTCATGTGCGCAATGGAGCTGACGGCGGGGCTGGCCTTGCTGCTGCTGCGTCCTGCGCGCTGACGTCTATTAAGTGAAGAGCGCCGCCCCATGGATTCCGTGATTCAAAAAGCTACCCGCATCATCATCAAAGTTGGTTCTTCGCTGGTCACCAACGATGGCCGCGGACTCGATCATGCCGCCATCGCGCGCTGGGCCGCGCAGATTTCCGGCTTGCGCGCCCTGGGCAAGGAAGTCGTGCTGGTGAGCTCCGGCGCCATTGCCGAAGGCATGCTGCGCCTCGGTTTCGAGCAGCGCCCCACCGATATCCACGAATTGCAGGCTTGCGCCGCCGTCGGCCAGATGGGCCTGGCGCAAATCTATGAAAGCAGCTTCCGCGCCCACAGCCTCGGCACGGCGCAAGTGCTGCTCACGCACGCCGACCTGGCCGACCGCGAACGCTACCTGAATGCCCGTTCCACCCTGACGACTCTGCTGCGTCTGGGCGTGGTGCCGATCATCAATGAAAACGACACCGTCGTCACCGATGAAATCAAGTTCGGCGACAACGACACCCTGGGTGCCCTGGTGGCCAACCTGATCGAAGCCGATGCGCTGGTCATCCTGACGGACCAGCACGGCCTGTTCTCGGCCGACCCGCGCAAGGACCCGGACGCTTACCTGATCACGCAAGGCATCGCCGGCGATCCGGCCCTGGAAGCGATGGCCGGCGGTGCCGGCAGCAGCCTGGGGCGTGGCGGCATGCTGACGAAAATCCTTGCCGCCAAGCGCGCCGCCAAGTCCGGCGCCCATACCATCATCGCCTGGGGGCGCGACAGCGACGTGCTCAGTCGCCTGGCCCAGGGCGAAGCGATCGGCACGGAGTTGCGGGCGCAAACGGGGCAATTGACGGCGCGCAAGCAGTGGATGGCCGATCATCTGCATACGGCCGGCGCCGTCGTGCTCGATGCGGGCGCCGTGCAAAAGCTGCGCCAGGAAGGCAAGTCCTTGCTGCCGATAGGCGTGACGGGCGTGAATGGGGAATTCGGCCGCGGCGCCGTGATCACCTGCGTCGATGCCGATGGTGCACCCGTGGCGCGCGGCCTGTCCAACTACACGAGCGGCGAAGCGCGCCGCATCATGCGCAAGCCTTCCACCGAGATCGAGTCCATCCTCGGCTACATGGAAGGCCATGAGCTGATTCATCGCGATAATATGGTCTTGCTGTAAGCTCCCGCTTGCTGCGAATCAAAAAAAACGGCCCTTGCGGGCCGTTTTTTTTTGCTTTATACCACGGCCGGCATCGGCGACTTGTCCTTGTAATCGCACAGGTCGGCAATCATGCAGTTCCAGCATTGGGGCTTGCGCGCCGTGCACGTGTAGCGGCCGTGCAGGATCAGCCAGTGGTGGGCGTCGTGCAGGAATTCCTTGGGGATGAATTTCAGCAGTTTTTGCTCGACGATATCGACATTCTTGCCTGGCGCGATGCCGGTGCGGTTCGAGACGCGGAAGATATGCGTGTCCACGGCCATGGTCGGTTCGCCAAACGCCGTGTTCATGACCACATTCGCCGTCTTGCGGCCCACGCCGGGCAAGGCTTCCAGCGAGGCGCGGTCGCGCGGCACTTCGCCGCCGTGCTGATCCAGCAGGATCTGGCAGGTGGCGATGACGTTCTTCGCCTTGGTGCGGAACAGGCCGATGGTGCGGATGTAGCTGGCCAGCTCGTCCACGCCCAGGGCCAGTATCGTGGCCGGCGTATTGGCGACCGGATACAGCAAGCGGGTCGCTTTGTTGACGGAGACGTCCGTCGCCTGTGCCGACAGCAGCACGGCGATCAGCAGCTCGAACGGCGTCGTGTAGTCGAGTTCCGTTTTCGGGGAAGGGTTGGCGGCGCGAAAGCGCGTAAAGATTTCCAGGCGTTTGGCGGCGTTCATGCGTCTTTTTTCGGGGTGATGGGGGCTGGCTGGGCGGTGTCCGTGCTGGCGGCAGCGGCCTTGGCGCGCGCGCGCTCCATGGCGGCGGCGATGATGGCGCGCTTGCGTTCCTTTTCCGCCTGTTCGTTTGGTGTGACGGGTACTTCCTGCGTCACTTCGCGCATCTTGGCGACGGCCTTGGCGGCCAGGCGTGCTTCATTTTCCTCTGTTTCGCGGCGCAAACGCTGCGTGCGGAAATCGTGGCGCGCGCGCGCGTCGTCCGCCTCGGCCTGGCTCCAGGCATCCCAGCCCGTGGCGTCGCCGCTGACCGGGTACATGACGATGCAGTCGACGGGGCAGGGCGCCACGCACAGGTCGCAGCCGGTGCACAGATCGGTGACCACCGTATGCATCTGCTTGGCGGCGCCGACGATGGCGTCGACGGGACAGGCCTGGATGCACAGGGTACAGCCGATACACAGCGATTCGTCGATATAGGCGACAGATCGCGGACGTTCGAGGCCGTTGACGGGATTGAGCGGAATGACTTTTTTACCCAGCAAGCCGGCCAGGCGCACGATGCCCTGCGCGCCGCCCGGCGGGCACTGGTTGATGTCGGCGCTGCCTGCGGCAATCGCTTCCGCATACGGGCGGCAGCCGTTGTAGCCGCATTTGGTGCATTGCGTTTGCGGCAGCAAGTCTTCGATCTGGTCTGCAAGTGGGGGAGAGGCGGGATGCGGCACGGTCATCTTCAATACGGTAAAACGTCATTATCGGCCATCTGGCGCGCGCACAAGTAAAAACCTGGCTCGTGAGAGGGAATAGCTGGCGCATGGCAGGCCTGTTGCAGGCACGCCGCAATCGTATTTTATTTCCCCTGGGAATGTCAAAGTGCAAATAAACAACTTTGCAATTTCTTTTTTTTATGGGAGCATGATTTTTATCAAGCCTGTAATCAAAAAAAGCCGACCGCCAGTCCTGTTGCCGCGCCTGCATTGCAAGGTGCGCCAGGCCATAGGAGCCAAACATGCGTTTCCTCCGGACAGTTGGTTTGCCCTTCTGTTTATTCATGCACGCTACACTTGCTCTTGCACACGGGCAGGCTGGCTCCCCCATGGCGGCGCCGGGCGCTGCCAGCTCGCGCATCGTCCGCTTCGCCGCGGAAGACTGGCCGCCCTTTATTTCCCGCAGCCTGCCTGCCGATGGCATGTCCGGGGCGATGGTCGGCGCCATCTTCGAACGCATGGGCTATGTCGTCAAATATGAGTATTTCCCGTGGAAGCGTGCCATGCAGTTTGGCCTGGCCAGTTCCCGCTATGCCGGGTTTCTGGCTGTCTGGCGTACGCCCGAACGGGAAAAACTCTGCCACTTTTCTGTTCCGGTTGGCAATACGCAAGGCGTGCTGGCCTACCTGAAGGAGGATGGCGTGCCCGGCACCGCCCTGGCCGACCTCGGCAAGCTGCGTATCGGCACCGTGGCCGGGTATTCGAATGGCGAGCAGTTCGACGGCATGGTGGCGCGCGGCGAGTTGAAGACGGAAGAGGGCTTGAACGATGCGACGAATCTGAAGAAACTGCTCATCAAGCGTTACCGCGTGATCGTCATCGAACGCCATGTCCTGCAGCACTTGCTGATGGGACGTAACTTCAGCAAGGCCGAGCGGGAGCGCATCGCCATCATCGATACCGTCTTCAAGGAGCGTCCCGTGCACGTCTGCTTCCAGCGCGACGCGGAAGGAGCGGCGCGGCAAAAGCGCTTCAACGAGGCGGCGCGCGACATCGATACGGCCCGGCTGGAACGCGATTACTGGAAGCGGCTCGACCAGAGCCTGGCGACCGCCCCGGCCAGTCCCTGATACGGCGCGCCGCTGTTGTTAGTTGCCAAAACGAAATATCTAAATACGAAACCATTCGTTCTTGTTTGTTTGTCCATCCTTTAGTCTGCAACCACTGTGTTGACGACTTGAAAAGGATGTTTCCGTATGCTGGAATTGATTCACAAGCAAGACCCCATCCCGCGCCTGCGGCAACTGGCGTACGCCGTCTCGGTGGCCGTGCTCGTGCTGGGGGCGCCCGGCGTGGTTCACGCGCAGGCCGCGCCGGACGGCGCCGGCGCGCTGGCCGCCGCGCCGTTTGATACCGTCATCGTGACGGGGGCGCGCGGCACGGGCCGCACGGTGGCCAACAGCGCCGCACCGATCGACGTGATCAGCGCGCAGCAATTGCAGGCCACGGGCAAATTGAACTTGCTCGATGCGCTGGATACGGCCTTGCCGTCATTCAACTTGCCGGCCCGCGTGCAGCCTGACCTGGGCAGCATCGTGCGCGCCGGGCAGCTGCGCAACCTCGATCCCTCGCATACCCTGGTGCTGGTCAATGGCAAGCGCCGCCATACGACGGCCATCGTCAATGAGGATGGTTTTCCGGGTTCCGTCGCCACCGACCTGGCCCTGATCCCCACGGGGGCGATTGCCCGCGTGGAAATCCTGCGCGACGGTGCTTCCGCCATCTACGGCTCGGACGCCATCGCCGGTGTCATCAACATCATCCTGAAGTCGGATGACAAGGGCAGTTTCAGCACGCAACTCGGTTCCACCTACGAGGGCGACGGCACGAACGGGTCGGCGCGCATCGATGGCGGCACGCGCCTGGGCGAACACGGCTTTGCCCACTTCGGCGCCGAAGTCCAGCGCCAGGGCATCGCCGTGCGCAATTTTGGACTGAATCCCGCTTATCTGTCGTATCCGGCCGTGCGCAACAGCGATGGCCAACTGGTGAAATTGGGACCGAACAACAGCTTGCCGGCCGGCGCTTCGCCGAACCCGGCCGAAGCAAACCGCAACAGCAATCCATGGCGCAATACGGGCGTGCCGCAAAGCACGACCGCCTCGCTCAGCGCCAACCTCGGCTATGACGTGTCGAACGAGGTGCAACTGTATGGTTTCGGCACCTATGCGCACCGCAATGCCCGCTCGGCGCAGAATTTCCGCCTGCCCAATACCATTTTTAATAACAACAAAGGCTTGCTGGCCGTGTATCCCGACGGTTTCACGCCATATGAAACGACGAGCGAAAACGACTTTTCGCTGACGGGCGGTGTCAAGGGCGAGACGGCGGGCTGGTCCTGGGACCTGAGCACGACGTATGGCCGCGACGATATCGACGTGGGCGTCGAACACTCGGCCAATTACTCGCTGACCTATCCCGGTGGCAAGACCGATTTTACTATCGGCAATCAGCGCTACAGCCGCTCGACCACGAATGCTGATGTGCGCCGCCCCGTCCAGCTGGGCTTGAGCGAGCCGGCCGACCTGAGCTTGGGCCTCGAGTATTCGCATGAAACGCAGCAGCGCAGCCCGGGAGAACCTGCCTCTTACCAGGGCAGCGGCTCATCGGCGCTGGCCGGCTACCTGCCCGTCGACGCATCCGACACGGCGCGCCACAGCCATGCGGCGTATATCGGCCTGGGCGCGAAACTGACGCCGCAATTGTTGCTCGACACGGCTCTGCGCGCCGAGAAATATTCCGATTTCGGCAGCAAGACGACGGGCCGCTTGTCCACCCGTTATGACGTGACGTCCACGGTCGCCGTGCGCGGTACTGTCAGCAACGGTTTCCATGCGCCTAGCCTGGTGACGCAATCGTATTCGAACACGTCCGACCATGCGGGCGTGCCGTACACCCTGGCGCAGCCCAATTCCGCTGCCGCACGGGCCCTGGGTGCGCAAGCATTAAAACCGGAAAAATCGACGAATCTGTCAGCAGGGCTGACCTTCAATCCTACGCCCACCCTGCGCCTGGCCGTTGACGCGTATCAAATCAAGGTCAGCGACCGCCTGGGCGTGTCGTCGAACATCGGCATTGACCGCAGCTCGGGCGTGGCGCTCGACGGCAGCGGCCGGCCGCTGACGGGGGCGCAAGCGAGCGTCATTGAAAACCTGCTGCGCTCGGCGGGGCTGACGGTAGGCAATGGCCTGGTGGCGCATTACTTTGCCAACGTGGGCGACACGCGCACGCGCGGCATCGATTTGACGGCCGAGGATGTCTTGCGCGTGGCCGATGGCAAGCTGCGCTGGACGGCGGCCGCGAATATCAATCACACGAGTCTGGTTGGCAAGGCGGAACTGCCGGCCGTGCTGCAAGGCTTGCCGAACATCGGCACTCTGAGCAAGTCGGCCGAGTACGACTTGCTGTACCGGGCGCCGCGCGACAAGGAGATCGTCACCCTGGCGTATGAAAAAGCCGGCTGGACATTCAGCCTGCGCGAGACGCGCTACGGCAAGCTCAAGCGCCTGAACGCCGTCACGGGCGGCGACTACCAGCTGAAGGCCGCCTTCGTGACGGACGTCAGCGTCGGCTACGACATCGGCAAGCGCATCAACGTGACGGTGGGCGCCAACAATGTCTTCGACCAGAAGCCCAGCCAGGTGCCGCGCGCAGCGCGCAGCGCCGCGAATCTGGCGCAGTACACGGGCGCCTACGACAATTCGGGACCATTGGGCGTATTGGGCGGTTACTACTACGCCCGCGCCACTGTTCACTTTTGATCTGCCTTCTCTCTCTCCGTACTTATCATCAAGAACAGGAATTGACATGTCTGACAACACTCAACACGCGGCCATCGACCTGGAATGGGCCAATCTTCTTTCTCCGCAGCGCCGCACGGTCTTGCGCGGCGGCGGCCTGGTGGCGGCATTGGCCGCTTCCGGCCTGACCGGCACAGCCCTGGCGCAGGAGGCCAAACCGTCGCGTGTGAAGCCAGCGCCCGGCAAGAGCCCGTGGGGCGATCATACGGACAAGGCGCCCACACCGCGCCCCGTCAGCGTGCGGCCCGGCGAGGAAACCTTGCCGTCGACACCGCGCGCCTACACGGATATCGAGAGCTATCACGCGCATATCTATTTTGACGAAGACAGTTACCAGAAAGCGGCGCTGATACGCAAGTGGGCGGCCGAGCGCTTCCAGATCGAGCTGGGCGACTGGAATCTGGAGCCGCGCGGCCCGCACGTGACGCCGTCGTTTTATTTTGGTTTTACCAATGATCTGCTGCCCGTGATCGTGCCGTGGCTGCAGCTGAACAGCCTGGGCCTGACGATACTGATCCACCCGAATACGGAAGATCCGCGCGCTGACCACCTGTATTACGCGCTGTGGGTAAACCGCTCGCAGCCTGTGAATGGCTATGCGATGAAGAAGCCGGGACCGGGCGAGCCGAGAGTCGAGCAGATCTTTGTCAATACGCGTCCGACGGTGAAAATCGAGCGCGCATGAAAAAAAGCCACACCAGTGTGAACTGGGGTGGCTTTTTGATGGATATGCCGTGTATTAGCCGTGTTTCTGGATGAATTCGCCGATTTTCGGGCAAATGATCTCGCGCCAGCGGCGGCCCGAGAAGATGCCGTAATGGCCGCATTTCGGCGCCACGAAGTCTTGTTGCATCTCGGCAGGGATGCCGGAACACAAGTCATGCGCCGCCTGCGTCTGGCCGGCACCGGAAATGTCGTCCAGTTCGCCTTCCACGGTGAACAGCGCCACATTCGTGATGTCTTGCGGACGCACCAGCTGGCCGCCCACTTTCCACGTGCCCATCGGCAGGCTGAATTCCTGGAAAACCGTTTTAATGGTTTCCAAGTAGTACTCGGCCGGCATGTCCAGTACGGCGTTGTACTCGTTGTAGAACTGGCGGTGGCCTTCCGCCGGCTCGTCGTCGCCCGTCACCAGGTGCATGTAGAACTCGCGGTGGCTTTGCGCGTGACGGCCCGGGTTCATGGCGATGAAGCCGGCATGCTGCAGGAAGCCCGGATACACCTTGCGGCCAAAGCCCGGGTAGTTCGGCGGCACCGCGTAGATCACGGTGTTTTCAAACCATGAGAATTTCTTTTCCGTCGCCAGGTTGTTCACTTGCGTGGGCGAGCGGCGCGGGTCGATCGGGCCGCCCATCATCGTCATGGTTTTCGGCATGTGCGGATCTTTGGCTGTCGCCATCAGCGAGATGGCGGCCAGCACGGGCACGGTCGGTTGACAGACGGAAATAACGTGCAAGTCAGGCGCCAGCAGGCGGATGAATTCCTGCACATAATAAATGTAGTCATCCAGGTGGAACGGGCCTTCCGTCAGCGGTACCATGCGCGCGTCCGTCCAGTCGGTGATGTAGACATCGTGCTCGGCCAGCAAGCCGCGCACGGTATCGCGCAGCAGGGTCGAGTGGTGACCGGACAGGGGGGCAACCAGCAAAACTTTGGGCTGTTGCAAGCCAGTGGCTTCTTTTTTGAAGTGAATCAGGCGGCAAAACGGTTTTGTCACGACAACGTGTTCGCGGATGTCGACGCTCTCGCCTTGGACGAGAACGGATTGGATGTCGAATTGTGGTTTTTCGTAGTCTTTGCCAAGGCGGTACATCAGCTCGTAGCCGGCTGCGATGCGTTGCGAAAACGGGGTGTGGGCCAGTGGAGAAACCGGGTTGGTAAATAACTTGGAGGACATGTCTGCCCATTGCATCACCGGAGTGAGGAAAGAGCGTTGCAGTTCGTGCAGTTGGTAAAGCATATAGAGTCCTTGTTTAATTCCAAGCGCCAATATCGGCTCAAATATCATAATCCAATTCTACGATATTTGTTGAGGACAAAATGTGCTTTACCACGCACAGGTCCACAGTTTGCGCTTTGGTGTGACAGCGCGCCACACTTGCGTGGATAGAGCTGCAACGATGCTTTAAAAGCAAAAAAAGCAGCGTTTCCGCTGCTTTTCTTCTGTTTTTTCGCCGCCCCGCCCCTGCGGAGAAGAGTCTCTCCGCCAGAGCGGCCGCGGCAAGTGCCGTGCGCTTAGCGCACCAGCATGTCGAGCTTGTCCTTCACGTCCTTGAATTGCTCGGCTTCCGGCAAGGCAGCCTTCGTCTTGGTGATCGAAGGCCAGTTACGGGCCAGATCGACGTTGATCTTGATGAAGGCTTGCTGGTCGCCCGGCACGTCTTCTTCCGCGAAAATCGCGTTCACCGGGCACTCTGCCACGCAGACTGCGCAGTCAATACATTCGTCCGGATCGATTGCCAGGAAGTTCGGGCCTTCCCGGAAACAATCTACCGGGCAGACATCGACGCAGTCGGTATAGCGACAGGCGATGCAGGATTCGGTGACAACGTGGGTCATAACAGTCCTATCAATTTGGGGGAGGTGCTGTAGCGCCTGCAGGAAACTCGGCGGCGCATACTAAAGCAAAGCATTGTATTTTAAGGCAATTCGCTATTTCTCACAAATCCCGCTTATATACAATACATATAAGCAAATTCATTTTTTGACGGTGCCGTTGCCGCGCAGAGCGGGTAATTCAGCGACTATCCGGGACGTTGCCATAAAGAACGCGGCAAGAAAGCGACAGTCACCCGATGCGGCAGGGGGGCAGGGTGGGTGGTGTGCTGGCTTGCCGTGTGGTGTTTTTGTTTTACTCAAATCAAGACCGGCACAAAATAAGCGCCGGAACAATCAGGCCAAGTGCCGGAACATTCAGGCGCTGGCGCGTATCTGCGTCAGTAACTGTTGCCAACGTGCATTTTCAGCACTGCCATCCTCGGCAAATGTGATGGTGCGGTGCGCGGTGGGCGCGTCGACGGTGATCTGCCATTGGGGGATATCGGCCCCCACCTGCTGGCCCGTCGCCTGCGAGTGCGTGAAAAAGCCGCTGCTGGCCAATGCCGCTTCCAGTCCGGGGCCGGCCGGATGGGCTTGCGTATCGATGTCGTACTGTTCGCTCAGGCCGGCAAAGCCGCCGTTGCTGCGGGCTGAAATTTTCATGCTGCTCCTTCTGGTGGACGGTGGTGGGGACGTGGTGCGGCATGTCATCGCCTGCTGTCGACTGTTGACTGGCTTGCGGCGTATGGCATTTATCGGGGCGCGTAGCTGCGGCACCAGGCCGCCAGCGCTTCGCGCTCCGCTTCCAGCAAGTGGTCCGATTCGCTGTATTCCGCATGGTTCATGGTACCGCAGCAGGCGCGCCTGTCTTGCACGGCACCCTCGTCATCGACGATGCCTGCGGCAAAGGTCATTTGCCCATCCTCCGTCATGGCATTGTTCTTGAGCACTTCGCGCACGGTAAAGCTGTTGCGGATGAAGTCCAGGTAGGCGGTATAGCCGTCGGCCTGCGCCAGGGTCAGCATCTGGCCGGCCACGTCGGCATACGTGGCCGCATGGTCGGGAGACGCCACCAGGGCGCGCAAGACTAGGCTGCGCAGGTAGTCGCCGCAGCGGTGCAGCACGGCAGCGTCGTCTTCCAGCTGGGGTTGGCGTTCATGGGCAAAGATGTCGGCCAGGATGTCGTAGATGGCGCCTGTAAACACTTGCGAGATGGCGTGCACTTCCGTGCCTGCCTCCGACAATTTGATGTCATTGTCGGCATTGCGCAAACCGTTAGGCCGGCCTAGCGCCAGACCGAACTGTTCCGCCAGGTCGGCCAGGAAGGTTTTGTCGTGCAGATCGGACTTGGTTTGCGCGATCACGGCTTCGACCTGGTCCAGCTGCGACAGGGCCAGGAAGATGGCCGTCAGGTCGCCGAACGATTCGTGCAAGCCGCCCGTCTGCGGCGGGTTATTGTTGAGCAGCCAATTCGGTTTGAGGCCATCGAGGATGGCATGCCCAGTTTCATGCGAGACGATGTCGAGCGAACGGCAGGTATAGACGCGCTCGGTGGCGCCGCTGGGAATGAAATCGCCGAACTTGAGGGCCTTGTCGCTGCGGCTGTAGTACGCATTCATGACATTGGGCAAGCCGTGCGGAAACACGCGCAGCGGGGCCGTATTGCTGGCGCTATTCCATTGCCAGGGCAGGGGCGAGGCCGTGCCGTTGCTGGCCAGCGCGCGCTGGTACATGGTGAGCGTCATGCGCACGATGGCAAACGTGTGCACGGCGTCGAACTGGTCGGTATTGGGCGAGACGATGAAGTCGCCAAAGGCGTTCGGGCTGACCTGGGCGATGCCCGGCTCGCCAAAGGTGATGCGTGCATCGCGCGGGCCTTGCAGGGTCAGGCCGGCGAGGAAGGTCTTGCGCGTGCCCAGCTCGCTCACGGACGGGTCTTGCTTCCAGATCAGCACGCGCGAACCGACAGGCACGGCGGCCAGGTTGCGGACCGTGGCGTCCGTCAGGCGGGGCGGACCCGGCTGCAGGGTCAGTTGCGCATTCTTGCGGTGCAGGCGGTAGGGCGCCGAGGGGGTAGGGACGTAGCCGACGGGCAGGGACACGCATTTGGTCAGCACGGCTTCGACCGGCACGATGACTTTCTGGTCCATGGTAGCTCTCCAAGACACTCGCAACTGGAATGGAGATAGTCGGCCCGCTTCGGTGGTTTCAGTTTGATGCGGCGCAAGTGCGGCGCAGGAAAACGCGGTTTTTTCTGCGTGCCGGCGCCACCGATGGCCGCGGCTGCCGCATGGCGGCTGGTATGATGCTGGCCGTATTGCCCCCGTTTTTATAATAAAAGGATCGTTTGATGGCGGATATAAATATAGTTCAGCAACATAAGCTGACAGCAGAAAAGGCGCGCCAAGCGGCGCAGCAAGTGGCCGACAAGCTGGCCCAGGAATATGACCTGGCGTGCGCCTGGGATGGCGACGTGCTGCGTTTCGAGCGCAGCGGCGTCGACGGATCGCTGACCCTGGAAAAAGAGCAGGCGCAACTGCAAATCAAGCTGGGTTTCATGCTGAGCGCCTTCGCCTCCACGATTGAAGGCAAGATTGCCGAGAAGATGCGCAAGGTATTTACCGAGCCGGCTTGACGGTTTCGCACCGCTTGTCCGGCGCCAGGTTTGGTGCTAGGGAGCGTGTCGCAGCGATGGGCGAAAAGACGATGAAAACAAGTCTCTTTTCGCCTTTTTTACGTCTGACTGTACGCTGGCGAACATTGCTAACACATTTCTATTTGGAAAGCCATTGGACTTTGGTGGCTTTTTGCGTTATACTTGAGTCATATTTACAACAGCTACACCGCGTTTCACCTTCTGCTTCGCAGTACTCCCCACTCGCTGAGTGGTGAATAATTCTTCGGGTTTTACACCCGCATCCAGTTAAAAGTAGCTTGGTCGATTTTTTTTTCGGTCAAATACATTTGGTGCCATGTATTTGCATGGCGCTAGCGTTGTTAAAAGTCCTGAACCACAGCCTCTTTTAGCACGCACACGGCACCCCGGCACCGGCTTTGGCCATCCGCTGGTCACACGCGTGTCACCCCCTGTTTCCTGTCGCTCCCGTGCGCTTTGTGCGCCGTGGCGTAGCCGACGCAACAGGGTTTGCTGATTCCCGCCGCAAGCTAGCAGCTTGCTGGGTTTCATTCCATTCGTCAAATCGAGGGAGAACCACATCGTGGCAAAACAAATCATTATCGACCATGTGTTCAAAGTGTTCGGCGACAAGCCAGAAGAAGCACTTGAACTCGTCCATCAAGGCGCCAGCAAGCAGGATATCCTGGCCAAGACGGACTGCACCATCGGCGTTTTCGACGCCACCTTTACCATTGAAGCGGGCGAGATCTTCGTCATCATGGGCCTGTCCGGTTCGGGCAAGTCGACCTTGGTGCGCATGCTGAACCGCCTGATCGAGCCGACCGCCGGCCGCATCCTGATCGACGGCAACGACATCAATACCTTGCCGGACGCCCAGCTGCGTGCCCTGCGCCGCAAGGATATCAGCATGGTGTTCCAGTCGTTCGCGCTGCTGCCGCAAATTACCGTGCTCGACAACACTGCCTTCGGCATGGAGCTGGCCGGCATGCCCAAGGCCGAGCGCCATGCGCTGGCCCAGCAAGCGCTGGAGCAAGTGGGCCTGGATGGCTACGGCGCCAGCTATCCCGACGAATTGTCGGGCGGCATGCAGCAGCGCGTGGGCCTGGCCCGTGCGCTGGCTTGCGATCCATCGATTTTGCTGATGGATGAAGCATTTTCCGCGCTCGATCCGATTATTCGTACGGAAATGCAATCGGAACTGCTGCGCTTGCAGCAAATCAAGCGCCGGACCATCGTCTTCATTTCGCATGATCTCGACGAAGCCATGCGCATCGGCGACCGCGTCGCCATCATGAAAGACGGCCACGTGGTGCAAGTGGGCACGCCGGAAGAGATTTTGCGCAAGCCTGCCAACGATTACGTGCGCAATTTCGTGCGCGGCGTGGATGCGGCGGCCGTGTTCAAGGCCAGCGATATTGCCCGCAAGAGCCAGATCGTCGTGTCCGAGTCGCCGAGCCGCGGTTCGCGCGCCGCGCTGTCGATGCTGGAAGAGCAGGATCGCGCCTTTGCGTATGTCGTCAATCCGCAGCGCAAGTTCCTCGGCGTCGTCTCGGCCGATTCGCTGCGCAGTGCGCTCGACGGCCATGTGGGACCGCTGGGCCTGGCGCATGCCTATCTGCCCGACGTGCAGACCATCAATGCAGATGAACCAGTCGCCGGCCTGTTCGGCCAGGTGGCGCAGCTGCCTTACGCCGTCCCTGTGGTGGCCAATGACGGCAGCTTCCGCGGTGCCATCAGCAAGACGACCTTGCTGAAGTTCCTCGACCGCGACACGCCAGCCATAGCCGAACAACAACAGAAAGGACAAGCATGAACCCAAGCACCGTTTCCACAGTAGAACCTGTTGTTGAACAGGCCGCCCAAATCAATCCCTGGGCGCTGACGCCGCCCACCGATGCCAGCACCGCGTGGCTGGACGCCGCCGCGCCTGCCGTGCAGCCGGAACATGCGAGCGGCTTTCACCTGACACAGATCTTCGACGGCTCGCTGCCGCTGGAAAGCTGGATCAACCAGGGTCTGGGCTGGGTTGTCGCGCATTTCCGTCCTTTCTTCCAGGCCGTGCGTGCGCCGATCGACAGCGTGCTGTCCGGCGTGGAAGGCGTGCTGCTGGCGGCCCCGTCGCTGACGGTGATCGCCATCATCGGCTTGCTGGCGTGGCAATTTACCAGCCGTACCCTGGCCATCGGTACCGTGCTGGCGCTGCTGGTGGTGTCGATGCTGGGCATCTGGCCGGAAGCCATGACCACCCTGTCGCTGGTATTGACGTCGCTGGCTTTCTGTCTGGCCATCGGCTTGCCGCTGGGTATTTTCCTTGCCAGCAGCGACCGCGCGCAGAATATCCTGCGTCCCCTGCTGGACGCCATGCAGACGACGCCTGCCTTCGTCTACCTGGTGCCCGTGGTGATGCTGTTTGGTATCGGTAATGCGCCAGGCGTGATCGTGACGATCATCTTTGCCCTGCCGCCGCTGGTGCGTTTGACCAACCTCGGTATCCGCCAGGTGCGTCCCGACCTGATCGAAGCGGCCCGCGCCTATGGCGCCTCGCCGTGGCAGCTGCTGACTCGCGTGCAATTTCCGCTGGCCATGCCGTCCATCATGGCCGGTATCAACCAGTCGCTGATGCTGTCGCTGTCGATGGTCGTGATCGCCTCGATGATCGCCGTGGGTGGCCTGGGCCAGATGGTATTGCGCGGCATTGGTCGCCTGGACATGGGCCTGGCAACCGTGGGTGGCCTGGGCATCGTGCTGCTGGCCATCACCCTGGACCGATTGACGCAAGCGATGGGCCAGCCACGCCGTGGCGTGCGCCATTGGTACCAGACGGGTCCTGCCGGTTTCGTGCTGCGCCTGGTGCGCGGCAACACGGACAAAAATAATGTTGAACAGCAAGCAACGCTGGCCAACGCACAATAAGAAAGGATTTACATGCATCAAATCGCACATTTTAAAGAGACGCAAAAATCGCAACGCAAGTTCCAGCTGTTTTCCGCCCTTGCGATCGCCGCCCTGGCCCTGACCACCAGCCTGGCCATGGCGCAGACGCCGGCCGTGGCCGCCGATGCGCTGCCCGGCAAGGGCGTCAAGGTGCAGCCGCTGCAAAGCTCGATCGCGGAAGAAACCTTCCAGACCATGCTGGTCGACAAGGCCCTGGAAAAGCTGGGCTACGAAGTGCAGCCGATCAAGGAAGTGGAGTATCCGACCGCGCATATCGCCATCGCCAACGGCGACGCCACCTTCATGGCCGTGCACTGGGATCCGATGCACAAGGATTTCTATAACAATGCGGGCGGCGACGCCAAGCTGTTGCGCACGGGCCAATACGCCGGTCCTGCCGCACAAGGTTATCTGATCGACAAGGCGACGGCCGAGAAGTACAACATCACGAATATCGACCAGTTGCGCGACCCCACCCTGGCCAAGCTGTTCGACCACGATGGCGATGGCAAGGCCGACTTGACGGGCTGCAACCCCGGCTGGGGCTGCGAAGCGCTGATCGAGAATCACATGGATGCGTATAAATTGCGCGAGACGGTGACGCACGTGCAGGGCAGCTATGCGGCCCTGATCGCCGATACCCTGGGCCGCTACAAGCGTGGCGAGTCCATCCTGTATTACACGTGGACGCCGTACTGGGTCAGTGGCGTGCTGGTGCCGGGCAAGGACGTGGTCTGGCTGAAAGTGCCATTCTCGGCCAATCCGGACAAGGTGAATACCCGCCTCGACGATGGCAGCGACTACGGTTTTGCCGTCAACACGGCGCGCATCGTGTCGAACAAGGCCTGGGCGGAGAAAAATCCCGCCGCGGCCAAGCTGTTCGAAGTGATGCAATTGCCCGTGGCGGACATCAATGCGCAGAACGAGCGCATGCGCCGCGGCGAAAACACGCAGGCCGATATCGCCCGCCATACGGCTGGCTGGATCAAGTTCCACCAGCAAAAATTTGATGGCTGGATCGCGCAAGCGCTGGCGGCGGCAAAGAAGTAAGTTTCAGCGCTACCCGGCATTGAAAGAAGTGGCTACCGATTCGGTAGCCACTTTGACGTTAACGGCCTGTTTTGGTGGTTTTTGGTGAGTTTTTAGGCCCTTTCGGCCAGTTTCAGGTGCAAAATGGGAAAAGGCTTGCCGAATGGGTCGCATTCCGAGCGGTTTTCCACGATAAAGCCCAAGTGGTGGTAAAAACCGTATGCCTGCGTATTGTGTTCGTTGACGTCGACGGCCGTGGCGCCCAGGGCCGCGATGGCGTGACGGACCAGGGGGCGGCCGGCGCCGCTGCCCCGGTGATCCGGATGGACGAACAGCATCTCGATCTTGGCGTGCTCGACGCACAGGAAGGCATGAGCGACGCCGTCATCGGCGCGCAGCACGTGCAGCAGGCTTGCTGCCGTCACCCTGGCCAGCTCATCGCGGACGAAGGGCGTCAGGAAGGCGATATCGCTATCGGCGAGAAAATCGTGGGTGGCGCGTACGGACAGGTGCCAGACGTCGAACAAACGGGGCAGGTCGGCGGCATGGGCCAGCGAAACCCGGGAAATCGGTGATGGTGTCATGCAGAAATTATACTGCCCCGGCAAGTGCCGGGGCAGGGGGGATCAGTCCTTCAAGTCTTCGATCAGGTCGATGTATTGCTGTTGCGCCTCTTCCTTCGAGGTGCCGGCCAGGGCCGCCCAGGCGTCGAACTTGGCGCGGTTGACGAAGTCGGTCATGCCAGGACGCTCGCCCGTGGCGTCGCCGCTCGAGGCTTGCTTGAACAAGGCATAGATTTTCAACAAGGTCATATTGTCCGGACGCTCGGACAGGGTCTTGGAATCGAGCTGCGCTTGTTCGAATTGCTCTTGTAAACTCATGATGGCTCCTGTGTGCTGATGGAATCGCTGGAAAAGTGCGGCAGGCCCGGCGGAGTGGCCACCGTGCGTGCTGCAGTGCGTGACATCATAGTGAAAAAAGCGCGCCGTGCATTAGAGGACACACTCAAAACAAAAACGCCGCCGCTGCGTGAACAGGGGCGGCGTCTGGTACAGTCGCTTGCGCGCTGCGCAGTCTGTTCTTATACGCCCAGCAGTTCAACGTCGAAAATCAGGGTGGCGTTCGGTGGAATCACGCCGCCGGCGCCGCGTGCGCCATAGCCCAGTGCTGCAGGGATGATCAGCTGGCGCTTGCCGCCCACTTTCATGCCTTGCACGCCTTCGTCCCAGCCTTGAATGACGCGGCCGGCGCCCAGCGGGAATTCGAATGGATCGTTGCGGTCCTTGCTCGAGTCAAATTTCGCGCCGGCGCTGCCGTCGTCGTTTTGCAGCCAGCCCGTGTAATGCACGACAACATTGTTGCCGGCTTGCGCTTCAGCGCCTTCGCCAACGGTGGTATCGATGTATTGCAGGCCGGAAGCGGTAGTGGTGGTGGTCATGATAATCCTTGTGTAGGCGATGAAAGCTTCAGATTGTAGAGCAATGAGTTGCAAAGCGCCATTCCAGGCCCGGCGCAGGGAAAAACCAGAAATTACGACGATGTGTGGCTGCCGGTCGCATTTAAGGGGGGATTTAACACAATAAATACAGTGTTCCACGTAAAATGCATGTTTTGTATTTAACAGTGATTTCTTCCATGTTCCGCAGTCTATGCCGCCTTGTTTTTTCCTCGCTGTGCCTGGTTTCCGCAATATCGACGGCGCAAGCCGAAGTGGTGGTGGTGCTCAATTCCCGTGATGCTACGGTGCAACTGCTGGACCAGAAAACCTATGCTCCCCTGTCTACCTTTGCTGTCGGCAAGGAACCGCACCATCTGATGGAAACGCCGGACGGCAAGTCGCTGATCGTCGCCAGTTCCGTCGGCAACGAGCTGATTTTCCTCGACCCTGTCTCGGGCCAGATCCAGCGCCGCATCAGCAATATCCTCGATCCTTACCAGATCGGCTTTTCGCCGGACCAGAAGTGGTTCATTTCGAATTCGCTGCGCCTGGACCGCATCGACCTGTATCGCTACGACGGCAAGAACCTGACCCTGGCCAAGCGCATCCCGCTGCCGAAGTTGCCCAGCCACATGGCGTTTACGGCCGACAGCACCATGGCTTTCATCACGCAGCAGGGCAGCAACCAGGTCAGCGCCATCGACCTGGCCACGCAAACCGTGAAATGGACCATGCCCGTCGGTCCGGCGCCAGCCGGCATCACCATGACGCCCGATGGCAAGCATTTGCTGGTCGGCATCATGGGCAGCGATTATGTGGAAGTGATCGACTGGCGCACGCAAAAGACCGTCAAGCGCATCAAGGCGGGCGCCGGCACGCATAATTTCCGCGCGCTGGGGGACAACCGCATGACGTTCGTCTCGAACCGCGTGTCGAACACGATCAACATCATCGACCAGAAAACCCTGGAAAACGTGGGCACCATCAATGTGCCGGGCGGCCCGGACTGCATGGAAATCACGCCCGATGGCAAGACCATGTGGGTGACCCTGCGCTGGATCAAGAAAGTGGCCGTGATCGACCTGACGACGCGCAAGGTCATCAAGACCATACCGGTGGGCCGCTCGCCCCATGGCGTGTATTTCGCCACCCACTCGCCGCGCATGTGATGGCGGGTGTGCTGATGAAACGTCTGATTCCCGCGTGCCACGTGCCCGTCATGCTGTTGTGCGCCAGCGCCATGCTGTCGCCCGCGCAGGCCGCCGCACCTGTTGCCCCTGCCGCCTGCAAGGGCACCATCTACATGACCTTCGACACGGGCAGCCAGTCGCAAGCGCAACTGATCGCCGACGTGCTGAATCAACGCCATGTGAAGGCAACTTTCTTCCTCGCCAATGAAAAGACCACGCGCGGCGATTATTCGCTCGATGCCTCGTGGGCGCCGTACTGGAAAGCTCGAGTCGCTGAAGGCCATGCGTTCGGCACGCATACGTTTGACCATGTGTACTGGAAGAAGGATCTGGCCAACGGCTTGATCCAGGTCAAGCCTCAGTTTGGCAAGGATGGCGGCAAGCTGGCGTCGTTCACGGATAAACAGTTCTGCGAGGAATTGCGCCGCGTCGATACGCGCTTCCAGGAACTGACCGGGCACAAGCTCGACCCATTCTGGCGTGCGCCGGGCGGCTACACGTCGCCGCGCACCCTGGCGGCCGGCAGCGCCTGCGGCTACCAGCATGCGGGCTGGGCGCCGGCGGGGTATTCCGGCGATGAGCTGCCCAGCGACAAGTATCCGAACGCCATGTTGCTGAAAAAAGCGCTGGCGAACTTGCGCAGCGGCGATATTTTCATTTCGCATATGGGCATCTGGTCGCGCAAGGATGCGTGGGCGCCCGCCAACCTGGACGCCTTGATTTCCGGCTTGCAAGACAAAGGGTTCTGCTTTGCCACCCTGCGCGAGCATCCTGCCTACGCGCAGAAGAAGGGCCAGCCATGATCGCCGCCGACATCCTCGGCCACGTCACTCCCGTCATCGACGCCGTCGTCGACGCCTTTGGCGTGGCGCAAGGCTGGCTGTTCCAGACCATCGTGAACCCCCTCGTGTATCAACTGGGCTTTGGCGAATTCACGGAAGAAGCGTTCGAGGGCACGGAGTGGCTGCTGATCGGCCTGTGCGAACTGGTGCTGCTGTTTCTCGTGCTGCGCCCGCTTGAAGCCTTGATTCCCGCGCAAAAGATCACCGACCCGCGCGCCCGCTGGAACGATTTTATCTACACCGTGCTGCACCGCATCGGCCTGTTTTCTGTCGTGGTCTTCTTCACGCTCGATCCGCTGATGGATGCATTGGCGGGCGCCTTGCGTTTCGACAATATTCATCCCCTGAACCTGGAATCGCTGTTGCCCGGCATCAGTCCCTTGCTCAGTTTTATCATTTATTTTGTGATACTGGACTTCGTCGACTATTGCTACCACCGGGCCTCGCACCATTTCGGCTGGTGGTGGGGCTTGCACAGCCTGCATCACAGCCAGCAAAACATGAACTTGTGGAGCGATGACCGCAATCACCTGCTCGATGATTTCCTGCGCGACGTGGTGATGGCCCTGGTGGCGCTCGGTATCGGCGTGCCGCCGGGCCAGTATGTGCTGCTGGTGTCGATTTCGCGCATTCTGCAAAGCTTGCAGCATGCAAATGTGAGGATACACTTCGGCCGCATCGGCGAGCGGCTGCTGATCTCGCCCCGTTTTCACCGCACGCACCATGCCATCGGCGTGGGGCACGAGTCGAAAGGCAAGGGCAGCATGGGCGGTTGCAACTTCGGCGTGGTCTTGCCGATTTGGGATATGCTGCTGGGCACCGCGAATTTCTCGGCCGGCTATGCGCGCACGGGCGTGCGCGACCAGCTGGCCCGTATCGATAGCAAGGGCATGGGCCGGCCGGGGCGCAGCTATGGCCACGGCTTCTGGCAGCAGCAATGGCTGGGCCTGCGCCGCATGGTGGAATTTGCAAGAATTAAACGAAAAGGACGCCGTTGATGCGTAATGTGTTGAATTCGTATGGCCGTGCTTTCCTGTCGCAATTGCACGGCAGGATATTGCTGCTGAGCGTGGCGCCGTTCATCCTGTCGCTGGTGCTGTGGGGCGGACTGCTGTATGTGGGCTTGCAGCCGCTGATCGACAGCCTGCATGCGCTGTTTACGCAGTACGATTTCTTCCGCACCAGCGGGCAGGTGCTGTCCACCTTTGGCCTGGGCGTGCTGAAGGCCGTGATCGTGCCGCTGATCGCCATGTTCATGCTGCTGCCGCTGATGATCCTGACGGCGCTGATCTTCATGGGCCTGTTCGCCATGCCGGCCATTGGCCGCCATATCGGCGGTCGGCACTTTCCTGAGCTGGAAAAGAAACATGGCGGCAGCCTGCTGGGCAGCGTGGGGACGTCCCTGGCCACCTTTTTGCTGTTCATCATCGCCTGGGTGATCATGCTGCCCCTGTACGCGTTTCCGCCGGCCGCGCTGGCGGGACAAGCCGTGCTGTGGGGCTGGCTGACCTACCGCGTGATGGCGTATGACGCCATGGCCGACTACGCCAGCGCGGACGAACGCCACGCCATCATGCGCACGCAGCGCTGGCCCCTGCTGGCCATCGGCATGGTGTCCGGCGCGGCCGGCGCCGTGCCGGGCATGCTGTGGATGGGCGGCGTGATGTCGGTGGTGTTCTTCCCCTTCCTGGCGGCGTTCGCCATCTGGCTGTATGTGCTGATCTTTATCTTCACGGGCCTGTGGTTCCAGTATTACTGCCTGGAAGCACTGTCGCGTTTGCGGGGCGTACGCGGCATGACCGACGTGGCGCCGGCGGACGCCTGAGTATTTTTATCGAATTCTACGAGGGAGCTTCATGGCTATCGGATTGATCATCATCGGCGACGAAATCCTGTCGGGCAAGCGCACGGACCAGCATTTCCCGAAAGTAGTGAGCATGCTCAAGGCACGGGGCTTGCAGCTGAGCTGGGCGGAATACGTGGGCGACGAGCCGGCCCGCCTGGTCGCCTTGCTCAAGCGCAGCTTTGCCAGCGGCGACATCGTCTTCAGCTTTGGCGGCATCGGCGCCACGCCGGATGACCATACGCGCCAGGCGGCCGCCGATGCGCTGGGCTTGCCGCTGGTGCTGCATCCGCAGGGCAAGGTCAATATCCAGCAGCGCATCACGGAAATGGGCCTAGAGGCGGGCGTGCCGGCCGATTTGAACTCGCCGGAAAACCTGCACCGCCTGAAAATGGCGGAATTTGTCGAAGGCGCCGAGCTGATTCCGAATCCGTACAACAAGATTGCCGGCTTTGCCGTACGCGAACATTATTTCGTGCCAGGCTTTCCCGTCATGTCCTGGCCCATGATCGAATGGGTGCTCGACACGCATTATGCGCACCTGTTCAACCAGGTGCCGCATGCGGAACACGCCTTGCTCGTGTATGAAACGGCCGAATCCCTGCTGACGCCGCTGATGGTGCGCCTGGAAACAGAGTTTCCGCTGATTAAGGTGTTCAGCCTGCCCAGCGTGGGCGATGCGCAGACGCGCCGGCATATCGAACTGGGCGTCAAGGGCGAGCCCGCGCAGGCAGAGGCCGCCTTCGCGCAGATGTGCGCCGCGCTCGATACCTTGCAAGCGGAATACACCACCATCTGATATGCAGCCAGCCCGGCGCCGGCGGCTTTTTCGCCGGCGTTCAGCCCGCCTTGCATCTATGTACGCAAGCGTACATTCCAAGACGTTGTTTTTTTGCGAAAATCTTCAATGAAGCAAGATTTTTGTGTGCGCTCGTCAGTCGTTCCCATGCCGATGTGGTGGAATGGTGAACAGGAGCCTGGCGTGTCAAACGCGGGGTTGCCTGCCTGTGCAGTAGCGTGTTTTTTTGATTCACCGGTATGGACATCATGTTAAGCAAGCTTTGTCGTGACCGGCCCTGGCCGGCCCTGGTCTTATCCCGCGCGGAGCGGTATCGCTACCGCATTTCCCGCGCCGTCCAAACCCAACCTTACCCCAGCATCCCATGAAAGACACAGGCGTCAATCTGGCCGCGCAAGAGCGGCCCCCCTCTGATCCACTCTCCGACACGGGCGCCGAGGCACCGCCGCCGGCGCGCCCGCCGAAGAAGCGCCGTTCGCGCATCTGGCCCATCTTTGCCATCATCGTGCTGGCGCTGATCGCCGGCGCGGCGTGGTTCGTCATGCGCGAAGTGCGCACCTCGGCCCTGCAGGCGGAGTTTTTCACGCGCCTGGACCGCCAGCTGGCGTTCAAGGTCGAGCCTGGCCCGGCACCGGCGGGCGCCATCCGCTATCCCCAGCACGGCCCCTATGACGAGCGGCTCGGCTATGCCAGCCTGCCGGATTTTATTAGCAAGCTCAATGCGCGCGACTATGAAGTGACGGCGCAGGCGCGCATGTCGCCGAAAATGGTGCAACTGGTCGACCGGGGCATCTTTGCCACGTATCACGAGAAAAACCGCGCCGGACTGACTATCCTCGATTGCCGCGCCGCGCCCCTGTTCGCGGCCAGCTATCCCGAGCGCATGTTCGACGGCTTTGCCGAAGCGCCGCCCGCGCTCGTGCAAAGCCTGCTGTTCATCGAAAACCGCGAATTGCTCGACCCGGGCACGCCCGAGCGCAATCCCGCCGTGGAATGGGACCGCCTGAGCAAGGCTGTCCTCGACAAGGCGCTGAACCTGTTCGGCGGCCACCGCAGTGGCGGCGGCAGCACTCTGGCTACCCAAATTGAAAAATACCGGCATTCGGAAGACGGCCGCACCAGTTCCATGCAGGACAAGTTGCTGCAGATGATTTCGGCCAGCCTGCGCTCGTACCAGGATGGCGAAAACACCATGGAAGCGCGGCGCAAGATCGTCGTCAATTACCTCAATACCGTGCCGCTGTCGGCAAAGAGCGGTTTTGGCGAAGTCAACGGCATTGGCGACGGCATGTGGGTCTGGTATGGCAGGCCATTTGCCGAAGTGAAGACTTTGCTCAAGGGTAATATGGACCAGCCGGGCAGCGCGCTGGCTTACAAGCAGGCGCTGAGCCTCTTGATCGCGCAGCGCCGTCCATCGCATTACCTGGTGGCCGGCGGCGCCGACCTGGAAGAATTGACCAACAGCCATCTGCGCCTGCTGGCGCAAGCGGGCGTGATTTCGCCGCAGCTGCGCAATGCGGCCATCGCCGAGAAGCTGCGTCCGTCGACGGCGTCCGGCGTGCAATCGGAAGCATCGACCTCGTTTGTCACGCGCAAGGCCTCGAATGCCGTGCGCAATCACCTGGCCAGCATGCTGGGCGACCCGCGCTTGTACAACCTCGACCGCCTCGACCTGAAAGTGGTCAGCACGCTCGACGCGCAGGCGCAAAACGCCGTCACCAAGGTCTTGCGCGAGTTGCGCGATCCGGAGGTGGCGAAAGCGGCCGGCCTGACGGGCAAGGGCATGCTGGGCAATGGCGACCCGGCCAACGTGGTCTACAGCTTTACCCTGCTGCAAAAGGGCGATCAAGCCAACTTGCTGCGCGTGCAGACGGATAACTACGACCAGCCGCTCGACATCAACGAAGGCGCCAAGCTGGACCTCGGTTCCACGGCCAAGCTGCGCACCCTCGTGACGTATATGGACATCATCGACCAGTTGCACCAGCGCTACAGCGGCATGGGCGCCGCCGAGCTGAATAAGATCGCTGTCGATCCCAAGGACATGCTGTCGCAGTGGGCGATTGCCTATCTGAAACCGTTGGCACTTGGCGAGGTGCGCAACCTGCCGGCCATGCTGGCGGCCGCCATGGAACGCAAATATTCGGGCAACCCGGGCGAAGGCTTCTTCACGGGCGGCGGCTTGCACCATTTCGGCAACTTCTCCAAGCTCGATGACAGTCGCATCATGACGGTGCAGCAGGCGCTGCGCCAGTCGACCAACCTGGTGTTCGTGCGCCTGATGCGCGACGTGGCCCGCTATTACATGTTTTCGCGTCCCGATTCGTCCGCATCCCTGCTGGCGGACGCGGACGATCCACGCCGGGCCCAGTACCTGAGCCGTTTTGCCGACAAGGAAGGGCGCGAATTCCTGCACCGCTTCTACCAGAAGTACCGCGGCAAGAGCGTCGACGAGCAGGAAAAGATTTTGTTGGCCAGTATCCGCCCGACCCCCGTGCGCCTGGCCAATATCTTCCGCACCGTGAATCCGAAGGGGACCGTGGCGGAATTCGGCGATTTCCTCAATGCCAACTTGACGTCGCAAAACGAAGTACCGCCCGAACGCGTCGCCAAGATGTACCAGCAGTACGCGATGGAAAACTGGTCGCTGGCCGACCGTGGCTACCTGGCCAATGTGCATCCGCTGGAACTGTGGATGGTGGCGTATCTGCGCCAGCACGAAGGTTCCACCCTGTCGCAGATGGTGGCGGCCAGCGAGAAGGAACGCCAGGAAGTCTATAAATGGCTGTTCAATACGCACCGCAAGCATGCGCAGGATCGCCGCATCGCCAACTTGCTGGAAGTGGAAGGGTTCCTGGAAATCCACCGCCAGTGGAAGAAGATGGGCTATCCATTCGACTCGCTCGTGCCGTCGTACGCGACGACCCTGGGCGCATCGGCCGACCGTCCCGCCGCACTGGCCGAGTTGATGGGCATCATCATCAACGATGGCGTGCGTAAACCGAGCGTGCGCATCGATTCCATGCACTTCGCCGCCAATACGCCATACGACACCATGGTCAAGCGTGGCAGCAAGGTGGAAGCTGAGCAAGTGCTGTCGCCGGACGTGGCCAAGGCAGTGGCCAAGGCCATCCGCGAAGTGGTGTCGGACGGTACGGCGAAACGGGCGAAGACGGCGTTTGTCGGCGCCGATGGCGTGCCGATCCCCATGGGCGGCAAGACGGGTACGGGCGACCAGCGCTTCGACGTGTACGGCGCCGGTGGCCGTCTGATCGAGTCGCGCTATGTGAACCGCTCGGCGACATTTGTGTTCAATATCGGTGAGCGCTTCTATGGCAGCATGACGGCGTATGTGCGCGGACCGGAATCGAAGAACTATGACTTCACCAGCGCCTTGCCCGTGCAACTGCTGGTGTCCCTGGCGCCGAGTTTGATGCCGCTGATCGAGGCGCCCGCGCCGGCCGAAGGCGTGGCCAAGCAGTGCACGAATTAAAAGTATCTGGCTTGTGTGAACGCCGGCCTGCAAGGCCGGCGTTTTTTTTGGGGAGTGGAATTGGACAAGACGCAGCAGATTTTTCAGCAATACCACCGCTTTGACGATGGATCACTGGTGTCGATGGAACAGATGTACCAGCCCCAAGGCGTGCAGGCCGTGCGCATCGTCTTGTACGCAAGAAATCATGGGTTGGAAGGCAATGTCTGGCGCAAAGTCGCCATCACGGTGGGAGAAGTGCAGGAAGTACTGGTCAGGACGCCGGGCAACTTCATCAACCGCATCTGCTGCGGCGTGAAGTTGCTGCGTTTCGGCGATGTCTGGTGCGTCGATATCGACGGCACGTATGCGCACGACGACCCGGCGACCCTTGAGGAAGTGCGCCGCGATGGCGATTGCTATGTCATCGGCGGCACGGTCGAGGCAATCGAACTCGATTAGCCGGCAAATACGGCCGTTTTACCTTCCAGGCGCGCGTGATACGCGGCGATGGCCGGATAGTCGGGGTGCTGCATGGGCGCCATCAGCCAGCGCTTGACGGACAGGCCCAGCACGATATCGGCCAGGGTAAACGCTTCGCCGCAGACGAAGGCGCCCGTGCGCTGCAGCTGCTGTTCCAGCACGCCCATCATCTTGTTCCATCCGGCAATACCGGCCGCCAGTTGCGCCGCATCCTGGTGGGCCGGGCTGTGGCGCACCAGCGACATGAAGGCGTAGCGCCAGCTGTTGTTCAAATCACCCATTTGCCAGTCCATCCATTTTTCCACTTCCGCGCGGGCACGCGGATTACTCGGCAGCAAGTCGTCGCGGCCCGCCTGGGCGCACAGGTAGCGGCAAATCGTGTTTGATTCCCACAGCACCAGGTCGCCATCGAGTAGCACGGGTACCATGGCGTTCGGGTTCAAGGCGAGAAAGGCCGGGTCGTCCGTGCTGCGAAAGCCGCTGCCCCAGTCTTCGCGTTCATACGGCAGGTCGAGTTCCTCGCACGTCCACAGGACTTTACGGACATTGATCGAAGCGGCTTTTCCAAGAATTTTCAGCATGCGGGACTCCATAGGCAGGTGGGCGATCCAGAACTGTAGCGGAATTGGCCGCGCCGCGCATGTGAAAGTGCCTTGCATAGTTGGGCTTTTCTTGGCATCGTAGCCACCCATGAAACCTATGCGCCACCACATGTCCAAAATCCTCGCGTTCAGCCGCTTTTCCGTGCGCGACTTCCTCGCCACCGCCGGTCCCACCTTGCTGCTGGTCGGCGCGTTTTGCGCGCTCGCTTACTGGCTGGTCGACCCCGCGCCGCCACGCCAAGTGAGCCTGTCGACGGGGCAGGACAATAGCGCGTATGAAGAGTTCGGCAAGAAATATGCGGCCACCCTGGCCAAGCACGGCATCAAGGTGACCTTGCAACCGTCGCTGGGTTCGCAGGAAAACCTGCAGCGTTTGAACGCGGGCAAGACCGATATCGCCTTCGTGCAAAGTGGCTCGACGGAACATGACGATGCCGAGCGCCACGGCCTCATTTCCCTGGGCAGCCTGTTTACGGAACCCGTCTGGCTGTTCTTGCGCGAAGACAAGGCCGTGACGGAGCTGACGCAACTGAAGGGCATGAAGATCAACCTGGGGCCGGAAGGCACGGGCGTGCCCGGCCTGTTCCGGCAATTGCTGTCCGTAAATGGCGTCGAAGCCAAGGACTTGACGGTGAGCGACTTGCAGAACACGCCTGCCACGGTGGAGCTGCTGGAAGGGCGCATCGACGGTCTCGTGTTCAGCTCGGCGCCGGAAGCGCCGCTGATCCAGATGCTGCTGCAAACGCCGGGCATCAAGCTGTTTGACTTTTCACAGGCGGAAGCGTACACGCGGCGCCTGCCTTTCCTTACGCACGTCGTCTTGCCGCGAGGCATCGTCGACCTGGGGCAGAACATTCCCGCGCAGGATTATCATTTGATCGCGCCAACGGCCACCCTGGTCGCGCGCGAAGACTTGCATCCTGCCCTGGTCGACCTGTTCGTGCAGGCGGCGGCCGGCATCCATGGCGGCACGGGCTGGTTTCAGCAGCAGGGACAGTTCCCATCCGCGCGCTACACGGAGATTCCCGTGGCACCGGAAGCGCTGAAATTCTACAAGGATGGCGCGCCTGTGCTGCAGCGCTACATGAGTTTCTGGCTGGCCAATTTCTTTGACCGCATGTGGGTGCTGGTGGTGGCGCTGGGCGCCTTGATCCTGCCCCTGTCGCGCGTGGTGCCGCCCCTGTACGTGTGGCGCATACGCTCGCGCGTGTACCGCTGGTACGGCCAGCTGCGCACGGTGGAGCAGGCGCTGGAAGACGTGCCGGAAGCGCAGCGTGCGCAAGTCTATGCGGCGCAATTGCAACGGCTGGACCAGATCGAGGAAATGGTCAATCAGATCTCGATTCCCCTGTCGTTTGCAGATGGCCTGTATGGCTTGCGCAGCCACATCAATTTCGTGCGCAAGCGCATCCTGACGCTGATGGGCGAGCATCCAGTCGCGGAGGCGGGAGAGCCGGCCTGAACGTTGAACCCGCTTAAACGAGGGTGATCGACAGCTTGCGCCCGACCAGCGCGGCGGCCCGCTCCAGGGTGGAGAGCGTCACGTCGCTGCTGGGGTCGAGCAGGCGGTCGAGTTGCGAACGGCTCGTCTGCAGCAGGGCCGCCATGCGCGTCTTCGACAGCGATTGTTCCTGCATGGCCTGCGTCAGTTGCCAGGCGATCACTTCCTTGATGGCACGGGTTTGCGTTTGCTCAAAGATGCCTTCTTCCTTGAGGAAGTCGTCGAGACTGCTGCCGAGGTGGGGAGCGGTGGCGTTCATGTCAGTTCCTTGTGGCGTTTGCGAGCCAGCGCCAGATCGTCGTCCGGCGTGGCGCGGGTTTTCTTGATAAAGCCGTGCAGCGCCACCAGGCAATCGCCGTGATGGCAGATCAGCACGCGCGCGAAACGGTTGCCGGGGTTGCCGGGCAAGCTGCTGCGCACTTCCGACACACCGTGCCCCAAGTGGCGGCACAGGGGCATGCCCACGGGCCAGCGCCATTGCGCATGCATCAAGTCTTGCCCGATCACATGACGCTCTTCGATGGGTAAGGATTTGAGCCAGTCGCGCACGGGTTCGCCGCCATTGCCGTTCGCATAGAACAGCAGGGTAATCTGCCGCAAGCCGGAAGCATCCATGACGCACCTCTACGTTGTACTATATAAGGTACATGTTCGCAAGGAGAATCGGCGCCGCTCTTGAAAAATCGGCGCGCATGGATGGTTGTAGCCGATGGCGGACCGCATGGTGGCCCGCCAGATCAAACACTGTTCAGATAATCAAGCGGTCAGCATCAAGCGGCCAGTGTCAGGCGCCCAGCCACGGCAACCCCGCCTTGCACCAGCCGCCGATCTGCTTGCGGTGGCCATCGGCGTCCTTGTCGCCCTCAAAACCTTCGAGGATGTCGAAGCAGTTCATGTAGCCGTGCTCCGTCGCCAGCTTGGCGGCATGGCGCGAACGCACGCCGGAGCGGCACAGGAACAGCAGCACCTCATCCTTGCCGGCCTGGGCGGCCAGTTGCGCGAGGAAATCGGGATTCGGTACGCCACCCGGGTAGGTGGCCCACTGCACCGCACCATGCTGGGTATCGGCGATGTCGACCCGGCCGACCCAGTCGCGCTCGGCATTCGTGCGCACATCGATGAGCTTGGCGGCAGCGTCGCCTTGCAGCAGGTCGTACGCTTCCTGCGGCGTGACGGCGCCGGCATAGGGCGTGCCTTCATTGGCCCGGCTGCGGGCGGTGGTCAGGATGTCGGCGGCGGTAGTCATGGCGTCCTCGATGAAAGTGGGCAGGTGTGTACGATTATAGTGCGCCGTCCGCGCCCCGCAAACGGGAAACCATGGCGCACAGTCTTTGCACCACAACGAGGCATTTTCCAGAAATTCATACAAAATGCACGATAATGGTGCGTTATTCGTTTTTTGCACTTGCATAGTGCATTCTTGATTTGACGCAAACGCAGCAGGAAAATCGCGGGCATGAAACTTTCACTGGGATGGCAGTAATTTTGTGGCCGGCCCCAGGGGGCTCCTGGAGCTGGCATGGAATCTGCTATGATCCTTATGAGTTTTGGTGGCACGCAATGTTTGCTTCGCTTCATCAGCCCAGACGCACTAAGGTCGGCTCACCCCACATTCATTTAGGAGATACGCATGGCAATGACAGCCGCAGAAGTCTTGAAGATGGTAGAAGAAAACGAAGTCAAATTCGTTGATTTCCGCTTTGCTGATACCCGTGGTAAAGAGCAGCACGTGACGGTTCCCGTGTCGCACTTCGACATGGACAAATTCGAGTCGGGCCACGCCTTTGACGGTTCTTCGATCGCTGGCTGGAAAGGCATTGAAGCGTCCGACATGATCTTGCTGCCGGATCCAAACACGGCCAATATCGACCCGTTCATGGAAGAAACGACCTTGTTCATGCAGTGCGACGTGATCGAACCGTCGGACGGCAAGGGCTATGACCGCGACCCGCGCTCGATCGCGAAACGCGCCGAAGCCTACCTGAAATCGTCGGGCATGGGCGACACCGCCTACTTCGGCCCTGAGCCGGAATTCTTCATCTTCGACAGCGTGCGCTGGAAGATCGACATGTCGGGCTGCTTCGTCAAGATCGGTTCGGACGAAGGTTCGTGGTCGACCGGCAAGGACATCGAAGGCGGCAACAGCGGCCACCGTCCTACCGTCAAGGGCGGTTACTTCCCGGTGCCACCAGTGGACAGCTTCCAGGACATGCGTTCGGAAATGTGCCTGATCCTTGAGTCCTTGGGCATCCCGGTTGAGGTACATCATCACGAAGTGGCCGGCGCCGGCCAGAATGAAATCGGCACCAAGTTCTCGACCCTGGTCGAGCGCGCCGACTGGACGCAAAACCTGAAATACGTGGTGTGGAACGTGGCGCACAGCTATGGCAAGACCGCCACCTTCATGCCGAAACCTATCGTTGGCGACAACGGTTCGGGCATGCACGTGCATCAATCCGTATGGAAAGATGGCAAAAACCTGTTCGCTGGCGACGGCTATGCCGGCCTGTCCGATTTCGCCCTGTACTACATCGGCGGCATCATCAAGCATGCCAAGGCACTGAACGCGATCACGAATCCGGGCACCAACTCGTACAAGCGTCTGGTACCAGGCTACGAAGCCCCAGTGAAACTGGCGTACTCGGCGAAAAACCGTTCCGCCTCGATCCGCATCCCGCACGTGGCCAATCCAAAAGGCCGCCGCGTCGAAGCGCGCTTCCCGGACCCACTGGCGAACCCGTACCTGTGCTTCGCCGCACTGCTGATGGCTGGCCTGGACGGCGTTGCCAACAAGATCCATCCAGGCGAAGCCGCCTCGAAAGATCTGTACCATCTGCCGCCGGAAGAAGACGCACTGATCCCGACCGTGTGCGCTTCGCTGGAAGAAGCTCTGGACGCACTGGACAAGGACCGCGAGTTCCTGACCCGTGGCGGCGTGTTCAGCGATTCGATGATCGACGCTTACCTGGAACTGAAAATGCAGGACGTACAGCGCATGCGCATGACCACGCATCCTGCCGAGTTCGACATGTACTACTCGCTGTAATGGCGCCACGCCGGCAATGTGCCGGTAGTGAATAAAAAACGCGGGTGAGGCGATGGTCTTGCCCGCGTTTTTTTTATGCAGTACGCCAAGGCGGTGATCGTGCGGTGTTGTATAGTCGGCCCAGGAACGATGCGGCATGTGCCGACAGGAGTGAAGATTGACCAAGCATTACAGAATGGCGCTGATGGCAGGATTGCTGGGCGCGGCGGCACAGGCGCACGGGCAGCTGTATGTGTGCGCCGATGCGCAAGGACACAAGACGTACACGGACAAGCGGGCTGGCGCGCATTGCCAGCTGCTCGATTTACCGGGCGCCATGACGGAGCCGCCACGCAAGACGGCGCCGCTGGCCGGCGCGCCTGCCCGGCCCGCCATGCAGGCGGCGGCCACCGCGGCGCCTGCCGCCGGCGCGTTTCCCAAGGTCGATGGCGCCGAGCAGCGCGCGCGCGACCTGGACCGGCGCCAGATCCTGCAGGACGAATTGCGCAGCGAAGAGCAGAAACTGGCGGCACAGCGCCTGGAGTTCAACGCCGGCCAGCCCGAGCGCCAGGGCAATGAGCGCAACTATGCGAAATACCAGGAACGGGTGGCGCAATTGAAGGACAACATTAGCCGAACACAGCAGAACGTCGAGGCCCTGAAACGCGAGATCGCGAATATTCGGTAAAGCACATGACACCAGACAACCATTCCAGCCGTCCCGCCCACCTGGCCGGCCTTGATTTGCTCGCTTCAGCCGTGATCCTGATCGATGGCGACGGCCGCATCAGCTATGCCAACGCGGCGGCGGAAAACCTGCTGGAAAGCTCATTGAAAGCCCTGTCGCGGCAAAAGCTGACGGCGCTGTTCCTCAATCCCGACGAGCTGTCCGGTATTTGCGCGCAGGCGCTCGAACATAAATTTTCCGACTTGCGGCAGGACCTGAGCCTGGAACGCCTGGGGCGCGAACCGCTGCGCGTGCACAGCATCATCAGCGCGCTCGACGCGCCGCGCGACGGCGTGCTGATCGAGTTGCGCGAAAACGTGCAGCAGCTAAAGCTCGACCGCGAGGAGCGCATCCTCGACCAGAGCCAGGTCAACAAGGAGCTGATCCGTAACCTGGCGCATGAAATCAAGAACCCGCTGGGAGGCATCCGCGGCGCGGCCCAGCTGCTGGAGCTGGAATTGCCGGCCCTGCACCTGAGCGAGCTGCGCGAATACACGCAAGTCATCATCAAGGAAGCGGACCGCCTGCAAACCCTGGTCGACCGCCTGCTGGCGCCGCACCGCCGCCCGCATATCGTGGGCGACGTGAATATCCACGAAGTGTGCGAGCGCGTGCGCAGCCTGATCCTGGCCGAATTTCCCAGTGGCTTGACTATTTCGCGCGATTACGATGCCTCGATCCCCGAGTTTCGCGGCGACAAGGAACAATTGATACAAACCGTGCTCAACATCGCGCACAACGCGGCGCAAGCCCTGGCCGAGCGCATCGAGGCGGGCGATGCGGAGCTGATTTTCAAGACGCGCGTGGCGCGCCAGGTGACCTTGGCCAAGGTCCGTTACGGCCTGGCATTAGACTTGCATATCATTGACAATGGACCGGGCATCGCACCCCAGATCCGCGACCGGATTTTCTACCCGCTGGTGTCGGGCAGGGAAGGCGGCAGCGGGTTGGGACTGACCTTGGCGCAAACCTTCGTGCAACAGCACCTGGGCGTGATCGAGTGCGAAAGCCGGCCTGGATACACCGATTTCAGGATCGTTCTACCCTTGCCATAAGCGAGGAGGTATCCCACCCATGAAATCCATTGCGGGACGTACACACTAATGAAGCCAATCTGGATAGTTGACGACGACGAATCAATCCGCTGGGTGCTGGAAAAAGCCCTGGCGCGGGAAAATCTCGCCACCAAGAGTTTTGCCAATGCGCGCGACGCCATCGCCGCACTGGAATTTGACACGCCGCAAGTGCTCGTGTCCGATATCCGCATGCCGGGCGCATCCGGCCTGGAATTGCTGCAGACGGTCAAGTCGCGTTTTCCCGGCTTGCCGGTCATCATCATCACGGCCTTTTCCGACCTCGATTCGGCCGTCGCAGCCTTCCAGGGCGGCGCCTTCGAATACCTGGCCAAGCCCTTCGACATCGACAAGGCTGTCGAGCTGATCCGCCGCGCGCTGGAAGAAAGCCTGCGCGAGACCAGCGTCGAGTCGGGCCCGTCCGAAACGCCGGAAATCCTCGGCCAGGCGCCAGCCATGCAGGAAGTCTTCCGCGCCATCGGCCGCCTGTCGCAATCGAATGTGACCGTGCTGATCACGGGCGAATCCGGTTCCGGCAAGGAACTCGTGGCGCGCGCGCTGCACAAGCACAGCCCGCGCGCGGCGCAGCCTTTCATTGCCCTCAACACGGCGGCGATCCCGAAGGATTTGCTGGAGTCCGAACTGTTCGGCCACGAACGGGGCGCATTTACGGGCGCGCAAACGACGCGCCGGGGCCGCTTCGAGCAAGCCGAGAACGGCACTTTGTTCCTCGATGAAATCGGCGACATGCCGTTCGACCTGCAGACGCGCTTGCTGCGCGTGCTGTCCGACGGCCATTTCTACCGCGTCGGCGGGCATCAGCCCATGAAGGCGAACGTGCGCGTCATTACCGCCACGCACCAGAATCTCGAGCAGCGCGTGCGCGACGGCCTGTTCCGCGAAGACTTGTATCACCGCCTGAACGTGATCCGCCTGCGCCTGCCCAGTTTGAGGGAGCGGCGCGAGGATATCCCCATCCTGGTGCGCCACTTCCTGGTGCAAAGCGCGCGCCAGCTGGGCGTGGAAGCCAAGCGCATGAGCGAGCCGACGATGCAGTTCCTCAGCAGCCTCGATTTGCCAGGCAATGTGCGCCAGCTGGAAAACCTGTGCAACTGGATCACCGTCATGGCGCCGGGCCAGACGGTGGAAATCAAGGACTTGCCGCTGGAATTGACGCAGGGGCAGGGCGATGGCGCGGCCACCGCGGCGGCGGGCGAAGCTGCGCCGGCGGCCGTGGCTCATCCGCATGGCGGCCAGGTCTTCGAGGCGGCCGCACCCGCCAACGGCGCGCCGCCGGGCTGGATTGGTTTACTGGAATTGCAGGCGGCCGGCATGCTGGGGGCAGGGCAACAGGAAGTCATGGCCGTGCTGGGACGCCAGTTCGAGTCGGCCCTGATCAAGACGGCGCTCAAGCATACGCACGGGCGCAAGAACGATGCCGCCGTGCGCCTGGGCATCGGCCGCAACACCATCACCCGCAAGATATCCGAACTGGGCATCGACGGCGCCAAGGACGATTGATGTCTTGCCGGACGGGGGCTCCCCCGTCCGCTTTTTCTTGCGGTGTTCCTTGCACGCCACAACACCCACAGCAGGCGATAAGGTAAGCTGGCGCCTGCCGGACTGTTTCGTCCGGTGTTAACTTGAACTGTGGAATAGCATGCTCATAAACTGCGTGGCCTACCAGGATGGCAAAAAACTGGCCGACTTGCCGATCGACGATATCAGCGACTACGTCGAGCGCCCCGATTGCTTCGTCTGGGTAGCCCTGCTCGACGCTACGCCGGACGAGCTGAAACAGATGCAGCACGAGTTTTGCCTGCATGAACTGGCGGTGGAAGACGCGCAAAGGGGTCACCAGCGCCCGAAGATCGAGGAATATGGCGATTCCCTGTTTGCCGTCGTGAAAACCGTGGAAATGGTCGAGAACGAACTGGTGTTGGGCGAAGTCGACATTTTCGTGGGCGCCAATTACGTGCTTTCGTCGCGCAGCAACAGCTCGCAAGGGTTCCTTGGCGTCCGTGCGCGCGCCGAGCGTGAACCGCACTTGCTGCGTCAGGGCTCGGCCTTTGTGCTGTATGCGCTGATGGACGCCGTCGTCGACCGTTACTTTCCCGTGCTCGACGCGCTGGAATCGGAACTGGAATTGATCGAGGACCGCATCTTCGACCGTGGCACCGAGCGCGACAATATCGAACGCCTGTATCAATTGAAGCGCAAGGTCATGGTCTTGCGCCACGTGGTGGCGCCCCTGATGGAAGCGGTGGGCAAGCTGCACGGTGGCCGCGTGCCGCCGCTGTGCCACGATACCCAGGAGTATTTCCGTGACGTGCATGACCATCTGGCGCGCATCAACGGCACGCTCGACACCATCCGCGACACGATCAGCACGGCGATTCAGGTGAATCTGTCGATGGTGGCCATCGACGAGAGCGAAGTGAACAAGCAATTGGCGGCCTGGGCCGCTATTTTCGCCGTGTTCACGGCGTTTGCCGGCATCTGGGGCATGAACTTCAAGTTCATGCCGGAGCTGGATTGGCATTATGGCTACCCGGCCGCCGTGGCAGTGATGAGCTGTGTCTGCGGTTATATGTATTACTTGTTCAAGCGTTCCGGCTGGCTATAAAAAATTCCTGTGTATCTGTATTATTAAACAATAGCCAGGGGTACAATCGCGGCAGGTCCGCTGGGGCGGGCCATGGCTGAGAGTCGCCGCGCCGGCAAGTGTGCCTGCGCTTCCGGTGCTGCGCAGGAGCATTCATGAGTATTCCGTTGTTTGATGTGAATTCGCAAGAACCCCTGTTCGATGCCGAGCAGCGGCGCACCCTGGCGGAAGCGGCGCTGCGCTCGATTACCGCCTCGACGGCGCATGCCCGTGGCGACGACTTCCTGCGCATCCTCGTCAAGGACCTGGCCGAAGCGCTCGACGTGCGCTATGTGATCGCCGGGCGGCTGGTGCGCCTGGACGACGGCAGCGAAGGCATCCGCACCCTCGCCCTGTGGGGTGGCGACGGCTACCAGCCGAATATCGAATACAGCCTGCAGCACACGCCTTGCCAGGACGTGACTTGCCAGAGCATGTGTTTTCATGGCAGCGACATCCAGCGTCGCTTTCCATTCGATAGCCTCCTCGTCGACATGCGGGCGGAAAGCTATGTCGGCATGCCGCTGATCGATACCGATGGCAAGACCCTGGGCATCCTGTCGGCCATCGACACGCGGCCCATCGATGAAAACAAGCGCTTGCTGGCGCTGCTGCTGCTGTCGATCTTCTCGGCGCGCGGCGCGGCCGAGCTGCAGCACCAGGAGCGCACCCAGCAGCTGGAAGAAATCGTGCGCGTGCGCACCGAGTCGCTGCTGGCGGCGCAAGCGAACCTGATCGAGCAGGAACAGATGGCGGCGCTCGGTTCGCTGGTGGCCGGTGTCTCGCATGAAGTCAACACGCCCATCGGCGTGGCGCTGACGGCGGCATCGAGCATGGGCAGCTATGCCGACCAGCTGGTGCAGCTGCTGGGCGGCGCCAAGGTCAGCCGCGCCGAACTGATCGACATTGCCGAATCCTTGAAAGGCGCGGCCGCCCTGGTCGAGCGCAACCTGGCGCGCGCTGCCGACCTGATCGGCAATTTCAAGCAGCTGGCAGTGGACCAGGTCAGCGAATACGTGGCCGACCTGGCCCTGCACGACTATGTGCACGGCCTGGTATCGGCGCACAGTCCGGAACTGCGCAAGGCTGCGCTCGGCGTGGAACTCGATATCGCCCCCGATTGCCAGGTGCGCCTGGCGGCCGGCAAGCTGTCGCAAATCCTTTCGAACCTGCTGATGAATAGCGCCCGCCATGGCTATCCGCAGGGCGGGCCGGGGCGCATCACGATACGCGCGCGCATCGAGGCGGATGACACTGACGCGGCTGCGCGCTGGCTGCTGCTGGATTTTTCCGACGACGGCATCGGCCTGGCGCCGGCCGTGCGCGAGCATATGTTCGAACCGTTTTTCACCACCAAGCGTGGCCAGGGCGGCTCCGGCCTGGGCATGCACATCGTCTATACGATCGTGCAGCAGCTGGGCGGCCAGGTGTGCGCCATCGACAGCACTCCCGGCTGTCATATACAGATCAGGCTGCCGCTGGCCGGCTGACGCCGCGCGGCTTCCCGGGCTCCCGGGAAAGACCGCCTATCCCTTTTCATCCCTGCTTTTCACATGTTGTATGTACGCCATACGCATGCTGAGTTCTGTTGACACTCATATTGTTGCTGTGATTCTATGTAGTTGTCTAGTTGACTTTTAGTCGTCTGGAGTCGCTCTGTACAACTGTCCCAGCGAAATTCGCGGCACTCGATCGCAGTGCCGTGCGAGGCGTTTCCTTTAGATGAACGAGTGCAATCCGGGTCGAAAATCCGGAGTCATATATAACCGTACAAATGAAAAAGGGTTCACCATGCTTAAAGAAACCGTCATCTCTCGTGCCGTTCGCATCGTCTGCGCCGGTGGTGTAGCTGCCGCCATGTCCGTTGTTTCGCAGTCCGCGATTGCACAAGATGCACAGGCTGCCGATACGCAGATCCAGCGCGTGGAAGTCACGGGCTCGTCGATCAAGCGCATCGCCGCCGAAGGCGCCTTGCCAGTCACCGTCCTTACCGCTGAAGCCATCCGCACTTCGGGCGCCACTTCGGTCACCGATCTGGTCAAGAAACTCTCTTCCGCCCAGGGCGCCACCAGCGAAAGTTCCTCGGTGGGCGGCAGCACCTTTGGTTTCTCCGGCATTTCCGTGCATAACGTGGGTGAGACGCGTACGCTCGTCTTGCTGAACGGTAAACGCCTGGCCCAGTTCGGCGGCCAGACGCTGACCGGTTTTGCCGCCGGTTTCGATTTGAATTCGATTCCCATTTCAGCCATTCAGCGCGTCGAACTGCTGACCGACGGCGCCTCCGCGCTGTACGGCGCCGACGCCATTGCCGGCGTGGTCAACTTCATTACCAAGCACGACACGACTGAAGGCGATGTGTCCATCGGCTACTCCGCACCAAAAAACGGTGCGCGCGAGAAACGCATCAGCGCCACCAAGGGCTTTGGCAACCTGGAAGACGATGGCTACAATGTGGTGCTGACCTTTGGCCACGACGAGCGCGACAAGCTCGCTTCCGTCGACCGCAAGTTCGCCAGCACGGGCAAGGTGCAATTCTCGGCCAACGGCAAGCGTTATCAGAAGCAGCAATTCTCCGCCAGCCCGATTCCGGCCAATGCCACCGATGACAATGGCCAGTTGATCAGTCCTTTCCAGAAGAGCAACGGATCCTGTCCCGAGAAGACGTTCCGCGTGATCGAACCGTATAACGATGGCAGCGGCCTGGTCGATGACTACTGTGGCTACGATTTCACCAAGGATCTGGAAATCTATCCGGAACGCAAGCGTGACAACTTCATGGCCTCGGGCACGTTCAAGATTGCCGGCCACGAAGTGTTTGCGGACGTGCTGCTGTCGCGCACCAAGCAAACCTCGCGTATCGCGCCCGTCCCTGGCGCCATTGCCGTGGATGCAGGTACGCCCCTGCATGACAAGTATTTATTGCCAATCGGTATTACTGGCGACAGCACGGCTTTTTACCGGCTGTTCGACATGGGCCAGCGTACCTCGAAGGATACGGCTGACTTCGCCAGCGTGGTGGTCGGTACGCGCGGCGTCGCTGCCGGCTGGGATTACAACGCCTCGTACAACTTCTCGGAAAGCCGCGTAAAAGGCAGTATTTCCGGCTATCCTGGTGCCATCGCCGTCAATAATCTCACGTCAAGCGGCTTGCTCGATCCCTTCGTCGGCCCGGGCAAGCAGTCCACTGCGGCGCAGGAAGCCATCAAAAGCGCCACTTTCTCCGGTTACTGGGATGGCGGCACCTCGCGTTTGCAAACCATCAATTTGAATGGGTCGACGGAAGTGCGGCGTTTGGCTGGCGGCGCCATGATGTTGGGCGTGGGCGCCAACATCAACCGCGAGGAATTCTCGGCCAAGCCGAGCCCGTTTGCGCAAGGCATCCTGGCCGATCCCGTAAAAGGCACCTTGTGCGGCGGTACGACGGGCCTGGAATGCGACCAGCGTTTCGGCGACGCGGCCAGCAGCCAGCCATACAGCGCAAGCCGCACCTCGAAGGGCATCTTTGGCGAAGTTATCGCACCTGTGCTGAAAGAACTGGAACTGGGCGCGGCCTTGCGTTTCGATGACTTCTCGGACTTCGGCGGCGCCACCACGGCCAAGGCCAGCTTCAAGTGGACACCGGCGCCCACCTTGCTGATCCGCGGTTCGGTCGGTAATGGCTTCCATGCGCCGACCGTGCCGCAAGTGAATGCCTTGCAGCGCGGCTATGGTGTCACCAGCGACAAGTACACGTGCTCGCCAGCCTTGCAAGCCATCGCCACGCGTCTGAATGCACAATGCCAGCCAGGCAATCGCCAGTACGATCAGCTGGCCGGCGGCAACCGCGACTTGCAGCCCGAGAAATCGAAACAGGCGACCATCGGTTTCCGTTACGAGCCGATCAGCGCCATCACCCTGGGCGCCGACCTGTGGCATGTGCAGATCCGCGATTCCTTCGGCCAGCTGACGGAACAGCTGGTATTCGCCAATCCGGCCAACTTCCCGAAATCCTGGGGCGTCAACAAGGACGTGGGCACGGGGACGACCTACCTGGCCTTCCTGGCGGATAACCAGAACCTCGGTAAATCGTTTGCCACCGGTGTCGATATCGACGTCAGCGCCCGTTACCGCTCCGGCATCGGCCTGTTCACGTCGCAGCTGAACGCGACGCAGATGCTGCGCGAGGATGTGCAGCTGGAACGCGATGGCCAATATTATTCGGCACTGGGCAACTTCGCCGATCTGGGCACGGTGACTTTCCGCACGCGCGGCCAGTGGACGAATACCCTGAAAACGGGCAACTGGGCCAATTCGCTGACGGTCAACTTCCTGTCCGGCTACAAGGACCAGGAAACGTCGGTCGACGTGCTTGACGCTTCGGGCGCAGTGACGGGCCAGGAAAAGATCCGCATGAAAGTGGGCTTCTATTCGACGCTTGACTGGCAAACGGTATGGACGCCCAGCAAGAGCTGGGTCCTCACCGCAGGCGTGCTGAACCTGACCGACAAGAGCCCGCCATTCGTGCCATCGACGTCCGGCGCGAACCGCGGCCAGCAATTCGGCTATGACGACCGCTACTACGATCCGCGCGGCCGCACTGGCTACCTGAATGCCTCGTACAAGTTTTAAACAGCGCGCAGGCGTAAAAAAAACCGGCACATGGTGCCGGTTTTTTTTCGTCACGCTGCAGGGCGGGGACAGCGTGCTTAGCCGCGCGCCGCCATCGACAGGGCCACCGCTTCAGCCACCTTGATGCCATCGACGGCCGCCGACAGGATGCCGCCCGCATAGCCGGCGCCTTCGCCCGCAGGGAACAGTCCCCGTGTATTCAGGCTTTGCAGGTCGTCGTCGCGGCGCTTGATGCGGATCGGCGAAGAGGTGCGCGTTTCCACGCCCGTCAGCACGGCGTCGGCCTTGTAATAGCCCTTGATCTGTTTGTTGAACGCCGGAAACGCTTCGCGCAGGGCCGTGATCGCGTATTCGGGCAGCGAAGGGGCCAGGTCCGTCAAGTGTACGGCCGGCTTGTACGATGGCACCACGCTGCCAAATTCGGTCGAGGCGCGGCCTGCGACGAAGTCGCCGACCAATTGCCCTGGCGCATCGTAGTTGCCGCCTCCCAGGGCAAACGCGCGCTCTTCCAGTTCGCGTTGCAGGGCGATGCCGGCCAGCGGGTCGCCCGGATAGTCGGCCGGCGTGATGCCGACCACGATGGCGCTGTTGGCGTTGCGCTCGTTGCGCGAATACTGGCTCATGCCGTTCGTCACCAGGCGACCCGGTTCGGAAGCGGCCGCCACCACGGTGCCGCCCGGGCACATGCAGAAGCTGTAGACGGAACGGCCATTGCTGGCGTGGTGCACGAGCTTGTAGTCGGCCGCACCCAGGATCGGGTGGCCCGCGCTGGGGCCGAAGCGGCAGCTGTCGATCAGGGATTGCGGGTGTTCCACGCGGAAGCCGATCGAAAACGGTTTCGCTTCGATGTACACGCCGCGGCGGTGCAGCATCTCGAAGGTGTCGCGCGCGCTGTGGCCGATGGCCAGCACGACGTGGTTGCTGGCGATGGTTTCGCCATTGTCCAGCATCACGCCACGCACCTGGCCGCCATCGGCACCCGGCACGATGTCGAGATCGACCACTTTGCTGCTGAAGCGGTATTCGCCGCCCAGCCGTTCGATATTGGCGCGCATTTCTTCCACCATCTTGACCAGGCGGAAGGTGCCGATGTGCGGTTTGCTCACGTACATGATTTCTTCAGGCGCGCCCGCCTTCACGAATTCCGTCAAGACCTTGCGGCCGTAGTGCTTGGGGTCCTTGATCTGGCTGTACAGCTTGCCGTCGGAAAAGGTGCCGGCGCCGCCTTCGCCGAACTGCACGTTCGATTCCGGGTTCAGTTCGCGCTTGCGCCAGAAACCGAAGGTGTCGACCGTGCGTTCGCGCACCTGCTTGCCCCGCTCCAGGATGAGGGGGCGCAAGCCCATCTGCGCCAGGATCAGCGCCACAAACAGGCCGCAGGGGCCCGTGCCGATGACGATGGGGCGCGGTTCATTGGTGTGGCCGGCCAGCTGTTCGCCGCCGGCGACGAATTTGTAGTCGGTGTCGGGCGCGGGCATCAGGTGCACGTCGTGCTGCAGGCGCGCCAGCACGGCGGCCTCGTTCCTGACTTCGACGTGCAGCGAGTAAATCAACACCACGGCGCTGCGCTTGCGCGCGTCATAGCTGCGTTTGAAGACGGTAAAGCTGAGCAAATCGGCGGCGGCTATGCCCAGGCGCGCCAGGATGGCGGCGGGCAGGGCCGCTTCGTCGTGTTCAAGGGGGAGTTTTACTTCGTTGAGTCGCAGCATGGTGAATATCCGAAAAATGCAGGGCTCCGTATCTAGCGGAGAGTGTGTGGTGCCGCGTGAGGGCATCCGGGCGCTATTTTACCTCCACAGCGCTCACTGCTTCGTTTACAGGAGCTTTTTTTGGGGTGCAAAGGCACGTGTGCCGTCTGTGCGCATTGTCGCCACAATGCCATGGCGGGACCTGGAGCTGTTTTCTGGCTGCTACAAACTGGTGCAAATCGGTGCGTTGCTGGTGCGTCCGCTGCTCCTTGTTGGGGCGCGCAAATCCGAGCCTTATTTTTCAGGTAAATTTGTGTTGCTTTTTTGTTGTGGCAAGCTGATTTTGTTGACGCCTTGCCATTGCGTGTGATTTGATAGTGTTTTGTTTCTTGTCGGCGCAATTCTGTATCTTTGTTTCGCCCTCATTCCAGGAAGTGAGCAGCGTTGTCTTTTGCCGCTGCGGTTTCCTCAATTGGGGCGGGATTCTATTTTGAGACTATGATAAGGAATTTATTCTATATAGATCCATTCCTGAGAAAATATGTTTGTTTATTGCGAGGTGGATATGCAATATATTCTGCCTCATCTCGTAAAATGATTTCGTCTTGCGCCTAATCTATTTTGCGGGCTCTTTGTATTCATCTTTTTTATAGCGAGCTCTTCCAGCGGTTTTCTAATTCCATTGGCGCAAAGCCACTGTTTGCAGTCATTCCAAGTAAGTTTGATTATCGTCCGCGAATGTTTTCATTCAGCCAGGGCGCTTTTTCCGTGTCTATTTATTGGGTAAATTGAAGTGTTGCGTCAATATAACAGTTTCTCTAATTTTATTGACCAGTTCGATTCAATATGTTCCGATGTGCCATTCTGTTTTATTTTGCGTATGCAAAGTGGAGACCGAGAGGATGTCTTGTGTGGCGGGATGGCAAGGCGATGAGAGTAGAAAGCGTTTAAAAACGCATAAGCGTGAGTGAAAAACTCCTTTACCAAAGCAGTATTACTGCGCTCATATAAATAATAGGGAATGACATGTTGAGAAAAACTGTAATAGCACGTGCATTAACGATCGCTTTCAGCGCATCGGTATTGAGCGTTGCGATTGTTCCAGCGGTAATGGCACAGTCGAATGCCACGGGCAATATCATCGGCAAGATCGCGCCGGATGCCAGCGCGTCGGTGCAGATCGTCGGTTCTGACAATGGTTTCAAACGGACCATTTCGCCCGATGCAAGTGGTACTTTCCGCATCACCTCCCTGCCAGTTGGCAACTACAAGGTGACCTTGCTGAAAGGCTCTTCCGTCGTCAGCACTCAGGATGTGGAAGTGCGCATCGGCCAGGAAAGCGAAGTGGCGCTGCAGCAAGTGCAAACCGTGAACGTGACGAGCCGCCGCCGCGCGATCGATGTCACCAGTTCCAATTCCGGCTCCTCCTTCAATTCGCGCGAACTGGCTACCCTGCCACTGGCGCCTACGGTTGCCAACATCGTGCAACTGGCAGGCGGCACCACGCGCGCCGACTCGCGCTACGGCAACAAC
Source organism: Janthinobacterium sp. SUN128 (assembly GCF_030587275.1). Taxonomy (NCBI): domain Bacteria; kingdom Pseudomonadati; phylum Pseudomonadota; class Betaproteobacteria; order Burkholderiales; family Oxalobacteraceae; genus Janthinobacterium; species Janthinobacterium sp. SUN128. Next base: position 491,981 of record NZ_JAPWHY010000002.1, on the reverse strand, counting down.
GCCGCCAGCTTTGGCGGCTCGAGCGCGTCGGAAAATGCGGCGTACATCAACGGTTTCCCTGTCACCAACAGCCTGTATCAGGTTGGCTACTCTTCCCTGCCTTTCGGCTCGATTGCTGAAGCACAAATCATTACCGGCGGCTACGGCGCCGAATTCGGTCGTTCGACAGGTGGCGTGGTCAATATCACCACCAAGAGCGGCACGAATAACTGGGAATTCGGTGCCGGCTTTACCTACGCGCCGGATTCGCTGCGCGGCAAGGCCAAGAACATCATGTTCCCGAATACGGGCGCCAATCCCAAGACGGATGGCAAGATCTACAACTACCGCGAAGGCGACAAGCTGACCGAGAAGGTCTACAACGCCTATGTCAGCGGCCCGCTGATCAAGGACAAGCTGTTCATCTATCTGGGTGGTGAATTTACCAAGATGGACCGCGAAACGGCGCGTCTGGCATCGACCAGCACGGTGAATAACCAGACTGGCTGGCTGGTACAGAAATCCGACGTACCGCGCTATATCGCCAAGATCGACTGGAATATCACCGACAACAACCGTCTCGAATACACGCATATTTCGGACGAGTCGAATGTCAACGATCAATACTACGGCTTCAACTACGACACCAAGCAGCGCGGCTATGTGCAGAACGGCGGCGCCAGATTCAAGAACTATTCGGCAGGTGTGCTGTTCCTCAACGCCACCGGCGCCGCGCTGGCGGCAGCCCAGGGTTCCAATATCGACATCCTCAAGCTGACCAGCTATGTGACCGACGATTTTACCGTGCAGGCCCTGATCGGCCAGGCCAAGACGCAACGCGAGCAAAATCCGTTCGGCTACATTCCAGGCTTGCGTCCTGTCGTTGCCTCCCCGGACAACCAGGTGCCAGGCGTGAATTACCAGCCTAGCCAGGTGCAGGGTTTCAGCTCGGCCCTGTTGCGCGACGGTGCGCAAGACACCAACCGCGGTTATCGCCTGGACCTGGAATACAAACTGGCCAAGCAGCATACGATACGCGGCGGTCTTGACCACAACAAGATCAATGCCCTGAACGGTACGGAAGCGGCCGGCGGCGGTACCTGGACTTACCTGAAAACCAATCCGAACACGGTATTGTCTGGCCACAATATGTCGCCGGCAGCTGGTGGCGGTTATGGCGCTCAAGGTTACTATGTGCGTGAAAACCTGCAGCGCGGCGGCTCCACCCCGACCGTCGAGCAGTCGGCGCAATACATCGAGGACCGCTATCAAGCCACCGAAAACCTGGTCGTGACCCTGGGCTTGCGCAATGAGTCGTTCAAGAATATGAACGGTATCGGTGAAACCTTCGTGGAACAGAAAAACATGCTGGCGCCGCGCTTGAATGCGGCCTGGAATGTGTATGGCGACGGTTCCCTGAAAGTCTTCGGTACGGCTGGCCGCTACTTCATGCAATTGCCGGCCAACATGGCCGTACGTTTTGCTGGCGCTTCGCTGAACACCGACCGCTTCTACACCTATACCGGCGTCAATCCAACTACCGGTGCACCGCTGGGCTTGAACCCGATCAGCAATGTCGTGTCGGCTAACAATGAATTTGGCCAGGAAAAACGCGCCAATGAATTGGCTGCAACCAACTTGAAGGCCCACTTCCAGGACGAGATCAACCTGGGCTTCGAGAAGGCGCTGACGCCTGATTTCAACGGCGGCATCAAGTTTACCTATCGTAAGCTGAAAAACACGATCGATGACTACTCGGATCCGCGCGCCATTTCCGCCAAGCTGACGGGCGCTGAAAAAGAGTACTTCGACGACCATGGCTGGAACGGCGCCCTGTTCAATCCAGGCAAGGACAACACCTTCATGATCCCTGTGGGACCAAACGGTGCGCAACGCGCGGTGACGATTACGGCTGCCGATGCAGGCTTCCCGGAAAAAGCCAAGCGTACCTACACGGCGCTGGAATTCATGCTGGAACATCCGATGCGCAATGGCTGGTATGGCAAGATGAACTACACGTGGTCGCGCAGCGAAGGCAATCAGGAAGGCCAGACCAAATCGGATAACGGCCAGGCCGACGTGGGCTTCAGCTCGGGATGGGACTTCCCGGAAACGATGGTCAACGGCAGCGGCTTGTTGCCGAACAACCGTACGCACCAGTTGAAAACCTACGGCTACTATGAGTTCACGAGCCAGTTCGGCGTCGGTGGCAACTTGCTGGTGGCAACGGGCCGTCCAATGTCGCGTACTTGCAATATCCCGGCGTCCATGGATCAACAAGGCTTGGGCTTGTCGCAATACGGCTCGATCTTCTTCCTGTGCCCAACGGGTCCGAACGGCCGTGGCGCATACGGCACACTGCCAACGGAAATGCGCCTGGACTTGAACTTCATCTACAAGCCAGAGCAAATCAAAGGCATCGTGTTAAAAGTCGACGTGCTGAACGCAACCAACCGTCAAGTGGCGCAATCCATTGACGAGGCCTACAACACCAGCGCCGCCGGCACTGCCGTCAGCCCTACGGCTGGCATGGTCAACGCGTATTCGAACCCGCGCACCGTGCGTTTGTCGGCTCAATACAGTCACAAGTTCTGATGTAGTTCCATCCTTTCTGGTTGACAGTTGTCAGCCGGTGGAGGCTGGGATACACAGGCAAGCGTAGGCGTTTCTGTCGCCCCGCAAGCTGCGAAGCTTGCGGGGCGTTTTCTTGATCGTGTCACCGTCAGGTCGGTCATGCTCCCAACGTTGCGTTCAATAACTTTTCTGGCGAACGGAAAACGCCTGATGAAGGGAATCGCCTGCTACAAATGCCATGAGAATGTTGTTTTATGTGCATAGTCATGTCAGATATATGTTCTGGATTGACAATGTTGCATTGCCGTGCTCAACTGTGATCTTGCAATGACTTTCGTTTGGATAGTCGTCTCCTGGCGTCTGTGTCATCTGCATTGTGTCTCCTGCCGCCTACCCTCCGCACCACTTCCTCGCACATGTCGGCACGCTGTTTTTGCGTTCTGAAATGTGAAAAATTTCCTTACTGTTGTAATTAAGTGTAACTGTTCTACATATATTTGACACTTTATGCTGATAAATGTTTTTATATGTCTTCTAGGCAAAATGTTTATCGCATTTTGTGCAAACAAGCCGGGAGGTGAACGGCGAACCTAGACCGGGTTGCCAAGGAAATTGAACCCAAAATTTCCTTGGTCAACAGTCAGTTGCATAAGAGCAGGCTGTGAGAGTGGCTTGTACGGAGAAAATAATTGGATAATAAAATTGTATTGAAGCGCAGTGTCATCGCAGTAGCGCTCACCTTGGCATCGTCCCACATGGTAGTCATGGCGCAAGAAGTATCCGCCGAACCTGCTGTGCAAAAAGTCCTGGTGACAGGGTCGAACATCAAGCGTTCCGAAAAAGAAGGTTCGTCGCCGATCCAGACCCTGAATGCCAAGCAGATCGCTGCGACGGGCGCCAATACGGTGGCCGAGCTGCTGCACTCGATCCCCGCTTTTGGATCGGGCTCTTCGGTTGACGTGACTGATGGTGGTTTTTCGCGCGGTGCGGCAACGGCTTCCTTGCGTGGCCTGGGCTCTTCTTCCACGCTGGTATTGCTGAACGGCCGCCGCATCACGGCCTCCGCGTATGCCGATCCGAACCAGGGTAAATCGGCTGTATATGACTTGAACAGTATTCCTGTTTCGGCCATCGAACGCGTTGAAGTATTCAAGGATGGTGCCTCGGCCGTATATGGTTCCGACGCGATCGCCGGCGTGGTCAATTTTATTACCAAGACCAATTACACGGGTGCTGAGCTGACTGCCAGCGTCAGTGCCAACGATGATGGCGAGTTTGCCCGCCAAAACCTCAGTGGTATCTTCGGCTTCGGCAAGGACCGTTTCAACGCTTTTGTCAGCTTTGATATCGCCAAGCGTGACAGCACCCTGATCAAGAACGTCAACGACGTCGAAAAAGGCATGTACGCGGACATTAACGCCCGCCTGAATCCGTTTTCGAGCAGCCTGAGCACCTCGCCATTTTTCTATGCCGAGCGTACGCCTGGCGGCAAGAACTTCGCCAATACCTACGCCTTGCGCGATCTGGTCAAGAATCGGCTGGATTGCCCTGCCTCGCAGCAGATCACGGGCGACCGTGCACTGCACAATCTGACAGCAACCGATACCCTGGTGGGTCGTACGTTCTGTAATTTTAACGCCAACGATTATTCGGAAGTGCAAAGCGCAGGCAAGGACGCCAACGTGCTGTCGCGCGCCACGTATGAAATCACGCCGAGCATGACCGCGTTTGCGGAGGCCGGCTATAGCCGTTCGGAACGTACCTACCTGCGTGCGCCTACGGCATTCCGCGGCACATCGTCCACGACCGTCTTCCTGCTGGATGGCGCTCCCCAGCAATTTCAGATGATTTTGCCGGTCGGACATCCTGACAATCCGTTCCCGACGCAGCGCGCGGCGGTCGGCTACCGTGTCAGCGCGGATGGTGGCGCAGTCAATACCAATGAAACCTACCGTTTGCTGGCTGGCTTGCGCGGCACCGTCGGCGAGTGGGACTGGGAAACCGGCTTCCTGTGGAACCGCGCCGAGCGCAAGGAAGAGACGCTTGGCATGCTGTATCGTCCGACCCTGGAAAAAGTCATGACCCAGGGCTGGACCCTGGCCCAGGCCAACGCCGATCCTAGCGTCACGCGCGACCTGACCAACCGCGGTTTCGCGCAAGTAAGTCAGATCGACGCCAAGGCCAGCTCGGCCTTCGGTCAGCTGGGCGGAGGCCAGGTAGGCGTGGCGTTTGGTGCTGAATTCCGTCAAGAGAAAATCGGTCTGACACCAGACTTGGCAGTACAGCGCGGCGATATCATTGGCCTAGCCAACTCGGTTGCCGACGGCCGCCGCAACGTTAGCTCCGCCTTCTTTGAAGTGCGTACGCCGTGGACCAAGAATTTCGAGATGGACTTTGCTGGTCGTTACGACAAATACCCTAACCTGAAAGGCAATTTTGTCCCGAAAGTGGGCGGCAAGCTGACGGTCAACGATCAAGTTGCCATTCGCAGCACGTACGCGGAAGGTTTCCGTGCTCCTGCTCTGACGCAAGTGTCGCCAGGCGGTGTGCAGTCGTTCCAGACGGTAACCGATTCGCTGCGCTGCCCGGACGGTGTCAATCCAGTCCCTGGCGCGGACAAGAGCGATTGCGCCAAGGGCATTTCCAGCCTGTCGTCGGCAACGCCTGACCTGCGTCCTGAAAAGTCGAAGAGCTACTCGCTTGGCCTGATCCTCGCGCCGACCAAAGATATCGACGTGCTGATCGACTACTATCGTATCAAAAAGGTTGATGAGACCGCTTTGTTCAGCGCACAGTACATGATCGACCATGCTGATCGCTACCCCGCCAACGTGGTGCGCGACAATAGCGCGGCCAACCAATTGGTTGATGGCAGCGGCAAGCCTATCGCAAATAGCGGCCCGATCTATCAGGTCAACCGTTCGTATGTGAACCAGGGCAGCACCGAGGTGAAGGGTGTGGACGTTGAAGTCGCCTTCCGCAAATCGCTGGGTGACATGGGCCGTCTGACTGCCAATGTGAACTGGAGCTATCTGATGAGCTTCAAGCGGGCCGAGCGTCCAGGCGATGTGGCGACCGACACCTCGGGTTCTGCTGGCGGCATTTCCGACTGGTCAACGTCGGTTGGCGACAATCCGAAGAACCGTGCTAGCGCATCGGTCAATTGGACGCGTGGTGATCACTCGCTGACCACTTCGGTTGATTTCGTGGGTGCCGTATCGTTGCTGCGTCGCAGCGACAACGATGTATTCTACGAGAAGCCATACTGCCAGTATGGCTCGGGACAGCCATCGACCGCGTATCAACTGGGTGGCTTGCCGAAGTTCAGCAACTACATCACCAACTGCAGCGTGAAGAGCTGGACTACGACCAATCTGGCCTATTCGTATACGGGCTTCAAGGATTTGACGCTGTCGTTCAATATCAAGAACGTCTTTGATATCAAAGCGCCATACGATCCGCGTTACGCAGTGGAAGGCTTCAACACCCAGCTGCATAATGGTCAAGGCCGTTATTTCCGCGTCAGTGCCAACTACCACTTCATGTAATCAGTACCTGCCGGCGTGTCAGCACGCTGGCAGACCTGCATGTCTGGCATAAAAAGCCACCCGGGTTTTTCGGGTGGCTTTTTTGTGATGGCGTCGCTGGCGTCCTACATCCCGCCCCACAAGGCACTCAGCGTGGCCAGTGCCGTCAGGCCCGCCGTTTCCGTGCGCAGGATGCGCGGGCCCATCGCCAAGCCGATGGCGCCGGCGGCCAGGGCCGCCTTTTCTTCCGCTTCCGAAAATCCGCCTTCCGGTCCTACCATCACGGTGATGGCTTGCGGCGGCTGGTGGCGGGCCCAGTCGGCCAGCGACTGCTCCGCGCGCGGCGTCAAAATGATGCGTTTATGTAAGTCTTGCTGGCTGCTCCAGCTATTGAAATCCTGCAGCGGTGCCAGCTGCGCCAGGCGGTTGCGTCCGCATTGTTCCGAAGCGGAAACGATAATGCCTTGCCAATGCGCGAGTTTTTTTTCGGCCCGTTCGCTTGACAAGCGCACGACGCAGCGCTGCGCCGACAGCGGCACGATGCCCGCCGCGCCCAGTTCGATGGCTTTTTCGATGATCCAGTCCATTTTGGATGCTTCCGGCAGCGCCTGCGCCAGGGTCACGGCATACGGCAGCTCCGCTTCACGCGCTATGTGCGCCTGGATTTCAGCCGTCACGCTGCGCTTGGCAACCGTCACCAGGCTCGCTTGCACTTCGCCGCCTTCGCCATTGAATAGGGTGATGACATCGCCCGGCGCCAGGCGCACGACCTGGATATGGTGGGCGACAGCCTCCGGCAGGGCGATGGTGGTGCCGGCAACGAGCGGCTGGGGGCAGAAAAAACGCGGCATGCAAATCCTCAACGGGGGTATATGTGGGGTGGAAAGACGTCAAAGTATAGCCATTTGGCTGGCCAGTACGCCGCAATTCTAATTTGCGCCCCCCCAGTCTGGTAAAATACTTGACCACAGAAAGCAGCCGGCTTCCCTGTCCGTGCTGTTGCAAACGAATCCCAAACTCGCGACTGACCCACACCATCATGACAACTACGCTCCCGACTACCAAAATGGCCAATGCGATCCGCGCACTGGCAATGGACGCTGTACAAAAGGCCAACTCCGGCCATCCAGGCATGCCGATGGGCATGGCCGAGATCGCAGTTGCTCTGTGGAGTGGTCACTATCGTCACAATCCCGCGAATCCAAAATGGCAGAACCGCGACCGTTTCCTGTTGTCGAACGGCCACGGCTCGATGCTGCATTACGCGCTGCTGCACCTGACCGGTTACGACCTGTCGATGGATGACATCAAGGCTTTCCGCCAGATGCATTCGAAAACCCCGGGCCACCCGGAAGTCGATATCACGCCAGGCATTGAGACGACTACCGGCCCGCTGGGCCAGGGCATCGCCAACGCCGTCGGCATGGCCCTGTCGGAGCAATTGCTGGCTGCTGAATTCAACAAGCCTGGCTACGACATCGTCAACCACTACACTTATGCTTTCGTTGGCGACGGTTGCCTGATGGAAGGTATTTCGCACGAAGTGTGCGCGCTGGCCGGCACCCTGGGCTTGAACAAACTGATCGCTCTGTACGATGACAACGGCATTTCCATCGACGGCAAAGTCGAAGGCTGGTTCACAGACGACACCCCGGCCCGCTTCGAAGCGTACGGCTGGAACGTCATCCGCGCCGTCGATGGCCACGATGTTGCCGCCGTGGCTGCCGCCATCGCCGCCGCCAAGACCGCATCGAAGCCAACCCTGATCTGCTGCAAGACCATCATCGGCAAGGGTTCGCCGAACCTGCAAGGCGGCGACAAGGTCCACGGCGCCGCGCTGGGCGACAAGGAAATCGCTGCCGTACGCGAATACATCGGCTGGGATGCCGCCCCGTTCGAGATGCCGGCCGACGTGTACGCGGCCTGGGATGCCAAGAAACAAGGTGCCTTGCTGGAAGCGGACTGGAACGAGCGCTTTGCCGCCTACAGCCGTGAATTCCCGCAGCAAGCTGCAGAATTGTCGCGCCGCATGCAGGGCGAGTTGCCAGCCGCGTTTGAAACGGCGCTGTCGGCCGCCATCGCTTCCTGCGTCGAAAAGAAAGAAAACATCGCCACCCGCAAGGCCAGCCAGAACGCCATCCAGGCCCTGGCTTCGTCCCTGCCGGAATTCCTCGGCGGTTCGGCCGACCTGACCGGTTCGAACCTGACCAACTGGAAAGAGTGCGTGGCAGTGCGTTCGGGCCAGCCGGGCAACCATATCAACTACGGCGTGCGCGAATTCGGCATGAGCGCCATCATGAACGGCATCACCTTGCACGGCGGCTACATTCCGTTCGGCGCCACGTTCCTGACGTTCTCCGACTACAGCCGCAATGCGCTGCGCATGGCCGCGCTGATGAAGCTGCGTTCGATCTTCGTGTTCACCCACGATTCGATCGGCCTGGGCGAAGACGGCCCGACGCACCAATCGGTCGAGCACGTTTCGTCGATGCGTTTGATCCCGAACCTGGACAACTGGCGTCCATGCGACACCGTCGAGTCGGCCGCTGCCTGGGGCGCCGCCGTGCGCCGCAAGGATGGCCCGTCGACCCTGATCTTCTCGCGCCAGAACCTGCCGTACCAGGAGCGTAGCGCCGAACAGATCGAGAACATCTACCGCGGCGGCTATGTGCTGAACGACGTGGTCGATGCCAAGGCGATCCTGATCGCCACCGGTTCCGAAGTGGAACTGGCTGTCGCCGCCGCCAGCGCGCTGGCAGCCGAAGGCATCAACGTGCGCGTGGTGTCGATGCCGTCGACCGACGTGTATGATCGTCAGGACGCCGCCTACAAGGCCAGCGTGCTGACGAAAGGCGTGCCGCGCGTGGCCATCGAAGCGGGTGTGACCAGCTTCTGGTACAAATACGTGGGCCTGGAAGGCGCCGTGGTCGGTATCGACACGTTTGGCGAATCGGCTCCGGCCGGCGTGCTGTTCAAGCACTTCGGCTTCACGGTCGAGAACGTCGTGGCCAAGGTCAAAGCCGTTATCGCTGGCTAATATTGATTTCTAACGGCCCTGGCGATGTACTTGCCAGGGGCGTGCATGTACCTTCTTTTTTAATCAGGAGCAGAGTATGACGATCAAAGTTGCAATCAATGGCTACGGCCGCATCGGCCGTAATGTGTTGCGCGCTTTCTACGAAGGCGGCAAGAAACAGGATATCCAGATCGTTGCCATCAACGACCTGGGCGATGCCAAATCGAACGCCCACCTGACCCGCTATGACACCGCGCACGGCAAGTTCCCGGGCACGGTCACCGTCGAAGGCGACAACATGATCGTCAATGGCGATCCGATCCGCGTATTCGCACAGCGCAATCCGGCTGAAATCCCATGGGGCGAGCTGGGCGTGGACGTCGTGCTGGAATGCACGGGCTTCTTCACCACCAAAGAGAAAGCTTCGGCTCACTTGAAGGGCGGCGCGAAAAAAGTCATCATTTCGGCACCAGGCGGCAAGGATGTCGACGCAACCGTCGTGTTCGGCGTCAACCACTCGGTACTGAAATCGACCGACACCGTCATCTCGAACGCTTCGTGCACCACCAACTGCCTGGCACCGCTGGTCAAGCCGCTCAACGACGCCATCGGCATCGAAACGGGCCTGATGACCACCGTGCACGCCTACACCAACGACCAGGTGCTGTCCGACGTGATGCATGAAGACCTGCGCCGCGCCCGTTCGGCCACCATGAGCATGATCCCGACCAAGACGGGCGCCGCTGCCGCCGTGGGCCTGGTATTGCCTGAGCTGAATGGCAAGCTGGACGGCTTCGCCATCCGCGTGCCGACCATCAACGTGTCGCTGGTCGACCTGTCCTTCATCGCCAAGCGCGACACCACCGTGGAAGAAGTCAACGCGTTGATGAAAGCCGCTTCGGAAGGCGCGCTGGAAGGCATCCTGACGTACCAGACCGAACCGCTGGTCTCGATCGACTTCAACCACAACCCGGCTTCGTCGAACTTCGATTCGACCCTGACCAAAGTGTCGGGCCGCCTGGTGAAAGTATCGTCGTGGTACGACAACGAGTGGGGTTTCTCGAACCGCATGCTCGACACCACCGTTGCACTGATGTCGGCCAAGTAATCTTTTGACCGCATAAGCAAAAACGCCCTTCGGGGCGTTTTTTTTCGTCTGTTGCTTTAGTCCGCTTACTCAGGGTCGACGTTGGCGCACTGCGCGTACCAGAGTTCGCAGTCATTGTTATTGCCCTGATAGCAGCTGTTCAAGAGATAGTTGCACGTATCAGGCGGTCTGCGTGCATGTTCGGTCGCGTTACTAGCAAACGAGGCGGCGATGCCGACGGCAGTGGCAAAGACAAACAGGGCTTTTTTAATGGAAATCATTTTTCTCGCTTTCACAATTGGACAACGGTAGGGTGTCAAATCAAAAGGCCGCCATGGCAGGCATGGTGAACCGGCCAGACGCAGAAAAATATTAGCATTAAAATCAGTAATTTATTGCTATAAAGAAAAATATTCCTGCTAACGCCAGGCGTGCAGGCGGCGCCGGTAAAAGCGCCATAGCAGGCGCAAGTCGCGCAGCACGGGCACGCCGGACAGCAGGGTCAGCACGCCGGCGAGCAGGATGGTGGCGGCGGGAAAACCGATGTGCTTGAAGGCCAGGGCGCCGCTGACGCCGCCGATGAAGAAGCAGGCGATCAGCAGGCTGTGCGTTCTCAGCTTGCCGCGGTTGACCTTCACCATCCGGTCCGGCAGGTGGCGCCGGTTGTAATACGCCATCTTGCCCAGTTCGATGCCGATATCGGTGGACAGGCCCGTCACATGTGTGGTGCGGATGACGGCGCCCGAAATCTTGGTGATGATGGCGTTTTGCAATCCCATCACAAAGCACAGCAGCAAGATGGTGACGGGGCCCAGCACGTCGGGCATGGCGGCCAGATAATTGCCCGTCAAGCCGAACAGCAACAGCAAGGCTGCTTCCAGCAGCAGGCTGGCGGCAAACTGGCTGTGCAGCCGGCGCCGCTTGCCCCAGTTCACCATGATGGCCGTGACGGCCGCACCGCTGACAAAGGCCAGCCATGCTCCCAGCGCTGCCAGGGCCACGGTGATATTGCCCAGCGCCAGGTCATCGGCCATGCCCGAGACGATGCCCGTCATGTGCGAGGTATAGCCGCCGATGGCGAGAAAGCCGCCCGCATTCACGGCGCCCGCCACCAGCGCCAGCACGCAGCCCAGCTGCAGGTTGGCTTGCGTATCGCGCGCCGATCCGCTCAGGCGCGACAGGTAATGGAGCGGCATGCCCGGGCCGGCCTCAGGCTGCGGCGCCGAAGATGGCTTGCCACAGGCGCACGACGTTATCCGCATGCATGCGCACGCGCTCCGGTTCCACGCGGGCCAGGTCCTGCCCCTGCAGGCGCAACTGGTGCTGCAGCTTGCGCAGCGTGCGGTAGGCGTCGGCGACCAGGGCGGCCAGCTGGGCGTCGATCAGTCCCAGTTCGCCGCACAGGCGCAACAGGGCGATATTGCCCGAGTTGGCCGTCAGTTGCGGATACTGCGCCGCATGCTGAAGCACCAGGTATTGCACCATGAACTCGATGTCGATCATGCCGCCCGGATCCTGCTTCAAGTCAAAGCTGCCCGGGCGGGGGGGATGCGCATCGAGCATCTTCTTGCGCATGGCCACCACTTCGCCCTTGAGCGGACCGTTTTCCGGGCGCTCCTTGCGCAAGATCGTGTCGCGGATGCGCTCAAAATGCTTGCCGATGGTGGTATCTCCGGCGCAAAAGCGCGCGCGCGTGAGCGCCTGGTGTTCCCACACCCAGGCCGCGCTGCCCTGGTAGCGCTCGAATGCCTGCACGCTGGAAACCAGCATGCCCGAGGCGCCGTCGGGACGCAGGGCGATGTCGATATCGAACAGGATGCCGGCCGACGTGTGCGAGGTCATCCAGGTAATGAAACGTTGCGCCAGCTTGGCGTACAGGCCGGGCGCTTCCTGGTCGTCGTCGTCGAAGAGGAAAATGACGTCCAGGTCGGACACATAGCCCAGTTCCTTGCCGCCCAGCTTGCCGTACGCGATGACGGCGAATTTCGGCACGTCGCGGTGGCGCGTCGGCAAGGTTTGCCAGACGGCTTGCACGGTCGCGGCGACGATGATGTCGGCCAGCTGCGACAGGTAGTCGGCCAGTTTTTCCACGCTCAGGTCGCCCGCCAGGTCTTGCGCCAGGCACTGGAACAGCTGCGCATGGTGCATTTCGCGCAGGATATCCATCTGCCGCTCCGTGTCGCCGGGCGCGTCGTCGAGCTGGCGCTGCAGGTCGAGCGCCAGGGCGGCCGGGTCCGGCACCGTGTTGCGGATGCGTTCATCGAGCAGTTCGTCGAGCAGGATCGGGTGCTGCGTGAGGAAGGTGGCGGCCCAGCCGCTGGCGCACACCATGCGCACGACGCGCTCGAGCGTATGCGGGTACTCCGTCAGCAGCGACAGATAGGCCGAGCGGCGCGCAATCGCTTCCAGGAAATCGAGCAGCCGGCCCAGGGTGGCCAGCTGGCTGGCATTGCCGTTGGACACGGAGCAATCGGTGATCAGGGGCAGGGCGGAATTAACGAGGGCCACTAAACGCGTGCGGCTCGCCTCGGGCAACGATTGCAAGCGCGGCGCCTGCCACGTGGCCAGCAGGCGGCGCGCGCAGGCGGCGGGCTCATGGAAGCCCAGGGCGGCAAAGCGCGCTTCGATGGCTTCCTGTTGGTCTGACGCGGCGCAGTCGTTCGACGTTTGCGGGTCGATGCCCGTGTCGGCCGGCGGCGCGCCGCTGCTCTTGTCGCTGAACATCTCGTCAAACTGGCCGGCGACAAATACGCGGTGTGCTTCCAGCTGGGCCAGCAGGGTGGGCGTGTCGGGCAAGCCCATCATCTGCGCCACGGTCAGGCGGTCGGCGTCATTCGCGGGCAGGGTGTGGGTTTGCGCATCGTCCAGGTATTGCAGCCGGTGTTCGAGGTTGCGCAGGAAGGTGTAGGAACCCAGCAACTGTTCCACGATAGCCGGCTCCAGCAAGCCCTTGTCTGCCACCGTGCGCAGGGTGGCTCGCGTGGAACGTTCGCGCAGTTCGGCGTCGCGCCCGCCCCGTATCAACTGAAACACTTGCGCGAGGAATTCGATTTCGCGGATGCCGCCGCGGCCCAGCTTGACGTTGTTGCTGCGGTCCGGGTGCAGCCGTTCCTGGCGGTTGACCTCGGCGCGGATCTGGCCGTGCATGGTGCGGATGGCATCGATGACGCCGAAATCGAGGTAGCGGCGGAAGACAAACGGGCGCACGATGGCGTCGAGCGAGGCGATATCCTCGGCCTTGCCCGTTACGGCGCGCGCCTTGACCCAGGCGTAGCGCTCCCATTCGCGCCCTTGAACGATCAGGTACTGTTCCACCATGCTGAGGCTGGCGGCAAGCGGCCCCGAGTTGCCGTTCGGACGCAAGGCCATGTCCACGCGGAAAGTAAATCCGTCTTGCGTGATCTCGGCCAGGGCGGCGATCAGTTTCTTGCCCATGCGAATGAAAAACTCGTGGTTGGACAGGCTGCGCTGGCCCGCCACGGTGACTTGCGTGTCGCCATCTTCCGGGTAGACAAAGATCAGGTCGATATCCGACGAGACATTCAGTTCGCCGCCGCCTTGCTTGCCCATCGCCAATACCATCAAGGCCTGCTCCTCGCCCGACTCCTCGCCGACAGGCATGCCGTGCAGGGCCACCATTTCGGCCATGATGGCGTCCACATGCGTGTGGATGGCGAAATCGGCAAAGCCCGTCATGGCCGTGACGACTTCGTTCAAGTCGGCCTGGTCGCCAAGATCGCGCGCGATCAGGCCGCAGACGAGCAGGTTGCGCAGGCGGCGCATGGCCCGCTCGGGCGGCAGCGGTGGCGTGGCGGCGTTCGCCTGGGCGGCCAACTCGGCGGCAAAGTCGAGCCCGTCCAGCGGCGCGCGCACCAGTTGCGCCACCTGCGCGGCGCGCTCGGGGGCGGCGTCCAGCCAGCGCTGGTAGAAACGGGAGGCGGAGATCAAAGGCTGTGTGCTCATGGTATCGGTAAGTGTCTCGTGGATGCTGCGTGCATGTTCTTGCTTAACTTGGCTGCGAACGGCGGGGGATGCGGTAAAATTGTGCCGCCGGCCCAATACCGCCGGCAGTGCGTGCTCTTCCGGACGATGGTAAGGGAGGCTTTGCTCAGACGCAAGCGCAAGGATGCAGGCGCGCACCACGAATGCAGACGATTTTTGCCATTATTTGACGCCGGGCCAGTTTATTAGCTTATTGATGCAAAAACCGCCAGAAGCAAGCGTGACAGAACATGTGCCATTGGCCCTGCGCTGGCAGCGGCTGCGTGCCGCCTATCGCATGGCCAACCTGGCCACCCACCATGTGTTGGGTTTTACCATTAAACTGGTATTGCTGGCGTACTTCGCCTTCGCCGTGCTGTTTTTATTCCTGCGCTACGCGATCTTGCCGAATATCGATTACTACAAAGGCGATATCGAGCGGGCGGCCAGCCGCGCGCTGGGCAACCCTGTCAGCATTGCGCGCATTTATGCCTCCTGGCATGGCGTACGCCCGAATCTCTTCCTTGGCGACGTGACCCTGCGCGACCAGGCGGGCCGCCAGGCGTTGAGCCTGCCGAGCATATCGGCTACCGTGTCGTGGTGGAGCGTGCTTGGCTCCGTGCGCTTTACTACCCTGGAAATCACGCGGCCCGACCTGGACGTGCGGCGCAGCAAGGATGGCAAGCTGTACGTAGCTGGGGTATTGATCGACAGCACGCAAGGCAGCGATGGCAAGGGCGCCGACTGGCTGCTGTCGCAGCATGACATCATCATTCGCGACGGCAAGGTGCGCTGGACGGACGAAGCGCGCGGCACACCCGAGCTGGCTTTATCGCAGGTCAATGTGCTGTTGCGCAACCGCTGGCGCAGCCACCGGCTGGGCTTGCAGGCCACGCCGCCCCCTAGCCTGGCCGCGCCCATCGATGTGCGCGCCCACTTCACGCATCCGCCTTTCAGCACGCGCATCTCGGATGTGTCGATGTGGAAGGGGGAACTGTACGCCGACCTGAAAAATGCCGACCTGGCCGCCTGGCGCCGCTATCTCGACTATCCGTTTGAACTGAGCCAGGGCAAGGGCGCCTTGCGCGCCTGGTTGAGCCTGGATCACGCGCGCCTGGCCGGCTTCACTGCCGACGTGGGCTTGACGGATGTGCAGGCGCAGCTGGGCGAACATATCGCGCCGCTCGACTTGCTGTCGGTCAGCGGGCGCATTTCGGCAAAAGAAGAGCTGTCGGCGCAGGTGCCGGACGGCAAGCCCACCTTTGGCGCGAATGGGCACCAGGTCGAGTTGACGAATTTTGCGGTGGAAACCCGCGATGGCCTCAGCCTGCCGCCCACGACCCTGTCCGAACGCTTTGTTGCCGCCACGAAGCGCAAGCCGGCGCGTACGGAAATCACGGCCAAGTCGCTCGATTTGCAGACCCTGGCCGCATTGGCCGACAAGCTGCCGCTGGGTGAACAGCAGCGCCAGCGCCTCGACGCCCTGGCGCCGCGCGGGCGTTTGCAGGATTTTTCTGCCCAATGGGAAGGCGAGATGGCGACGCCGGCCAGCTACCGTTTGCGTGGCAAGCTCATCGATCTGGGCCTGAATGCGCAGCCGGCGCGCCTGGCCGTGGCGAAGACCGCGACCAGCCCTGCGCAGGCGGCCGCACCGGCTATCCCCGGTTTCGATCATTTGACGGGCAGTATCGACGCCAGCGACAAGGGCGGCAAGATCGATATCGATGCACAGGGATTGGTATTGCAACTGGCCTCCTACTTGAGTGAGCCGGCCTTGCCGTTCGAACAATTCGAAATGGAGGCGCGCTGGGCTTTCCAAGCAGACAATATGCTGCAAGTTGACCTGGACAGGCTTGATTTTAATCAACAAGGCATGCGGGTCGCCTTGCATGGTTCGCAGCGTTTGCCGCTCGACGGCAGCAAATTGGGTCAGGTGGATGTGACGGGTACGATCGACAACTTCCAGATCAACACCATCGGCCGCTATCTGCCGCTGCAAACGCCCGAGCACCTGCGCCACTGGCTGACGGGCGCATTGGAGGGCGGCGTGGCGCGCGATGTCAGCCTGCGCCTGCGCGGCGAACTCGAACATTTCCCCTTCAAGGCCGACACCCCGGCCCAGCGCAACCGCGGCGACTTCCGCGTGGCGGGCAAGATCGAGAATGGCACGCTGAATTACGCGCCCGGCGAATTTGCGGAAAGCGGCCCCCTGGCCGGCAAGGCACCGCTGTGGCCGCAGGCGGAAAAGATCAAGGGCAGTTTCGTGTTCGAGCGGGCGCGCATGGAAATCCGCGGCGACACGGCCACCACGGGCGGCGTGGCCTTGACGAATGTCAAAGCCGTGATCCCCGACCTGACCGTCTTCGACACCTTGCTCGATATCGAGGGCAATGCGGCCGGCCCGATGCAGGAATTCCTCAAGTACGTGACGGCCAGCCCCGTGCTCGGCTGGATCGAGCATTTCACGGATGAAACGACGGCAACGGGCAATGCCAAGCTGGCCCTCAAATTGCACTTGCCGACAGAGCGCATGCTCGAGTCGACCGTGCAGGGCAGCTTGCAGCTGGCGGGCAACGACGTGGTGCTGTTCCACGACATGCCGCCCGTGCTCGGCACGCAGGGCAAGATCGAATTCAACGAAAAAGGCGTCAACCTGAATGGCTTGAATGGCAGCCTGCTGGGCGGGCCGCTGGCCATTTCGGGCGGTACGCAGCCGGACAGTTCCATCCAGGTGAAATTGGCCGGCAACATGACGATCGACGGCTTGCGCAAGACCTATCCGGCGCCCGTGCTGCAGCGCCTGGCGAAACATTTGAATGGCGGCGCCCGTTACAGCGGCCTGATCACGGCGCGCGACCACCAGGTGGTCGTCAATGTCGAGTCGCCGCTGACGGGCCTGGGTCTGGATTTCCCCGCCCCCCTGAAAAAGCCGGCCGGCGACAGCCTGCCCGTGAAATTCACCCTGACGGGCAATGCGGCCAACGGCGCGGGCTTGCGCACGGACGATATCCGCATCGCGCTGGGTTCCGGCATCGCTGCCCGCTACCAGCGCCAGAAGCAGGGCAAGGATGCCTGGCGCCTGGTGCGCGGCGGCATCGGCGTGAATGTGCCGGCGCCGGAACCGGACAGCGGCATGATGTTCAACGTCAACATGAAAACCCTGGACGTGGACAGCTGGATTGCCGCCGGCAGTGAAATCGCCGGCAGCGGCACGGCCCCCGCCGACAGCGGTGCCGCCGACGATGCGCCCGATATTGCGCAATACGTGGTGCCGGACATGATGGCGGCCCGTGCCAGCGAACTGATGCTGGGCGAGCGCAAGCTGGAAAACGTGGTCGTGGGCGCCACCCATCAAAAGGATGTGTGGCAAGCCAATATTGACGCGAAGCAGGTGTCCGGCTATGTGACGTGGCTGGAAACGCCGTCCGGCCTGGGCAAGATGACGGCGCGCCTGTCGTCGCTGATCATTCCCGAGTCGGCCGCCAACGACGTGAAGAATCTGTTGGAAGCAAAAAGTGGCGCCCAGTCGATCCCTTCGCTCGATATCGTCGCCGAGCAATTTGAACTGTTCAACAAGAAGATCGGCCGGCTGGAATTGCAGGCCTATAACACCATGGCGGCGGGCGGGAGAGAATGGCGCGTGGGCAAGCTGCAGCTGTCGAACCCCGATGGCGCGCTGAGCGGCAATGGCAAATGGATCATCAAGGATGGGCAAAGCACGACCAGCCTGCGTTTTGGCCTCGATATCGTCGATGCAGGCAAGTTGCTCGACCGCTTCGGCTTTGCCGATACGGTGCGTCGCGGCAAGGGCCGCCTGAGCGGTGACATCGCCTGGAATGGCTTGCCGTATTCGCTCGACATTCCCACCTTGTCAGGGCAGATCGAGATGAACGTGGAATCGGGCCAGTTCCTCAAGCAGGATCCGGGCGCGGCCAAGCTGTTGGGCGTGCTCAGCCTGCAAGCCTTGCCCCGTTTGCTGAAACTCGATTTCCACGACGTGTTTTCCGAAGGCCTGGCCTTCGACGGCATCACGGCCAACGCCAGCATCAAGCGCGGCGTCGTGACCACGGACAACCTCAAGATGCATGGCGTGGCGGCCACCGTGCTGATGGATGGCACGGCCGATATCGCCAATGAAACGACGAATTTGCACGTGGTGGTGATCCCCGAATTTAACCTGGGCACGGGGCCGCTCGTGTACGCGCTGGCCGTCAATCCCGTCATCGGCCTGGGCAGCTTCCTGGCGCAATTGTTCCTGCGCGCTCCCGTGATGAAGGCGCTCACTTACCACATGCAGATCGCCGGCCCGTGGAAATCGCCCGTCGTGACCAAGCTCGATGGTGGTAAATTGGAACCTGTCGCCGTGCCTGCCGCTGCAGCCGTGGAGGCCGTGGCGAAATAGGCGAGGCGTTCGAATGGATAAGAGGTGGCAATGATGCATACAGTCGCAGCAGTACAAATGATTTCCTCGCCCTCCGTGGAAGACAACCTGGCCACGGCGCGCCGGCTCGTGGCGCAGGCCGCCGCCGGTGGCGCGCAGCTGGTGGTGCTGCCCGAATACTGGGCCATCATGGGCAAGCAGGAAACGGACAAGCTGGCCCATGCGGAACAGCCCGGCAGCGGACCGATCCAGGATGGCATGGCGCAGATGGCCCGCCAGCACGGCATCTGGCTGATCGGCGGCACCTTGCCCCTGATTTCCGGTGAGGAGGGCAAGGTACTCAATACGACGCTGGTGTACGACCCGCAAGGCGCGCCGGCCGGGCGCTACGACAAGATCCACCTGTTCGGCTTTACGCGCGGCACCGAGTCGTACAATGAATCGCGCACCATCGTGCCGGGCGCGCAGGTGCGCTCGATCGAGACGCCGTTCGGTCGGGTCGGCCTGTCCATCTGCTATGACCTGCGCTTTCCCGAGCTGTACCGCGCCATGGGCGATTGCGCGCTGATTGTCGTGCCGGCCGCGTTTACCCATACGACGGGCAGCGCCCACTGGGAAGTGCTGCTGCGCGCGCGCGCCATCGAAAACCAGTGCTATGTGCTGGCCTCGGCGCAGGGCGGCTTGCATCCGAACGGCCGCCGTACCTGGGGCCACAGCATGCTGATCGACCCGTGGGGCGAAGTGAAAGCCGTGCTGCCCGAAGGCGAGGGTGTGGTCAGCGGCGAGATCGACCTGGTGTTCCTGGCCGGCGTGCGCGAGTCGCTGCCCGCCCTGGCGCACCGCACCATGTGAATTGAATTGTGAGAAAGAACCATGATCCCATTTGAACCCAATCTGTCTAGCCTGGCGGTTGCGCGCGATATCCTGCTCACGCCGTTCGGCCTGGATGAAGACAAGCTGTTGAAAGCCCTGGGCACGATGTTTACGCACAAGGTCGACTATGCCGACCTGTACTTCCAGTCGACCAAGAGCGAAGGCTGGAGCCTGGAAGAGGGCATCGTCAAGACGGGCAGTTTTTCCATCGACCAGGGTGTGGGCGTGCGTGCCGTGTCTGGCGACAAGACGGCCTTTGCGTACTCCGACGATATTTCCGAGCGGGCCCTGCTGGAAGCGGCTGCGGCCACGCGTACCATCGCGCGGGCAGGTAGCGGCAAAATCAAGATCGCGGGCCAGATGCTTGCGCAGGGTGGCCGTTCCTTGTACCTGCCCAACGATCCGCTCGCCTCGCTGGATGCCACGGCCAAGGTGCAATTGCTGGAACGCGTGGAAAAGATGGCGCGGGCGAAAGATCCCAGAGTGGTGCAAGTGATGGCGGGCCTGGCCGGCGAATACGACGTGGTGCTGGTGCTGCGCAGCGATGGCGTGCTGGCGGCCGACATCCGCCCGCTGGTGCGCGTCTCGCTGACGGTGATCGCGGAACAGAATGGCCGCCGCGAAACGGGCTCGGCCGGCGGCGGCGGGCGTTTCAGCTATGACTATTTCAGCGATGCCGTGCTGGAACAATACGCAACGGACGCCGTCAATTCGGCCCTGGTGAACCTGGAAGCGCGCCCGGCGCCCGCCGGCCCCATGACCATCGTGCTGGGACCGGGCTGGCCCGGCATCCTGCTGCACGAAGCGATCGGCCACGGCCTGGAAGGCGATTTCAACCGCAAGGGTTCGTCCGCGTTTTCGGGCCGCATCGGCGAACGCGTGGCCGCCAAGGGCGTCACCGTGGTCGATGACGGCACCCTGGCGGGCCGGCGCGGCTCGCTGAATATCGATGACGAGGGTAACCCGACGCAGTGCACCACCCTGATCGAGGACGGCATCCTGAAGGGTTACATCCAGGACACCATGAATGCGCGCCTGATGAAGATGCCCGTGACGGGCAATGCGCGCCGCGAATCGTTCGCCCACCTGCCCATGCCGCGCATGACGAATACATATATGCAGGGCGGCGACAAGGACCCGGGCGAAATCCTCGCGTCCGTCAAGAACGGTTTGTACGCCGTCAACTTCGGCGGCGGCCAGGTCGACATCACGAACGGCAAGTTCGTCTTCTCGGCCAGCGAAGCGTACATGATTGAAAACGGCAAGCTCAGCTACCCGGTGAAAGGGGCGACCCTGATCGGCAACGGCCCGGACGTGCTCAACCGCGTTTCCATGATCGGCAACGACATGCGCCTCGATTCGGGTGTGGGCGTGTGCGGCAAGGAGGGGCAAAGCGTGCCCGTGGGCGTGGGACAGCCGACCTTGCGCCTGGATGGCATCACGGTCGGCGGGACGGCTTAGATCGCCATTTCAGGAACCTACTGCGCAGCCCACTCTTGAGTTTGCGTTGCTCGCTGTACCTGAAGTACAGCTGCGCTACTCAACCCAATATTGGGCTTGCTCTCTACGGTTCCTGAAACGCCTGATACGTTGAAAATATGACGAAATTCAGAATTTGTACTTCACCCCCGCGCTGATGAAGCGTCCCGCCGCGCCCGCGTAGTCGAGCGGGTTGTAGCCCGTGGCGCCATACGTGAGCGGATCGAGCGGGGCGATCTTGTCGAACAGGTTTTGCACCGTTGCAAACACTTCCAGCTTGGGCGTGGCCAGCCAGCGGGCCGTCAGGTCCACCGTGGTGAACGAGGCGATGCGGCAGCCGCGAGGGGCATCCGTGCCGTCGGCGAAATGCGTGGCGCAGCCGTCCGGGTCATTCTTGAACAGCACGTTGTCGAGCGGCGCGCGGTAGTTGACGTTGGCCGTGACCCGCCAGTTCTGGCGCTCCCAGGTGGCACCCAGGTTGATGCGGTCGTCCGGCGTGCCCATGCAGTTGGACACATCGCAATTGCCATGCGTGCCGGCAAAATCGCGCTGCGTGCCATCCTGCTCCGTGCGCAGCCATTTGTACAAGTGCGTCCATTTCAGGTCAAACACCAGGCTGCCATAGTCGTTGCCCAGGCTGAAGCGCTGGCGCGCGTCGATATCGATGCCGCGCACCGTCGTTTGCGCCGAATTCACATAATTGGCCAGCACGGCCGTGATGGCACCCGGATCGCCGGCGATGCCCGTGGCCGTCGAAGGGTCGCGTGCCACATGGCCTTCGGCGATGGCGGTGTCCGTTTGCTCCTGGTTGATTTCATTCTTGCGGCGGATTTGCCACAGATCCACGGAAATACTGGTGCGCGGCAGCGGGTCCCACACGGCGCCCACGGAATAGCTGCGCGAACGCTCGGGCGACAACTTGGGATTGGGCGACGTGATGACGGCGATGGAGGCGGGATCGCAAGCCACCTCCACGCCGAGCCCGCAGCGCAGCGGATCGCTGGCGGTGGAAAACGCGGCCAGGCCGCCGACGCCGTTTTCCGCCGCACTGGGGGCGCGGAAGCCCTTGGCGAAGGTGCCGCGCAGGGCCAGTTCGCGCACGGGCGTCCATTTCACGCCCGCTTTCGGTGTATAGGAATTGCCCACGTCAGTGAAATGGTCGGCGCGCAGGGCGCCCGACAGTTCCACGGTTTTCAGCACGGGCGCCAGCACCTCGGCATAGATGGCCGAGGCATTGCGGCTGCCCTTGTAGGCGGAATAGCCGAGGCCAATGATATTGCCCCGCTCCGTGCCCGTGGTAGGTTTCAGTTCCGTCGATTCGTGGCGGAATTCGGCGCCCACGGCCACGCCCAGGCCGCCGCCGTCCAGCTTGGCCACCTCGCGGCTGGCCTTGAAGTCGATCTGCGCGATATGCGTCTTGGCATCGTTGGAAATGCGCGGCGACAGGGCCGCGTACAGCTCGGCTGAGTTGAGGCTCGCGTTTTCCGCGATGCGCCACAGGCTGCCGGCCGGCAGGGCTGCATACGCGGGGTTCAGGCTGGCCGCCGCCACATTCGCGGCAGTCGGGTTGAGCAGGGCGAAGGCGACGTCGCGCTGCAGGTAGCCGTTCAAGTCGTTCGACACCTTGTTCTGCGAGTACAGCAAGGCGCTGTCGATATCCCAGCCCGCCACCGCGCCCTTGATGCCGGCGACAAAGCGCGTGAAGGTGGAATTGACTTCCGACAGGCGCGGCCCCACGTCGGCGGCCAGGTAGCGCAGCCGCGCCGCCGTGCCGAAATACGGATTGTCCGGGTGGGCGGCACCGAGCGACACGCCCGCATTGCTGACAGGGCCGCCCGGGTAGCCGACCGAGCCGCTGACCGTGGACGGCGTGGTGGCCGAGTGCGATTCGCTGTGATATACGTTCAATTCGGTATACGTCTGCAACGCTGGCGTCAGTTGCCAGGCGGCGCGGCCAAAGAAATTGATGTTCTTCTGTTTCGGCTGGATCTGGCCGTATTGTTGCGCAGCATCGGTCAGGCAGCCGCCGCCCGGGTCGCCTTGCGGATGCGTGGTGAAGTTGCCGCAGGCGGCGCCGGGGAAGGCGCGCGTAAAACCCGCGCCGGCGAGATTGCCGCGGTTGTAGTAGTCGAGCGTGTCGGGATTGCGCACATTGCCGTTGACGGCGCTGCCGGCCGCATTGTTGGTGGTGATGGCACCCGCGCCGCTGAGCGACTCCTGCGCGCTGAAGCCCAGGTCGCGCAAGTCGCTGCGGCCGACGGCCCCCCGCCCGGCCCGGTCGCGGTTCCAGATGGCGGCCTTTTCGCTGTATTCGAGATTCAGCAGCACGTTGTAGCGGTCGCTGTCGATGTCGCCGAAGCCGTGCGTGATGGCGGCGCGCGCGTCGCGCCCGTCCCATTCCTTGGTCTTGCCGTAATTGCCCTTGATGGCCGTGCCCTGGTAGTCGCGCCGCAGGATCACGTTGACCACGCCGGCGATGGCGTCCGAACCGTAGATGGCCGAGGCGCCATCCTTGAGGATTTCCACCCGTTCCACCGCTTCCAGGGGAATGATGTTCAGGTCGGCAAACACTTTCTGGCCATCGTCGGCCAGGCCATACGGCGCCACCCTGCGGCCATTCAGCAAGACCAGGGTCGAGGCCGTGCCCAGGCCCCGCAGCGACACGCCGGAAGCGCCGGCGGCAAAGCCGTTGCCGAAGGACGTGGGCACGGAACCCTGGTTGTCGACGGCCAGGGTCTGCAGCAGTTCGGCCACGCTGGACTTGCCCGACTTTTCAATGTCGGCCGCGTTCAGGGTTTGTACGGCCGAAGCCGTTTCCGCCTGCGCGCGGCGGATGTTCGAGCCGGTGATTTCCACGCGGGCAATCGGCGCGGCATCCTGCGCCAGGACGGGTAGACTCAGCAGCGCACTGGCCAGTGCCAGGCCCAGTCTGGGTGGTGAAAAGGTGGTGGACTGTAAGGATGGTGTCGGGATCATGCGGTTCTCCGGAAAGGTCAGGCAGTCAAAGGTCATCGATACGTCCTTGAGTTTTCTCCGTCCCGCGACGCTGGAATTGATCTAGATCAAGTAGTGCCCCGCTTCTAGTCGATAGAATGGCTGGCGTGGCGTGGTTGCCACGACGGACACAGCGGTGGCGTCCGGTATGCAGAGTCACAGCGCAGATGCACAGCGAGAGTCATAGCGCGCAACTTTTTATGCTTTTTTGCGTGTTGTGCAGTGTAAAAGGACGGTGGTATGCGGCTTTGCCGACAAATATGCTTGCCAACCCTTGCAATTTAGGTTTATAGTCGTTCATCACTTACGGATGACTCGCATGTTCGCTCGCCACTTTTTTACCGCTTATTTTTACTTTAGCAATTCCAACCCAAAGGCGGTGGAGTAGCGGTCGGTTCACGTAGCAGCAAAACGAGATCCCAGCAAATTCTAAAAAACCGCCACTCATGGCGGTTTTTTTTTACCCAGATGTTTTACCCATCCTTAAATTTTGGAGAAAATGATGCCCCGCACCGATGATTTGCGTATTCGCGAAATGAAGGAATTGACCCCGCCGTCCCACCTGATCCGCGAATTTGCCTGCTCGGAGCAAGCCGAACAGACCGCTGCCAGCGCCCGCATTGCCCTGCACCGTATCCTGCATGGCCAGGACGACCGCCTGATGGTGGTGATCGGGCCTTGCTCCATCCACGATACCAAGGCGGCCATGGAATATGCGCGTCTGCTGGTCAAGGAGCGCGCGCGTTTCGCGGGCGAACTGGAAATCGTCATGCGCGTGTACTTCGAGAAGCCGCGCACCACGGTGGGATGGAAGGGCCTGATCAACGATCCGTACATGGACAACAGCTTCCGCATCAACGACGGCTTGCGCATGGCGCGCGAACTGTTGCGCGATATCAATGAGCTGGGTTTGCCGGCTGGCACCGAGTTCCTCGACGTGATCAGCCCGCAATACATCGCCGACCTGATCAGCTGGGGCGCCATCGGCGCGCGCACGACGGAATCGCAGGTGCACCGCGAGCTGGCGTCGGGGCTGTCCTGTCCGGTCGGCTTCAAGAATGGCACGGACGGCAATGTGAAGATCGCCGTGGAAGCCATCAAGGCCGCCTCGCAGCCGCACCATTTTCTTTCCGTCACGAAGGGCGGCCACTCGGCCATCGTCTCGACCAACGGCAACGAGGATTGCCACATCATCTTGCGCGGCGGGAAAACCCCGAACTATGACGCGGCCAGCGTGGACGAGGCGTGCAAGGCCATCGCGGCACAAGGCCTGGCGGCGCGCCTGATGATCGACGCCTCGCATGCGAACAGCTCGAAAAAACCGGAAAACCAGATCCCCGTGTGCGCCGACATCGCCAGCCAGGTGGCGGCGGGCGATGGCCGCATCGTTGGCGTGATGGTGGAATCGCACCTGGTGGCGGGACGCCAGGATTTGATCCCGGGCAAGGAATTGATCTATGGCCAGTCTGTCACGGATGGCTGCATCGACTGGAGCGCCAGCGTGGCCGTGCTGGAAAACCTGGCGGCGGCCGTCAAGCAGCGCCGCTTGCAGGGCGACGCGGAATAACGTGGCGCGCAGCATGAAAAAAAGCCCGGAAAGCTAAGCTTTCCGGGCTTTTTCAGTTTTCAGCCGAGAGCAGATGCAATCAGCTTAGAACTTGTAGGAACCGCTCAGGTAGAACTGGCGGCCCAGGGCGCTCGAGTACGATGGGTTGTAGCCCACTTGATGCGAACCCGTGTTGCGCAGTGTGAACGGCGGGTTGCGGTCGAACAGGTTCAGGATGCCGCCCGTGATTTCCACGTTCTTCAAAGGACGGTAAGCCGTCTGGAAGTCGAACGTGGTGTAGCTTGGCACTTCCAGCTGGATGCCATAGCATTCGCCAGGGCTGCCGGCCACGATGACGGCGCAGTCGTCCGCCGTCTGTTCCTTGTCCGTGTAGCCGTTGCGGTAGCTGGCGCTTAGCGTATGCGTGAACTTGGCCGTCTCATACGTGGTGCTGGCGCGGATGATGTTGCGGAAGCTGACCTTGTCGTTCGAACCGTAGCGGTTCAGGCTGGTTTCCCATTGATCATCGGTGCCTGGCGTCGTGTAGCGCGAACGCAGCAGGTAGGTACCCATCAGGCGGCTCGTCAGGCGACCGTCCAGCAGCTTCATCTTGTGGGTGAAGTCGTAGTCGATACCGCGGTTTTCCACTTTGCCGATGTTGATAGGCAGCAGTTTGATGGCCAGCACATCCTTGCCCGTCGAGCTGATGTGCTTGGTGGTGAACAGGTTGGCGTACTTGGCTGGATCGTTGAAGATCAGGCCTTCCGACACGGCCGTCACCTGATCGCGGATTTCCACGTTCCACAGGTCGAACGACATCGACAGGCTATCGATCGGTTCGAAGACGGTGCCGATGCTCCACTGTTTCGACGTTTCCGGCTTCAGGTCAGGATTGCCACCCTGGAAGGCTTCAAACTGCTGGCGTCCCACGCCACTGCAGTAGCTGGCCAGCGGATGGCCGCCCATGCCGTTGGCTGCAGTCAGCGGGCATTGATAGTTGCCACCGGTAACACCCCAGTCTTCCAATGGACCAGCGATTTCCTGCATGCTGGCGGCGCGGAAGCCGGTGCCGGCAGCAGCGCGGAACATCAGATTCTTGGCGGCCGAGTATTTGCCGCTGACTTTCCAGGTGGTGGCGTTTTCTTTCTTGCCAACCGTCTTGCCCGTCAGCTTGTCATCGATGGAGCCGATCTGGTCATAACGCAGCGAGCCCGTCATTTCCAGCTTCTTCGAGATCGGCAGCATCAGTTCGGCATACGCGCCGGCGTTGTCGCGTGCGTATTCGCTGTCGACTTGCTGATTGTCAAACAGGATCTGCGCCTGCTTGGCGACGTCCGCCTGTTGCACCTTGTACGAGGTATTGCGGTAGTCGGCGCCGATACCCAGCATCGCGGTGCCGCCTGGCAGCGAGAAGACAGGACGCGAAGCGCGGCCGTCGATGCCCTTCATTTCCACGGTCTGCGTGTTGTAGGTGCCGCTGAAGCCGGTGCCCAGCAGGGCCTGGCGCATGGAATCGGGCATGCTGCCGACGGGGTAGGCGAATGGGTCGATATTGCCGGCAGCCACTTGCGCGTCAAACTTGTCCGACAGCGGGAAGCCGCTGACGTAGTCTTGCGTCTGCTTGTTTTTCGAGTACGTCACCGCCGAGTTGATATCCCAGCCGAACGCGTTGCCATCGATGCCGGCGACGATGTGGGTGGCCTTGGTGCCATAGTCATATACGCGGTTGCCCATTTCCGACAGGCGGTATTTGGCGATGGCGCCCGTGGCGTTGGCCAGTTGCTCCGGCGTCAGCCCCGGTGCCAGGTATTTATTGAACAGCGGCGAGCCGACGGGGACCGAGAAGTCGGCCGGATACGGCGCGATGCTGGCGATGATGCGCGCTTCCGTGTAGGCCAGGTCATAGAAGCCCTGGAAGCCTGTATTGCCCAGCTTGACGCTACCGGAGCTGAACAGCGAGTCGCGCTTCGATTCCGGATTGATTTCGATGGTCGATGGCGAATCGAAATAGCAGTTGCCGTCGCCATAGAAGTCCATATTGCTGGCGGCGCATTTGCCGCCGTTGGCCAGCGCATAGGGATTCAGGTTGACGGACTTGCTGACGGTCTTGCCCGTGGCCGGGTCGATGGCGTTGTAATCGACGGTGGCGTTGGCTGGCGCGGAGCGCGAGGACCCATTGATGAACTGCAATTTCTGGCCGTTTTTCGGGTCCGTGAAATTGATGATGCCGCTCTTGGCGAAGCTGCGCTGTGATGCTTTCAGCGATTTTTGCTCGTCATGGCTGGCCGACACGAAGATGCTGTAACCGTCGTCGTCGATGTCGCCGAAGCCCTTGCTGATCGAGAACGAGTTGCTGGCGCCGCCCGATTCTTCAGGACGCGAGTACTTGGCGTTGATTTCCAGCGGCGATGCGCCTTTTTTCAGGATGAAGTTGACCACGCCGGCGATGGCGTCGGCGCCATACAGGGCCGAGGCGCCGTCGGTCAGCACTTCCACGCGTTCGATGGCCGACAGCGGAATCGAGTTCAGGTCGATGGTGGTGCCCGAATTGGACGGCGCAATGCGGCGGCCGTTCAGCAGCACCAGCGTGTAGGCTGCACCGATATCGTGGATCGATGCCGTGGTGACGCCGCCACCGCCGCCGCCCACCGAATCGGCGGCCACGGAGAAGCCCTGCATCGCGGGGATTTGCTGGATGAAATCGGTGACCGTGCTGACGCCAGTTTTCTTGATGTCTTTCTGGTTGAACGATTGCACCGGCAGCGACGCTTCGGAAGCGATGCGCTTGATGCTCGAACCGGTGACTTCCACGCGCTGCATGGTGCCATCTGTTGTTTCTTGTGCATACGCGGCGTGCATGCTCAGGGCCATGCCGCCTGCAAACATCAGGCGCAGCGACCGCGATATTACATTTTCTATCATCATCTGAAATTCCTTGTTATTGTGATAAAGGCGGCAATTATTTTGAAATAACTTGTTGCTAACCAACAATTTATTTGCCTTTTTGAAAATCCACCAATGAAAATTCT
Organism: Janthinobacterium sp. SUN128; assembly: GCF_030587275.1. NCBI lineage: Bacteria > Pseudomonadati > Pseudomonadota > Betaproteobacteria > Burkholderiales > Oxalobacteraceae > Janthinobacterium > Janthinobacterium sp. SUN128. The sequence goes on along the minus strand of NZ_JAPWHY010000002.1, from coordinate 463,515 downwards.
GTAAATTTTCAGGTCCCTCATCAAAACATTCACGATTCAGATTGTCAATTTCGCGCGGACTTTTTGGACGAAATGCAACATTTCCCTGTTTTTTTTATAATCCTTCAGTAATAAAGTATCGCGAACCCTTGTCAGACTTGCTCAGATGCGTAAAATAAAACGGCGCACATCATCGCTGATGGCGCCGCTTTTCTGTTGCTGGTACGCTGTTGCCAGCGCTGCCTGTTTTATTTGCCGATCTGAATTTCTCCCCTTAAAACGTATAGCTGCCGCGCAGGTACCAGGCGCGCCCGATCGGGTCCGTATAGCGCGGGTCATAGCCTTTCTGGAACAAGGTGCCCTGGTTCGAAAACGGCGGCTCCTTGTCCAGCAGGTTCTTCACGCCGGCCGTCAGCAGCAAGCCTTTCCACGCATAGCTGCCCGACAGTCCAAGCAGGCTGTACGAGGGCACATCGTGCCGGTATGGCGGCGCGACCAGATTCTGGTCCGTGTAGCCGGACTTGAACGATTGCGACAAGGTGGCGCCCCAGTTACCCTTGCGCCAGTTCAGCGCCGCCGTATGCTTCCAGCGAAACACGGGATTGTTGTCCGCATAGCGGCCCACGTTGGCGATGAAGGCGCCGCCGCGCTCGTTCTGGTAGTCGTACTTGCGGGTCCACGTGCCATCGACGGATACGCTGACATCGCCATACGCGCCGCGTCCCAGCCGCGCATTCAGGCTGACATCGATGCCGTCCGTTTTCACTTCACCGAGGTTGTCGTTCAGGTCGAGAATGGCGTAGGGCGAACCGTCGGGATTGCGCAGGAACAAGGCCTTGTATTTCTCGTAGTTGCCGAAGATCGATTGCTCGGGCAAGGATGCAATCTTGTCCTTCAGATGGATGTTCCAGTAATCGATGGCCACCGTCACTTCCTTCACTGGTTCGAGCACCAGGCCGAAGGCGAAGGTGGTGGATTTTTCCGGTTTCAGGTTTTCATTGCCGCCTTGTAGCTTGAACTGCTGCAAGTCGCAATCGCGCAAGGGATTGGCACCGGGCTGCGGCACGCCACCGGGGCACAAGATCGGGTCGTCATAGCTATCGTTGGTATCGTTCTTCGACGGCGGCGCATTCTTTTCAAACAGGGTGGGGGCGCGGAAACCCGTGCTGGCCGAGCCGCGCAGCACCAGCGCGCTGCTGGCCTGGTAGCGCAGGGCCAGCTTGGGATTGGTGGTGCTGCCCACGTCGCTGTAATGGTCGAAACGGGCGGCCAGCTGCACTTCCAGGTCCTTGATCAGCGGCAAGTTGATTTCGCCGAAGACGGCCTGGATCGTGCGCGCGCCGCTCTTCGACAGCGAGCCGGACAAGCCGGAACTGGCGGCTTGGCCGGCGATATCGCGGTTCACGTTGAAGTCGGCCTTTTCGCGCCGCACTTCGCCGCCGAGCGCGATGGCCAGCGGGCCGCCGGCCAGCTGCATCAGGTCGCGGCTGCCCTTGAGGTCGACACCCGTGGTGGTGACCTTGGCGTTCTGCACTTCGCCGCGCAGGGCCGTGCTGGCCAGGTAAGCCTTGCCGGCCGCATCCTGCACGCCAAACGGGTTCAGGATGCCGTTCAGCACGCCAGCGGCAAAGCCCGCATCCTGCACATAGCCGTTCGTGAACTTTTCCGACGACTTGCTGATCGCATGGCTGAGCGCCGTCTTGTAATCCCAGCCCGCCAGTTCGCCTTCCAGCGCCAGCACCAGGCGGTCGGCCTTGCCGGTGGAATCGATTTGCCGCTGGCCTGCCTCGACGGGACGCCAGTTGACGCTCAGGGGCTGGCCCGACAAGCCGGGCTGGGCTGGCACGCCACCCGCATTGCCCGGATAGTAGGGGCTGGTGCTGGGCAGGATCAAGCCCGTTTGCGGCGGCGGCGCCGTGCGCGCCTTGACCTTGTTTTCCGAATGCAGATATTCCAGCGTGGCCAGGTGGCCACCACCGAGCTTGAAGGCGCCCTTGCCGAAGAGCGCCAGTTGTTGCTGGGCAGGCAAGTCGTCAATCTGGCGCGTGTAATCCTGGCGGCAAGTGCCATTCGCCGGCACGGCCGGCACCGACAGCGGCGGCAGGCAGCCGCTGGCCGCGTAGGGGTTGCCAGCCAGGCCGTCGCCGCCGTTGGCCGCCGCATCGAAGTAGTTGCCGGGGAAAGTCGTGCCACTGGTAATGGACAGGCCGCGCGAGGGAACGATGCCGGTGGCCGAGAAGGCGCGGTCCTGCGAGGTCAGCACTTTTTGCTTGTGATAGTCGAGCACGCCAAAAATATTGTAGCCATCGGTGTCGAGCTCGCCATAGCCCGTCGACAGGTTGATGCGGTGCTCGCCGCCGCCCTTGTGCTGTGGGGCAACGACCTCGGCGGTGATATTCGTGACGTTGACGGAGCGCTTCGTGATGAAGTTGATGACGCCGCCGATGGCGTCCGTGCCGTAGATGGCCGAGGCGCCGTCGCGCAGCACTTCGACCCGTTCCAGGGCGGCGATGGGAATGATGTTCAGGTCGACGCTGGCGCCGTCATACGGATGGTTGGCGATGCGCCGGCCATTGAGCAGCACCAGCGTCTTGTCGCCGCCCAGACCGCGCAAGTCGGCGCTGGCCTGGCCGCCCGTGGGCAAGCCGCTGGTATTGCCGCCGACGGCATTGCCGCTGCCCATGCTCGACGCATTCGAGGGGATCCTGCCCAGCACTTCCTGGGCCGTCGTCAAGCCCTGCTTGGCGAAATCCTCGGCCTTGAAGATGGACAGGGGCGTCGCCGTTTCCGAGACGAGGCGCTTGATGGAGGAACCGGTGACTTCGACTCTTTGCATGGCGGGCGTGCCGGCTGCGTCGGTTTCCTGCGCCATGGCCGCATGGCCGAATGCGCCGAGCAAGGCTGCGCACAGCAGGCGCAAGGTAGGGGAGGGACTGCGGGTTTGCGTCATCTGACACTCCTGTGGCATGGTCATGGGCCAAGTGGCTTGCAAGGGAGTTTTACAGGCGCGCAGGAGATAAGGTTTGCGCTGGCGCAATAGGCGTGTGGATGAGTGAACTGGCGCCACAGTCGCCGACGAAAAAAAGGCGGTGATTGCTCACCGCCTCGCGTCAGGATGCCTGTGCCAGCTTAGAAGAACTTGTAGCTGGCGCCCAGTTTGAAGTAGCGGCCGATGGCGCCGCTGGCATCCATCGGGTTGTAGCTCATGCCGCCGTAGGTCAGCGGGTCGAGCGGAGCGATCTTGTCGGTCACGTTGTTGATCGAGGCAAACAGTTGCAACTGTTTGTTGACGTTCCAACGGGAGGACAGGTCGAGCGTGGTGAACGAGGCGAGCTTGCAACCGTTCGGCGCCGGTGTGCCGTTCGCCAGTTTGGAAGCGCAAGGGTCGCCTTCAAACTTGATATTTTTCATGTCCGAACGGTAGTTCAGCACGCCGCTGACGTTCCAGTTGCCCAGGTCCCACGAGCCGGTGAGATTGATCTTGTCCTTCGGCGTGCCGGCGCAGTTGGAGGTATCGCAATTGCCGTGCGTGCCGGCGAACTGGTAGCGCACAGTGGACGACTCGGCCCGCACCCATGAGGCGATGTGGGTCCAGGTCAGGCCGAACGTGGCGCGGCCGTAGTCGCCCAGGCGCACGCGCTGCTTGACGTCCAGGTCGATACCCTTGATCTCCGTAAAGCTGGAGTTGCGGTACGGTGCCTTGGTGATCAGCAAAGTGCCCGTGTTCGGCGTGACGACGCCATTGATGGTCAGGTTGTTGTCGGAACGGATGGCGGTCGGCAGGGCGGCCGCCTCGTTGTACGGCAGCGGATTGATCTCGTTTTCACGCTTGATTTTCCAGGCATCGAGCGACAGGCTGGTATCGTTGAACGGATCCCACACCAGGCCCAGGGTGTAGCCCTTGGATTTTTCCGGCTTCAGGCTGGGGTCGCCGACCTTGACGGCCGCCACTTGCAGTTCGCAGTCGCTGGCATTGGCACCCGGCAGGCGGTTGCCGCCAGGGCAGCGCACGGGATCGGTCACGGTCGAGGTACCCGTGGATTGCGAATCGGCATTGCTTTCGGCGGGGCCTGGGGCGCGGAAGCCTTCCGAATACGTGCCGCGCACGGCGAAGGTTTTCAGCGGCGTCCACTTGGCGCCCAGTTTCGGCGTGGTCGACGAGAAACGGTCGTATTTGTCGTAACGCAAGGCCCCCGACAGTTCCACCGTCTTGATCACGGGTGCCAGCACTTCGAGGAACACGGCCGAGACCTTGCTGTCGCCCTTGGCCGCCACGTAACTGGCGTTGATGGAGCCGTCTTCCGTGCCCGTCAGGGAGGGATTGTCGAGCTTGTCGCGGCGGTGTTCCGCGCCCACGGCCAGACCCAGGGCGCCGCCCGGCAACTGCATCAGTTCTCGCGTGGCCTTGACGTCGATGATGTCGAGCTTGGTCGTGGAATCGGAGGTGGCGTTCGTTACCATGGCCGCGTACAGCGAGGCGGGATTCTTGTTTGCCTGCGCCCCGATGTAGTATGGGAAATACGGGTTTTTTGGACTGGAATCGCCCAAGGCCGCCTTGACGACGGCCATGTTCAGCATGTTGCTGTAATCGAGGTGCAGCTTCGATTCCGAATGCGTATAGCCGGCATCGTAGTCCCAGCCCATGGCATTGCCCTTGACGCCGAGCACGATGCGGTTGAACTCGTTGTTGGCCTTGCGCGTGCTGGGGCCGACGTCGAAAGCCTGGTAGCGCACGCGCACCGGCACGCCATACGGATTTTGCGGGTGGTTGGCCGCCAGCACGATGCTGGTGCCGCTGCCGCTAGCGTAGTTGATGACGCCCGCCTTGTTGCCGGCATTCGGCGGGAAGGCGACGGTGGGCGTGACCGATGGCGGGATCATGGTGAACGCCGTATCGCGTTTCGAGTAGCCCGCTTCCGCATATACCTGGGTGTCGGCATTGACTTGCCAGGTACCGCGCGTGTACAGGTTAACCGATTCGATCTTCGGCTGCATCGAACGGAACTGGTCGTGGTGCCACACGCAGCCGCCTTTCGGATCTTGCGGCGAAGACACGGACAAGGTGGAGCAACCGGGCAGGGAGACATAGTTGTTGGTGACGGGGTCGCGGATCAGGCCTGTCGGCGCGGCATTCGCATCGTTGTTGCTATTTATATAGCCGCCGGCGAACTGGGTGTTGATCGCATAGCCATACGGGCGCAGGTCGCCCTTGCCTATCCATTTGCGACCGGCGCGGTCGCTGTTCATCAGCATGTCCGATTTGCTGTATTCGGCATTGACGACGAAGTTGAATTTATCCGTGTCCAGGTTGCCTTTGCCGAAGGTCAGCGAGGCGCGGTGCTGTTTGGCGTCGCTGTCGCCGGAGATGCCCGTGTCGCCCTTAAGGGTCAGGCCTTCGAAGTCCTTGCGCAGGATGATGTTGACGACGCCGGCGATGGCGTCCGCGCCGTAGGTGGACGAAGCGCCATCCTTGAGGATTTCGATGCGTTCGACGATCTGCATCGGCACGGTGGACAGGTCGGTAAAGCTCTTCTGGCCATCGTCGGCGCGCGCGAACGGGGCCATGCGGCGGCCATTGAGCAAGACCAGGGTCGAGGTGGCGCCCAGGCCGCGCAGCGAGATGGCCGTGGAGCCGGCGGCAAAACCGTTGCCGAAGCCCGTCGGCAAGGAACCCGCGCCATCGGCGGTGAGGGTTTGCAGGTATTCGGCGACGGTGGCCTTGCCCGATTTCATCAAGTCGTCGCGGGTGATCAGCTGTACCGGCGATGCGGTCTCGGCCGTGGCTCGTTTGATGCTCGAGCCGGTAATTTCCACACGTTGCACATTGGCGTCTTGCGCCATTGCCGGCGCAGCCATCATGCCAAGGCTGAGCGCTGCTACGCTACCCGAAAAAATCAGGCGTACGGAGCGGGATATCACTGTTTCCATCATCATTCTCTGAACTCCGAAAGTAAGCTCGGCTGGCCTTCGTGCGGCACAGCTTTGCCAGGGTGATAAAGATTGCTGCGTCGGCAATCGCTGTGGATAAGGCGGCATTTTTATAAGTGCCGTCATCGATAAGACCACTTGCCGAGAAACCTTGTCAACGCGCACACATGCTCTTTCAGCATGGAAACAACAGTGTTTTTTATAATGTTGATGTGTTTCAATATGTGCAATTATTTTAATGTTGCACTGCGCCGCATATTTTCCGTACTGCCATAAAAACCGTTGTCATTCTGGGCCGTAAGGGTTTCTACCAAGTCGGTTTTTCATGGTGGTGAGCCGCCTTTGTTGCACTGCGGAAGATTTCCTCCACGAGGCAGGCGGGCGTGGCTGCGTGCCACGCCCTTGCTGCGGCTTTTCGCCCGGCGAACAAAATATGCGTTATCGTTACGCCTTTTTCCAGCTCGCCCGCATGCGGACGGGGCGGACGATGAACAAGGCATAGATCTTGCGAGGATGGACTGGTTTTGGCGGTGGAATCCTGTATCCCAGGGGGAAGCCAGTACAAGCGCACCAATACGGTGCGACAGATAATCGAGATGAAGGGTATTACATGAAGTCACCATGGATGCGGCGCGTGGCGCTGCTCGCCTGCCTGGCCACCCTGCCGCTGGCGGCCGTTGCCGCCGATGCCCCAAGCGCCGCGGCCGCGCCGGTCAAAACCTTGCGCTATATCCTGCCGGCCGCCGAGACGGGCTTCGATCCGGCCACCGCGCGCGACCTGTATTCGAACCACATCACGCAGGCCGTCTTCGACACCCTGTACACCTATGATTATCTGGCGCGCCCCGTCAAGGTGGTGCCCGGCGCGGCCGCGGCCATGCCGGAAGTGTCGGCCGACGGCAAGACCTACACCATCCGCCTGAAAAAAGGCATCCTGTTCACGCCCGACGCCGCGTTTGGCGGCAAGCGCCGCGAACTGACGATGGCCGACTACGTGTATTCGTGGAAGCGCCTGTTCGACCCGCGCCTGGCCTCGCCGCACAGCTGGCTGTTCGAAGGCAAGGTGGTGGGGCTGGACGACCTGGCCAAGGAAGCGGCCAAGGCGAACAAGCTGGACTTCAGCAAGAAGGTGGCCGGCCTGGAAATTCTCGATCCGTACACCTTGCGCATCACGCTGACCAAGACCGATTTCAACTTCCCCATGATCCTCGCCTACGTGCCGACGGCCGCCGTGGCGCGCGAAGTGGTGGACAAATACGGCGACGTGAAGGGCGAAGTGGGCTCGAATCCCGTCGGCACCGGCTACTACACGCTCGGTGAATGGACGCGCGGCAACCGCATCGTCCTGAACCGCAACCCGCAGCACTTGCCGGAAACGTGGAATTTCATGGCCGGCGACGACCCGGACGACCAGCGCATCGTGCGCCAGATGCAGGGCAAGCGCATTCCTGCCATCGACCGCATCGAAATTTCCGTGATGATCGAAGACCAGTCGCGCTGGCTGTCCTTCCAGAGCGGCGGCACGGACGTGTTCTGGCTCGACGGTCCGCTGGCGCCGAAAGCATTGCTGAACGGCAAGCTGCGTCCCGAGCTGGCGGAAAAGGGCGTGCAACTGTCGCGCTTGCTGGATCCCGAGATCAGCTATTACTACTGGAATATGGAAGACCCGACCCTCGGCGGCTTCAGCAAGGAAAAGATCGCCCTGCGCCGCGCCATTGCCATGGCGCACAATATCGATGAAGAAATCCGCATCATCTGGAATGGCCAGGCCAAGCGCCTCGACTATCCGATCCCGCCTGGCGTCGTCGGCTACGATCCGCACTACAAATCCCTGCTGCAATACGATCCCGTGCTGGCGAACAAACTGCTGGATAAATTCGGCTACAAGAAGGGCGCCGATGGCTGGCGTACTTTGCCTGACGGCAAACCGCTGCTGATCCGCTACGCTTCGCGCAATGAAGCCAATGGCGTGCTGCAGGCGGAAATGTGGCGCAAGACCTACAACTCGCTGGGCATCCGCATGGAAAACGACCGCATGATCTTTTCCGACATTTTAAAGACGGAAAAGCAGTGCAAGATGCAGACGCGCACGGCGCCGTGGCTGGCCGATTATCCGGACGGCGACAACTTCATGCAGCTGTTCTACGGTCCGAACACGCACCAGAACAACAATGGCTGCTACCAGGATCCCGAGTACGATAAATGGTACGCGGCCAGCCAGGCCATGCCTGCCAGCCCCGAGCGCGACGAGCTGTTCCACAAGATGGCGCGCCGCCTGGAAGTGAACGCGGGCGCCCTGATCGGCTATGCGCGCTACCGCAACATGCTGGCGCAAAAGTCGGTGCAGGGCTACAAGAAGCACCCGATCCTGTTCCAGGAATGGGCGTACATGGATATCGACAGCACGGGTACGCCGGTTGTTACTCCGGCTCCCGCCAGCAAATAAGCGCGGCTTATAACGACAAGGAATCATTATGTTTGCTTATATCCTGCGCCGCTTGTGGCAGATGCTGCCCACCATGCTGGGCGTCGTCCTGCTGGTCTTTATCCTGTTCAACTGGGTGGGCGGCGATCCCGCCTACATCCTGGCCGGCAAGATGTCTAGTGCGGAAAGCATCGCCAACATCCGCCGCCAGCTCGGTGTCGACCAGCCCTATTATGTGCAGCTGTGGATCTTCATCAAGCAGATCGTCACGTTTGACTTCGGCCAGAGCTGGGCCACGGGGGAATCCGTGTCGCACATCATCACGTCGCGCCTGGGGCCGTCGATGATGGTCTTGATCCCGCTGACCGTGCTGGAAACGTTTTTTGGCGTGGCGCTGGCGCTGGCCATCGCTTTCGTGCGCGGCTCGCTGACGGACCGCGCCGTCATGATCGCCTGCACGGTGGGCATGTCGATTTCCATCCTCGTCTACATCATCGTCTTCCAGTACGGCTTCGCCTATAAACTGGGCCTGTTTCCCGTGCAGGGCTGGGGCGACAGTTTCTGGGAAAACCTGCTGCGCTATTCCACCCTGCCTATCCTGATCGGCCTGGCCGTGTCGATTGCGCCGACCCTGCGCCTGTTCCGCACCTTCGTGCTGGACGAGGCCAACCAGGATTACGTGCGCACGGCGCGGGCCAAGGGCCTCAAGGAAGGCCGCATCATGTGGGTGCACGTGCTGCGCAACGCCGGCATTCCCATCATTACCTATGTGATGTCGAACTTGCCGGCCCTGCTGATCGGCGCGTTCCTGTTGGAACGCTTTTTCGGCATCCCCGGCATCGGGCGTGAAGTGATCCTGGCCGTCGAGCGCAGCGACTTTCCGGTGATCAAGGCGATCACCGTGTATGTCGCCGCCGCCACCATGCTCTTCAACCTGCTCACCGACCTGCTGTACCAGGCGGTCGATCCTCGCGTACAACTGAAGTAGAAAGAGACGATGTCGAAACCTCATACATCGCCCGGCCTGTGGGCCCTGGCGTGGCGCCGTTTGCGCGGCGACAAGATTGCAATGGTATCGCTGGCCGTGGTCGGCGCCTTTTTCCTGCTGGTGCTGGCGTCCGCCAGCGGCCTGGTCGCCTCGAACTGGGAAGACGAAGTGGCCGTCAGCTATGCGCCGCCCACGTTTGTGGGGGCCGACAGGGATGTCGCCGTTGATGGCGCGATGCCCGTAACGGACGAGCGCAGCGCACCCACCCCCGTCAACGTGCTCGATCCGCTGGCCGACGATATCGCCGAACTGCGCGCCCAGATGGGCAGTAACCCATCGGCTGGCGTCGAGATGTACGGCGTCACGGACCCGCTGGCCGACGACTTGACGGCCTTGCGCGCCGGCATGGGCAAGGCCAAGAAACTCGTCACGCACAAGGCGGCCACCCTGCCGTTCGGCGCCGACAAGTGGGGCCACGATATCCTGCAGAAAACTATCAAGGGCGGCGAAACGTCGATCGTCGTGGGCCTGGTGGCCGCCTTGCTGGCCGTCGTGCTGGGCACGATTTTTGGCGCCGTGTCCGGCTACTTTGGCGGCGTCGTCGATGACTTCTTCAACTGGTTCTACAGCATTTTCACGTCGATTCCGTCCATCCTGATGATCTTGACGGTGGCGGCCGTGCTGCAGCAGAAGGGCGTGCTGACCATCGTGCTGATCCTGGGGTTGACGGGCTGGACGGGGCCGTATCGCTTGATCCGCGCCGAATACATCAAGCACAAGGCGCGCGAATACGTGATGGCGGCCGACGCGATTGGCGCTTCGCACTGGCGCAAGATGTTTTCCCACATCTTCCCGAACGTCAGTCACGTTGCCTTGGTGCAAATGTCGATTCTGGTCGTGGGCTTCATCAAGGCGGAAGTGATCTTAAGCTTCCTCGGCTTTGGCGTGCCGGTGGGTACCGTCTCGTGGGGCAGCATGCTCAACGAGGCACAAAATGAACTGATCCTGGGCAAATGGTGGCAGCTGACAGCGGCCGCCACGGCGATGGCCGTGCTGGTGACGGCGTTCTCGCTGTTTACCGATGCCTTGCGCGATGCGCTCGACCCCAAAGTGAAATAGGAGTTGCTCATGGACCAGAATAACCTGTTGGAAGTGCGCGACCTGCGCGTCACCTTCCGCCTGGACAAGAAGACCACGTTCGAAGCCGTCAAGGGCATCTCGTTCAACGTGCCGCGCAACAGCACCGTCGCGCTGGTGGGAGAATCGGGCAGCGGCAAGTCCGTCAGTTCGCTGGCCGTGATGGGCTTGTTGCCCCCGGATAACACCATCATCGATACCGCCTCGAGCATCCATTTTGGCGGGCGCGATTTGCTCAAATTGTCGATCGCCGAGCGGCGCACCATGTGCGGCAAGGATATCTCGATGATCTTCCAGGAGCCGATGTCGTCGCTGAACCCCGTGTTTACGGTCGGGTTCCAGATCGCCGAAGTGTTGCGCCAGCATATGGGCATGAACCGCAAGCAGGCGCGTGCGCGCACGCTGGCGCTGCTCGAGGAAGTGGGCATACCCGATCCGGCCACCAAGATCGACGCCTACCCGAGCCAGATGTCGGGCGGCCAGCAGCAGCGCGTGATGATCGCCATGGCGATCGCCTGCGAACCGAAGCTCTTGATCGCGGACGAGCCGACAACGGCGCTCGACGTGACGATCCAGAAGCAGATCATGGACTTGATCGCGGCGCTGCAAAAGAAGCATCAGATGTCCGTGCTGTTCATTACCCACGACCTTGGCCTGGTGGGGGAAATCGCCGACCAGGTGATCGTCATGCGCCACGGCGAAGTGCGCGAGACGGGGGAGGTGCGGCAAGTGTTTGAAGCGCCGCAAGACAGTTATACCAAGGCGCTGCTGCATTGCCGCCCATCGCTGGACGAGCGCCCATGGCGCCTGCCCGTCATCGCCGATTATATGGACGGCAAGGCGGGCCCCGGCATCGAGGTGAAACAGCGCACGCGCGGCTACACGCCCGGTGACGAACCCGTGCTGGTGGTGAATAACTTGAGTAAAAGTTTTTACACGCGCGAGGGACTGTTCGGCAAGCGCGAATTCCAGGCCGTCAAGGATGTGTCGTTCACTTTGCCGCGCGGCAAGACGCTGGGCGTGGTGGGCGAGTCCGGCTCCGGCAAGACGACGGTGGGCTTGACCCTGCTGCGCCTGCACCAGGCAACGGGCGGCACGGCCATGTTCCACGGCAAGGATCTGATTGCCATGCCGAACAGGGAATATTTGCCGTACAAGCGCCGCATCCAGATCATCTTCCAGAATCCGTACGCGTCGCTGAACCCGCGCTTTACGGTGGGACAGATCCTCCTGGAACCCATGCGCATCCACAAGATCGGCGCGAACGACCAGGAACGCATCGCCAAGGCCTACTGGCTGCTCGACAAGGTTGGCTTGCCGGAACAGGCCTTCCACCGCTATCCGCACGAGTTTTCCGGTGGACAACGCCAGCGCATCGCCATTGCCCGCTGCCTGACCATGCAGCCGGAAATCCTCGTCTGCGACGAATCCGTGTCGGCGCTGGACGTGTCGGTGCAGGCGCAGGTGCTCAATCTGCTGCAGGACTTGCAGGATGAATTCGGCCTGTCCTACATCTTCATTTCGCATGATTTGTCCGTGGTGAAATATATCGCCGACCAGGTGATGGTGATGCACAAGGGGCAAGTGGTGGAACTGGCCGATTCGGATGAGCTGTACCGCAATCCCGTGCATCCGTACACGCGCACTTTGCTCAGCGCCATACCGAAGGGCGTGCAGTTGTAAGGGGCTTTTTACGGTAAGATAGCGGCCATGCCCAACCTCATTTACCTGCTCGAACATTACGGTGTCCTGATTGTCTTTGGCATCGTGCTGGTGGAGCAGCTCGGCCTGCCGATTCCCGCCTTTCCCATCCTTGTGGTGGCGGGCGCGCTGGCCGTCGATGGCGACATGAATGGGGCCCTGGTGCTGGCCGCCGCGCTCAGCGCTTGCCTGATCAGCGACTTCACGTGGTTCCGCGCGGGCCGCCATTTCGGCAAGCGCATCCTGCGGCTGCTGTGCCGCATCTCGCTGTCGCCCGATTACTGCGTCAGCCAGACAGAAGACAAATTCAAGCGCTGGGGCCCGAAAGCCCTGATCGTCTCCAAATTCGTGCCGGGTTTCAATACCGTGGCCGCACCGATGTCGGGCGCGCTGGGCACGCCGCCGGGCCTGTTCTTCCTGTACGCGGGCCTGGGCGCCCTGCTGTGGAGTGGCACGGGCATCGTCGTCGGCGTGATTTTCCATGCCAGCGTGCAGCAGGTGCTCGACTTGCTCAGCACCATGGGCAGCACGGCCTTGCTGATGCTGGCCACCTTGCTGGGCTTGTTCCTGCTGTACAAATTCCTCGAACGCCGGCGTTTCCGCCAGGCCTTGCAGATCGAACGCATCGGCATCGATGAATTGCTCGAACTCATAGAGCAGGGCGCGGAGCCGCTGATGGTCGACGCGCGTAGCGCCACGGCGCAGGCGCTGGAACCGGCCGTGCCGGGCGCCTTGTTCTTCAATGGCAAGGAACCCGTGCCAGCCATGATCGCCATGGACAAGGATCGCCACATCATCGTGTATTGCAGCTGTCCCAACGACGTGACGGCCGCGCAAGTGGCCAAGCTGCTGCACCAGCACGGCTTTCACCGCGCCAAGCCCCTGCATGGCGGCCTCGATGCGTGGAATGCCGCCTACCGCTCGGACCAGCCGGCGCCCGCCAGCCTGCTGGGCGAAGGCTTGCCGTCCTGATCCGGGCTGCCGCCGGCACGCCAGGCTGGCAGCAAGACCCGCAATAAAAAACGGTAGTAATAATACGAAAACACCTTTGCGGCGCCGCCAGGACGGGAGCGCCGCACCGCCGCCGCCGCGTACAAAGCGCCTTTGCGCAAACTCCGGCATACTCTGCTTTCAAGGTGATTCCTGCTGCTGTGCAGCATGATTTTCGCGTGCCTGGCGAGTGCAAGTACTTACTATAAATCATTGTTTCTAAGCAATTTTGGTGCTGCCTGTTGCATTTGGAGTGGAACTACCAATAAAGGCTTGTTTTGATGTACTTAAACTACAAACTTTGCTTGCCTCCGGGCGCATTCATCCTTTAAGCTTGGCGTCCCATGCGTCCCACTTCATCATTTAAAATCATGAGCGCTTCGTCTTCTCCCGTACTGCCGACTTCCGCCTTCGCCGATGGACCGCGCCTGCTGGCCGACGTGGGCGGCACCAATGCCCGTTTCGCCCTGGAAGTGGCCGCCGGCCACATCACCCTGGTGGAAGTGTTGCCCTGTGCCGATTACCCGAGCCTGTCCGCCGCCCTGCAAGCCTACCTGGCCCTGCCGCACATCGCTGCCGCCGGCGGGCAAGCCGTGCGCCATGCCGTGATCGCCATCGCCAATCCGGTCGACGGCGATTTCCTCAGCATGACGAACCACCACTGGTCGTTCTCGATCCGCGCCATGCGCGACGAGTGCGGTTTCACGACCCTGGACGTGGTCAACGATTTCACGGCCCTGGCGCGCGCCTTGCCGCAGCTGTCGAACGAGCAAAAGCACCAGGTGGGCGCCGGCACGGCCCGTCCGAACACGGCCATCGGCCTGATCGGCGCTGGCACGGGCCTGGGCGTGTCGGGCCTGATCCCGTCGCACGGCGGCTGGATCGCCCTGCAAAGCGAGGGCGGCCACGTCAGCTTCGCGCCGTTCAATGAAGTGGAAGTGAGCATCCTGCAATTTGCCTGGCGCGAATACGAGCACGTCTCGGCCGAGCGCCTGATTTCCGGCGATGGCCTAGAACTGATCTACCGCGCCCTGGCCGACCGCGCCGGCGTGCCGGCGGAAGACTTGCCGGCGGCGGAAATCACGCGCCGCGCGCTGGCTGGCGAATCCCAGCTGTGCGACGACGTCATCGAAGCGTTCTGTTGCATGCTGGGCACGGTGGCGGGCAACGTCGCCGTCACCCTGGGCGCGCTGGGCGGCATCTATATCGGCGGCGGCATCGTGCCGCGCCTGGGCGCGCGTTTCGACCGCTCCGGCTTCCGCGCCCGCTTCGAGCGCAAGGGCCGTTTCGCCAATTATGTCTCGCAAGTGCCGACCTTCGTCATCACGGCGCAATACCCAGCTTTCCTGGGTGCATCGGCCATTCTCTCGGAGAAACTCGCCTCCCTGTGATATGCAGGGTGCGGGCGATGTGTCGCGCCAGGGCCGGGTAAAACGCGTGTTTTACCCGGTTTTGCGCTTTTCCGCTTTTTATCAGGTACAATTGGCATCGTTGGATGAAACGACGACTGTCGCTCTCCCGTCTGGCTGGTTCGCCGCCACGGGAAAAGCAGCTGCTCCGGAGTTCGTTTCATTGCTGGTTATTTAAGGCCAGCACCATGGATGGCAGGACTTTCACTGCATCCGCTTTAGTCCCGCTTTGCGCGCATCGGCCAAGGCGTCGGAAAAACAGCCTCAACTAGTAACCCAGCACGGCGTCATCATGATGTCTGCCATCTGTTACGTTGAAATGAACGTTTTTGATTTCTTTCTCTGCATACGAATTGCAACACACATCCGCACAGAATTGCTATGAATACAATTGAGGCTAAAAAAGTCCTCGAAACCGCGTTGCTGTGCGCTCGTGAATCGCTGACGATCCACAGCTTGAAGAAGCTGTTCGTCGATGCGGACGAGAATGGTCGCGTGCGTGGTGTCGGCGTTGGTGCCGACACGATCAAGCAATTGCTGGAAGAGTTGCGGCAGGAGTGGGAAGGGCGCGGCATCGAGATCGTCAGTCTGGCGTCGGGCTGGCGCTTCCAAAGCCGTCCGGAAATGAAGATGTATCTCGATCGCATGACGCCCGAGCGGCCGCCCAAGTATTCGCGGGCGACCCTGGAAACCCTGGCCATCATCGCCTACCGCCAGCCGGTGACGCGCGGCGATATCGAGGAGATTCGCGGCGTTGCCGTCAATTCGCAGACGATCAAGATGCTGGAAGACCGTGGCTGGGTCGATGCCATCGGCTACCGCGACGTGGTGGGACGGCCGGCCTTGCTGGCCACCACCAAGCAGTTTTTGGATGACCTGGGTTTGCATTCGCTGTCCCAGCTGCCGCCTTTGCAGCAAATCAGTGAAATGCAGGGCAATGGGCTCGAAGCCCTGGAAGCGGCCCTGCAAGAAAATTTTGACAAGGCAAGCAATGAGCTTGTCCCCCAGCTTGGTGCAGGTAGCAATACGGCTGTGACAGATGTAGATGTGACAGCAAGCCTTGATGCCGGCCCCGATGCTTCGCCCACGGACGAAGCCTACACTCACGACCCTGCGCCAGAACTAACGGTTGACGCTGCGCCAGGTCAGCACAGCCAAGAAACGAAGAATGAATAATCCGAACACACCCGAGACAGTAACCGCCAGCGACGAAGCCATCGTTGCCAAGCCCAAGCGCCGCACCAAGGCCCAGATCGAAGCCGATACGGCTGCTGCTGCAGTTGCCGGCGATACCGCCGCTGCCAAGCCGAAGCGCCGCACGAAAGCCGACGTGGCTGCCGACGCGCCCGTTGTCGCTGTTGCGGTAGAAGAAGCTGCACCTGCCGTCAAGAAAACCCGCGCCAAGCCGGCCCTGAAGGCCGTCGCCGACGCCGCCGAAGCGGCTGCCGAAGCCGTCGCCGCACCTGCGCCGCGTCCGCCGCGCGCCCGTGCCGCCGCCAAGGCCGCTGCCGCCGTCGCTGAAACGGCGCCGGAAGCCGTCGCCGACAAGCCGGCCGAAGCACGCCCGACCCGCGGTCCGCGCCAGATGCGTGGCGTGCAGGCGGAACGCGCGCTGCGCCAGCCGCCGCGCGCGGAAGCGCCGCAGGCAGCCGATGCCGTTGCCGCAGCGCCTGCCGCGGAGCAAGCTGCCGCGCCTGTCGCCGACGTGTTCGATGCCGAAGGCAATCTCGTGTCCGGCCCGCGCCTGCCGCGCGGTCCGCGCAACGACGTGCCGGGCGCCGGCAAGAATGCCGGCAAGAGCCGCAAGAAGGGCAAGGGCCGCCAGGCTGCGCCAGGCAAGCTCAGCGACGCTGACGCCGTGTTCTCGTTTGTCACTTCCGACGCTTTCGACAGCGAAGAGGGCGGCACGGGCCGCGTGCAGAAAGCGGCCGTGCGCCGCGACCTGACGTCCGACGACGACGCGCCGAAGCTGCACAAGGTGCTGGCCGAAGCCGGTCTCGGTTCGCGCCGCGACATGGAAGACCTGATCATTTCGGGCCGCGTGTCCGTGAATGGCGAGCCGGCCCACATCGGCCAGCGCATCCTGCCGAGCGACCACGTGCGCATCAACGGCAAGTTGATCCAGCGCCGCGTCAGCAAGAAGCCGCCACGCGTATTGGTCTACCACAAGCCGGCCGGCGAAATCGTCAGCCACAACGACCCGGACGGCCGTCCATCCGTGTTCGACCGCCTGCCGACCATGAAAGCGGGCAAGTGGCTGGCCGTTGGCCGCCTCGACTTCAACACGGAAGGCTTGCTGCTGTTTACCACGTCCGGTGATCTGGCCAACCGCCTGATGCACCCGCGCTACGGCATCGACCGCGAGTACGCCGTGCGTACCCTGGGCGAGCTGGAAGAGGGCATGCGCCAGAAACTGCTGGCCGGCGTCGAGCTGGAAGACGGCCTGGCGCAGTTCTCGAAGATCGCCGATGGCGGCGGCGAAGGCATCAACAAGTGGTACCGCGTGGTGATCGGCGAAGGCCGTAACCGCGAAGTGCGCCGCATGTTCGAAGCGATCGGTCTGACCGTTTCGCGCCTGATCCGTACCCGCTACGGCGCCATGACCCTGCCGAGCGGCCTGAAACGCGGCCGTTGGGAAGAGATGGATGAAAACACCGTGCGCGACCTGCTGACCGCCTACGGCATCGAAAAGAAAATGCCGGCATCGGGCGACCCTCGTGCCGCTGGCGCCGCCAAGGGCCGCGAAGCGCGTAAGGCCAGCCGTGATGACGAGCCGAATGGCAACCGCATCGATGTGAGCAACCGCAACGCCGACCCTTTCCCGGTCGCGCCGCGCCGTGGCCAGCCGCAAGGCCAGTTTGCCCGTCCGCAAGGCCAGGGTCGTCCGGGCGGCGCAGGCCGTCCAGGCGAAGCGCGTGGTCCTGGCCGCGGCCAGCCGCAAGGTCCGTTCCAGGGCGGCCAACCCCGCTCGTCGGCATCGTTCGAAGGTTCGCCGCAAGGCCAGGGTCGTCCGCCGCGTGCGGCAGGCCAGGGTCGTCCGGCCGGTGGTGGCGAAGGCCGCGCGCCGCAGCGCGGTCCGCGCCAGCCCGATCCGCTGCAGACGGCATTCGGCTTCGCCAACACGGGTCCGCGCCGCAATACGGGCGGTGGTGCCGGTGGGCAAGCACGTTCCGGTGGTCAGCCGCGTGGCGGCATGGACCGTGGCGGCATGGATGGCATGCCGCGCCGCCGCAGCAAAGGTTAATCGGGAAGAGTTTCTTCTTGCGCGCCCGCTGATCTGCCGCGGGTGCGCGCTCTTGTAACTGTTGTAAGCCGGGCCGCTCCTTGCGTGCGGCATTGCGGCGAAGTTAATAAGAGGTTATAATCTGCAGCCTAATAAAAGTTCTCCGCAGGGTTGTTTGGTGGGGAGTGCTTTCATCTGGTTGGGAAAATACAAGAAGATGGGCAGATGCCCATTTTTTTTTTGTTGAACCGTTTGTAATGGCTCCGCAAGGGGCCATATATGACTTGAATGCGTGTTTTTGCATGTTGTCGGCGCTCAATGCGGCGCTCTCATGCTGAAAACGGGCCTTATTTCTGGAGAATTTCTTGCAGCAGTTGGGATTAATTGAAAAGACAGTTATTGGTCTGGGCTATGAGCTCGTTGATGTCGAACGTGCCGAGCGCGGACTGCTGCGCGTCTTTATTGATTTCAGCGCCGCCGATGCCGCTGAAAAAGGTCCGATCACGGTCGAAGACTGTGCCACGGTGAGTCACCAGTTATCGCATGTGTTGACGGTAGAGAACGTTCCTTACGAGCGTCTCGAAATTTCTTCCCCGGGTCTGGATCGTCCGGTGCGCAAGCTGGAAGACTTTGTCCGTTTCGCAGGCCAGGAAATCATCGTCAAGCTGATGGTGGCGATGCCGGGTACGAACAACCGGAAATCGTTCCAGGGGATCTTGCAAGAACCCGTGGGCGATAAATTGTCGTTGGAATTTGAAGGTAAGGATGGTCCGGCGATGTTGGAGTTTACGCTCGCGGATGTGGATAAGGCACGCTTGGTGCCGCAGGTGGTTTTTAAGGGACGCAAAGCATGAGCCGCGAAGTTTTATTATTGGTTGACGCGCTGGCGCGCGAAAAAAACGTCGATAAAGATGTCGTCTTCGGCGCCCTCGAATTCGCGTTGGCGCAAGCCACGAAGAAACGGTATGAGGGTGAGGTAGACATCCGCGTTTCGATCGACCGCGAAACGGGCGAATTCGAATCGTTCCGCCGCTGGCACGTCGTGCCCGATGAAGCGGGCCTGCAATTGCCGGATCAGGAGATCCTGCATTTCGAGGCAAAAGAACAGATTTCCGATATCGAAGTCGATGACCATATCGAAGAACCGATCGAATCCGTTGAATTCGGCCGCCGTTTCGCCCAGGATACCAAACAGGTCGTCCTGCAGCGCGTACGTGACGCCGAACGCGAACAGATCCTGGTCGATTTCCTGGAACGCGGCGATTCGCTCGTCACCGGCACCATCAAGCGCATGGAACGCGGTGACGCCATCGTCGAATCGGGCAAGATCGAAGCGCGTCTGCCACGCGACCAGATGATCCCGAAAGAGAATCTGCGTATCGGCGACCGTGTGCGTGCCTTCATCTTGCGCATCGACCGCAACATGCGCGGCCCGCAAGTGATTCTGTCGCGCACCGCGCCGGAATTCATCATGAAGCTGTTCGAACTGGAAGTGCCGGAAATCGAGCAAGGCATGCTGGAGATCAAATCCGCAGCCCGCGATGCCGGCGTGCGCGCCAAGATCGCCGTCTACACGGCCGACAAGCGCATCGATCCGATCGGTACTTGCGTCGGCATGCGCGGTTCGCGCGTGCAGGCCGTGACTGGCGAACTCGGTGGCGAACGCGTCGACATCGTGCTGTGGTCGGAAGATCCGGCGCAGTTCGTCATCGGCGCCCTGGCGCCGGCGAACGTGTCGTCGATCATGGTCGATGAAGAAAAACACGCGATGGACGTCGTCGTGGACGAAGAAAACCTGGCAATCGCGATCGGCCGCTCCGGCCAGAACGTGCGCCTGGCCTCGGACCTGACCGGCTGGAAGATCAACATCATGACGGCCGAAGAATCGGCTGACAAAGCTGCCCAGGAAACGGCTGCCGTGCGCATCCTGTTCATGGAAAAGCTCGATGTCGACCAGGAAGTGGCCGATATTCTGGTGGAAGAAGGTTTCGCCAGTCTGGAAGAAATCGCTTACGTGCCAATTTCCGAAATGCTGGAAATCGAATCGTTTGACGAAGATACCGTCAATGAACTCCGTACCCGTGCGCGTGATGCGCTGGTTACCGAAGCGATTGCTTCGGAAGAGGGTCTGGAAGGCATGGACGAGGCGTTGGTGGGTCTGGAAGGCATGGACCGCATTACCGCCGGCAAGCTGGGTCTGGCTGGTATCAAGACCGTTGAAGCATTTGCAGCACTGGCATACGACGAATTTGGCGCAATCCTGGCCTTGTCTGCGGACCGTGCGCGTGAACTGATTACAAGTGAATTTAAAGATGTGACCGACGATGAGATGAAGTTGGTTGACTCGAAATACGACGATCGTGCCAAGGCGTTGCAAGCCAAGGCATGGAGTCTGGCCGAATCCGCAAAGGCTTAATTTGAGTATCTTTATCATCTCCGCGACACATAGAAAAGAGGACTGAATGGCGAGTAACAACGTAGCCCAATTTGCCACCGAACTGAAGATGCCTGCAGATTTGCTGCTGACGCAGCTGCGTTCTGCCGGCGTCGAGAAAAGTTCGACGTCAGATCCATTGTCGAAAGATGATAAGGACAAGCTTTTGGATCATCTGCGCCGCACACACGGCGCAGCGGCTGACACAGAAAAGAAAAAAATCACCGTGACCCGCAAGGAAACGACTGAAATCAAGCAAGCTGACGCAACCGGCAAATCGCGCACCATCCAGGTGGAAGTGCGCAAGAAACGCACTTTCGTCCAGCGTGACGAAGCTGCGCCGGTCGCAGCAGAACCGGTCGCGCCTGCCGCACCGGTGATCGATCCAGCCGACGTGGCGCGCCGTGAAGAAGAAGCCCGTAAACAGGCTGAACTGATCGCCCGCCAGGAAGCCGATCTGCGCGAAAAGCAAGAACGTCTGGCCAAGCTCGACGCGGAAAAAGAAGCCCAGGCGAAAGCCACGCAACAGGCTGAACTGGCTGCGAAGAAAGAAGCGGAAGCGGAAGCGAAGAAAGCCGCTGCCAAGGCTGCTGCCGCGCCTGCCGCCAGCGCTGCTGCGCCTGTCGTTGACGACGCTGCCGCCGAAGCGAAAAAAGCTGCTGCCGCTGAAGAAGCGAAGAAGAAAGCGGCTGCCGCTGCTGTTGCCGCCAAGGAAGCCGCTGACAAAGCGGAAGCCACCGAGCGTGCACGCAAGGCCGTTGCCGACGAAGTTGCCCAGATCAAGGCCATGATGAACGCGCCACGCCGCGCCATCAAGGCACCTGAACCCGTACCGGTTCCGGTCAAGCCGAAGGCGCCGGAAGGCACCCTGCACAAGCCTGCTGACAAGAAACCTGGCGACAAGCCGGGCGACAAGAAGCCTGCAGTTGCAGACAAGAAATCCATCAAGTCGGCCAATGTGTCGTCCACCTGGTCCGATGACGCGAAAAAACGCGGCACCACCGGTGGTCCTAAGCCACGCGGCAATAGCGGCCCAGGCGGCCGTGACAGCTGGCGCGGTGGCGCGAAGGGCCGTCGCCCGACGCACCATGACGACCGTGAATCGAACTTCCAGGCTCCTACGGAAGCCGTCGTCAAGGACGTGCACGTACCGGAAACGATCACCGTGGCCGAATTGGCGCACAAAATGTCCGTCAAGGCATCCGAAGTCATCAAGCATTTGATGAAATTGGGCCAGATGTGCACGATCAACCAGGTGCTGGACCAGGAAACCGCCATGATTCTGGTGGAAGAAATGGGCCACAAGGCGTTCGCCGCCGAACTGGACGATCCGGAAGCGCTGCTGGCCGATGTGGGCGAACACGCGCACTTCGAAACCAAGCCACGCGCACCGGTGGTCACCGTCATGGGTCACGTCGACCATGGTAAGACCTCGCTGCTGGACTATATTCGTCGCGCCAAGGTTGCCTCCGGCGAAGCGGGCGGGATTACGCAGCATATCGGCGCTTACCACGTCGATACGCCACGCGGCATGATCACCTTCCTCGACACCCCGGGCCACGAAGCGTTTACCGCCATGCGTGCCCGTGGCGCCAAGGCAACCGACATCGTGATTCTGGTGGTTGCCGCCGACGATGGCGTGATGCCGCAAACGAAAGAAGCGATTGCCCATGCGAAAGCAGCCGGCGTACCGCTGGTCGTGGCGATCAACAAGGTCGACAAACCGGGTGGCAACGTGGACCGCGTGACGCAGGAACTGGTCGCAGAACAAGTCGTGCCGGAAGAATACGGTGGCGAGTCGCCATTCGTGCCGGTCTCGGCCAAAACGGGTCAAGGTATCGACGACCTGCTGGAACAAGTGCTGTTGCAAGCCGAAGTGCTGGAACTGACGGCACCGGTCGATGCGCCTGCACGCGGCCTGGTAGTCGAGGCACGTCTGGACAAGGGCCGTGGTCCTGTCGCGACGATCCTGGTGCAGTCCGGTACCCTGAAGCGCGGCGACGTGATTCTGGCGGGCTCTTCGTATGGCCGTGTTCGCGCCATGCTGGACGAGAACGGCAAGTCCATCGCTGAAGCGGGTCCTTCGATTCCGGTCGAAATCCAGGGTTTGACGGAAGTGCCGGTTGCCGGTGAAGAAGTCGTCGTCATGGCTGACGAGCGCAAGGCGCGTGAAATCGGTCTGTTCCGTCAAGGTAAGTTCCGCGACGTGAAACTGGCCAAGCAGCAAGCTGCGAAACTGGAAAACATGTTCGACCAGATGGCCGAAGGCGAAGTGAAAAACTTGCCGTTGATCATCAAAACCGACGTGCAAGGTTCGCAAGAAGCGTTGGTTGGTTCGCTGCAGAAACTGTCGACCTCCGAAGTGCGCGTACAAGTCGTTCACGCAGCCGTCGGCGGCATCACGGAATCGGACGTCAACCTGGCAGTCGCCTCGAAAGCGGTCATCATCGGCTTCAACGCCCGTGCTGATGCCCAGGCACGCAAGCTGGCCGAGTCGAATGGCGTGGACATTCGCTACTACAACATCATTTACGATGCGATCGACGAGATCAAATCGGCGTTGTCGGGCATGTTGGCACCAGAGAAACGCGAAACCGTCATCGGCCAGGTCGAGATCCGCCAGGTTATCCTGGTCTCGAAAGTGGGCGCGATTGCCGGTTGTCTGGTCACCGATGGCGTGGTCAAGCGTGCTTCTTCCGTCCGCCTGTTGCGCAACAACATCGTGGTGTGGAGCGGCGAGATCGACTCCCTGAAACGCTTCAAGGACGATGCGAAAGAAGTTCGCGCCGGTCTGGAGTGCGGCCTGTCGCTGAAGAACTACAACGACATTCAGGTTGGCGACACGCTGGAAGTGTTCGAAGTCCAGGAAATCGCTCGTACCCTGTAATCACAGAAGTAATGGCGCGGACATATCGTTGTCCGCGCAAACACGTGGGGCGCATTGGTCAACGGGCAACCGTTTGACCCATGCGCCCTGCGGCACTTAGGACAGCATAATAATCATGGCTAAACATAGCAAAACCATGCCAGCGCGCGGCTTGCGCGTGGCCGACCAGATCCAGCGCGATCTGGCTGAAATCGTCGCCTACGAATTGAAGGACCCACGCGTCGGCACGATGATCACCATCACCGAAGTGCAGATCACCCCCGATTACGCGCACGCCAAGGTGTTTTTCACGATGTTGAAAGACAGCAAGGAAGCCATCAAGAACACCACCGAAGGCTTGATGGCCGCGTCTGGCTTCATCCGTGGCTTGCTGGGCAAGCGCCTGCACATCCACACCCTGCCGATGCTGCATTTCGTGCATGACAGCTCGACTTCGCGCGGCATGGAAATGTCCTTGCTGATCGACAAGGCCAACGCCACGCGCGCGGCCGACGCCGAGCCGGACGAAAAGCCTGCAGACAAAGCGGACGAGCAATAAGCGTGGCGGGTCCGAAGAAACCGCCCGGTATCAAGCGGGTGCGCGACCTGGTCGATGGTGTCTTGCTCCTGGATAAGCCTGTCGGCTGGTCCAGCAACGACGCCTTGATCAAGGCCAAGCGCGTCTTGAACGCGAAAAAAGCGGGCCATACGGGCACGCTGGATCCGTTCGCCACGGGTTTGCTGCCGCTGTGCTTTGGCGAAGCGACCAAGTTCTCGCAGGACTTGCTGGAAGCCGATAAAACCTACGAAACCCTGGTGCACCTGGGGCAGACGACGGATACGGGCGACACGGAAGGCGAAGTGCTGGAAACGCGCGACGTCAACGTCACCGACGAGCAGATCGAAGCCGTGCTGGCGCAGTTCCGCGGGCCTATCCTGCAGACGCCGCCCATGTACTCGGCCTTGAAAAGGGACGGCAAGCCCCTATATGAGTATGCAAGGGCAGGCATCACCCTGGAGCGCGAAGCGCGCCCGGTGACCATCCACAAGCTCGAGTTCCTCGGCTATGACGACCCGTTCCTGAAATTGTCCGTGATGTGCAGCAAAGGCACGTATATCCGCGTGCTGGGCGAAGACATCGGCCATGCCCTCGGTTGCGGCGGCCATCTGAACGCCTTGCGCCGCACGCAGGTGGGCAGCCTGACGTTGGAGGGCGTCGTCACGCTCGACGAATTGACGGCGCATGCCGAACCGTTGAGCCTGCTGGCTCCCGTCGATGCCTTGCTGTCGAGCTTTCCCGCCGTCCAGCTGACGGAAGAATTGGCCAAGCGTTTCCTGCATGGCCAGCGCATCGCGCTGGGCAAGGAAGACGTCGCCGTGCCGGCCGAACCGGGCCGTGTGCGCGTGTATCACGACAGCAAGTTGCTGGGCACGGGCCAGTTGCAGGAGTACAGCATCCTGGCCCCGGAGCGTCTGATCGCGACAGCACATCAATAAGTCACAGCAACGTCATATTACCCAGCGACACTCGTTAAACAGTGTCGCTTTTTTAAACAAATCGTCCCCGACTGCGGGAGCCGCCAGCATTTTTAGATAGCGTTGCAACGCAACATGCTATACTACGCGGTTCCGGAAATAGATTAGCATTCGGGTATCTCGTACACCTTGTACGCACTCCGCAGTTTTTCAGTAACTACTACGACCATGTCAAATACAAAACGCGCAATTCGTAATATCGCCATTATCGCCCACGTTGACCACGGCAAAACCACGCTGGTGGATCAGCTGCTGCGCCAATCCGGCACCTTCCGTGAAAACCAAGCGGTCGACACCCGAGTCATGGACTCGAACGACCTGGAAAAGGAGCGCGGCATTACGATTCTGTCGAAGAACTGCGCCGTTGAGTACGAAGGCACCCACATCAACATCGTCGACACCCCAGGCCACGCCGACTTCGGCGGCGAAGTGGAACGTGTTCTGTCGATGGTGGACTCGGTTCTGCTGCTGATCGATGCACAAGAAGGCCCGATGCCGCAAACCCGTTTCGTCACGCGCAAGGCGCTGGCACTGGGTCTGAAGCCTATCGTGATCGTCAACAAGATCGACCGTCCAGGCGCACGTCCGGACTGGGCCATCAACCAGACGTTCGAACTGTTCGACAAGCTGGGCGCTACCGACGAACAACTGGACTTCCCTATCATTTACGCTTCGGGCCTGAACGGCTATGCCGGCCTGACCGAAGACGTGCGCGGCGGCGACATGAAGCCGATGTTTGACGCCATCCTGGAACACGTTCCAGTACGCGACGACAATCCTGAAGGCCCGCTGCAAATGCAGATCACCTCGCTGGACTACTCGTCGTACGTCGGCAAGATCGGCATTGGCCGCGTCAACCGCGGTACCGTCAAGGTCGGCCAGGACGTACTGGTCATCAATGGCCCAGGCGCCACGCCAATCAAAGGCCGCATCAACCAGGTGCTGAACTTCAAGGGCCTGGAGCGCGTGCTGGTGGACGAAGCCGTCGCCGGCGACATCTGCCTGATCAACGGTATCGACGAAATCGGCATCGGTTCGACCCTGTGCGCAGTGGACACTCCAGAAGCGCTGCCTATGCTGACCGTCGACGAGCCGACCCTGACCATGAACTTCATGGTCAACAACTCGCCACTGGCTGGCCGCGAAGGCAAGTTTGTTACCTCGCGTCAACTGCGTGACCGTCTGGAAAAAGAATTGAAAGCCAACGTTGCTCTGCGCGTGGCACCAACCGACGACGACACGATCTTTGAAGTATCGGGCCGCGGCGAGCTGCACCTGACGATTCTGATCGAAAACATGCGTCGCGAAGGCTTCGAGCTGGCCGTTTCGCGTCCACGCGTGGTCTTCAAGATGGTCGATGGCGTGCGTCACGAGCCGTTTGAAAACCTGTCGGTTGACGTGGAAGAAGTCAACCAGGGCGGCGTCATGGAAGAACTGGGCCGTCGTCGTGGCGACCTGCAAAACATGGAATCGGATGGCAAGGGCCGCGTGCGTCTCGAGTACCTGATCCCGGCGCGTGGCCTGATCGGCTTCCAGGGCGAATTCATGACCCTGACCCGCGGCACCGGCCTGATGAGCCACGTATTCCATGAATACGCGCCAGTCGACAACACCCGTGGCGAAATGGCTGGCCGTCGTAACGGCGTGCTGATCTCGCAAGATGACGGCGCTGCTGTTGCCTACGCTATCTGGAAACTGCAAGACCGCGGCCGCATGTTCGTGTCGCACAATGACCCAGTCTACGAAGGCATGGTCATCGGTATCCACTCGCGCGACAACGACCTGGTCGTCAACCCGATCAAGGGCAAGCAGCTGACCAACGTGCGTTCGTCGGGTACCGACGAAGCGGTGCGCCTGGTACCGCCAATTCAGATGTCGCTGGAATACGCAGTCGAATTCATCGAGGACGACGAACTGGTGGAAATCACGCCTAAATCGATCCGTCTGCGCAAGCGCTTCCTGAAAGAGCACGAGCGTAAAAAAGCGTCGCGTGATTCGTAATCTGTTGTAGAGCATGGCCTGCGGGCCATGCCGCTCCCGGCCCGCTGCGCCGCGTCACCATCACTGGTGAGGCGCGCAGCGGGTTTGTCATTTGCAGCTCCTGTTTTTTGTAGACACCATGACTTCCTCTTCTTTGCCTTCCCGCCGCCTGTCCGTCGCCCCGATGATGGACTGGACCGACCGCCATTGCCGCAAGTTCCACCGCGAAATCACGCGCCACACCTGGCTGTACACCGAGATGGTGACGACGGGCGCGCTGGTATACGGCGACGTGGAGCGCCATTTGCGCTTCAACGAGGAAGAGCATCCGGTCGCGCTGCAGCTGGGCGGCAGCGATCCGAAGGACTTGGCCACCAGCGCCAAGCTGGGCCAGCAGTGGGGCTACGACGAAGTCAATCTGAACTGCGGCTGCCCGTCCGAGCGCGTGCAAAAGGGCGCGTTTGGCGCTTGCCTGATGGCAGAGCCGCAACTGGTGGCCGACTGTGTGAAAGCCATGCGCGACGTGGTCGATATCGACGTCACGGTGAAACACCGCATCGGCATCGATGACAGCGAATCGTACGACTTCGTGCGCGACTTCGTCGGCACCGTGGCCGACGCCGGCTGCAAGACGTTTATCGTGCATGCGCGCAACGCCATCCTGAAAGGCTTGAGCCCGAAGGAGAACCGCGAAGTGCCGCCACTCAAGTATGACTATGCCTACCGCTTGAAGCGTGATTTTCCCCAGTTCGAGTTCATCATCAATGGCGGCATCAAGACCCTGGACGAGATCGACCTGCACCTGCAGCACCTGGACGGCGTCATGCTGGGCCGCGAGGCGTACCACAACCCGTATGTGATGGCGCAGTTCGACCAGCGCTACTACGGCGACGACGCTCCTGTCAAAACGCGCGAGCAGGTGCTCGAAGCGATGATTCCGTATATCAGCGCGCAGCTGGAAAAAGAGGCGGGGCGCTTGAAGCTGAACAGCGTCACGCGCCACATGCTGGGCCTGATGCAGAACCTGCCCGGCGCGCGCGGCTTCCGCCAGACCTTGTCGGATTCGAAAAAGCTTGCCTCGGGCGACCCGCGTTTGCTGCTGGAAGCGGCGGCGCGCTTGTCCTTGCCTGCCTGATGCGCGGCGACTGCCACGCCCATGCACAGCAGTTGCATGGCTACCTGCAAGCCGTCACCGCGCTGAAGGATGATGGCAGTCTGTTTCTTTGCGAGTATCTGGGGCCCATCGCGCCGCAGGCATCGCTTGACGCGCTGTGCCGCACGCTGAAGCTGCCGCCGGACGGCATGCGCCTGCAGCCGATCGAAAGCATGATATGCAGCGGTGCCTTGTGCACGCCGCGCCAGTGGCTGCTCGAGCGCTTGCTCCCGATGAGCGAGGCCGACCGCGAGTCGCTCGACGCCCGTTTATATGACGGTTTCGAGGGCGAACTGGCCGAACTGCTGGGCAGCGAGCCGTACTGGTATCAATTGGTATCATCGGGCCAGGGCATCGTGGCTGGTCGATTGGGTGCCATCTGGAGCATCTTTGTCTTCGGCACGGACGGCCACGCCTATATGATGTATTGCAGCTGGGACCGCTGATCCAAGTTGTCTATACCGCTGCCCCGGCGCAGTGGTATTGTCCGCACCACCCCTTCCTCTGAGTACCTTTCCCAAAACGATGTCACCGGCTATGCCATGTGTTGTAAATGCGCTGTTTCGGCGCACGCCCGCACTGTCGTGGGGCATTTCTAAGGGGCAAGAAACGGCATTGTTGCCATTTCCCCGAAGAAAGTTAATCAGCTATTTATTCAGGTACTTATTGCTTGCTTTGAGGCAAAATTTACACCTATAATTGATTATAGACAAATATTTCTCATATGAATGTTTGATGTTGATCTCACATCAACGGTGTCAAAAATTCAGTGTGTGGAACAAATTTGCATTCGCAGTCACTGGCGTTTTCAGGGCTGTTGTAGACCAGGAAGTACCCCAGGCTGCGTGCGGCCGGAGACCGCCAGCATACCAATGGGTAAGGGCGGATACCGGTGTTACGCAGCCTTCGTCTTGTCGTGCCGGGCAAAATTCTTATCAATAGTTTCATTTACGAAGAGCCGAAATGAATTTAGCAAAAATGAAGGTTGGTACCCGCCTGGGCCTGGGTTTCGCCCTGGTACTGGTTCTGCTGGTGGCGGTGACCGTCCTCGGCATCGCGCGCATGGCGCAAATCCAGGAACGTCTCGATCACGTGATCAATGTCAACAACGTCGTCACCCGCCTCGTGATCGACATGCGTGGCAACGTCAGCGACCGCATCACTTCGCTGCGCATCCTGACCCTGATGACCGACGCGGGCGATATGGAACCTGAAATGGCGCGTATCAAGACGCAGACCAGCACCTATCAGGAAACGCAGAAGAAGCTCGAAGAGAAATTTGCCGTCGAGTCGACTCCTGAAGAAAAAGCCCTGCTGGCCTCGATCAAGGAATATGAAGCCGCCGCCATGCCGGCCATCGCCAAGGCATCCGCGCTGTGGATGGCCAACGATGCGGAAGGCGCCACGCGCGTGATGATCAAGGAAATCCGCCCGGTACAGAAAAAATGGATGGAAGCGCTGGAGCAGCTGGCCGTGCTGGAAGACAAGCTCAATGAGCAGATGCAATCGGACGCCCGCAAGGCCTTCGACAGCGCGCGCCTGTTCATGATCATCCTCGGCGTACTTGCCGTGGCGATGGGCGTGGCAGCGGCACTGGTGATTACCCGCGGCCTGCTGAAACAGCTGGGCGGCGAACCGGACTACACGGCATCGATCGCCGGCAGCATCGCCAATGGCGACCTGTCGATCGGCATCCATACGCAGCCTTCCGATACCTCCAGCCTGCTGGCGGAAATGAAGGAAATGCGCAACAGCCTGGTGGGCATCGTCGGCCAGGTGCGCGTCGGTACGGAAACCATCGGCACGGCCTCGCGTGAAATTGCCGACGGCAATATCGACCTGTCGTCGCGTACGGAAATGCAGGCCAGCGCGCTGGAAAAAACGGCGTCGGCGATGGAAGAGTTGACCTCGACCGTGAAACAGAATGCGGACAATGCGCGGGAAGCCAACAAGCTGGCCGCCACCGCTTCGGATGTTGCCATCAAGGGCGGCTCCGTGGTGTCGCAAGTGGTTGACACCATGAGCTCGATCAATGAGTCGGCGAAGAAGATTGTCGACATCATCGGCGTGATCGATGGCATCGCCTTCCAGACCAACATCCTGGCGCTGAACGCGGCCGTGGAAGCGGCACGTGCCGGCGAGCAAGGCCGCGGCTTTGCCGTGGTGGCGTCGGAAGTGCGCAACCTGGCCCAGCGCTCCGCTGGCGCGGCGAAAGAAATCAAGATCCTCATCGACGATTCGGCCGAGAAAACGGAACGGGGCACGCGCCTGGTCGGCCAGGCTGGCGTGACGATGGGTGAAGTGGTCGACAGCGTGCGCCGCGTGACCGACATCATGAGCGAGATCGCCAGTGCCAGCCAGGAACAAAGCGCCGGCATCGAACAGGTCAACCTGTCGATCATCGAGATGGATGGCATGACGCAGCAAAATGCCGCCCTGGTGGAGCAGGCAGCCGCCGCGGCGCAAAGTTTGCAAGACCAGGCGGCCGAACTGGCCCACGTGGTCAGCATCTTCAAACTGGTCGAAGGCGAAGAGAAGCCGGCAGCGTATGTGCCGGCTCCCGTGGCCGCCGCACCAGTGGCCGTGCGCAAGCCGGCAGCGGCATTGCGCCCGGTGAAGTCGCTGACCCGCAAGGCGGAAGCGGCCGCTCCCGTGGCCGCCGCGGCGCCACGCAAGGCGGCAGGCGCCGGCAGCAATGACGAGTGGGAAGAGTTTTAAGCGCGGTCAACAGCGCACCGGAAATTGTAATTACCGTATCTGATAATCATGGGGAAGCACATGTTTGAGAATAAGCGTTTTATGAGTGTTGCAGCAGCCTTGCTGGTGTCCGTTTCTTCCGCGGCCTTTGCTGCCGAGGTTCCGGCGTCGTTCGATGCCAAGAACTGCAAGGCCGACTATCCGAAAGCCTCGCTGATGAACGAAGAGCAGGGCACCGTGTCGATGTCTTTCCTGGTCAATGCCGATGGTACTGTTGCCGATTCGAAAGTCGACAAGAGCAGCGGCTTCAAGAACCTGGACAAGGCTGCCATCAAGGCCCTGTCCGCGTGCAAGTTCAAGCCGGGCACCAAGGATGGCGCCGCAGCGCAAACCTGGACCAAGGTTGACTACGCCTGGAAGCTGGACTGATCCACGTATTGCCGGGAGCGAGGCTCCCGGCATGGCCATATCCGCTACGGGCGGCGCCTGCAAGGGTGCCGCCCGTACTGTTATGTGCGCCAGCCAACGGCACTGTCGCCGCCGATTCTGTTACCCTCGAAACATACCTTCGGGATCTCCCATCACAAGAGGCCTACCATGCAGCGCATCCTGACACTTTTTTCCCTGGCCGCCAGCGGCTTGCTGCTTTCCGCCTGCGCATCGCTGGGCACGCCCGTGGGCTTGCAGGCGGGGCAGACCGTGGCCGTCGTCAATAGCCTGAGCTGGGATAATCCCCTGACGGGCAAGCGCGACGGCGTACGCACCAGCTGGCCCATCAAGGATGGCAGGATTGCCCCTGAATATTTTCCACTGGCGCAGCTGAAGCAATGCGAGGCCGGCGGCAAGCCTTGCGCCTGGGGCGTGATGCGGGCGCAGCGCAGCGCGCCCACGCTGAGCTATGTGGACGGCGGCGTGGACCTGGCCGTGAGCGTATCGACCGACGTGGCGCGGCGCCAGGATGCGCGCCAGGGCGAGACGCAAACGGCGATGGCGATTCCGCAGGATGTGGCCGCGCTGGCTGGCCGGCAACAGGTGCAGCCCAGCTGGAAATTGAAGTATGGCAAGGTCGAGCAGGTCGAGCTCGATTACGGCGTGCGCTACCAGGTGTGCGTGCAGCGCTACGACGCGGCCGGCAAGGCCATCGATACGTGCGCGATTCCGTTTATTTGAGGAAACATGCCGCACGAGTGGCTTGTGGCGGCTTTGCCACATTTCATGTTGCGGCGTGCGTCGGCGTGTAACAATCGGTAAAAGCGCAGCAAAGCTCGACGTAATTTCTTATAGTACTTAATTAAGGTAGTACATGGAATTGGTATTCGAGGAGAATTGCAATGAAAACCCTGTTGGCAGTAATTTCGCTGGCCGCCCTGGGTGGCTGCGCCGTGGCACCCCCCGGTCCCGCATATTACGGTTCGCGCGCGCCACAGGGGGCCTACAATCCCTATGAATGGCATACAGTCTCGTCCGAACCGGTGCAGTCGGGCCGCGTGATGAGCGCACCGCGCGTGGAATACACGAATGAGCCCGTGTACGTGCAGCAGCAGCCGGTGTACGTGCAGCAACCCGTATATGTGCCGGCGCCCGTGTACGCGCCGCAACCGTATTATTACAATCCGCCCGTGACGATCGGGCTGGACTTCATGTTTGGCTTTGGGCGCTACGGTGGACACCGCGGCGGCTGGGGTGGGCATGGACGCTACCACGGCCGCCGCTAGACTATTGCACTTGCATGCAGGACAAAGCCGGACAAGCGTTGCTTGCCCGGCTTTGTCATTTTATTAGTGGAAATAAACCGAACCCTGGTGCAATACGTCCGCCGAACACAGGATGTACATCGCCGCCGCTGCCAGACCTATTTGCAAGGCGCCAAAGCTGATCGGGATGAGGCGGGACATGTCGTACTCCTGAGTGGTGTGAGGTGTGGTCAGGCTTTCATCATAGGATGAGTTGATGCCTTTGGGCATCGGATGAATGTCCGCCGCCATGTAGGACAACACCTCGTGCCTGGCGGCCCGCCTCGCTCTCCGGCTGCCAGAGTAACCCCCAATAAATTATTGCGATTTCTGACTTCCATAACCGGCGCTCTGCGGCGTTGCCCACTGCTAGCAGTGCTCGCACTGCGTCGCAGCGGGCGCCTTGCATAGCATCCGGTTCTGTTCGTCATAACTTCACAATAATTTCCTGAGGATTACTCAGCGGTTTTTCCAGCGCACCACCGGCTCTTCCGGCGCCGTGTCCGGCACGTTCGAGATCGCCAGCCAGTGCGTCAGGCGTTCCGGGTGCTTGAGATTGATGCCCATGCCATCGATGATGCCGACCTGTTCCAGCATGCGCGCATCGATTTTCGCTTTCGACACCGTGGGCGCGCCCATGACCATGCGGTCATACGCCTTGCGCGCCTTGTGTTCCCACTTGTGCAGATTGCTTTCGTCGAAGCGGTTCGCTTCGAAATATACGGTCAGGGTGCCATCGAGGTTGCCGAAGCCGACAATGCCCGCGCCCTTGCGGATGGTGGTGGTGTTGTTGATGTCAAATTCCGCCGTGGGCACGAAAATGCCGGCGCGGCCATCGATGTCAGGACGCCCTACGGGCGTTTCCTTGCCGTAGGAACTCGTTTCGGTAATGGTTTTTTCTGCGGACATGGTGCGTGTGTGGTGGCCGTGCCGGGAGCGCGATCGGGCCCGGCAGCGCCAGTCATCCTGTTCAAAAAATGCGTGCTGATGATCAGGGCGGGGTAGGGGCCCTGGCGGAGCGATGCTTGGCATTGCTTGATACCCCCTATTGTAGCGCCAATTTAATTCTTTTGGGCAACATCCAATGAGGCTCAATATGATTTTTCAGACGTGAAAAAGCCGCCCGGCCAAGCGGCGGGGCGGCTGTTGCGCGACGACTGCCCGGACTCAGGCGGCGGTCTTGCGGCGTGCCATGAAACCCAGCAAGCCCAGGCCCAGCAGCATCATGGCGTAGGTTTCCGGTTCCGGCACGGCAGCCATCACCGAGACGTTGTCCAGGTAGGAGCCGTAGGTGGGCGCGGAGACAGGGCCGATCGATTCGAAGCGCAGTACCGTCGAGCTACCCAATGCCGTCAGGTTCTGGCTGTAGCTTTGCCAGACACCGCTCGTGTTGCCGACCAGTGCCGTGGGCGTCAGCAGGGTGGAACCCCAGTAGACATTCATCAGGCTGTTGGCGCCGCCAGCCGTATCTGGACGGCCTGAATAGGCAAACGACAGCGCATACGTGCCGCCGGCCGTGGTAGCGAGGGCTTGCGATACGGAGGTCAAGCGGTCGGTATTGAGTTCCAGATATTGCGTGCCGTCGGCGGCGACGGGATTGAATCCGCCCTGGCCGCCTTGCGTGGCGCCTTTCTGGATTTCGAAGGCCGAGTTGCCGCTGGCTGACGAGGTCCAGCCTGTCACGCTGCTGAGCGGAGCCCAGGCCGAGGCAATGACATTGTTTTCGAAACTGCCATTGACCACCAGTTCGGTCGCGGCGTTGGCGGTGCCGGCGGTGACCAGGGTGGCCAATGCGGCAATCTTCAGGAAGGTGGCTGGCGTTTTCATGAGGTTCTCTTTTGGTTGGTTAAAGGATAATTTAATTTCTTAAATGACATTTAAAGAATATCACCAAAACTCACGAAAAAAACAAGCGCTCGCTAAAAATATTTGCAATTGTGAAATCATTTATTTCTTTATTGCAATTAATTTCTTGACGGAACAATTGCTGCAACGCTGTAAGGCGAACGCGGCTTCGAACCGTCTTGCACCGCAGTATTTTTGTGACATCAGGGCGTAAAAAAACCTGCATCGAAACAACAACGATGCAGGTTTTGCTGAGGACGTGCGCGGGTGCGGCGGCATCTCGATTCGATAGGTACTGCCGCCTGCCGTGCTCAGAACGCCAGGCGGCCCTGCAGGTAGACCATGCGCGGCGCGCCCACCATCTTGCCCAGGTTGCCGTCCGATGTGCGCGTGAAGTAGCGCTTGTCGGCGAGGTTGTTGACGCCGGCGACCAGCTCCAGGCCCGCCTGACCCGGTACTTTCCATTTCACTTGCGTGTTCCAGGTGCGGAAGCCGGGAATGACGCCCAGGTTGCCGGCCGCGTTTTCCGCCACGGTGTTGGCTTCGTCCGCGAACTGGCGGCTCTGGTGGTTGCTCGACAGGT
The DNA here is from genome assembly GCF_030587275.1 of Janthinobacterium sp. SUN128. NCBI lineage: Bacteria > Pseudomonadati > Pseudomonadota > Betaproteobacteria > Burkholderiales > Oxalobacteraceae > Janthinobacterium > Janthinobacterium sp. SUN128. The sequence continues at coordinate 428,908 of NZ_JAPWHY010000002.1, read as the reverse complement.
CGAAGCCCCAGGCGCCCAGCTGGTAGTGGGCGCCGACGGTATCCGTGTTGCGTGAATAGAAGGGCACGTCATTGCCCGCGTTCACGCCATCCTGCAAGGTCGCCTTCGTATAGGTGTAGGTGGCGTAGGCATTCAAGCCGGCCAGCGGGCCGGACTTGTCGAAGTGGTAGTCGATGGCCGTTTCCAGGCCCCGGTGATGCGTGGCGCCCACGTTGTAGAAGACGGCGCTTTCGCCGCTGCCGACGGACTGGATCTGGTTGTCGAACTTGATGTTGAACAAGGTCGCTTCGGCCGACAGCTGGCCGCTCTTCCAGCGCGCGCCCAGTTCGGCCGTCTTGGCCAGTTCCGGCTGCAGTGGATTCTTGTCCGATTGCGAGTTCAGCTGCGTGTTTTGCACGGCGCCAAACGAGCTGTTGTAGTTGCTGAACAGGGTCACGTTGTTGTTGAGCAAGTACGCCACGTTCAGCGAAGGCAGGGCCTTATTGTTGAGCAACTCGATCTTCTGGTCGGTCGGCAAGTGGTTGAAGCGTTCCGTCTTGATGTGTTCATAGCGCACGCCGGGCGTGATGCGCCAGGCATCGATGGCGATCTTGTCGTCGATATACACGGCTTGCGCATCGGTGGAATTGTCGGCGAAGCGCGTCGGCTTTTGCTTTACGCCGCTGGCGATGACGATGTTGTAGATGGTCTCGTCGGCCCGTTCGGCCAGGTAGCGATAGCCGACGGTGATGTCCTGCGATACCTTGCCGGTCGTGAAGCGCTGCGTGTAGCGCGGCTCGATGGCCGTCGTTTCATAGTTGCGCGGCTGGCGGCCCAGGCCAGTGCGGCCAGCGTTGATCAGGGTGCTTTCGCGCGAGCTCTTGTTGTAATAGGCGCGCACTTCGAATTCCTGCGTGCTGGAAATGGCGTTCAGGTAGCCGATGTCGAAGGCCTTGCGCTCGCCGCTCCAGTAATCGGTCGGGCGCGTGTTCTGGAACGGGTCGGCCTTGTACTGGGCGGCGGTCAGGCCGCCCGGCGTGCGCGACGTCACGTCGTAGTAGGACAGCTTGCCGTACACCTCGGCCGTCGGGCTCAGGTCGTAGCGGAATTTGAGGGCGAAATCGTTGACTTTTTCATCGCTGCCCACGCGCCAGTCGCTGCCGCGGATGCCGGAATACAGCACGGCCAGGCCCAGGCCGCTGTCGAGCTGGGTGCCGGCGAAGACGCTGGCCTGGGTATTGTGGCCCACTTCGCTGTACGCGTTGTAGCGCACGGTGGCGTCGCCCGTGATGCCTGGCGTGGTGGGCACGCGGCGCGTCTTGAAGTTGATGATGCCGCCCACATTTTGCGGGCCGAAGCGCACGGCGCCGCCGCCGCGTACCACGTCGACCGTTTCCACATTGGCCAGGCTGACGGGCGCGAATGACAGTTGCGGCTGGCCATACGGCGCCACCGACATTGGGATGCCGTCCAGCAAGACCGTACTGCGCGGCGAATAGCGTCCGGCCAGGCCGCGCACGCCGATGTTCAGTGAAATGGCGCTGCCGGCGCTGCCCGAGTTGTCGCTGATCTGCACGCCGGGAATGCGGCGCATCACATCGCTGAGGCTGGTCGCGCCCGAGTTCTCGATGTCATCCTTTTGCACCACGGTGCGGGCGCCCGCGAAATTCTTCGTGCTGGCGGCCATGCTGGTGCCCAGCAGATTGCTGCTGACCTGGATGGATTCCAGGATGGGACCGGCGTTATCGGCGGTATTGGCTGTATTGGTTTCCTGTGCCTGCGCGGAAAAAGAAACGCCCAGGCAGGCGAGGGCGATGGCCAGCGCGCACGGGCGCAGCGAAAAGGGCAGTGTGAAAGGTGTGGCAGCCATGCATGGATCTCCGTAATGACAATGTTTGCGCGGGCAATCGGGCGGCGCGACAACATCGTGGCGTGGACATCCGGCGCAAGGGGATGGTAATGATAATGATTCTCATTTTATACGTCAATTGCGAATATTGCGTAGTGGCCATATGGCTGCCTGCGGGCGGAGAAGTGTTGCTGGCCCGGTACAGCGGGCGGCTTGGCTTGCCGCCTGGCACCATTGCTGGGGTGCGGCGGCATTGCGTGCGCTTCTTGTATACTCCCGCTTTTGCAGCCGTCAGACGTAAACGTACAATGAGCCAGACAACTGAAACGACACCAGGCAATCCCCCCGTGGAACGCCGTCAGGGCGACCAGCCGGCAAGTGCTGCGCGCAAATTGAATCTGCTGGTGGTCGACGACAACCAGGAAGTGGGCGAATCGCTGGCCATGCTGCTCGAAGCGCTGGGCCACCACGCTGTGGTGGTGCGCAACTGGCAGATGGCCGTCGAGCAAGTCAAGCTGTGCGTGCCCGATGCCGTCTACCTCGACATCGAAATGCCCGGCATCAGCGGCATCGAAATCGGCCGCCGCCTGCACCACAATCCCGAGACGGCCAACGCCGTGCTGATCGCCGTCACGGGCCACAGCCTGCCCATGTACATGGACGATGCGCTGGCCGTGGGCTTCCGCCACTTCCTCGTCAAACCCGTGCGCCTGGACGACCTGGCGACGACGGTGCAGTCGGTGCTGGCGGGCTAGTTCCCGATCCTACGGCCGGCTCAGAGACCACTGCTGGTTGTTCGCGTTGGTCAGATTCCACTGGATGATCTGCGCGTTTTCCGCCGTGCTCAGGTTGAGTACGTCCAGGGTCAGGTTGCTGTAGCGGTTGCTGATCGTCTGGTAGCCGGCAGCGGGACTGGCGAAGCGCCATTGCTGGCCCAGTCCGCCCCAGTAGCTCCATTGGGCGATATTCGTGCCGGCCGTGGTCGAATTGTTGTAGTCGTCCAGGCCCAGCAGGCTGTTCGCATTGATCAGGCTGTAATACCCGTCGCCGTGTCCCACCACATACCATTGCTGGTGTTTTGCTCCCGTATAAGTTTGCTGCTGCACCAGTGCGCCATTCGCCGTGCCGGCGCCCGCCACGGCGAGCGCCTTTCCGCTCAAGCGCGAGCGTAGCACCGTGGGGCCGTCCGAGATGCCGCCGCAGCTGGCGACAGAGAAATTGCGCGTCAGGCTGGGCCAGCCGCTGTCATACGTCATCTTCAAAATGTCGAGCTTGGCCGTGCCATTGTCGTTGACGTCGTAATAGTGGACCGAGGTGTAGTTGCAACCATCCTGCTTGAGCACGCCGATATGGCCCGGCCCCTTGTACTTGCCATCAAGGTTAGGCAGCAGCGTGCGCGTGCCGCTGTACGGCCCCGTCACGCTGCTGGCGCGCTGCACTTCCACATAGTATGTGCTGGCGGCGCCCTGGCAGCATTTGCCGCGGTTGACGAACAGATAGTAATACTCGCCGTCGTGCGTGATGTAGGGCGCTTCGATATCCTTGCCGCCACCACCGAGGATGGTGGTGACGTTGCCGCTCGTCTTGCCCGTGGCCTGGTTGATTTCCGTCACGCCGATGCCGCCAAAGAACGAGCCGTACGACATGTAGACCTTGCCGTCATGATCGCGGAACAGGGCCGGATCGATGGCATTGATTTCCGCACCGCCCCCATACGATTGCACGACGATGCCCAGGTCCGTCCAGCTGGGATTTTTCAGCGACGCGGAGCGGGCCACGCCGATGGCCGACACGGAGGTGCCGAAGGTGGAGACCGAGTAATACAGGTAATAGTAGCCGTTCATGTGGATCACGTCCGGTGCCCAGTACGAGCCGCTGAAGTTGGGGATTTTATTGGCGATCCAGGCCGGCGGCGTGCTGAACACGGGCGCGGGGCCGGCCGACCATTTCAGTAGGTCCGTCGAGGTGGAATACCAGATGCCGTCGCCCGTCGTGAAATTGAAATACGTGTCGCCGTCGCGCGTGAAGGTGCCGGGGTCGTGCGCGTTCGGCACGCCCGTCAGGGTGATCGCGTGCGCATGGGCGCAGAACATCAGGCAGAGTGCTGCCAGGATTTGCTTCATCGTTGTCTCCGTACTGTTTTTATGGGGCGGTCCAGGCCGCACCCCAGAGTAGGGCGATGGTCAAATTTGCACTAATGAATTTTTTGCAGGAAGCGATACCGGGGCCGGTATCGGTGAAGGTAGAAAAGCGGCGCCGGAATAGAAAAAGCCCAGTTCTAAAACCGGGCTCTTCTTTATTCTGTGGGGTGGCTGATGGGGCTCGAACCCACGACAACAGGAATCACAATCCTGGACTCTACCAACTGAGCTACAGCCACCACTGTCTTACTTACCTGTTTAGCTGTTTTGCTGAACAGGTGCCGAATTATACAAAGAACTCGGCAAAGTGGCAAATCTAAATGCAGTCTTTTTTAAAGAATCGAAAGATTGCATGAAAACGGTCGCTTTTGCTCACGCCGCTCAAACGGATAGGTGTTCGACGGGCGGGTGCAAGTCCAGCAAACCGGCGAAGGCTTTCGCCAGGGATTCGACCTTGGCCGTCGTGTAGCCCTGCAGCCGTGGTGCGTCATTGTTAATGCGGCGCAAGCTTGCCGCATCGAGCAGACGGGCCAGCTGGCGCGCCACGGCGTCGCCCGTGTCCACCAGGGTGATCTGTTCCTGCGTGTGGGCGCGCACCGTGCGTTCGATGGCGTCCTGCACGAACAGGTAGTGCGTGCAGCCGAGCACCAGCGTGTCGGCGCCTTGTTCCAGCATGGGGGCGATGTAGCGTTCCAGCATGGCGCTGGTGGCGTCCTGCGGATCGGTGCCCAGCTCGCACTGTTCGATGCGGTCGGCCAGGCCGATGCAGGGCTGCAAGATGAATGTGGCGCCCGTGGCGGCGCTCACCTGCTCGCGCAAGGCCAGCAGCTTGTCGCCGCGCAAGGCGCGTTCCGTGGCCAGCACGGCGATCTTGCCATTGCGGCTGATGGCGGCCGCCGGTTTCAATCCCGGTTCGACACCGACGATGGGCAGGTCGGGATAGCGCGCGCGCAGCGCCTTGATGGCGGCGATGGTGGCCGTGTTGCATGCCACGACCAGCGCCTTCGCGCCTTGCTGTAATAAAAAGGCGGTGATCGCCAGCGAACGGTCGACCACTTGCTGTTCCGTCTTGTCGCCATACGGGGCATAGCCGGAATCGGCAAAGTAAATCAGGTCTTCCTGCGGCAGCTGCGCGCGGATATGGCGCAGCACCGACAGGCCGCCCACGCCGGAGTCAAAAATGCCGATGGGCGCGTCTGGGCGGGCAGTGCTTGCAATAGAAGTCATAGGGAACCGGGGAAGATAAAAAACGCCGCGCTGATGTTGCCGCGCGGCGTCTATGGTAGTGCTTGTTTAAGCGACCGTCACGGGAATCTTGCTGACGCTATTGAGTTGCTCGATCTTTGCCTGCCACTCTTTCGGGCCAGTGTTGTGCACCGAAGTGCCTTTCGCATCCACGGCCACGGTCACTGGCATGTCGACCACGTCGAATTCGTAGATCGCTTCCATGCCCATGTCGGCAAAGCCCAGCACCTTGGCGTGCTTGATGGCTTTCGACACCAGGTAGGCGGCGCCGCCCACGGCCATCAGATAGGCCGACTGGTGTTTCTGGATCGATTCGATGGCCACTGGTCCCCGTTCGGCCTTGCCGATCATGGCGATCAAGCCCGTTTTTTCCAGCATCATGTCGGTGAACTTGTCCATGCGCGTGGCGGTCGTCGGACCGGCCGGGCCGACGGCTTCGTCGCGTACCGGGTCGACTGGGCCGACGTAGTAGATCACGCGGTTCTTGAAATCGACCGGCAATTCTTCGCCCTTGGCCAGCATGTCCTGGATGCGCTTGTGTGCGGCGTCGCGGCCCGTCAGCATCTTGCCGTTCAACAGCAAGGTCTGGCCCGGCGTCCACGAAGCGACTTCTTCTTTCGTCAGGGTGTTCAGGTCGACGCGCTTGGATTTTTCCGTGTCCGGCGTCCAGTGCACTTCCGGCCACGACGACAGCGATGGCGGTTCCATGTAGGCCGGGCCCGAGCCGTCCAGCACGAAGTGGCCGTGGCGCGTGGCGGCGCAGTTCGGGATCATGGCGACCGGCTTCGACGCGGCGTGCGTCGGGTGCATCATGATTTTCACGTCGAGCACGGTCGTCAGGCCGCCCAGGCCTTGCGCGCCGATACCCAGTGAGTTGATCTTGTCGCACAGCTCGATACGCAATTCTTCCAGCTTGTTCTGCGGGCCGCGTTGTTTCAGCTCAAACATGTCGATGTCTTCCATCAACACCTCTTTTGCCATCAGCATGGCTTTTTCGGCCGTGCCGCCGATGCCGATGCCCAGCATGCCAGGCGGGCACCAGCCGGCGCCCATGGTCGGCACGGTCTTCATGACCCAGTCCACCAGCGAGTCGGACGGGTTCATCATGATCATCTTGGATTTGTTTTCCGAGCCGCCGCCCTTGGCAGCCACTTTCACGTCGACGGTATTGCCTTCGACCAGTTCCATGTGCACGACGGCTGGCGTGTTGTCCTTGGTGTTCTTGCGGTCGAAGTGCGGGTCGGCCACGATGGACGCGCGCAGCTTGTTGTCGTCAAAGTTGTACGCGCGGCGCACGCCTTCGTTGACGGCGTCGGTAACCGTGCCGCTGAAACCTTCGAAGCGCACGCCCATGCCGATTTTCAGGAAGACGTTGACGATACCCGTGTCCTGGCAGATAGGACGCTTGCCTTCCGCGCACATGCGCGAGTTGGTCAGGATTTGCGCGATCGCATCTTTTGCCGCCGGGCTTTGCTCGGCCGCGTAGGCGCGCGCCAGGTGCTCGATGTAATCAGCAGGGTGGTAGTAGCTAATGTACTGCAACGCTGCGGCGACGGATTCGATCAGGTCTTCTTGCTTTATGACAGTCATGGTGTTCTCGCGGTGGATAAGAAGGGTAAGACTTTGATGCTAGTTACTTGATGCTTGGTGCTGCTTGCTAATTGGTACGGTAGTGCAGGAGCGCTCCTTAATGCGGTCGTGCCTGGTTCTGGGTTACCGTCATGATGCGGTCGGTGTACGCAATGGCCATGGCCGAAATGATGAAGACCATGTGGATCACCGTTTGCGCAATGATTACTTCCATCTTGTAGGAATTGGCATTGATAAATGTCTTCAGCAGGTGGATGGACGAGATGCCGATGATGGCCATCGCCAATTTCGTCTTCAGCACGGAAGCATTGACATGTGACAACCATTCCGGCTGGTCTGGGTGGTCATCGAGGTGCATGCGCGAAACGAAGGTTTCGTAGCCGCCAATAATGACCATGATCAACAGGTTCGAAATCATGACCACGTCGATCAGGCCTAATACCACCAGCATGATGGTCGCTTCATTGAGCTTGGTCGGCAGGGCGCTGCCCGGTACGGCAACGGCCGTCAGCACGTGCTGCAGGGCCGCATCATTGCCGAACACGGCGCCGATCAGGTCGGACAATTCCACCCAGAAATGGAAGACATACACGCATTGTGCGAGGATCAGGCCCAGGTACAGCGGCAACTGCAGCCAGCGCGACATGAAGATGAAGGAGGACAGCGGGTGCAGCTTGGTATGTTTGGATGACGGTGGTAGGTGGTCGATCATGTGGGGTTTCCTGGGGGAGTAAATACCAATTTTTGGTATGCCCGACATTTTACACTTGCTGCTGATTACTGCGCATGGCCTTGCTCCTGATTATTAGGTTTGATGAAATACGAAGTGGTATTGAACCTTCGGCACAGCATGCATTTTCCCAGTGAAAATACTGTACGGCGTCCCCTTGACTCCCATTGCCGAAGGCGCTTATGGTTAGCCTTGATAGGGGTAAAACGCTGCATAAACGCGACATGTAAGGCGTCCGTAAGACACGGGGTCTATCGTGTTAGCAAACAATTACTACACTGGAGACAAGCATGAGCGCTACAGAAAACCAAGGGCAGGGCACGGAACAGCAGGGACCGGAAGAGTCGCGCGTATTTGACCCGTCGGCGGCATTTGCCGCACAGGCCACCATTTCCGGCATGGACGCCTACCGCGCCATGGTGAAAGAGGCGGAAACCGACTATGAAGGCTTCTGGGCCAAGCTGGCGCGCGAGAACCTGAGCTGGAAGAAACCGTTCACCCGCACCCTGAACGAAGACAATGCACCGTTCTACAAATGGTTCGAAGACGGCCAGTTGAACGTATCGTACAACTGCCTGGACCGCAATATCGAAAATGGCCTGGGCGACAAGACGGCCATCATCTTCGAAGCGGACGATGGCACCGTCACCAGGGCAACATATAAAGAGCTGCACGAAAAAGTCTGCAAGTTCGCTAACGGCCTGAAAGCCAAGGGCATCGCCAAGGGCGACCGCGTGATCATCTATATGTCGATGTCCGTCGAAGGCGTTGCCGCAATGCAAGCCTGCGCGCGCATCGGCGCCACCCACTCGGTGGTCTTCGGCGGCTTCTCGGCAAAATCCCTGCAGGAGCGCATCATCGATGCGGGCGCCGTGGCCGTCATCACGGGCGACGAGCAATTGCGCGGTGGCAAGAAGCTGCCATTGAAATCCATCGTCGACGAAGCGCTGGCGCTGGGCGGCTGCGACTCTGTGAAAAACGTCATCGTGTATAAACGTACGGGCAGCGACTTGCCGATGGTGGCCGGCCGCGACACGTGGCTGCACGACCTGGTCGAAGGCCAGTCGGCGCAATGCGAGCCGGAATGGGTCGATGCCGAGCATCCACTGTTTATCTTGTACACCTCCGGTTCGACGGGCACGCCGAAGGGCGTGCAGCACTCGAGCGGCGGCTACCTGCTGTGGGCCGCGCTGACGATGAAGTGGAGTTTCGACATCAAGCCCGACGACGTGTTCTGGTGCACGGCCGACATTGGCTGGGTGACGGGCCACAGCTACATCGCGTATGGCCCGATGGCCGTGGGCGCCACGCAAGTGGTGTTTGAAGGCATCCCGACCTACCCGAATGCGGGCCGTTTCTGGGAAACCATCAAGAAGCACAACGTCAGCATTTTCTACACGGCGCCAACGGCCATCCGTTCGCTGATCAAGGCAGCCGACGTGGACCCGAAAGTCCATCCAGGCAACTACGACCTGACCAGCTTGCGCCTGCTGGGCACGGTCGGCGAGCCGATCAATCCGGAAGCGTGGATGTGGTACTACAAGCATATCGGCGGCGAGAAATGCCCGATCGTCGATACCTTCTGGCAAACGGAAACGGGTGGCCACATGATCACCCCGCTGCCGGGCGCCACGCCGATGGTGCCCGGCTCGTGCACCCTGCCATTGCCGGGCATCATGGCCGCCATCGTCGACGAAGCGGGCCAGGACGTACCGAACGGCCAGGGCGGCATTCTGGTCGTGAAGCGCCCATGGCCATCGATGATCCGCACGATCTGGAATAACCCCGAGCGTTTCAAGTCCAGCTACTTCCCGGAAGAACTGGGCGGCAAGATGTACCTGGCAGGCGACGGCGCCATTCGCAACAAGGACACGGGCTACTTCACCATCACGGGCCGCATCGATGACGTCTTGAACGTGTCGGGCCACCGCATGGGCACGATGGAAATCGAATCGGCCCTGGTGGCCAACCCGCTGGTGGCCGAGGCCGCCGTGGTGGGCCGTCCGGACGACACGACAGGCGAATCGATCTGCGCCTTCGTGGTGCTGAAACAGGCGCGTCCGACCGGCGAGGAAGCCAAGAAGCTGGCCCTGGAGCTGCGCAACTGGGTCGGCAAGGAAATCGGCCCGATCGCGAAACCGAAGGAAATCCGCTTCGGCGACAACCTGCCGAAAACCCGCTCCGGCAAAATCATGCGCCGCCTGCTGCGCGTGCTGGCCAAGGGCGAGACGATCACGCAAGACGTCTCGACCCTGGAAAACCCGGCCATCCTGGAGCAGTTGAAGGAAGCGTCTTAACAGACAGGCCAGTCCCGCCGGAAGGGCTGTGCGCGCCACCGGGGCGCATCCTTCCGGCAGGCCTGGCCAAACTTTTACCCCTGGGTAAATAACTTTGGCAGTCCGTAGAATCTTTGCTATAATCTGCGGCTTCGCGACAAGCGATATGCAGTACACAATGTGAGCAAGCAAGACGCGCGCATTGCCTTCAGGAGAGATGGCTGAGCGGCTGAAGGCGCACGCCTGGAAAGCGTGTATAGGGTAATACTCTATCGGGGGTTCGAATCCCCCTCTCTCCGCCACGGATAGTAATTTAGTAAGATCAGGACGTCTCAGGAAGTCCCTCAAAAACCGCTTAGAGCCTTGATTCTAAGCGGTTTTTTCGTTTCTGGACGTTGCACAGCGTCCCAGGACATCAACCTCAAGTAGGCGCAAGTTTGGGGGCTTCTCGTACTCAGCCATTGCCGCTTGCCCCAAAAATTCAAAAAAACGACTATATTGATCTTTACAGCATGCCGCGCAGGAGGTTTGCCATGCCAAAGATCATTGCTCCGTTGACAGATATACTCATCCGCAACGCCAAGCCACGTGAGCGGCCGTACAAAATGTTCGATGGTGACGGCATGTACCTCGTCGTCGCGCCAACCGGCTCCCGTATCTGGCGGTTCAAGTTCCGGCAGGCCAACGGCAAAGAGAATACGCTGACGTTCGGTCCTTACCCGGAAATCACCTTGCAGGACGCACGAGAAAAGCGCCTGGCGACACGCCGCCTGCTGCTGCAAGGAATCGACCCCGCCAAACATCGCGACGATGCCAAACGCCTGGCAAAGGATAAGGCGTCCAACACCTTCGAAAAAATTGCGCGCGAGTGGCATGGCAACAAAGTGCCCACGTGGAGCGAACGCACCGCCAAGAACACCATCCAGCGCCTGCAAGCGGACATCTTTCCAGCCATTGGCCGCATGCCGATCGATGAGATAAAGCACCGCGATCTGATTGCCGCGCTGCGCAAGATCGAGGAGCGTGGCGCAAGTGAAGTCGCCCATCGCCTCAGAGCGGTATGTGCGTCAATTTTCAGCTACGCGATTCAATGCGGATTCACCGAGCGCAATCTGGTCACCGATATGAAGGATGTGCTGAAGACCGTCCGCGCCGGACACTTCGCCGCCATCAACGCCGACGAACTACCGCAGTTCCTGGCCATTCTGGATCGCAACGAAGCACGCATGTTCGCGCCGACGCGCATTGCGCTGCGGCTAATGCTGCTGTGCTTTGTGCGCACAAGCGAGTTGATCGAGACGCCCTGGAGTGAAATTGACCTGGAGCGTGGCGAGTGGATCATTCCATGGCAACGCATGAAGCGCGGCAAGCTGACCGTCAATCCGGATATGACCAACCATCACGTCTGCCTGTCACGACAGGCGCTGGAGCTGTTGCGCGAACTGCACGCGATCACGGGCCGCAGCAAGTACCTGTTCCCGAACCAGCGCGACCACGAAAAGCCGATCAGCAATAACACGATACTGGTGGCGCTTGGACGCATGGGATACAAGGGCAAGATGACCGGCCACGGCTTCCGGGCGCTGGCCATGAGCACTATCAAGGAGCGCCTGGGCTACCGGCATGAAGTCGTGGACCGGCAACTGGCACATGCACCGAAGGACAAGGTGGCCAGCGCCTATGACCGGGCGCAGTTCCTGGCGGAAAGGCGCCGGATGATGCAGGATTGGGCCGACTACATCGATGCCGTCAGCGGCAAGGGAGCGCCACCGCAGACGCCAAGATTAACGCTGGTCAGTGGCGAATTCAGCCGGGATGGCGGAACAGGAGGGCACCATGTCTAAGTATGTATTGCGCCTCACGGATGCGCTTATCAAGCAGGCTGCTCCGAAGGACAAAATATATAAACTTCCCGATGGGGCTGGTCTGTACATCGAAGTGCAGCCCAGCGGCAGCAAGATCTGGCGCATGAGGTATCTCCAGCAAGGCGGTGGAGAAAGCGTTCTGACTTTTGGCCGGTATCCCGAAGTGTCCATCGCCAAAGCCCGCGAACACAGGCTTGCAGCGCATCAGATGCTGGAGAGGAAGCAGGACCCGAGCACAGAATTCAATCGAGAAAAATTGCATCCACTGCCAAAGCCTATTCCACTCGACGAAATTTTCGATGAGCCGGAGTGGGGCCATGTGCAGACCAGTGTTCTGCGGGCGACCCTATTCGCTATCCGTCACCTCGAAACCGCCTTATTTCCTGCATTGGAGCGCATTTCCGTCAGTGAAGCACAGCACAGTATCCAGCAAGCAGCCATTCGGCAAATTGAACAGGACGGTTTACAGGTCGTTTCCCGACACCTGGAGGGTGTTGCGACGGCGCTCGCTGCCAGCTATTTACGTAACGGTATGAGCATGGACCAATTGGTTAGTGCGATGAAAGAGTCAAGGAGGCGGGTACGTCGCCAGGGAGACAACATGCAGTAGCTACTTGAGCCTTTGTCCGTACTGCAATTCTGCGTACTACGAAAAGCACCCTTGACGAAACGAACCACTTGCAAACGTCGATATCAGGCATAGAATGAAGCTCTCTTATGTGGGAATCGCTCCCACGAGGACATGCATCGAGCATGTCCCTATGCTTAGCGGCATAGGCGTTGCGGTCGTCACCCGCCACCATGATACCTAGCAGTTTCTGCTAGAGATATATATCGCCGGGCCATGCAGAAGCATGCACATCTCGGCACGATAAAGCGCTGCCTTCAGCGTCTTCATATCCCACAATCCGCAAGACGGATTGCCTGGATGATTGCGCCCGATGGGCGCTCCTTCAAACAGGAGCAAGACTCCTGCCCTGATTGGTTCGCATACCCCGCGAGGTAGCGCACCGTATGAAGCACAGCATGGCTTTGCCGCAAGCCGCACCGTCAGCAGAAATGCCAGCGATGCGATGCCATCGCGGCCGCCGCCAGCGCATGTGCTTCAGAGCCGCCAGTATCGTCACCGCGAGTGCGATGCTGGCATGTATGCCGTCACATGCCATGGCTACGTGCGCGCGTCGTTACTGGCGGCGTGCTGCCAGTGACGACGCGCCGCCGACGGCATAGGCCAAGGCGGCAAGCACGGAGCGTCCGCGTGACGGTGCTCAGTGACGAGGCCAGATGCCTCTTCATCGCAGGCTAGCCTTGCGATTTCCTTCGCCCGCTACGGGCTGATTAGTAGAAGTTGAACCGTGCACGAGGTGCACTCCATGGACCCTGGGTGATTGGTCCCTGCTGCGGCGGCTCCCTCCGGGAGCGCGCAGCGGTGCCACACGCGCATGCGGCGCGGGCAGGCAGTAACAGCAACCGCATACACGGGAGTGGTGTCCCGAGGCCCTTGATTCAACCTTTTCTGCCGAGGCAGTGAGGGTGGCCAGAAACACTTACCAGACAGGATTACACCACGCAGCATCGATGTAAAAACCAAGGATCGAAGGGATGACTTTGCCATGCGCGACTTGAACTACCAGCTCAAGCAACTGTGTCACCGCAACCGCGATGGCAGTTTTGCGACGCAGGCCGACCGCGAGCGCTTATTGAACCTGTGCGCCAACGACCTGGCGGAACGGGGCTTCCAGCATATGAGCGTGGACAGCCTGAAGCCGAAGCATGTGGCGGCGCTGCTCGACAAGTGGAAGCAGGATGGCGTCAGTACCGGAACCATCAAGAATCGCATGAGCGCTTTACGCTGGTGGGCCGAGAAGATCGGCAAGGAAAACATCATTGCGCGTACCAACGGCGAATATGGCATCGCGGAGCGGGTGTTTGTCACCAACGTCTCGAAGGCGAAGGTGCTCGACGCCGACACGCTGGCCCGCGTGAACGACCCATATACGCGAATGTCCTTGCAACTGCAGGCAGCGTTTGGTTTGCGGCGCGAGGAAAGCATCAAGATCAGGCCGGGATGGGCCGATGACGGGAACATCCTGCGGCTGAAAGATAGCTGGACCAAGGGCGGCAAGTACCGGGAAGTGCCGATTGCCACCATGCAGCAGCGCGCCGTGCTGGAAGCGGCCAAGGCGCTGGCCGGAAAGGGTAGTTTGATTCCGGCGCAGTTGCGGTATCGGGACCAGTTGAATCGCTTTCGTGCGCAGTGCGACAAGGCTGGCATCCATGGCGTGCATGGGCTGCGCCATGAGTACGCGCAGCGGCGCTATGCCGAGCTGACTGGCCGAGCTAGTCCAGCCAGTGGCGGTGCGACGTCCAGACAGCTGGATGCTTCACAAAAACTCGCAGATCAAGCTGCGCGGATGAAGATTTCGGTGGAGATGGGGCATGGCCGTGAACAGGTCACTTCCATCTATCTGGGCAGATGACCGCCCACTTGTATCAGGGGGGCGCAGCGCATGGAATAGACGAGATGCAGAAGGGGCAGCCCTGGCGCTGCCGGAATGATCGCGGAGAGTCGGCATGACTCTCCATTGTTTGCTGTTCATCAATCGAAGGAGAATCTTATGACCACGACTAAAAAATTCCTCCGCTTGCCTGCGGTAATCGAGGCTACCGGTTGGTCCCGCGCCACAATCTGGCGCAAGGTGAAGGCAGGCGTGTTGCCCGCGCCTATTCCTATTGGCCCCAAGTCTGTCGCTTGGGACGCGGAAGAGATCGCTCAATGGCAGCAGCGCTGTATTGATTCCAGTCGTGGAGTCGGTTAAATGTTTCTTCTGGCAATCTCTACTTAGTTGTCAGTAAGCTGGGGATTCATGACGAGCGGGGTTCCCCAGTTCTGATTGTGCTCACCGTACTCCTTAGAATGTTCACTATTAAATGCTATCTCAACCAAGTGGGATGAGCGATGTGTTGTAAGGAAACGGTATAAACGATTTTGGTTATTTCGATACGTATCTTCCCTACACTTGGTATAGGGCGCCAGGAAGAGGGGCTCTGAGGTGCCCTGCAAAGAGTCGGTTCGTTGAAATTAGGCCGCCAGTACGAATCGCGCTTCCAGCTTATAGAGCATGTCAAACGTGTTCATCCAACTGACTCCGAATTCTTCGCAAACATTGGGTATCAGGAATTTCTTTTTGATTTCGGGATTGTAGGCTTCATGCGTAACAACAGTTCCGCCGGTCGCCATTGCTTTGGCGATCAGCCATGGGTCTGCACCCGATAGGAATTCCTCAACTGCGCCGACCTTCATTTTCGTAGTTGCTGAAGCGACAAAATCGGCCACCTTGGCAAAGCACGCTTGTGTCGCATCGTCGTGTACGCTGACAAATAAAGTTGGATTGTCTTTTGCCCAGCTAGCTAACTCGTCGTCACCCTTCTTCAATTCATCCCCGACAATCGAGATGCTTGCAACATCTTGATCCGTAAATTTTTGTAGAATCCAAATCCAGTAACCAGGGCAGACCGTCATGTTGTAATAACGGTTCTTTGCCTCGACGAAGGTATTGGAATCTAGAAGGTATTTCACTCATCCACCTTTTCAGCGTATGTACGTATCTTCGCGGGTTGGATACCTAGTAGCTTTCCCGCATCTCGCAAAAGTAGCCGCCCGCTGAACGTTTCAGAGAGCACCGCTCGGCTAAATCGCTTGCTGTTCTTTGCCGCAGCAGTGCGGTAAAAGCTACCACCGCTACTTTTTTGGTCTCGGTAGGTATTCAGTTCCAATACGTAGTATCTGCTGTAAGCTTCGTTGGAAATGAGTCCAAGGTCGCATGCTCTACGCGCGATTACAAGTTTGCTCACGTAGAAAGTTCCGGCAAGCTCGGGAAGAAGCTCTATCCAGCTACTGGTCTCACGCCATAGTTGCATGAGTTTCGCTTCAGGAACCAGAAACTCCCCAGCGACCGAATTGCAGAAAGCTTCTTCTTTTCGATTGCTGGATGGTGTAACGCTGGAAATACCGCTGCTACCAATCCAAATATGGGCAAGCTCGTGAATTAATGTAAAGAGTCGGGCTGTTGGCGCGTCGGCAATGTTTAGGAAGACAACCGGAGCGTATTTGTCGCTGATGGCAAAGCCACGAAACTCACCCACATCCAGTTTCCTATGTGTGTTCGCGCCGACCATTCCACTACGCATGACCAAAATTCCTGCGGCATCGGCACCGGCAATGAGTTGGCGCAAATACTCATCGCCGCTCTGACGGTGTGGCGCCGCGTGGACGTGCAAGGTAGAACGGATATCTGCTACAACGTCCACAACTTTGGAAGAGCTCGAGAATTTTCCAACGAACGATAGCGGCTGGTGCTCTTGCTCTTTTAGGTAATCCAAGTACCATTCATGTTTTCTTACAACTTCCCGTACCGTATCTAGTAGGTCGATGCTTGGTTCTTTGGGGGCCGCACCACCAACTGTGCGTAAGTCGGGGAGGGGGAGCTGCTCTTTTGGTGGTTCGCTCAAGAAAAGGTAGCCGAACGGAATGTGCGCCACGCTGGCCCATTGTTGCGCTTGTCGGAAAGTTGGCTTGCTTTCCCCGGTTTCCCAAGCCAAGACCTTGTCTTCCTTGACTGTGATGCTTTCGGCTAGTTCGGCCTCAGTCAGGCCCGCTCGTCGGCGGGACCAAGACATCAACGTAGGATTGACGAGTGCATGATTCATCTTGCTAATAGATTAATTCAGTATGCCGATTATGTCAGTGTTTTTTTCGCAAAAGTGTACTCACTTTCCGACAATCAACAGATATGGGCGCAAATGATACCTGAAACGGGTGTCTGACATCTCTGGGCGGGGCCAAGTGCCTGACGAGTACTTGACCTTCCTGGCCCTCTAACAGGGGCTGAAGGTCCCTACGTAGGCCCCTGAACGAGTAGAATGATGCTCTATAGAATTTGTCTATTCTGCATCATTCGAAAGCTGGTAAATAATGAATCATCAAGCCCTCTCGTCCTTCATTTGGTCAGTCGCCGACCTTCTGCGCGGCGACTACAAGCAATCCGACTATGGCAAGGTCATCTTGCCGTTCACCATATTGCGTCGCCTCGACTGCGTGCTGGAAGCAACGAAACCGGCTGTGCTGGCCGAGTTTGATGCCAAGACCAAAGCTGGGCTGAACCCAGAGCCGTTCTTGGTGCGTAAGGCAAGGCAATCCTTCTACAACACTTCATCGCTGGACCTGACAACGCTGTTGGGTGACCAGGACCATATCCGGCAGAACCTCTATGCCTACATTCAGGCATTCTCGCCAGCAGCGCGCGACATTTTTGAGCGGTTCGACTTCTACACTCAAATTGAGCGCTTGGCCAAGGCCGGTTTGCTGTACCTAGTTGTCGAGAAGTTTGCGAATATCGACCTGCATCCGAATGTCGTCGACAACGCCGACATGGGCTTGGTTTTTGAGGAATTGATTCGCAAGTTCGCTGAGATATCCAATGAGACTGCCGGGGAGCACTTCACCCCGCGTGAAGTCATTCGTTTGATGGTGAACTTGCTGTTCATTGAAGACGATGATGTACTCACGCCTGGCAATGCTGTCGTGCGAACCATCTACGACCCGACAGCCGGTACTGGCGGCATGTTGTCAGTAGCGGGTGAGTATCTGTCTGAGCACAACCCCGACGCCCGCTTGACTATGTTTGGACAAGAACTGAACGACGAGTCCTACGCCATCTGCAAAGCAGACATGCTCATCAAGGGCCAAGACGTGGGTAACATCGTCGTCGGCAATACGCTCTCCGAGGATGGTCACGGTGGCAAGAAGTTCGACTATATGTTATCAAATCCACCATTCGGTGTCGAGTGGAAGAAGGTTGAGAAGGAAGTGCGTAAGGAGGCAGCGGAGAAGGGCTTCGATGGACGTTTTGGTCCAGGTCTACCGCGCGTATCCGACGGGTCGATGTTGTTCTTGCTGCACCTGATCGCCAAGATGCGTCCTGTCGTTGATGGTGGCAGCCGCATCGGCATCGTGCTGAATGGTTCGCCGCTATTCACCGGTGGTGCTGGCTCGGGTGAAAGTGAGATTCGTCGCTATGTCCTCGAAAACGACCTGGTCGAGGCTATTATCGGGCTGCCTACAGACATGTTCTACAACACCGGCATCTCGACATACATTTGGATTCTGTCGAACAAGAAGCCCGATGACCGTCAAGGGTGGGTGCAACTCATTGACGGAAGTAGCTTCTGGCAGAAGATGCGCAAGAGTTTGGGCAGCAAGCGCAAGGAGTTGTCCGACGAGCACATCGCTGATATCACTCGAATGTTTGGCGACTTTAGTGAAGGTGATTTGGTTACGGTGATTGATGCTGAGGGCAGCGAGATTGAGCGGAAATTATTAGCTCCGGGCGACAAAGCGCCAGATGCTCCAGAAGGCGGCAAAGTAAAAATCGTACCGATATCTCGCGTATTCAAGAACCACGAGTTTGGCTACACCACGATTACGGTCGAGCGTCCAATGTACGACGAGGCGGGCAAAGTTGTAGTAGGACTGAAGGGCAAGCAGAAGGGCCAGCCCCAGGCTGACAGCTCATTACGCGATACTGAAAACGTGCCGCTGACAGATGTAGTTCAGACGTACTTTGAGCGAGAAGTGTTGCCGAACGCGCCGGATGCATGGATTGACCACGACAAGTCGAAGGTTGGCTACGAGATTCCGTTCAACCGGCACTTCTATGTGTTCGAGCCGCCGCGTGACCTGCATACGATAGACGAGGAGCTCAAGGGAGTCACGGCGACCATCATGAAGATGCTTGAGGAGTTGGCGGAATGAGCTTTAGACAACATTCTCATTACAAAGAGAGCGGCGTGAAGTGGCTCGGGCAAGTTCCATCACATTGGTCCGTTAGGCAAGCCCGAAGGGTATTCGAACAGCGCCGAGATGCTTCATTGTCTGACGATGAGCAGCTGTCCGCGACTCAAAAATATGGTGTCGTTCCTCAAAAGCTATTCATGGAGCTCGAGGATAAGAGAGTGATGCTGGCTCTCGCAGGTTTAGAAGGATTCAAGCATGTCGAAGCGAATGATTTCGTAATAAGTCTTCGTAGCTTTGAGGGTGGGATTGAACGCAGTACTTATGCCGGTTGTGTTAGTCCTGCCTATACAGTCTTGAGAGCACTTTGTCCGATAGTTCCTCGTTTCTGGGAGTTTTTGTTTAAGTCTGCATCATATATCGGTGCTTTGCAAACGATGACTGATGGGATTCGAGATGGTAAGAATATCAGCTATGGACAGTTTGGTGCGCTCGAGCTACCTGTTCCTGACGTTTTTGAGCAATTGGCAGTTGCCTCCTTTCTCGACCGCGAAACCGCAAAAATTGACGTCCTAATTTCGGAACAAGGAAAGCTTATCGCTCTGCTAGTCGAAAAGCGTCAAGCTACCATCTCTCGTGCTTTGACCAAGGGATTGAATCCAGATGCGCCGATGAAGAACTCTGGTTTGGAATGGCTAGGAGATGTGCCGGAGCATTGGCTTGTGGCGCGATTGGGACACTTCGCGACTGTTGAGAATGGCACAACCCCTCGCCGAGACCTAAGCGAATATTGGGATGGGGGAGATATTCCGTGGCTTGCTTCTGGTGAAGTGAATCAGACACATATTTACGAAGCAGCTGAGTTTATTACTGCTCAGGCTCTGTCTGACTGTTCTTTAAGGATGCTGCCTGTTGGCACAGTAGTTATCGGGATGATTGGTCAAGGCAAGACCCGTGGTATGGCAGCCATCCTTCACATTGCTGCAACAATCAATCAAAATCTGGCCGCGATATGTCCAGGACCAAAAATTCATGGCACATACCTCTTGTACATTTTTAACGTAGTTTATGAATGGCTCAGGGAGGCCGGACGAGGGGGGAATCAAGCTGCAATGAACTGTCAAATTTTGTCAGCACTTCGAATTCCGTTGCCCCCTTTGAATGAGCAGATTGAGATTGCAGGACACATCGACCACAAGTTGGAAAAAATGCAAAGTCTAAGCAGAGAAGCTGAAAAATCGATTGCTCTCCTTAATGAACGCCGGAGCGCGCTCATCTCCGCCGCTGTAACCGGGAACATCGACGTCCGCCAAGCTGTTCAACAAGAGCAAGCGTTGTTACAGGAAGCAGCCTAATGTCCACTCTGCACAAGGAACTCCACTTCGAGGCAGCTATCTGTGAACATCTGCTGGCCAACGGTTGGCTGTATGCAGAAGGCGATGCTGCTAATTATGACAAGCAGAACGCGCTCTACTTGCCAGACTTGTTGGCATGGCTCGAAACTACACAACCGGACAGCTTGCAACGTCTGAACAAAACGCATGGGGCCGCGACCGCCAAGAACCTGGCAGAGCGCGTCCGCAAGAATCTGAACGAACGTGGCACGATTGACGTGCTGCGTCGTGGCGTCGAAATGCTGGGCCTGGCCATGCCGCTGTCCTTGGTGCAGTTCAAGCCAGCTCTTGCCATTAACCCGGTCATCCAGCAGCACTATGCCGCGAACAGATTGCGCGTTGTGCGTCAAGTGCATCACTCGCTCAACAAAGGGCAGGAGTCTATCGACCTGGTGTTGTTCGTGAACGGCATTGCGGTGGCGACCTTGGAGTTGAAATCCGACTTCACTCAAAGTGTTGATGACGCAGTTGACCAGTATCGTTATGACCGTGACCCTGCACCTAAGGGGGGAATGATTGAGCCGCTACTGGCGTTCCCCGGCGGTGCGCTGGTGCACTTCGCGGTCAGCCAGGCGGAGGTGCAGATGACGACGCGACTTGCAGGCACGGCGACGCGGTTCCTGCCTTTCAATAAGGGCAACCACGGAGCAGCAGGCAACCCGCCAAATCCTGATGGCTATGCAACGTCCTACCTCTGGGAAGATGTCTTTTCTCGAGACAGTTGGCTGGAAATTTTGGGCCGCTACCTTATCGGCAAACGCAACGACAAAACGCAGCTGACCAGCGTAATTTTTCCACGCTACCACCAGCTCGATGCAACGCGAAAATTGGTGGCTGATGTGCTGGCCAACGGCGCGGGTGAGCGATACCTGATTCAGCACTCAGCTGGCTCGGGGAAGACGAATTCGATTGCTTGGACTGCTCACTTCCTCGCGGATTTGCACAGCCAGGACAACAAGAAATTGTTTGACAGCGTGCTGGTGGTCTCGGACCGCACTGTGCTCGACTCGCAATTGCAGAAGGCCATCTTTGACTTCGAGCGCACTACGGGCGTGGTCGAGAGCATCACCAACGAAAACGGTAGTAAAAGTGCTCAACTGTCGCATGCGCTGAAGAACGGCAAGAAGATTATCGTTTGTACGATACAAACCTTCCCGTTCGCATTGAAGGCCGTGCAGGAGCTCTCCAGCACGGAGGGGAAAACGTTTGCCGTCATCGCTGACGAGGCTCATAGTTCCCAGACTGGCGAGGCTGCATCAAAGCTAAAGCAGCTGCTGTCCGCCGAAGAGCTGGCTGAGTTGCAGGACGGCGGAGAAATTGGAACCGAGGATTTGCTCGCTGCACAAATGGCCGCGCGCACCGGTGCTGACGGCTTGACCTATGTCGCCTTTACCGCCACCCCAAAATCGAAAACGATGGAACTGTTTGGACGCCCAGGGCCAGATGGTTTGCCGCAACCGTTCCATGTCTACTCGATGCGCCAGGCTATCGAAGAGGGCTTTATCCTGGACGTGCTGAAAAATTACACGACCTACAAGCTCGCGTTCAAGCTGGCCAACGATGGCAAGGAGTACGACGAAAAGGAAGTCGAAAAAAGCGAGGCGATGAAGGGCATTATGCAGTGGGTCAGACTGCATCCCTACAACATCGCTCAGAAGGTTAAAGTCGTAGTCGAGCACTTCCGTGAAAATGTTCAACCACTTCTGCAAGGTCGAGCCAAGGCGATGATTGTGGTCAGTAGCCGTAAGGAGGCTGTCCGTTGGCAGAAAGAGATTGCTGGATACATCCAGAAGCAGAACTATCCGCTCGGCGTGCTGGTGGCGTTCTCAGGTGAGGTCGATGACCCGGTTAGCTTCCCTGAACCAGTGAGTGAAGTCAGCAAGGACCTCAATCCAGGGTTGAAAGGCCGCGATATCCGCGAAGCGTTCAACGAGCAGAATTACCATTTGCTGTTAGTAGCCAACAAGTTCCAGACTGGCTTTGACCAGCCGCTGCTGTGCGGCATGTATGTAGATAAGAAGCTGGGCGGTATTCAGGCGGTACAGACCCTGTCGCGCTTGAATCGCGCCGCACCAGGCAAGGATACGACCTACATTCTCGATTTCGTGAATGATGCGGCAGAAGTGCTGGCTGCATTTAAGACCTACTACGAAACTGCCGAGCTCGAGGCTACCACCGACCCGCACATGGTGTACGACCTGCGCGCGAAGCTAGATAGCGCCGGTCACTATGACGATTTCGAGGTGGACCGCGTTGCCAAGGTCGCGATGGACCCCAAGGGTACTCAGAGCCAGCTGCTTGCGGCGATTTCGCCGGTGGCTGACCGATTGCTGAAGCGATTCACCGCTGCGTTAGCGGACAAAGCGGCAGCCGGGGCGCAGAACGACGAGAAGGGTGAGCAGGTGGCGAAGGATGTTATGGCGGCGCTCCTCTTGTTCAAGAATGACATGGGTGCGTTCGTCCGTTTGTATTCCTTCCTGTCTCAGATTTTCGACTACGGTAACACTGACATCGAAAAGCGCTTCCTATTCTACAAACTGCTGTTGCCATTGCTGGCGTTTGGCCGCGAGCGTGATACGGTAGATTTGTCCAAAGTGACCTTGACGCACCACACCCTGAAGAACATCGGCAAGCAGGCGCTTACCTTGGGCCAAGGCGAGAAGCCAAAACTGCCGCCGATGGATGGTGCTGGCAGTGGGTCTGCCCAAGATAAGGAAAGGGGCTATCTGGACGAAATAATCGAAAAGGTAAATGGTCTATTCGAGGGCGAGTTGTCCGACGACGACCAGCTCGTCTACGTGAACGGAGTGATTAAGGGGAAGCTGCTGGAAAACGAGACATTGATTCAGCAGGCAGCCAACAACAGCAAGGAGCAGTTTGCGAACTCGCCGGACCTGTCGAATGCGCTACTCAATGCCATTATGGATGCGTTTGATGCCCATACCAGCATGAGTACTCAAGCGCTGGATTCGCAGCGCGTTAGAGATGGATTGAAGGACACGTTGCTGGGGCCTGCGCAGTTGTATGAGGCGTTGCGGGCTCGCTCAATGGGTCTCGGTGGAATCAGGCCTTAGATGGCCAGCGAGAGACACTGGGCGGCTGACTTGACCTTTAGGTTTTCACCATTGCTTGCGTAGTGGTGGAAACCTACCAGCAGATGTTGAAAACGGATCATTGAAGTTCGTGCAGAATACGAAAACTGCGAACCCATCGGTTTAGGTGCTATTAGTTATGAGTATGAAAATCTGCTATGTAAGGAGTAGGTTTGGGGGTAAGGCATATTTATTTTTCTTCGTAAATCGAGAATCTATACATGAAATCGGTCAAGATAGGAATCCCCCTCTCTCCGCCACAGACGAAAAAGAAAAAGCTACCCTCGGGTAGCTTTTTTTTTCGTCTGTACGCGGAGAGAAGCAGGGCGCCTGCGCGCCCTGCGCGGGGGATTCGAAGGGGGCGGGCCTACCGGCCCGGCCCTCTCCGAATCTACTGACTGCTGCCGCTGCGCGGCAGCCCCGCGCGCCTGCGGCGCGCGTTTGTGGTTCTAATTAGGTTTCGACTGAGCCAGCTTCTACGGCGCTTAATGCATCAGTCTGTGTCCGAATGGCGGACCTGACCCTGATACGTGACCCCGATACGCCGATACGAGCCGATACGCGGTTCCATCGAGGCGGAGACATGGGGCAACTCCGCAGGCCCATATAGACGTATATTCACTGCTCGACCGGAAAATTCTACCTCTTGTACTAAGCTTGAGAAAAGATGATTTTTTATCCATTCATCGAAAGGCCTAGTACAATCAGTTCATTGCCCAACTACTACAGTAGTTTCGATTGGACCAAAATTAAGTTATATAGGTACATATGAACGCAATATTATCCGGGACAGCGCCAACCCCGGCCGAGCGGTTGATAGGCCATACAACGCAAGGCGGCTGGACCGTAACTCAGTTGCTACGCTCCATAAAGTTAAATACGCCTGGATTGACTGGCGGAAATTTTTCTGTGGGTTATGAAGTCAATCGCGTAAACCCAAGGTCGGGTGTGAGGGAAATAGCGTTCTTAAAGGCTTTGGACGTCGATCGCGCACTTCAACGTTCCACGAATTTGTTGGGGGACCTTCGTGAAAAACTGAATGAATTCGAGTTTGAACGCAGAATGCATGAGTTTTGCAAGGATCGCCATATGAGTAGGGTTGTTCGGGTGATCGAGGCTGGCGATCTGATGCCTACGGCCTTGCTAGGGGACAAGATTAATCAAGTCCCCTTCTTGGTGTTGGAGATTGCCGATCAAGGTGATGCACGGAGCTGGGTCAACAAGATATCTGAAGCAGAAACTGTGCTTAAGCTCTCTTATCTTCACCACACGCTTACCGGATTGCAACAATTGCACAAAGCTACCGTTGCACATTCGGATCTAAAACCGTCGAATGTGATGATTTTTCAACGGCTCGGGGCAAAGATCGGCGATCTCGGTCGAGTTATTGATGGGACTGGAAATTGTCCTTTCGCAGGTAATCCGTACCCAGGTGATTATTCGTATGCCCCACCAGAAATCTTGTATCGTGCGCCACAATCAGACTGGGTAAATGGGAGGGAGCGCATTGATCTTTTCCAATGGGGGGCACTTTGCGTATACCTCTTTTCTGGAGTTGAGCTAAATACTTGGTTCATAGATAAGTTAGATGTTGCCGCGAGGCCGGGAAGATGGGGGGGCGCGGGTCCCAGTTATACGATGGCACTTCCATATTTGATTGACGCTTTCGAGCAAACACTTGGCGAGCTCGGACACGATGCATTCCCAGCGTGGGCTAGTGAGGAGCTCGTGGCCTTGATAAGAGAGACTGCGCACCCAAATTATGCTCAACGAGGGGACGCAGGAGTTTTGAAGCGCAACCCGAACACAACTGGATTGGATCGGCTCATCACGCGACTAAGCATCTTGGTCAAACGTGCTGAGGTACAAGTTCGCATGAGCGACAATGCCACTAAAGCTGAAAAGGCACTAAGCGGAAACCCATGAGTGCATTCGACGAAACGACTGATCGACGTGTAATACCGATCTGGATAGATTCAACGCAAGCGCTTCAGTCACCTGAAATGCAGCGTCTACGTGCGGTTCCAGATGAAAGTGTTGAACTTGGGACGCCGCAGAGGCTTCGTGAGTTTACCCAGACACCTTCTTCCGAAAATGCACTTGACCTACTGAATATTGCTAGTAGAGAAGGCAATAATTTAGATGTAAGTGCTGCTGCCAAGTTGATTTTGCAGGATGTGAATATGCCTCCGGCTGTTCGTCGCCTTGCGCAGCAGGTGATAGGAAAATCGGATGTTAGTCCAGCTAGTTTGACTGAGCAGGTGTCAATTCGGCTACTACGAAAGCGGCTCCGAGGATCAATGATAAACCCTTTAGCGTGGGCGGATCTAGCACGTCTGTACGCCAGTGCGGGCGAAAACCATAAGTCTGAACGAGCGATGCTCGCAGCTGTTGAGCTTGCAGGAGGGAATAGATGGATCACTCGCTCTGCAAGTCGGTTATTTGTGCATTTGGGGATGCCGGATCGAGCATTAGATGTAATTTCGAGGAATCCATTTACACGAGCTGACCCATGGCTGCTAGCCGCGAATGTTGCGGTTTCGCAAGTTGCTGGAGTAGCGCCAGCCTTTTGGAAAGAGGCGAAGAAATTGCTGACGGCTGATTTACGTCCGATTCATCTTGGGGAACTTTCAAGTGCAATCGCAACGCTTGAATTAGATTCTGGGCAAGCTAAGCAAGCGAGAAAGTTGCTTCAGCAATCGCTGATCGAACCTACAGGAAACGTCTTAGCGCAAGCGCAATGGGCCAAGAGAGCGCGCCATGTCTTGAACCTTGATCTTTCGGCGGTGAATACCATTGATGATGCAAGCGAAGCGAAATGCTGGGCCGCCTATGCGTCCGGCGAGATGGAGTCAGCAGTACGATTTGCGAAAGACTGGGTGCGAGACGAACCTTACTCATCGCGTGCAGCTGTTGTTGCAAGTTATCTGGCTAGTCTTCTCGACGATTATGCTTCAATTGAGCAGATTCTATCAATTGGTCTTCGGGCAAATTCCGATAACCCGACGTTGAAGATTAACCGTGCATTCTGTATTTTGGCCTCGGGCGATCCAGGTATGCTGGAGCGTTTTAAAGTGACGCCGGCAATAATCTTACGCGACCTATTTAATGCCCAAAAGTCGGAAGACCGTCAAACTGTGGCTCACGCAGAAGCAACAATCGGACTTCTCTTCTATCGAACAGGGAATCTAGAGAAGGGCAAGCAATTTTATGAAAGCGCCGAGAGAATTTTCGAACAGCAGCAGAATTCCGGTGCTGTGTTGTTATGCATTCAAAACCATTTGCGTGAAGCGATACTTGCTAGGGCACATTGGAGCGTGGAATTGCTTGCACGAATGGTTGAAATTCTTTCAAACGATACGGCTAAGGCCACTCCTGGCTCGTTGTTCTATGCGACGACTCTTAAAAAGGCAGCGAAGAGGCCAGATGATGCCGAGAACTTATTCAAACAGCCCTTCCGGAAAGACAACACTGTTCGTGTGGACTATGGACGCCAGCTCCTTTTGGACTACAGTTTTGTAAACTCAGATACCTTCATTCCGATTCAGGAGTCTTTAGTGAAGCCTCACGACAGTTCAAGCGCGTGAAACAAAGATGGCCATTGGCATATTCGTAGGTTAGTTAATGAGTTTAAGGTGATTCAAGCACTCGGGGCCGGGGGCAGATACCGTCTTGAATGGCAAATCCTTTTACCACATAATGTGCATCAAAGGGCTTGTCAGTATGGATCACACTATAGATCAGATGTGCTAGTTTGTATATGATCGCTCCAATCACGGCTTTTTTCGTCGTGCCTGTTGCACCCGGAGGCTGGGGCAAATTCGGGGGCGGGGTCAGGTCTACCATTCCGACACGGGCTGATGTATTGAGCGCTGCAGAAGCCGGCTCAGTCAGAACACAAACTCTGGCCCTCAGCGCGCGAAGCTGCCTGCGCCTGCGTAGCGGGCAGCAATTGGCAGATTCCAAGAGGGTCTATAGGTCAGACTCTTCGAAGCCCCCGATAGGTTACGAACCCATGCCGACAAAGACCTTCAGGCTTCTACTGCACCTAAGGCATCAATCCGTGTCCAAATGGCGGACCTGACCCTGCGTCACTGAGTCAGCCTTTGCGAATTCATCTACAGGAAAGGCCGCAAGGCCGGACAGAACGACATCGATATCGATTGCCGTTAATTTATGTTGGCATCGCTGATATTGCCGGGCCTGCTAGGCGCGTTGTCGAGTCAGGCGTTTTACATCACCGCGCACCGCCGCCCTTGGCTTCGGCCTCGATCAAGCTGAGCGCCGCACGCGACAGCAGGCCGCTGCGCGTCTCGTGCCGCGCTGCCGCATAGCGGTCGATCTTGCTCAGCACAAAGCGTGGCAGGCTGATGTTGATGCGTTCGGGCTTGCTGTCGAGTTTTTCAAGGTCGAGGTGGACCAATGCCCAGATGCCACCCGCATGCTCAGGATTGGCTTGCAGGGCTTCGATCTTGCTTTGCGTGATATCCACGGGTTCGCCCAGTTCCAGCAGTGTCTCGATGTGGCTGGTGATGGCTGTCCGGACGTTGTTGAGCGCGTCTTCTACGCTATCGCCCCACGAGTGGACGCCTTTGATGTCGGGGACGTTTACGCCGTAAACGCTACCTGCATCCTTAAAAATGACAACGGGGATATCCATTGCTAGTTCCTCACTACTATTTGTAGAACTCTGCAACACGCAGTAGCTTTCTCATTTCAAGCCAGCAGACCTTAATATGCTGTTCCATGTGCCCACAGGCAGGTCTTTTTTCGGATGCGGTACCGTGACCAAGCCAGGTTTCTCTGCATGTTTAAAGTGATGGTGGCTGCCTTTGATGCGTACCTCTTCCCAGCCATCCTCTTTCAGCATTCGTATCAATTGACTTGAGTTCATGCGTCGCTCCCAAGTACTGCTATCTATAATCATACACAGAATGTGTATAAGTGTGTATTCCAAGTCTGGCGCTACGCAACCTTCAGACGCAAAAAAGCCCGCCAAAGCGGGCTTTTGTCACTCTACAACCAAACCAAAAGCTCAGAACTGGTTCATCGTATTGTCTTTACCAGCCGCCTTCAGCGCCGCTTCGCCGCTGAAGTAATCCTTGTGATCGTCGCCGATGTCCGAGCCGGACATGTTTTGATGTTTCACGCAGGCGATGCCCTGGCGGATTTCCTTGCGCTGTACGCCGGCCACGTAGCCCAGCATGCCCTGGTCGCCGAAGTATTCCTTAGCCAGGTTGTCGGTCGACAAGGCTGCCGTGTGGTAGGTCGGCAGGGTGATCAGGTGGTGGAAGATGCCGGCTTCGCGGGCCGAGTCGGCCTGGAAGGTGCGGATCTTCTCGTCGGCGGCGATCGCCAGTTCCGTCTGGTCGTATTCCACGCTCATCAGCTGGGCGCGGTCGTAGGCGGACACGTCCTTGCCTGCCGCTTTCATGCCGTCGAAGATTTGCTGGCGGAAGTTCAGGGTCCAGTTGAACGACGGGCTGTTGTTGTACACCAGCTTGGCGTTCGGGATGACCTTGCGGATTTCGCTGACCATGCCGCCGATTTGCGCGATATGCGGTTTTTCCGTTTCGATCCACAGCAGGTCGGCGCCGTTTTGCAAGGAGGTGATGCAGTCGAGCACGCAACGCTCTTCGCCGGAACCGGCGCGGAACTGGAACAGGTTGCTCGGCAGGCGTTTCGGACGCAGCAGCTTGCCTTCGCGCTTGATGATGACGTCGCCATTGCCCAGCGCGTCAGCCGACACCTCTTCGCAGTCGAGGAAGGAGTTGTATTGGTCGCCCAGGTCGCCTGGTTCGTTGGTGACGGCGATCTGCTTGGTCAGGCCGGCGCCCAGCGAATCGGTGCGGGCGACGATGATGCCGTCGTCCACGCCCAGTTCCAGGAAGGCGTAGCGGATGGCGCGGATCTTGGCCAGGAAATCTTCGTGCGGCACCGTGACTTTACCGTCCTGGTGGCCGCATTGTTTCTCGTCGGATACCTGGTTTTCGATCTGGATGCAGCAGGCGCCCGCTTCGATGAACTGTTTCGCCAGCAAATAGGTGGCTTCAGCGTTGCCGAAACCGGCGTCGATGTCGGCGATGATGGGCACGACGTGGGTGACGTGGCCGTCGATCTTGGCCTGGATGGCTTGCTTGGCATCACCCTGGGCCGCGTCCAGCTGGCGGAACAGGCCGCCCAGTTCGCGCGCATCGGCCTGGCGCAGGAAGGTGTACAGCTCCTTGATCAGGGCCGAGACGGCGGTTTTCTCGTGCATCGACTGGTCCGGCAGCGGGCCGAACTCGGAGCGCAGGGCGGCAACCATCCAGCCGGACAGGTAGAGGTAGCGGCGGTCGGTACTGTTGAAGTGTTTCTTGATCGAGATCATCTTCTGTTGACCGATGAAACCATGCCAGCAACCGAGCGACTGGGTGTACTTGGATGGGTCCGCATCGTAGGCGGCCATGTCGTTGCGCATGATCTTTGCCGTGTACTTGGCGATATCCAGGCCGGTCTTGAACTTGTTCTGCGCGCGCATGCGGGCGGCGGACTCGGGATTGATGGCGTTCCAGGCGCTACCTTGTTGGTCTTTCAAACCAGCAACAGCCTTGATGTCGTCTTGATATTGGGACATGTGAATCTCCTAAAAAGAAAAGCTATGTTTGAGAAAATCGCCGAGTGCGCCACAACGTCTTGTCGAAGCAAACTGCATGACTAAATAGTAGGCCGATTCGCGCCGATCTTCAAGTCTTATATAAGACATATAACTTAAATTTAATCGTTCTTTTTCAACGACTTAATTATAATTTTTCAGGATATGAAATGAATTTTCAAAAAGTGAGAGCATTAATGGATGAGTTTGCCGTTTGAAATCCCGCGATGTGAAACGCCTTTTCAGATTTTGGTGCAGCGCGACAAATCGGGGCAAAAAAAAGCCACCCGAAGGTGGCTTGGCTCGCTGGCGGCTGATTTAACGTCCCACCGTCTGTCGCTGGTCCTTGATGAACAGTGCCGTCAGCATGCCCACCACGCACACGCCGATCACGTAATAGGCGGGGCCCAGCACGTTGTTCTTCAGCATGAGGGTGACGACCACGGGTGTCAGGCCGCCAAAGATGGCGTACGACAAGTTGTAGGAAAACGACAGTCCCGAGAAGCGCACCTGGGCCGGAAACGCTTGCACCAGCACGTAGGGCACGGCGCCGACGACGCCGACGAACAGGCCCGTCATCGCGTACAGGGGCAGCAGCAGGTCGGGGCGGCTGCCGACGGTGGTGTAGAAAATGTAGGTACTGATGGCCAGCAGCACGGAACCCACGAAGATCACGCGCTTGCCGCCCAGGCGGTCGGCCAGCATGCCGGCGATGATGCAGCCGAAAGCCAGGCACAGGGTGGCCACGGTATTGGCGACCAGGGTGGTGCGCGGCGCGATGTGGTGGATCTTTTGCAGCAGGGCAGGCGTCATCAGAATGACGACGACGATGCCGGCCGACAGCATCCAGGTCAGCAGCATCGACACGACGACGGCGCCGCGGTGGCTGCGCAGCACGGATTTCAAGGGCATTTCCGTCGCCAGGGCCTTGCGCTGCTGCATTTCGGCAAACACCGGCGTTTCATGCAGCCAGCGGCGCAAATACATGGCGCCGAAGCCGAAGATACCACCCAGCAGGAATGGATAGCGCCAGGCGCCATCGGTGATTTCTTGCGGCGTGTAGACGGTGTTCAAGCCCGTCGCCACCAGCGAACCGAGCAGGATGCCGACGGTCAGGCCTGCCGTCAGCACGCCGCAGGCAAAACCCGTGAAACGGCTGGGCACGTGTTCGGAGACAAACACCCAGGCGCCCGGCACTTCGCCGCCCACGGCCGCACCCTGGAAGATGCGCATCAGGAGCAGCAGCAGCGGGGCGGCCAGGCCGATGGTAGCGTAGGTGGGCAGCAGGCCGATCAGCAGTGTCGGCACGGCCATCATCAGGATGGACAGGGTGAACATGCGTTTGCGGCCCAGCAAGTCGCCGAAGTGGGCCATGACGATGCCGCCCAGCGGACGCACGACGTAGCCGGCGGCGAAGATGCCGAAGGTTTGCAGCAAGCGCAGCCATTCCGGCATTTCCGGCGGGAAGAACAACTGGCCGATGGCGTTGGCAAAGAAAACGAAGATGATGAAATCGTAGAATTCCAGCGCGCCACCGAGGGCGGCCAGCGACAGGGTTTTATAGTCTTGCTGGGTGAGGGGACGCGTTGCGGCGTTGCTTGCTGCGGTGTCGGAAGTAGGCATGTGTCTCGTTCTTGTGTGTTATCGGAGATTGCCAGATCTAGCATACGCATTTCCACCGCGTGAGTAAATGCGGTGCGTATGGGGATCAGCCTCAGCTGTGCTTAATACAACGCCGCTATCATCGGCGTTGACTTCATTGGAAAGGACACAGTATGCATATCATGATCGTGGGCGCCAGCCGGGGCCTGGGACGCGCGCTGGTAGACGGTTTGCTGGCTGACGGACATGCCGTCATCGGCGTATCGCGCCAGCAACCTGCCGACTTGCCCGCAGGCCAGGGGACGCAACTGCAATGGATCGCGGCGGACCTGGCCGCACCCGCCGAGGCCGTCGAACGCATCGCGCGTGCAGCGCCCGCCGCGCTGGACGCGCTGATCTATAACCTGGGCGTGTGGGAAGAAAAGGCCTTCAGCGACGAGTATGCTTTCCTCGGCGATGCGGACGACGCCATCGTCGACATGGTCAATACGAACATTACGGCGACGATATTGCTGCTCAAGCGCCTCGTGCCCCGCTTGCTGGCCAGCAGCAAGCCGCAGCTGATACTCACAGGTTCGACGTCCGGCCTGCGCCAGAGCGGCCGCCCGGAAGTGACGTTCAGTGCGTCGAAATTCGCCTTGAACGGCATCGCCGATGCCTTGCGTGAAGGTTTCCGCGAACAGGGGCTGGCCGTGACGGCGCTGCAGCTGGGCTACTTGAATACCTACGACGGCTTGTCCGTGCCGCTGGCGGACGCTGCCGCGCGGGGCGAAGGCGAGCTGATACCCGTGCATGATGTCGTCGCCGTCGTGCGCACCTTGCTGAGCTTGTCGAATGCCTCGTTCGTGCGCGAACTGGTGATGCCGGCGCTGCGCGACGAGCGTTTTTGACTCTTAAGCGTCCTTGCCGTAGACCTCGGACCAGCCGAGATGCTCTTCCAGCCACTCGTCCACTTCCGAGCTATCCATGTGCATCAGGGCGGCGCCCAGCCGCAGCTTGCCCTTGGCCAGGGCCAGCACGGCGAACACGGATTCCAGCATGACGGGATCGAGCTGGTCCTGCAGGTCGCGCGCGGCGATGGCGGGCAGTTGCGCCCAGGCATCGCGGTAGCTGTCGGCCAGCCAGTCCGGCAGAGGCGGATTGTGCTGGCGGTGGCGCTCGATTTCAATCAGGGCGATGAGCGCATAGAAATCTTCCTCGCGCGCTTGCGCGCCGCCCAGCATGGCGACGAGCTGGGGCACGGCAGCATACGAGGCGACGCCCACGTCGCCCTGGTGGTGCAACTCTTCCCATAGCTCATGCCAGACGTCTTCGCCCGCCTGCATGGCCTTGAGCGCCTCGGCCACGTCGTAAGGTACGCGGTAGCCGCCTTCCAGGGTGGGCCAGAGGGGATCGTCGAGTGATAACAGCATGGTTTTCCTTGATGGGACAGCTCGGCTGAGCAAACGCGCACTATACAAGCACCCGGCGCACGCAGCGCGCATAGCCGTCAAACTCGCGCGCGTTCTGATAGGCGACGCCCGTGTCAAAGTCCTTGCACCACGCTTCGTCTTCGATGTCGCCCCATTCGCTCGACCAGTGCCAGTTTGGCCGGAATGCATCTTTCAGCGTCGCATACAGCAAGGTCTGCTCGCGCCGATCCGGCAAGCTATGGCCCAGGCTGGCGGCCCAGTCTGATGCGGCTTGCCATGGCTGGTACTCCAGCTCGCACTTTTCCGGCTGCAACAGCAGATGGTAATCGGGCGCGCCATCCGTGCCGAGGATCAGCCCGGCATAGCGTTCGCCCTGCCGCAAAGGGACGGGCGCGGCGGCCGATGGCGGCAGCGCCACCCGGCGCACGGCGCAGGCGCGGCCCGAGTAGGTCTTGCGAAAGTTGTACTGTGTGCCGTTATCGAAATCGTGGCTCCAGGCCATGCGGGGCAGGATGGCATCCGCTTCCGACGACCAGTACCAGGCATCCGGGAAGACGTGGCGCAAGTTGGCGTGCAGCATGGCCAATTCGCTGCGCGTCGGCAGGCAGGCATCGCGTGCCGCGGCCCAGTCGAGCGCGGCTTGCCAGGGCAGGGCATCGGCTTCGCCGGGCAGCAGGAACAGCCGGTAGCCGGCGCCGCCAGCGTGGCCAGGCATGATGCCCGCGTAGCGCTCGCCGTCAATGGCGCCTTGGTGGTTATGGCTGGCGCGCATACGCAAACATATGTTGTACATACTCGGCCTTGCCAAGCGGCACGCCGCTATGGCGCAGGATGTTATACGCCGTCACCAGGTGAAAATAGAACTGCGGCGTGGCCCAGTTGAGCGCGTATTCCTGGCCCGTCATGTCGAAGGTCAGGCCACCGGCCAAGGTGATCGACACTGGCTGCTGCGCGCCAGTGTCGATGGCTGCGCGGTCCGCCGAAGCGAGCATCGCCAGGGTGTCCTCGATCAGCGCCTTGGCTTGCGGCATGTTGGCGGGCGTGGCGAGCCGGGGCAGCGCTTGCTGTGTCAGCCGGCACACGGCTTCCTGCGCCTGGGTACACGTGAATTCCACCTGGCGCGCCAGGGTGTGCATGTCGGGCGCCAGCCGCGCGTCGAGCAGATTTTGGGGATCGAAACCCAGCGTCTGGGCGCGTTCCTCGCCTTTATTTAACAGCGTCGTCAGGGAGCGCAGCATCTGTGCAAAGCAGGGGATGGTAATGGCGTAGACCGACATGCATATTCCTCAAGTAGTGATGTTGACAGGGGGCGGAAAGGCGCCCGGCCTTGACGGATGCCCCAGTACGCCAGGGCAATGGTCGAACCAGCCGTCGTCTTCTTCCTGTGCAATAAAGGCGGCGATCAGCGCCTGATGCGCCGGTGGCGCGGTGGCCAGCACGGTGTTGAAGCAGGTGATGGTCGAGGCGCTGGGCGTGCCGGCGCCGTTGGCGATACCGACGAGAAATTCTCCAGCCCAGTCGGGCAGGCTGACGATCAGGCGCGGCAGTTCCTGTAGTAGTGCCGTGCAATACACTGTTTCACCGAAGCGCCAGGCGGCGCGGTTGGCCGTCTGATAGGCGCCGTAGTCGTGCTCGG
The DNA here is from genome assembly GCF_030587275.1 of Janthinobacterium sp. SUN128. Taxonomy (NCBI): domain Bacteria; kingdom Pseudomonadati; phylum Pseudomonadota; class Betaproteobacteria; order Burkholderiales; family Oxalobacteraceae; genus Janthinobacterium; species Janthinobacterium sp. SUN128. Next base: position 394,670 of record NZ_JAPWHY010000002.1, on the reverse strand, counting down.
CCTGCACGGATTGAAAAATGGCCAGTGCGTATTGCGCGCCTTCCGTGCCCGTCAGCGCATCGAGCATGGCGCAGTAGCGCTGGAAGCGCCGCTGCGCTTCATTGGACGGCGTGGAGGTATCGTCATCCTGGACGATGTTACCCACAATTAAAAGTTCGGCTTTCCAACGTTCGAATGATGATGGCATGGAGTGAATGAAATGATCGCGACGGACTTGCCATTATGACTTGTGCTGCCTTTGTCTGTAATTTTATTGATGGTGGCAGATTTCCTTTCGATGAAAATGAATCATCCTTGTTTTCGTGTTTATCAATTAGATTGTCCATGGTGACTCATTTTTACAAATAAAGGTTGGTCGATGGTTTCGATACGATTATTTTTCTTTATTTGAAATGGATAATACGAAGACGGCGCTGGAATTAAGATATTTTTATGCCGTTCAATTCAGCGCTTGCCTATCATATTTTTTATTTATCGTGAATAATTCGGGTCGAGTGAAATATCATTAACCTGATCGGAATATTACGTGAATAGTAGAATTTTATTTTGTGCGCTGGTTTTTGCTGCCTTGTCGGCCTGTGGGGGCGGGAGCAATGACGCGGCGGACAATGGCGGCGTCGTGGCGCCACCCGTAACGCCTCCCGTCACCGTGGTCAATACGCAGCCAGTCGCGCAAGCCGGGCCCACCCAAAGCGTGGTGGTTGGTAGCGTCGTGACCCTGGATGCGAGTACCAGCTCCGACGCCAATGGCGATGCCTTGACCTATAAATGGGTGATGAGTTCCAAACCCGTCACCAGTGCCGCCGCCCTCGATTCCTTATTCGCGGTGAAACCGACCTTTACCGCCGATGTGGCTGGCACTTACATGGCCACCTTGCAGGTCAACGATGGCAAGATCAGCAGCGAGCTGTCTTCGGTCACGATCACCGCATCAGTAGCCAATGCACCGCCGGTCGCCAACGCGGGGCATGCAATGACCATCGTTGCGGGTATGGGCATCATGTTGGACGGTAGCGCAAGCAGCGATGCGAATGGCGATATCCTCACCTATAAATGGAGCCTGGTATCGAAGCCGGCCGGCAGTACTGCACGGATCGTGGATGCAAACTCCGTGCGTCCGTATGTCGACGTGGATTTGCCGGGTGCCTATGAACTGAGCCTAGTTGTCAATGATGGCAAGGTGGATAGTGCGCCGGCTTTCGTGACGACGACGGCGGTTGTCGGCAATGTCCGACCATTGGCCAATGCGGGCGTGGCGCAAAACGTGCTCAAAGGTAGCACCGTCATTCTCGACGGCAGCGCAAGTTCCGATGCGAATGGCGATGCCCTGACGTATTACTGGACCCTGACTTACCGTCCTGTGGGGAGTACTGCCACGTTGTCGTCCGCAACGCTGGTGAACCCCTCTTTTATCGCCGACAAGGCTGGCACGTATGTCGCCACGTTGCGTGTGTGGGACGCAGCGAGAATGAGCGATTCAATGAGCGTCACGATTACGGCGACGTCCACGAATGCCGCCCCGGTGGCGAATGCCGGGGTGGATCAGCGTGTGCAGGCAAGTGCGTATGGTGTGACCCTCGATGGCAGGGGCAGTTCGGATGCGGACGGCGACAATCTCAGTTATAAATGGACGTTCATCTCCGTGCCTGCAAATAGTATGCTGCAGCCATTTCCCGGCGAATGGGACCGCAGCCAGACAGTCAGCAGATTTTGGGCGAATGTGCCGGGAACCTATGTCGTCAGCCTTGTCGTCAATGACGGTACGGTCGACAGTGCCCCATCGACCGCCACCATTATTGCCACTGCAAGCTCGACCAATGTGGAGCCGAGGGCCAATGCGGGCATAGATCAGTTTGTCGCGCCAGGAACGACCGTGCGTTTGACGGGACTTGGCAGTACGGATGTGGAACACGATGTCTTGACATACCGCTGGCAATTGAGGAGCAAGCCTGCTGGCAGCGCAGCCGTGCTATCATCACTGACTGCCGCGCAGCCGACATTTTTCGCAGATATGGCCGGCAGTTATGTCGCGACATTAATCGTCAACGATGGCTCGGAGAATAGTCGCGAAGATAATATGGCGGTGACGGCGACGCCGAATCTGCTCAATTTGTACCAGGTGCAGGACAATGGGGCCGGTCCGGTCGACACGAAGGCCGGTTTGCCTTACCTCGCCAATGCGACGGTACATAAGTCGTGCTCGGGATCGTGTGCGGCCAACTTTACGGTCGATACCTTCAAGGTGGCCGCCGCCGGGACGAGCTTCATGATTACCCATGTGACGGCCGTCGACAGTACCGGCAAGGTCGTTCCAGCCATCGTCGGTCTGGTGTCGGGCCAGGTCATTCCTGCCGGCAGCAGCGCCACCTTCTCGCTGGTGTCGCCCAAGACGAATAGCGCAACTGCCAAACTGACGTACAAGTTCTTTGTGGCGGAAACGGGCCAGTCTTTCGTTTATAACGCAGACTTCACGTCAAATTAAGTGATGTAATATGGCGAATGCCGGGCTTCGGTCCCGTATTCGCCAGCCCTTCTTGTCTGTGTTCCCATGCCCACCTGGACTTCCCCGCCCCAACTCGTCGCCCTGGCCGCCTTTTATGCGCAGGCGCAAGCCCATCCGGAAACGCTCAGTGATGCTGTCTTCCTGGAAAATGTGAAAAACGCCCACTGGCCCACCAATTGCTGGAATTATGTGGAAGCGTCGTTCGCCATCATCGCGCCTGCCTGCCTGCTACGCCCGCATCTGACCGCCGAGCTGATCGCCTTGCCCATCGACGCCATGATCGCGGGCGGCCTGGAAGATGCGGGGCAAGTCATCGCGATTGGCCAGGCCTGCGCCACGCGCGACGCGCCATATGTGGCGGTGAGCGAGGAGGGCAAGCGCTGGCTGACGCAGGTGTGGCCGACCTTGGGCGAGGTGGCCGGGGCGGTGTTCCGAGCCAGGCTGCAAGCGGCGCTGGCCGATGAAGATTGATGTAAATATAAACTGAAAGGTGTCACCATGATTGCAGGAAATTTCTTCCCTCCCGACTATAAAACTTTTCCTTTCGAGCAAGGAGACCTGCTGCTTTCCCAAGACGAGGGCGGCAAGTTTTCTGTTTCCAAGGTGTTGAAGATAGATACAGTCGAGGTCGGCCGCGGCGAGGCGATTTACATGGGCGGCAAGGACATCGTGGCAACGGAGGACGACTACCTGCTGATCATCGGCTGTGCATACGGCGAATACGAGTTCGACTCGGCCGAGGAGGCGCAGGCCGCTGCGCTGGAAGGCAGCTGGACGGTCAGGATAGGCCACGCTCCGAATCGCAGTCCGGGCGCGGCGGAGGGGCAGTCATTGATAGGCCATGAAGCTGTTCATGAAAGCGAACTGGAGGGCTACCATTTGTGGAAGGACGCCTTTGAGGCGGGCAAGGCTGGCGTGTTTTGACTTCGACGTGCCTGTTGTGCGGCGAATACTTCTTCTTGACCAAGGAAACTGGTTTACGTTAGGGTATACGTAACTACTTACATATATCCCGCTCAACATGTCCTCCACCCTGCAAACCTACGGCTCCCTGATGCTGGCCAGCCGCCTGCGCCGTCTTTCCGATCAACTGTATGCCGGCGTCGATACCAGCTATCTGGCGGCCGGCGTCGAGCTGACGTCGCGCTGTTTCCCTTTGTTATTGCTGCTGCGCGACAATGGCCCGACGGCGATCACGGCCCTGGCCGCGCAGATCGGGCAGACGCACCCTGTGGTGGTGCAGCTGGGGCGCAAGCTGCTCGATGCAGGCGTGGTGATGGAGATGCCGGACGCCAAGGATGAACGGCGGCGCCTGCTGGCGCTGTCCGATGCCGGGCAAGTCTTGCTGCGCAACATGGCGCCCCTGTGGGACGATGTGCGTGCGGCCGTCGATGTGGTGTTCGAGCAGGGCGCGCCGCAGCTGATGGCCAGCCTGGACCGGGCCGAGGCGCGCTTGCAATCGCAGGGATTCGGCGAGACGATCGCCGCCTGCCGGCGCCAGCGCGAGCGGGCTGCCGTGGAGATCATCGATTATGCGGCGCAGTACGGAGCAGATTTCAAGCGCCTGAATATCGAATGGCTGGAACGCTATTTCTATGTCGAGGCGCTGGACGACAAGGTGCTGTCCGATCCGCAACGCTCGATCCTCGACGACGGCGGACAGATTTTTCTCGCGCGTTTGGACGGCAAGATCGTCGGCACTTGCGCCCTCATCCACGCCGGCGATGGCAGTATCGAGCTGTCGAAGATGGCCGTCACGCCCGAATGCCAGGGCCTGGGCATCGCGCGCCAGCTGATCGAACGGGCTTTCGATGCCTTCGAAGCCAGCGGCGCGCAATTGCTGTTCCTGGAATCGAACAGCAAGCTGGCGCCCGCCATCCGCCTGTATGAAAGCAGCGGTTTTACCCACGTGGCGCGGCCCGCCGGCGACGCCCATTACCAGCGCGCCGACGTCTACATGGAGTGGCAGGGCAGGTAGCACACGCGAGGGCGCCACGCGGCGCTCCCCATCGGCCGTCTCCCGCGTTACAATACGCGCACCCATAACGGAACCCAGGTTCCACTATTTCGAGACGCCGACGCCGCATGCCTTCCTTCCCGATGCCCTTCCCGCAGTTGATCGTTCCACCCGAGCCCACCCAGGCGCGCAGCAAGCTGGCCTTCGAACGCCTGCTGCTGGTGGGTGAACAGTTGCTGGCGGAAAACCGTTTCGATGAAATCGGCGTGGCCGACCTGGCCAAGCTGGCGGAAACCTCGGTGGGCACGTTTTACCGTTTATTGGGCGACAAGGACACCCTGAGCCGCTTGCTGCTGCAGCGCTTTTTTTCCGACATGGTGGAAAAGGTCGAAACCCTGACGGAGCTGCGCCAGTGGGAAGGGCGCAGCCTGGAAGAGTTCATCCGCGCCATGGTGGCCATGTTCGTGGCCGTCAACATGGGCCGGCGCGGCGTGTTGCGCGCCTTGATCACCCGTTGCTCGCAGGATGCGCAATTCCGCGACAAGGTGCACCAGATCAACCATCTGATCTCGCAGCGCACGGTGGCCGTGCTGGCCAGCAAGTCGGCCAGCATCCGCCATCCGAACCCCACGCAGGCGATGATGGTGGTGCCGCCCGTGCTGCTGGGCATCCTGAACCAACACGTGTTGTCGGGCTCGCTCTCCTTTTTATCGGCCGCGGCGCTGGAGGATGAGCTGGTGCGTGTTGCTTTAAATTACCTGACTTGAGATATTTAGCGATTTAACTTGAAATCGGAATTCGGATTCCGTATTATGTTTTCCAACAGCAGGAAAATATATTCCTGCACCTGAACACAAAGCATGTTCAACAGCAAGGAGACAGAATGCGGCGTCACACGACATCCGATGTTCCATTGCATTACCTCGACCTCGATTCCGGCACCGAGACAGGGAAGGGCGATCCCGTGTTTTTGTTGCACGGCCTCGGTTCCTGCGCCGAAGACTGGCGCCCGCAAATCGACGCCCTCGGCAGAAGCTACCGCCTGATCGTGCCAGACCTGCGTGGCCATGGCGCCAGTCCCGCGCCAAACGGCGACTGGCAGATCGGCGACTTCGCCAACGACCTCTTCAATCTGATGGACCAGCTAGACGTGCCGCGCGCGCACATCGTCGGCTTTTCCCTGGGCGGCATGGTGGGCCTGGAAATGGCCAACCGCGCCGCCGGCCGCGTGGCCAGCTTGTGCCTGATCAATTCCCAGCCGTTCCAGGGCAGCAAGCCGGCGGCGCTGCTGTTTGCCTACTGGCTGCGCCGCACGGTGATCGCCACCTTCGGCCTGAAAGCCATGGGCAAGATCATCGGCAAGAAACTGTTTCCCGATCCGGCCCAGCAAGCCCTCGTCGAGCGCTTCGCCACGCAGATGGCGGGCATGGACAAGCGCGCCTACCTGGCCGCGCTGGACGCCATTTTCCACTGGGATATCGACATTCATTTCCAGGCCCTGGCCATGCCCGTCTTCATCATGGCGGCGGACCAGGATTACACGCCCGTCGCCAGCAAGCGGGCCTTTGCCGCACAGTTTCAGCAGTGCGAGATCGAGATCATCGCGAACTCGCGCCACGCCACGCCTCTGGACCAGGCGCAGCGTGTGAATACCTTGTTGCAGTCCTTCCTTACTCTACATTCAAAATAAACAGGCCACTCGCCGCACGGGCCGAGGGCCGGAACACAGTCATCGCAGGGCAGGTGCTCGCATTGCGCGCGCGGGTACCGTTACGTCTTGCGATTCTGGAGTCCGGCCGTCTTCCCTGGCGGTAAGCAAGCCTGACATTGGAGACGCTATGAAACTTGCTTTGAAATTGATGCCCGCCGCCCTTGCCGTTGCCGGTGCCTTCAGCTTTTCCACCCAGGCCCTGGCACAGGAGGCCGCCACGTCTGGCGCCACCAGCGCCCAAAGCGCCAGCGAGGCCAGTGATGCGAAAGAACGCATGGAAACCGTCACCGTTTCCGCCCGCCGCCGCGAAGAGCGGCTGCAGGACGTGCCGCTGGCCGTCACGGCGTTTTCCGCCAAGGCCCTGGAGCGGGCGAATATCCAGAACCTGGCCGACTTGCAGGAGCGCGTGCCGAACCTGACCGTGTACGCGTCGCGCGGCACGAATACCACCCTGACGGCCTTCATTCGCGGCGTGGGCCAGGCCGACCCCGTCTGGGGTGTGGACCCGGGCGTGGGCATTTATTTCGACGACGTCTACATGGCCCGTCCGCAAGGCGCCCTGCTCGACGTGTTCGACGTGCAGCGCATCGAAGTGCTGCGCGGTCCGCAAGGCACTTTGTACGGCAAGAACACCATCGGCGGCGCCATCAAGTACATCTCGCGTCCGCTGGCGAAGGAAAATGGCGCCTCGGCGGAAGTGGGCATCGGTAACTATAACCAGCGCAACTTCAAGGCCGCCTTCAATGTGGCCAACGAGAACGGCACCTGGCGCGCGCGCCTGGCGGCCGCCAAGCTGGACCGTGACGGTTTCGGCCGCAACACCTTCAATGGCGAACAGGTCAGCGACCAGGACAGCACGGCCGCGCGCCTGTCCGTCGGCTATTTTCCACAGGACATCCCGCTCACCGTCGTGCTGAGCCTGGACGCCACGGACGACAAGTCGGGCGTGCGCGGTTTCCAGCGCATGGGCGTGAGCGCCTTCGATCCGCTCAAGCGGCCCGCCAGCACGGATGCCTATGACATCCAGAGCGGCATGCCGGGCAACAACTTCACGCACAACCGGGGCGGCTCGCTGGTGGCCAACTACACCTTGTCGAATGACTGGTCCGTCAAAGTGATCGGCGCCAAGCGGCGCAGCACGTCCGAGCAAACCATCGACTTCGACGGCTTGCCGCTGCCCATCGCCGACGTGTTCGGCGACTCGCGTGACGAACAGAAGAGCCTGGAATTGCAGGCCTCGTACAGCGGCGATTACGGAGCCGGCGTGATCGGCCTGTACCGCTTCGAAGGCACGGCCGGCGGCGGCATCTACAACAATTTCCTGGGGCGCCAGTTCACGGCCGCCGTCAGCACGGTGGAGACGGACAGCACGGCGTTGTACACGGACTGGACCTGGCCGCTGGGCAAGGTGTGGAGCATCAATGCGGGCTTGCGCCACACGCGCGAGGAAAAGCGCGCCATCGTGCTCAACCGTGCTTTCGCCGACGTGGGCTTTACGCGGCCTATCCAGACGGCGGCCGACTTCGACAAGTCCTTATCGGTCAGTAATACCTCGCCGAAACTGTCCGTGCGCTACGAAGCGTCAAAGACGACGAATTTCTACAGCAACCTGTCGCGCGGTTTCAAGTCGGGCGGCTACAACGTGCGCGCCAACAACCTGGTGGTGCCAGACTCGGCGCGGCCGTACAAGGATGAAAAACTCGATGCGCTGGAAGTGGGCATGAAGTACGCGGCGCCGGACGACACGTTTGACGCCAACGTGGCCCTGTTCTACAACCGCTACAAGGATATCCAGTTGTCCGTGTTCACCAGCTATGTGCAGCCGGGCGGCGTGCCGGGCTTCTATGGCGACTTCACGAATGCGGGCAAGGCCACCGTCAAAGGCGCCGAGTTCGAATTCTCGTGGCGTCCCAACCGCCAGTGGGAAGTCAACGGCTTCCTCGCCTTGCTGAGCGCCGGCTATGACGAGTTCATGAGCGGCGGCAAGAACATCGCGGATACGCAAAAGTTCAGCAATACGCCAGCCCGGCAAGTGGGCTTGAACCTGACGCGCACGGACCGCGACGTGTTCGGCGGCGCGCTGCGCAGCATGGTCGGCTACGGCTACCGCAGCAAGGTCTACCCGACCACGGACTTGAGCGAAACCCTGGCGCAGGGCGGCTACAGCATCTGGACGGCTGGCGTCGTGTGGGAAGCGCCGAAGAACTGGACCTTCAGCTTGCATGGCAGCAACCTGGGCAATAAACGCTACCGCACGGATGGCTACAACATTCCCGCCGTGTTCATCCTCGACGGTTTCTATGGTCCGCCACGCCAGATCATCGCCAAGGCTGGCTACAAATTTTAAGAAGTTGTAGAAGTGCCGGCTTGACGGGCGTCAAGCCGGTTGGTTGTCGCTGTTTTCGTCGTGAATAATAATCAGGAGACTGGCATGGCACATCTGAATCAACAACTGCGTCATTTATTATCTGCACTGATCGCCGCCTGCGGCTTGCTGGCCGCGCTGCCGGCTGCCGCCGGGCAGTGGGATTTCGGCCTGTACGCGAGCCTGTGGGGTACACGTGAATACCAGGTCTGGCTACCGAGCAATTACAATCCGAACACGCCGCTGCCCGTCGTGCTGATGCTGCACGGTTGCGGTTCCGAGCCCAACAGCATGGCCGCCGTCAGCCGCTACAACCAGCTGGCCGACAGCGAGAACTTCATCGTTGTCTATCCGCGCCAGAACGCCACGGCCAACCCCATGCGCTGCTGGAATTTCATGTTGCCGCTGAACCAGGAGCGGGGTACGGGTGAACCGGCCGTGCTGATGGGCATCTTGAACAAGGTCAAGAACAAGTATGCGGTGCAGGATAGCCGCGTGTATGTGACAGGTATCTCGGCCGGTGGCGCCATGGCCTCCATCATGGCCGCCTGCTATTCCGACGTGTTCGCCGCCGTGATGGTGCATTCGGGCGGCATGTACAAGGGCGCCATCGGCATGCTCACGGCCGCCGATTCGCTGTTCAACGGCAGTTCGTTCGACCCTAAAGTACGGGGCAAGGATGCCTGGCGCTGCTCCGGTTCGCCGCGCCGCCTGATGCCGACAATGGTGTTCCATGGCACCTCGGACATCGTCGTCAATCCCGTCAACGGCGAGCAAACCATCGAGCAATTCCTGCAGACCAGCGATTATGGCGACGATGGCCTCGACAATGACAGCGTGCGCTACCGTGCCGACAGCATCGTGCGCCAGACGGTGCCGTACGGCCGCAGCTATTCCATCGACACGTATCTGCACAACGGCGCCGTCATCGCGCAAAAGTATACGGTGGAAGGCATGAACCACGCATGGAGCGGCGGTCCTCCCGGCTGGCCGTTCAGCGATGAGCTGGGTCCGGACGCCACCGTGATCAGCTGGAATTTCTTCAAGAATTACCAGCGGTGATGGGTTGAGAAACTTGCAGCTTGTACAATGGGGCGCAGCGATTGCGCCCCATTTTTTATGCCTGTGAAAGATCCCATGCCTGCTTGCCGCCTGCTGTCCTGTCTTGCCCTTGCGTTGCTGTCCGCTTGCGCCAGCGTCGGCCCGCCCGCGCCATCGGCCGCCTATGCGCAAGCGTTCGAGCGTGCCGCCCAGCAAGACAGCATGCGCAGCGAATGCGACTGGAACGTGCGCTATGCGCCCGTCGCGGCAAAGGACGCCAGCGTGGCGCAATTGCAGGCCATCGCCACGGCGCGCCTGGCGGCCCTGCAGCTGGCACCCGCCTGGACCTTGTCGATGCCCGGCAGCGAGGCGCATGCCTTTACGGCGTCGGAAGAAGACCGCGCCGGGCTGCAATTGTTGCTCAGTATCGTCTTGCCGGCCATGGAACGCTACCCGGCCGGCGTCTACGCGCGCACGGGCTTGCGCCACGTCGTGCTGGTCAAGGATTTGAGCGTGGATGGCCAGCGCCGCCTGGCCATGCCGGCGCCGGAAATCGACAGCGTCGTCTATGCCGACAACCTGCTGGCCGCCCTGTGTCCATCCGGCATGGAGCTGCGCGTGCACCACGAGTATTACCACTTCATCGAATACCGCCTGTTCAACGATTTCTATTACCGTGACCCCGCCTGGCTGGCCTTGAACCCGCCCGGCACGGCTTATGGCCAGGGCGGCGCCACGGCCTACGGCAAGGGCTTCCAGAACTTGGGCCACCCGCAGCCAGGCCTCGTCAGCCTGTACGCGGCCTACGGCCCCGAGGAAGACAAGGCGGAAGTGTTCGGCTGGATGATGACGCCGGCGTATGCCATGCGCCTGCAGCAATGGACGGCGTTTGATCCCGCTTTGCTGGCCAAGCGGCAAAGTTTGAGGGAAGTATTGCAAACCTTGTCGGGTTCTTACTAAATATCAAGTATTTCCTTGCCATCCCATGGCATTGTCGGTTCTCCAGCTTGATTAAGAGCCTATCCCAGTAGGGAGATGTATTCATCTACTGGGATAGGCTCTAAATGCAAGTGCGAATGAGGAGAACGCCATGGACGGTGACGAGTCGATATCGGGTGCCCAGCGTCCCTTGCGCCTGCGCCTGGGGGTATCGCCCAAGGTGCCCGCCGATGTGCTCATACCGCAGCGTATCGCCGGCAGGGAAGCCATCTGTGGCGGCATCGAGTACCGCGTGCTGTGTGTCTCGACGCATGCGGACTTGCCGCTGAGTAGTTTGATTGCCTTGCCCGCCGCACTCGACATCGTCACCGACCAGGGGCAGCTGCGCAGTATTTGCGGCATCGTCGCGCAAGCGAGCGCCGGTGACAGCGATGGCGCGCTGGCCAGCTACCAGCTGGTGCTGACGGACGCCTTCGCCATCATGGAAAAGCGCTGCAATACGCGCGTATTCCGGCGCCTGACGGATATCGAGATCGTCAAGACCCTGCTCGACGAATGGATACGCAGCAATACCGTGCTGGCGCACGCCTTCCAGTATGCGTTTGCCGATTTCTTCGAAGCGCAGGCATACCCGCAGCGCGAATTTGTCATGCAGCACAATGAGTCCGATGCGGCCTTTGTGCGGCGCCTGCTCAAGCGCAGTGGGGTCGCCTGGTTTTTTCGTGCCGCGGACAATACGGATGCACATGCCGAGCCGGCGCATACCCTGGTGCTGTTCAACCATGCCGACGGCTTGCGGAAAAACATGGCGGACACCGTGCGCTATCACGCGGACCGCGCGACGGAGCAGCGCGATACCCTGACGTCGTGGAGCGAAGTGCGCAAGCTGCAGGCGGGCAAGGTGACGCGCCATAGCTGGAATGAGGAACACCCGCGTGCGCGGCCGTTCATGACTGCCGATGCCTTGGGGCAGCAAGGCATGCATGGCAATGCCATTGCGGCCACCCTCGATGATTACCGCGTGCTGCCGCCGCGCGCGGGCGCGGATCATGAGGCTTTGTGCCAGCTGGGCATGCTGGCCATGCAGCAGCACGATTACGAGAGCCACTGCTTTCACGCCGAAGGCAGCGTGCGCGACCTGTGCCCAGGCGAGTACTTCAGCCTGGCCGAGCATCCCGATATCGACGCCTTGCCAGCGGCCGAGCGTGATTTTGTCGTCACGTCGCTGCAGGTGGCGGCGCAAAATAATTTACCCAGGGAGCTTGCCGCCAGGGTGGCACGTTTGTTTGCGCGCAACCGTTGGCTGGCCGATGACGGATCGCTGCCGCAGCGCGAACTGGCGGCGGCGGTGGACGATGGCCCCTTGCGCATGCATATTGAACTGGCTGCCGTGCGGCGCGGCGTGCCCATTGTTCCAGCCTACGATGCGCGCATCGACCTGCCGCTAGTTCCCATGCAAAGCGCCGTGGTGGTGGGGCCTGCGAATGAGGAAGTCCATTGCGACGCGATGGGCCGGGTCAAGGTGCGCTTTCCCGCCACGCGCGCGCTGGATCACGAGCATGCAGGCGGCACGGGCGCCTCCGACACGGATGCCGATTCGGCCTGGGTGCGCGTCGCGTCGAGCTGGGCGGGAAGCGGACCCGGCAGCATGCTGCAATGCGGCTATCTGGGCTTGCCCCGCGTGGGCAGCGAAGTCTTGCTGGCCTTTCTCGGTGGCGATCCGGACCGGCCCATTATCGTGGGCCAGTTGTACAACCACAACGCGCAGCCGGCTGCCTTGAGCAAGGCAGGCGACTTGCCCGGCAACCGTTATTTGTCCGGCATGAAGAGCCGCGAAATCAAGGGCACGCGTGGCAACCAGCTGCGCTTTGATGATGTCCACGGACAAATCAATACCCAGCTTGCCAGCGATCATGGTTCCACCCAGCTCAACCTGGGCTGGCTGACGCAGGACCGGCGCAATGGCCAGGGCGATGCGCGGGGCGAGGGCGCTGAATTGCGTACCGACGAGCAGTTGGCGATGCGGGCGGGCAAGGGCATGCTGATTTCCGCCTGGAAGCGCCTGAACGGCGATGGCGGCCACATGGCGCGCAGCGAATATCTGGGCTTGATGGAAAACTGCCTGGAATTGTTTCGCTCGCTTGGCAGCTATGCGGCGACGCATCAGGCACTGGAACAGGAAGACCACGCGCAGCAGGAGCTGCAGCACAGCTTGAAAGGCTGGGAAGGCGGCAGCAATACGGCGCCCCGTGCCGAGCTGGGTGGGGCGGCGGCGATAGCCGTCACGGCGCCCGCCGGCATCAGCTTTGCCAGTTCGACGGCTATCGTCAGCTACGCCGCCGGCAGCATCGATACCGTGGCGCAGCAGCACCTGCAGGCGGTGGCTGGCCAGCGCTACAGTGTGAATGCGGGCAAGGGTATCTCGCTGTTTTCCCACGCGGACGGCATCCGCGCCATCGCCCACCATGGCAAGTTCCTGCTGCAAAGCCAGCATGACGACATGGAAATCAATGCGGCGAAAAACCTGAAGCTGACGGCCAGCGAAGGCAAGGTGATTGGCATGGCCGATGAAATCGTTTTGATTTCCAAGCACGGCGCTTTCATCCGCATCGCCGACGGCATCAGCTTTGGCAGCAAGTCGCCGCTGCAGTTCAATGCGCCCAACTTTGTCTTCAACGACCCGCAAAGCATGGCAGTGCAATTGCCAAGCTTTGCCGAAGGCAAGGCCGATCAGCAATTCATTTTTCAGTACGCGGGCGACGACAGTGCCGTCGATGGCGTACCGCCAGCACCGCAGCTGGCGCCGCAGGCGCACTTTGCCGTGAAGCTGGGCGATGGTTCGGCGGCCGATGGGCGCAGCGATGGGAGCGGCAAGACGGACGTGCTGGAGCGCGCGGCAATGCACCTGGCCGCCATCGAAGTATTCAACAACAAGGATTGATGAGGCCAGGAGAGTGCGATGGGCAGCTATCCGAAAGTACCGTACGTCGTGGGTGAGGACGTGGCGATCCTGCATTGCGAACGCAGCGTGTGCAAAAAGGTCAAGATACGCCGCAACCTGCCGGGCAATATCATCGTCATCCATGGCGTCAACGATGTGGGCGTCAGCTACAAGGCGGTGGAACATGGCTTGTGCGAAGGCTTGACGCAAAGGCTGGGGCGCGGCTTTACGCCAGCTTCTTACCGCATGCCCGTGGCGGCGGACAAGGACAGGCTGGAAGACGATCCTGACGCCGTATTCTTCAAGCGCACGATAGACAAGGACACCGATAGCCCAGTGATTTCGTTTTACTGGGGCTACCGTGAAGTTGAAGGTAAGACGAGTTCCGTCAACGGCCAGTTTGTCGACCGTTACGGTAACCGCCTCGACAAGGACCTGTCCAAGGAAGGCGGGCCGTTCGGCAATGCCACCAGTAATTTGCCCGATATGTGGCGTCCGGGAATCTATGCGCCAGCCGATCCCATGGGGGATGCCTTGCGGCCACTGAGGACGGCGCCCGGACGCATGTATATGGTGCTGGCGGCCCAGCGGCTGGCCGCGCTCATTTCCATGATCCGCGATTACGATGCGGATGATACCGTCAGCATCGTTGCGCATAGCCAGGGTTGCCTGCTGTCGCTGCTGGCGCAAGCCATGTTGATGGAGAAGGGGCTGGCGCCAGCCGATAATTTGATACTCACGCATCCGCCGTACAGCCTGGTGGACAGCCTGCCGCTGTTGATGCGAGGCGCTGCCTGGTTCGATGGCGGTGAGGATGCGGCGATGAAGCCCTATTACCATTTGCTCAGTGGTGCGCAGACGCTGGGTGCGCGTCTGAAGACCTTGGTGAATATAGTTGCCGGGGTGGCGAAGGGTAACGGTCAGCCTTGCATGCCGCCGTTTGCCGACCTGAAGAAGGACGAACATCGCGGCATGGTCGGCGGCCGCTGGCAGGGCGCTGATGACCGCGACAATCGCCGCAAGGTCTATCTGTATTTTTGCCCTGAAGATATGACGGTGGCGCTGGATAATATCCAGGGCATAGGATGGGATGGCGTGCCCGATTATGCCTCGGGAAGTGAACTCATAGAAGAAGAGGAGACATCCAGTCTTGATGGGTACAGTATCTCTTCCGGACATACCAAGATGGTGGAGCACAAGCAGGTACGCGGCGCGCTGGCGGAACTGGGCGGCAGGTTTTATCAGCGGGTATTCAGCAACAAGACCAGACTGGATCCGGCTACGGGAAAGACCACGGTGTCGTTGGTAGGCAAGCCGCCGCCTTTTGATTTTCCGCTAAGGCTCGCGACAGAAAGCGAACAGTCCCATGTGGAGGTTTCCTTGCGTAGTCATCGTGCGCTACACAAGGCGGTGGCGTGGCCTGTCAATACCAGATTGAGCAAGGTGGAACAGCGCAATGGCGTACGCACCATCACTGGCGAAGCGTTGAAACAACCGGTACCGGCCGACTTGCGTGGCACCTCGCAAATTGATCCCGCCAATATTCCCACAACGTCCATGATGCGAAACCGTAAACCTGAAGATCAGGGACCTGTGGAAGAAGTCGATCCCTGCGATGCGTCGGTAGCACCGACCAGCGGAAGCGGTATGCAGATACGCAGCGAATATCGTCCTGACCCGGGAGGCTATCAAAAGTTTCCCGAAAGGGAAGAATATCTCAGTCAACGAGAGTTGGCATTGATGACGGCAAGCTACAACAAGGAAAAAGGACTGCACGTGAAAGACAAGCAGGATCAACGCGAAGTTGTTTCCGCGAAACGCTACCCAGACAGCAAGGTCGTGGCACAGATTCAGGAAAGCCCGAATGAGTCACGCTTGCGCTGGCAACGTGAAGTGAGTCCAAGATCTTTCCATAGTTCCATCATCGGCAGCGCGAAGAATCACAGCCAGGTGACGGCGTATGACGTGGCCATAGGCAGTGGCAAGGCGTCGTCAGATCCGCAGTTTTATGCATATCTGTGTGCGGTGGCGGATTGGCGAGTGAAGGACCTGAAGAGCCACGATAAAGGGCGTAAAGGAATACGGATAAAAGAAAAATTCGTATTGGAGTTCGCCCCATATTTATCCGTAGAACCGGCCTGGAGAAGTGCCGTGATCAATGGCAGCATTGACTATTACAACACTGGGATTTTGCCGGCAGGACTGCCCTTGCTATCAGGACCATTGTGGAAAATTGTAGCGTCACAAACAAAAAATATAAAAATAGTGAGCGAAAAAAGCAAAATAAATGAAGTGTCGAAGTCTCGTCGGTAGCAACTCGCTTGGACCGATTATTTTTCCGAAACTGCAGGCAAAAAGGTGATAACCATGATGACGCTTCGTTGGTTTGGAATATCAATAGTTGTTGTAATTTTATTTTTTTGCTTGTTATGGTTAGGTGCTTTATCGAAAAGTCAGGCGCGTGAAATTGCATTACAGGTTCAGGAAAAACAGCCAAAGAAACCGGTGGAGCCACGGCAGGAGTACGTGCTGGAAGTGATCGGATTGGGTGTGACGCTGGACAAATACCGGCAGGGTAAATTGTGGGGAGCCTTGCAAAAAGGAAGTCCTTACACGAGCATACGCGAACAAGATCCCAAGAAATATCCCTGGACGGCTGATGACAAGGATGGCGACAGTGGTAGCAGAGCCTACGATGCGCTGGAAAATGGCATCAATTTCACTCCGATGTATTGGAACCTGCCTTCGTTTTATGCAGGAACCCCCATTCTTGACCCGAATGCACAACCGAGTTTGATTGAGCCGATGGCGGGACTCGTGGCTGGCGCTGCCACGGGGGGAATGCCCTTGCACCTATTTTCCTTGGCTTCATGGAAGCTGGATGAACATCCTGACCAATTGCTTATTGACGTATTTGATTTTTTCGACAAGCATCCTGACGTACCCTACGTCGCCTTACACTCCGAGGACAGCGTTGGCACGCGGGATGGTAATCGTAAGCCAGGCACTGCAAGGAAATTGGTAAATGGATATTTCATCCCAGATATGCCTGATGCCACGGCGGTATTCATCCTGGCACGCCGCGAACGAATAGAACCGTTGCGCCCATTTGTATGGGATGACCCGGAGAATAAGTTCGTCCAGGATAAACTGCGTGGCATGTATTACGACGTCATGCAGTCGCTGCCTTCACGCGCGAAACAGCAGCGACCCGAAGCCTTTAGCGAACGTCAACCCACCGTCGCCGAATGGCTCGCCGCTGCCGCCGCCTTCGCCCAGCGGCCCGATATCCGCGGCGTGGGCTTGCATACTTTCGACAAACTCAACCCCTGGGAAAATCGTCCCCCGCGTGACTGGAAACCGACGCCGTGGTTTCCTATTCCGTGGAACCGGGAACAGATGGAAACCTTTGACCGTTTGCCCTCGTTCGGTTTCGTGCATCGGCCCGTGTTTGTCAAATTTGCGGATGAAGAGGGCAAGCCCGTCACGCGGCGTGACCAGCGCCAGAAGATATTCAATGCAGGCTGGCAGCAGGCGCTGCAGACCTTGCCGGAAGCGGAGCGCGGCAAGGGGGCGGCGCGCATCGTGGCAGGGACTGGAAACCAGCCCGAGCAGTTGCTGATGTTGGAAAGCATGTTGCACGACTACGCGTCACAGGGTGGACCGGAAATCGACAGCAGCAAGAGCGCGCAGTTCATCAATACCGACCATCGTCTGGGCAATACCGGTGCGGCGACCTGGTTCATGCAGATGGCCATTGGCGTGATGGGCAGCTATCGCGATGGCGGCGCCAGTGCGGCGATCAATCTGCGCGACAATAATGAAGCGAGCATCATCTTCATCACGCCGCCATCGGACGCCAAACGCCGGCAGCAGGATGCCAATGGCGATATCTTCCGCAGCCGCGTCACAGCTGCCGTCGATCCGGCCAATTACGCGGCGCCATCGGTGGAAGCCATCCTGGAAAGCCAGGCGGGACAATAATTCGGGAGGCTGTATGCGCAAAGTCATCCGTTTGGGCGACGCCACGTCGCATGGCGGCAAGGTGCTCAGTTGTGCCGCCACGCATTTTACGGTCAACGGGATTCCTGTCGCCTGCGTCGGGGATTTGTGCAGCTGCCCCATCAAGGGACATCAGGGCTGCAAGATTGCCGGCGGCTCGTCCCGGCACAGCATCAACGGCATTGCCATCGCCTTCGAAGGCGATACCACCACCTGTGGCGCCAAGTTGCTCGCTGGCGGCGCCGCCTTGCGCACCTCCTGACGCCGCGTCCGCCTGCCATTTCCCGGTAACTATATAATCTGCGCTTGGGCGATACCCGCCCTAGACTCAGATTGAAGGAATGCCATGCCAGGTTATTTCGTGCGCCCCTTGGCGCTGTGTGTAGTGTCGGCCATGTGCCTCCCTGCCAGTGCCGCCGAGGCGGTGGCGGTGGATGCGCAGCAGCGCGCTTCCTTGCTGGAATTTTATGCGCAGCAATATCCGGGCGAGCCGGCTGCGCGCACCGTGTTCGAGAGCGTGCCCGTGGTCGGTGGCCGTGGCAGCGAAGTGGTGGGCAGCGTGGAAACGTCGCCGTATCGTGGACATGGCGCGCTGTGCCGTACGCAGCGCACCAAGTTCGTGCTGCACGGCGAGGGCAAGCAGGCGCGCTGGCAAGAGGCGGGCATGGAGTATTACGCCTGGCTCGACCGTGGCACCTGCCGCGCGGTGGCCGAACCCGTGCGCATGCTGCAACGCGTTCCCGATGTGGAGCTGGAAGGCGTGTTGCTGTATCAGAAGCCGCTGCTGGAGCGGGCGCGATTATTGATGGCGGGTAACACGGCCTGTGCCCCGTTGCGGGCGCTGAAGTTTGCGCTGGCGGGCGTCGACGTGGGCGCCGCCGCACCGCGGGCCGAAGAGCGTTATGCGCTGGTATTCAAGAGCGACCGCGACAGCTACGCCCACGTCTGGCTGCGCAAGAGCGGTGCCCAGTATGACGCGTGGAATGTGACTTGCCCGCCAGTGCTGTAGACTGCTCGCCCTTTGCCCGATTTCACTTTTTGACTGTTGCAACCATGAACGAAAACTCCACTTCCGCCCGCAGTTGGGGCACCATCGTCACGCATAGCGACGAGATGGCCATCATCTACCGCTATGTCGACGCCTTCCATGACGACTGGGACCTGTCGTCGCAGCCGGACCGCATCATCATCGCCTGGCGCTACGAGGACGAGACGGGCATGCCCGCACCGAACGAGCGCGAGCACATGGAAGAGCTGGAAGCGGCGCTGGCACCCGTGGTGGAAGAGGGCGGCTTCGCCACCCTGGCCCTCGTATCGACGGGTGAAAACCTGCGCGAATGGATTTACTACACGCAGTCGGGCGAAGAATTCTTCAATCGCCTGAACACGGCGCTGGCGCCGCGTCCAAAGTTCCCGATTGAAATCCGCAGCGCGGCCGACCCCGCCTGGTCGACTTACGCGGGTTTCATGGCCGCACTGCCGAAATAATCAGACCAGCGCGGCCGTCACGATGCGCGTGGCGGCCGTGATGATGTCCTGATTTGTGTCCGCTTTTTTCTGTTCGCGCGTGTAGTACACGGCGATCACCAGCGGCGCGCCGCTGGTCGGGTAGGCCACGCCGATATCGTTGACGCTGCCATACGCGCCCGAGCCTGTCTTGTCGGCCACCTGCCAGCCGGCCGGTACGCCGGCGCGGATGCGTTTGTCGCCCGTCGTGTTGCCGCGCATCCAGGCGTCCAGTTGCTGGCGCTGCGGCGCTGGCAAGCTATTTCCCAATAACAATTGCTGCAAGCTGTGCGCCATCGACGCGGGGCTGGCCGTGTCGCGCACTTCGCCGGGGATGGCGCTATTCAATTCCGTTTCCCAGCGTTCCAGTTGGAACACCGTATTGCCGATGCTGCGCGCATAGGCCGTCACGGCTTGCGGCCCGCCTAATAAGGTCATCAAGAAATTGGCCGCGCTATTGTCGCTGTACTGCAAGGTGGCGGCGCACAGATCGGCCACGGTCATGCCGTCGGCCAGATGCTTCTCCGTGATGGGCGAATAGGTGACCAGGTCTTTTTTCTCGTAACGCACGTGCTGGTCCAGCAAGCCCGGCTGGCTGACGCTGCGGGCCAGCACGGCGGCCGCCAGCATCGCCTTGAAGGTGCTGGCCAGGGGAAAGCGTTCGTCGGCGCGATAGGCAACGCGCAGGTCGCTGCCCTGGCGCCAGGCGGCAACGCCGAGGCGTCCGCCTGCGGCTTTTTCCAGCGCGGCCAGTTGTGTCTGTGCTTCGGCGATGCTGGTGGCGGGCGCGGCAAACAGCAGCGGTGCCGGGCACAGCAGGGCGGCGCCGCCGGCCAGCAGGAGGTTGCGGCGGACGTGGTTCAGGGATTCAGTCATGGTTTGTAGGAGTGTTGGGAGTGGGAAGGGCGGCCAGCAGTTCGCCGATGGCGAGCAGGTTGGCCGGTTTGGTCAAATGGTAGTCGAAGCCGGCCGCGCTCGATTGACTGCGGTCATTTTCGGCGCCCCAGCCCGTCAATGCCACGAGCACGACGTTGGCGCCGGCCGGTATCCGGCGCAGCGCGCGCGCCACTTCATAGCCGCTCATGCCGGGCAGGCCGATATCGAGGAATATAACGTCTGGCAAGAATTGCGGCACCAAGGCCAGGGCTTGCGCGCCATCGTGGGCCACTTGCGCGGCATGGCCCATCATGTCGAGCACGGCGGCGAGGGTATCGGCCGCATCGACATTGTCGTCGACCACCAGCACGCGGAAGTGCGGGCCGCTGGTGGTGTTGGCAGGCGCAGCCAGTACGGCAGGCGCCTTCGCTTCCTCCTCCAGCAGTGGCAGGCGCACGCTGAAGGTGCTGCCCAGGCCGGCGCCTGGACTGGCCGCCGTGGCGCTGCCGCCATGCAACTCGGCCAGGCGCCGCACCAGCGACAGGCCGATGCCCAGCCCGCCCTGCGCGCGCCCCATGTTCTGTCCCACCTGGGTGAACATGTCGAAGACGGTAGCCAGCGATTCGGCGGGAATGCCCACGCCGCTGTCCTGCACCTCGATCAGCGCCTCGTTGCCATCGCGCCGCGCGCGCAAGGCGATGTGGCCGCCGGCAGGCGTGTACTTGGCGGCATTGTTGAGCAGGTTGCCCAGCACTTGCGCCAGGCGCGTGGGGTCGGCCTCAAGCGGCAGCGCCTCTTCAGCAAGTTGCACCTGCAACTGGTGGCGGCCCGCTTCGATCAGCGGCATGCTCGTTTCCACGGCGCCCGCGATGATGCTTTTCAAGTCCGCGCGTTCCAGCTTGAGTTCGATCTGGCCCCGCGTGATGCGTGCCACATCCAGCAAATCATTGACCAGATGCACCATCTGATTGACTTGTCGCTCCATCACGTCGCGCACGCGCGCCACGGTGGCGGGCTTGTCGGCGGCCAGGCGCATGATTTGCAAGCCGTTGCGGATGGGCGCCAGCGGGTTGCGCAGTTCGTGCGCCAGGGTGGCGAGGAATTCCGTCTTGCGACGGTCCATTTCGGACAGGTTGTCGGCCAGCTGGCGCAATTGCTGCTCAGAACGCTTGCGCTCGCTGATGTCGCTGAACAATACCGTCAGCAGGCGGCTGCCGGGGCCGCCCAGGCGCGCGGCGAAGACCTCGAACCAGCGCTCCATGGCCACGGCTTCGTTTTCGTAGCGCACGGGTTCGCCAGTCTTGACGACCTGGTCGTACAGGTCGAACCAGTGCTGGTCGTGGTCGGGCACGAAGCTGCGGATGGTCTTGCCGATGGCATTGACCAGCCCCGACTGCTTGACGAAGGCGGCGTTGCCCTCCAGGTAGCGGAAATCGATGGGGCGGCCTTGCTCGTCGTACAGCATTTCGATGACGCAAAAGGCCTGGTCCATCAGCTCAATCAAGGTGCGGTAGCGTTCCTCGCTGCGGCGCAGCGCATCTTCCACCTGTTTCTGGCGCGTGATGTCGAGCAGGACGCCTGGCAATTGCAGGGGTGTGCCATCGGGCGCGTATTCGGCACGGCCCCGCGCGATGACCGAGCGGTATTGGCCGTCGCCGTCGCCGACGCGGTAACTGGCCTCGAACGGCGTGTGTGCGTGCAATGCCTGGGTAATCTGCGCGCTGACTTGCTCGCGGTCATCGGGATGGATGAGGTCCAGGTAGCGCGCCAGCGGCGCCGCCGTGGCAGCATCGGCATTGACGGGGAACAAGCGCGCCATATTGCTGTCGGCCGTGACCCGGTCGGCAACGATATCCCAGTTCCAGGTGGCCACTTCGCCGGCCGCCAGGGTCAGGCGCAGGGTTTCCTCGTTTTGCTTGCTGGTCGTCAGGTCGAGCG
The DNA here is from genome assembly GCF_030587275.1 of Janthinobacterium sp. SUN128. Lineage (NCBI taxonomy): Bacteria > Pseudomonadati > Pseudomonadota > Betaproteobacteria > Burkholderiales > Oxalobacteraceae > Janthinobacterium > Janthinobacterium sp. SUN128. Next base: position 372,891 of record NZ_JAPWHY010000002.1, on the reverse strand, counting down.
AGATGCCGGACAGGGCGATCACGTTGCCGGCGCCATCGCTGGCGCAGGTGCCGCGCATGTGCGCCCAGTGCAGCGCGCCATCGGGCCAGCGCACGCGGATGTCGATTTCGAAATCACTGGCGCTGGCGATGGCGGCGTGCACCACCGTCTGCCAGTGCTGCAGGTCGCCGTCGAGCATGGCGCCCGTCAGTTGCGCGTAATCGATGTGGCTGTCCGGCGGCAAGCCCAGATTGGCCTTGAAGGCATCGGAGCCGGTCATGCTGCCGCTGCCCAGGTCGATCTCCCACGTGCCCATGCGGCCGCCCTGCATGGCCAGGCGCAGCCGCTGTTCCGTCTGCCGTTGCTGCGTCACGTCGCAATGCGAGCCCAGCCATTCAACGATGCTGCCGTCAGGCGCCAGCACAGGCAGCATGCGCACGAGCATGTTGCGGTAAGTGCCGCTGACGTGGCGCAGCCGGTATTCCGCTTCGAACACGCTGGTCAGGTGCGATGGCATGACGTAAGGCAAGTTGCGGTCGTCCGGATGCAGGGCATTGACCCAGCCGCGGCCCAGCAGTTCAGCCTCGGTCTGGCCCGTGAAGGCGCGCCAGGATGGCTGGTCGGCATCGAACTGGCCGAAGGTTTTCGTGCTCCAGACGATGTCGCAATGGGCGCTCAGCAGTAAATGCGCCGCTTGGGCGGCGACGGTGGAGGACGGGACGGCGTTGCTGGGCTGGCTGGGTTCTGGCATGGAGGTTATGGACGATGGTGCAGGGGGCCCCGCCGCACCGGAATGGGGCGGCCTGGCAACTCAATTCTGGCGATATTACAACTATTTATACGCTCTGGGCTGTCTTGCAGGACGCCGTTTCCACTTTCTCAGGGTTGGTGAAAAAATCGCGCCAGGCGGCAAGTGATCGGGGGAAATAGCAAGGAAATAGCGAGACAAGGGCGCTATTGTGGCTGAATAACCACTAGTCAGCGCATTATGTTGATGAATGAATATTTTACATAACAATATTCTTGCAGCGTATAAGGCGCTTGAATTAAATTGGCGCCTTACTCAAAAGTTGGTGTTCATCAGACATCCCAGAGATGCGGCCAGACCGCTGTCGGCGTGGACGACAGCCAGGGCAGAGCCAGTGACGCCATGGGCGGAGAAACATCCGCTCGCGCTGCTGCACCGTGATGGTGCAGACGATCATCCAGCGCCGTACATAACCCGGAGACAGGTTTCGCAATTCTTTTTTAAACTTCTGGGAAACAACATGATCAAGATGTCCAAGATGCACAAGCGTTTGTGCGCCAAAAGCGCTGCTATGCTGGCACTGTCCGCTGCCTTGCCTATCGGCTCGGCTTATGCTGATGAAGTCGCTGCTGATACGACCCCTGCCGCCAGCCAGCTGGAAACCGTGACCGTGACGGCGCAGCGCCGCAAGGAAAATATCCGCGACGTGCCAGTCTCCGTGTCGCTGCTGCGCGACGAGAAGCTCGACGTGCTGGTGTCCAGCGGACAAGACATTCGCGTGCTGGCCGGCAAAGTGCCGAGCCTGAACGTGGAATCGTCGAATGGCCGCACCTTCCCCCGCTTCTACATCCGTGGCTACGGCAATACCGACTTCAACATTTTTGCATCGCAACCTGTTTCCCTGATTTACGACGATGTCGTGCAAGAAAATCCGATCCTCAAGGGCTATCCGATTTTCGACGTGGCTGGCGTGGAAGTGTTGCGCGGCCCGCAAGGCACCTTGTTCGGCCGCAATACGCCTGCCGGCGTGGTCAAGTTCGAATCCGTCAAGCCGAACCTGGACAAGGTTGAAGGCTATTACAACGTTTCCGCCGCCACGCACAACACGACCAACTTTGACGGCGCCGTCAACGTGCCGCTGAGCAAAGAATGGGCGCTGCGCTTCTCGACCCTGCGCCAGCACCGCGACGATTACGTCGACAACACCTTTACGGGCCAGAAAAACGCGCTGGACGGCTACAACGAACACGCCGAGCGCGTGCAACTGCTGTACGCACCGAACACCACCTTCAATGCCCTGTTCAATGTGCACCAGCGCAACACCACGGGCAGCGCGCGCGTCTTCTACGCCAACATGATCAAGCAGGGCACGAACGATATCGTCGACGGTTTCGACCCGAACAAGTCGTTCACGAATGCACCGAACTTCCAGCGCCTGCGCACCAACGGCGCCAGCGCCCGCCTGAGCTGGGATCTGGACGGCATTAAACTGTACTCGATCACGGGCTTTGAACAGGTCGGCAATTACGTGTCGCATGGCGACATCGACGGCGGCACGCCGACGGGCCCCGGCGTCATTCCTTTCCAGGTTGAAACGGCTGGCGGCATCACCAGCGTGAAACAATACTCGCAAGAATTCCGCGCCGAATCGAAGAATGCCGGTCCCCTCAACTGGCAGGCCGGCGTGTACTACTTCAATGAAGATGCCAACGGTTTCACCGACAACTTCAATACCGACACGCATGTGCTGACCACGCACCTGGCCAGCCGCCAGAAGAACTCGGCCTGGGCAACGTTTGGTTCCGTCAACTACGCCGTCAGCGATGACTTCATGCTGCGCGCCGGTTTGCGCTATACCAAGGACAAGAAGGATTTCAACACGGTGGAAGCGACCAACATCGTGCAGGTCAACCCGACCAGCGCCGATGTCAGCAAGGCCAAGGTCAACTGGGACTTGAGCGGTACCTATAAATACAACAAGGACGTGAACTTCTACGGCCGTGTCGCCACCGGTTTCCGCGCGCCGAGCATCGCCCCGGCCAGCACCAGCGTGCCCGTCACCGTGGCCGATGCCGAAACCATCACCTCGTTCGAAGCGGGCATCAAGGCTGACCTGTTCGAGCGCCGCGCCCGCGTCGCCTTCAGCCTGTACAACTACCAGGTGAAGAACCAGCAATTGACGGTCGTTGGCGGCACCTCGAACGTGACGCGCCTGATCAACGCAGCCAAGACGAATGGCCGTGGCGCGGAACTGGAACTGGAAGGTTTTGTCACGCCTAGCCTGAAGATGTCCCTGGGCGGCAGCTACAACTTCACGGAAATCAAGGACCCGAGCCTGTCGATCGCCACCTGCGCCCAAACGCGTTGCACCGTGACCGATCCGCTGACCACCGGCAACCGTGCCATCATCGATGGCAATCCATTGCCGCAAGCGCCGAAGTGGACGATCACCGCCACGGGCCGTTATTCGATCCCGATGGAAAACGGCGAATTCTTTGTCTTCACGGACTGGGCATACCGCAGCAAGATCAACTTCTTCCTGTATGAAGCAACCGAGTTCACCGGCAAGCCGATGGTCGAAGGCGGCTTGCGCGTAGGCTACACTTGGGATGCCGGCAAGTATGAAGTGGCCGCTTTTGGCCGCAACATCACCGACACCCAGCGTATCACGGGCGCCATCGACTTCAACAACCGCACGGGCTTCATCAATGAGCCACGTCAGTTTGGGGTGCAATTTAAAGGCAACTTCTAATTGCCAGACTTCAGGCGCCGGCCATGTGCTGGCGCCTGCATTGCTACCCGCCCGGTTCGCCGCGGCGGGTTTTTTTATGCCCGCTCGGGAAGTTGTGCCAGCCGCTGTGCCCAGGCGGGAATGGCTTGCTGCCAGAAATCTTCCACCTTGTCGGCGCGCACGTCGAGTCCCAGGAAGCGGGCGGCCGGCTGCAGCGCCGACGCCAGAAGGTCAGCAGCATTGCTTGCCGTATCGAAGGCGAGGGCGCCCGTCTGCTTGGACAGTTTTTCGCCGCTGTCGTTCGTGACGACGGGCACGTGCAGGAAGCCGGGATGCGGCAAGCCCAGCACGTCCTGCAGATACAGTTGGCGCGGCGTGGAATCGAGCAAGTCCGCGCCGCGCACCACCTGCGTGATGCCCTGCGCGCCATCGTCGACCACCACGGCCAGCTGGTACGCCCAGTAGCCATCGCCGCGCAGCACGATGAAGTCGCCCACTTCACTGGCCAGATCCTGCCGCTGCGGACCCGCCCAGCGGTCGGCAAACGCGTACACCGCATCGGTCCCCTGCGGTACCCGCAGCCGCAAGGCCCGCGCCGCCTTGCCCGGCGCCAAGCCGTGCCGGCAGGTGCCCGGATACACGGCGGCCCCACCCTTGGGTCCGCCCGCCTGCAGCACCGAATCCTGGATCTCCTTGCGCGAACAGCCGCACGCATACACGAGGCCATCATCCTGCAACTGCTTCAGCGCCGCCTCGTACAGCGGCAAGCGCTTGCTCTGCCACGTCGCCTCGCCATCCCAGTACATGCCGCAGCGCTGCAGGCTGGCCAGGATGCCGAGATCGGCACCCTCGACATTGCGGTCGTAGTCCAGGTCCTCGATGCGCAGCAGCCACGTGCCGCGATGCACTTTCGCATCGAGATAGCTGGCCATGGCGGCAACGAGCGAGCCCATGTGCAAGGGGCCCGAGGGGGAGGGGGCGAAGCGGCCGATGTAGGGGGCGATAGGAGAGGACATGCAGATGAATATTTTTACCGAGATGTATGTGCTGGCACTACGTTGAGACGTTAAGTATGGTTCAGTGTGATATTCAAGTCAAATCAGTTTTTGATTTTTCAAAAAATCATGGGTTCTTATAGTTGACGACTGCCGTTGAAGAAGATGTCTTTATATCATATGATAAATTAATGGTTCCCCATTGAAATGTGAATTTAATTTCTGATATTCCTAGTTCTAGTGGTTTTATTTTTGTTATTTTCTCTAGAGTTATTGCGGTCTTTGTCGATTTTGCGGAGCATGGTTGTTTTTTGTTTTTCTCTATGAAATTTATAGTTATTTTTTTGATCTTGCTGCAGTTGTAGTTGATTGAAATGGATTCAATGAAGCATTTTCTGTAGTGTTCCATTGTTTCAATTCTGTATATTGTGCTTTTTTTTATTTCGTTCCTCGATGATTTAAGAAATTTTTCTCCTTCTATTTTTAAAAACAATGATTCTCTATTTGGGATGGGGCGCCCTTCTATTGTTATGGATCCATTGAGAAAGTTTGTCCTGATATTTATCATTATTTGAGCCCAATATTTGAACCTTGCATGAGATTTATTTTGTCTATCTCAGCTATAAACATTTGGCGACCACCGCCAGATCCGAATTGTCCATTCCGAAGAGCTCTTCCACTTGCCACGCAGATAGTATTAATAACAGTGTATTGTCGAACTAATGTTCTGGGTGGGCGTCCATTCGGATCAGTCAGTGTACTCTGAACTTGAACTAAATCATGAAGCTTTTTATGGTTCCATCCTGCGGCAGCCAGTGTTTTTCCGTCAACGAAGTAGCTGGGGATATTATTTCCTTGTGCCGGATGGTAAAGCGCATATATTGTTGTTCCTTTCTGTATGGCCATATTTTTATAGCTATCAACACCTATGTATGGATGGGTGCCTTGCCACTTCCTCGCTGTGGCTGATGGATTTTTTCCTGCGCAAGGATCGCATGAGGAATTTTTTTGACATTTTTTACTTAATCCTTGTGGATCAATCCAGAGTATAGGGTTTGGTGCATATTGGTAACTATTAAGTCCACCTAATAGTCCTATCGGATCTTGCGTCACATACCTAGCCACATCCGGATCATAGTAGCGATACCGGTTGTAAAACAGTCCAGTCTCTTGATCCTCATACTGCCCCTGAAACCGCAGCGGCTGTTCGATTTCTCCCTCGACGTGCAGCAAACGCCCCCAGGCCTTGTAGCCCCCGCTCCAGACCACGCTCCCCTGCGCATCCGTCAACTCGCGCGGCGTACCCAGGTGGTCGCAGTGGTAGTGGGTGATGCGGTCGTGTGCTGCCGCGCCGTCGGCTGCCGCCTGGGTACGCTGCCATGCCGATACATGCTGCGCTTCGGTGTCCGCCTGCTCTTGCGTAATGGCTGCCTGGAGTTCGGTGTCGTGTCGGGTGGCAGGTAAATCCCATTGCGCGACGCGTGGCAGGTGGACTGAGCTTGCCTGGCGACAGGCTGGCGAACCGATCCTGGCCAGCGGCACGAAGCTGTCCGGCTCGTACAGGTATGTGACCGTCTCGTCGCGCCCAAGTTCCTGCGCCAGCGTGTCGCCATCCCAGACGAAGAAGGTGGTGGTGGCGCTCTTGCAGGTGGGCTGGTCTTTGGTGATGTCTTGCTGCTTGCTCCAGCGGGCCTCCTCGACGCGTTTGGCGATGCGGCGGCTGAAGGCGTCATAAAAGTAGTGGGCGCTGTGGCGTGACTGGCGTTCCGTTCGGGTGGCGTGGCTGAGGCGGTTTTCGGCGTCGTATTCAAGCTCCAGGTCGCTCCAGCTCGACTCCCTGCCCGGCGGATGGAAGCGCTTGGCGGTGGCATTGCCTTGTTCGTCGTAGTCGTATTCGGTATTGCCGTAGCGTTTCAGTACGTTGCCGGAGGCGGGAGCCGTGTCGACCAGATTGCCTGCCGGGTCGAAGGCGAAGTGTTCGGCCAGGCCCGCTTGCACGGCGGACAGCAATTGGCCGATGGGGTCATAGGCGTAGCGCAGTTTGCCGAGCGGGCCGGCGGCCGTAGTGCCTGTCTGCGAGATGGTGCGCAAGTTGCCCTGCGCATCGTAGTCGAAGCATCGCTCGCGCACGGGGACGGGCGCGTCGGCGCCGCGTGCCAGGGTCAGCCGGGTGAGGCGCGATTGCGGGTCGTACTGGCGCGTGGCCAGCAAGCCGCTGGTGCCCAGCTGTCGCTGCTTTTCGCGGTGCAGTTGGTCGCGTTCGACATCGACCACGGTCTTGCCATGCCACAGCACGCCATGCCAGTGACCGGAGCCGTAGCGCAAGGTGTCGACGCGGCGTCCATTCGGCAGGACGGTTTGGATACGGTTGCCCAGTTCGTCATAAGAATGCGTCATGACAAAGCTGGCGTCCGGCGCGCGCGGGGTGTTCGGCAGCCTGGCCGCTTCAGGCAGCGTTTGCAAAAAGCAGGCGCTGCGTTCTTCGATCAGTTGGCCCAGCGCATCATGGAAGAAACGCTGTTCGGCTTGTGGCGCGGAGACGGCCGTCAGGCGGCCCAGCGCATCGTAGGCGTAGCGCACCGCACCGTCCGCCGTGGTCTTGACTTGCAACAAACCGAGCGCGTCGCGCAGCAACTGCGTGCGCTGGCTGCCGCACTCGGTGACAGTGAGGTTGCCGGCCGGGTCATAGCTGTAGTGCGTGCGCTTGCCGTCGAAGCCCGTTTCCGACGACAGCCAGCCTTCCGCATGATATGCGAGTTGGTAGCTTTCGCCCTTGGCGTTGATCAATTCTGTCAGTTGCAGCGCAGCGTCGTAGCGATACTGCAAGGTCTGGCCGATGGCGTCCGTGCGCCCCACGGGCAAGCCCTGGCCGTTGTAGCGGTAGCGCGTCTGCTGACCGGCCGCATCCACGTGCAAGACCAGATTGCCGTCCCCATCGTAGGCATATTGCTCCCGGGTCTGATCGGGCGCCGTGAGGCGGATCAGGCGGCCCAGCGCATCATATTCGTAGCGGGTGGCATGGCCGAGCGCATCGCGGGCCGCTTCCAGCCGCCCCAGCGCATCGTAGGCGAATTCGCTGGTGTGGCCGGAGCAATCCGTGTAGCTGGTGAGCCAGCCCTGACGGTTGTACTGGAAATGTTTGCTGCCGCCCCTGGCGTCGATCAGTTCCACCAGCTGGCCGCGCGGGTCGTAGCGGTAGCGCGTGACGTGGCCCAAGGCGTCCGTGATGCTGACGGGGCGGCCTGCATCATCGTAGTCGCGGCGTGTGGTGTTGCCCAGCGGATCCGTGAAGGCGACGGGCTGGTTCTGGCTGTCGTAGTCGATGCTGCTGCTGTGTCCTTTGGCATCGGTGCTGCGGGTCAGGTTGCCGGCCGCATCGTAGGCGTAGCGCGTGGCGGCGCCGTTGGCGTCGATATCGGCCAGCAGCATGCCATCGCGATCCCACTCACGCCGGCCCAGCGAAGCAGCCTTGCCGTCGAGCACGCGGCGCACTTCGGTGACCAGCCAGTTAGCGTCGAAGGTGTACTCGAGGACACCGCCGTTTTCCGTGACGCGGCTGGTGTCGTTGTCCACGTAGTCGATGCGCGTGTGCTCGCTGCCATCGCACGCCCGCGTGGCGATGGCGCGCGCCTGGTAGCTGTTGGCCAGGGTCACGGGATGGTGCTGCGCCAGCTCCTGCTCGCTCAGCGGCGATCCGCTCCAGCGGGCGCGCAGCGCGTCCAGGCTGATCCATTCCAGCTCGTACATAAAACCCGTGTAGCTGCTGCACGACGTGAGCAAATGGTGACGGTAGGCATAGCTGCGCGTGTCGCCCAGCGCATTCGACTGGCTGACCAGGTTGTGGCGGGGCGCGAATGGCGGCTGCGTCTCGTTTGTTTCTGCTGCGTATTCGTAGCGTACGTGGCAGAGGCGGCTGCCGTCGGGCAATATCTCGTCGATGCTGCCGATGTGGATGGCCTGCTCCGCTTCCCCGCGCATGGCTTCGAGCACGCCGCCATCGTCGCTGCGCAGGCGCAGCAGCACGTCGCCCGGCTTGGCATCGATCAAGCGGTCGATGCTGATGCCGCGCCCATCGCGTCCTTCGCTACGCACGAGTGCAAAGCGTTGCGTGGCGACGGGAGCGGACGGGACCAGCATGGCGTTGACGCCGTCGTAGCCGTGCGGCAGCCAGCCGCCTTCCGCGCGCGCAAAGCGGTCGACGCTGCCATCGCGCCACAGCAGGCTGAAGCTGTCGGCACTGTCGCGCGTGAGCGTAAAACCTTCCTTGCGGCTGTCGTGTTGCCGACCCGGTTCCAGGCCAGGCAGGCGCAGGGCGCGGCCGCTGTCGTCGTGGTAGACGATGCCGGCATCGCATAGCGACAGGCTGGTGGTGTAGGGCGTGGACCAGCGCGCGCCCAGCAAGCCCCCGTCTTCGCATTCGGCACCGGAGCGGTAACAGCGCGTCCAGGCGATGGGGATGCTGCGTTCGAGCGCGAAATCCGTCTGGTACAGGATTTCCTGGCCGGTGCCGAAATGCACGGGCTTGCGGCCCTTGACGGGTTTTTTCGCGGGGCCGCTATCCTTGGGGCAGCAGTCGGACGGCGGCTCCGATTTCGGTTCCTTCCTGCCACGGCTCTTGCCGTCGTCGCCGCCGTTTTTCGGGGGTGGTTTGTCGAGTTTTGGCGGTGGCTTGTCCGGCTTTTTCCCGACCAGCTTTTCCTTGACCTTGTCGATGGTCGGCGCCGCCTTTTTGCCGAGGAACTTGCTCAGTATTTTCCCGCCCGGAACCTTGCTGAACACCGCCGTTTGCAATACTGTGCCTGCCGCATTCGTGACGATGTCCGAGGCCGTATTGAGTAAATCAGGGGTCTTGCCTGTCAATATGTAGTCGGCTGCCTGGTCGAGCACCGTGGCCGATGCGTCCATGGCCGTGCCTGTCGCAACGGTCGCCGTGCCGGCCACAGCGCCCGCTGCCGCGCCCGCTTCCATCGCGGCGGCAGCGGGGGCGCCGACTCCCGTTGCCGCCACGCCCACTCCGGCAACGCCCAGCACGGCGCTGCCTGTCAGGACGGTGCCGCCCACGTCCACCAGATCTTCCGCGGCGCCATGCATTTTCCTGGAGCCGTGATCCTTGTAATCCTGTGCCGCTTCCCGTATCGCCGCCTTCAGTTCCTGGAGCACGGGTTTGGCCGCTTCCCCACCCCGCTCATAAATCTTGCCCACGGTATTGCGCGAATTCATCCATACTTCGCGCCCCATCTGCACCAGGTAGGCGCCGTTGGCGCGGTGGATGCTGCTGGCGACCTTGGTGTCGACCTGCTTGCCGACGGTGCCGCTCTTGACGCCGCCCGCCTTGCCGGCCGCATCGCCCTTGACGGTGGGAATGATGCTGCGCTGGTGCAGGATGACGGGCTCGCTGTACGACTTGACGTTGGGCGAGGCGTTCTGCGTATCCGCAAACTCGCCGGTGATGCTGTAGGGAATGGGGGGCGTGCTGGAGCCCACGGGCGTCTTGCAAATGTCGGGGCTGAGGCTGACGCAATAGAAACGCGCCGACTTGGTGACGGTTTCATTCGTCATGGCTTCTTGCCTTGCCCGGCGGCTTCGCTTAGCGCTTCCTGCGCCTGCTCCAGCAGTTCGATGCGGGCGATCTGCGCCGGCTCCATCACGTGCAGCAGGCGCGACGCGACCTGGCCCGCGTCGGCCGGCACGATGGCGCGCCAGACCAGCTCCACGCTGGCCGCCTCAGGGTCGACCAGCACCGTATCGATGGCCAGGCGCCAGACGAGCAACTGGTCGTTCCTGTCCGCCAGCAGCAGGTACAGCACTTGTCTCGGCAGGGCGAAGCGCAGCACGGTGTTGCCGCGCGGGTCGATGCGGGCCGAGCGATGGTCATGACGGCACAGATTGGTCAAGGTGAATTGTTCCAGTCCCGCCAGATGCGAGCACTGCTGGTCGGGCGGCGTGCTGTTCCAGTAGGCAAAATCGAAGTCTTCCGGCAACGTGGGGACTTCATCGGCATCCCATTTGTCCTTGATTGCGATGTGACCCGCCAGCGCGCGGCGCGGCAGCCAGCCACGGCCGATAACTGCCAGCCCCGCCGGTGGCGGCAGCTCCTTGCCACCCGCGCCTTGCCAGAACTGGGCTGCCGTGCACGGCAGCGACGGCTGCGTGATACGGGGGGCGGGCAGCTCATCGATATGTTTCCCATCCAGGTACCAGTGCCGCGTGAAACCGCGTCCCAGGGGATTGGCCTGGCAAGAGTCATGCGCCGCCGCGTTGCAGTCATCGGCCTCGATGCGGCATTGACCGCCATATGCGTAGGCATAGTGCAGCGGCAATTGCTGGAATGGTTTTGGCGTCGACAGGTGCCAGGGGTTGGGCCGCAGCCAGCCCAGGGCGCCGATGCGGATGCAGCCCTGCGCCAGGCGCGTGAGGACGGCTTTCTTGCGGAAAGCGCGTTCGCCACTCACTTGCAGAGTCTTGTCGATCAGGGTTTTCTTTTCCGACTGCACTTTCAGGTTGACGAGAAATTGCGGCATCGCTTGCCCGCGCGGTGCGTGCGCCACGCCATTGACGATCACGTCGCAGCGCGGCTTGTACGGCGCGAAGTCGCTCTCCTGCACGGTGCCCGCCTGCGTGTCGCCATCCAGGTGCAGGTCTTCCGTGGCCAGCGGCGATGGCTGTGCCATGGGCAGCAGGCTGGCCAGGCCGTCCGCGCCGCAGGGACCAAGCGTGTAGCCCATGCGCGCCACCACCACGTGGAAGGCTGCGCCAAACTGGTCGACCATGTCGAACTGGCTGGCCGCATGCGGCGTGCGGTTGTCGAAAAGCAGGTTGGGAATGTTGAAATGGGCTGTGCCGGCGTCGTTCATCGTCAGCCCGGATTGTTGTCGATGTCGTCGCCATGGATCTGCACCTTCGATCTGCCGCGGATGATGATTTCATCGGCAACGAGTTCGATGCGGCCGGGCATCATGGTGATGCTGGATGTGCCCACCGTCATCGTGTGCGAATCGGTGGCCGTGAGCGTACTGTCGGCGCCGACGCTGACGCTTTTCGCCAGGCCGATCTGCTCCGCCTGCGCCAGCACCACGGTGGTGTTCATGGCGCCGATGACGGTGGTCTGGTAAGCGGCGCCGATGGTCAGCACCTTGGCCAGGCCGATGCTCTCTTCCTTGGCCAGGGTCACCCGTTCCGAACGGTGGCCGTCGATCTGCACCTGCTCGTTGCCGCCCACGTGTTCGCGGCAGTTGTCGCCGATGTCGATGTGTTCGTCATGGTCGACGCGCTCCCTGCGGTTGTTATGCACGGTGATGTCTTCATCGTGGTCCACGGTTTCCGTGCGGTCGCGCTTGACGTGCACGGTTTCATCGCGATCCACGGTTTTCCTGCGGTCATTTCCCACCCAGTGCGATTCGTCATGTTCGACCTCGATGCGCTGGTCTTTTTCCGCATGCAGCCACAGTTCTTCCGCATCCTTGCGGTCTTCGAAACGCAGGACGTTGGCGTGCGCGGCGGAACCCTTTTTTGAGGAACGGCTCAGCATGCCGCTTTGCGTCTTGTTCGCTGGCAAATCCCACGGCGGCATGTTGCGCGCGTTGTAGACGCAGCCGATGATGAGGGGCATGGCGACATTACCGTCAAGAAATTGCACGGCTACTTCCATGCCGACCCGGGGCAGGCTGATGTGGCCAAAATTCGGGCCGGCCCAGTTCGATATCACCCGTATCCACGGCGAACTTTTGTCATCGAAGGTGCCCAGGCGGTCCCAGTGAAATTGCAGCTTCACCCGTCCGTAACCATCCGTATGGATTTCCTCGCCGGGCGGCCCGACGACGGTGGCCGTCTGCACGCCATAGATCTTCGGTTCGCGGCTGTGGAAGTTGCGTCCCGGGCGCCAGGGGATGGCGCGGGGGATGCAGGTAAATGTGTTGCTGTATTGCGAGGTGGCGCCGTGCCCTTGCTGGTAGTTGTTGCTGGCATGGTGGTGCACGGAGAGGATCAGATATTCGCTGGCTGCACTGTCGAAATGCCCGCCCAGCGTGAACCAGCGTCCCGGTTGCGCCGTGCGGTCATTGCCTTGCGCTTCGAACAGCTGTCCCTGCGCGTCAACCTCTTCCATGCGGCGCCGCGCCAGCGCCTCGCCATCGTCGATGTTTTTAAAACCGTAGCTGCCCGTGTTTTCATACACTTCCAGCGATGGCACGGCACCCTGCCTGTTCAGCGAGTCGCGGCTGGCGCGGGCGCTGCGCGGGTTCTTGAAATTGAAGCTGGCTACCGTCATCTGGCTTGGCGCCATGCGCCGCACCGTGCTCCATTGATGTACTCCATCGTCTTCCAGGGATCCGGCCTGGTGCTGGAAGGGGATTTCGCTCAGATCGCCATCGATGGGCTTGCCTGTGGTGCTGTCGTCGGACAGCCACAAGGTGTGACCGTCAAGGCGGTGTTCGTAGCGGTAGTGCCAGCCCAGTTGCTCCCAATGGCGGTGCAGGAGGTTGTGGTCGCTCTCGTTGTGCTGGCACGTGTAAGTGATGGCAGGGTCGAGGCCGCTGGCGGCCAGCTTGTAGTCGCGCATCAGGTAGTCATCGAAGACCTTGTCCGTCAGCGCCGCCACCGTCAAGCCGTGGAAGGCGACATTGTTTTGCCGCAAGTGCAGGTGCGACAGCCACGGCTCCAGCACCATTTCATAAAAGGCGAAGCCGCCGTCCGTGCGCAGGAAGCGGAATTCGAACACATAGCCATTGAAGTAGCGCAAGGTGCCGTCTTCGCGCACCAGTTCGATGCTCACCATCTTGCCCATCACCTTGTCGAGGGCGATGAGGGCGTCGTCGGAGAGTACTTCCACCACATAGGAAAAGTCGCGCGACAGGCTTTCGCTCGCGTCGAGGCTGTTGGCAAGTAACTGGATGCCGGCAGGCCCGTCGCCATGCGGAAACTGCAGGCGCAGCAGGCGCTGGCCCTGCATGTCGCCCGTTAATGCCGTCCATGCCGCCGTCGTATCGGGGAACAGGCTCATCGCGCATCGCTTCACGTTAGGGATCGTTGGCCGACTGTAGCAATAGCAAACACAAGCGTTTTGTGCGGCCGCAAGGATCAATCGTTGAATGAGGGCATCAATTGCATCTCGTAATGTTTGTCATCGCGGTGGCGCGGCGTTGCCGCACTGCCAAGGAAACTGTTGCAGCCCAGGCCGCCTTGTGGCGCGGTTGTCAATGCCGTCCCCCGCACATCGCTGGCGCGCAGCACCAGCACGATGTCGTAGCGCACGAGCGGCTGGCCGAACAGCATCAGCATGTGGCGCAATGCGTGGCTACCAGGGGCGCGCGGCAGGAAGCTGGCGTGCTGCTGCGCCGTGAGCGGACCGAGGCGCAGGCGTACGACCAGGTCGGGACGGCGGCAGCGTTCGCCGACGAGGGCGCGCTGGCCCAGCATGGCATTTTCCATGCCCAGCGCCGTTTGTTCGCGCGGCGCCAGCACGTCCATGGCGCCCGTCGCTTCGTCGATATGGCAAGGCACGCCGAAGTGGTCGCCGAGGATGCGCGCCATGATGATGGACGAGATGTTGCGCTGCTGTAGCAAGCCGCTGTACAAGCCGGCCGCTGCCTCATCCTGGCCCGGTTGGCATGCGGCCAGGGCCAGCAGGCGCGACAGGAAGTCCCCGCTGTGGCCGGCCTGCTCGATGCGGTATTTTTGCCAGGCCTGGTAAAACAGGGCGACGGTGCGGCTGGAAAACAGGTCGAGGAAAGCGCGCGGGCTATTCTCGCGTTCGCTATGCTGGTGCGCGGCAATGCGCTCCGAATAGTGGCTGGGCAAGCTGCCTTGGCAGCCCAGGAGGCCCATGAATGTGGGCGTGAGGTGGATGTGCTGGCCGTGACCGGACAGCAGCGCTTGCAGCAGGGCATCCGCATCGCCGATGCTGTTTGCCGTGAGCGTTTCGATCTGGCTGGCGGGAAAGCGCAGCGAGACGCTGTTGTCGAAGCGTATGTGCTTTGCCAGCGCCGTGTGCTCATCGATGCCGTGCTCGGCCAGCCACGCCAGCAGCAGGCGCAGCGCCTGGAAGCACTCGAAGCGCTGCGGCGCATCGAGCAATTGCTGGATCACGCTGGCGTGGCGTCGGCGCTGCGTTCTGGGCATCGTAGGAGTTCCTCGCCGCTGCGATGAGACAGCAGCGTCAGTTGGCTAAAGCAGTTGAGCTGGCTGTTCAGGGCGAAATAGCGTTGCAGCACCTGGGCAAAAATATAGATGCTGCTGCCGACGAAGGCTTGCTCGTCGATGCCCAGGCGGATGGCGATGCCGGGCATCAGGGTGGGAAACGGGACCGTTGGCATCCACGCGCGCGTGCTGCAGTGCTCGAGCGTGACGATGCCCTGGATCAGGCGTTGTGTGGCGGGCGAGCGGGGCAGGTCGTACAGGCTCAGCATTTTCTGGAATTCGCCCAGGCCCGCCTGCGTCAGGCTCGAGTAATTGAGCGACAGGTGCGCGATCAGGCGCCAGTGCGTGTCCGCCAGGAAACGCATGCTGGGTGACGGTTTGCGCAGGAAGCGCGCGGGGATGCCGTCGGGCACGTCTTCGGCCAGCAGGTCGCCGCCGGGCAAACCGTAGTGCAACTGCACGGGCAAGTCGCGGTTGCTGCACAGCAGTTGCGTCGAGACGGTGGCGCAGGCCGCGCTGCTTGGTGAAAACTGCGGGTCGATCAGGCTCAGGCGCATTTCGTGACCGGGACTGATGGCGGCCACGGTTTCGTCGCGGCGCGCCAGCCAGTACTGTCCATGCTCCTGACCACGCTCCTGGCCATAGTCGGCCTGGGCGCCTTGCAGCGAGGCATACAACGGCAAGAAGCTGCTCAGGCGCTCGCCGGTCTCGTCCTTGCGCACTACGGTGACGGCCTCGATGCTGTGGATGTCATAGGCAAACGCATGCGTGGCATCGGCCGCCAGCGCATAGTCGGGCTCGGTATGCGTGAGGCGGATCGGCACGCCGGATTTGGCAAACAGGTTGACGACGGGCGTGCAGCCCAGCAAGAGGTTGTCGCGGCTGACGCCGGACAAGAGCCGCGCTTCGTGGCTGTCGCTGCGCACACCCTTGAGCGGCAGGTGCAAGGTGAACTGGCGGCACTGTTTCGGCAGCAGGGCAGCCAGCAGGGACCATCCGATATCGATGAAGTGAAATTTTTCCGGAAACGCAAAGTACTCGGTCAACAGGCGCAGGGCCGGGTGGGAACGGGCGGAAATGGGGATCAGCGCATCGTCTTCCGCATAGCCGGCTGGCGCTAGCGGCGTGCCATCGACGGCTTGCCACGGGCAGTGTTCGTCCAGCGCCACGTACGCGCCCGCGCCGCGCAGGAACAGGGCGTCGAGCAAGGCCGCGCGCACGGATGGTTCGCCATCGGCAAACAGGCGCAGCCTGGCAAAATCCGGCTGATCCAGATGATAGTTGTCGCTGCTGCTGGTGAACTGAATGCTGAGCAAGGCGCTGGCGCCGGCGGGCAGGCGCAGGCCGGGCGGCGCGTCGATGACAGGTGAGAAATGCAGGCGAGAAATGGCCAGCGGCGCCAGGGTCACGTCATAGGTGCTCGTAAATTTGCAAGCCACGCCCTGCACCGGCTGCGTGCGCAGCACCGTGCCGCGCGCCACATGCGTCACCTGGTCCAGCTGGCCGCCGCCTGGTGCTTCGTCGGCGGCGATGCGCACGATGGAGCACGAGGGAAACGGCCGCAGGTAGTGCGGGTACAAGGTGTCGAGCAGGGAGTGGGTAAATTGCGGATAGGCGTCGTCGAGGCGCTTGGCAACCCTGGCCGTGAGCAGGGCGACGGACTGGATCAGGCGTTCGACATGCGGGTCTTCGCAGGTTTCTCCGGCGATCAGCAGGCGCCCGGCCGCCTTCGGGTAGCGGCTGGAAAACTCGCGCGTGTACTGGCGGAACAGGCCCAGCTCGCGCTCGTAATATGGCAGTAGTTGTTCCACGGTCGCGCTCTCCGCCAGTGGGAAAGCTTCATGCTGGCATCAGGCGCGATCGTGGGTGTTGATGCGTAACAATGAATTTTAGAAATGGTACTCCGCGCGTATCATCGGCGTCTTTGCCGTCTGGCCCACATTGCCCGTGGTGGCGGGCGAATTGCCAAACTTGTTCTTCCAGTACTGGTATTCGAGGCCCACGCGGAAGGTGTTCTGGGCGCTGCCCAAGGCCGCGCCCACGTCGTACATTACTTGCATGTCGATATTCGTTTCCACCGCCGTGTCGCGCCCCACTTCATCCTTGCCTTTCGAGTCGATGAGGTTGAAGAAACCTTCGAACGAGAACAGCGGCGACAGGGGGATGGCCCAGGCGCCCGTCAGCATGGCGTGCGTTTTATACGTGTAGCGGCCCGTCACCTGCGAGATGGGCGGGAAGGCGCCGCTGGGGGCGTTGCTTTCGCGCAGCAACAGCAGGCTGGTATTGAAGAAGCCGGGCACGTCCCACATCAGGGTGGGGCCGGCCACCAGCATGCGCTTGCGCGAGTTGTAGCCGACGTCATTTTTCGTGTTGACGTCGAAGCCCAGGGTGACGCCGACGCCGCGCACGGGGCCGAATTTGATGTCGCTGCCGCGCACCTTGCCGATGTCGATGGTGTTGCGGTAGACCAGATACGCCTCCTGTGCGCCGGACGTTTTGCCGAGTGCGCCAGGGTCCTTGCTGTCGGACATGAGGAAATCGAGGTTGACGAAATTGCTGCCGTATTTGTAGCCGCTGGCGTGCGTGATGGCAAAGATGTTTTTCTTGATGTCGTCCGGATTGAACGGCTCGCGGTAATCATTGCCGGCGCGCCAGCTCAGCGCGGTATCGCTCCATTCGGCAGCCTGGGCGGTCGCGCCCACGCCGAGGGTGGTAGTGAGGCAGAGCAACAGACACGGTATGGTTTTTGGCACTTTCGGCTCCTGATGGCGGTGTGGGAAAACGGGAACTGGGGATGGCTGGACGCGTAGTCTGCATGTAGCGCTGCAATGGGATAACGCGCGCCGTTCAATCCATGATGCGAGCATCGCCGCGCCGGGCGATATGTCTTGTGCGCATACTTACTATCAGTTCCTGCATATAATCATCGCACCTTCTCGTCCTTGCGGGGCAAGGCGGACGCTGCAAAGCTGATAATTTTTTTCAAAATTGTATACAGGTGTTGTTTTTTTGTGGAAATAGAAATGCACGCCGCCGCGCCCGCCCCCCAAGCGCCGCGGATGCCGATACGATAGAGACTGAGTGTTGATTTTTTCCACCGATCGGCATCCCGCATACCACGCAGCGAGGCACGAAAAAAACAATGACGGCACGCCTGGAACTCCTCGATATCAGCAAGCGCTATCCGGCCGTGGTGGCCAATGACGGCATCTGTCTCACCGTCGCGCCCGGACAGATCCATGCCGTGCTTGGCGAAAACGGGGCCGGCAAATCGACCTTGATGAAAATCATCTATGGCGCCGTGCAGCCCGACGGCGGCCGCATCCTGTGGAATGGCCGCGAAGTGGACATCGACAACCCGTCGGCCGCGCGGGCGCTGGGCATCGCCATGGTGTTCCAGCACTTTTCCCTGTTCGACACCTTGACCGTGACGGAAAACATCGCCCTCGGCTTGCCCGCGGGTACCAACATGGCGGAGCTGGCGCAGCGCATCAAAGCGACGGCGCGCCAGTACGGCCTGGATCTGGAGCCGCAGCGCCACGTGCACACGCTTTCCGTTGGCGAATGCCAGCGCGTGGAAATCGTGCGCGCACTGCTGGCCAAGCCGCAACTGCTGATCCTCGACGAACCGACTTCCGTGCTGACGCCGGGCGCCGTGGAAAAGCTGTTTACCACCTTGCGCCAGTTGGCCGCCGAAGGTTGCAGCATCCTGTACATCAGCCACAAGCTCGACGAGATCCGCGCCCTGTGCCACACGTGCACGGTGGTGCGCGCCGGCAAGAACGCGGGCGTGTGCGACCCCTCGCAAGAGTCGGCGGCCAGCCTGTCGCGCATGATGATCGGTGCCGAGCCGCCCGCCGTCACCCGCGTGGCGCGCACGCCCGGTACCGTCATGCTGAGCGTCAAGAATTTGCAGTTGCCGAAGAGCCATCCGTTCGCCACGCAATTGATCGATATCAATTTCGACGTGCGCGCGGGAGAGATCGTCGGCATCGCGGGCGTGTCCGGCAATGGCCAGCAGGAATTGCTCGCCGCCCTGTCGGGCGAGGACATGCGCGCAGCCGCCAGCAGCATCGTCCTGAACGGCACGCCGGCGGGACGCTTGCCGCCGGGACGCCGGCGCGCCCTGGGCTTCGGCTTCGTGCCGGAGGAAAGGCTGGGGCGGGGCGCCGTGCCCGACATGGGGCTGGCCGACAACGTGCTGCTGAGTTTGCAGACACCGGCCACCATCCGCCACGGCTTCGTGCGCCACAAGGTCATTGCGCAGCGGGCGGCCGCCATCATCGCGCGCTTTCAGGTGAAGGCGGGCGGGCCGCAGGCGCTGGCGCGCAGCCTGTCGGGCGGCAACTTGCAGAAATACATAGTCGGACGCGAAGTCATGCGCGAACCCAGCGTGCTGGTGGTGGCGCAGCCGACCTGGGGCGTGGACGTGGGCGCGGCCGCGCAAATCCGCGCCGAATTGCTGGCCTTGCGCGACGCGGGCTGCGCGCTGCTGGTCGTGTCGGAGGAGCTCGATGAATTGTTCGACATCAGCGACCGCTTGCTGGTGATGGCGAAAGGAAAGATTTCGCCGTCCCTGGCCGTGGGCGAGGCCAGCGTGGCGCTGGTGGGGCAATGGATGAGCGGGCTGTGGCCGCAGGAGGCAATCCATGGCTAAGTTTGCCTTGCGCCTGGAAGCCCGTCCTTCTCCGTCGCGGCTGATGTCGTGGCTGTCGCCCGTGCTGGCCGTGCTGCTTACCGTGCTGTGCGGCGCGCTGCTGTTTCTTGCGCTGGGACACGATCCGCTGGCGGGACTGGCCGTCTTCTTTGTCGAACCCCTGCGCGACGCGCACGGCTGGTCCGAGCTGGGCATCAAGGTGGCGCCTTTGCTCCTGATCGCCGTGGGCCTGGCCATCTGCTTTCGCGCCAACATCTATAACATCGGCGCGGAAGGGCAGCTGACCCTGGGCGCCATCTGCGGCGGCGCGGCGGCCCTGTACCTGGACGATGGCGTGGGGAGTACCGCCATCATCGGCGTGTCCTTGCTGGCCGGCATGGCGGGCGGCATGGCGTGGGCGGGGCTGGTGGCCTGGCTGCGCGACCGCTACAACGCCAGCGAAATCCTCGTCTCGCTGATGCTGGTCTATATCGCCCAATTGCTGCTCAGCTATCTCGTGTATGGCGTGCTGCGCGACCCGGAAGGATTCAATTTTCCCCAGTCGAAACTGCTATCGGACGGCTTGCTGTTGCCGATGGTGATCAGCGACACGCGCTTGCACGTGGGCATCGTGTTTGCCTTGCTGGCCTCGCTGGGCGGCTGGCTGTACTTATCCAGAAGCATTGCCGGCTTCCGTTTGCGCGTGGGCGGCATGGCGCCTGCCGCCGCCCGCTATGCGGGCTTTTCCTCGCGCAAGACCTTGTGGTCGTCCCTGCTGATCTGCGGCGCCCTGTCGGGCCTGGCGGGTGCGTGCGAAGTGCTGGGGCCGATGGGGCAGTTGACGCCCACGGTCTCGCCCGGCTACGGCTTTGCCGCCATCATCGTCGCCTTCGTCGGGCGCCTGCATCCGGTAGGCGTGATTTTCTCCAGCTTCGTCATGGCCCTGTTCTATATCGGCGGCGAACTGGCGCAGTCGCGCCTGGGCTTGCCCAGTGCGATCACGGGTGTGTTCCAGGGCATCTTGCTGTTCGCCTTGCTCGCTTGCGATGTGCTGATCCAATACAAATTGCGTTGGAGGAAACATGGATAACTTGCTGCTGACCATCGCGCCCCTGGTCGCGGCCAGCATCAATGCGGGCACGCCGCTGATGCTGGCTGCGCTGGGGCTGCTCGTCAATGAAAAGGCGGGCGTGGTCAACCTGGGGGCGGAAGGCATGATGCTGGTCTCGGCCATCACGGGTTTCGCCGTGGCTGTCAACACGGGTAGCCCCACCCTGGGCTTTCTGGCGGGCGCGGGCGCCAGCATGCTGCTGTCCGGCTTCTTTGCCTGGCTGACCGTGTGGCTGGGCACGAACCAGTACGCGACGGGCCTGGCCTTGTCGCTGTTCGGCGCGGGCGCGTCCACGTACATCGGCTTGAAGTACGTGGGCAACAGCTTGCAGAATGGCCGCTTTGGCATCCCCTTCCTGGAAGACATTCCCGTACTGGGGCCGGCCCTGTTCCGCCAGCATCCGATGGTGTATCTGTCGTTGCTGCTGTGCCTGGCCATCGCCTGGTTTTTGTACCGCACGCGGGCGGGCCTCGTGCTGCGCGCCGTGGGCGAGTCGCCCGCGTCCGCGCATGCGCTCGGCTACCCCGTGCGCCGCATCCGCCTGGCAGCCGTGCTGTTCGGCGGCGCCTGCTGCGGCCTGGCCGGCGCCTTTTTGTCGCTCGTCTACACGCCGCTGTGGGTCGAGGGCATGGTGGCGGGACGGGGCTGGATCGCGCTGGCGCTGACCACCTTTGCCACCTGGCGTCCCGCACGCGTGGTGGGCGGCGCCTACCTGTTCGGCGGCATCACGATTCTGACCTTTCACGCGCAGGCGCTGGGCGTGCCCATCGCGTCGCAACTGCTGTCGATGCTGCCGTATGTGGCAGCCATCGTCGTGCTGGTTTTGATCTCCAGCAACGCCAATTACATCAAGCTCAATATGCCCGCTTCGCTGGGCAAGAATTTCAATCCGGGAAATTAATCACTCACCACAATAATCACTCACCACAAGGAAAACCATGTCCAAGAAACTATTGTGCGCCGCCGTTTGCAGTGCCGTTTTGATGCCCGTCATGGCCGCCGCGCCTGCTGCTACCCCATTGAACGTCGGCTTCGTATATATCAGCCCCATCGGCGACGCGGGCTGGACCACCCAGCATGATCTGGCCCGCAAGGAAATGGAAAAGGCGCTGGGCGGCAAGATCACCACCAAGTACGTGGAAAACGTGCCGGAAAGCGCCGATGCGGAACGGGTGATCCGCGACCTGGCGCAAACGGGCAGCAAGCTCGTCATCACAACCTCGTTCGGCTACATGAATCCCACCTTGAAAGTGGCGAAGCAATTTCCTAATGTGAAGTTCATTCATTTGACGGGCTACAAGACGGCCGTCAACGTGGCCAATACCAACGCCCGTTTCTACGAGGGCCGCTACCTGGCCGGCGTGTTGGCAGGCAAGATGAGCAAGACCCATGTGGCCGGCTACGTGGCGGCATTCCCGATCCCGGAGGTGTTGCAGGGCGTTAACGCTTTTACGCGCGGCATGCGCAGCGTCGACCCGAAGGCGGAAGTGAAAGTGGTGTGGGTGAATAGCTGGTTCGATCCGGGCAAGGAACGCGACGCCGCCATCACCCTGATCGGCCAGGGCGCCGACGTGGTTACCCACCACACGGATTCGACCGCCGTGGTGCAGGCGGCGGAAGAGAAGGGCAAGTACGCGATCGCCTACCATTCGGACATGAAAAAGTACGGGCCGAAGGCGCAGCTGGCTGCCGTCACCCACCATTGGGGCGACTACTATACGAAGCAGGCGCAAGCCGTGCTGGACGGCACGTGGAAGTCCAGCAGCACCTGGGGCGGCATCAAGGATGGCATGGTCAAACTGGAAGGCATCAACGCCACAGTGCCGGCCGACGTGAAACAGTTTGTATTGGCACGCGAGAAAGACTTGGTAGCTGGCAAGCTCAATCCTTTCAGCGCGCCGATCAAGGATAACGATGGCAAGGTGCGCCTGGACAAAGGCGTGCTGGACGATGCGGCGCTGACGAAGATGGATTATTTTGTCGAAGGCGTGGCAGGAAAAGTTTCCGGAAAGTAATAGGTTTGAGTTTGAACTTGCTGTAATATTGCCGGAAACGGGAGCCGGGCCGGGAGCGCATTCCCGGCCCACCCACACAGCAGAGCCTGAACAGGCCCGTACCGGAGATTGACCCATGGACAGACTGGAAGTATTCAAGATTATCGCGCTGCAAGCGAGCAAGGGCGAGCTGACGTTCCCCGCCAACGTCAAGGCCACCTTGAAGCTGCAGGAAGCGCTGGACGACCCCGATTGCCATATCGAAGCGGCCGCCCGCATGGTCATGGCCGAGCCGCTGCTGTCGGCGCGGGTCGTGGCATTGGCCAACTCGGCTGCCTACAACCGTTCCGGCAATGAAATCGCCAATGTGCGCGCAGCCGTCTCGCGCCTGGGCTTTGCCACCCTGAAATCGATGGTGGCATCCGTCATCGTGCGCCAGCTGGGCAGCCAGATTACCGACCCGCAATTGCGTGCCAAGGCGGCCAAGCTGTGGGAACACACGGCCCACGTGGCCGCGCTGAGCCAGGTAATCGCCAAGAAAGTCACGCATGTGGACGTGGAAACGGCCATGTTCGCGGCCATCGTGCACGAAGTGGGCGGCTTTTATCTGCTGTCGCGCGCCGAGGAATATCCAGGTTTGCTGGACGACAATACGGAAGATTGGATCGAATACGGCGAAAAACTGATCGGCCGCGGCGTGCTGCGCCAGTTGCAAGTGCCGGACATGGTCTTGCAGGCCGTGGAAGGCATGTGGCACGGCGGCAGCACGTTCCCGCCCCGCACCCTGGGCGCGACCCTGGTACTGGCCAACGATCTGTCGCCCGTCGGTTCGCCCCTGCACCCGCCGGAAAGCGCCGCGCGGCGCCAGGCTGCAGCGAAGATCGACTTCGGCATCGGCGGCAGCACCTTGCACACCATCCTCGAGGAATCGGCGGAAGAGATCGAATCCCTGGCGGCCGCTTTGCTGGTCTGAGCGTTTCTCCTGCAAAATCCCCGCCCTTGCCGCGGGGATTTTTTTCGTCCGCATTTTGATGCATCTTTCCCTATGGCATACAATCGCCGGCTCGGCCATCCGCCGGACTGAATGTCTCCTCTTACCCAAAGGATCTTATGCAGAAGCTGTTTTCTTCCCTGGCCGTTACGGCGCTCGCTTCCAGCCTGGCGCTGGCGTTTTCCGCGCACGCCGCGACCGGCTTGCCCGTGGTGCAGGAAGCCCCGCTGCGCGCCCACCTGGCCTTCCTGTCCAACGATTTGCTGGAAGGCCGGGGCACGGGCCAGCGCGGCGCCGACCTGACGGTGGCCTACCTGGAAACCCAGGCGCAGATGGCCGGACTGCAACCCGTGCGCGGCAACAGCTACCGCCAAAGCGTGCAGATCGCCGGCGTGAAATCCTTGCCACAGGAAAGCAGCCTGCAAGCCGTGGCGGGCGGCAAGCCCGTGCCGCTGGCTTTCGGCCCGGACTGGGTGTGGGCCACGGGGGACTCCGTTGCCGCCCACACCTTCGATGCGCCGCTCGTCTTCGTCGGCTATGGCATCACGGCGCCGGAAGAAGGCTGGAACGATTTCAAGGGCGCCGATGTCAAAGGCAAGATCGTCGTCATGATGGTCAATGACCCGCAACCGACTAGTGCCGAGCCGAACCGCTTTGCCGGCAAGGCGCTGACCTATTACGGCCGCTGGACCTACAAATTCGAGGAAGCCAAGCGCCAGGGTGCGGCTGGCGTATTGCTGATCCACACAAAACCGTCCGCATCGTACGACTGGAGCGTGGTGCAGAACAGCTGGAGCGGCAGCGAGCGTTTCCAGTTGGCCGACCGCACGGCCGGCACGCCGCTGCAGGGCTGGATCGCGGAAGACGCGGCGCGCCGCCTGTTCGCGGCTGGCGGACAGGATCTGGACGCCTTGCGCGCGCAAGCGGAAAGCAAGGATTTCAAGGCCGTCGCCTTGAATGCCAAGCTGAGCGGCGAAATGAAGTCCGCCGTGCGCAAGGTGGAACAATTCAATATCGCCGGCATGGTGCCGGGTACCGACCCGGCATTGAAGGATGAAGCCGTCATCTACAGCGGCCACTGGGACCACCTGGGCAAGCAGGGTGACAGTGGCGACACCATCTACAACGGCGCCGTCGACAACGCTTCCGGCACGGCCGGCTTGCTGGCCATGGCGCAGGAAGCCGTGAAAAAGCCTGCGAAGCGCACGCAGATCTTCCTGTGGGTGGCGGCCGAAGAGCAGGGCTTGCTGGGCAGTGCTGCCTACGCGGCCGACCCGTTGTGGCCCTTGAACAAGACGGCCGCCGCGCTGAACTTGGACAGCCTGAACTTTGTCGGTGCCACGCATGACATCGGCGCGCAGGGCAGCGAGCGCACGGAGCTGGGCGCCATGGCGGCCACGGTGGCCAAAGCCATGGGCATGCATATCGCGCCAGCCCGTCCCGACCTGGCCGGCGGCTATTTCCGCAGCGACCATTTCAGCTTTGCCAAGGCGGGCGTGCCCGCGTTTTCCATCAATGGCGGACGCGAGTACATCAAGGACGTGGCAGCGTCGAAAGCCAAGGCGGCAGCGTATGGCCCCCGCTACCATCAGGTCACCGATGAGTACGATGCCAGCTGGGATTTGTCCGGCATGACGCAGCAGGCGCAATTTACCCTGAACCTGGGGCAAGCCGTGGCGAATGCGGCCAGGATGCCGGCGTGGAAGGCGGGCGATGCGTTTGGCAAGGCGCGTGAGCCAGCGAAGTAAGAACGTAAAAAAACCGCTCGGCCGAGCGGTTTTTTTCAGGATCGTAGGTCGGATTAGCTCGAAGAGCGTCATCCGACAGTTGGCGCATCAGTGTCGGATTACGCGGCGTGCCGCCGTTAATTCGACCTACGTGATAGATGCCTGGGCGGCCCGTTCCAGCCGGCGCTGCGTGTGGCGGTACTTGCTCCACACAATCAGCATCAGCAGCGGCATGGCGCCGCCCACCATGCACAGGGCGGGCCAGCCGCCGGCCGCAAAGCTGGCGCTGGCCAGGGCCGAGCCTGCCGACGCGCCGATGAAGCCGCCCGCGATGAACACGGTGGTGACCCGCGCCCGCGCATGCGGCGCCAGTTTATAGATGATGGACTGGTGCGTAACTTGCAAGCCCATCACGCCCATGTCCAGCAGGACGATACCGATCAGCAGCAGCACCAGCGAATGGGCGCCAAAGCCGATCAATGCCCAGCCCGCAATGGAAGCCACGGCCAGCAGCCAGGTGGCCTGGCGCGCATAGCCGCGGTCGGCCATGCGGCCCGCCGTGTTGGCGGCAAAGGCGCCCGTGGCACCGGCCAGGCCGAACAGGCCGATCTGCATTTCCGAGTAGTGGTACGGCGCGCCGCTGAGCAAAAAGGTCAGGCCCGTCCAGAACACGCTGAAGGTGCCCAGGCCCAGGCCCGAGAACAGGGCGCGCTGGCGCAGCAACGGTTCCTGGCGGATGATGTCGGCCAGCGAGGCCATCAATTTTCCGTATTGCAGCTTGCCGCGTGGCGCCTCGTTCGGCAGGATGCGGCGCAGCATGACGAGCAGGGCGGCCACGACGATGGCGGCCAGCACGTACACGGTGCGCCAGCCGCCGCTGATCTGCGACACGGTGCCGGACACGGTACGCGCCAGCAGAATCCCCAGCAACAAGCCCGTCATGACGGTGCCCACCATGCGGCCCCGGCTGTGGTCGGGCGCATACGACGCCACCATGGCCGTGACCACCATCAAGGCGCTGGACGTGATCCCCATCAAGACGCTGGCGATGGCAAAGATAATAATGTTCTGGCTGGTGGCGGCCAGCAGCAGGGCGCCGATCTTGGCGATCAGCATCCACGTCAGCAACTGGCGGCGGTTCAGCACGTCGCTGAGGGGGACCAGGAACACGATACCCAGCACATAGCCGATTTGCGTGGCCGTGACCAGGTAGCCCGCCTGCGGCACGCTGACGCCAAACGAGGCGGCCAGCATGGAAGTGAGCGGCTGCACATAGTAGAGGCTGGCGACGAGCACGCCGGCGGACAGGGCGAACAACAGGATGCGGGTCGACGTCAGCAGGGCGCTGGCATCGACGGTGGATGGTGCAGATTTCATGCGAGACAACTTTCTTGGAGTGATGCTTTTGGATGAGCATGATAGCGGGGCTGCGCATTTCTTGCCGGGCGCGGCCGATTTTGCGGTGGGGCGGCAGACAACGCAGCAGGCAAAAAAATCCCGGCGATCATTGCCGACGGCCGGGAAAAGGGTATAGGGGGATATACCAGGGGAGAGTTAAAGCTTACTGTGCGCGCGCCAGCTCCGCATGCACCTGCGCCGTGATTTCATACGACCGCAGCCGGTGTTGGTGCTCGAAGATCTGCGAGGTGATCATCAGTTCGTCGGCGCCCGTTTCGGCGATGAAGGCGGCCATCTTCGCCTTGACGGTGTCCGGCGCGCCGATGGCCGTGCAGGACAGCACGGAATCGAGCATGGCGCGTTCCTGCGGACCCAATTGCTCCAGGTAACCGGGCATGGGCGGCTGCAGGCGCGACGGGCGGCCCGTGCGCAGGTTGACGAAGGCTTGCTGCATCGACGTGGCGCGCAAGTGCGCCTCGGCATCCGTGTCGGCGGCAAACACGTTAAAGCCCAGCATCACGTACGGTTTCGCCAATTGTTTTGAAGGCTTGAAGTGTTCGCGGTAATACGCCACGGCTTGCATCATCATCTGCGGCGCGAAGTGCGAGGCGAATGCATACGGTAAGCCCAGGTGGGCGGCCAGCTGGGCGCCGAACAGGCTGGACCCGAGTATCCACACGGGCACTTTCGCGCCCTTGCCGGGCACGGCCAGCACGCGCTGGCGCGGCTCGTCGGACATATAGTCGATCAATTCCAGCACGTCTTGCGGAAACTGTTCCGCGTCGGATTGCAGGTCGCGACGCAGGGCGCGCGCCGTCGTCTGGTCGGAGCCGGGCGCGCGGCCCAGGCCCAGGTCGATGCGGCCCGGATGCAGCGCTTCCAGGGTGCCGAACTGTTCCGCGATGACCAGCGGCGAGTGGTTCGGCAGCATCACGCCGCCGGCGCCCACGCGGATGGTTGTCGTGCCAGCCGCCACATGGGCGATGACGACGGCCGTGGCGGCGCTGGCGATGCCGGGCATGCCGTGATGTTCGGCCAGCCAGTAGCGGTTGTAGCCCCAGCGTTCGCCGTGCTGCGCCAGGTCGAGCGTGTTCTTGAACGACTGGCTGGCGTCGCTGCCTTCGGCGATGGGGGCCAGGTCGAGTATGGAAAATGGAATCATGGTAGCGATATCGGGACGTGGTGGAAAATCACAATGGACGATTTGTCTATCCCCTGACGACAATAGGGTCGGCCTTGGAAGCGGCAGGGATGACAGGCTGTGCACATGATAATGCGAATCGGGAATTTGCGTACTGATCGGTAAAAAACTCGTATCGATTGGAAATCGGTGCGGGCAATGCTAGAGTGGGCCTCCCCACTTTATGCGCCCCGCCATGTTCAAGAAACCCATCCTGCTGACCCTGATTGGCCTGCTGCTGCAGCCCTCCGTTCACGCCGCGCCCATCAGCCTGCAGGCGCAGGAAACGGCGCGCTACGCGCTGGCCACCTATCCCGAACCGCTGATCGCCAGCCTGGCGAAGATGGTCAGTTTCAACACGGTGGCAGACCCGGCCGTGCCGTTTGCCGCGAATCCCCAGCACACGGGTTTCAAGCGCTACCTGGCGGCCGAGGCGCAGCGCCTGGGATTCGACTTCCAGGAGCATGGCCATGTGGTGATCATCGGCATGGGCAGTGGCAGCGAGCGCGTGGGCGTGATCACGCACGGCGACGTGCAGCCCGTGAATCCCGCCAAATGGGCCCGTTCGCCGTTCGAGCTGGACCGTACCAGCGAACCTGGCAAGCTGCTGGGACGGGGCACGGAAGACGACAAGGGGCCGATCGCCACGGCCCTGTACGCGATGAAGGCTATCCAGGACCAGCAGGTGCCGCTGAGCAAGCGCATCGAGCTGTACGTCTACATGGCCGAGGAATCGGACTGGGAACCGTTGAAACAGTTCCTGAAAACCCACACGCCGCCGCAAGTGAACATCACCATCGATGCGGAATACCCGGTGGTGACGGCCGAGAAGGGCTACGGTTCCATCAAGCTGACCTTGCCGCCGCGCACGGCCATGCCGGCGGGGAAGGTCCCTGTGCTGACGCAGCTGACAGGCGGCTTTTTCGGCAGTCAGATCCCGGAAGATGCACAAGCCGTGATCGACCACGCGCCAGCCGCGCTGGAAGCGGCCATCCGCGCCCGCGCGCAGCAGCAACAGGGCGTGCGCTACAGCTATGCACGCGATGGCGGCACCTTGACGGTGACGGCGCTGGGCGTGTCGGCCCACTCGTCGAAACCGGAAGATGGCGTCAACGCCATCAGCATGCTGGCCGACGCGCTGGCCGTGCAGCCGTGGCAGGGCACGCAGGCGGCCGACATGCTGTCGTTCCTGAATGAACTGGTGGGCACTGGCATCTACGGCGAACGCTTTGGGCAGATCGCTTACCGCGACGGCTTCATGGGGCCGATGACGGTAGCGCCGACCGTGCTCAAGCAGAACGGTGGCGCGCTGGAACTGACTATCAATTTGCGCCGTCCGCAAGGCAAGACGGCGGCCGTGCTGCAACAGCAGGTGACGGCCGCGTTCGACGGCTGGAAGGCGCGGCGCCACGTGCCGGCTACCCTGCAGGTGCAGATCGGTGAACCGTGGCTGCAGACGGCGGCGCCGCAGATTCCCACCTTGTTGTCCGTCTTCGAACACTACACGGGCATCGCCAATCCGCAACCGGTGGCCATCGGCGGCGGCACCAATTCGCGCCTGTTCCCGAATGCCGTGAGCTTTGGCCCGGCCATGCCGCACACGGTCTACACGGGGCATTCCGAACATGAGTTCATCACGGAAAAGCAGTTGCTGTTGAACTTGCAGATGTACACGGCCGTGTTGATTGAACTGGCGAAATAGCCGCTTGCAAAAATAGCGGGAAGTCATAGACTGCAAGCCTGAGACGAGGCCAGGCACTGAACTTTTTATGCGCGCGCCGGTCTTAAGTTTCCATGTAGGAAGGGAGCAGCTATGCATGCACAACAGGATTCCCGGCTGGTGCCAGGCAGGGCAGGCGGGGTGGCGCCGCGCCGCATCCCGCACGAGGGGTGGTCATGAACTGGCCGCTGGAGCTGGAAGTGGCGCACAAGCTGGCGCAGATGCGGGGCTGGCTGGAAGACCAGCGTGCCGGTGCCGTGCGCCTGCGCGGCGTGGACTGGTTTGCGTGGGCCACGGCGGGCGCATCGAACAGCCATTGTCATACGACCGAGTGCGGCTGCGCGGAAGTGCTGGTGACGCGCGATGCCGCCTACATCCTGACGGACGAAGCCGAAGCCATGCGCATGCGCGAGGAAGAAGTGCGCGGGCCATGGACATGGCAGGTGTCGCCCTGGATGCAGCCGCAGCTGTATGAATTGCGCGAGCATTTCGTGCAGCATGCGGCCGGCGGCGCGCCTGTCCTGTCCGACCGGCCCGGCTTGCACGAACGCAGCCTGCCTGTGGCCCTGCGCGAAGAGCGGCTGGTACTGCTGGAATCGGAGCAGTTACGCTACCGGCAGGTGGGGCTGCTGGCGGCCGGCGCGGCCGCGGATGCGCTGCGCCAGGCCCGCCCCGACTGGAGCGAGCTGGAACTGGCTGCCGCGTGTGCGCGCGCGCTGTGGCTGCGCGGCTTGCAAGCCGTGTACGTGCTGGCCAGCGGTGGAGAGCGCCAACACCGTTATCGGCGCGCGCCGCCAGCCCAGGCGGTGCTGGGCAAGCAAGCCGTGCTGGCCTTGTGCGCGCGGCGTTTTGGCCTGTGCGCCAGTCTCAGCCGTCAACGGCGTTTCGGCCCGGCGCAGCATCGGGCCGACGGCGCGGCGGTGGTCATGGACGATGCCGATGCGGCCATGCTGGCGCTGGAAGCGGTGGCGCTCGACGCTTGCGAAACGGGCCATGCGCTGAGCATGGTGTATCACGCGCTCGACAGCGCCTACGCCTATGCCGGCCAGCCCGACACGGTGCGCACCAGCCGGCAGGGCGGTATCCATGGCTACCTGGCGCCCGAAGTGGCGGCCGGCGCGCACACGGAAATCATCCTCAAGCGGGGCATGGCGCTGGCCTTTCACCCCAGCCTGCCCGGCAGCACGGTGGAAGACACGTTTTTGCTCGACGGCAGCCATTTGCACAATCTGACGCACGACCCGGCCTGGCCTTCGGCCGTGGTGCAGGGGCGCAGCCGGCCGTTGACCCTGGCGCTGGCTTGATGCGGTCAGTTGCGACCAGCATCGGCCAGTGCCGGTACATATCAATAGCGCTGCATCACGCCTTTTTGCACGCTGACCCGCTCGCCGATCTGGAAGGCGGGCTGGGTATTTTGCACAAAGGTGCGCGTCGTGCCGTCGTCCAGGCGCAAGGTGATGCGATACAGCATATTGCCCGCCGCCCCCGAGGTGCTGCCGGCCGTGCCCGACGTGCCCGCCTGCATGTCGGCACTGCCTTGGTCCATGCTGCGCGGCACGGTTTCTATCGACTGCACCGTGGCCGAGCTGATGTTCAGGGTGGACTGGTTCGCGTCATTGCGCATGTCGCTGCTCATGGCGTTGCCGGTATCGGTGGCCGTGCTGCTGGTGGCGCTGGCCGTACTGCTTGGCGGTGCCGTGCCGGCCGGTGCGGCATAGGTTTCGCCGCTATTGCCGCGTGCCAGGCTGGTTTTATCCGTGGACTGGCAGGCCGCCAGCAAGGCGCATGTCAGGCCGGTCAGCAGCAGGGTTGTTTTCGATCTCATCTTGGTCTCCTCATGGTCGCACACTCAGGATCGGCACCCGCGGTGATTGCGGATAGCAGCGATTGCTGCATGTAAGAGCATGGCGGAGCAGGGATGTTCGGCGCCCGTCATTGTCGATTGAGCTAGATCAAGAGTCCAATCGCCGTGCTTGGTATAAAAGATGCTGGCAATTACCACTTCGTGCGGCTGCACGCTTCCTCACTGTTGAATCGGGAGAAAAAATGTCATCTGGCCCTACCGCAAAACTGATCGATGAGTTGGTGCTGGCCGTCGGCGGCACCGCGCGCGATGCCCGCGCGCGCCATGTCCTGGCCCAGGCCTTGCATGGCCTGGTGCGGCTGGCGCGCTCGGAACAGTTGCTGGACATGCAGCGCGATGCGGCACGCGCCATGGGGGCCAGCAGCCGGCGCGAGGCGCGCTCCCTGATGCGCCGCCTGGGCACGCGCAGCCAGGGACAGTTGCGGCTGGAATTGCAAGATAGCGAAGCGGACCGCGCCTGACGGGCGCGAGTCCCCCCCGTTCAGGCTTCGGGCCGCGGCACGCCCTTGCCAAGGGCAGCGGCGACCATTTTCGGCCAGAGGAAATACAGCGGCAGGCAGACCGCCACGGCGGCCGTGATATCGACCACCCAGTCGCTGACGGCGCCACGGCGGTAGGGCAGGAAACTCTGGATGAATTCGTCCAGCGCACCCATGGCCGCCACCATCAGCACCGACAGCAGCGCCCGGCGCGCCATGCCGCCGCCCGTGCCGCTGAACAGGATCAGGGCCAGCACGCCATAGCCGACGGAATGCAGCACGCCGCCTGACGCATACTGGCCCACATCTGCGCGCACGCCAGGAATGTCGCCGATCAGGATCACCAGGACATACAGCAGCAGCGCAGTGCGGTAGCGCAGGCGTTCGTAGCGGTCGGCAAAACAGAGTTCGAGCAGTGGTGCAGGCATGATGCGTCAGGACAGGTGGAAAGGTCGTCACAATATCATGGGCAAGGCGGGCCGCCGTGTTTTTGCGCAAGAGCTTGTCGTGCAGGCAAAAAAAGGCCCGCGGGGAGGCGGGCCAAAAACCCAAATGAAATGGGTCAAGAGTTGAGAGTTGCTCGGTACTCACCATGTCGCGCGCCTTGCCGGCGCCCGCCACGGTCATGAAAGGGGAGTGGTGTGCCATCGCGGCACACCTGTCTGTAGTCAGGCATATCGGTTGCCTGTACAGCAGATGAAGCAAGTATAGGGGGCGAAGATGACGGGCTGATGACACGCCGCAACATTTTTTTGCGGCGAGCAGAAGGACAGTGAAGAACGTCTGTCATGGCAAGAATGGCCATGTTTCAGCAGTGATAGCAAAAAAAAAGCCCGCTGGTGAAAGCGGGCTTAAAACTATTTTCTTGGAGGAGAATAGTGGAGACAGGTGCATTATGCTGCGTCGCACGATATGTGTCTAATGGTCTTTTCAGATAACCATTATCGTTTTTTGATATAACTGCCTGTAGTTCTGCCTGTCGCTGCCTTCATTCCTTCACGGCCACGGTGTAGTTGAGCGCCATGCGCCCGCCATCGACATAGATGGTCTGGCCCGTCATGTAGGTGGCGTCGTCGCTGGCCAGGAAGGCGGCGATGCCAGCCACTTCTTCCGGTTCGCCGCAGCGGCCCAGCGGCGTGCGCGACAGGATCGTGTGGCGCGCCTCCGGGCTCGACAGCACTGCCTGCTTGGCCAGTTCCGTCAGGATGGTGCCCGGCCCGATGCCGTTCACGCGCACGCCATGCGAGGCCAGGTTCAAGGCCATGACCTTGGTCAACTGGTTGATGGCGCCCTTCGACACCACATACGGTACCTGGTTCGGGATCGCCAGTTCCGCATTCACGCTGGACATGTTGATGATGCAGCCAGTGTTGCGCTTGACCATTTCGCGCGCCACGGCCTGGCCGCACAGGAACATCGATTTCAGGTTGATGCGCATGACCCGGTCGAAATCGTCTTCGCACACATCGAGGAAATCGGCCGCGTGCGTGACGCCCGCATTGTTGACGAGGATATCGATGTGGCCGAACTGGGCCAGGGTTTCCTTCAGCATGGCATCGACGTCCGCCTTCTGGCTGACGTCGGCGCAAAAGAAGCGCGCCTGCGGGCCGAGGGCGCTCGCCGCCTGCGCGCCTTCTTCCTTGATGTCGACCAGCATCACTTGCGCCCCTTCGGCGATCAGGCGGGTGGCGCAAGCCAGGCCGATGCCTTGCGTGGCGCCCGTGACGATGGCGGTTTTATTGATCAGTCTCATGTATGCTCCTCGGCGGTAATAGGGGCCGCTGCCCGGGCCACCGGCCCGCGCGGCAATGGGCAGATTTTAATCCCTGGGCAGGAATCAGAGGAGGATGGGTTTGTTCGGCAACTGGTTGCCGCGCGTGCCATCGGCAGGGAAGTGGCTTTGCAACAAGGTATTCAACTGCTGCAAGGCATCCAGCGTGCTGTCGTGGTAATTGCCGTCCTTGAAGCCTTTGGTCATGGTGCGGCACACGGCTTGCCATTGTTCCGGCGTGACGCGCCGGCCCACGTTGCGGTCGGCGACGATATCGACCTGGTGCTCGGCCAGGTTGATATAGATCAGTACGCCGACGTTGTCTTCCGTATCCCACACGCCATACTGGGCAAACAGTTCGCGCGCCCGCTCGCGGTTGCTTACGCCCTGGTACGCCATGCCCGGCGTCAAGGCGGCTTCGACGATCAGGCGCACTTCTGCCTGGTGCATCGCTTCACCGTCGGCAATCGCTGTCTCGATGGCTTTCAGGGTGCGTTCCGGAAAGGCCTGGCGTGCCGTCGCCGGCGTGCCCCGCAAATGTTTCAAGGCCCGTCCGCAGCGCTGTCCGAATGTCAGTTGTTTCGTCATTACCAATCTCCCGAGGCGCCGCCGCCGTCAAAACCGCCGCCGCCACCACCGAAACCACCACCGCCACCGCCACCGCCAAAACCACCACCGCCGCCGAAGCCTCCGCCGCCACCGCGGTTGTTCAGGGCCTGGCTCAAAATGCTGCCCAGCACGACGCCGGTGGCGCCGCTGGACCAGTTGCTGCCGCGCTGCAGCCGCGTCGGCCCGCCGCGCGAGCGGAACAGGGTCAGCACGACAAGAAAGCCGAAGAACAGCAGCGGCAGCCAGAAGGTCATGCCGCCCGCTTCCACGGTCGCCGGCGCTTTCTGCTGTGCAGGGGCGGGGAATTGCTCCTGGTTCAGCAGGGTGGCAATCGACCCCACGCCGGCCACCAAGCCGCCGTAATAATCATTCTGCTTGAAATGCGGCGCGATCACGTCTTGCAGGATGCGTTTCGATTGCGCATCCGTCAGCACGCCCTGCACGCCGCGGCCCGCCTCGATGCGCAGGCGGCGCAGCGACGATGGGTTGTCCTTTGCCACCATCAGCAGCACGCCATCGTCGACGCCCTTGCGGCCCAGCTTCCAGGCATCCGTCACGCGGATGCTGTATTGCTCGATCGCTTCCGGCTCCGTGCTCTTGACCAGCAGCACGGCGATCTGGCTGCCCGTCTTGGCTTCGTAATCGGCCAGCACGCCTTCCAGCGCCGCCTTTTGCTTGGCGTCCAGCATGCCGGCGTCATCCGTCACGCGCGCGGCCAGCGGCGGCACGGGCTGCAAGCCCTGTGCGCCGGCTGGCGGCATCGTCCACAGCAGCAGCGCCGTCGCCAGCGCCGCCAGATAAGACCAGGCTTTCATCTTATTTGCCGAAGTTGACGGTCGGTGCGGTCGAGATGGCTTTTTCATTTTCCACCGTGAACGATGGCTTGACCTTGTAGCCGAAGACCATGGCCGTCAGGTTGTTCGGGAAGCTGCGCGCATGCACGTTGTAATCCTGAACGGCAACGATGTAACGCTGGCGCGCCACGGTGATGCGGTTTTCCGTGCCTTCCAGCTGCGACTGCAAGTCGCGGAAGCTAGTGTCGGCCTTCAAGTCCGGGTATTTCTCGGACACCACCATCAGGCGCGACAAGGCCGACGACAGCTGGCCTTGCACCTGCTGGAATTTTTCGAAGGCGGCCGGGTCGTTCAGCACTTCGGGCGTGATCTGGAAACTGGTGGCGGCGGCGCGCGCCTTGGTTACCGCTTCCAGGGTTTCGCGCTCGTGCGTCGCATAGCCCTTGACGGTGTTGACCAGGTTGGGGATCAGGTCGGCGCGGCGCTGGTACTGGTTGACTACTTCGCCCCAGGCTGCCTTGGTGGCTTCATCCTTGCTCTGGAAGTCGTTGTAGCCGCAGCCCGTCAGGACGCCGGCCAGGACGGTGACGCTCAGTGCCAGGCGCAGCCATTTGGTGAATTGATTGGTGATTTGCATGATGGGTTCCGTGCAGAGTAAGGGAGGTGAGGCAAATATACCTGAAACGGCCCGGGATGTCGGTTTAATAAGCGCTGGCCGCCGCGTCTGACCGCGTTGCCACGCCGTGGCAACCCCGCGCCGCGTTACAATACGGGGTTTGCAACTGAATATAGAGAAGGTGTGCCGTGAATTTCATCAATAAATTATCCGCCGCGTGGACGGCCAATAATTCCCTGCTGTGCGTGGGCCTGGACCCCGACCTGGCGAAACTGCCGGCCGAACTGCGCGATCTGCCTGATGGAATCACCACCTTTTGCACGCGCATCATCGATGCCACGGCCGACCTGGCCTGCGCCTTCAAACCGCAGATCGCGTATTTTGGCGCGCTGGGCGCGGAAAAGCAGCTGGAAGACATCTGCCGCTACGTGCGCGAAAACTATCCGCACATCCCGCTGATCCTCGACGCGAAACGGGGCGACATCGGCGCGACGGCCACGCAGTACGCGCGCGAAGCGTTCGAGCGCTACGGCGCCGACGCCGTCACCGTGAACCCGTACATGGGCGAGGATTCGCTCGATCCCTACCTGGCGTGGAAAGACCGCGGCGTGATCATCCTGTGCCGCACCTCGAACCCGGGCGGCTCGGACCTGCAATTCCTCGACACGGATGGCGTGCCCTTGTACCAGCGCGTGGCGCGCCTGGTGGCCGACAAATGGAACAAGAATGGCCAGTGCGCGCTCGTCGTCGGCGCCACCTTCCCTGAAGAACTGGCGCAGGTGCGCGCCATCGTCGGCGACATGCCGCTGCTGGTGCCCGGCATCGGCGCCCAGGGCGGCGACATTGCCGCCACCGTCGGCGCGGGCCAGACGGCCAACGGCATGGGCATGATGATCAGCTCCTCGCGCGCCATCATCTATGCCACGCCGCAGGCTGGCGAAGACTACGCCGACGCGGCGCGCCGCGTGGCCATTGAAACGCGCGATGCGATCAATGCGCATCGTTCGGTTTAAGTTGCATGCATAAAAAATGCAGGGCTAGCCCGGCATTTTTCATTGGTAGGTCGGCTTGGCCGCATGGCGTAAGCCGACATGAGTCGTCGTCGGCACTTGTCGGATTACGCTTCGCTAATCCGACCTACCCGACTTTCAGTCGCGCATGGGCGCCACCATTTCCACGTAATCGTACAACTCACCCAGAATTTCCTCGCCACGCTCATCCACGGATTCCGACAGCACGTCGATTTCCGTAAACAGCATTTCGATGGTGCGGGCGCCGCCATCGCCGTCGAACAGGCGGGCGGCGCGGTGCTGCTCCCAGCGCAGGCTTTCCGCTTCGCTCAGGGTTTGCGGGAAATTGCGGGCGCGGTAGCGGAACAGCAGTTCCTGCAGGCGTTCGTCGGCAAACGAAGGGCGGGCCGTGGCCAGCTTGGCCGGCGTGTCGTGGCGCAGGGATTCGAGCAGGCGGCGGTCGTCGTTGCTGACGAAACCATTGTACAAATCCTCATCCACGTCCAGCGCGACATTCGCGCCCGGGCGCTGGAACACTTCGGCCCAGATGGCATCCATGTTCGGCGCCGTGGCGGCCAATTGCGCGTTGACCTTCGCCGCGTCCAGATCGATGCCCCACTGCGCGGCCATGGCCGGCGACAGGGTTTTCAGATTGCCGACCAGCATGGGCGACTTGTTCAGGTGCACGCTTTTCACGGGCAGGCGCGTCATGCCTTCCGGCATGGCGTCCTTGCGCGTAAACAAACGCGTGCGGATGGTGTCGGCGTCCAGCTGGAACAGTTCGCGCGGATCGTAGGCGCAATCCCAGACGAGGATTTCGTTTTTATTGCTCGGATGCGTGGCCAGCGGCCAGACGACGCCCAGGCAGCCCCGTTCGGCGGGGAACATGCCGGACACGTGCAGGAAAGGCTGGCGCTCGCTGGCGGCCAGGTGCATGCCCATTTCGCTGGCGACCCTGTCCTTCTTGTGCAGGGCCAGGCAGAATTCGAACAGTTTCGGCTGTTTTTCCTTGATCAGGCGCGCCAGGGCGATGGTGGCGCGCACGTCGGACAGCGCATCGTGCGCCGCTTCGTGGGCCAGGCCATTGGCCTTGCTCAAGTGTTCCAGCTTGAAACTGGTCTGGCCATCGTCGCGCTTCGGCCATTCGATGCCTTCCGGGCGCAGCGCGTGCGTCATGCGCACGACGTCGAGGATGTCCCAGCGGCCGCAATGGTTTTTCCATTCGCGCGCATATGGATCGATCAGGTTGCGCCAGAACAGGAAACGCGTGACTTCATCGTCGAAACGGATGGTGTTGTAGCCCACGCCGATGGTGCCCGGTTCCGAAAAGGCCGCTTCGACGGCGGCGGCGAACTGGTGTTCGGGTACGCCCAGCTGCAGACATTGCTGCGGCGTGATGCCCGTGATCAGGCACGATTGCGGGTCGGGCAGGAAATCATTGGCAGGCTGGCAATACAGCATGATCGGTTCGCCGATCTCGTTGAGCTCTGCATCCGTGCGGATGGCGGCGAACTGGGCCGGGCGGTCGCGGCGCGGCTGGGCGCCAAAGGTTTCGTAGTCGTGCCAAAGAAAGGTCTGGTTAGTCATTGATGGTCGTTACTTGATGGGTTATCCGGGCCCGTGAAAGAGCCGCTGCTACAGTTTTCTGAAAACCTGCCGATACTACACGAGAGGATGGTCATCATCGCGTTTCCCGCATGGTGGCATACATTGCCTGTTCAAGGAGGTCTATCGTGTCAATTCCCATCGCCGCAAGCGGCAATTCCACCCCTTCCGTGACTTCCGTCAGTACGGGCGTTGCCGGCAAGGACGATAAAGTCCAGCAAAAGGACGGCGTCAAGACTGAAATGAGCGTTAACGACCGCACCAAGCTGCAATTGAACGCGTCCATCATGCAGGCGTCGCTGAACGTGTCGATCGGTTCCGAGAACGAACCGCTGGCGCTGCTGTACAAGACGGCCATCACCAACATCAATGAAGCGCTGAGGGGCCAGTATGGCGAAGACGCGATCCAGAACGCGGCTTCGCAGGATAACAGCGCCGAAGCGACGGCGAACCGCATTGTATCGCTGTCGACGGGGTTTTTTGATGCGTTCAAGAAACAGAATCCCGGCCTGGACGACGATACGGCCCTGAGCAAGTTCATGGACACCATCAGCGGCGGCATGGAAAAAGGCTTCAAGGAAGCGCGCGATATCCTGGGCGGCTTGAAAGTGTTGCAAGGCGATATCGCCGGCAATATCGACAAGACGTATGAACTGGTGCAGAAAGGCTATGCGGACTTCATCGCCGCGCACAGCAGCAAGAAGGATGAGGCCGCCAAGCCGGCCGACAGCAAGGCTGCCTGATCATTATTACGCCGGAAGCGCCTGAGAAAATGTCCAGGGCTAGGCGCATTGCCGAAGGCAGTACGAATGTACGGCGAGGCAATGCAACGACGCCATGGGCTTTTTATCAGGTGCTTACGCGGTTGCGCCCGCCCGCCTTCGCGCGATATAGCGCCGCGTCAGCCGCGGCGATCAGCGCATGGTCGTCCTGTTCGGCCGCCAGGCTGGCTACGCCGAAGGAACCCGTGATGTGCGGCAACGCGCTGCGCATGTCGGCGAAGATGACGGCGAGCTGCATGCGTTCGCACAGGCGCTCGGCGACCCGCAGGGCCACGTGTTCGTTGGTGTCGGGCAAGATCACCATCATTTCCTCGCCACCATAACGCACGGCAAAATCCGTGGGCCGCAGAGCTGCGCCCAGCACTTGCGCGGCGATGCGCAGTGCCTGGTCGCCAGCCTGATGACCGTGCGTGTCGTTGAAGCGCTTGAAATGGTCGAGGTCGATCATCACCAGCGACAGGGGCGAGCCGCTGGCGTGGGCCGTGACAATCATGTTCGGCAGTAAATCCGTCAGCCAGGCGCGGTTGTACAAGCCCGTCAGGCTGTCGACCATCGACAGCTGGCGGTAGAATTCGCCCAGTTTCTGCCGGCGGCGCAGCAGGGCATTGGCGGCGCGGATGCGGAAGGACAGCAGCCGCAGCAGGTTGCGCGCCAGGCCGTTCGACTGTTCGATCAATTCCCAGACGATGGCCGCGTCGATCACCAGCAAATCGGTTTCTTCCAGGGCGGAAATGGCGGCGAGGTTGCTCGCTTCATCGAGCACCGATTGTTCGCCCACGCTTTCGCCGGGCAAGACCTTGCTGACGGTGCCGTCATCCATGCCCGTGTGGGTGTCGGCGGCCACGGCCAGCGAGCCGCGCAGGACGATGTACAGGCTGGCGCCTTGCGTGTCGGCAATGGCTTCGCCCGCTTCGAGGCGCATGACGGGGCAGGGCGCCAGCATGGCAGCCGTCTGGCTATCCGCCCCATCGCGAAATAGCTGTAAATCGCCGATGTTGCAGCCTGAAGCGCCGAAGTTGCCGATCTGTTCCACAATCACACTTTCAAAAAGCCGGCGCGCGAGCAGGGTGCCGGTATCTTCATGATAGCGTAAAGCAGCCTTGGCTGTAACGGCAAAGGCTTGCTTGAGGTCACTTACTGTGAGAAATACGACAATTATTTCATTGCCGCGTTAATACGCTGGAACACTTGCTGTTTTAGTATGGATGTTGCCGCGCGTGAACGGCGGGGCAGATGTGCAAAGGCAGCCTTGAACGGCTGCCTCAGTCTCTGGAAATCCTGCGGGTGGGGAGTTACTCGGCGGTTTCTTCCGCTTCGGCCGTATCGATCACGGCATTCTTGCCGGTGGCGTGGCGCTTGCTGTCTTGCAGGCGGCCCAGGGCGCTATCGATGGCGCGTTTCAGTTTATCCGTGGCGCCGGCAACGGATTGATGCACGGTGGCGTTCTGTTCGGTCACGGCAATCGGTTGATAGCCAGCAACGCGTGCCTCCATGACGCAGCGGATATCGTCGGCGCCGCCTTTCGGGCCATTCGTATCGCTGATGTGGACTTCGATGCGGGTCAGGTTGTCGCGGAAGCGGTTCAGTGCGCTTTCAAGTACGGATTGCACATGTTCGTTCAGTCCAGCGGTGTTGGCGATGGTGCTGTCGGTATGAATATTGATTTGCATATGCTTACTCCTGTCAATTCAAAAAAAACCCATCTCAGGCGTGATGCGGCCTGGTTGCTGCCTCATGCACATGACCTCGTGTATGGAACTTATCTTACTCCTCTTTCCAGTATTTCAAGAGGGTGCGCACGATTAAGATGGGCTTAACCCTTCAGCCAGGTCAAGTTTCCACTACGAAATTATTTACCCTCAGCCATTGATGAGACCGGCCGCGATATTGATCGACAGCCCCAGCACGACCAAGTTGAAGAAAAAGCTCAGCACGGATTGCCCCAGCACGATCTGCCGCATCATGCGCGTCTGCACGGAAACGTCCGACGTTTGCACGGCGACGGCGATGGTGAAGGCGAAATACAGGAAATCCCAGTAATCGGGGTCTTGCTCATCGTCGGGAAACTTCAGGGGGCGCAGTGCGGGGTCGGCCTGGTAATACAGGTGGGCGTAATGAAAGCAGAACAGGGTGCCGACGAGGAACCAGGAGCCGACCAGGGTGAGGATCGTCAGGCCGTAGTGCAGCGCGCGCTCGTCCGGCGCCATGTCTTTCATCGAGGACAGCTGCGAGACGATGGCCACCAGGCTCATCACGGATGCGACGGACAGGGCCGACAGGACGGTTGCCGCCCGCTCGTCCTGGCGCGCCGCCATGGCTTTCACCTTGTGATGGTTGGCGCGCATCATCATCCAGGCCATCGTCGCCAGGTAGAACCAGACGGCCACGTTCCACGCCGTCAGCAAACGCGTCATCTGTTGCCAGGATGCGGGCAGCAGCAGGCCGGCCGCCACGCCGATAGCCGTGGCCATGCTCAGGTGGGGGCGGCTGCGGATGAAGCTGTGGAATGGAAGCGTGATTTTCATGGTGCGGGTTCGTCAGTGGCGATAGCGCATCTTAGACCTTATGCGCTTGCCGTGGTGGCCGTCCTGGCGGCCGCTTCCTTCTCGTGGTGGGGGAAGCGGTCCATGCGCGACAGCACGGGGAACATCACGGCCCAGATGCCCGTCACGGCCAGGGTGGCGGCGCCGCCGAAGAGCACGGCGCGCACGAGGCCGAACCAGCCGGCCGTCAGGCCCGATTCGAATTCACCCAGTTCGTTCGAGGCGCCGATGAAGACGGCATTCACGGCGCTGACCCGGCCGCGGATCTCGTCCGGCGTCTCGAACTGCACCAGCAGGTGGCGGATGTAGACGCTGACCATGTCGCCGGCGCCCATCAGGAACAGCGCCGCCAGCGCCAGCGGGAAATAGCTGGTGCTGCCCAGCACCAGGGTGCCCAGGCCGAAGATGGCCACGCCGCCGAACATCCAGGCGCCCACGCGGCGCGTGATGGGGAAGATGGCCAGCGCGATCGAGCACAGGGCCGCGCCGGCCCCCGGCGCCGTGCGCAGCAAGCCCAGGCCGCTGGGGCCGATATGCAGCACGTCGTGCGCCAGCGCCGGCAGCAGGGCCGTGGCGCCGCCGAACAGCACGGCAAACAGGTCGAGCGAAATGGCGCCCAGTACGATGGGTTTCGACCAGACGAAGCGCAAGCCTTCGAGCAGGGTATGCCAGCTGACGGGTTCGCGCTTCACCACTTGCGGCGCGGGCGTGGTGGCGCGCATCAGCAGGACGGACACGACCAGCAGTGCGGACGAGATCAGATACACCACCTTGGGGCCGAAGTAGTACAGCAAGCCGCCCAAGGTAGGCCCCAGGATGATGGCCACGTGCGAGCTCGACGAACTGAGCGCCACGGCGCGGCTGAAATGTTGCGTGGGCACCATGTTGACCAGCACGGCTTGCGTGGCCGGCATCATGAAGGCGCGCGCGCTGCCGAACAGCACCAGCACGGCAAACACGGGCCAGACGATGGACAGGCCGCTCAAGGTGAACGCCAGCAGGGCCAGCGCGCAAGCCAGTTGCGCCGCCAGGCACCAGGCGATGATATTGCGGCGGTTATAGCGGTCGGCCACGTGGCCGGCAGGCAAAATCAATACCAGGAAAGGGGCGAATTGCGCCAGGCCGATCAAGCCCAGGTCGAACAGGCTGCCCGTGATCTGGTACACCTGCCAGCCGATGGCCACGCTTTGCATCTGCACGGCCACCGTGCCCAGCACGCGGGCGGAAAGATAAAAGGCGAAGTTGCGGTGACGCAGGATACTGAAGCCGTTGCCGGCAGAGGCGAGAGACATGAATACTTTCCAGGACACGACGGGGTGAGGCGGGTGGCGGCAGCGGATGCCGCGCCAGCAGCACCCCGCTGTCTGGATGCTTACTTGACCAGGTCGGCTTCCGTGGTGAAGGCGTCCGCGTAGAACTCGTCGGCTGGCAGTTGGCACAGTTGCACGAAGTCGCGGTGGGCCGCATCGACCATTACGGGCGCGCCGCAGGCATACACCTGATACGCGGACATGTCGGGCAAGTCGGCGATGACGGCCTGGTGCACGAAGCCCGTGCGGCCTTCCCACGCGTCTTCCGGCAAGGCGTCCGAAACGACGGGTACATAGGTGAACTGCGGCAAGTCGGCGGCCCACTGGCGGCACAGCGCATCCATGTACAGATCGTGCGGACGGCGGCCGCCCCAGTACAGGGTGATCGGGCGCGTGGATTGCTCGTTGATCATGTGCTCGACGATGGCTTTCAAGGGAGCAAAGCCCGTGCCCGAGGCCAGCAGCACGACGGGCTTGTCGGAATCTTCGCGCAGGAAGAAAGTGCCCATCGGGCCTTCGAAGCGCAGGATGTCGCGCTCCTTCATGCTGCCAAACACCTGGTCGGTGAACAGGCCGCCCGGCAGGTGGCGGATGTGCAGGGTCATCGGGCCGCCATCGGCGGGCGCGCTGGCCATGCTGTAGCTGCGGCGTTTGTTGTCGCGTAACAGGATTTCGATATACTGTCCGGCGCGGTAGTTGAGGCGTTCGCTGGCTGGCAACTGCAGGGTCAGCACGACGACGTCGGGCGCGACTTTCTCGATGGTGGTCACGCGCGACGGCATTTTCTTGATCGGGTAGTCGCTGCTGCCCGCCACTTCGCGCGCTTCGATGACGAGGTCGGCGTTGGTGGTGGCGCAGCAGAACAGGGAAAAGCCGGCCGCTTCCTCTTCCGGCGTCAGGGCGCGCTGCTGGTGCGCCTTGTGCTGGACGGTGCCGGAAAGCACTTTGCCCTTGCAGGAACCGCAGGCGCCATTTTTACAGCCATATGGCAGGCCGACGCCGGCGCGTATCGCCGCCGCCAGCACGGTTTCGTCCGCTTCGCAGCTGAACTGGTGGCCGCTGGGCTGAACAGTAACTTGAAAAGTCATACAATCCTTGAGATGAAAAATATGTTAATGCACTCTTTGCGCAAGCCGTCAGGCTTGCCGCGCCTGCTGATCCTGGGCTGCGGCGACGTCGGCATGCGGTTGCTGCCCTTGCTGCGTACGCGCTTTCGCGTCTTTGCCGTCACCAGCCAGCCGGCGCGCTGCGCGCAGCTGCGGGCGGCCGGCGCCGTGCCCATCGTGGCCAACCTCGACGAGCGCGCCAGCCTGAAACGGCTGGCGGGACTGGCGACGATGATCGTGCACCTGGCGCCGCCCCGGTCGTCGGGCTTGCTGGACCGGCGCACGCGCAATCTGGCCGCCATTTTACCCGAGCACGCACGCATGGTGTATGTGAGTACCAGCGGCGTGTATGGCGATTGCGGCGGCGCCTGGGTCGATGAGACGCGGCCGACGGCGCCGGCGAATGCGCGTGCGAAGCGGCGCGTCGATGCCGAGCAGGTCTTGCGCGGCTGGGGCGCGCGCCGCGGCGCCAGCGTGGCCATCCTGCGCGTGCCCGGCATCTAT
Organism: Janthinobacterium sp. SUN128; assembly: GCF_030587275.1. NCBI lineage: Bacteria > Pseudomonadati > Pseudomonadota > Betaproteobacteria > Burkholderiales > Oxalobacteraceae > Janthinobacterium > Janthinobacterium sp. SUN128. Next base: position 328,554 of record NZ_JAPWHY010000002.1, on the reverse strand, counting down.
GCGGATGACCGCCTGCCGCTGAAGCGCCTGCGCGAGGGCACGCCAGCCCTGGCCGTGGATGACGATGTATACACCAACCATATCCATGCCGATGACCTGGCGCGCATCATCGAACGGGCCTTGTGGCGGGGCAAGCCGGGGCGCGTGTATCACGCCAGCGATGACAGCGAACTCAAAATGGCGGAGTATTTCGATGCCGTGGCCGACACGTTCGGCTTGCCGCGCCCGCCGCGTCTGCCGCGCGCCGAACTGCAGCAGGTGGTCACGCCGATGCTGCTGTCATTCATGTCCGAATCGCGCCGCCTGCACAATACGCGCATCAAGCGCGAGCTGGGCGTGCGCCTGCGCTACGCGCGCGTGGCCGATGCCTTGCGGTCGCTGTCTGCCGACGGGGCCGGCATCGGGTAAAATGGCCGGTTATCTGCGCACTTTTCCTGGGCCGGCGCGCAGCGCGCCGTTCCGGCGGTGCGCCATTTACTTAAGGAATACCGCATGAGCACCCTCACTTACGAAGAATACCTGGACGAGGTCACCACTGTCCTGACGGAACTGTATGACCTCGACGACGACGCCGCCATCAAGCTGGTCGTGGCGGCGCAGGACGCCGAATTTTTTGTCCCGCACGATGCCCATGAAGAAATGCGTACCGCTGAACAAGCCAAGAAGGATGCGGTCACCTTGTTCGAGCGCAAGCAGAATCGCCAGCAAACGCAGGAAAAACAGCAGCAGCGCGTGCGCCAGCAAAAGAAATAAGAACGGATCACTGGGCCTCTGGCCGCCTGGCCATGGCGCAACATGGGCTTCGGCGCAATGCCGGGGCCCGGCCATTTGATGCAGCGCAAACGTGCCATGGCACGCTGGCGATATGGTGAGCAATGTCGTCACGCGTCTGGGCTCTTGTGGCGGGCTCGGCATCTACAATGAGCGTGGCGTTGTTTCCCGTCAGCAGGAGCGAGCCATGCGAGCTACGAGTCACCCCAGCAAGGAACAGGTACGCGCCTATATGCGCCGGCGCGAACGCGCGCTGCAGCCTCCGCCGCCGCCCGATGAAATCCGCCGGCAACTGGCCTGGTGCCGCGTGGATGCCATTCAGGGCACTTGCCCGCTTGCCACCCCGGCTGGCGTGGCTGCGCAAGGCTGGTATTTATCAGCGGAAATGGCCCGCCTGAGCACCCTCATGGCCATAGCCTGGCTCATGCATAGCGGTGTTGCTCATCGTAAAAATTGATGACGTGCAGCAAATTTTTCCAATTTGAGTTATCCTCTAGCACATTCCAAGTGCGTCAATTCTCTTCAATTATCACAATTTTGCTTTAAGTTACGCAAAAATCAACAATAGCGTGTATTATATTGTTTGCGGCGTAAAAGCCGCATAAGTGATGGCGCTTTTTAGTGTGTTTACCCTGAATTATTGCAGAAGAGACATTCGGTTTCTTTTTGCCTTAATACAACAAGTACGGATTTTCGATCATGTCTCTCAAACAAATTACCTCTTTGCCTACCTACAACCCGAATCGCGTCCTCGATGCGATCATCGACAAGCTGCAACTGAAGAACGATGCGGCCCTGTCGCGAGCACTGGAAGTGGCGCCACCGGTCATCAGCAAGATTCGTCACAACACCTTGCCGATCGGCGCCACGATCCTCATCCGCATGCATGAAATCAGCGATTTCAGCATTCGTGAACTGCGCGAGTTGATGGCTGCCTAAGAGCGCCTGACAGACGGCAAACTGAGAGGTGCCGTCTGCGTTAGTCAAGCTTGCCGCGTGCGGCAGCCATACCTGCCTTCCCGTTTTCTATTGCGTGTCCGGGCTCAGCGTCGGACGATCCGTATAGAAGCGCCCTGTTTCCAGACCAGTCGGGGATGACTCGACCAGCGCTGCGGCCACTTTGCCGGGCGCGCTGGAAAATGCGGTCTGGGCAGCACCGGTGGCGCGGCCCGAATACGCGGTCGCTTGAACCGCAGCACTGGAAAACGCCGTCTGCACGGCCCGGCCAGAATACGCCGTTGCCTGTACCGCGGCACTGGAAAACGCCGTTTGTACGGCGCGCCCCGAATACGCCGTCGCCTGCACGGCCGCGCTGGAAAATGCCGTCGCCTGTACCGCCGCACTGGAAAATGCCGCCTGCACGGCGCGTCCCGAATATGCCGTCTCCGCGCGGAGATAATCTTCCCCGAATGTCTGCTCGTACAACTGCTTCATGCGTTCGCCCACGCGGTGGTGCGCCGCTTCGTCGTCTTCGCCGCGCAAGCCGATGTACGGGAAGTGATGCAGGAAGTAGCCGAACACCTGTTCGCAATCCGCCGCATATTTGAGGGTATCGAGGATGTGGTAGTGCCAGAAGGTATCGACGTCCATCAGCGGCGCCGTTTCTTCCTGCGGAAACTGTTTCATCAGGATCAGGAAGCGGCGGTATTCGAATTCCACCGCATTCGCCTTCTCGAGGCTCCATCCTTCGCCTGACTCCCGGTGCATCAGCTTGACCTTGATCGCGTCCAAATTCAAATCGGCAATTGCCTTGAAACTGTCGTTCGTATCCATGAATGTCCTTTGGTAAAGAGCGTTGTGGGAACTGCGGTAAAACAAGGGAAAGCGGTGGCTGTGTACTCCTGGCAAGTAGTCGGGGAATGCCTGGCCGATGGCGGGCAGGCGCTAAGTTGTTCTACATCAATATTGCATCTAATTACAAAATACGCAAGCTGAGCTTGTTTCATGCGGAACGCGCGCCGCTCAGCTGCTGGCCCGGCTTTCTTCCTGGTAGGGAAACGCGGTGGCGTCCGCGCCCAGCGGTACGCTGACATGCACGCTCATGCCGGCGCCGGGGCTGCTTTCAATGTAGAAAGTACCACCCAGCAACTTTATACGTTCTTCGATACCCACCAGGCCAAACGAGCCCAGCTTGTTGCGCCCGTCGATGGCCGCGCCCACGCCGTTGTCGCTGACGCTCATCGACACCGTATCGCGGCACTTTTCCAGCTTGACTTGGACGCGGCTGGCATTCGCATGCTGGGAAATATTGCTGAGCGACTCTTGCAGGATGCGGAACAGGGCCGTCGCGCATTGGTCGCTGAGGCAAATGTCGTCATGGCTTTCGCTCACTTCGCAGGCGATGCCCGTGCGCTGGCGAAATTGCGCCACCTGCCATTCGACGGCCGCATTCACGCCCAGGTCCAGCACGGTAGGGCGCAAGTCGTTGATGATCTGCCGCACGCTCTTGATGGTGGCGTCGATCTGCTCCAGGGTTGAGCGGGCGCGGGCGTTCAGGCGCGGGTGGCGGCGCTGCGTGCGCGAGGCCAGCATGTCGGCGTCAATGCGCAGCACCAGCAGGTTCTGTCCCAGGTCGTCGTGGATTTCGCGCGCGATGCGCTTGCGCTCTTCTTCCTTGATCTGGTCGGCGTGGGCCGCCAGGCGGCGCAGTTTCTGGTGCGACAGCTGCAGGCGGATCTGGCTGGCGCGCAATTCCTCCGTCATGCCTGTCGCCATCTGGATGGCGCGCCGGCGCGACGACGCCAGGGTGTGGAACAGCACATACAGCAGCATGGTGCTGGCAAAGCCGATCAGCAGGGCTAGCCACGGCAGGAAGGCGTCGAAGCGCGAATACAGGTCGCTCTTGCGCACGCTGAACAGCGCTTGCCAGGCGCGGCCATTGTGCTCGATCAGCAGCGTGCTGCTCAGGTAGCGGCCCGAACTGCCGGGCTGCCACCATGGCGCATGCATGCCCGCGGCCGTGCTGTCGAAGATGGGGCGCATGTCGTGCGGCAACTGCAGCGGCACCTCCCGCTGTTGCAGCGCCTGCGGGCCGATATCGAACAGGGTCAGGCGGACGTTGCGTACCGGCATGTCGGCCAGCGCGCTGCGCATCATCGTCACCAGGTCGTAGCCGATGCCGACGGAACCCTGGTAAGCCGCGCGCCTCTGCTCCACCGTATCGACGGGCATGCCGAAGCGGTACACGGGCAGGCGCATGGCCATGCCCGTCAGCTGGGGACGGCCGTCCATCGGCACGGGCACGCCGGAATTGCTGATGCGGCCGGAATCGCGCGACTCCGCCAGCGCTTCCGCGATCTGGGGGCGCGAGGCGATGTCATGGCCATACTTTTCCGGGGCGCTGGCGATCGGCTCGATGTATACGAGCACGGAATACTGGGCGCGCGGGCCGGGCGGGTGGATGGTAAACGCCGGATAGCCGTCGCGCCCGGGCGGATAGTCGCGCCGCATGGCCGCTTCGTAGGCGGCGCGCTGCGTCTCGTCGAGTTCCTGGCTGTAATTGAGGTTCATCACGCCCGGGTAGTTCTGTTGCAGGGCGATGTTTGCCACGTAGCGGTGGAATTGCTCGCGGCTCACGTGTTCGTTGGCCTGGAACAGGCTGGCCGTGCCGCGCAGCAGGTTGGCATACGACTTGGTGCGCGATTCGATGTTTTTCTGGGTGTTGTGCGCCAGATTGTTGAATTCTTCGCTGGCATCGCTTTCGATCGACAGCGAAGCGGCCATGTAGAACAGCAGGCCCACCATCGTCGACACGACAAAGCCGAACAGCCACAGCGGTCTTTTTTCAGCAGCTAAGGGGTGTTCGCCGGCAGTAGAAGGCATTGCCATCCGCATCAGGAAGAGGAATCGGGTGCCGCCTGGTGGCGGAGGCTAGGCTAGGTTGTACAAGCACTATTAAAATTGCAAATTGCTCAATAGCTGCCTAATATACAAAATTATCGTTATTATAGTCAACAGGCAATATTTCCCGTTGAAACGAAAAAAAACCGCCGCAGCGGTTTTTTTGTGGGTCGTCCCGGCGCCTTACTTGGCGGGCTGCCAGCTGTCTTTCAGGGTGACGATGCGGTTGAAGACGGGCTTGCCAGGCTGGCTGTCGACCCGGTCGGCCGCAAAGTAGCCGTGGCGCTCGAACTGGAAGCGCTGTTCCGGCTGGGCCAGTTCCGCGCCCGGTTCCAGCCACGCCTGCACCACTTCCTTGGCCAGCGGATTCAAGGCCAGCTTGAAGTCCTTGCCGCCCGCGTCCGGCTGCGGGTCCGTAAACAGGCGGTCGTACAGGCGCACTTCGGCGGGAATGGCCGTCGGTGCGCTGACCCAGTGCATATTGCCCTTGACCTTGTAGTTGGCGCTGCCTTCCGTGCCCGACTTGCTGTCCGGGAAATAGGTGCAATGCACGGCGATGACCTTGCCGTCCGCATCCTTGTCAAAGCCCGTGCACTCGATCACGTAGCCGTAGCGCAAGCGTACCTTGCTGCCCGGCTTGTCGTCGATCGGCGGATACAGGCGGAAATAGCCTTTGTTCGGCACTTCCATGAAGTCGTCTTCCTCGATCCACAGCTCGCGCGAGATGGGGAAGGTGCGCAAGCCGCGTTCCGGGAAGTGCGGGTGCACGGGCGCCGTGCATTCCACGCTTTCGTTTTCAGGGAAATTATCGATGATCAGTTTCAACGGACGCAGCACGGCTACCGAACGCGGTGCTTTCGGATCCAGGTCTTCGCGCAGGCAGCCTTCCAGCACGCTGTAGTCGATCCAGCCGTCGGATTTCGTCACGCCCGTGCGTTCGCACATCAGCTGGATCGCTTCCGGCGTGTAGCCGCGGCGGCGCATGCCCACCAGGGTCGGCATGCGCGGGTCGTCCCAGCCGTCGACGATTTTTTCTTCCACCAGCTGGCGCAGCTTGCGCTTGCTGGTGACGATATAGGTCAGGTTCAGGCGCGAGAATTCGAACTGGTGCGGCACCGGCTTGGCGAAGAAGCCGCCGGCCGACAGTGTTTCCAGCAGCCAGTCGTAGAATGGGCGGTGGTCCTGGAATTCCAGCGTGCAGATCGAATGCGTGATGTTTTCCAGCGCGTCCGAGATCGGGTGCGTGTAGTCGTACATCGGATAGATGCACCAGGCGTCGCCCGTGCGGTGGTGGTGCGCATGGCGGATGCGGTAGATGGCCGGGTCGCGCAAGTTCATGTTCGGCGAACTCATGGCATCTTCGCTCATCTTCGCGCGCAGGATGTGCTCGCCATCCTTGAACTGGCCCGCCTTCATGGCGCGGAACAGGGCCAGCGATTCGTCGCGCGGACGGTCGCGGAACGGCGAATTCTTGCCGGCCTGGCCGAAATTGCCCCGGTTGGCGGCCATGTCTTCGGCGCTCTGGCTGTCCACATAGGCAAAGCCGGCCGTGATCAGGTATTCGGCCATCGCGTACAGCTGGTCGAAATAGTCGCTCGCGTAGTGCAGATGGCTCTGGCCATCGGCATGCTTCGGCTCCCAGTCAAAGCCCAGCCATTTCACGCTGTCCATGATGGTGTCGACGTATTCCTGCTCTTCCTTCGCCGGATTGGTGTCGTCGAAGCGCAGGTTGCACTGGCCGGCGTAATCGCGCGCCAGGCCAAAGTTGACGCAGATCGACTTGGCGTGGCCCACGTGCAGGTAGCCGTTCGGCTCCGGCGGGAAACGCGTGATCACCTGGGGCAGGCCGGGACGCACGTGGGCGCCGGCAGCCAGGTCGGCTTCGATGATGTTACGCAAGAAATTGGGCGCCAGCGCTGGCGCGGCGGTATTCGGTTTATCGTTGCTCATTGATCAATGCGGAAGAGTGACAGTAAAAAGCATTTTACCGTACCGCAAGCGCTTTATAAGCACGTATTTGCCCCCATATCCCAGCATGCAAGCGACGCGGGCGCCGTTCTATAGGATAATTCGCCTTTAATTAGTAGAAAAACGTGACTCCGGAGCCTTTTATGGAAAATTTATATAACGTCCTCGGTGTCGCGCCCAATGCCAGCGACGATGAAATCAAGAAGGTTTACCGTTCGCTGGCCATGCGCTTCCACCCCGACCGCAACCAGGCCCCCGGCGCCGAGGCGCGCTTCAAGAGCGTCACCAAGGCGTATGAAATCCTGGCCGACCCGGCCAAGCGCGCCGAGTACGACCAGAGCGTGAATCACCGCATCATCATCGACCCGGAAGCGGAAGCCTATGCCCTGTGGTGCGGCGTGTTCCGCCTGCATGGCACCGTCCTACCGGCAGATTAAGCCTGCTGGCGGCTGTCCGGCCAGCCTGAATGATTTGAAAAACAACAAACAATGGTGCTTTTGCTTTTAAGTAAAAGTGCCGCGCACCACATTGGAAAGCACAGCATGAGAAGAGTACACCCTGAATTCGCGTACCAGTCGCGCGAGCTGGAAGGCCAGATCGAAGGCATCCTCGGCGACCCGCCGAACCGCAAGAACTACAAAAGCATGGTCGACGCCCTGGTCGGTGAATATGCGAGCGGCGGCGGCATCGAAGACGTGAACATGCTGGCCTTCGCGCTGGTCGACCACATCACCTTCAGCGATCCGAAGGGCTTGCTGGCCGAAAGCGAAGACTACGAATTCGGCGATACGGCCCGCGTGTTTTCCATGGCCGCATGCGCCGCGCCGGAAGCGGCGAAGATGTACGCCGCCATCGAAGAGAGCTTCCCCGACCTGGCGCGCCAGGCCATCATCACGGCCTTCCTGCACAAGAATCCGCGCCTGTGGGACGACGACGACCAGTCGCTCGACCAGCTGGCCGCCAATGACGACGGCGACGACGATCACGACGAAGACGAAGCCACCGACGATTTCGCCCAGATGTTTGACCAGGATGGAGATGACCATGGCAGATAATGACAAGCAAAATGCGGATCAAAAGAGCAATCTTCCCGCGCTGACGAAACAGGTCACGGAATTGGTGCTGTCCGGTTCGCTGGGCCACGCCGAGCAGGCGTTTGCCGATGCGGCCGACCAGTATGGAGACCTGGCCGTGGTGGAAGTATTGAATGCCATCCCGCCACAGGTGACGGCCTTGCATTTGGCCGGTTTCGACGGCGGCAAGATGTCGCTGGCGACCTTGCTGGTGCCGCCGAAAGCCTGGGCCGACAGCCTGGCCTTCATCGCCGCCACCTGGAGCGACGACCAGATCGAGGACGATCCTGAACGCATCGCCGAAGCCCTGTTCGCGCACATCCACGGCGTGGTGTTTTCCACCGACGACGCCGAGCGCCGCCGCGAGCTGCTGCTGGAAGCATCGGCCACCGACTGGGGCGCCACGGCGTTTGCGATCCTGTTCTCGATGGCGCCGAAGGAAATCCTCGAAGTGGCGGGCGAGATCGTCATCAAGGGACCGTATGTGACGGGCGTGACGTCGTCCGACAACGACGTCGTGCCGCTGGCCATCGAGCTGGCGCAAGCGAATGAAGACGGCTGGGACCGCTCGTTGTTCGAACTGTTCCCCGACTTCCGCCACAGCGCCGACCTGGCCGACGCGGAATACTCGGACGACCCGGACGAAGAGCCGACCATGTTGCAGCGTAGCACCAAGGAATTGCTGTACCGCCTGCGCAAGCAAGTGCCGAGCACGCGCAGCGCGCCACGCTCCAGCACGCGCCGCAGCCTGGGCACCGGCATTTTCTCGTAATGAAAGCAGGGAACGTCTAATGCTGCCAGCAATTGTTGTAGAGAATCTTCCGCGCCTGGTGCGCGCCATCAAACTGTTGCCGCGCGACCCGCGCGAGGACGCGGCGCTGAACCTGGCCGACGAATTGACGGGCATCACGGCCATGGTGGCCGAGAAGTTCACGAATGAACGCACGGCCGATGGCATCCAGAAAGCGCTGTACCTGACGGTGGGTGGCGTGTCGCTGGGCCTGGAGCAGGCCGTCACGCATGAAGGCGACCAGGCCGCGCTCGATTTCCTCGTCGAGCACGGCGCCGAGCACGCGTTCCAGGTGGGCTTTCGCCTGATCAAGGACCTGTCGCAGTTGCCGGAAGACGCCCTCGTCGGCGAGTACGACCAGGACCCCGTCTACCTGCAGCGCCGTTTGCGCGAGCTGTTCATCGATATTTGCCAGGCCGACCCGAACCAGAACTGGGCCGGCTATGAAAAGTATGCGCTGCAGTTGCAACAGCGCAAGGAAGTGCAAGCCGTCGTGCGCCTGGCCGGCTGGCTGCGCCGCCACCATGACAACGGCCCCGTCAGCGACAGCGACTTGAATGCCGAGGGCGTCATCGCCCTGGCCATCATCTTCGCCATCGAAGGCGGCGGGCGCATCATCGCGCGCACGGGTCAAAAGGAGTTTGAACGCTTTGTGCGTTCCGTGCGCAAGAACAAGCCCGACTTCGAGGAAGGCTGGGCCGCCCTGGTGGCCAAGGTGCCTGTGCAGCACCATCCCGTGTTGCTCGACCGCATAGACTCGTACCGCCGCAGCTGCACCGTCGTGCATAAAATCCTCACGCGGGCCAGCATGAAGAGCCTGTTCGAGGACCTGGAAAACTACGCGGGTTCCGAGCTGGACGCGGATTACTCGTAGTGCAGTACGTGGGCCGGCGCCTGCCGGCCTACGCTCCCCCTTCCATTGCGGCCTCTTCGGCCAGCTTGACGAACGCCGCCACCAGCGGCGACGTTTCTTCTTCCCGTTGTGCAAGCAATAAGCTGGTCGTCGCCTGCGGGTCGGCGATCGGGCGGTAGCACACGCCATCCATGCGGATGCGGTCGAACGAAGCGGGCAGCACGGAAATGCCGCAGCCGGCCGCCACCAGGCCGATGATGGTGGACGCTTCGCCCGCTTCCTGCGCGACCTGGGGCACGAAGCCTGCCGCCTTGCACAGGCGGAAGATCTGCGGATAAATCCCCGTGCCCGCATCCTTGGGGTACATGACAAAACCTTCGCCCGCCATGTCGGCAATGGCAATCGCCTTCTTGGCCGCCAGCGCGTGGGCGACAGGCAGCACGAGGAACAACGGGTCTTGCCGCAATTGCGTCAGCTTGATATCGGAGGGGTACGTCGTTTCCGGCGGGCGCACGAAGCCCAGGTCCATGGTCCTGCCCGAGATCGCTTCGAGTTGATGCAGGGTCGCCATTTCGTGCAGGGTCAAGGTGACGTGCGGGAATTGCTGGCGGTAGCGATTGATGACGGTGGCGAAATACGGCGTAAACGGCGTGGAAAACGTAAAGCCGATGCGCAATTCGCCCGCTTCGCCCCGCTGCGCCCGGCGCGCCGTGACGGCCGCCTGTTCCGACAGGGCCAGGATGCGCCGCGCATCGTCGAGGAACAGCGTGCCCGCCTGCGTCAGCCGCACGGAGCGCTTGTTGCGCTCGAACAACTGCGCCCCCAATTCCGCCTCCAGCGCCTGGATTTGCTGGCTCAGCGGCGGCTGGCCGATGTGCAGGCGCTCGGCCGCGCGCGTGAAGTGCAGCTCCTCGGCGACGGCGACAAAATAACGCAGGTGGCGCAGTTCCATGTTTGCCCAGTAATCGTTTTAAAGTATGAGTTGGGCCTTGAATATATATTGGACGATATGAGTTGGCAATCCTAAGATGAAGACTCGCTTCCTCTTCGAAACACGGCCATGTCTGATTCATCGCTTGCTTTTGCCTCCGTCGCCACTCCGGCGCTTGCTCCTGTCGCTCCTCCCGCTCCCCGTTCGGCCATCGCCAAAGGTACGGCGGAATTCAAGCGCAGCAACCGCGCCCTGTTCTTTGGCGGCTTTTCCACCTTCAGCCTGCTGTATTGCATCCAGCCCCTGTTTCCGCTGCTGTCGCACCAGTTTCATCTGACGCCAGCGCAAAGCAGCTGGTCCCTGTCCGTGTCGAGCGGCTTGCTGGCCATCTCGCTGGTGCTGCTGAGTGCCGTCTCGGACCGGGTCGGCCGCAAGCCCTTGATGGTGGCGTCGATGTTTTCCGCCGCGATCCTTACCATCTTGTCCGCCTTCGCGCAGGATTATGCGCAGCTGCTGGCGATTCGCGCCGCGCTGGGCATTGCCCTGGGTGGCATGCCGGCCGTGGCCATGGCTTACCTGGGCGAGGAAATCGAAGGGCCATCGCTGGGCCTGTCGATGGGCTTGTATATTGCCGGCAGCGCGTTTGGCGGCATGTCGGGGCGGCTGGTGGCGTCAATGCTCAGCGATTTTCTGTCGTGGCGCTGGGCCCTGGGCGTGCTGGGCGTGGCCGGCGTGCTGGCGGCGGCAGAATTCTGGCGCAGCCTGCCCGCATCGAAGAACTTCGTGCCCAGTACCAAGGGCTGGAACGCCTTGCCGCACGCCATCAAGCAGCATTTTTCCGACCGGGGCTTGCCGTGGCTGTTCTGCCTGGCGTTCGTGCTGATGGGGTGTTTCGTCAGCTTGTATAACTACATCGGCTACCGCCTGCTGGCCGCGCCATTTGGCTTGCGCCAGAGCACGGTCGGCTTGCTGGCCTTCTTGTACCTGATCGGCATCTTCAGTTCCGTTTGGGCAGGCCGCCTGGTGGACCGCCTGGGGCGCCGGGGCGTGCTGTGGATCATGCTGTCGGTGATGCTGTCCGGCATTTTGCTGACCCTGTTCGATTCCCTGCCGCTGATCGTCATCGGCATGGCGCTGGCCACCTTCGGCTTCTTCGCCTCGCATTCGATCGCCAGCAGCTGGGTCAGCCGCCGTGCCCGCGCACCGCAGGCCCTGGCCTCGGCCTTTTATTTGCTGTTCTATTACCTGGGATCGAGCCTGATCGGTTCCGCCTCGGGTATGATGTGGGGCTTCGACGGCTGGACGGGCGTGGTCATCATGCTGGGCCTGTGCCTGGGCGGCGGCGTGCTGATCGCCTTGCGCCTGCGCCATTTGCAGCCGCTGGGGGCGCGCGAAGCGGTGGGCTGAGGCAATTATTTGGGACACATGCCGATCATCGTTTCACCCTGCTTGCCCGCGCGCGTGGTCACGCACAAGGTACCCAGCGCGCTGGTGATCTTATACGTGCGGCTGCCTTTGGCCTCATTCGCGCCGATCTCCTCGATTCTTGACGCTTCATACCATTTCGGCGGCACGGCTGCGTAGGCCTCGGCAAAGCCTTGCTGCATGCGCTTGAAGGCTGTGTCGTCCAGTTTTTGCTCTCCCCGCTGCGGGAATTCCTTGCGTAACTCCCTGTCGATCTTGCCTACGTCGCGTTTGGCTTGCGCCAGGATATCGGCCGCGCTGGGTGGCGCGACGAGTGTGATCGCTTCCGGCGTTGCTGGCGCCGGCGCCTGCCCGGCGGCGGGAACGGGCAAGGGGCGGCTGACGGGCGCCGGCATGGGCAGGCGCGGCAGGCGCGCGGCGGCTGGTTTTACGTCGGGCAATGGTACGGGGACCGGCTTGGGCGGCGCGGGGAGCGTGTAGCGCAGCCAGGCGATGGCCGGGCCCGGCGGCAGGTGTTCGTCCGTGATAGCGCGGGGCCGCGATTGCAAGACACTATATGCCAGGCCCACGTGCAGCAGGATAATCAGCAGCAGGCCGGGAGCGCGGCGGGGCAAGGTAGTCAGCGAGGTCATGGAGGGCATGGTGGTTCAGGTACGCCAATGTATCTGAAGGATTTGATAATTATCTAAAATGTCACAAGCGCTTACAAAAAAGTGCCACATGGAAATTTCGATGCCATGGCGGCTGGCGGGGAACCCTGCGCCAGTCTGGTGATCCAACCCGGACATCACGCGAACAGGAGATCATCATGATGCAAGTAAAGGAAGTGGCACGGCGCTTTGGCGCCATCGAACACGCGATCGGCCAGGCAGCCCAGCTGTGCGGCAAGCAGCAGGGCATGCCGATGGACTTGAAGGATTGCATCAACCAGCTGGACCAGCAAAAGAACGCCGTGCGGCAAGCCATCGACACGCAAGACGATGCGCGCATCCGGCAAGCGGTCGACCAGATGGAATCACTGGGCGACCGCGCCAAGCGGGCGTGCGGCACGGCGACCAGCGTGACGCCGGAAATGAAGAGTGCCGTGCTCAAGGTGCATGATGAATTGTCGGACCTGAAACATCAGCTGCACTAGGTCTTACCTCTTGACCGCTTCACATCTGGCGGAACAGATGGGCATATAGAGGGCTGACGCGTAACTGCGCCGGGTGCTGGCGCAGGGTCAGCGACAGCTTGCCCGCCTCGTCGCGCACGGCCGTGGCGATGGCGCTGGCGTTGACGATGGTACCCCGGTGAATTTGCCAGAATTGTTGCGGGTCCAGCTGGGGCAAGAGTTCCTTCAGGCTCGTGCGTATCAGCGCTTCGCTGTCCTGGCACACGACGTTAATGTATTTGTCCAGCGCTTCGAAATACACGACGTCGGCCAGGGCGATCATGCGCACGCTGTTGCCGACGGCCGCGCGTATCATTTGCAGGCGCGGCGCGGGCGGCAGCATGGCTTGCAGCTGGCTCAGCAGGCGGGCCATGTTGTCGTCGCTGGCGGATCCGGCTGCCGGCGCCATCGTGGCGGCCGTCGCTGTCGCGTTCGCCGGCGCTGCCGCAGCATTGCCACCGCCGATGTCGCGCAAGCGCTGCTGCAGGCGTTCCACCGTCTTGCCCAGGCGCGCATCGTTGACGGGTTTTAAGACGTAATCGGCGGCTGCGTGCTCGAAGGCGGCCAGCGCGTATTCGTCGTAGGCGGTCACAAACACGATGTGAGGAAAAGGGACGCCGTCCGGCCATAGCTCTGCCAGCTCCTCGGCCGCTTCCAGGCCCGTCTTGCCTGGCATCTTGATGTCGAGAAATAGTATGTCGGGCTGCAGCGCCAGGCCTTGCCGCAAGGCTTCCACGCCGTTGGGGCAGGTGGCGACAATGTCGAGTTCCGGCCACAGCCGCTGCAAGGCGTGCGCGAGGGCGGCGGCGAGTATCGGTTCGTCTTCGGCGATCAGGGCGCGTGGCGCGCGTGCGGTGTGTTGGCTCATGCGAGGGGACTCGTGATGGTGGGTGGAAGGGGAAATGTCAGGCGTGCGGTCGCGCCTGCCGGATGGTTGGCGGCCAGCGACAGGCTGGCGGCATCGCCGTGCATACCGCGCAGGCGTTCGCGGATATTTTCCACGCCCAGGTGCGTGCCCTTGGTCTGGCCCGGATGGTCGAGGCCCAGGCCATCGTCGCTGACGGTAAGAATCAGCACGCCAGCGTCCGTGGAGGCTTGCACATGGATATGGCCGCCTTCGATCTTAGGTTCCAGGCCATGCTGGATGGCGTTTTCCACCAGCGGCTGCAGCAGCATGGGCGGTACCTTGATCTGGCGCAAAGCCTCGGGCAAGTCCAGCGCAAAGCTCAGGCGCGCGCCCATGCGGATGGACATCAGGCCCAGGTAGGCTTGCATCAGGGAAAACTCCTGTTCGAGAGTGGTCGATTCGGCGCGCGAGGAAGAGAGGGTGGCGCGCAAATACTGGATCAGCTGGTCGAGCAGTAACTGGGCGCGGTCTGGATCAAAGCTGATCAGGCCCTGCAGGTTGGCCAGGGTGTTGAACAGCATGTGCGGTTCGATCTGCGCTTGCAGCAATTGCAGCTGCGCCTGCATGGCCTGGCGCGCCACGGATTCGGCGCGGGCCTTTTCCTGGGCTGCCGCCATTTGAAGGCGGGTAATCTTTTCGCGGCTGGAGAAAAACAGCACGGCGCCGCCCGTGGCCAGCAAGGTGAACACGAGGGTGCTGACCATCTGCGTGGGAAGCAGGTTTTCGAAGCCGCCCACGTCCACGCCCGTCAGCCAGCTGAACAGCGTCAGGCCCAGCACTTGCGCCACAGGCACGGAAATCAGGATGATGAGCATGAAGGGCAGGAATTTGGGCCGCTGGTCAGCGCCCCATAACGTCACGCGCATGCCGTCGATCAGCAGGAAGGCGATCGTGCCGATGCACATCGAGGCGACCAGGTTTTGTCCAAAATGGCTGCCCGGGTTGAGGATGAAGGTAATGACCAGCGCGCAGATCACGTTCAGCGCCAGTGCGTAGCGCGCATCGTGCAGCATGCGGTAGTACGGAGACTTGGCCTTGGCTGCTGGCGCAGCGGCGGATGGAGCGTCGGTTTTCATGTTGTTGTCTGCTGGTAGCGATGGGGCATTGTGTGCCAGCAGAGGCCCACGCGCAACCGGGCTGCGACGAAACGGGGCTGGCGCATCGCCATTCGCCGCGGAGGGTCGCCAAACGGGGCCGCTTTACTTTTCAGGACAGGCACGCAATAGTATGGCAAGACAGTTTGTATCCATGGAATTGCTATAAAGGAAGCATCATGTGGCCCTATCCACGCACCCTGGCGCACCGCGGCGGCGGCACCTTGGCGCCTGAGAATACCTTGGCCGCCCTGCGCTGCGGCCTGGCCTACGGCTACCATGCCGTGGAATTCGACGTCATGCTGGCGTCCGACGGCGTGCCCGTCGTCGTGCACGACCCCGAGCTGGGGCGCACCGTGGCCGGCAGCGGGCATATCAGCGATTACACGGCCGCGCAGCTGGGAGCGATGGAAGCGGGCGCCTGGTTCGGCGCCGCATTCGCCGGTGACGGCGTGCCCACGTTCGAGGCCGTGGTGGCGTATTGCAAGGCGCAGCGCATCTGGATGAATATCGAAATCAAACCGGCGCCCGGCTTCGACGTGGCCACGGGCGAAACGGTGGCGCGCGCCACGCGCGGTTACTTTGCGCAGGAAATCGCGGCAGGGGAATTGCTGCCGCTGCTGTCATCGTTCAGCATCGAAGCCTTGCAGGCGGCGCGCGAGGCGGCGCCGGAACTGGCGCGCGGCTGGCTGGTCG
This sequence comes from Janthinobacterium sp. SUN128, assembly GCF_030587275.1. Lineage (NCBI taxonomy): Bacteria > Pseudomonadati > Pseudomonadota > Betaproteobacteria > Burkholderiales > Oxalobacteraceae > Janthinobacterium > Janthinobacterium sp. SUN128. The sequence continues at coordinate 313,053 of NZ_JAPWHY010000002.1, read as the reverse complement.
AACAGATACCGGATGGCTGGGAACGACAGGCGCGCGAACTGGGCGTGGTGGCGCTCCATTGCGATCACCAGCAGCTGACGCCGGAGCTGGCGCGAGAGGTAAAGGAGGCGGGATACGGGTTGTTCTGCTACACCGTCAACACGCCCGAGCGGGCCAGCGAGCTGCTGGCCTGGGGCGTGGACGGTTTTTGCACGGACAGGATCGATCTGATCAAGGCGTAGGTCGGATTAGCGTAGCGTAATCCGACTTCATGGTGCCGTGGCAACGTCGGCTTACGCGCCACGCGCTAAGCCGACCTACGCTTCCATCCTTAGAACGTCACGCGCATGCCGACGGTGACATTGCGCCCCATCAATGGCGCCGCATTCTTGATGAACGAGGTGTGGCTGTACGCCAGTTCATTCGTCAGGTTGTTTGCCTTGATGTAGAACTGGGCCGGTGTCGTGCCGATGCGCGTGTCGTAGTTGGCGGAGAGGTTCAGCATGTTGTAGCCCGGGGTTGCCGTTTCGAACGCTGCCACTTTATCCTGCTTGCCCACGCGGTAGAACTCGGCCACGCCGCTCCATGCCTGCCAGTTGGCATCGAACTTCACGCCGACGCGCTGGGCCGGGATGCGCGGCAAGTTGCCACCGTCGTTGGCCAGCTTGGCCCGCACGTAGTCGCCGAACACGCTGGCGCCGAACATGGGGTTCAATTGCTGGCGGATCTGGCCTTCGACGCCCGTGAACGTGGCGTCGCGCTGGGCGTACTGGATCAGCTGGAAGCCTTCGTGGTTGTCCAGGGTGGAACCGAAGATGTAGTTGTCGACCTTGTTGCGGTAGGCGCTGGCCGAGAAGGTCGTGGCGCCCGCATATTTGCGCAAGGTCAAGTCGATATTGTTCGACGTTTCCTTGCCCAGGTTTTCATTGCCCAGCTCATACGTGGCCGTGGCCATGTGCACGCCGTGCGCATACAGTTCCTCGGCGCTGGGCAGGCGGTGCGTGCGGGAAATGGTCGAGCCGAGCGAGTACTGGGGCGCGAATTTCCACACGGCGCCCAGCGAGATGGACGTGCCCTTGGCGCTGCGGTCTTGCAAGGTGGCGCTGTCGACCGTGATGTCCTGCCATTCGTGGCGCAAGCCCGCTTCGAAGCGCCATTGGTCGAGCTTGTATTCTTCCACCAGGAAGGCCGCGTGTTTCTTCGTTACCGTCGGCGCCACGTACGCTTCTTCACCGAGGGCGGAGAAATCGCGCTTCGACGTTTGCAGGCCGACCACGCCGCGCCAGCCGAAGACGGGATGGTGTTCCATTTCCAGGCGCGCATCGTGGCCCTTGTTCTTGAAGGTGGTAGCGATTTCCGTGCCTTCGATTTCATCGTGCTTGTAATCGGTGAACGCGGCGCGCAGGCGCAGCTTGGCGAAGCCGGGCACGGGGTCGCGCAATTCGCCGCGCACATCCCAGCGTTCGCTCTTCAGCTTCACGTACGGCACGCTTTCATGCCCGTGATCGTGGTCGTGTTCCTCTTCATCGCCATGGTCGTGGCCTTCGTGGCCGCCGCAATGCAGGTGCGTGCCGTGCGGGTGGCAGCTTTCGAATTCGTGGTTGTGGCCAGGCAAGCCGTATTCCGCGTGCTGGCTGGTGAAGGCCAGGCCCAGGAAGCCGCGTGATCCCACCCACGACACGCCCACGCTGCCCGTGTCCGTCTTGTTGTAGCTGCCGGCCACTTTCGAGCCTCCTTCCCAGCCGCTGCCGACCTTGTATTCCTTCGCGTCGCGCTTGACACCTTCCGCGTGGAAGGCGATGTTGCCGGAGCCGCCAGTCACTTCAAAGGCGCCCGCCTTTTCGCGCGCGGCCGAGTTGGCGCGCACTTCCGCGCTGCCTTCAAAGCCTTTTGCCGGCACGCGCGTGGGGATTTTCTTGTCGATCACATTGACGACGCCGCCGACGGCGCCGCCGCCGTAGGCCAGCGCGGACGGGCCGCGCAAGACTTCGATCTGTTCCGACAGCATCGGTTCGGCCGCGACGGCATGATCCGGGCTGATGGTCGACGCGTCCTGCACTTCGGCGCCATCGGAGAGCACCTTGACGCGCGGGCCATCCATACCGCGGATGATGGGACGGCTGGCGCCGGCGCCGAAATGGCTGGACGTGATGCCGGGCTGGCCGGCCAGGGTTTCACCCAGGGTCGCTTCGCGGGCGCGCACCAGTGCCTCGCCTTCAAGCACGGTCACGGGCGTGCTCATGTCGTCGCTGCCCAAGGCCAGCGCACTGGCCGAGACGGTGACGGCAGGCAAGGTGGCGGCCTGCTGCGCCAGGGCGCTGGCGGGAGCGGCAAAGGCCAGCATGATGGCCAGCGCGAGGGGAGTGGGTTGGTGAGGACGGACGGACATGGGCAAGGTTCCTTATCGGCTATCAGTGTTGGCAGGGTTGGGGCAGCGCGTGAAAAGGAAATAGCCTGCCCTAAGATGATAATGATAACCCATTATCATTACTGTGTGACAGTTTTTCCGGACGGTAGATATAGTCGGATGGTGTATTCTGTCGGCTATGGAACGCACAACACGTCAAAAAACCGCTATTCAAGCCGCCATCGAGTCGGCCCAGCGCCCCCTGTCGGCGCAGGAAATCCTCGAACAGGCCAGCTTGCAAGTGACGCAGCTGGGCATCGCTACCGTCTACCGCAATTTGAAGTCCCTGGTACTGGAAGAAAAAGTGCACGTGGTGACCTTGCCGGGTGAAAACCCGCGCTACGAGTCGAACACGGTCGCCAATCACCACCACCACCATTTCCAGTGCACCACATGCCAGCGTGTGTTCGACGTGCATGATTGCCCGGGCGACTTGAAGCGCATGGCGCCGCAAGGCTTTGTTGTCGAGCGCCACGAGCTGACCCTGTACGGCCGCTGCGCCGACTGCAATGCCGCCGCCGGCGCCACAGGCTCTGCGGCCAAAGGCGCCGCTGCCGGGGCCAAGGCCACGCCTGCACCGCACGCCTGCGCCAGCCACCACGACCCGGCCTGAGCGGGCAGGTCGTCGATGTTGGCACGGGCGCAACAATGCCCTGGCCGGCCGTCATTGCCGCACCCCATATCACGTATAATCTTCCCTTTAAAGCTGCCGCCACTCTTTGCCAAAAAAACATGAAATCAACTGAAATCCGCGACAAGTTCCTCAAATTTTTCGAGTCCAAGGGCCATTCCATCGTCCGTTCCAGCTCCCTGGTGCCAGGCAACGATCCGACCTTGCTGTTGACGAACAGCGGCATGGTGCAATTCAAGGATGTGTTTACGGGCACGGACAGCCGTCCGTACACGCGCGCCACCTCGGTGCAGCGCTGCGTGCGCGCTGGCGGCAAGCACAACGACCTGGAAAACGTCGGCTACACGGCGCGCCACCATACTTTCTTTGAAATGCTGGGCAACTTCAGCTTCGGCGACTATTTCAAGCGCGATGCGATTCAATACGCGTGGGAATTGCTGACCAAGGTGTACGGCTTGCCTGCTGACAAGCTGACGGTCACCGTGTACATCGAAGATGACGAAGCGTACGATATCTGGGCGAAAGAAATCGGCGTGCCGACCGAGCGTATCATCCGCATCGGCGACAACAAGGGTGCGCGCTACGCGTCGGACAATTTCTGGCAGATGGCGGATACGGGCCCATGCGGTCCATGCACGGAAATCTTCTACGACCATGGCGCCGACATTCCTGGCGGCCCGCCGGGCTCGCCTGACGAAGATGGCGACCGCTTCATTGAAATCTGGAACCTGGTGTTCATGCAGTTCAACCGCGACGAAGCCGGTGTCATGCACAAGCTGCCGAAGCCGTGCGTCGACACGGGCATGGGCATGGAGCGCCTGGCCGCCGTGCTGCAGCACGTGCATTCGAACTATGAGATCGACCTGTTCCAGCACCTGATCAAGGCCGCCGCGCGCGAAACGGGCGCCACCGACCTGGAAAACAAGTCGCTGCGCGTGATCGCCGACCACATCCGCGCCGCCGCCTTCATGATCGTCGACGGCATCATCCCGGGCAGCGAAGGCCGCGCGTATGTCCTGCGCCGCATCATCCGCCGCGCCCTGCGCCATGGCCACAAGCTGGGCCAGACGAAACCGTTCTTCTACAAGCTGGTGGCCGACCTGGCCATCGAGATGGGCGGCGCCTATCCCGAGCTGGAAGAAGCGAAAGACAACGTCGCCAGCATGCTGAAAGCCGAGGAAGAGCGTTTCGGCGAAACCCTGGAAACGGGCATGAAAGTGCTGGAAGCGCAGTTGGCCAAGGATGCCACCGGCATCGACGGCGCCACTGCCTTCACGCTGTATGAAACGTATGGCTTCCCGCCAGACCTGACGGCCGATATCTGCCGCGAGCGCAATATCACGTTCGATCAGGCCGGCTACGACGCGGCCCTGAAGGAAAGCCAGGAATTGTCGCGCAAGGGAGGCAAGACGCACAAGGACAGCAAGGTCGAGTACACGGGCGAGAAAAACACCTTCGTCGGCTACGATCAATTGACGTTCAGCAGCAAGGTCGTGGCGCTGTACGCGGCCGGCACGCAGGTCACGGAACTGAAGGCGGGCCAGGATGGCATCGTCGTGCTCGACACCACGCCGTTCTATGCGGAATCGGGCGGCCAGGTGGGTGACCAGGGCGTGATTTCCTCGGGCGCAGGCAGCTTTGCCGTCAGCGATACCCTGAAAATCCAGGCCGACGTGTTTGGCCACCACGGCGTGCTCGAATCGGGCGTGCTGAAGGTAGGCGACGCCGTCTCGGCGCAAGTCGACACGGCCAAGCGCGCGCGCACCATCCGCAACCACTCGGCCACGCACTTGATGCACAAGGCCTTGCGCGAAGTGCTGGGCAGCCACGTGGCGCAAAAGGGCTCGCTGGTCGACCCGGACAAAACCCGTTTCGACTTCAGCCACAATGCGCCGATGACGGCCGAGCAGATTGCCGCCGTGGAAACCATCGTCAACAAAGAGATCCTGGAAAACCGCGCCACGCAAGCGCACCTGATGTCGTTTGACGATGCTGTCAAGCATGGCGCGATGGCCCTGTTCGGCGAGAAATACGGCGACGAAGTGCGCGTGCTCGATATCGGCAGCTCGAAAGAGCTGTGCGGCGGCGTCCACGTGCAGCGCACGGGCGATATCGGCTTGTTCAAGATCATCGGCGAAAGCGGTGTTGCCGCCGGCATCCGCCGCGTGGAAGCCGTGACGGGCGAGGGTGCGCTGGCGCTGGTGCAAACCATCAACCGCCGCCTGGTTGAAGCGGCCAACGCCCTGAAGGCGCAGCCGGAAGAGCTGACTGCCCGCATCGGCCAGGTGCAGGACCATGTGAAGGCGCTGGAGAAGGAGCTGGCCGCGCTGAAATCGAAACTGGCCTCGGGCCAGGGCGATGAACTGGTCACGCAAGCCGTCGATGTCAATGGCATCAAGGTGCTTGCAGCCGTGCTGGACGGCGCCGACGTGGCCCGCTTGCGCGAAACCATGGACAAGCTGAAGGACAAGCTGAAAACGGCCGCCATCGTGCTGGCCAGCGTGGCGGACGGCAAGGTCAGCCTGATCGCCGGCGTGACGGCGGATGCGACTTCCAAGGTCAAAGCGGGCGAGCTGGTGAACTTCGTTGCACAGCAAGTGGGCGGAAAAGGCGGCGGACGCCCCGATATGGCGCAAGCTGGCGGCACCGATCCGAGCGGCCTGGCGAATGCCCTGGCTGGCGTGCCGGCCTGGGTCGGCGAACGCGCAAAATAAGGCGTAAGCTAGAGGGCATGCGGGGTTTTCGTTCCCCAGCCCCTTGAAAACGGCCCGCAGACACTGTTTGTGGGCCGTTTTGCCGTGTGGAATCTCGTTGTGACACCACAACAGCCGATGAACTATTTTGGTGCAGCGCGTCAATGCCCCTGATTTAGAGTAGTATGTCGAAAATCAGTACAACAAAACAATGGTGGGATATTGATGATGAGCGACACACTACTTGATACCGAGATTATGGAATTTCACAAAGAACTCGACGCGCGGGGCTTGAATTGCCCGTTGCCGATTCTGAAGGCGAAAAAGGCTTTGTCAGAGCTGCAGAGCGGGGAAGTGCTGCGCATCATGGCAACCGATCCCGGTTCCGTGCGCGACTTCCAGGCTTTCGCCAAGCAAACGGGCAATGCCCTGCTGTCGCATGTGCAGACGGGCACCGAGTTCGTCTTCCTGATGCAACGCAAATAATTCTGCCAGCCGGGGCCGCCGTGGTGCGGCCTGGTTTCTCCTTGCCGTGCCGCGTCACTTTCAGGCCCTTTTGCTGCCCTGCAGCGTAGCGGCCGAGCCCCCTGAAATCCTCAAAGCTGGACAGTTTAGATGGATTGCTCTAACAAAAAATCGCACGATCGTGCTTAAATTCGGTTCAGGATTCAAATTTCTCTTATAATCGAACGCACAATCAGCACTTGATCCGTCATTTTTATAATTTCCCAAAGGCATAGCTATGAAAGTCTTGGTACCCGTCAAACGCGTGGTCGACTACAACGTCAAAGTCCGCGTCAAGAGTGACGGCACTGGCGTCGATACCGCCAACGTCAAAATGTCGATGAACCCTTTCGATGAGATCGCACTGGAAGAAGCGATGCGCCTGAAAGAAGCTGGCAAGGTCACTGAAGTGGTTGCCATCTCCTGCGGCGTGACGCAGTGCCAGGAAACCCTGCGCACGGCCATGGCCATCGGCGCCGACCGCGGCATCCTGGTGGAAACGACGACTGAACTGGAACCGCTGGCTGTCGCCAAGCTGGTGAAATCCCTGGCCGAGAAAGAGCAGCCGCAACTGATCATCCTGGGCAAGCAAGCCATCGATGACGACAGCAACCAGACCGGCCAGATGCTGGCAGCCCTGCTGGGTTGGCCGCAAGCCACGTTCGCTTCGAAAGTCGTGCTGGAAGACGGTAAAGTCACCGTTACCCGCGAAGTTGACGGCGGCCTGGAAACCCTGGCATTGACCTTGCCAGCGATTATCACCACCGACCTGCGTTTGAACGAGCCACGCTACGTGACCTTGCCGAACATCATGAAGGCGAAGAAAAAGCCGCTCGAGACCGTCAAGCCGGAAGACCTGGACGTCGACGTTGCGCCACGCCTGAAGACCTTGAAAGTCGTCGAGCCAGCCAAGCGCTCGGCCGGTATCAAGGTGCCTGACGTCGCTACCCTGGTCGCCAAGCTGCGTACCGAAGCCAAAGTCATCTAAGCGCGGCCCCGCCGTTTATCCAGAACAATTACAGGACACATCATGGTCGCATTAGTTATTGCTGAACACGACAACGCTACCTTAAAGGGCAGCACCCACCACACCGTGACCGCGGCCGCCCAGTGCGGCGGCGACGTGCACGTACTGGTCGCAGGTTCGAACGCATCGGCCGCTGCCGCTGCCGCCGCGCAAATCGCCGGCGTGGCGAAAGTCATCGTGGCCGACGCGCCATACTTTGCCGACGGCCTGGCCGAAAACGTGGCCGAGCAAGTGCTGGCCATCGCCGGCAACTACAGCCATATCCTGGCGCCAGCCACCGCCTACGGCAAGAACATCCTGCCGCGCGTGGCCGCCAAGCTGGACGTCGCGCAAATCTCGGAAATCACCAAGGTCGATTCCCCTGACACCTTCGAGCGTCCGATCTACGCCGGTAACGCGATTGCTACCGTGCAATCTGGCGACAAGATCAAGGTCATCACCGTGCGCACCACCGGTTTCGACGCGGCTGCCGCCACCGGCGGTTCGGCTGCCACGGAAACCGTCGCCGCCGTTGCCGACAATGGCAAATCGGCCTTCGTGGGCCGCGAGCTGGCCAAGTCCGACCGCCCTGAACTGACCGCCGCGAAAATCATCGTGTCGGGCGGCCGTGGCATGGGTTCGGCCGAGAACTTCCACATCCTGGAGCCGCTGGCCGACAAGCTGGGCGCCGCCATGGGTGCTTCGCGCGCCGCCGTCGACGCCGGCTTCGTGCCGAACGACTGGCAAGTGGGCCAGACGGGCAAGATCGTCGCGCCATCGCTGTACATCGCCGTCGGTATCTCGGGCGCGATCCAGCATCTGGCCGGCATGAAAGACTCGAAAACCATCGTCGCCATCAACAAGGATCCTGAAGCGCCGATCTTTGCCGTGGCCGACTACGGCATCGTGGGCGATCTGTTCGAGATCGTGCCGCAACTGGTCAAAGAACTGGGTTAAGTCACACCCCTTCCGGTTTTGTTACTGACAAAGCCACGCCGGCCCGCCCCACACGGCGAGCCGCGCGTGGCTTTTTTCTTGGAGAAAAGAAGATGAGCTATCAAGCCCCGCTGAAAGACATGTTGTTCGTGATGAACGAACTGGCCGGCCTGGCCGAAATCCACACCTTGCCCGGCTGCGAAGACGCGACGCCCGACACGGCCGAAGCCGTGCTGGAAGAGAACGCCAAGTTCTGCGGCGGCGTGGTGGCCCCCTTGAACGGCCCCAGCGACAAGGAGCCGAGCTTCTGGCACGACGGCCAAGTCACCACCTCGAAAGGCTTCAAGGAAGCGTTCAAGGCGTATGGCGAAGCGGGCTGGCAGGGCGTGCAGCATCCGACGGAATTCGGCGGCCAGGGCTTGCCCAAGCTCTTGGCCACGCCGTGCATCGAAATGCTCAACTCGGCCAGCATCTCGTTCGCCCTCGTGGCACTGCTGTCGGACGGCGCCATCGAAGCGCTGCTGACGGCCGGCAGCGATGAGCAAAAGGCGGTTTACCTGGAAAACCTGGTGTCCGGCAAGTGGACGGGTACCATGAATCTGACGGAGCCGCAGGCCGGTTCCGACCTGGCCGCCGTGCGCACGCGCGCCGTGCCACAGGACGATGGCACGTATAAAGTGTTCGGCACGAAGATTTTCATCACGTACGGCGAACACGACATGGCGGAAAATATCGTCCACCTGGTGCTGGCCCGCACGCCGGATGCGCCCGCTGGCGTGAAAGGCATCTCGCTGTTCATCGTGCCGAAATTCCTCGTCAACGCCGATGGCAGCCTGGGCGCGCGCAACGACGCCCACTGTGTTTCCATCGAGCATAAACTGGGCATCAAGGCCAGTCCGACGGCGGTATTGCAGTTTGGCGACCACGGCGGCGCCATCGGCACCCTGGTGGGTGAGGAAAACCGCGGCCTCGAATACATGTTCATCATGATGAACGCGGCCCGCTTCGGCGTGGGCTTGCAAGGCATCGGCCTGGCCGAGCGCGCCTACCAGCAGGCCGTGGCGTTCGCCAAGGACCGCGTGCAGTCGCGCGACCTGGCGGGCTCGCCTGGCCCGGTGCCCATCATCCACCACCCGGACGTGCGCCGCATGCTGATGTCGATGCGCTCGCAGACGGAGGCGGCGCGCGCGCTGGCCTACGTGGGCGCGGCCATCAGCGACGTGGCGCACCACCATCCGGAGGCGGACGTGCGCGCGGAAAGCCTGGCGACGTATGAATACCTGGTGCCCGTGATCAAGGGCTGGGCCACGGAAATGTCGCAGGATGTCACGCGCGATGGCGTGCAAGTGCATGGCGGCATGGGTTTCATCGAAGAGACAGGCGCCGCCCAGCATTACCGCGACGCCAAGATCCTCACCATCTATGAAGGCACCACGGCCATCCAGGCGAACGACCTCGTGGGCCGCAAGACGGTGCGCGACGGCGGCGCCGTGGCGAAAGCCATCATCGCCCAGGTGCGCGCCACGGAAGCCCAGTTGGGCGAGCTGACCGGCGCCGACTTCCAGGCCATGCAGCGCCACCTGGCCGAAGGCAGCGCCGCGCTGGAAGCCGTGGTCGAGTACGTGGTGGCGAACATGAAGACGGACATCAAGGCCGTGTTCGCGGGCAGCGTGCCCTATTTGAAGCTGGCCGGGATCGTGCTGGGCGGCTGGCAAATGGCGCGCGCGGCCGTGGTGGCGCAGCAAAAGCTGGGCGAGGGCAGCGGCGACGCTTCGTTCTACAAGGCAAAAATCGCCACGGCGCGCTTCTTTGCCGACCACATCCTGTCGCAAGCGCCAGGATTGCGCGCCACCATCATCGATGGCAGCGCCGGCGTGATGGCCTTGTCGGAAGAGCAGTTTTAAGTTGAAGCTTGGCCAGTGCAAGCTGGCTGAATGCAAAAAGCGCTGGAGATCACTCTCCAGCGCTTTTTTTATTTCTATCAAGAATGCTTGGGAAAGCGTTCAGGGCAAGGCGCGTTGTCGCAGGCAGCACGCTAGTGCGACAAGACAATGCAACGCCGCCATGGACGCTTTGCCTGCGTTCTTATCTTCTGGCAATACCATTACCGGAATTACGTACCAAGTCGCCAGCCGCCAGTCCAGGATCCTGGTCAAATGCGAAGTCAGCCTTGGCGCCTGTTTCGTATTGCACGGTGACAGTCCACACCTTGCTGTTTTTCATGTGGCCTTCGACTTGCTTGCCTGCGAAAGCGCCGCCGGCGGCGCCGGCCAGGGTGGCCAGGTCCTTGCCGCGTCCGCCGCCGACCTGGCGGCCCAGCAGGGCGCCGGCCACGCCGCCGCCGATCATGCCCAGGGCGCCGCCTTCGCCCGCTTTTTCAGCGACGTTGACTGCCAGCACCTTGCCGCACTCGGCGCAGATCTGCTGTTGGGCTGGCTTGTTGTTCTGGCCTGCGTACGAATTGCCGGCCTTTTGCGCGGCCTTGGCGTTGATGATGGCCTGGTCGTATTCGCCCTTGGCGTCGCGCAGGCATTGCATGCGGGCTTTCGAGCTGCTTTCTTCTGCGCACAGTTTCTTGTCGTCCGCATAGCGCGTGCTGGCTTGCTTGGTGTCGTAGGCGTATTGCGCCTTCGGCGACAAGTTTTGCGCGAAGGCGGAGGTGCTGAACAGGGCCGTGACGGCGACTGCGAGGATGAGTGGGCGACGAATCATGATCTTCTCCTAGGGGGTGTTAAATGTGCCAGTAATGTCGGCATTGTGAATGCAGTATAGAGGAAAATCATGATTGCTTACCAACACTTACATGTGCGTGTGGCGCGCCATATCTGAAGTCATTTTCCGCATGGAAATTAACCGTAGGCACCGCCTGTATACAGCAAGTCGAACAGGCGCGCCATGGTGGCGATCAGCACGCCTGCGCCTAGCATCAAGGTAGCGACCAGCACCACGGCCAGGGGCCAGCCCGTGTCCGACAGGCGGCCGGAGCCAGCGTTGTAGCGCGCATCCCACTTGTCGTCCGGCATCAGGCCCAGCACCAGCGCTTCCAGGAAGCCGCCCAGGGCGGACAGGGTCAGCGGCAAAATCTGGTAAAACCAGTCCGCTTCGGGAAACAGCTGGCGCAGCAGCAAGGAGGCGGGCAGGGCGGCCAGGTGTAGCCAGCCCCAGCGGTCTTTGCTGCCATGCAGGTAGAAGCGGTGGGCGCCCAGCATGCCCAGCAGGAAGGCCAGTAGTGTCGTGAATGCCTTGTTCTTGTGCGACTGTTGCAAAATGGTAGCGGTGGTCATGGGACTCCAGAGTTGCTCATCGGTAAAGATTGCCAGTATCGGTCATTGCTTGCCGCAACGATAGCACTTTCAGACGGCATTCAGGCGATGCTGTCGTGCAAGATCATCGCCTGGACGTGGCATGGCAGGCACGATAGACGCACGCGCCTATTGCGTCTTCGGCCATGACTGGTCATAATGTTTGATTAGCCCAAATTACACGCCCGTCATCATAACGCTTGCTGCCTGGCGGTAAAGCGCGCTATAATTTGCGGCTTTTTCCGCCTCAGCACACTTTTTGGAAATATTATGGTCGTTATTCGTTTAGCTCGTGGAGGCGCCAAGAAGCGCCCGTTCTTCAACATCGTCGCTACTGATTCGCGCAATCGCCGCGATGGTCGCTTCATTGAGCGTATCGGTTTTTACAACCCGATGGCGCAAGGTGGCGAAGTTCCACTGCGTATCACCGCAGACCGTCTGGCCTACTGGCAAGGCGTTGGCGCACAATTGTCGCCAACCGTTGCTCGCCTGGTAGCCAGCAACAACAAAGCAGCAGCTTAATTAGATCACTGGTTTGACGGTCAAGACTGCATCCGGGGTGAAAGTCCCCGATGACCTGGTACAGGTAGGCTATGTCTCCGGTGCTTATGGCATTGCTGGCGGAGTCAGGATCACTCCTTTCTCCGAAGATGCGGATGCATTATTAAGCGTCAAAACCTGGTGGTTTGATAAACCGACCTTGCATGATGTTCAAGTCAGGCAAGCGAAGTTACACGGCGGCGACGTCGTGGCCCAGCTGGTGGGTGTGGTCGGGCGGGATGCCGCAGAAGCGCTGAAAGGCGTCTCTGTGCAAATTCCGCGTAGCCATTTCCCGACGCTGACGGCCGATGAATTTTATTGGTCCGATCTGATCGGACTGACAGTCGAGAATTTGCAAGGCGAGTGCCTCGGCACAGTGCACGACATGATGAGCAATGGTCCGCAGTCGATCTTGCGCGTTACGCCCGTCGCCACTGCCGATGAGACCGTTGAAAAGGCGCCTGAGCGCCTGATCCCGTTTGTTGGCCAGTTTGTCATTAACGTTGACAAGGCTGCCAGCAAGATCACGGTCGACTGGGGCCTCGATTATTAAACCGCCTGCGCTTAACTTTGCGCCGGGCAAACTTTGCAGGATGGTGAACGATGCAATTTGATGTCGTGACCCTGTTCCCGGAAATGTTTGCCGCGCTGACGCAGTCGGGTGTGACCCGGCGCGCCTTCGAGCAGGGGAAATGTGGCTTGTCGCTGTGGAATCCCCGTGATTTCACGACCGACAATCACCGTACCGTGGATGACCGCCCGTATGGCGGCGGCCCCGGCATGGTGATGATGGCCCGTCCCCTCGAAGCGACAATTCATGCTGCGAAGCAACGCCAGACCGATCTCGGTCTGGCGGCGCCCCGCGTGGTGTTCATGTCGCCGCAAGGCCGTCCGTTGACGCACGAGCGCGTTACGCAACTGAAAGCCGAACCTGGTTTGGTTATCCTGTGTGGCCGCTATGAAGCCGTGGACCAGCGTTTGCTGGACCGTTGCGTCGACGAAGAAATCAGCGTCGGCGACTTTGTCCTGTCGGGCGGTGAATTGCCTGCCATGGCGCTGATGGATGCGGTGATCCGCCTGTTGCCGGGTGTCTTGAACACCGAGGCATCGGCCATCGAGGACAGCTTCGTCAATGGCTTGCTCGATTCGCCGCACTACACGCGGCCGGAAACATATGAAGGCATGGCCGTGCCGCCCGTCTTGATGGGTGGCAATCATGCCGAGATCGTCAAGTGGCGCCGCCAGCGCATGCTGGAAGCGACCGCGACAAAGCGGCCTGACCTGCTGGTTAGCGCGCGTGCCGCCGGCTTGCTCAGCAAGACCGACGAAAAATTCCTGGCCAGCCTGTAAGCCGTTTTCGGACGGCAAGCAGGGTGGCCTTGCAGTGCCGGGCATGTTGCCCAAATTGGTAATACCCATCCTCTACCGGGCGGATACTTGCTATCCACAGTGCGCCGGCATGATGGTTTTCGGAGTTATAAAAATGGACTTGATTCAACAATTAGAGCAGGAAGAAATTGCTCGTCTGGGTAAAACCATTCCTGAATTCGCACCAGGCGATACCGTTATCGTCAGCGTCAACGTAGTCGAAGGTACGCGCAAGCGCGCCCAGGCTTACGAAGGCGTCGTTATCTCCCGTCGTAACCGTGGCCTGAACTCGAACTTCATCGTTCGCAAGATCTCGTCCGGCGAAGGCGTTGAGCGTACGTTCCAACTGTACTCGCCGCTGATCGCTTCGATCGAAGTGAAACGCCGTGGTGACGTTCGCCGCGCCAAGCTGTACTATCTGCGTGAGCGTTCGGGTAAATCGGCGCGTATCAAAGAAAAATTGCCAAATCGCCGCGTTGTGGCGAAAGCAAGCGCGTAATATCAGCGTCTGCGTTGGGAAAAGGGGTGCCTGTTATGGTGCCCCTTTTTTTATTCTGAATTGCTATTGAGGCAAGCTGCCATGGCCACTATCGCATTTGATCCAAAACAACTCGCCATCGATTCGATCGCCGGCGAGGCGGCGCTGGACGCCGTGCGCCTGACGCCTGCCTGGCTGCGCCAGCGCCTGGCCGAACAGCCTGACTGGCAGCCCGAGATTACCCAGGATTTTCTTTCCGCCCGTGCCGTGCCCGTGCGCGCCGCCGTGCTCATTCCCCTGGTGCAACGGCCACAGGGCTTGACCATCTTGCTGACCATGCGTACGGACCACCTGAGCAGCCATGCGGGCCAGGTCAGCTTTCCAGGCGGGCGCAGCGAAGCCTTCGATGCGTCGCCCATCGCCACGGCCTTGCGCGAAACGGAAGAAGAAGTGGGCCTGGCGCGCGAGCATATCGAAGTGCTGGGCTGCCTGCCCGATTACCTGACGGGTACCGGCTACCAGGTCACGCCCGTGGTGGGGCTGGTGACGCCGCCGTTCGAGCTGCGCGCCGACCCGTCCGAAGTGGCGGAAATCTTCGAAGTGCCGCTGGTCTTCCTCATGGATGGCCTCAACCATCAGCGCCTGTCGGTGGAGTTGCCCGGCGGACGGCGCTCGTTCTACGCCATGCCGTACGAGCGCTTCTACATCTGGGGCGCCACCGCCGGCATGCTGCGCAATCTGTTTCACCTCTTGCGCGCGTAAAATGGCGCCCCGCACGTAATAAGTTTGATTCCAGCACTGCACTGCGCTATCGTAGCGGGCATTGCGGTATTGCTGAAAAAGACAAAAAGGACGTTTGATGACATTTCTCTCCATACTTTGCGCATTGCTGATCGAGCAGCTCAAACCTTTGCGCGCGGACAATCCGATCTACGCCGAAATCAAGAGCCTGGCAATGCGCATGGAGACCTGGTTCAATGCCGGCCACGCCAACCATGGCCGCATGGGCTGGTTCCTCATGATCGGCGTGCTGATGGTGCCGACGGCCGGCATTTACTGGCTCTTGCAGCATTATCAGCTGACCCTGCTGGCCTTTGCCTGGAACGTCCTCATCGTCTACCTGACCCTGGGCTTCCGCCACTACAGCCATTACTTCACGTCGATCCAGCTGGCCCTGAGCGCCGGCGACGAAGCGACCGCGCGCACCTTGCTAGCCGAGTGGACCAAGCTCGACACGGTGGGCATGGAAGCGAGCGAAATCGCCCGCATCGCCGTGGAAAAAGCCCTGGTCACCACGCACCGCAATGTATTTGGCGTGTTCTTCTGGTTCCTCATGCCGCTGGGCCCTGCCTGCGCCGTGATGTACCGCGTGGCCGAATACCTGGCGCGCGCCTGGAACGAACCCGAGCACATGCGCAATGAAGCCTTCGGCCAGTTCGCCGCGCGCGCCTTTTACTGGATCGACTGGATTCCCGTGCGCCTGACGGCCGTGGCGTTTGCCGTGGTCGGCAATTTCGAGGATGCCATCTACGCCTGGCGCAACTTCGCCCAGCGCTGGCAGGACGAGGCCATCGGCATCATTTTGACTGCCGGCGGCGGCGCCATGGGCGTACGCCTGGGCACGCCAGCGGAAACGGCGGCCCGCGTGCTCGTCACGCCGGACATGGCCGTCGATGACAGCGACAGCGAAAGCGATATCCTGCCAGGCGAAGAGCCGGGCGCGCGCGCCTTGCAGAGTACTGTGGGCCTCGTGTGGCGCGCCTTGCTGCTGTGGATGCTGCTGCTGCTGTTGATGTCGGGCGCCGTTTTCCTCGGCTGACGCGGGCGCACATGCGCCATCCATGCGCCTTGCGCGTGGAACAAGGTTAAAATAGGGGCTGGCGCGCAAGGCGTGCCGGCCCCTGTTTGCATAGTCAGGGCAGATCGAGGTAGAACCCAAGTCTTCTATAAGATATAATACTGGCTTACCGCAGCAAACGTAGTTGAATTACCAGCCCGGCTTACCCGCCGGGGCCATTCACGCAATCCAGTCCCGACAAGCCACATGGCCGAGTTATCTCAAAAAACAGGGGAACTCTCAGACGAGTTCTTCATCCTTGGTCTCACCAGCAATGGCAAGCAATTCCGACCCAGCGATTGGGCCGAGCGCCTTTGCGGAGTGATGTCCTGTTTCAATCCCGAAGGTGGCGGGCGCAATGCGCACCTCCAGTATTCGCCCTACGTGCGCCCGACCGTCGTCAATGGCGTCAAGTCGGTGGTGGTCAACACGAAGTTGCGCGAGATCGAGCCGATGGCGTTTCACTTCGTGCGCGAATTCGCCAAGGATAATGACCTGCAAATCGTCGAAGCCTGCTTCCTGCCGCCTCCCGAAGAAAAGTAAGACCCGTTTCATTGATGTGCCTCAAACCCGCCACGGCGGGCTGGCGTAGCGTGGACACTCGGCCTCAAACGGAGTGGCGACATGCGCATCGGCGACATCTGTACCCTGCACACCATCCATTGCCAGCGTGACACCAGCGTGCAAGACGCGGCGCTGCTGATGCGCCAGCACCACGTGGGTGACCTGATCGTGGCCGAGCAGCCGAACGGCGAGCGCGTCCCCATCGGCATCCTCACCGACCGCGACATCGTCATTTCCGTCATTGCCCTGGGCCTCGACCCCGCCAGCCTGCTGGTGGGCGACATCATGAGCGCGCAGCTGCTGACCGCCAGCGAAGACGAGGACGTCTATGACATCATCGAACGCATGCGCGTCAACGGCATCCGCCGCCTGCCCGTGGTCAACAGCCTGGGCGCGCTCTCCGGCGTCGTCAGCATCGACGACCTGCTTGCCTTCCTGGCCCAGGAAATGGCCGAGCTGGCCCGCATCAGCAGCGGCCAGCTGGTGTACGAAAAGCGCACCCGGAAGTAAGCCCGTATTGCGCAATTCCAGTCAAATCCACTTCCCCCGAAAATGCTACAGTCGCTGCTCGTTCAACGGGAAGCATTCATGCACTATCTGGCCAAGGCACTCTGGTATATCGAATCGCATTATGCGGAGAATATCTCGCTCGGCGACATCGCCAATGTGGGCGGTGCCTCGCCATGTCACTTGACGCGTGCGTTTGGCCTGGCCACGGGCCATTCCGTGATGCGCTATGTGCGGGCGCGCCGGCTCAGCGAGGCGGCCCGCGCGCTGGCGCAGGGCGCGCAAGACATCCTCGCCGTCGCGCTGGAAGCGGGCTACAGTTCCCATGAGGCATTTACGCGGGCCTTCCGCGAGCAGTTCCAGATCACGCCGGAGCGGGTACGGGCCCAGCGCCATGTCGGCAACCTCGCGCTGGTGGACGCCATCAAAATGGATGTGGCGACGGGCGTGCCTCTGGAAGCACCCCGTTTCGAGCAGGGCCCCGCCTTGCTGGTGGCGGGCTTCGTCGAACGTTATCGCGCAGAAACGGCTGCCGGCATCCCCGCCCTGTGGCAGCGCTTCCTGCCCCATGTGGCGCCCGGCCAACTGGTGTATGGCGTGTGCTGCAACAATGACGACGCGGGCAATTTCGACTACCTGTGCGCCATGCCGGTAAGCGACTTTTCCCAGGCCCCAGAGAACTGGACGCGGCTGCGCATCGCACCGCAGCGCTACGCCGTGTTTCATCACCGCGGGCATATTTCCACCATCCGCGCCACCTGGCACACGGTGTGGAACGAATGGCTGCCCCAGTCCGGCCTGGAAGTGGCCGACGCGCCCGATTTTGAACGCTACGACCAGCATTTCGATCCCGCCAGCGGCATCGGCGGCGTGGAAATCTGGCTCCCCTTGAAAGCATGAGCATGTTCCCGACCTTGACTACCTCGGCTGTCGGCGGCACCGCGCTGCGCCAGCGCCTGTTGCAAACCGCCGCCGCGCTGGCGGCGGGCCTGCCCCTGTACTGGGTGCTGGGACCGCAGCCGCTGGGCTGGCTGGCCTGGTGCGCGCCGCTGCCCGTGCTGTGGCTGGCCCTGCGCTCGTCGCGCCGCGATGCGGCCTGGATGACGTTCCTGGCCGCTGTGCTCGGCCTGTCATCGAACTTTGCCTATTTCCGCCTGCTCATGCCCTTGCCGGCCGTGCTGGCCGTGATCACCGTCAAGGCACTGTTGTGGCTGCTGGTGGTGCTGGCCGCACGGCGCCTCGTGCTGCGCTACCGGGCGCCCTGGACGGTGCTGGCGTATCCCGTGCTGTGGGTGGCCATCGATACGCTGATGGCGGCCTTGCTGCCGGATGGTAACTGGGGCAGCCTCGCGTATTCGCAAGCGGATAACCTTGCCGTGCTGCAGGTGGCGGCCCTGGCGGGCGTGCCTGGCCTACTGTTTTTTCTGTGCCTGGCGCCATCCGCGCTGGCCTTGCTGCTGGCAGGCGGCCGCGCGTATGCGCCAGCGGCCGGTGCCACCGCGCTGCTGCTGGCGGCCGCCTGGGCAGGCGGCGCCTGGCGCGTGCAGGGCGCTCCGGCACTTGCGCCGGCAGGGCCACTGGCGGGCCTGGTAGCCATCGATGACTTTATCGGCCCGGCCACGCCGCCAGCGCGCGCACAAGCCATCTGGAACCAGTACGCGCGCCATGTCGAAGAACTGGCCGGGCAGGGCGCCAGGCTGGTGCTGTTGCCGGAAAAAATAGCCGTGCTGGCCCCAGCGCAGGCGGACGTCGTGCAACAGCGTTTCCAGGCGCTGGCGCGCAGCACGGGCGTGTGGATCACCCTGGGGCTGGGCGTGCAGGACGCTGCCGGCCGGCGCAACCTGGCGTGGCTGTTCGCGCCCGATGGCGCGGCGCCTGTCAGCTATCAAAAACATCATCTGGCGCCGCCCGAGCGCGAGTTTCTTGCCGGCAGCGCCTATGCCGTGCAGCCGGTAGCGGGGATGGCCATGGGACTGGCCATCTGCAAGGACATGCATTTCGCACCCCTGGGACAGGCGTATGGCGCGGCCGGGGCGCAGGCGATGCTGGTGCCGGCCTGGGATTTCCAGCTGGACGCCTGGATGGGGGCGCGCATGACGGTGGTGCGCGGCGTGGAAAACGGCTATGCCGTGCTGCGCGCGGCGCGCGAGGGTGTGCTGACTGTCAGCGATGCGTATGGACGCGTGCTGGCGGAGCGGGCCAGCAGCGCCATGCCGGGCAGTACCTTGCTGGCGCCGCTGCCGGCGCACCCGAGCGTCGCGACCTGGGCCGGATGGCTGCGGCCGCTATTCGGCTGGCTGTGCGTGGCGCTGGGCGTGATTTTGCTGTGCGTGGGCCGCTGCGCCGCGCCCGCTTCCTGACGGGTAGTCACCGTTTTGCTGCAATGCGCAAAAAGCGTATTGCGCGCTCTTATTTTATATTCCGCGCAGGCAGCCACATAATCGCCGCCGATGATTGCACCATTGCCGTGCATATATAGCCGCGATGCCGGCATATATATTGCACTGCAATAAGTGGTTTTATCTGGTATTCAGAAATTCGGGCAGCTGGTATTAATTGGTACTTAATTCAGCCACGAAATCATACATATCGCCGCGGAAGTAGGAGCGGCAAAATTCCACGGCGCGGCCATCGCGCAAAAAGCCCAGTCTTTCCACCGACAATCCCGCGTCGCCTTCCTCCGCCTGCAACAGGCTGGCCTGTTCCCCCGTCAACAACAAGGCGCTGAGCCGTTGCAAGGCGCGCACGGGCCGGTTGCCCGCCTGTTCCAGCGCGTCATACATGGAGATATCGACAGCGTCGAGGTTCGGCAGGCAGCTGGCGACGATGGTCGCGTATTCCAGGCACATCGGCACCTCGTCCGCATAGCGGATGCGGTGGAAGCGGTACACGGGCGCGCCCGGCGACAGCCGCAGGCGCAAGGCCTCTTCCGGCGTGACGGTGCCCTCCGCGCGCTTGAGCCACACGCTGCGCGGCGTGCGTCCGCGCGCCCGCATATCCTCGGAAAACGAGGTCAGCTTGGCGAAATTTTTCTCGATGCGCGTATTGATGAAATTACCCGAGCCGGGGCGCCGCACCAGCAAGCCCTCGTTGACGAGGCCATCGATGGCCTTGCGCACGGTGATGCGCGAGACGGACAGGTCGCTGGCCAGCTGGCGCTCGGCCGGCAAGGCTTCCTCGGGGCCGAGGATGCGCTTGTCGATCGCTTCGCGCAGCGCGCGCTGCAGTTGCTGGTACAGGGGCAGGCTACTCGTCTGCCCCAGGCCTTGCATGATGTGAGCCAGGGTTGTCATACGCTGAGGGTCTCCGTTACGGCGCGTTGCAGACGCGCTCTGTATCTGTTTTGTGTCGCTGGATAATACCAAAAAAGGCCGTTATAAAACCAATTTGAATTGTCATGCCAGCAATTTATGCCTGGCTTCGCTGAGATTTAGCCCGCTCATACGGGCTACGGATTGATTTAGATAAAGTGGTCTGTGTGATTCAAGCAACGTTATAAAAAAAAAGTTGCAACTGGTAGTGTTCTGGTATTGGATAGTAGTATATTGGCGTTGAATTGGTTTTGTAAGTGGTTGTGCCGAAGGGTCTGCAGCATGCCGGCGAGAGTGGGCGGCTGGAAAGAAGACCTACATTAAAAATGAAAAGGATCCAATCCTGGAGCCTAAATCAAGGGGGAGTACATGAAACGCAATTTGACAGCTAGCTCTGCAGCACGCAATTTGACGCCTATCGCCGCTGCTGTGGCTATGTTGATGGCAGGCGCGAGTTTCTCGGCGCATGCGCAGGAAGCCGTGGCAGCCAAGCCGGCAGCGGCGGCCGAAGTTGACGAAGGCCAGACCGTCGTCGTGACGGGTATCCGTGCATCGCTGCAACAATCCTTGAACCAAAAACGCAATTCCGACAGCCTGGTCGAAGTGATCACGGCTGAAGACGTGGGCAAGATGCCTGACAAAAACATCGCCGACTCGCTGCAACGCGTGCCCGGCGTCAGCGTCGCCGCCGCAGGCGGCAACGAAGGCAGCTTTGGCGAAAATGACCGCGTGGCACTGCGCGGCACACCGTTCGGCCTGACCCTGACCACCTTCAATGGCCACTCGGTCAGCAGCGGCGACTGGTTTGCCGACAACATCATCGGCGGTGGCCGCAGCGTCAGCTTCTCGCTATTCCCTTCCGAACTGATCGGCCGCGTCACCGTGCACAAAGGTTCGCAAGCGAACCTGCTGGAAGGCGGCGCACAGGGCGTGATCGATATCGAATCGCGCAAACCGCTGGACTTCAAGAAACAAATTACGGGCCAGGTCAGCCTGGGCGCCGTGTACTCGTCCAACTCGGGCAAGAAAGATCCGCAAGTGAGCGGCATGCTGAACTGGAAGAACGATAACAACACCATGGGTGTGATGCTGCAGGGCTTTTATCAGAAGCGCAAACTGAGCCGCGTCGGCCAGGAAAATGGCGTCTGGTATGACGGCGTTGCCGCGGATTCGGCAGTCGCTGGCGCCTTGCCAGGTTCGGCCGGTGGCCGCGTCAACTACATGGGCGGCACCGCCTGGTTCGAACAGGAACGCACCCGCAAGGGCGGCCTGATCGACGTGCAGATCAAGCCGAGCAGCGCGCTGACCCTGGACTTCACCCTGTTCCATTCCGAACTCGACGCCCCTAACATCAACCATAACTTCATCCAGACCGTGGGCCTGGAAACGGGCAGCAAGGGTGGTTATCCTGTCGGCAACGTCAGCGGCACCTACAAGGGTGGTATCGTTACCGGCCTGCACACCACCGTGCCAGCCAATTGCGGCGCCATCTGCGCCGGCTATTCCAGCGCAGTGCAGGAAGAGTTCAGCCGTCCTGTGGCGGAAAGCAAGTCCGACTTCTTCAACGTCGATGCCAAATACCGCGTCAATGACCGCCTGACCTTCTCGGGCAAAGTCGGCACGACCAAGGGCGTGGGCAACACGGAAAGCGGCGCGCTGGGCGTTTGGATGCCTTGGACGGGCGGCGGCTACACCCAGAACGGCGCCAGCCATGGCGTGATCTACGATACCCCGGGCGCGAACAAGTTCTCGATCGGCGGCCGTCAGGCAACGCCTTACACCTACGGTTCGCACGTCACCGCGAACGACAAGGAAACCTATGGCCAGATCGACGGTATCCTGAAACTGGACTTGCCAGCGATCTCGTCGGTGGAATTCGGTGCCCGCGTCGCGGAACACAAGCGTGACCTGACCGCCATCGGCATCGTCGCCAAGCCATCGCTGGGCGTCACCGCCAACCTGCCGATGGATGGCCTGACCTCGTTCCCGAGCAACTTCAAGGACCTGGGCGTGAACGGCGCCGGCTACTGGACGTTCTCGCAAGCGAGCGTCAACAAGTGGCTCAAGGATAACGCCACGTATGAAGGCAACCTGCGCCAGTCCGAGTTCAACATCAAGGAACCGACCCAGTCGGTCTACGCGATGGCGAACTTCAGCACGGAAGGCCTGTCGGGTAACTTTGGCGTGCGCTATGTGCATACCAAGGAAGACGTCAACCGCTACGAGCTGAACCCGGCTGCCCAGTACGAAATCAAGAACTACACCAACACGTATAACGATTTCTTGCCTAGCGCCAACTTCCGCCTGGATGTGACGAAGGATATCATCGGCCGTTTCGGCATCAGCCGCACCATGGCCCGTCCTGAACTGGGCATGATGGCTGGCCTGGATCTGCGCGACAACCAGCTCGACGGCAACGCCGGCAATCCTAACCTGCGTCCTATTCGTTCGAACAACGCCGACATCGGCGTGGAATGGTACTTCGCGCCAAAATCGATGGTCTCGGCTGGTATCTTCTACTCGTCGCTTGATGGTTATGTGACCTACGGCAAAGGTGTGACGACGTTCTACAACCAGTTGCAGAACAAGTTCACCCAGTATGAAGTTGGCACGCCAACCAATACCACGGCGGAAGTCAAAGGCCTGGAACTGTCGTATGTGCAAGCGTTGCCAGCAGGCTTCGGTGTGAACGCCAACTACACCTATACCGATGGCAAGGAAACGGGCAACGTCAAGGGTTCGCCATGCGGTGATTTCGGCGAATGCACCATGATCGGCACCTCGAAAAATGCGTATAACATTGGCGCGTTCTTTGAAAACGACAAGTTCAGCGCACGCCTGACGTACAGCTACCGTTCGGAATTCCTGAACGGCACCTCGCGTCGCAGCGCCGCCTACCAGGCTGGCATCGGCGGCCTGTCCGCATCGATCGCCTACCAGTTGACGGAAAACCTGGCCATCACCCTGGACGGCAAGGACTTGAACAATCCACTGTCGCGTTCGACCATCAAGACCCCAGGTTCGGATGACATGCCAGGCGCGTTCTACAAGAACGGCCGTCAGATCTACCTGGCACTGCAAGGCAAGATGTAAGACGTTTTATGTAGTTGATGCCTCCCGGCGGACACCCGGTATGGCATGACAATGGCGGAGCGCAGCTGGCTCCGCCATTTTTTTATTGCAAGATGGTTTTCTTTACATGGTGGGATACATCCGATGACATTACACGCAATGCTGGCTTGCTTCGCCTGCGCGCTGCCGCTGGCCGCCTCTGCTGCGCCTGCCGCTCCGGCCTTTGCGCCGGAAGTGGTGGCTTATTATCCCGGCTGGAAATCGGCCGATTTTCCCGTTAACGAGCACAATATTCGCGCTGGCAATGTCAGCCTGATCCAGTACGCGTTCGCCGACATCTGCTGGGATGGCGAACACGGCAATCCCGCGCCCGATGGCGGCGGCGTGAGCGCCTGCCTGGATGCGGACGGCAAGCCGTCGCGACCGGCCAATGGCAGCATCGTGCTGCCGGCACCGCAAGCCGATGCCGACAACTTGCGCAAACTCAATGCTCTCAAGCACAGCAATCCACAGCTGCGCGTCCTGCTGTCGGTGGGCGGCTGGATCTGGTCGAACCGCTTTTCAGACGTGGCCGCCACGCCTGCCGCGCGCCGGGCATTCATCGCCTCCGCGCTGGAGCTGGTGCACCGGCATGGCCTCGATGGCGTCGATATCGACTGGGAACATCCGGCCACGGGGGGGATTCCCTGCATCGAAGGCAAGGTCTGCCATCGCGGCGACGACAAGGAAAACTATGTGCGCCTGGTTGCCGAATTGCGCAGCGCCTTCGACCAGGCTGGCAAGCAGGCGGCCGGCCGCCATTACCTGATCACCATCGCCGCTGGCGCGCATGCCAGCCTGACCGATGACAGCGACGCCGCGCCCGGCTGGATCGTCCGCCTGGCGGCGCAGCTGGACTGGATCAACCTGATGACGTATGACTACCGTGGCGTGTGGGATGCCGAGAATGGCCAGCTGGCGCCCCTGTATGCGGATCCCGCCGACCCGCAGCGCGACAAGGCGCTGCATGCGGACGCCACCGTGACGCGCTTCCTGCGCGCCGGCGTGCCTGCCGCCAAGCTGGTGCTGGGCGTGCCCTTCTATGGCTATGGCTGGAAGCAGTGCGCCGCCGGTCCCCGCGGTGACGGCCTGTACCAGCCTTGCCAGGGCGCGGCCAGCGGCAATGACGGTACGCCGACATTCACGTACCGGCATCTGCTCGAGCAGGGCTATCTGGTCGATGGCAAGGGCGCGCGCGGTTTCCAGCGCCATTGGAATGCTGCATCGCAAGTGCCGTATCTGTATAACCGCGACAGCGGCGTTTTCATCAGCTATGAAGATGCGCAATCGGTGGCCCGTAAAGTGCGCTATATCCGCGACGAGGGCTTGCGCGGTGGCATGTTCTGGGAATTGAGCGGCGATGCGCAGCAGGTGCTGGGCACGGCCCTGGCGCCTATTCTGAAGGGGGCGCAGCCATGAACCAGCGTTACCTCGCCCTCGACGTCCTGCGCGGCCTGACCGTCGCCCTGATGATCGTCGTCAATACGCCGGGCGACTGGGGCAGCGTGTATGCGCCGTTCCTGCATGCCGAATGGCATGGTTTTACCGTGACGGACCTGGTCTTTCCCAGCTTTTTGTTTGTCGTTGGCAATGCGCTGGCCTTTGCGCTGGGCAAGTATGAAAACCTGGGCCATGGCGCCGTGCTGGCCAAGTTGTGCAAGCGCAGCGCGCTGATCTTTTTACTGGGCTTCCTGCTGTACTGGTTTCCCTTCTTCAAGCTCGACGATGCGGGCCAGTTCGCCTGGTCGCCCCTGTCGCACACGCGCATCCCCGGCGTGCTGCAGCGCATCGCCGTGTGCTACCTGGCCGCCGCCTTGATCCTGCATTACTGGAAGACGCGGGGCGCGCTGGTCTTCAGCGCCTGCGCCTTGCTTGGCTATTGGGCCATCTTGGCGACCTGGGGCGACTACGGCTTGCACGGCAACGCGCCGGCCAAGCTGGATCTGATCCTGCTGGGCGACAGCCATTTGTACCACGGCGAAGGCATCGCCTTCGATCCGGAAGGCATCCTCGGTACCTTGCCCTCGATTGTCAATGTGATTGCCGGCTACCTGGCGGGCAGCTTCCTGCGCCAGGCGGCACCGGTGCAATTGCGCTCGAGCCTGTATCAGCTGGCCGTGGCCGGCGCCATTTGCGTGGCGGTGGCCCTGTGCTGGAATGAAGTGTTTCCGATCAACAAGAAGCTGTGGACCAGCTCTTACGTGATGCTCGGTATCGGCCTGGACTTGCTGCTGCTGGCGTTGCTGATGTTCATCATCGACGTGCGCAAGATCACGGGCTGGACGTATTTTTTTGAAGTCTTCGGCAAGAACACCCTGTTCATCTACTTGGTGTCGGAAGTGCTGGTGATCATTGCGTTTACCGTGCGCATCGGTGGCGGCAACCTGTACCAGTGGCTGTATCAGCAGTGGTTTACGGGCTGGGCGCCGGCGCGCGTGGGCTCCTTGCTGTTTGCCGTCAGCTTCATGCTGCTGTGCTGGCTGATCGCCTACGGCATGGACAAGCGCAAGATCTATATCAAGGTCTAGCGCTAGAACTTCAGCTTCAGGCCATAGCGTGTGGCCAGGGCCGTGAAGAGCAGCATCAGGGCGGTGACGGCGGCGGCATTCCACAGGCCGGCCGCGCCGCCCGTTTCAAGATACGGCCACCAGAAGTGCGGCAGGTGCAGCACGGTTGCCAGTTGCTGCCACAGGTCGGGTACGATGTAGGCGAACAGGGCATTGGTGCCGGCGGGCAATAGCACCACCGCCCAGGCGCGCCAGCGCCACACGTCGATGACGATATAAAACACGAGGAACAGGGCCAGGATGATGGCGCTGCACACGAGCGTGTACGATTCCGTTGCCGCGATCTTGTTGATGTGGTGATACGGCCGCAGCAGCAGGCCGGCCACCAGCAGGCCCAGCGCGAACCACGCCATGAAACGTATCCTCTGGGCATGGTTCAATGCCGCGCCGCGCAGGAACAGCCGGCCCACCAGGGTGCCGGCCAGCACATTCGCCGCCGTCGAACCGAGCACTTGCGGCACGTTGACAAACCCGTTGATACCCGCCGGCAGGAAATCCAGGCTGCCCGCCATGCCGCCCATGTACAGCGCGATCAGCAGGGAAAGCACGCCCATCAGCGCCGTGCCGCTGCCCTGGCATGCCAGGTACAGCAGGCTGCACAGCAGGTAAGACCAGCCGATCATGCCGAGGATGCCCCACCAGGACGGTTGCAGCCAGGTGCTGGAAAATTCCGCATTCAATTCACCGCGGAACGTCGCCAGCAGGAACAGCATCAGGGCGCCGCCCGCGGCCAGCTCAAGCTTGCCCGCACCCTGGCGCCACAGCAGGATCATGGCCATATAAAACAGCAGGAAATACACGGCGTGCGGCAGCAGCGCCGCCTGCGCATCGTAGCGGTAGGCGTTCGCCAGCACCACGCCGGCCAGCATCAGGCTGGCGGAGCGCCACAGCAGGCGTCCCAGCAGGGCTGGCGTGACGTGGCCGCAATGGCGCTGCAAGGCCAGCGGAATAGCCATGCCGACCATGAACAGAAAGCCGGGAAAGACCAGGTCCGGCGCGCTGATGCCGTCGGCGCGCGGCCCCGCATGTTCGAGCCACCAGGCAATGCCGGGCATGCCGGCCAGGTAGTTGACCCAGATCATGGTGACGATCACGAAGCCGCGAAAGGCGTCCAGGCTGGTCAATCGTTCGGCGGCGGTGGCGGTGGCGACAGTGGCTGGCGGCATGGAAGGATGAAAAAAGGTCGAAAAAAAAGCAGCCCCGGCCTGAGCCGGGAACTGCCTTGCGCATGCTGGACGGAGCGGGAATTACTGTGCCGCTGCTGCCGGTGCCGCCGCTGCCGTGGCAGGACGGTTCAGCCACAGGATCCAGTAGCGGGCCAGGTCGCCCACGCCGTCGCCGCCCTTGACCGTTTCCAGGACCTTGATGGCGTCATCTTTCTTGCCAGCCATGGCGTAGGAGTAACCGAGGCGCAGCTTGGCGTCTTCAGCACGTTTCAGGCCGCCCTTGGCGATGCCTTTCTGGATCAGGTCGATACCTTTGTCGAACTGGTCCATCGTCACGAAGGCATAGCCCAGATTGATCAAGCCCGTGCCATCCTTGCTCTTCATGGCCGACGCTTCGCCGCTGGCGATGTTTTTCGCATCGTCGGCGGCAGCCTTGTTGGCCTGGTCGCGCAGTTTCTTGTGCTTGGCCGCATTCGCGCCCGTGCCCAGCACGCCTTTGGCAAAGCCGGCGTCGAGGACTTTTTTCGCTTCCGTCGGGAAGGCGTTTTGCAAGGCGATTTCAGCCATGTCGCTGTAATCCTGCGGCGACATGGTGCCGACGGCCTGGAATTGCAGACGCAGCACGTCCAGCGCGAAGCGGTCGGAATAGCCGGCCTTGCCCTGCAAACGGCCCAGCAGGTCGGTCCAGTAGTCGTCCGACGGGTAGTAGCGCACCAGGTTTTCCATGGCGATCAGGTAGGTGGCCGGATCCTTGCTTTTCGAGCCCGTGTTGGCCAGCAATTGCAATTCTTCCAGGCTAGGTGTCTTGCCCGCTTGCTGTTGTGCCGTGATATCGGCCAACAATTCCTGCTTTGCGCGCGCAAAGTCATTGCCCAGGTAATAGGCGCGCACGATGTACTTGCGTACGCTGGCGACATCGCCCGTTTCCGTCTGGTAGCGGGTGAACCATTTGATGGCGTTCGGGTAATCCTTGGCGTTGTAGTGGTAGTTGGCCAGCGCCTGGATGAAATCGCCCTTGACGTTCTTTTCCAGCTTGCCCGATTCGATCACCGCTTCCAGTGCCGTCATGGCCATGGGCGCATTGTTGGTGGCCGATGCCAATGCCACGCGCAGGCGGTTCAGCACGAACGTTTCATACGGCGTCAGGGCCGGAATGGCGGCAGCCTGGTCGATGCGGCTTTGCACGTCGGCGTAGTTCTTGGCATCCATCGATGCCTTCACGGCGGTCGGATCGAGCAGCTTGAACACTTCAGGGCGCACCGATTCGGCCGGAGCGGCAGCCGCGGCGGCGGCTGGCTTGGCATCCTGCGCGTGCGACAGGGATGGCAGGACATTCAGGCCGATGGCGGCCAGGAGCAGGCTAAGACGGGCAAGACGGAATTGGGACATGGTCAATCCTTCAATCAATAACAAAAATACGCACCTGCACTGGCAACCGCAACATCGTGCAGTGGCATTGCCAGAGGGGCAAGGAAGCTCGAAAAACACATTTCTGCCGTTCTGCCTGCGTAAGTCAAACAGAAGCGGCATGATACAAAACGGCTATTGTCACATAAACGGCTGAGCGGGTGCGGCAAACGTGCGTGCCAGGGCTTGCCCTGCGGCATCGAACAGCAGGCAGCGCTGCGCTGGCAGGTGCAGGCGCATGGCGTCGCCCGCCTGGCGCAAGCCTTCCTCGGCCGGCAGCTTGACGGCCAGCATCTCGGCCACGCCTGGCATGCTGGCGTAGACGATGGCCACGTCGCCCAGGTATTCGACATGGCTGACGGCCGCGTCGATCACGTTGCCGTCCGCATTGTCCCCGTGCTGCAGGCTGACATGCTCGGCGCGCACGCCCAGGGTCAGCCCGTCGCCCGGCGCCACGCTCCCGCCCTGCGCCTCGACGTCGATGACGGCGCCGCCGGGCAGGCGCACGGCCACCGAGCCGGGGCCGCTGGCAACGGCCGTGCAAGCGATGAAGTTCATCTTCGGCGCGCCGAGGAAGCCGGCCACGAACAGGTTGCCGGGATTGTTATACAGCGCGTGCGGACTGCCCACCTGCTCGATGCGCCCGCCATTGAAGACGACGATGCGCTCGCCCAGGGTCATCGCCTCAACCTGGTCGTGCGTGACGTAGATCATGGTGGTTTTCAGTTCCTGGTGCAGGCGCGAGATTTCCACGCGCATCTGCACGCGCAGCGACGCGTCGAGGTTCGACAGCGGTTCGTCGAACAGGAAAACCTGTGGCTTGCGCACGATGGCACGGCCGATGGCCACGCGCTGGCGCTGGCCGCCCGACAGGTCCTTCGGCTTGCGTTTCAACAGTGGCGTGATCTGCAGGATGTCGGCCGCGCGCTCGACGGCGGCGCGCACCTCGGCCTTCTTGTGTCCCGCCAGGGAGAGGGCGAAGGCCATGTTTTCGTACACCGTCATGTGCGGGTACAGGGCGTAGCTCTGGAAGACCATGGCCAGGCCCCGCTCGGCCGGCGCGATATCGTTGGCCAGCTTGCCGCCGATATGCAGCTCGCCATCCGTGATGTCTTCCAGCCCGGCGATCATGCGCAGCAGGGTCGATTTGCCGCAGCCGGAGGGCCCCACGAAGACGACGAATTCGCCGTCGCGGATATCGAGGTCGATGCCGTGGATGACCGGGTGCTTGTCGTCATACAGCTTGACGATATTCTTTAATGCGATGTGTGCCATGGACTGTGCGATTCCTAGCTTGCGCTGGCCGGCGCGGACGTGGCGCCAGCGTCAGACTGGTCGGAGGTATCCTTCGGGCCGATGCGCATGAAGCGCGACAGGATCAATACGGGCACGGCCGACACCAGCACCCACAGGAAAAACGTCTTGTAGCCGAGCGCCGTCTGGATGTCGCCGCTGATCATCTTGAACAGCACGAAGCCCAGCTGCATCACGCCGGTGGCGAACGCATAGTGGGCCGTCTGGTACTTGCCGACGGAGACCACCTGCATCATGAACAGGATCAGGCCGACGAAGCCGAAGCCGTAGCCGAACATCTCCACGCTGAGCGCGGCCGTGATCAGGGTCAGGTCGGTCGGCATGCTGTGGCTCAGGTAATAGAACACCAGATTCGGCAAGTTCATGGCCAGGATCAGGAAGAACATGGCGCGCTTCAGGCCCAGCCACGAAGTGAAGTAGCCGCCGCCGATGCTGCCCAGCAGGAATGCCACGGTGCCGGCCGTGCCGTACACGGCGCCCACTTCCGTCGTCGACAGGCCCAGGCCGCCCAGTTCGCGTGCTTCGCGCAGGAACAGCGGGCCGATGGTCTGCACTTGCGCCTCGCCGGCGCGGAACAGGATGATGAAGGCGATCATGCCCCAGATGCCGGGCTTTTTCAGGAAGTCCACCAGCACGTCCCACAGGGTGCGGCTGATGCCGGCCACGCTCTTGTCGGCCACGGCTGCATTGCGCACCTGCGGCAGCGCCCACAGGTGGTACGCGGCCAGCGACAGCATCATGGCGCCGATGATCAGGAAGATCACCGACCAGGCGGGCTTGATGCCGATTTTTTTCTCCAGGTAGCCGGCCAGGATCACCAGGCCGCCCAGCGAGATGAACTTGCCCGCATTGAAAAAGGCGCCTTGCCAGCCCGCGTAGGCTGCCTGCTGCTTGTCCGACAGGCTGGCGATATACAGGCCGTCGCAGACGATGTCGTGCGTGGACGAGGCCAGCGCGGCGACGAACAGCACGGCGATGCAGGCGGCGAACCACAGCGGCGTTTGCAGGGCCAGCGCGATCAGGCCCAGGCTCAGGCCACCGGCGAACTGGAACAGCACCACCATGGTCTTCTTGCTCGACGCCAGTTCCAGGAAGGGGCTCCACAGCGACTTGAAGACCCAGGCAAAGCCGATCAGGCCCGTCCAGCGGGCGATCTGGTCGTTCGGCACGCCCATGCTCTTGAACATCAGGCCGGCCACCAGGGCCACGGCGTAGAACGGCAAGCCCTGGGCGAAGTACAAGGTGGGCACCCAGGAAATCGGGCTGCGGACTTTTTTGCTGATGCTGATGCGCTGGTCGTGCATGGGGGCTTCCTTATCGAGAGACGTTTTCATTTGACTGCGCCGTCCATGCCGCGCATGAAGAAGCGTTGGGTAAACAGGAAGGCGAGCAGGGTCGGCACGATGGTGATCAGGGTGCCGGCGGCGATCACGCGCGTGCTGCTGCCGAAGGTGCCGCGCAAGTACAGCACGCCCACCGACAGGGGGAATTCATCGGGTTTGCTCATGACGATGGAGGGCCAGATGTATTCATTCCACGATTCGACGGCCGTCAGGATGCCGACGGTGGCCAGCCATGGCGTAATCAGCGGCAGCATGATGCGGCTGAAGATGACCCACTCGGTAGCGCCATCGACACGCGCCGCGTCGATCAGGTCTTGCGGCACTTCCTCGAACGCCTGCTTGAGCAGCAAGATGGCCACGGCCGTCACCACGTTGGGCAGGATCACGCCCGTGTAGGTATCGACCAGGCTCATTTGCGTGATGGTGATGAAGTTGACGAGGAAGTTGACCTCGGACGGCAGCACCAGGGTGGCGAGGATCAGGCCGAACACGAGCTTGCGGCCACGGAATTTCAGGCGCGCCAGCGGATACGCGGCCAGTGAACACAGCAGCAGTTTCCAGAAAACGGTAAACACGGCGATCAGCACGGAGTTCTTGAAGAACGACCAGATCGGGATCGCATTGAACACTTCGATGAAGTTGTCGAAGGACGGCGCCTTCGGCCAGAAGGTGGGCGGGAAGGCAAAGATATTGCCTTCCGTGGAAATGGCCGTCACCAGGGTCCACCAGAAGGGGAAGACGCAGACGACGGCGATCGCGCACAGCACGACATAGTGGCCCAGTACGTGCAGGCGCGTTTTCAGGGAACGGGTTGTCATGGTCATTCCCTGTCAGCGGTGCTTGGGTTTGAGGTAGCGCAGACACAGCAGGGCGATGCCGATGCAGAACAGCGAGACGACGAAGCTGGCCGCCAGCGCGCGCGGCAGTTTCAAGTGCTTGAGGCCCTGGTCATACGCGTAGTACAGCGCCGTGAAGGTGGAATTCATCGGGCCGCCCTGGGTCAGCACATCGACTTCCTGGTAAGCCTTTAGGGCCGCCAGCACGGACAGGATGGAGCACAGCATGATGGTGGGGCGCAGCATCGGCACGGTGATCTTCCAGAAACGCTGCCAGCGGTTGGCGCCATCGAGCATGGCCGCTTCCTGCATGTCCGACGGGATCGATTGCAGGGCCGCCAGATACATCACCATGTACCAGCCCAGGCCACGCCACAGGGTGACGAACATCACGGCAAACAGGGCCAGGCTGTCGTTCGACAGCCAGCCCACGGGCGCGTTCACCAGCTTCAAGGTCATCATCACGTAGTTCAGCGCGCCCTGTTCGTGGAACATGAAGCCCCACATGATGCCGACCACGGAAACGGTGGTCACCACGGGCACGTAGAAGGCGGCGCGGAACAGGCGGATGCCGGGCAGGCGGTTGTTCACCAGCACGGCCAGCACGATGGCGCCCACCTGCACGAAGGGCACCATCAGCAAAAACATCAGCGAGTTTTTCAGGCCCGAGACGAACATCTCGTTGTTGAAGATGTAGCGGAAGTTATCGAGGCCGACAAAGCGCGTCTCGCGTATCAGGCTGTAATCGGTGAAGGCCAGCACGGAGCCATAGCCGACGGGCCAGAAGGAAAAGGCGGCCAGCAGCAGCAGGGCGGGGGTGAGGAAAAGCCAGGCTTGCATGGTATGGCGGTGGGTAAGTTTCATGGCGTCCTCAGTGGCGCGGCAGGGTGGCCAGCTTGCGGTTCCAGATGGCGACGGCCTGGTCCAGCGCCTGCTTCACATCCTGCTTGCCCGTCACGCCCGCCTCGACGGCTTTCACCAGCGAGCGGCGCAACTCGTCGTAGTCGTCGATGCCGGCCACGTACAGGGTGCGCGAGTGGCCCATCGACAGGGCGCCGGCGGCCACCGCCTTTTCGGCCGCACCCGCGTTCTGCGGCGTGGCGAGGAAGAACGGGTCGGCCGCCGCTTTCACTGTGGTGGGGAAGACGCTGGCCTGCTTGGCGAAGGCCAGCTGGTTCTCGTCGTTCGTCAGGAAGCGCGCGAACTTGCCGACCGATGGCCGCTGGCGCGCCGGCACGCCTTTCGGAATGGCGAAGTGCACCAGCCAGCCGCCGTCGGCGATGCCGGTCGGGCCCAGCGGCGCGGGCGCCACGTCGGTGATGGCGTAGATGTCTTTCGCATCGCCGCGGATGCGCTGCATGGCTGTGGGCGGCGCCAGCAGCATGCCCAGGCGGCCGCCCTTGTAGGCGTCGATCACGGCGGGGAAATTGTCTTCGGCGAACAGGCTTTCCTTCAGCAGGCCGCCCACTTTATAGGTGTCGGCCAGTTTCTGCACCAGCGCCACGTGCTGCGGCGAATTGAAGACGGCGCGGTTGTCGCTAATCACGGCCAGGCCCTGCTGCATGAACAGGCCATCGATCTTCGACAGGGCGGGGGCGATGCCGGCCTTGCCCGTGCGTTGCGCGATCTGCCGCGCGTACGCCAGTTGTTCATCGAGGCTGGCGGGGCCGCGCGTGAGTCCCGCCTGCCTGAAAATGGCGGTATTGAAGGCGATCACCGCGACATTGCTGTACATGGGGAAGCCGTAGGTGCGGCCCTTGAAGCGCAAGTCGTCCAGGGCGCTGGGAATGTAGCTGGCGCGCGCTTCCTTGATCAGGCCATCGACGGGCGTGAGCAAGCCGTCGCGCGCAAATTCGTCGGCCCAGGGCACGTTCAGGCTGACCAGCGCGGGCGGCGTGCCGGCCACGATGCGCGTGACCAGCTTGGTCTGGATGACGTCCCACGGGAAGTCGATCCATTCGATCTTGACGTCGGGATTCTGCGCCTCATAGCGCGCCACCACCGCATTGAAATACGGCGTGAACTTGGGCTTCATGCTGAAGGTCCAGAATTCGATTTTCTCGGCAGCCCATGCCTGCGGCGCGAGCAGGCCCGCGCAGGCAACAACCGCCAACAGTCTCTTGATCGTCATTTTTATCCTGGAGCGTGGCGCTCCAATGTCCATGAGTCTGCGGCGCGGGTACATGCCCTTGCCGTCGCTTATATTCGGGTGCTTCTGCCGGCAGCCCCGCCCCGTGCCGGGGGCGGGTTGCCGGGTACTGCTTAATTGGTTTTCGTGACCTTGCTCAGGTGACGCGGCGCATCCGGGTCCATGCCGCGCGAGGCCGACAGTTTCGCCGCCATCACGTAGAAGGACTGGATGGCGACGATCGGGTCGAGGTCCGGCGTGGCCGCCACGGGCAGGGTCAGGTCGCGCTCGGCCACATCGCTTGGCGCCGCCAGCAAGACCTTGGCGCCACGGCCGCGCATCTCCGTTGCCAGCTGCAGCAGGCCGGCTTGCGTCGGGCCGCGCGTGGCGAAAATCAGCAGCGGGTAACCGTCTTCGATCAGGGCCATCGGGCCGTGCTTGATTTCGGCGCCGCTGAAGGCTTCCGCCTGCAGGGCCGAGGTTTCCTTGAATTTCAGCGCCGCTTCCAGCGCCACGGGGAAGCTGATGCCGCGTCCCACGACCATGATGTTGCGGGCCGGAGCCAGCACGTCGATGGCGGGCGACCAGTCGACGCGGGTCGCTTCGAGCAGCGCTTCAGGCAGCGCTTCCAGGCCGGCCTGCAGTTCAGGGTCGTTCTGCCACTGTGCCACCATGCGCGCGCCGGCGACCAGGCTGGTGATGAAGCTCTTCGTCGCGGCGACGCTTTGTTCCTTGCCGGCGCGCAGGGGCATGGCCCATTCGGCGGCGTGCGCCAGCGGCGACTCGATATCGTTGACCAGGGCCACGGTGGTGGCGCCGCCGTCGCGGAAGTAGCGGATCGGCTCGACCACGTCAGGGCTCTGGCCCGATTGCGAGATCGAGATGGCCAGGGTGTCGCGCGTCACCAGCGGTGACTTGTTCAGGGTCACCAATGACATCGGCAAGGATGCGACGACACGGCCCAGGCGCGCCATGATCAGGTAGGCGACGTAGTTGCAGGCGTGGTCCGAGCTGCCGCGCGCGATGGTCAGCGCGGTCGAGAACGAGGTGCTCCTCAATTTGCGGCCCAGTTCCGCGTAGCGTTCCGTGTCGCTGGCCAGTTGCAGGGCGACGCATTCGGCGGCGGAAATGGCTTCTTTAAGCATCATTGAGGTCACAGATTTCTCCTTCTATATACACAGCTTTGAGTTTGAGATCGCGATCGAGTACCACCAGATCGGCGTAAGTACCGGGGGCCAGCCGGCCGCGTTCTTCCAGGCCCAGGTAATCGGCGGCATTGGTCGACACGCGCTTGGACGCGTCGGCCAGGTCCAGTCCCAGTCCCACCAGGTTGCGCAGCGCCTGGTCCAGGGTCAGGGTGCTGCCCGCCAGCGTGCCGTCGGGCAGACGCACGCCGCCCATGCATTTCTGCACGGCGTGGCGGCCCAGCATGTATTCGCCGTCGGGCATGCCGGTGGCGGCGGTCGAATCGGTGACGCAGTACAGGCGCGGGATGGCGCGCAGGGCCACCTTGATGGCGCCCGGATGCACGTGCAGCAGGTCGGGGATCAGTTCGGCGTATTCGGCGTGCGCCAGGGCGGCGCCGACCATGCCAGGCTCGCGGTGGTGCAGGCCGCTCATGGCGTTGAACAGATGCGTGAAACCCATGGCGCCGTGTTCCAGCGCGGCCACGCCGTCTTCATAGGAACCGAGCGTGTGGCCGATCTGCACGCGCACGCCGGCATCGGCCAGGGCGCGCACCAGGTCCAGGTGGCCGGCGATTTCCGGCGCGACGGTGATGACGCGCAGCTTGGCCAGGGTTTGCAGGCGTTCGATTTCGGCCAGGTTGGCGGCGCGCGCATAGTTCGGCTGCGCCCCCAGCTTGCCGGAATTGATGTACGGGCCTTCCAGGTGGGCGCCAAGCACGCGCGCCGTGTTCGGGCGGCGGTGGTTGGCGGCGATGCCGATGGCCGTCAGGGCCATGTCGATATCTTCCGGCGGCGCCGTCATGGTGGTGGCCAGCAGGCTGGTGGTGCCGTGGCGCGCATGGATGGCCGCGATGGTGTAGACGGCTTCGCCGCCTTCCATGATGTCCTTGCCTGCGCCACCGTGCACGTGCAGGTCGATAAAGCCCGGCAAAATATAGTCGTCGCTGTTGCCCGACGGGTGAAGGGATTCGCCCGTGATGCTGTCGACGCGCTCGCCGAAGGCGATGGCGCCGTGGATCCAGCCGCCGGGGGTAAGGATATTGCCTTTGATAGTGCTGCTCATCTGCGCGACTCCGCTACGAATTCATAATAATCACTGCGGCAATACGAGTGGGTCAGTTCCACCGCTGCGCCGTTGTCGAGATAACTGACACGGGTGATGTGCAGCATGGCTTCACCCGTCTTGATGTTGGCCAGCTTGGCCTGTTCCGCCGTGGCGTTGACGGCGCGGATATGCTGCAGCGCGCGCATCGGGATGGTGCCGCGCGACTCCAGGTAGCCGTACAGCGAATCGGTCACCTGCTGCGGGTCCGGCATGTAGAGCGCGGGGATGGTGGTCGTTTCGATCGCCATCACCACTTCGTCGGCCGTGCGCAGGCGGCGCAAGCGCGCCACCGGCATGTGCGGCGACAATCCCAGCGACAGCAGCTCCAGCGGCGCGGCCGAGCCGATATCGCGCTGCAGCCAGCGCGAGCCGGCGGTAAATCCCCGTTGGCGCAACTCTTCCGAAAAGCTCGTCAGGCGCGACAGCGGCTGTTCCAGCTTGGGCGTGATGTAGGTGCCCGAGCCGCGCTTGCGCGTCAGCATGCCCCGGTCGCACAGCATGTCGATGGCCTTGCGCGCCGTGACGCGCGAAATTTCCAGGATGTCCGACAGCACGCGCTCGGAAGGCAAGGCCTGGTTGGCGCGCCAGTCGCCGCTGGCGATGCCGTCCGACAGCATGTTCGCCAGCTGCATGTAGAGCGGCGTGTCGCTGGCCGGATTGGGTTTGAAGGCGGACAGTTTGGCCAGCATGGTCATTGCTCCTGCAAGTACTTGCGTATCAGGCGCAGGCCGCCTGCGGCCGAGTCGCCCTGTGCCGGCACGACCAGTTGCAATAAGTCCGCCGGCAGGTAGCTCGACAAGGGCGCCGCCAGGCCGCCGCACAGGGCCACGGGCAAGGTGCCAGCCGGATCGAGCGCCCTGGCGATGAGGGCGATCTGCTGCCCCGCATCCGTCAGGATGGTGCGCGCCACCGCATTGCTGGCCGCGTGTTCGAGCACCAGCCGCGCCAGTTGCGCGAAATTGGTCTGGCTGGCGGCGGCCAGCCACACCTGCATGGCGTCGCGCTGGCCGCCGCAGGCATCGATGATGGCCGTGGCGAAGGCGCTGCCGGGCACGCGCCCGTCGACCACCTGCTGCGCGTGGTTGATGGCGCGCATGCCGATCCAGGCGCCGCCCGCCTCGTCGCCCGAGGGGAAGCCCCAGCCGCCCACTTCATGGCGGCTGCCGTCCGCGTGCAGCACTTCGCCCACGCTGCCCGTGCCGATGGCAACGATGGCGCCCGGCTGGCCCGCGTGCGCGCCCAGCAGGGTGGTCAGGGCATCGGATTCGAGTGCCACAAAGGCATAGCCGGGATTGTGTTCGACGAAGCTGGCAGCCCACTGCTTGTTGTGCACGCCGGCCAGGCCCAGGCCGATGGCCATGCGCTGCAGCGGCGGCTGTTCCAGGCCGGCGGCGCGGAAGGCCAGGGTGACGGCATGCGCCACGGAAGTCCAGGCCCGTTCGATGCCCAGTCCCAGGCCGGAAGGGCCGCTTTGTCCCTGCGCCAGTTCCTGGCCGTCGAGGCGCGCCAGGCGTACGCGGGTTCCGCTGCCCCCGCCGTCGACGCCGATTATGTATTCGATCATGTTGTGCAGTCCCGCGTTTGGTTGAATGCGCCTGTCTCGGTTCTTTTATTTGTCGGGCGGCGAAAAAGCTGAAGGCACTATATTGTCGCCCCGATGGCTTGTCAACAGGTATTTAAGTGGTATTAACAAATGCGTTGCGCGATGGCGCGCCGTGCCCGAGGGCGTGATTGCAAGTGTTTGTTAATAAAGGAGTTTTTGTGCGTCGTGAATGGTATTGAAATTGGCCTTGTTTAATGCCAATTTTTTCAGACTGGTCTGTGCCGCGCGCTGCAGTATTGCTTGGCAAGGGACGCCATGAAGAGTAAAGTCCGCCTTTTACACCTGAGTTGGAAGAGCATGATGAACGACAAGGCAGCAAAGAGCGAGTACTGGGACGACTGGCAGCAAGAGGCGCTGGCCGCCGGCGTGTCGGCGCCGCTGGCCGCGCTGGGCATGGAAATGATGCGCACGCACCGCAAGAATCGCTGGCCGAAGGATTTCCTGGGCCGCGAAAGCGATGGCCCGGTCATGATCGAAATGTGCCTGGAAGACGAGGCGGAAACGGAATTGTTCTTTATCGAGAACCTCTATCCCTACGATGCGGCGCTGATCGAAAAGACGCGCCGCCGCCTGTGCCTGCACTGATAGTGCGCTGACGTGTGGATGGAACGGCCGCCTTGCGCGGCCGTTTTCACGTCAGGTACTGAATTTTTCGCTGCTGGGGCGCGCGCGCATGCGCAGGCTCAGCAGCAAGATGGCGACCAGCAGCAGCGAATGGGTGCCCGGTTCATGCGGGCCAGAGGCGTGCCGGCTGGCGTTCGGTGACTGGAAGCTGGCCAGTTGCATGGCCAGGGTGGCGGGCGCCGCCTGGTAGGCGGCCACTTGAATCGGCGGCGTGTCTGCCGCATGCATGTTGCCAGCGGCCCAGAACGACAGGGCCGCGCCCAGCAAGATCATCTTTCTCATCATATTGTCTGTTTCCGCCGAGGGCTGTAAGTCGATAACACATGGTCCCGCCGTATGCCGGCCCATGTCCTGTCCCCAGTTGGTATGCTTTCCGGCGCTGCTCATGCCGCACCGAAATGATATCTATTTATAAATTTCGTGTATTAAAACATAATAAAATAGAAATGCAAACGTCTTTTTGCAAATAAGTGCATGCGCTGCCTGTGCTTGCCGGACGGGATTCATTGCATGGGGGAAATGACGTGGCATTTTCATGGGGGAGTGTCATAATGGCCCAGGCATTTCCGCCCAGGCATGGAGTAGATGATGAGCAAGGCACAGGACAGCAAGAAGGAAGCCAAGAAGGAACCGGCCAAGACCATGAAGGAAAAGAAGGAAGCCAAGAAGGTCAAGAAAGAAGAGCGCAAGCACTGATCATGCGCGTGCGCCGTGCATTGATGCGCCCGTGGCGTGCGCCGGCCCTGCTGGCGGCGTTCGCCTTGCTGGCCATTGGCGTGCCCGTGTCCGGCGTGCTGGCGCAGCAAAAGCCGCCGCCGTCCACGTTCGGGCAAGTGGTGGGCAATGCCGTGCTGTGCATCGACCAGATCGACAACAAGGCCTTCTATGCCTATTTGCTGACGGCCTTCGGCCCGGCCTACAAGCATGAAGGGGGCGCCTACTGGTTCCGCACGGACGCCACCTTGTGGGGCGCGCCGATTACCGACGTGATCGTCAGCGACGACACCAGCCCCCTCGTCTTCATGGGCGTTGTGGCGGACGCGACGCCGGAAAAGCTGGAACCCGCCATCCGCGGCGCCTCGGGCCTGCGTTTCAATAAACTCGACAATTCCGCCTTTCCTGTCCGTGGTTCCGTGCCTGGCAGTAAAATCGTCTACTTCCGTAGCAAGGCGAAAGTGTATTGCGCCAAATACAAGCCGTTGCCGCCCGCCCGCACCCGATGAGGGATTCGGCTTGGCGCCGCGCATTTTGATCGTTTCATCCGCAGGGTCTCCATGTACACGCATTATTTCCAGCTCAAGCAATCGCCGTTCTCGATCGCCCCCGATCCGCGCTACCTGTTCATGAGCGAACGCCACCGCGAAGCGCTGGCGCACCTGCTGTATGGCGTGGGCAGCGGCGGCGGCTTCGTGCTGCTGACGGGAGAAATCGGCGCCGGCAAGACCACCGTGTGCCGCTGCTTCATGGAGCAGATTCCGGAAAACTGCCAGCTCGCGTATATCTTCAATCCGAAACTGTCCGTCGAGGAATTGCTGCTGTCGATCTGCGAGGAATTCCGCATCGCCCTGGCGCCCGGCGTGGCCAGCGTGAAAGGCTATGTCGACGCCATCAATGCGCACCTGCTGGCCAGCCATGCGCAGGGCAAGAACAATGTGCTGATCATCGACGAGGCGCAAAACCTGTCCGCCGCCGTGCTGGAGCAGCTGCGTTTGCTGACCAACCTGGAGACGAGCGAACGCAAGCTGCTGCAGATCATCCTCATCGGCCAGCCGGAATTGCGCGCCATGCTGGCCAGGCCGGAACTGGAGCAGCTGGCGCAGCGCGTGATCGCCCGCTATCACCTGGGGTCGCTGACGGCGGACGAGACGGCCAGTTATATCCGCCACCGCCTGGCCGTGGCGGGCAGCACGGCGCAGACGCCGTTCGCGCCGCGCCTGATGGCGCCCATCCATGCCATGAGCCACGGCGTGCCGCGCCGCATCAATCTGCTGTGCGACCGCGCGTTGCTGGGCGCCTACGTGGAAAACCAGCCGCAGGTGACGCGCCAGATCCTGCGCCGTGCCGCCGAGGAAGTGTTTGCGGAAGAGGGCAAGCCGGCTGCCGGACGGGGCCTGCGCTGGCTCCACGTGACGGGCGGCGTGCTGGCCGGCGCCGTGGTCACGGCCGCGCTGGCCTGGCATTTCATGCCGCGCCCGTCCGCTGTGCCCGCTGTACCTGCCGTGGCCGCCTCTGCGCCGGCCGCCTCCAGCGTGGTGGTTGCCGCCGCATCCGCGCCCGCGCCCGTCAGCGTGCCGGACCGCAATGCCGTGCTGCGCCAGCTGGCCAGCCTGTGGGGCGAGCAGTTGCCGGCCGGCGACGCTTGCCAGGCGGGCGCCCGCGCCGGCCTGCGCTGCCTGCACAGCCGGGGCGGCATCGCCGAACTGCGCGTGCTGGACCGTCCCGCCATGCTGGCCTTGCGCGGTGCGGAGGGTGTGGAACAGCTGGCGCTGCTGACGCGCTTGCAGGACGAGACCGCCACACTGATGCTCGATGGCAAACAACAAAGCCTGCCGCTGGCCCAGTTGGCGCAGCGTAGCGATGGCAGTTTCACGACATTCTGGCGCGCCCCGCGCAACTGGCGCGACGAAGTGCCGCTGGGCGCCCGCGGCGCCGACGTGGACTGGCTGGCGCAGCGCCTGGCGCAACAGCAGGGCTTGCCGGCGCCGGCGGCCAATCAGCCGCTTGATGCCGAGATGCAAGGCCTGTTGCGCGCCTTCCAGCAGCGCCAGAACCTGCGGGCCGATGGCCTGGCAGGCCCGAAAACATTCATACGCCTGATGCAGCTGGGTGACAATTCGGAGCCGCGCCTGAGCAGCGCAGCTCCTGCCGTGGCGGCGCCCGCTGCGACGGCGATGGTGGCGGGGAAATAAGATGTCTTACATACTTGAAGCACTGAAAAAATCGCAAGCCGAGCGCCAGCTGGGCGAGTTGCCATCGATCCACGCACCGCAAGTGCAGCTGCACGACACCGCCGCGTCCGGCGCGGCGCGGCGCGCGCCCGTCTGGCTGGCGCTGGGCGGCGTGACGGTGGCCGTGGCTGCCGCGCTGCTGCTGTGGCAGCCTTGGCAGGCAGCGGCCAACGCGCCTGCGGCGATTCCTGTCGTTCCAGCCGTGCTGGCCCAGGCCGTGCCCGCGCCGGTGCCGGCAGCGCCGCCACCAGCGGCTCCCGCGCCTGCGCCAGTTCCCGTCGCACAAGTCCCCCCCGTGCCGGCGGCGGTCACCGCCGCTCCCGTTCACCATGCCAGACCGGTGCCGGAGCCGAAACAAGAGTCGCCAGGGCAGGCGGCTGCGCCTGTCCCCGCTCCCGCTGCGGCGCCGGCCATGCCCGCGCCCGCGCCGTCA
The DNA here is from genome assembly GCF_030587275.1 of Janthinobacterium sp. SUN128. Lineage (NCBI taxonomy): Bacteria > Pseudomonadati > Pseudomonadota > Betaproteobacteria > Burkholderiales > Oxalobacteraceae > Janthinobacterium > Janthinobacterium sp. SUN128. The sequence goes on along the minus strand of NZ_JAPWHY010000002.1, from coordinate 271,218 downwards.
GCCGAAGAGACCGTACCCGGCATGCGCGACTTGCCCGAGCCGATACAGCGGCAAATCCCCCCGGTCGCCATCGGCGGCTATATCTACTCGAAGAATCCGGCCGACCGCCTGTTGTTGATCGACAAGGTACTGCGCCACGAAGGCGAGGAGCTGGCGCCCGGCCTGGTGCTGGAAAAGTTGCAGCCGAAGGCAGCCATCTTCAGTTTCAAGGGCTACCGCTACCGCGTGCCGTATTGAGCTGTTGCGCATCAAGACCGGACCGCCAACGCTGAACCATACTGGCCAGGCCTGGTCGAACCAGGGTCGCTGCGACCGTGTGCGCGGCCGGGGGAGTTCCGATGATTGCTGCCGCAGCTGGTGAGGGTGTCCTTGATGTGGGTGTGCCTGGAAACCTGGCGCGCATCGACCATATCGTCGTGCTGATGATGGAAAACCGCTCGTTTGACCACATGCTCGGCTACCTGAGCCTGGAAGGCGGGCGCGCCGATATCGACGGCTTGCAGGCAAGCCATGCCAACGTGCATGCGGGCGTGACCTACCCCGTGCACCATTTGCGGCGCACGGCCTTCGGGCCGCAGCAAGATCCGTCGCATACTGGCATGTCGGTGGCGCAGCAATTGCAAAACAATAACGGCGGCTTTGTCGGCGACTATGCGCAAACGCATCCGGGCGACCCCGACATCGACCTGGTGATGGGTTATTACAATGGCGCCGACTTGCCCATGTACGATTTCCTGGCGCAGCAGTTCTGCGTCTGCGACCGCTGCTACAGTTCCGTGCCGGGCGCTACCTGGCCCAACCGCCTGTATGCGCTCAGCGGCAAGGCGGCCGGCAGCAAGGACAGCAAGCGCGTGCCCCTGTATGCGAACAAGTCCTTCGTGCGCCACCTCGAGCGTGCCCAGGTCAGCTGGAAATTTTATTCCGCCTGGAAGCCCTGGAGCCTGGCGCTGACGGACGACCATTACCGCTCGTCCGAATGGTACGAACCGTTCGGCTCCAGCGCGCGCCGCTATGGCTTCATCGGCGATGCCCTGGCCGGTGCCTTGCCCTCGGTCAGCTGGATCGATCCGCATTTCTTTGAGAATGACGACCATCCGCCGGCCGATATCCGCGCCGGCCAGGCGCTCGTGGCGCAGGTCTACCAGGCCCTGTCGCGCGGTCCCGACTGGGCGCGCACCTTGCTGATCCTCAGCTATGACGAACACGGCGGCTTTTTCGACCATGTGCCGCCTGGCCCCGCCATCGACGACGACCCCGCGTTTCGCCGCTACGGCGTGCGCGTGCCCATGCTGCTGGTGTCGCCGCTGATCGCGCCGGGCAGCGTCAGCCACGAGGTGGTCGACCACACGTCGATCATCAAGACCATCCTGCAGCGCTTTTGCCGCGCCGCCGATGGCGCCTTGCCCCAAATGGGCGCGCGCGTGGCGGCCGCCAGCGGTCTGGGGAACGTGCTGACCCTGGCGCAGCCGCGCACGGCGCCTGCCGTGCCCGCCGTCGTGCTGGCGCAGCGCGCCGCATGGGAGGCGGATGTGCGGGCGCAGGATTTCATGCCGCTGGCGCCCGCCCGCCCGTCTGATGGCGAGGTGGCCGCCGCTGTCGCCGCCCCGTCCCAATCCGATGCCGAGGCGGGCACGATCGCCGCCCACCGGCAATTGGCGCGCATGGCCAGGAATGCGCAGGCGGTGAAAAGTCAAACGGCGAATAAAACGGCGGGCAGGATGGCGGACAGGCGTCGGCGGCAGGGCGGCAAGCCGGCGTCCGCCGGCGCCGGGAATGGCGGGAAATCCACAGGCGCTTGACCTGGGCGATGAGGTGGGCAATGCGCGGCGCCTGCGCCAGGCGGTGGCGCCCGTGGGGCTGCGTATAATCATTCCTTCTCAATCAAGGAGTGACCATGCACGATGCGATGCCCGCACACCCGGTACTTGGTGTGATCGGCCGTTCCGGTAGCGGCAAGACGACCCTGCTGGAATTTGTGGTGAAGGAATTGGCGGCGCGCGGCTTGCGCGTCAACCTGGTCAAGCACAGCCACCATGACCTGGCGCTGGAGCCGCCGCAAAAGGACAGCGCCCGCCTGCGCCTGGCCGGTGCGGCCGAAGTGCTGGTGGCGTCGCCGTACCGCTTTGCCATCGTGCATGAGCTGCGCGGCGCGCCGGAACCGAGCCTGGCGCAGCAATTGTCCCGCATGGGGCCGGCAGACCTGACCCTGGTCGAAGGTTTCAAGACGGACCTCATCCCCAAGCTGGAAGTGTTCCGCCCGGAAGTGGGGCAAGCGCCCCTGTATCCGCACGACCCGCATGTGGTCGCCGTCGCGTCCGACAGCCCGGCGCCGGCCGATTTGCGCGAGGGCGTAGCATGGCTGGACTTGAATGCGCGCGAGCACGTATTGGCCTGGCTGCTGCACAGATTGGAAAAATAAGCTAAAGGTTTGCCGGCGGCATCCGTTAACAAGGGTAGAACCTCATTGGAGAAACGTATGGACGTCGGAAGCATTGCTCAACTGTCAACCACGATGGCGGAGACAGGCACGCGGCAAGCCGTCGGCTTGACTGTCCTCAAAAAAGCCCAGGATATCCAAAGCTCGACTGCCACGGCCTTGCTGGCAGCGCTGCCACCGGTACAGTCGGCGCCGAGCCTGCCGGCCCACCTCGGTAACCGCATCAACACGACAGCCTGAGCGCAGTCCCGCGGCGCCGGTCTGGCGCTCGCCATCGCTATGACCACACCACCGTCATCGACGGTGGTGAGTGGGCGGTTTTGTCTGTCTTCCTGCCTTCCCTTCCTTCCTGTAAGATTGACTAATTGACCATGGTTCGCCATGGCGCGGCCGATTCAGTAAAATGATGTCCACCACCTCGCGTTGCCCATGGCGCAGCCCGGGGCGCGCCATCACTTTGACCCATGCAAGAGGAATCACCATGAACAAACGTCAAGCTCTCATCGCTGCCGCCCTCGCGGGCATCTGCGCCGGCACCACCATCAACGCGGCCGCACACGATGGTCCCGCCCCCGGCGACAAGGAAAAATGCTATGGCGTGGCCAAGGCGGGGCAGAACGATTGCGCCTCGTCCGATGGCGCGCATTCCTGCGCCGGCCAGGCGGAAGCGGACAACCTGCCCACGGAATGGACGTATGTTGCCAAGGGCACGTGCGAACAGGCGGGCGGTTCCGTCAAGCCCATCAAGGCCGGCAAGGCTGCCAAGCCGGCCACGCAACCGTAAGCGTCCGCCGCCTGCCCATGCCGCCGACCATCCAGGCCCTTGCCGGCGTCGGCCTGCGCGCCGTGCACTACCGCGACTTCCTGGCGCGCCGGCCCAAGGTGGGCTGGCTGGAAGTACACACTGAAAATTATCTGCAGCCGTCGGGCTGGGATCATCATGTGCTGCAGACTCTGCGCCAGGATTACCCGATCAGCCTGCATGGCGTGGGCCTGGGCCTGGGTTCCGCGCGCGGTTTTTCCGAGGCGCACCTGCAGCGCGTGCGCGCCGTGGCCGAGCGCATCGAGCCCGCCCTCGTGTCGGAACACCTGTGCTGGGGTGCCGTGGCGCAGCGGCAACTCAACGATCTGTTGCCGCTGGCCTTGAATGGCGCCGCTCTCGATTTGCTGTGCGCCAGGGTGGGGCGGGTGCAGGATGTGCTGAAAAGGCCGATCTTGCTGGAGAATGTCTCCACTTACCTGCGTTTTGCCGACGATGCCATGAGCGAGGCGCAATTCCTGGCGGAACTGGCGCGCCGCAGCGGCTGCGGGCTGCTGCTCGATATCAATAACTTGTATGTGAACCAGTGCAACCACGGCGAAGACGCCTTGACGGCCATGCAGTCCATTGCGCCGGGCAGCGTGGGTGAGCTGCACCTGGGCGGCCACCTGCTGACGCCGCACGCCGTGGTCGATCACCATGGCGCCGCCGTGGCCGATCCCGTCTGGGACTTGTATGCGGCCGCCTTGCTGCGCTTTGGCGCCGTGCCCACCCTGGTCGAATGGGATACGGATTTACCGCCGCTGGATATCCTGCTGGGCGAGGCGGACAAGGCGCAGGCCATGCTGGCGCGGCATGTGCCGCAGACGCCATGGCAGGGAGCGGCGCTGCCGTCCTCGCCAGCGCCAGTGCCGCTTGACGCGCTGGCGGCTGGCCAGCAAGCGTTTGCCGCAGCCTTGCTGGATACGGCGGCAGCCTTGCCGCCGTTCGCGGGAGACGCGGTGCCGCAGCGTTTTTCACTGTACCGCGGCAGCCTGGGCGCCAACTGGCGCCGCACGCTGAGCCAGGTCTACCCCGTCGTGCTGGCGCTGGTGGGGGAGGAATTCTTTGGCGGCCTGGCGCACGCGTATGGCCGGCAGATGCCATCCGATAGCGCTGATTTGAATCAGTTTGGTGCCCGTTTCGCCGATTTTCTCGCTGTGTTCCCGCCCGTGGCGGAGTTGCCCTATCTGCCGGACATGGCGCGCCTGGAATGGGCCTTGCACCTGGCACATTACGCAGCCGATGCGCAGGGCCTGGCGCCAGAGGCGCTGGCCGCCCTGCATCCCGATCAACTGGAAGCGCGGCGTTTTACCTTGCATCCCGCTTGCGTTTTGCTGGCGTCCGGCTGGCAGGTGGCGGCCCTATGGCAGGCGCATCAGGATGGTGAAGGGCAGGGGATGTTTCCGCAAGAGATGCAGGTGGCCAGCTACGCGCTGGTATGCCGGGCGCGCTGGAAGGCGCAAGTGCTGGTACTGGATGCGGCCGCGCATGCGGCATTGCTGGCCTTGCAGCAGGGGCAGACCTTTGGCGCCGCGCTCGATGCGGCGTTCGAGCTGGATCCGGCATTTGACCTGGCCGCATACTTGCGCCAGTGGCTGGCGCATGCCGTATTGACGACCTGACGGTTTAGTACGCCTATCAAAACCTACTACGCGTCGTAATTTGCGGTCTGCGATGCTCACTGTGCCTTCGTACAGTTGCGCTTCTCAACCACAACTTCTTTCCGCTCGCTACGGTTTTGTCAGGCGTTGTTATTCGAAGGCCCGCAGCACGCGCGCTTCGCCCGTCTGATCGCGGTACAGGGTATTCGCGGCCAGGGTGGCGTCCATCATGCGCGTCACTTGCTCTTCTTCAAAGCGGGCCAGCTCGGCTGTGGCCGCGACGAGGGCCAGTTCCAGCCTGGCGCGCGCCCCCTGGTACAGGCTGCTGGTGTATTTGTCTGTGTTACGCAGCAATTCTTCCGCGTTTTCTATTACCTGGCGCAAGTCGCCGATCAGGCGTTCCTGGCTGCGCGTACCTTGTTCGGGATGGTCCATGGCGCTTCCCTTCTGCAATCGATATTTATCTGGCAATAACGACATGTTGCAGCTTGATCCAGGCAGCCGGCTGGCAGCGGTGAGGGCTGAACGCATGGGGCTGCTTTCGCGCCCCATGCCGGCATCAAGCGGGGCCGACGACCGTGATACGGATATCGCCCACGCTGACGACCTGGCCGGCGCGGATCTTGGCGGTCTTGCGCAATTCCTTCTTGCCATCGACCTTCACCACGCCGCTATCGACCATGACCTTGCCTGCGCCACCGCTGTCGCACAGGCCGACCAGCTTCAACAGCTGGTTCAGCTCGACGAACTCGGATGTTAAATCAAAGCTTACTTTTTGCATTGTATCCCTTATTGCAATGATGTGTTTTAAACACTTGATGACGACCTCAACTAATCCCTAGTTTACCTGAAGCCGCCAGCAATGCAGGGTGCAGCCTCAGCTTTTGTTGGGACGCGTCATCTCCAGGGGTACGATCCAGGCACTGAATTGCTCTTCCGTCACAAAGCCCAGGGCCAGCGCCGCTTCCTTCAGGGTAGTGCCTTCATGCTGGGCCTGCTTGGCGATTTGCGCCGCCTTGTCGTAGCCGATGTGCGGCGCCAGCGCCGTGACCAGCATCAAGGAACGCTCCATCAGTTCGGCGATGCGTTCGCGGTTCGGCGCGATGCCGTGGGCGCAATGCTCGTCGAAGCTGCGCATGCCGTCGCCCAGCAGGCGCGCGCTTTGCAGAAAGTTGTGCGCAATCAAGGGTTTGAAGACATTCAGCTCGAAATTGCCCGAGGCGCCGCCCACCGTGATGGCGACGTCGTTGCCGAAGACCTGGCAGCACAGCATGGTCAGCGCTTCGCACTGGGTAGGATTGACCTTGCCCGGCATGATGGAGCTGCCCGGCTCATTTTCGGGGATGGTGATTTCGCCCAGGCCGGAACGGGGACCGGAGGCCATCCAGCGCACGTCGTTGGCGATTTTCATCAGGGCCGTGGCCAGGGTTTTCAGTGCGCCATGGGCGGCGACGAGGGCGTCGTGGGCGGCCAGGGCGGCGAACTTGTTGCTGGCCGTCTCGAACGGCTGGCCCGTCAGGCGCGCCAGCTCGGCCGCGATGCGGCCGGCAAATTCCACGTGGGCATTCAAGCCCGTGCCCACGGCCGTGCCGCCGGCGGCCAGTTGCAGCAGCGGCGGCAACGCTGCCGTGATGATGTGCTCGGCAAAGTCCAGCTGTGCCACGTAGCCGGAAAATTCCTGGCCCAGGGTCAGCGGCGTCGCATCCTGCAAATGGGTGCGGCCGATCTTGACGATGTCGGCAAATTCCGTGGCTTTCGCATCCAGGGTGGCGCGCAGCTGGCGCAGCGGCGGCAAGACCGTGTTGGCAACGGCCAGGGCGGCGGCCACGTGGATGGCGGTCGGAAAGATATCGTTCGAGGACTGGCCCAGGTTGACGTCGTCGTTCGGGTGCAGCAGGCGCTCGGCGCCCCGCAAGCCGCCGATCAGCTCGGAACTGCGGTTGGCCAGCACTTCATTCATGTTCATATTGCTTTGCGTGCCAGAACCCGTCTGCCAGACGGCCAGCGGGAATTCCGCGTCGTGCTTGCCGGCCAGCACTTCGTCGGCCGCCTGCGTGATGGCGATGGCTTTCTTGCCATCCAATAGACCCAAGTCCAGGTTGACGTGGGCGGCCGCGCGCTTGACGGTGGCCAGGGCGGCGATCAGTTCGGGCGGCATCTTTTCCGTGGAAATGTGAAAGTGCTCGAGCGAGCGCTGCGTTTGCGCTCCCCACAGCCGGTCGGCGGGTACGTCGATCGGGCCGAAACTGTCGCGTTCGATTCTGCTACTCATGACATCCCTTTCATCGATAGAGGTGGATCGAGTGTACTCCAGGCGCAAAAAAGGCACAGGATGATGCTGTAATGCATCATTTTTACCCTGGCCTATCTATATTTTTGCGTTTTCCTGCCGTTAAAGACAGGCGAGTTCCCCTTATTTATATTGTTATCAAAGTGATCAGTCCATGCAGAGCAGCAGCCTTCCCCGTTGGTCCCTGATCGCGTGCGCCGCCGCCAGCCTGGCCTTGCCACCCGTCATGGCGGCAGAACTGGGCGAGATGGCGGTGCTGTCGCATGTGGGCCAGCCGCTGCTGGCCGAAATCGAACTGACGGCCCTGGCGCCCGAGGAAGCCAATGGCGTAGCCGTGCGCCTGGCCTCGCCCGATGTGTACCGGGGCGGCGGCATCGGCATGGATCCGGCCCTGCAAACCTTGACGATCAGTCCGCTGGAACGCGGCGGGCGCCACTATGTGCGCGTGAGTACCCGGCAAGCGATCCAGGCGGGCCATGTGCATCTGTATTTGTTGCTGGGCATTGGCAATGGCGCCGTCGTGCGCCTGGGCACCGTGTGGCTGGCAGCGGCCCCGCCTGCTGCCGCTGCCGTCAGTGCGCCAGTCCGGCCCGCGATTCCGTTGCCTGCGCCCGTATCCGCACCGTTGCCACGGGCTGCGGCCGGCGCGCCGTCGCCCGATGCCGCCGCGCTGGCGGCCCGCGCGCGCGCCGAGGGCCTCGTGCGCCCGGCGCGCGTGTTCGTGCCGCCGGCCGCGCCCGCGCCGGCTGTACCCGCGCTGCGTCCGGCGCCGTTGCGCCGCGCGACGGCGCCCGTCGCCGCCTGCGCGCCGCAGGCCAATGTGGAGCAGGCGCAAGCGTGCGTTGCGCTGGATGAGAAAAACGCGGCTTTGAATGAGAAGCTCGGCGAATTGGAAGGCAAGCTCGGCGCCTTGCAAAAGGCGCTGGCTCAGCCTGCCACCGCTGCCGCCGTCGCTGCGCCTGCCGCCGCGCCGGCCGAGGCGCGGGTGCCGCATGCCAAGCCCAAGCCCCTGGTGCCGCCAGCGGGCGAGAAGGCGGCGGGTGGCAATGGCTTGCTGTGGCTCGGCATCGGCACTCTGGTCTTCCTGTTGCTGACGGCGGTCATCGTGTATGTCGTGCGCAAGCGCAAGCAGGCGGCCGGGCCGGGCGCGCCGTCGAAATACTGGGTCTTGCTGCGCAAGCCTTTCAGCCGCAAGAAGAAGGATGTGCCCGTACTGACGGAAGCGGTGGAAGGCGGGGTAGGGGCCGAGCCGGAACCGGAGCCGTTCTCGCGTTAACGCGATGCAAGGCGGCACGAGAATTTGATATAAAAAAAGATATTGAAAAAATACATGGAAACGCTTGCCAATCGCGTTGCTTAATTCTTAAAGATGGTGATATGATTAATTCAGTGGACTTGCTCTACGATAAAACAGCCCCAGCCTGGCGCAGTCACCAACGATAGTGTGGCGCGGCAAACAGGTGTAGCGTTGCACAAACGCCTGGGTCTGGAAGCGGTTTGCGATGCCGACGATGTGCTCGCGAACGCCGGATGCAACCGGCAGCGAGGCGACGCCAGGAGATACCTGGGGCTCGCCTTCCAAATTCCCCCACCCCCCCCTCCTTGCCTGGTGCCGCAGATGGCGCGCTCCCTGGCACGGAGGCAGACGCAAAAAAAGCACCCGCAGGTGCTTTTGTCGTTTCTGGTGCGGCAAGTTTCTTACATGCGGGCGCGCGAACCTGGCATGGCGCTCGGCAGCTGCGTCATCCACGGTTCCGTGATGCTGCGGATTTCGCGGTCATTTGCCAGGATTTGCTTGAGCAAGTCGATCTTGCGCAGGCGCGAGGCGCCGGCCAGGGCGGGTACCTTGCCTGTCATGGTCGCGCTGGCGGCGCTGGCGGCGCTGGCGCACTGGTTTTCCAGGGTATCCAAGCCATCCCAGTCGCTCGAACGTGCGGCCACGACCATTTTATTGGTCATTCCTGCAATATTTTCATACATCGAGAGAACGTCGTTGGAGGTCATGAGCACACCCGTAACTAGTGAATGGATTACCGCTTGTCTAGATTAACGGCAGCTGCAACGGGAACTTGAGGGTGTTTTTGAAAAAAAATGAAAATAATTTAGATGATTGCTTGCCTGCCGCCGGAATCGCCTCCCAAGCCGCATGCCTGCTGGCGTCGTGGTGACAGGGGAATGTGTTGCGGCGCTTCAAAACGCGTTATGATTTTGCATACTACTGTCGTTACTTTGCCTGAAAGGATCACCATGCGCGTTGTCACTGCTGCCGCTTCCTCTTTCCCTGCTTCCTGGCGCAAGCGCGCCATGGCGCTGGCCCTGTCCGGCATCGCCCTGGCCGGGGGTGTCGTCCACGCGCATGGCCAGGAGGCGGCCGCCAGTCCTGCCGCCGCGATGGCGGCACCCACGGCTGTCTTGCCCGGCGACGATTTCTACGATTACGTGAATGGCGACTGGCTGCGCGGCACGGAGATTCCCGCCGACCGCAGCAGCTGGGGCTCGTTCGCCATCCTCGCCAATGCGACCAACGAGCGCATCATCGCCCTCGTCGAAGGCCTGGCGGCGGCGCCGCAGGCGGATGCATCGGCGCGCCAGGTCAGCGATTTCTACCGTTCCTGGATGGATGAGTCAGCTATCGAAGCGAAAGGCTGGGCGCCGATCAAGCCGCTGCTGAAGAAGATCGATGGCATACGCGACCAGGCAGGGCTGGCCCGCGCGCTGGGCGAGAGCTTGCGCGCCGATGTCGACCCGCTCAATGCCACCAATTTTTATACGGAAAACCTGTTCGGCCTGTGGGTGGCGCAAGATTTGAACGACACCACGCGCAACGTGGCCTATCTGCTGCAAGGTGGACTGGGCTTGCCCGACCGCGCGTTCTACCAGGGGGAAAGCGCCCGCATGCAGGGCTTGCGCGCGGGCTACCAGGCGCATATTGCCGCCATGCTCAAGCAGGCCGGCTACCGCGATGCGCCGGCCCGTGCCGCGCGCGTGTTTGCGCTGGAGCAGCAAATTGCCGCCAGCCACGCCAGCCGCGAAGATTCGGCCGATGTCGCCAAGGGCAATAACGCGTGGCGTGCAGCCGACTTCGCCAGCAAGGCGCCGGGCCTGGACTGGAAGGCCTTCTTCCAGGCGGCGGGCCTGGGCAAGCAGACGGATTTCATCGTTTGGCACCCGACGGCCATGACGGGCAGCGCGGCGCTGGTGGCGAGCGTGCCGTTGGCCACATGGAAGGATTTCCTCGCCTTCCACGCGATCAACCATTTCAGCACGACCTTGCCGAAGGCCGCCGCCGACCAGCGCTTTGCCTTCTACGGCAGCGCCCTGAGCGGCACGCCGCAGCAGTCGCCGCGCAGCAAGCGCGCGCTGGCGGCAACCAACGCGGCCCTCAGCGACGCCGTCGGCAAGCTGTACGTGGAGCGCTATTTCCCGCCTGAATCGAAAGCCCGCGTGCAAGACATGGTGACGAATATCGTCGCCGCCTTCTCGCGCCGCATCGACAAGCTGGACTGGATGGCGCCGGCCACCAAGGCGCAGGCGCAGGAAAAACTCAAGACCCTGTACGTGGGCGTCGGCTATCCGGAACGCTGGGACAGCTATGCGGGCTTGCGCGTGGTGCGCGGCGATGCGCTGGGCAATGTGCAGCGGGCGGAACAGTTCCACTACCGGCAGGAGCTGGCCAAGCTGGGCCAGTCGCCTGACCGCAAGGCCTGGGCCATGCCGGCACAGCTGGTCAATGCCGTCAACCTGCCGCTGCAAAATGCGCTGAACTTTCCGGCCGCCATCCTGCAGCCGCCATTCTTCGACCCCCAGGCATCCGATGCGGCCAACTATGGCGGCATCGGCGCCACCATCGGCCACGAGATCAGCCACAGCTTCGATGACCAGGGCGCCCAGTTCGACGCCCAGGGCAAGTTGCGCGACTGGTGGACGCCGGCCGACCTGGCGCATTTCCAGACCGCATCCAAGCAATTGGTGGCGCAGTTCGCGGCCTACAAGCCGTTTCCCGACCTGGCCGTGAATGGCCAGCTGACCCTGAGCGAAAACCTGGCCGACCTGGCCGGCGTGGCGGCCGCGCATGACGCGTTCACCTTGTCGCAGCAGGGCAAGCCGGCGCAGGCGGATGCGGACCGCGATTTCTTCACGGGTTATGGCGTCAGCTGGCGCAGCAAGGCGCGCGAAGCGGCGGCGCGCCAGCAGATCCTCACGGATGGCCATGCGCCGGCGCAATACCGGGCCGCCACCGTGCGCAACCTCGACGCCTGGTACCCGGCCTTCGACGTCCAGCCGGGGCAGCAGCTGTACCTGGCGCCGGAACAGCGCGTGCGCGTCTGGTAGTTATAAAGCGGTGCCAGCGCGCAGTGCGCTGGCACCGTAAAATGGCGGCACATATCGACAGGACCGCCATGAAGCCAACCCCGCCGCAAGACCCGCAAGACCCCATCCACGCCATCACCGGGCGCACCCTGGCTCATTACGACGCCAGCGCCGAGCAGTTTTTCGAAGGCACGCGCGACCACGACGTCAGCCAGAACATCGCCGCGCTGCTGGGGGCCATCGGCAAGCCGGCGCCCCTGGATATTCTCGACCTGGGCTGCGGCCCTGGCCGCGACCTGAAGGCGTTCACGGCCATGGGCCACCATGCCGCCGGCGTCGATGGCTGTCCCCGCTTCGTCGAGATGGCGCGCGCCTACAGCGGCTGCACCGTATGGCAGCAGGATTTCGTCGACCTCGATCTGCCCGCCGCGCACTTCGACGGCGTGTTCGCCAATGCCGTGCTGTTCCACGTGCCCAGCGCCGCCTTGCCCGGCGTGCTGCGCGCTTTGTACGCGTGCCTGAAGCCCGGTGGCGTGCTGTTCAGCTCGAATCCGCGCGGGCAGAATCAGGAAGGCTGGAATGGCGCGCGCTATGGCAGCTATCACGACGAAGCGACGTGGGCCGCCTACGTGCAGGCGGCCGGTTTTACCTTGATCGAGCAGTACTACCGCCCGCCCGGCTTGTCGCGCGACCAGCAGCCGTGGCTGGCCACCGTGTGGCGCAAGCCTGTGTGATCGCCAATATTGGCGCAAATTGAGCATGTGTTAGGAACCGTACAGAGCCTTTGATCCCCCTTGCGTACTATGGATACATCGACACGCAGCAAGCAGTTTGCAACAGCGTGTGAGCCGCAGTACCGGCCCTTCGGGGCCGGACAACAGATGTACCAACTACAGTGAGGATCCATCATGAACAAAGATCAAGTCGAAGGTAAACTGAAGGAAGTCGGCGGTAAAATCCAGGAAGCCGCTGGCAAAGTCGTCGGCAGCGAAGAACAGCAAGCCAAGGGCCTGGCAAACCAGGTCGAAGGCAAAGTGCAGAAGAAGGTTGGCGATGTGAAAGACGCGGTGGAAACCGTTACGCGCAAACCTTAAGCTGACGCACGCTCAATAAAAAAACCGCCGCCTGTCGCGAGACAGGCGGCGGTTTTTATTTGTGGGTACGTTTTACTTCGCTACGCCCAGGTTCTGCTTGAAGAACATCTCGATTTTCTTGTACACGTGGCGCTGGCCCGCGCGCGACGAGATGCCGTGCTTGGCGCCCGGATACGTCATCAGGTCGAACTGCACGCCGCGGTTCACCAGCGCGTCGATCAATCGCGTGCTGTTGCTGAACAGGACGTTATCGTCGGCCATGCCGTGCACCAGCAGCAGCGGCGACTTCAGGCCGTCGAGGTGGGCGAACACGGTACTGGCCTTGTAGCCATCGACGTTTTCCTTCGGCATGCCGAGGAATTGCTCCGTGTAGTGGGTGTCGTACAGCGACCAGTCGGTGACGGGCGCCACCGAGACGCCCATGGCGATCTTGTCCGATGCCGCCGACAGCAAACGCAGGGTCATGAAGCCGCCGTAGCTCCAGCCGAACACGCCGATGCGTTTTGCATCGACGAAGCTTTGCTTGCCCAGCCAGTCGATGCCGACCAGCTGGTCTGCCACTTCGGCCGCGCCCAGGTTGTGGTAGATGGCGTCCGTGAATGCGCGCTCGCGGCGCGACGAGCCGCGGTTATCGAGGCGGAAGACGACAAAGCCCTGCTGCGCCATGTACTGGTCGAAGTTGTTGCCCCAGCGGCGAGCCACGTGCTGCGAGTGCGGGCCGCCATACGTCGACAGGTAGACGGGGTAGCGTTTGCTTGCGTCGAAGTTCGATGGCTTGACGATGGAGTAGTACAGCGTCTGGCCATCGTTGGCTTTCAGGGTGCCGTATTCCGTCGGCAGGTGGTCCGCCTTGTATTTCGCGTATGGGTGGCTGGCGTTCAGCGCGTTTTCTTCCAGCCAGCCCACCATGGCGCCGTCCGGGCGGCGGATGCTCACTTGCGGCGGCGTGGCCGGGTCGGAGTACGTGTCGACAAACACTTCGCCATTGCGCGAGAACGTCGTGTCGTGCCAGCCATCGGCTTTCGTCACGCGCTGCGGCTTGTCGGCCGTGCTGCCATCGAGGGCCAGCGCGTAGGTCTGCTTGTCGATCACCGCGTCGCGGTTCGACGAGACGAACACCTTGCCCGTCTTCTGGTTCACGGCCAGCACGCTGTCGATGCCCCATGCGCCGGAAGTGACCGGGTGCAGCAGCTTGCCGCCCATGTCGTACAAATACAGATGGTTGCGGCCCGTGCGTTCGGACGACCAGAGGAAGGTGCCGTTCGACAGGAAGCGCAGGTCGTCATGGATGCTGACCCAGGTCTTCGACGTTTCCGTCAGCAGGGTGCGCTGCGCCAGGGTGGCTGCGTCAACTGCCACCAGGTCGAGGGTCTTCTGGTCGCGCGACTGGCGCTGGTACACGAGCGACTTGCTGTCCGCGCTCCAGTCGGCGCGCACCAGGTAGATGTCCGGGTTCGTGCCCAGGTCCACCTGGCGCTGCGCGCCCGTTTCCGGCGAGACGATCAGCAGTTGCACCAGCACGTTCGGGTCGCCGGCAGCCGGGTAGCGCTGCTCGACGACGTCGGTGCGGTCGGCGAAGATTTCGAAGCGGCGCACGACGGGCACCGGAGCTTCGTCATAGCGCTTATACGCGATGGCGGAATCGTCGGGAGCCCAGTAGTAGCCGGTGCGCTGGCCCATTTCTTCCTGCGCCACGAATTCGGCTTCGCCGTTGCGGATGGTGCCCTTGCCATCGGTGGTCAGCTGGCGTTCCTTGTTTGTCTTGAGGTCGATGACATAGATGTTCTGGTCGCGCACGAACGACACATAGCGGCCTTTCGGCGAGATTTTTGGGTCGAGCACATTGCCCTTGGCGACCAGGCGCGCCTTGTCCGGGTGGGCCGCGTCGACCAGGTACAGATTGCCGGCCAGCGGCACCAGCAGCTGCTTGCCATCGGGCGACCAGCTGTAGCTGAGAATGCCGTTCAGGCTGGCCGTGCGCTCGCGTTCGCGGCGCGCCTGCTCTTCGGGCGAAATCGTTTCATTCGGCACCAGCGCCTTGGAGTCGACCAGGCGGTGCGTGCTCTTGTCCTTCAGCTTGAATTCCCACAGGTCGAGCTGGAACTGGTTGTCGGCGCGGCCGCGCAGGAACGTGACGCGCTCGCCGTCGGGCGAGACCTTCAGGTTGCGCACGCCGGGGCCGGCCAGCGCCGGATCGGCGTGGATGCGTTCCAGGGTCAGCTTTTCAGCCGATGCGGGAACGCTGGCCATCGCGGCCAGAAAACAAAGAATAAAACGCATGGATGTCTCGGTAGTTGGAGGAATGAATGGCTCTGCATGCAAAAGGCGCGCTTGAGCGTTGCCTAAGCGTAAGACGATACCAGAGCGTGCCTGTTTATGCGATAGCTCCGGCCACGGAATAAGGCGTTCCTGGCCGTATTTCCTTCGATGGAAATATCCGATCGCCACTCATTCCATGGCGCTTTGCCTGGTCAGGCCAATATCGACCCTGCGACCACGCTCAGGCATGCGCCGCCTATCCAGGCGTGGCCATCGCGGAAATTGACGGACACGCGGCCGTCGCGCTGAAGGCAGGTACCCTGGCGCACGCGGTAGTCGGCGCCCGCCAGCAGGTGCGCGATGCAGGCGTTGGCGCTGCCCGTGACGGGATCCTCGACCAGTGCGCCGTGCTCGCTGAGCAGAGCGCGCACTTCGTAATCGGCCGGCCCGCCGGCGCCGTGCGCGCCGTAGAGCGCCAGTCCGTCAGCGCTTGACGCGGCCAGCAATGCCGTCAGTGCCGCGATGTCGGCATGGACGGCCAGGCAGGCCGCGGCGTCCGGCAGCGGCACGCACAGCCAGCGGATGCCCATGTCGACGATGGTGCCGCCAGCGGCCGCCGCGTCGCTCAGCGCCGTTTGCAGCAGCGGCAGCAGCGCAGAGGGGAGCGTGCGTGCGGTGCAGGGCGGCGCCTGGAACGCCAGCAAGCCGCCGGCGCCGCGTTCTATCGGCACCAGGCCGACGCCGCATTCCTGCACGATGCGCGCGCCCTTGGGCTGCATGCCCGCATCGAGCAGGGCATGCGCCGTGCCCAGGGTCGGGTGGCCGGCGAACGGGAATTCCATCTCGGGCGAAAAGATCCGCACGCGGTAATCGGCGGCGGGATCGCGCGGCGCCAGCACGAAGGTGGTTTCCGACAGGCCCGTCCAGCGCGCGATCGCCTGCATCTGCGCGTCATCGAGGCCATTCGCGTCGAGCACCACGGCCAGCGGATTGCCCAGGAAGGGCACCGCGCTGAAGACATCGACTTGCCTGAAGGGGCGTTGTTGCGGCATGGTGGCTTCCTCGCTGGCTTATCGGGCTGTGCGCAGGCGCTGCAGCGACAAGCGGTTCAAATACCAGGTCAGCAGCACGGCCGCCACCGTCAGGCCCGTGACGAGGCCGATCCAGAAACCGGCGGCGCCCATCGGCTCGGCCGGCGACCAGATGAAGCCGGACGGCGCGAGGCCCAGCACGTAGCCGATCGGCAGCGAGAAGCCCCAGAACGCCAGCAACTGGATCAGCATCGGCTGGCGCGTCACCTTGTAGCCGCGGATGGCGCAGGAAGTGGCCACCTGCGTCGCGTCGGACAGCTGGAACAGGGCGGCGAACAGCAGCAGCTGCGCGCACAGGGCCTGCACCTGCGGGTCGGACGTGTAGGCTTGCGCGATCTGGTGGCGGAAGATGGTGATGACGGCAGCCGAAACGATGGCCGCCGTCAGCGACATGGCCACGCCCACCCACGAAATGAAGCGCGCGCGGCGCAGATTGGCTTCGCCCACGGCGTGGCCCACGCGCGTGACCAGCGCGATGCCGAACGTGAGCGGCACCATGAAGACGACGGACGAGAAATTCAGGGCGATTTGGTGCGCCGACACCTGGATCACGCCGAAGCGCGCCACCAGCAGGCTGATGACGCCAAAGGCGCTGACCTCGGCAAAGTAGGTCACGCCGATGGGCAGGCCCAGGCGCAGCATGGGGCCGATGGACGACAGCTGCGGCCATTCCCAGTGCGTGAACGGATACGTGGCGCGGTAGGCGGGCGCGATCCTGATCCAGGCCAGCATGGCCAGCAGCATCATCCATACGCAGCAGGTGGTGGCCACGGCGCAGCCCACGCCGCCCATCTTCGGCATGCCCCAGTGGCCGTAGATCAGCAGGTAGTTGACGAGGATATTGAGGCCCAGTGCGGCCAGCGCGATGACCATCACGGGCTTGGTCTGGTTGATGCTGGTGCTGTAGCCGTACAGGGCGCGGTAGGCGGCGAACGGCGGCAGCGCGCAGCTGATGATATGCACGAACAGCTTGGCCTTGGCCGCGACGGCGGGTTCCAGCATCAGGTGGTCGAATACCAGCGCCGCCATGTTCGTCAGCAAACAAGCCACGAGGCCCACGAGCAGCGCCTTCCACAGCGACTGGCGCACGATGTGCGGCACCCGGTCGTGCCGCGCGGCGCCGATTTCATGCGCCACCAGGGTATTGATCGCCATCATGATGCCGCTCACGGTGACGAGCACGATGGACCAGATGGCCGCGCCCAGCGACACGGCGGCCAGTTCCTCGGGATTCGTATGCCCCGTCATCGCCACGTCGGCCGCGCCCATGCCGACGGTGGCCAATTGGCCGATCAGGATGGGCCAGGCCAGCTTCCACAGAGACGAGACTTCAGTGCGGATGGCGGGCAGGGTGAACGAGGTAGTGTGTGGCATGGGCGGCAAGCTTGACTAAACACAAGATTCTACCGGCATTCGCCGTGCTTGTCCGCCGCCGCTCCCGGGAGATGCCCGGAGGGGCGCCGGGCGCGGTAATCATTTGTTACAGCTAAGTGGACCGGTCGCGGATAGACTGCGTGCTCTATTTGGCAAAATGACCAAATAGTCAACCGCAGTACCCTGACTATGGAGTAAGACCATGTTGAAGAAAGCCTTGAATTGCGCCCTGTTGCTGGGCGCCGCCATGACGGCCGAACTGGCCGGCGCCGGCGAACTGACCCTGTATTCGCGCGACGATTATCACGGCCGCTCGCAGACCGTGCGCGACGCCGTCGCCGACCTGGAAGATGTCCGTTTCAACGACACGACGCAAAGCATCCGCGTGCGCTCGGGCCGTTGGGAAGCATGCGAGGAAGCCGATTTCCGCGGCGCCTGCTTCCTGCTGGAGGCGGGCGAGTATCCCTCGCTCGATGGCCGCGCCAACAAAATCACCTCGCTGCGCGAAGTGCGCGGCGGCTGGGGTGGTCATCCGGGCCGCGATCGCGACGGTGATCGTGACCGTGGGCGCGACTGGGACGGCCGCCGGGACCGCGACCGTGAGCACGGCCATTTGCCAGGGCGCTCGCTGGGCGGTGAACTGACCTTCTATACGCGCGACGATTTCGCCGGCCGCAGTTTGACCGTGCGCAACGCCTCGGCCGATTTGCGCGAGCGCGATTTCAACGATACGGTGCAAAGCGTGCGCGTGCGCTCCGGCTATTGGGAAGTGTGCGAGGACGTGGATTTCCGTGGCCGTTGCCGGACACTGGTCCCCGGTGAATACGCGAGCCTGGAGCGCATGAGCAACCGCATCTCGTCCGTGCGCGAAGTGCGCTGACGCCAAGCGGGCAGGAACGGCCGGTCCCTGCCGGGGCCGGTTATTGCTTTTGGTAACAATTTATTGTGCTTTTCCCATACTTTGTTACACCGTTTTTTCTACGGATGGCTACACTGACATCAGTTGTCATGTCGATCACTAAGCTTTGCCGCCACCGGAGACCGCCCCATGAATCGCCCATTCGCCTTTGCACTGCTGTGCGCCAGCTCGCTGTTTGTCCATCTCGCGGCGCAGGCCGGCGAAATCCGCCTGTACACCGATGATAATTTCAAAGGACGCGTAGTCGTCTTGCGCGATACGACGGATGACTTGTCGCGCGTCAGTTTCAATGACACCGTGTCGAGCATCCAGGTCGATGCGGGCAGCTGGGAAGTGTGCACGAACGCCGATTTCAAGGGCGATTGCAAGACGCTGGAACGGGGTGACTATCGCTCGCTGCCGGGCATGAACGACAAGATCTCGTCCGTGCGCGAAATCGGCGGCGGGCAGGGTAGCGGTAGCAGCGGTGGTCGCCGCGCGGCGCTGGAACTGTATGCCGACGGCGGCCAGCGCGGCGCCTCGGCCGGCGTGAATGCGGACCGTGACGACCTGGTCGACATCAGCTTCAATGACCGCGCCAGCAGCGCGCGCATCGAGCATGGCTACTGGCAGCTGTGCAGCGATTCCAATTACCGTGGCAGCTGCCGCGTGTTCGGACCTGGCAGCCACGATGACCTGGGCAGCCTGAACGGGCGCGTATCGTCGGCGCGCCTGGTCGATCCGCGCGAAGAGAACCGGCCGCAAAACGACGAAGGCCTGGTGGTGCTGTACGGCCGCGCCTTCCTGAAGGGCCCGGGGCTGCAGGTGAACCGCGACGTCAGCGACCTGGTGCGCCTGAATTTCAACGACCAGGCCGGCTCCATGACCATCAACGAAGGCACCTGGGAAGTGTGCACGGACTCGCAGTTCAACGGCACCTGCGAGCGCATGGGCCCGGGCAAGTATGAAACCCTGGGCACGACGCTGGACAAGCGCATTTCCTCGCTGCGCCGCCTGTATTGAGCGTGTGATCGAGTTTTGCCCGTGGCCTTGTATTTGTTACACTAGCATCCTGGCGCAAGCGCCAGGCAAATCATCACCAAAGAATGAAGAATGGAGTTAATCATGACGGGCCCTTTCAAACATGCTGCGGCATGCACCGCAACCTTGCTGCTGTCGCTGGCGGCCCATGCCGGCGCCCATGCGGGCGAGATCACCCTGTTCGAGGATGATAATTTCCGTGGCCGCGCCGTGACCCTGCGCGAAACGACGGACAACCTGTCGCCCCAGGGCTTCAACGACAAGGCGTCCAGCATCATGGTGCGTTCGGGTACCTGGGATGTGTGCACGGACTCCGGCTTTCGCGGCAATTGCCGCAGCCTGGGGCCAGGCGAATACCGCTCATTGCCAGGCATGAACGACGCCATCACCTCGGTGCGCGAAACGGGGCGCGGCGATGGCTACAATCCGGGACGCCCGGGCCGCGACCCAGACCGTGGCCATGGCGGCTATGGCCGTGGCGGCAGCCTGGAAGTGTATTCGGGCGCCGGCCAGAATGGCGGCTCGGCGCGCCTGAACCGCGACACGGACGATTTCGTCAGCATCGGTTTCAACGACCGCACCAGCAGCATCGTCATCTATAACGGCTACTGGCAGCTGTGCAGCGACTCGAACTACCAGGGCACTTGCCGCATTTTCGGCCCCGGCCGCCACGACGACCTGGGGCGCGGCCTTGACGGGCGCGTCTCCTCGGCGCGCATGGTCGACGAGCGCGAAGCGCGCCGCCAGCAGCAGTATGAGCGGCCGCAGTACGAGCAGCAGTATCCGCAATACCAGCAGCCGCAGTACCAGCAGCGCGGCGCCGTCCTGCTGTTCCCCGAGGCGGGCATGCGCGGCGAACCGCTGGCGCTGGACCGCAGCACGGAAGACCTGGTGCGTCTCAATTTCAATGACCGCGCCTCGTCCATCGTCGTCAACGAGGGCCAGTGGGAAGTGTGCAGCGATTCGAATTTCCGCGGCCGCTGCGAAGTGATCGGGCCGGGCGAATATGGACGCCTGAACGCTATGGAAAACCAGATTTCCTCGCTGCGCCGCGTGCGCTGACCGCTTCCTGACGCCGTGCTGACAGGCCGCCTGCCGGGAATGCCCCGCCAGGCGGCTTTTACATTCCCAGCCGTGTGCTGACATTTGCTTGCCCTTTGTTACACTCGCCGCCTGCCGCCTGGACTACACTGGCGAAAATGTCTCAGTATTGGAGTTGTCATGGTTCGATCTTTCCGCCCCGCGCTGTTGTGCGCCGCCACCTTCCTCGCCCCCCTTGCCGCATCCGCGGGTGAAATCACCCTGTTCGAGGACGCCGGTTTCCGCGGCCGTCCCGTCACCCTGCGTTCCGACGCGGGCGATTTGTCGCGCATGGGCTTTAACGACAAGACCTCCAGCGTGATCGTGCGCTCGGGTACCTGGGAAGTGTGCAAGGACGCCAATTACCGGGGCAACTGCCGCACCCTGGGACCGGGCCGCTACAGCAGCATGCCGGGCATGAACGACGCCATCTCTTCGGTGCGCGAAGCGGGCCGCCCGGGCCATGGCGGCGACCACCGCCCCGATCACCGTCCCTATCCGCCGCGCCCTCCGCGTCCGGAGCCGGAGCGTCCTTATCCCGGCCATCCAGGTTATCCCGGCCACGGCGGCGGCCACCGTCCCGACATGAATGGCGCCGTGCTGATGTTCCCTGACGCCGGCATGCGCGGACGGCCCGTGCGCCTGGACCGCGAAGTGCATGACTTGAACCGCTATGGCTTCAACGACCGCGCCGAATCGATCGTCGTCAATTACGGCCGGTGGGAGTTCTGCGTCGATGCCAATTTCCGTGGCCGCTGCGTGGTGATGGGGCCAGGCAGCTATGGCCGCCTGCATGGAGGCCTGGACCGCCGCATTTCCTCGGTGCGCCGCGTGCGCTAGACATTTTCCGCTACCATTTTC
This sequence comes from Janthinobacterium sp. SUN128, assembly GCF_030587275.1. Taxonomy (NCBI): domain Bacteria; kingdom Pseudomonadati; phylum Pseudomonadota; class Betaproteobacteria; order Burkholderiales; family Oxalobacteraceae; genus Janthinobacterium; species Janthinobacterium sp. SUN128. The sequence goes on along the minus strand of NZ_JAPWHY010000002.1, from coordinate 250,079 downwards.
ACCGCCCGCGCGCCCCGTGCCCCGCGGGCGGTGTTGTATTGTGCGCACGCGCTGTCGGCGCCAATTCGTGTACTCTTCCCATAGGCAGTTCAACCATGGGGAGCAAGCACGGTGGAATACAAGGACTACTACAAGGAACTGGGCGTCGAGAAGACGGCGACCGAGGCCGAGATCAAGAAGGCGTACCGCAAGCTGGTGCGCAAATACCATCCCGACGTGAGCAAGGAACCGGACGCCGACAAGCGCACCAAGGCCCTGAACGAGGCCTATGGCGTGCTGGGCGACGCGGAAAAGCGCGCCGCCTACGATGAACTGGGCCGTAACCAGGGCGCGCAGGGCCAGCCCTTCCGTCCGCCGCCGGACTGGGGTTCGGGCTACGAATCGTCGGGCGCCGACGACAGCGATTTCTTTGCCGACCTGTTCGCCCACGTGGGCGGCCGGCGCCGCGCCAACAGCACCTTCCAGATGCAGGGCGAGGACAGCCACGCGGCCATCACCATCGACCTGCAGGACAGCTACCAGGGCGCCAAGCGGCACATCGTCATGCGCGTGCCCGAAGCGGATGCGCAAGGCCACGTGGTAACGCGCGAGCGTACCCTGGAAGTGACGATACCGAAAGGCGTCACGGAAGGACAGCAGCTGCGCATGAAAGGGCAGGGCAATCCCGGCAGTGGCGGCGCTCCCGCCGGTGATTTGTACCTGGAGATCCGCTTCCGGCCCGATGCGCGCTACAAGGTGGAAGGGCGCGACGTGTTCGAGACGGTGCCCGTCACGCCATGGGAAGCGGCGCTGGGCGGCGAAATCGACGTGCCCACGCCATCTGGCACGGTGTCCGTCAGCGTGCCGCCCAATTCGCAGACGGGGCGCAAGCTGCGCCTGAAAGGGCGCGGCATTCCCGCCGCCCAGCCGGGCGACCTGTATCTGCTGCTGGAAGTGGTGCTGCCGCCGGCGAACGACGACAAGGCGCGCGAACTGTATGCAACCATGGCGCGCGAGATGGCTTTCAATCCGCGCCAGAAGCTGGGAGGGTAAATCATGACAAACAAGGTAATTGGCGAATTGCTCGAAGACCGTGCCCTGAGCCTGGAAGAACTGGCGCGCGCCTGCGCCGTGGAACCGGACTGGGTGGTGCAGCACGTGCAGACGGGCGTGCTGCTGCAAAATGGCCCGCCGGCGGGGCAGCTGACGGCCTGGCGCTTCACCAGCCTGGACCTGGTGCGCGCGCGCCGCCTGCACGAAATCGAATCCGTGTTCGACGCGAACGCCGAACTGGCCGCGCTGGTGGTCGACCTGTCGGAAGAAGTGGCGCGTTTGCGCCGCCGCCTGCACGTGCTGGGCGTCGAGTAGTCCTTATGCAGGCTCGCCGTGCCGCTGCACGGTGAGTCTGCCGATATAGAATTGCCCATTGACGACGACCCGGTGCGGGATGCCGGCCACGTCGAAGCCGGGGCCGCCGTCTTCCATCCATTCCTGCGCCAGCGAGTCGAACTGCTGCGGCGTCATGCGCAGCATCTGCGCCGTGATGACGAAGCGCGCGCCAGGTTTTTGTTTGTTGACGAAGTCGTCGATGCCGGCCATGTGGTTCCTTATTAAAGTGTTACCCGCATCATACCTGTGTCAATTGTGAACTCACAACGCCTAACAAAACCGTAGCGAGCGGCAGCGATTTGTGGCTAAGAAGCGCAACCGTACTTTAGTACGGTGAGCATCGCAGGCCGCAAAGCGCGACGCGCAGTAGGTTTTGTTTGGCGTTTAAAACCCTTGGGCCAGCAGCGGCAACTGCTCCGCAAACCGCTCCGTCAGCCACTTGCCCGCCTGGCCCGGCGGCGTGTCGGCGCGCTGGATCAGGTAAATCGGGTAATTCTCGCCATTGTCGACGGCCAGCGGCAGGTGCACCAGGCGGCCTTCGGCCAAGTCCTCCCGCACCATCGCTTCGGGCATGTTGCCCCAGCCCAGGCCTGCGCGCAGCAGCGCGTGCTTGGAACCGAGGTCGCCCAGGCGCCAGTTGCGCAATCCCAGCACGCCAAAATCCTGGCCCTCCGTCAGCACGCTGCGGTCGCTGAGCACCAGTTGCACGTGCTCGCGCGCCACGCTGGAGGCAATCGGCCCTGCCTGCTGCGCCAGCGCGTGGCTGGGGGCGGCCACGGGAATCAGGCGCACGTGGCCGACGGCGAGGCGCTCGAAGACGCTGGCCGTGGCCGTCATCCAGCCACCGAGGCCGATGTGGCAACTGCCATCCATCACCAGCTGCGCCACGGCGCCCATGGCTTCGATGCGCAGGCGCAGGGCGACGGTGGGGAACTGCGCCTGGAACGCTTCCAAGACGCGCACCAGCACGCAGGTGGGAAACATCACGTCCACCACGACCGATACTTCTGCTTCCAGCCCGCCCGCCAGCGCCTTGGCGCGTGCGCGCATGCCGTCGACCTTCAGGGCCACGGCGCGCGCGTCGGCCAGCAGGGCCTTGCCCGCGTCAGTCAGGGTGGGTTTGCGCTTGCTGCGGTCGAGCAGCACCACATTCAGTTGTTCTTCCAGGTTGGCGATGGTGTAGCTGATCACCGATTGCGTGCGGTGCAGCTGGCGCGCCGCGTGGGCGAAGCCGCCCGCGTCGATGACGGCGACAAACACGCGCAACTGGTCGAGCGAAGGCTGGCCCGGTTCTCTCATGGTGACTCCATATCTAAAAATTCGATGCTAATCATTTATATTTATACGGTTTCATCGATGGTAGACCCGAACTATGCTGTGTGCAAGGGCCGCGATGCGGCATTCCAGTCTACCGTTTTCGAAGGAGCATTTCATGAGCAAAGTCTTGTACATCAATAGCAGCGTGCGCAGCAGCGGTTCCCTGTCGCGTCAATTGTCCGGCGAATTCGTCGCCAAACTGGCCGCGCAAGGCGCCAGCGTCGTTGAACGCGACCTGGCGGCGCAGCCCGTGCCGCACCTGACGGAAGAGGTGATGGGCGCCTTCTTCACGCCAGCCGACCAGCGCAGCGCGCAGGCGGCAGCGGCCGTGCAATTGTCCGATATTCTGGTCGATGAATTGCTGGCCGCCGACGTGCTGGTGCTGGCCGCGCCCATGTACAATTTTTCCGTGCCCTCGACCCTGAAGGCGTGGATCGACCACGTGGCGCGCGCGGGACGCACGTTCCAGTACACGGCGACGGGCCCGGTCGGCCTGGCCACGGGCAAGAAAGCGGTGATTTTCACGGCCAGCGGCGGCGTCTACAGCGAAGGCCCGGGCGCCGCGTATGACTACCTGAGCACCTATCTGCGCACGGCGCTGGGCTTCATCGGCATCACGGATATCGAGTTCGTGCAAGCCGAAGGCGTGGCCATGGGCGAGGAAGCCGTCAGCAGCGCGATCGCCAAGGGCCGTGCCTCGATCGAGGCGCTGGCTGCCTGAGTTCGCTCTAGTTCCAAAGAGGGATTGCCAATCTGCCATGGTTGACATAAGCTTGCCAGCGGCACGCCCCGTGCCAGCCTGGCGAGCCGTTCGCCATGAAAGTCCCTCATGCACAAGTTGGCAAGCGCGGTATTGTTCGGATGTTCCTTGTTTTCAGCAGGGGTGGCGCTGGCGCAGACCGCGCCACCTGCGCCGCCTCACGTGGGTCGCCACGCCTCCACGCCCGAGGATATCCGCGCCATCGAAAAAGTCGTCGCCGACTTCCAGGCGGCCTTGATCGCCAAGGATGTCAAGCTGCTGTCGTCGCTGCTGCTGCATACGAACATCCTGTTCGCCTCGCCGACCGACGACGGTTTCATCAAGAAAATGCGCGACACGACGGACGTCCACTTCGACGGCGTCGGGGCGGCCGGCTATGTTGCATTCGCCAACTTCATCAAGCGCGAACCGCAGCGCACGGAAGAAAAATTCTACAACGTCAAGATCACCCAGGACCGCCATGTGGCATGGGTCAACTTCGACTACGAATTCCTCGTCGGCGACAAATTGTCCAACTATGGCGTGGAAGCGTGGCAGATGGTCAAGCGCGATGGCGAATGGAAAATCCTCAGCGTCGTCTGGTCCATGCATCCCGCGGCCGAGGCGGGAAAATAGGCGCCAGACAGGCCGCGTCAGTCGCGCGGCAGTTCGCGAATTTCCACCGTCCCCCCTGCGTTCAGTACGGGGTTTCCGATTAACAATTTTTTTGCATCGTCTATACTTTCAGCTTGCACACGTAGATAGCCTGACAAGTGTGGCGTGACCGGCCTGGCCTGGCCGGACTGGTGCACGCAGATACCGGGTCCGATGGAGCTGCCACCGCAGAAGCGGCCACTGGCCCTGAGCATGGCGAAGTAGTCTTCCCAGGCTGAGGTGGCGACGTCCACCGGTGTTTCCGTGTCGTCGTGCATGAAGATAATGTAGTCATTCATCTTTTTCTCCTGTGCCGCGTTATAAAAAGAGAGCTGAATTGAGTATCCTGAGCAATCGCGAGCGCATGGTTTTACCCTCACCGCGTCAGTCCGTAGAGACAAGCTGTCCGGCCATGTCATTTTTGGAGCGAACATCGTGCCGATAAAGTATGTTGATTTTTATGAGGTGAATTACACGGCAGAGCGCTTGCCGGGCTGCAAGCTATGGGGCGCCTACGTCGCCATCTATGCCCCTTCGCCCAATCCCATGCACCGGATGAATCTGGTTCGCAAACGCCGGGTGTCGGCCGACCACCAGTTTACAACGGAAGCGGACGCCATGGCCGAAGCAGGCGAGGTGGCCGTCAAGCTGGTCGAGCGGCGCCAGCGCCGTTACGTCTTCCATCCCTGAACCATCGCGTGGCTTGTTCCGGCGCAAGTTATTGCGAGTGAGCACAGTCCTGGCGTAGCCGGTGCAGGCGCGCCGGCGAAGTTGCCCGTATCATGCGAACTATTGCCACGCCAGAGGACCGCCATGAAACGCCAGTTGCACCTGCTTGTCATCGATCCGCAAAACGATTTTTGCGACTTGCCCGCCGCCTGGCTGCCGCCAGATACGGCACCGGCGCTGGCCGTGCCTGGCGCCCACGCCGACATGCTGCGCGTGGCGCAACTGATCCGCGAAGGGGGCGGTGGCCTGACGCAGATCAGCGTGACCCTCGACGCCCACCACCGCTACGACATTGCCCACCCCGCCTTCTGGCGCACGGGCGATGGCGGCGCCGTGCCGCCGTTTACGCAGATCAGCGCGCAGCAGGTGCGCGACCGCCTGTTCCTGCCCGCCGCCAGCGGCGCCTTGCCGCGAGCGCTGGCCTACCTCGATGCCTTGCAGCAAGCGGGACGCTATCAATTGATGGTGTGGCCCGTGCATTGCGAGATCGGCAGCTGGGGCCAGAATATCCATGCGGCCGTGCGCGCCGCCTACAACGCCTGGGAAGTGGATAACCTGCGAGTGGTGGCCAAGCTGAGCAAGGGTTCCAATCCATGGACCGAGCATTACTCTGCCGTCATGGCGGAAGTGCCCGATCCTCAGGATGCGGCTACCCAGCTGAACCTGGATTTCCTTGCCACCCTGCTGCCGGCGCAGCAGATTTATGTCACCGGCGAGGCGGGCAGCCATTGCGTGAAAGCCAGCACCGAGCACATCGCCGATTACCTGGAAGCGCAGCAAGGCAAGCCGGCTCTGTCGCGCCTGGTCTTGCTGACGGATTGCATGAGCCCCGTCACGGGCTTTGCATCACAGCAGCGCGACTTCCTTGCCGCCATGCATGCACGCGGCGCGCGGCTGGCCACCTCCGCCGACGTCTTGCCCGAATTGTTGGCCAACGCGGCTGCCTGAGCCATTATTAATCGTGCCCTGCTGAAATGCTTGCGGTGGCGTACTATTCTGGCTTCAGGAAGTTGGAGAAAACACACATGACCCCGATAGTGCGCAGTTTGCTGGAAACCGATCTGTATAAATTTACAATGTGGCAAGCATTGCTGCACGGTCATCCGAATACCCATACCGAATACGAATTTGTCTGCCGCAACGCCACCGCTTTTCCCCTGGCCGAACTGAAGGGCGAACTGGAGGAACAGCTCGACCATTTATGCTCGATGTCGTTTGCCGACGACGAGCTGGCCTATCTGCGCACCCTGCGCTTCATGAAGAGCGATTTCGTCGACTTCTTGACGGTGTTCCGCTTCCAGCGCAAATTCATCGACGTCAGCACGGATGGCGACACTCTGCTCGTGCATGCGGCCGGGCCGCAGGTGCACGTGATGGGCTTCGAGATTTTCGTGCTGTACATCATCAACGAACTGTATTTCCGCCGCTTCGACCTCGATGCGGCCATGCGCGAAGGGCGCCACCGCCTGGGCTTGAAAGTGGCGGCCGTCAAGGAATTCGGCAAGCTGCCGCGGCGCAAGCATCCGTTCGAGTTTTCCGACTTCGGCGTGCGCCGGCGCTTTTCCGGCGCCTGGCATGACGAGGTGGTGCAACGGCTGGCGCGCGAGGTGCCCGAATATTTCAAGGGCACGTCGAATGTGTACCTGGCGAAAAAGCTGGGCATCGTGCCGATCGGCACCATGGCGCATGAATACATGCAATCGTTCCAGTCCTTCGGCGTGCGCCTGCGCGACTTCCAGAAGGCGGCACTGGAAGACTGGGTACAGGAATACCGGGGCGACCTGGGCATCGCCCTGACGGACGTGGTCGGCATGGATGCCTTCCTTGCCGACTTCGACCTGTATTTCGCCAAGCTGTTCGATGGCTTGCGCCACGATTCGGGCGACCCCGTCGAGTGGGGCGAGAAGGCGCTGGCCCACTACGCGGCCCTGCGCATCGACGCCAATACCAAGCGCCTCGTGTTTTCCGACGGGCTGGACCTGGACAAGGCGTTTGCGCTGTACCAGCACTTTGCCGACCGCATCATGACGGGCTTTGGCATCGGCACCAATCTCACCAACGATGTCGGTTTGACGCCGCTCAACATCGTCATGAAACTGGTGCGCTGCAATGGCCAGTCCGTGGCGAAACTGTCCGATTCGCCGGGCAAGACCCTGTGCAAGGATGAAACCTTCCTCGCGTATTTACGGCAAGTGTTTCACCACCCGGCAGTGTAGGTGCCTGGCTAGAAGCCCGTCACTACCGTGTTCATGTGCTCGACCTGGGGCGGGGCGGCAAAGAATTCACCCACCAGGCCGCGCCATGCCTGGAAGTCGTCGCTGCCGCGGAAATGCACGGTATGGTCTTCCAGGGTCGTCCAGCCCACCACCAGGCGGTAGGCATCGCCGTTTTCGATCGAGCGCTCCAGGCGCATCGATTCGCAGCCGCGTGCGCGCTGGAACAGGGGGATGGCTTTCGTCACGGCCGCTTCGAAGGCAGCATGCGTGGCCGATTTGATCTGGATGTGGGCAATTTCAAAAATCATGGCAAGTTCCACTGTGGAATGAAGGAATGCTGATCTTGCCATAATTTCGCCGCGTGGGGGGCGGAGGTCAGCCTGCAAGCGCCTGTGCGCTTGCGCGCTGGCCGCCCGCGTGGCTGGCCGTGCGCTGTTCGATGTCGCAGCCATTGCATGCCTGCACGATGGCGTGCGCCCGTTCCCGTTCCTGCGGGATGCCGATGGCCACGACGAGGCGGAACATGCCGCGCCATGCGGCCTTGCCCTGTATGGGGACGGTGGGGACGGCCTCGTCGTCAACCGTGTCGAGCTGCACGGCGTATGCGGGGAACCCATCGTCGAGCAGGGCGCTGCGGGCCTGCTGCGCCTCGGCAAAATGGTCGAAGATACGGATCAGGGCAGATGGGGCAAGGGAATGCGTGGCGGTGCTCATGGTCTGGCTCCCGGAAGGTGTCATTTGAATTTGACCGGCGAGCCTGTAAAAAATTCTGCCTCAGCCTGTAAAATCCTCGATCAAGGCGCAAAAGTTTGATAAATATCCAGTATGGCTGCCAAGTCGCGCTAAGATACGCCTTGCGGTGCGTCCTGCAGGCAGGGATGCGGGATCAATCTTTCATAGGAGAACCAAATGGCAGCGAAGAAAATTCTGTTTTTGACCGGCGATTTTGCAGAAGATTATGAAACGATGGTGCCCTTCCAGGCCCTGCTGATGCTCGGCCATACCGTGCATGCCGTCTGTCCCGGCAAGAAAAGCGGCGAGACGATCAAGACGGCCATCCACGATTTCGAGGGCGACCAGACATATACAGAAAAGCCGGGCCATTTGTTCACCCTGAACGCCAGCTTCGACGAGATCGACCCGGCCCACTATGACGCCGTGATGATCGCCGGCGGCCGCGCGCCCGAATATCTGCGCCTGAACGAGAAAGTCATCGCCGCCGTGCGCCATTTCGCCGAAGCGGGCAAGCCTGTCGCGGCCGTCTGCCACGGCGCACAATTGCTGGCTGCCGCCGACGTCATCCGCGGCAAGCGCATTTCCGCCTATCCCGCCTGCGCGCCGGAAGTGAAACTGGCGGGCGGCACGTATGCCGACATCGCCGTCACGGACGCCGTCACGGATGGCCAGTTCGTCACGGCCCCCGCCTGGCCTGCGCATCCGGCCTGGCTGGCGCAGTTCGTCAAGCTGCTCGGTACCGAGATCCGTTTGTAACCTTTACCAGCCCGGCAGGCCGCAGCGCTTGCCGGGCGCACCACTTTTCAGATTCGAGTTCTTCATGCATGCGCCGCGCAGTCAATCTTCCCGCAAACAACTTCCAGCCTCGCGCTGGCGCCAGCGCCGCCTGGCGCAAGCCGCATCGGGCCTGAGCGCCGCGCAGGAACGCCAGCTGGCCACCCTGCACGAGATTTCCACCTTGCTGGCGGGGCAGCACGCCATCGATGCGCTGTGCCGCGGCTTCCTGCGCCACGTGATGCAGTTCGCGCAGGCCGAAGGCGGCACCGTGCGCATTCTCGATCCGCAGCACGATACCGTGCACATCATCGTGCACGAGGGTATTTCCGATGCCATGGTGGAAGAGGAACACTGCATCCGCAACAACGATTGCCTGTGCGGCGCGGCCGTGGCGCAGGGCGTGATCCAGATCCGCGATTTCCGCCAGGTCGATGCGCTGCAGCGCTACCGTTGCCAGGACGAAGGCTTTATCGCCATCGCTGTCTTTCCCATCCTTGCGCGCGAGCAGGTGGTGGGCAGTTTTTCGCTGCACTTTGCGCGCCCGCAAGCCGTGCAGGCGCAGCAGCAGGGCTGGCTGGAAACCCTGGGCCAGAGCCTGGGTATCGCCATCGAAAACCAGCGCCTGATCGCGCGCGAGAAGGAATTCGCCGTGGCGCGCGAACGCAGCCTGCTGGCCGAAGGCTTGCATGACAGCATTGCGCAAAGCCTCAATTTCATCAGCCTGCAAGTGCAGATGCTCGACGATTCCGTGCGCCGGGGGCAGCTCGACGAAGCGGCCGAAGTGTTGCCGCTGATGCGCATGGGCGTCGAGCAAAGCTACCAGGACGTGCGCGAATTGCTGGTCAATTTCCGCACGCGCTGGCATGGCAGCGACCTCGAAAGCAAGCTCACGGAAGTGCTGGCCAAGTTCGAGCTGCAGACGGGCGTCACGGGAACCCTGGAGATGAGCGGCAATGGCGCGCCGCTGGCGCCGGAACAGCAGTTGCAGATCCTGTTCATCGTGCAGGAGGCGCTGTCGAATATCCGCAAGCACGCGCAAGCGGGCAGCGTGACGCTGCGCGTGGAGAACGGGCGCGATTTTGCGCTGCAGGTGCGCGACGATGGCGAAGGCTTTGCCGCCAACCTGCGCGACAAGAAAACGGAATTGCAGATCGGTTTGCGTATCATGCAGGAACGGGCCGAGCGGCTCGGTGCGCAATTTGCCATCGACAGCCGGCCCGGCGCCGGCACGACGATCTCGCTGGCCTTGCCGGCAGCCCGGCGCCAGGCCGCGTAACAGATGACTTATCCCTATCAGGCAACAAACATAGTGAACGCACCAATCAAAATCCTGCTGGTCGATGACCACACCTTGCTGCGCAGCGGCGTCAAGCTGCTGTTGCAGCGCAATCCTCAATTCCAGGTGGTGGGCGAGGCATCGAACGGGCTTGACGGCGTGCGCCTGACGGCCGAACTGCGGCCCGACGTGGTGCTGATGGACTTGAACATGCCCGGCGTGTCCGGCGTCGAGGCGCTGCAGCTGATCTTGCAGGACCTGCCGCAGATGATCGTGCTGATGCTGACCGTGTCGGAAAACGCGGCAGACCTGGGCGCGGCCCTGCGCGCTGGCGCACGCGGCTACTTGCTGAAAAATATCGAAGCCGAGCAGCTGGGCCAGGCCATCTGCCGGGCCGCCGCCGGCGAATCCGTGATTGCCGACGCCATGACGGCCAAGCTGGTGTCGCAGTTCCGCGCGGGACAGAATGCGCCCCAGGCCGACTATGACAAACTGACGCCGCGCGAACGCGAAGCCATGGCCTGCCTGGCGCAAGGACTGAGCAACAAGGAAATCGCGCGCCAGCTGGACGTGGCCGAAAGCACGGTGAAAATCCACGTGCAAAACATCCTCAAAAAGCTTAAGCTCAGCAGCCGCGTGCAGATCGCCGTCTACGCCGTCGAGCGCGAATTGAGTAAATAAGGATCAAACAACGCGCAAATAGTGCGCAAGGAATGCGCGATTGTTTGATCTGCATGGCGTTCCGGCCTAGACAACCCTAGTTCCTTTGACGTATGGCCTTGACCGTGCCTGCGCATTACACTCTTAGTCATTCGCTAATCTAATAAGAGAGTGTCATGCATAAGGTCAACGTCGATGGCTTGCTATCGAGCCAGGCTCTGTTCCGCCATATTTCCCCTTCGCAATTAGAGCAATTGCGCCAGGATGTCGTGCGCGTCGAAGTGGAAAAAGGCAAAGTGCTGTTCCGCAAGGGCGAGGTGGCGGAAGGCGCCTATGTGGTCGTCTTCGGCCTCGTCAAGCTGAGCGTGTTTTCCATGGAAGGCACGGACAAGGTTCTGGAATTGATCCGTCCGGGCCAGAGCTTCGGCGAAGCCATGATTTTCCTCGATGAACCGTACCCATTCTGCGCCGAAGCGCTCGAGCACTGCCTGCTGTTGCGCATCCCGCCGCACGCGCTGCTGCGCCTGCTGGACCAGTCGCCACGCATCGCGCGCCAGATGATGAACAGCCTGTCGCATCACCTGATGGGTTTTATCCGCAACGTGGAGCGCTGCTCCGTGCAGAACGCCACCCAGCGCGTGGTCGAGTACCTGCTGCAGGCGTCGGACCAGCAGCGTTCGAACGAGGTCAAACTGGACCTGAAGAAAAGTTTACTGGCATCGTTTTTGAACCTGGCGCCCGCCACCCTGTCGCGCGTGCTGCACCAGTTGACGGACTTGCATTTGATTAAAGTCAGCGGTTCGCTGATCCAGATCCAGCCGGACGCCTTGAAAACGTACCGCCATGGTTCTACCGCGGCCATGCTGAATTAAGCCTCTAAGTTTTTTCAGGAGGCAAGGTCAGTCGCCAGAACAGCAGGGCGAGCAAGCTGACCGCCGCGCCCAGCGCGCATACCCCATGCCAGCCCGCCAGCGCATACACGCTGGTGGCGGCAATCGCACCGACTCCGCTTCCCACCGCATAAAACAGCATGTAGCACGCTACCAGGCGGCTGTGCGCGTCGCTGTCTTGCCTGAAAATCAGGCTCTGGTTCGTCACGTGGATGGCCTGGCCCGCCAGGTCCAGCGCGATGATGCCGACGATCAAGGGCCACAGGGCCGCGCCCGCAAAGCTCAGCGGCAGCCACGCGGCCAGCAGCAGCAACAGGGCCGCGCCCGTCGTCCACTGCGCGCGTCCGCCGTCGGCCAGCGCCCCGGCACGCGCCGCGCCCAGCGCGCCGATCACGCCCACCAGGCCAAACGCACCGATGGCCGCATGCGAATAGCCTTGCGCCGTCAAGGGCAGCACCAGGGCGCTCCAGAAAATATTGAAAACGGCAAACATCAGCAGGGCCAGCATGCCCCTTGCGTACAGCACCTTGTGGTGCAGCAGCATGTCCAGCATCGAGGCGAGCAGGGCGCCGTAGCCCAGCCGTCGATTGGCCGGCTGCGCCGGCGGCAGCTTGCGCCACAGCAGCAACAGCAAGGCGCAAGCGATGGCCGCCGAAACAAAATACACGGCGCGCCAGTCGGCGAGATTGGCCACCACGCCGGACAGGGTGCGCGCCAGCAGCAAGCCGATCACCACGCCGCCCTGCGCCATGCCGACGACACGGCCCCGCTCATGGCTGGCTGCCGCGCTGGCCGCATAGGCGATCAAGCCCTGCGTCATGGCCGTGCCCAGCAGACCCACCAGCAACATGCCGCCCAGCAAACCGGCCGTGGAACGGGCGCAGCCCAGCGCCGCCAGCGTGACGGCCAACAAGCCCAGCTGGAACAGGGTCAGGCGGCGCCGGTTCAGCATGTCGCCCAGCGGCACGAGCAAGAGCAGGGCCAGCGCGCAGCCGAGCTGCGTGGCCGTGACGACCATGCCGCTGGCAGCGTCCGTCATGCCGAATTCGTGCGCCAGGGTGGCGAGTAAAGGCTGGGCGTAATACACATTGGCCACGCTGAGGCCGGCCGCCGTGGCAAACAGCCAGACGAGGGAAGGGGGAAGTGCTGTCGTGATGGGTGGGTTGGTATCGCGCATGGGCTTGTATGTAAGTGGTTTCAAATTAAAACTAGTTGGAGTCTACGCCGAGAAGTTTTAAAATGCAACCAGTCAATCCTGGAGAATGCCGTGGCCAAGCGCAAGAGCCTGAAAACCGACCCCTGTCCCGTGGCGCGCGCGCTTGACGCGATCGGCGAGCGCTGGTCGCTCCTGATCGTGCGCGACGCCTTCGACGGCATGCGCCGCTTTGGCGAATTCCAGAAAAGCCTGGGCGTGGCGAAGAACATCCTGGCCGACCGCCTGCACACCCTGGTGGAGGAGGGCATCTTTACGGTTGCCCCCGCCTCGGACGGCACGGCGTACCAGGAATACGTGCTGACGCAAAAGGGGCTGGCCCTGTTTCCCGTCGTCGTAGGCTTGCGCCAGTGGAGCGAGGCGCACTTGTTCGAGGCGGGCGAGGCGCATTCCACCTTGCTGCAACGCGGTTCAGGCTTGCCCGTGCGCCGCATGGATGTGCTGGCAGCGGATGGGCACGTGTTGCAGGCGGGCGACACGGTCGTGCACAAGGTGTTGCCGCAATGAGCCGCGTGGCCGTGCTGGGCGGGGGCATCACGGGCGTGACCACGGCGTATGCGCTGGCGAAACGGGGCGTGGACGTGACCCTGATCGAGCGCCACCGCTATGCCGCCATGGAAACGTCATACGCGAACGGCGGGCAATTGTCGGCCTCGCATGCGGAAGTGTGGAATCACAAGGCAACGATACTCAACGCCTTGAAATGGATGGCGCGGCGCGATGCACCGCTGCTGCTGCATCCATGGCCCAGCTGGCACAAGCTGAGCTGGTTTGCGGAGTTTCTTGCCGCCATGCCCGCCTACGAGCGCAACACCATCGCCACGGCGCGCATGGCGATCGCCGCGCGCGAACATTTGTTTGCCTGGGCGAAAGAGGAAAATATAGCTTTCGATCACCGCCGCGCCGGCATCCTGCATGTGTACCGGGAGCGTGCCGGCTTCGAGCGGGCGGCTGGTGTCTCGCGCCTGCTGGCGCAGGGCGGACTGGAGCGGCGCGCCGTCACGCGGCAGGAAATGCGCGCCATCGAGCCGGCGCTGCAGGGCGAGTTTTACGGCGGCTACTACACGGACAGCGATTCCACGGGCGACATCCACAAATTCACCAGCGGCCTGGCCGATGCCTGCGTGCGCCTGGGCGTGGCGTGCCGCTATGGTGCACAGGTCACGGCGCTGGCGCGCGAACACGGCAAGGTGCGCATTAGCGTGGGCGAGGACAGCACCCTGTTCGACGCCATCGTGATTTGCGCGGGCACGGCCAGCCGCGCCCTGGCCGCATCGCTGGGCGACCATGTGAATGTGTATCCCGTGAAAGGGTACTCGATTACCGTGCAGCTCGATGACCTTGCCAGCCGCGCGGCGTCGCCGAAGGTGAGCCTGCTCGACGATGCCACCAAGCTGGTCAGCAGCCGCCTCGGCGAAGACCGGCTCAGAGTGGCGGGCACGGCCGAATTCAACGGCATCAACCACGATATCCGCGCCGACCGCATCCGCCCCCTGCTGCAATGGGTCGAGCAGTGCTTTCCCGGTATCAATACGCGCAAGGTGATTCCCTGGGCTGGCTTGCGCCCCATGCTGCCGGACATGCTGCCGAAAGTGGGGCCGGGCAAGGCGCCGGGCGTGTACTACAACACGGGCCACGGCCACCTGGGCTGGACCCTGGCGGCGGCCACGGCGGAGATGGTGGCGCAGCAAGTGGCTGCCGTGGCGCGGGGTTGAGCCATGCCAACGATCGCCATCCTGATCTTTCCCGGCGTGCAGGCGCTCGACGTCAGCGGGCCCATGGACGTGTTTGCCGAAGCGAACAGCTTTCTGCCGCCAGAACGGCAATACCGGATCGAGGTGCTGGGCACGCAGGAAGGCTTGCTGTGCTGCTCCAACGGCTTATGCCTGGCCGCGCACCGGCATTATGCGCAGGCGCACGACGCCTATGACCTGTTGCTGGTGGCGGGCGGCCCCGGCTTGCCGGCGCAACCGGTTGTCGCGGACCTGAGCGCCTGGCTGGCCAGTGCGGCCGGCAAGGCGCGCCGCCACGGTTCCATCTGCAATGGCGCGTTTTTGCTGGGCCATGCGGGCTTGCTCGATGGTAAAAAAGTAGCCACGCACTGGAACGATGCGGCCGCGCTGGCCGCGCGTTTTCCGCTGGCACAGGTCGATGCGGACAGCATCTATGTGCATGACGGCAATCTGGTCAGCTCGGCGGGCGTAACGGCCGGCATCGACCTGTCGCTATCCTTGCTGGCCGAAGCAGGCGGGGTGGGCGGGGCGCAGCTGGCGCTGCAGGTGGCGCGCCGCCTGGTGGTGTACACGCAGCGCCAGGGCGGGCAGTCGCAGTTCAGTCCGTATCTGACGCCCGTGGTGGATGCGGCTTCTCCCGTGGCGCAGGCGCAGCAATACGTGCTGGCACATCTGGGCGAGGCGCTCGACGTGGACACCCTGGCGCGGCTGGTGGCCATGAGTCCGCGCAACTTTGCCCGCGTCTTCGTGCGCGAGCTGGGTGTGACGCCAGCCCAGTTCATCGAAAGCGCCCGGCTCGATGCGGCGCGCGCCCTGCTCGAAGCGAGTAGCGATCCGCTGAAAACCGTCGCCTGGCGCTGCGGCTTCGGCACGGCCGACCAGTTGCGCACGGTATTCCTGCGGCGCCTGGGCGTATCGGCCAAGCAATACCGGCAACATTTTTCCAGTTACCGGCAAGCCTGATACTGCGCATGGCAGGAATCCCCGCCATGCTGTCCGGAAAGCGCGGCAGCCAGCCCCCCGCTGCGCCGGACGTAAATCTATACTTTTCCTGCTGGCGCGCCACTTCGGCCGCGCCCTTGAGGAAAGTCAAACATGCACACGACACTGGACGCCGAGCGGGTCGGCCCCGCCTATACCGAGGACGGCATGCTGCTGGCGCGCCGCAAGACGCGCGAGGCGATTGCCGCCATCGCCGCGCGCATCCGCCCCGGCATGTTGGAAGAAGACGCCGTCGCCATGGCGAAGCAGGTGCTGCTGGACATGGGGCTTGCGCTGAGCTGGCACCCCACGCGCGTGCGCTTCGGGCGCAATACCACGAAACCGATGAAACGCGCCTCCGAGCCGGGCGTGATCCTGCAAGAGAGCGACATTTTCTTCCTCGATATCGCACCGCGTGTGCAGGCGTGGGAAGGCGATGGCGGCGCCACGTTTACGGTGGGCGCCAGCGAACAGCAGGCGGACTATGCCCGCTGCGCGCGCGATGCGGAATGCCTGTTCCACCAAGTGCGCGCCGTGTGGCAGCGCGACAGGCTGACGGGGCAAGCCCTGTATGCCTACGCAGAAGAGGAAGCGCGCAAGCTGGGCTGGGAATTGAACTTTGACCTGGGCGGCCACCGCGTGTCCGACTTCCCGCACGCGACGATCTACGCGGGCGCGCTGGCCGACGCGGATTTTTCGCCGTCACCGATGCGCTGGATCCTGGAAATCCATCTGCGCCATCCGACCTTGCCGTATGGCGCTTTCTTCGAGGACATGCTGCTCGATGACAGCTACTATGCTTAGTTCTTCGGCAGCAGATCGCTGAGCGCGGCGCGGCCTTTGACGGTGAGGAAGGGGCCGACCTTGTTGTATGGCAGTAAAAAATCGTTTTCACAGCCGCTGCCGTTCGAGTCTTCCCAGAAGGACACGCCTTCGGGTTTCAATGACAGGTGGAAGCGGCCGCGGCCGTCGTAATCCGTGCCCTTGCATTCGGCGTCGATCTTGACGTCCTTGAAGAGGGCCTGACGCAGGCGGTCCGGCAATTCGGCCTTGTCGTCGCCATCGCTGGCGCTGGCGCCAAACCAGTTCCACACGTCCGTTTCCTGGCCCGTCTTCACGTCCCAGGTGCGGAATTTGATGGAGATGCCGCTGGCGCCATAGCCGGCCGGCCAGCGGTAGAACTTGACCGTCACCCAGCGCGGCGACCAGTAGGTGGGCTCCGCATACACTTCGTCTTCCGTCGTGAAACCGTTGCGGCCCAGGTATTCGCGCCGCGTGGCATAGAAGTCGGCCAGGTCCTTCTTGTTCCTGGCCAGCACGGCGCGCAGCTGCGCATTGATTTTTGCCACGCCATCGCCGGGCGCGATCAATTCCACGGTGATGGTGTCGCCGATTTGCAGGTTGCGGTATTGCTTGCCTTCGAAGGCAATCGGTTTGCTCACCTTGGTGCCGGGAAACGCTTCCAGCGCCAGGTTGTAGGCATCGCTGGCGCAGGATGGGTGTTCGCGGTCGCCCGCCGCTTCCAGCAGGGTCAAGGCCACGGGCAGGGTCTTGCCGCTTTTCGGGTCCGTCCATGTGCCGGTAACCTTGCCGTCTTGCGGCGCGTCCAGGCTCCACGTGCCCGTCGTGTCGCCCTTGGCGTTGAGTTCCTGCCACAGCGCCTTGCCGTTCGGCTTGGACAGCATGATCGGCGTCTTGTAGCGCGTGTAGTAATAGTTGCCGCTGCGATCAGACCCTTGCGTGGGGCTGGGCTGGTTGAAGCAAGCCACGATATTGGCCTTGCCCACAGTGCCCTGCCACACCCCTTGCACGGGCGGCTCGGCAGCCATGGCGGCATGCAGGGCGGGCAGGGTCAGGCAAGCAAACAGAAAGCGGCGCATCGGTTTTTCCTC
Organism: Janthinobacterium sp. SUN128; assembly: GCF_030587275.1. Taxonomy (NCBI): domain Bacteria; kingdom Pseudomonadati; phylum Pseudomonadota; class Betaproteobacteria; order Burkholderiales; family Oxalobacteraceae; genus Janthinobacterium; species Janthinobacterium sp. SUN128. The sequence continues at coordinate 232,899 of NZ_JAPWHY010000002.1, read as the reverse complement.
TCGTGGGCGAAGGCCGATTCTACAGGGTCGCGCCCACGAGATGCCACACGTCAACTTATTTGGCGGGACGCTCCTGCGCCACCACGGCCATCGCCGCGGCCAGGTATTGCAGCATGGCCCCGTCGACGAAGCTGCCTTCCATCAGACGCGGTTCTTGCTGGTGCGCCTGGCGGAATTTCAGCTGCGTGGCCGGGTTCGTGCCTGCATACGAGCGGAACAGGTCCAGCCACTGCCGCGCCAGCTGCAGCACGGCCGGGTCGGTGGGCGGCGTGCGTGCATCAATGGCGGCGCGCACGGCGGCGATCAGGGCCGGCCACTCGCCCGAGCGCTTGCCGTAGTTGGCCACCAGGTGTGCGTATTCCTGCTCGTCGAGGAAAGGCCGGTACAGCGCCATGCGCGAGGCATTGAAGGCGGCGAGGATGAACTGCATCAGTTGCGCATCGATGCTGGTCGTGGCCTGCATGATGGGCTCCTGCGCGTGCATGTCGTTCAGGCGCGCGAACAGGCCCGGATGGGCGCCCGTGTCGCGCACCAGCTTGACCATCCATTCCGTGGCCAGCGCCTGCGCCGGCGCATCGCCGGGGCTGGCGCCTGCCTCCATGGCGGCGCGCACCCGCGCCACCAGTACTTTCCATTCCTCTTCCACGGCCGCATCGGACAGCAGCGGCAGTTGTTGCAGTTCTTCGTGACTAAAGTATTTGTCGTACATGGTCATCAACTCCATAGTGGTGAGCCACTCGGCCAGTTCCGGCGCCTGTCCCTGCGCCAGTTGCGCCTGCAAGCTGCACAGGCGTTCGCGCAAGGTGGAAGCCTGCGCGATCTGGTGTTCCAGCATGGCGATCTGCTGCGCCACGATGGTATGCAAAGGAAGATCCGGGCCGGCGAGGGCGTTGGCGATATCGGCCAGCGACAGCCCGAACTTGCGCAGCGCCATGATCCGGTGCAGCCGGTCCATGTCGCCGTGCTGGTACAGGCGGTAGCCAGCTTGCGTGCGCGCCGAAGGCGAGAGCAGACCGATGCTGTCGTAGTGGTGCAGGGTGCGGATAGTCAGGCCCGTGAGCCTGGCCAGTTCCCCGATTTTCAACAGCATCACCTTCTCCTTGTCTCCAGTGCGTGCAACCACGATGGCGCCTGACGTAACGTCAGGGTCAAGCAGAAATGTAGCAGAGGAACTGAAAAAGCCGATAAAAGAATCCGTTGACCTTCATTTTTTTGTACGGTATATTTATAAAACCGAACGACGACTGCGGCATGAACGGCGCGTTCGAGCCACATGGAATGACGAATGGATCGTTGTGCGGCGCAGCAAGACGCGCCCTTGGCAGGACTGGAAAGACAATCCGCGCAGACGGATTTTTTTCACAGTTGGTTTGTACGTTAAATATAATATGCCGTCGGTAAGATCCAGGCGGCGAGAGGGACGACCATGATGAAAAGTATCGTTTGCGATACGCCCGGCAGTTTGCGCATGGAGCAGCGCCCCGTGCCCGTGCCCGGCGAGGGCGAAGTGCTGCTGCGCATACGCCGCGTCGGCATCTGCGGCACCGACATGCATATCTTCCGCGGCACCCAGCCTTTCCTCAGCTACCCGCGCGTGATGGGACATGAACTGTCCGGCCATATCGACAGCGCGCCAGCCGGCTCGCGCCTGGCCGTGGGCGACCAGGTCTACGTGATGCCCTACCTGTCGTGCGGCAGCTGCGTGGCCTGCCGCCAGGGCAAGACCAACTGCTGCACCCGCATCGAAGTGCTGGGCGTGCACCGCGACGGCGGCATGACCGAATACCTGGCGCTGCCAGAGCGCTTTGTCTTCAAGACGGAGGGCATCTCGCTCGACGACGCGGCCATGATCGAATTTCTCGCCATCGGCGCGCATGCCGTCAAGCGCGGCGCGGTCGATGCCGGCAAGCGCGTGCTGGTAGTGGGCGCCGGCCCGATCGGCATGGCCGTGATGCTGTTCGCATCGTTGAAGGGCGCCGACGTGACGGTGCTCGATGGCCGCACCGACCGTCTGCAGTTCTGCCGCGACGCGCTGGGCATCGCCCGCACGGTGGCGCTGGGCGAGGGCGACAAGGAGCAGCTGCTGGACGCCACCGGCGGCGAATTCTTCGACGTGGTGTTTGACGCCACCGGCAATATCGCCGCCATGGAGCGGGGCCTGGACTTTGTCGCCCATGGCGGGTCCTATGTGCTGGTGTCCATCGTGCGCGACCGCCTGTCCTTTTCCGACCCTGAATTCCACAAGCGCGAAACGACCTTGCTGGGCAGCCGCAACGCCACCGTCGACGATTTCGAGGAAGTGGTGGCGGCCATGAAGGCGGGGAAGGTACCCACCGCGCTGCTCAATACCCACCGCACCACGCTCGACGAATTTACCGGCGTGCTCGATCGCTGGATGCAGCCGGAAGCGGGCGTCATCAAGGCCATCGTCGAGGTCTGAGATGAGCGACATCAACCCGATACTTCAATTTGGCACCAGCCGCTTCCTGCAGGCGCACGCCGACCTGTTCGTCAGCGAAGCGGCCAAGACAGGCGAGGCGCTGGGCAATATCACCATCGTACAGACCACGCACAGCGCGCAGGGCGCGGCGAGGGTGGCGGCGTTTCGCCGCAGCGAGGGCTACCCCGTGCGCATCCGCGGCTGGCAGGACGGCGTGCAAGTCGATGAAGAGCGCCGTGCCGACGCCGTCACGCAGGCGTGGCAAGCCGGCAGCGACTGGCGGCAGGTGCGCGATGCGGCCGTGGCCGCGCGCGTGATCATCTCGAATACGGGCGACACGGGCTACCAGCTCGATGGCGCCGACCACGCGGGCATGCTCGACGGCGCCGCCGTTCCCGCCAGCTTTCCCGCCAAGCTGCTGGTGCTGCTGCACGGGCGCTTCCTGGCCGGCGCCGCGCCCATCTCGATTTTTCCGTGCGAACTGGTGGCCGACAACGGCCATGTACTGCGCCAGGTGATCGTGGCATTGGCGCGGCAGTGGGATTGCGCTGCCGCGTTCATCGGCTACCTGGAAACGGGCTGCCTGTGGATCAATTCCCTGGTCGACCGCATCGTTTCCGAACCGATCGAACCGATAGGCGCGGTGGCCGAGCCCTATGCCCTGTGGGCCATCGAGGCGCAGGAAGGCATGCTGCTGCCGTGCCGCCACCCGCAAGTGGTGGTGACGGGCAGTCTGCGCGAATATGAACGGCGCAAGCTGTTCTTGCTCAACCTGGGCCACACCTATCTGGCGCAGCTGTGGATGGAGCGGGGCAGCCCGGCCGGCATGACGGTGCGCGAGGCGATGGATGACGGCGCCATGCGCGCCGCGCTGGAAGCGGTATGGCACGAGGAAGTGCTGCCCGTGTTTGCCGCCATGGGGGCGCAGCACGGGGACGCCGCGCTGGCCTACGTGGCGCAGGTCAGGGAGCGCTTCGGCAACCCCTTCCTCGCGCACCGCCTGGCCGACATCGCCCAGCACCACGCCGGCAAGATCGAGCGCCGCATGGCGCCCGTGGCATCGCTGGCGCGGCAGCTCTGTCCCTCCCTGGCGCAGCCGCGCCTGCGCGCCATGCTGGTGCCGGGAGCGCTGCCATGAACGCCCCGGTCAACGCAGTTGTTTCTTTTTCGGCATGCCGATCCAATCCGATATCGACTAAAATGGCCCACTCATCCACTTTCCCCTTCGCTGGCATAGCGCGTTCATTCATCCATGTCCAAACCCGCCACCGTCTTCAAGCGCAGTACCAATCTGCTGTTGCAATTTCTCGCCGAGAATGTCGCAGTGGGCGAGATGCTGCCGACGGAGCAGTTCCTGACCACCATCTGCCAGGGCAGCCGCACGGCGATCCGCAGCGCGATCGCCTACCTGTCGACGCGGCGGCTGATCGCCAGCCCGGCGGACCGGCGCTTGCTGAGGAAGCCCATACCGGGCGACTACTTCGATATCTCCGAATTGCAGTCGGGGGCGGAGCGCATCCAGCAAGTGCTGATGGAACGCGTGTACCAGCGCGACATGCCGCCCGGCGCGGAATTTTCGGAAGCGGAACTGGCGCGCGAGGCGGGCGCCAGTACCGTCAGCGTGCGCGAATTCCTGATCGGCTTTTCGCGCTTCGGTCTGATCGAAAAGAAACCGCGCGGCGGCTGGCGCCTGTGCGCGTTCGACCGCTCGTTCGCCACCGAACTGGCGGACATGCGGCGCATGTTCGAGATGGCGGCCGTGGAGCAGTTTGCGCACCTGCCGCACGGCGATCCGGCGTATGCGGAACTGGCGCGGCTGATCAAGCAGCACGAGAAGCTGGCGGCCAGGATCGACACGCGTCACAATGCGTTTCCGGCGCTGGATCGCGAGTTCCACACCTTTCTGATCGGCTTGCTGAACAACCGCTTCGCGCAGGGCTTCTACGATATCGTCTCGTTTGTCTTCCATTACCACTACCAGTGGGACAAGGGCGAGGAAAAAGGCCGCAACCAGTACGCGGTGCAGGAGCACCTGGCGATCCTGCGCGCCTTGGCGGAGCACGACATACCGAAGGCGCTCGAGGGCATGCGCTCGCACCTGGATTCCTCGCGCCGCACCATGCTGTCCTCGATCGGCACGCGCGAAAAACTGAGCCAGCCGGGCGCCTAGCCATCCTTGCCGGGGAGGGTGCGCCATGAGCCTCGCTTCCCAGCCTGCCAGCCTGCTGCTGATGTCGCCCGAGGATAACTGCCTGATCGCCAGGACGGCATTGGCCTGCGGCGACGTCGTCGCCATCGATGGCTTGCCCGTCACCCTGGCGCAAGACATCCACATCGGCCACAAGGTGGCGCGCCGCGCGCTGGCCGTGGGCGACAAGGTGCTGCGCTACGGCGCCCTGATCGGCAGCATCACGGCCCCCGTCGCCATCGGTGAGCATATCCACACCCACAACCTGGCAAGCGATTACATCCCCACGTTTACCCTGGGCCAGGACGGCCACCATTTCCTGGACAAGGACGACCAAGCATGAACGCTCCCGTAACGACACCGGCCCTGTCGGGCTATCTGCGCGCCGATGGCCGCAAGGGCATCCGCAATATCGTGGTGGTGGCCTATATGGTCGAATGCGCGCACCACGTGGCGCGCCTGATGGTCAACGCCTTTCCCGGCCAGCCCGTGCACCTGATCGGCTTTACGGGCTGCTTCCCCAATGAATACGCGGACCAGGTGATGCGCCGCCTGCTGACGCATCCGAACGTGGGCGCCGTGCTGCTGGTGTCCCTGGGCTGCGAAGGCTTCAACAAATATGGCCTCTCCAGCGCCGTGGCCGACAGCGACCGCCCCGTGCATACGATTACGATCCAGGAAAACAGCGGCACGCGCCCCAGCGTGAGCAGCGGCGTCGAGTGGATCAGCTGGGCCCTCGAGCACCTGGCGCAGCAGGAGCGCGTGCCAATGGGGATCGATGAACTGGTGGTGGCCACCATCTGCGGCGGCTCCGACAGCACCAGCGGCATCAGCGCCAACCCGGCCGTCGGCGTGGCGTTCGACACGCTGATCGCGGCCGGCAGCCCCTGCATCTTCGAGGAGACGGGTGAACTGGTCGGCTGCGAATACCACATGCAGCGGCGCGCCGTCAGCCCGGACCTGGGCAACGCCATCGTCGACACCGTGGCCAAGGCGGCCCGCTACTACACCATCATGGGCCATGGCAGCTTCTCGCCGGGGAATGCCGATGGCGGCCTCACCACGCAGGAAGAAAAGTCGCTGGGCGCCTATGCCAAGAGCGGTTCCTCGCCCATCGTCGGCATTTTGAAACCGGGCGATCAGCCGGCCGGCGGCGGCCTGTACCTGCTCGACGTGGTGCCGGACGGCGAGCCGCGCTTCGGTTTCCCTAACGTGTCGGACAACGCGGAAATCGTCGAACTCATTTCCTGCGGCGCCCACATCACCTTGTTCACGACGGGCCGCGGCTCCGTGGTGGGCTCGGCGATTTCGCCCGTCATCAAGGTGTGCGCCAATCCGCAGACCTTCGAGCGCCTGGCCGACGACATGGATATCAACGCCGGCAAGATCCTCACGGGCGAGGCCACGCTGGAAGAGGTGGGTGCGGAGATCGTCGCCGCCGTGCTGAACGTGGCCAATGGAGCACTGAGCCGCTCGGAAGACCTGGGCCACCAGGAATTCGTGCTGACCTATAAACAATTCGAGGCGGTGGGGCCAGGCTGCTTCCCGCTGCGCGCAGCATGAGGGCCACGGCGATGGATGTCATGGATACCACGCGCCGCCGTACCCTGCCGCGCGGCGGGCTCTCGCTGCCCTGTATCGGCATGGGTTGCGCGCCGCTGGGCGGCCTGTACCAGCCGGTCAGCGACGCGCAGGCGCGCGCCACCCTCGATGGCGCCTGGGACGCCGGCGTGCGTTTCTTCGACACGGCGCCGTTCTACGGCTACACCCGGTCCGAACACCGTCTCGGCGCGGCGCTGCGCGGGCGGCCCCGCGATCATTTTGTTGTCAGCACCAAGGTGGGACGGCTGATGCGGCCCGACGCCTCCGTGCGCCCAGGCGATGACGGTTTTGCCGCGCCGCTGCCGTTCCGCCCCCATTACGACTACACGTATGACGGCGTGCTGCGTTCGCACGACGACAGCTTGCAGCGGCTGGGGCTCGATCGCATCGACATCCTGTTCGTGCACGATATCGGCAAGGCCACGCATGGCGAACGCGATCAGCACTACTGGCGCCAGCTGACGTCCGGCGGCGGCTTTCGCGCCCTTGATGAACTGCGCGCCAGCGGCCAGGTGAAAGCCGTGGGCCTCGGTGTCAACGAATGCAAGATCGTGCTGCGCGCGATGGTGGAATTCGACCTCGATTGCACCCTGCTGGCCGGCCGCTACACCTTGCTGGAACAGGCCTCGCTGTCGCCATTGCTGGACGCCTGCGTGGAGCGCGGCAACGCCATCGTGATCGGCGGCCCGTTCAACTCGGGCGTGCTGGCCGGGAACGGCAAATTCAATTACGCCGATGCGCCGGCCGCGATACTCAAGCGGGTGGCGCGCCTGGACGCCGTCTGCCGTGACTTTGGCGTGCCTTTGCAAGCTGCCGCGCTGCAGTTTCCGCTCGCCCATCCCGCCGTCGCTTCCTGCATCCCGGGCGGCCAGGACCTGGCGCAGCTGCGGCAAAATCTGGACTGGTTCGCCACGCCGCTGCCCGATGCCCTGTGGCTGGCGCTGCGGGACGCGGACTTGCTCGATGCGCGCGCGCCGCTGCCTGCGGGAGTGGCCGCATGATGCGCGTCGACGCCCACCAGCACTTCTGGCAGCTGGCCGCGCGTGCCGGCAGCTGGCCGCCGCCATCCCTGGCCGCCATCCACCGCGATTTTGCGCCCGCCGACCTGACGCCCCTGCTGGCTGCGCACGGCATCGCCGGCACAGTGCTGGTGCAGTCGCTGCCGTCCGAAGACGATACGCACTGGCTGCTGGCGCTCTCCGAAGAAAGCGGCTTTATCCGCGCCGTCGTGGGCTGGACGGAGCTGCGGGCGCTTGACGCGCCGGCCAATATCGCCCGCCTGGCGTCGCACGGCAAGCTCAAAGGCTTGCGTCCCATGCTGCAGGATCTCGATGACGATGCATGGATCGCCGATCCCGCGCTGGCGCCAGCTTTGAACGCCATGGTGGAACACGGTTTGCGACTGGACGCGCTGGTGCTGCCGCGCCACCTGCCCGCGCTGCTGCAATGCGCGCGCGACTATCCGCGGCTTCCCATCGTGATCGACCATGCGGCCAAGCCGCCGATAGCCGATGCCGCCTTCGGCACCTGGCGCGAAGACATGGCGCAGCTGGCCGCGCTGCCGAACGTGCATTGCAAGCTGTCCGGGCTGGTGACGGAAGCGCGGCCCGGCTGGTGCGTGGACGATTTGCGTCCCTATGCCGCACATGTGCTGCAAGTATTCGGCCCCCGGCGCGTGATCTGGGGCAGCGACTGGCCCGTGGTGGACCTGGCCGGCGGCTATGCGGCGTGGCTGGCCGCCAGCGAAGCGCTGCTGGCGCATCTGGGGCAAGCGGACAGGAACGATATCTTTGGCCTCAACGCACTGCGCTTTTACGGTATCAACGAGGAAACGCCATGAAAAGAATGGGCATGCTCATCGGCATCGCGCCGGAGCGTATCGCCGAATACAAAACCCTGCACGCCGCCGTCTGGCCGCAGGTGCTGGCCAAACTGGCAGCCGCGCATGTCAGCAATTATTCGATCTTCCTGCGCCAGCCGGAAAACCTGCTGTTCGGTTACTGGGAATACCACGGCGAGGACTTCGAAGCCGACATGGCGGCCATCGCCGCCGACCCCGAAACGCAGCGCTGGTGGACCTTTTGCGCCCCGTGCCAGCAGCCGCTGGCCTCGCGCGCCGAAGGCGAGCACTGGGCGATGATGGAACAGGTTTTTCATATGGATTAGTCGTAGACCCCAAAGCGAAGACCGGGGTCAGACCCTGAGGGGCTGACCCCGACAGTTCAGGTGTTGGGGTAATCAATATAAAACAAAGGAGACAACATGACCGCCAGACTACAAGGCAAAATCGCCCTGCTCACCGCCGCCGGCCAGGGCATCGGCCGCGCCACGGCCGAAGCGTTCGTGCGCGAAGGCGCCACCGTGATCGCCACCGATATCAACCAGTCCCAGCTCGACGCGCTGAAGGAGGCGACTGGTTGCGCCATCCGCCGGCTCGACGTGACCGATGGCGCGGCGATCGCCGCGCTGGCCGACGAGATCGGCTCCGTCGATATCCTGTTCAACTGCGCCGGCTTCGTCGACGGCGGCACCATCCTCGACTGCGACGATGCGGCCTGGGACCGTTCCTTCGATATCAACGCGCGCTCCATGTACCGGCTGATGCGCGCCGTGCTGCCCGGCATGCTGGCCAGGGGCGCCGGCTCCATCGTCAATATGTCGTCCGTGGCGTCCAGCGTGAAGGGCGCGCCGAACCGCTTTATCTACGGTACCTCGAAGGCGGCCGTGGTGGGCATGACGAAATCGGTGGCGGCGGACTTTGTCACGCGCGGCATCCGCTGCAATGCGATCTGCCCCGGCACCATCGAATCGCCTTCGCTGAAGGAACGCATTGCCGCGCAGGCGGCAGCGACGGGCGTGAGCATCGATGAAGTGCAAGCCGCTTTCGTGGCACGCCAGCCGATGGGAAGAGTGGGCAGGGCAGAGGAAATCGCCGCCCTGGCCGTCTATCTGGCTTCCGACGAATCCGCCTTTACCACCGGCATGGTCCATGTGATCGACGGTGGCTGGTCAAATTAATCACTACAACGAGAGAACCCCATGAAACTGATGCGTTATGGCGCCAAGGGCGCTGAAAAACCTGCCTTGATCGATGCTGACGGCGCCGTGCGCGACCTCTCCGGCGTGCTGTCGGATATCACGGGTGCGACCCTGGGCAAGGATGGCCTGGCGACCCTGGCCGCCATCGATATCGCCAGCCTGCCGGTGGTGGACCATCCCGGCCGCATCGCGCCGCCGTGGAAAGGCGTGGGCAAATTTTTGTGCGTGGGCTTGAACTATGCCGACCATGCTGCCGAATCGGGCATGGCCGTGCCGGCCGAACCGGTGCTGTTCATGAAAGCCACCAGCGCCATCATCGGCGCCAACGATGCCGTGGTGATGCCGCAGGACTCGAAGAAAAGCGACTGGGAAGTGGAACTGGGCGTGGTGATCGGCACCACCGCGCGCTATGTGAGCGAAGCGGATGCGCTGTCGCACGTGGCCGGCTACTGCGTCGTCAATGACTTGTCCGAACGCGAGTATCAACTGGAGCGTGGCGGCCAGTGGGACAAGGGCAAGGGCTGCGATACCTTCGGCCCGATCGGCCCCTGGCTGGTGACCTCCGACGAAGTGGCGGACCCGCAAAACCTGGGCCTGTGGCTGGAAGTGAACGGCAAGCGTGTGCAGGACGGCAATACCAGGACGATGGTCTTCGGCGTGGCCAATCTGGTCAGCTATATCAGCCGCTTCATGACCCTGTACCCGGGCGACATCATCAGCACCGGCACGCCACCGGGCGTGGGCATGGGCCAGAAACCGTCGGCCGTGTACCTGAAGCCGGGCGACACCATGCGCCTGGGGATCAACGGCCTCGGTGAGCAGAACCAGACCGTGCATGCCTGGAATCCGCAACTGATCGACAGTTAATGAAGTAGCAGACCGGCGTGCCGCCAAGGTGCTCAGACATCGGCGCGCCGGCCTATGGCAGTGGAGTGGAGGAGACACACCATGAATGAATCCGAAGAGATACTGGCGCTGAACAAGGTCAGCAAGCGCTTTCCCGGCGTGCTGGCGCTCGACAACGTCAGTTTCAGCCTGCGCAAGGGCGAGGCGCATGCGCTGTGCGGCGAAAACGGCGCCGGCAAGTCCACCCTGATGAAGGTGATGAGCGGCGTGTACCAGGCCGACGAGGGGGAACTGGTCTACAAGGGCAAGGTATGCAGTTTTGCCTGCAGCGTGGATGCGGAGGCGGCAGGCATCGCCATCATCCACCAGGAATTGAATTTGATCCCGCACCTGAGCGTGGCGGAGAATATTTTCCTCGCGCGCGAACCGGTGCGCGGCATCTTCATCGACCGCAAAAAAATGCGTGCCGACGCGCAGGCGCTGCTGGACCGTTTGAAACTGCGCATCGACCCGCGCCAGCTGGTCAAGAACCTGTCGTGCGCGCAGCAGCAGATGGTGGAAATCGCCAAGGCCCTGTCGCTCAATACGGAAGTGCTGATCATGGACGAACCCACGTCGTCGCTGACGGAAAGCGAGACGGGCCAGCTGTTCGACATCATCAATGAACTCAAGCGCAACGGCGTGAGCGTGGTCTACATCTCGCACCGCCTGGAAGAGATGCAGCACATCATCGACAGGGTGACGGTGCTGCGCGACGGGAAATTCGTCTGCACCGACGATTTTGCCGCCACGAGCCTGGATGCCATCGTGGCCAAGATGGTGGGCCGCACCCTCGATGAAAAATTTCCCGACCGCGTCTCGACGCCGACCGCTGACGTGCTGCTGCGCGTGACCGATTTGCATCGCAAGGATGTCTTCGGCCCGCTGAGCTTTGATTTGCGGCGCGGCGAGATCCTCGGCTTTTCCGGCCTGATGGGCGCGGGGCGCACGGAAGTGGCGCGCGCCATCTTCGGCGCCGATCCCCTCACCGGCGGCGCGATCCACCTGGGCGATATGGCTGTGACGATCGCCAGCCCCATCGACGCCATCGGACACGGCATCGCCTACCTGTCGGAAGACCGCAAGAGCCACGGCCTGGCGATCCGCATGTCGGTGGCGGCCAACCTCACCCTGACCAATGTATCGGGGCTGGCGAACCGTTTCGGCTTCATCGATTTCGCCAGGGAAGAAGCGGTGGCGCAGCAGTACATCGCGGCGCTGGGCATCAAGACGCCGACCTCGAAACAGATCGCGCGCAACCTCTCGGGCGGCAACCAGCAAAAGATCGTCATCAGCAAATGGCTGTACCGCGAATCGAAAATCATCTTCTTCGACGAACCCACGCGCGGCATCGACGTGGGGGCCAAGTTCGCCATCTACCAGCTGCTCGACAAGCTCGCGTCGGAAGGCATCGGCGTGGTGCTGATCACATCCGAGCTGCCCGAGATCATGGGCATGACGGACCGGGTGGCCGTGTTCCATGAAGGGCGCATCAGCGGCATCGTCAATACGCGCGAGTCGTCGCAGGAAGAGATCATGCAACTGGCGTCGGGGCGCGTAGCCAGTCCCGCACCTGGCCAGGCGGCAGCCCATTAAAAACAGAAAGCTTAAAAAAAATGAATAAAGAACTGATACAAAAATTCGCCGCGCTGGGCAGCCTGTCGCTGTTGCTGCTGGTGTTTTCCCTGACCAGCAACGCCTTTTTCTCCGTCAGCAACGGCATGAGCGTGGCCTTGCAGGTGACATCGATCGCCTACCTGGGCATTGCCGCCACCTGCGTCATCATCACGGGCGGCATCGACCTGAGTTCCGGCTCCGTACTGGCGCTGGCCGGCGTGGCCGCCGCGCTGCTCGTCAAGAGCGGCGTGCCCGTGCCGCTCGCCATGCTGGGCGGCGTCGTGGTGGGCGCTATGTGCGGCGCCGTCAACGGCTTTTGCATCACGCAATTGAAACTGCCTCCCTTCATCGCCACCCTGGGCATGATGCTGATCGCCCGTGGCCTGGCGCTGCAGGTGACGGGCGCGCGCGCCATTTCCGGCCTCGGCGACTCGTTCGGCGAACTGGGCAACGGCGTGCTGTGGCGCATCGAGCGCGACACGGGCGGCACCTTTCCCGAAGTCGTCTTCCCTGGCATTCCGTATCCGGTGGTGCTGATGGTGGTGATCGCCGTGGCCGTGTCCATCATGCTCAGCCGCACCACCTTTGGCCGGCATATCTATGCCGTCGGTTCGAATGCGGAAGCGGCGCGCCTGTCGGGCGTGAAGGTGGGGCGCGTGACCCTGCTGGTGTACACCTTGTCCGGTGCCCTGTCTGGCCTGACGGGCTGCGTGCTGATGTCGCGCCTGGTGACGGCGCAGCCGAACGAGGGTGTGATGTACGAACTCGATGCGATCGCCAGCGCCGTGATCGGCGGCGCCTCGCTGATCGGCGGCATCGGCACCATTTCCGGCACCGTCATCGGTTCCTTCGTCATCGGCATCCTGCGCAACGGCTTGAACATGAACGGGGTTTCGAGCTTTATCCAGCAAATCATTATCGGACTGGTCATCCTGCTGACCGTCTGGATCGATCAGAAGCGCAACCGCGCCTGAGGCAGTGCAGCAACGCAGTCTTACCTATAAATCTATAATTAAATGAGGACGACAATGAAAACCATCCAAGCCTTCAACACCATCCTGTTCGGTCTGTCGACCGCAGCATTTTCCCTGAGCTCCAGCGCCGCCTTCGCCGCCCCGGGCGAGATCGCCGTGATCGTCAAGACGACCAATTCCAACTACTGGCAAAACGTCAAGAAGGGCGCCACGGCCAGCGCCGCCGATGCCAAGGGCTACAGCCTGACCTTCCAGGGGCCGGCCTCGGAATCGGCCATCGCCGACCAGGTCAGCATGGTGGAAAATGCCGTCACGCGCAAAGTGGCCGGCATCGTGCTGGCCGCGTCCGACCCGGACGCGCTGGTGCCGGCCCTGAAGAAGGCGTGGGAAGCGAAGATTCCCGTGGTGCTGATCGATTCGCTGGTGGCCGACAGCGGCAAGCGCTATTACCAGTCCTTCCTCTCGACCGACAATGAAGCGGCCGGCGAGCAAAGCGCCAAGGCCCTCATTTCGCAGGTCGGCAAGACGGGCAAGATCGCCGTGATGTCGTATGTGGCGGGCGCCGGTTCCGAAACGGGCAGGGTGGGCGGCTTCAAGCGCTATATCGAAAAGAACTCGCAGCTGCAGATCGTCGGCACGTATTACTCGCAGTCGCAGATGGCCACGGCGCTGAACCAGACGACCGACGTGCTGGCCTCCAATCCGGACTTGAAGGGCATCTTCGGCGCCAATGAACCGACGGCCGTGGGCATGGGCCGCGCCATCGCGCAGGCGGGCAAGGCCGGCAAGGTGATCGCCGTGGGCTTCGACGGCAATGAAGACCTGAAAAACTTCGTCAAGGACGGCACCCTGTATGCGACCGCCGTGCAAGGCTCGTACTCGATGGGCGCGCTGGGCGTGAAAACCCTCGTCAGCCTGATCGAAGGCAAGAAGGTCGCGCCGTTCGTCAACACGGGCGTGGTGATCGTCACCAAGGCCAATGTCGAACTGCCGGAAGCGAAGAACGTGTTGTACTGATTTTTCACGTCTTCAGATCCTCAGATCGTCAGGCGCTGGCGCAACTCCTGCAGCAGGGTGCCCGTCTTCGGCGTCAACTGGCGCGCCAGCGGCCATGCCAGATACAACGGCAGGCCTGGCGTGGCCAGCTGCGGCAGCACGGCGACGATGGCGCCTGACGCCAGGTGTTCTTCCACCAGCCACGTGGCCAGCTGCGCCACGCCCAAGCCCGCCAGCACGGCGGACGTGCGCGCCTCGGCGTCGCCCACCGTCATGCGCGGCGCGGCCACGCGGTATTCCAGCTGGCCGCCCTTGTCCTCATCCGGGAACAGCCACGGCATGGGCGAGCCGTCGCCACGGCCATAGGCGATGCAGTCGTGCCGCTCCAGCTCTCCGATGGCGGCGGGCGTGCCGCGCCGCGCCAGGTAGGCGGGCGCCGCGCACAGGATCAGGCGTTCCGCCCCCAGCTGCATCTGGCCCAGCGCGGCGGGCCAGTGCGATGGCGCGCCGATGCGCACGGCGATATCGATGCGCTCTTCGAACAGGTCGACGAAGCGGTCGCTGAAGGCGATCGATGGCTGCAGCCCGGGATATTGCGCGCACAGGGCCAGCAGCGCCGGCATGACGCGCAGGCGGCCGTACGAGGCGGGCACGCCGATGCGCACCTTGCCCGCCAGTTCCGTCGCGTGTTCGGCCAGGACGTCTTCCGCATCGGCCAGTTCCTGCAGCACGCGCTTGCAGGTGGCGTAGTAGGCGCGACCCGCCTCGCTCAATTTCAGGCGGCGCGTGCTGCGCTCGAACAGGATCACGCCCAGCCGCTCCTCCAGCCGCGCCACGCTCTTGCTGACGGCTGAACTGCTCAGGTGCAGGTGCTCGGCCGCCCTCGTAAAGCTGCCAGCATCCGCCGTGGCGAGAAATGGCGTGATGCCCTTCAAATGTTCCGATGAAAACATGATTGAGGAATTTTATTCACGAATAGAGTGAAATAGTATCCCGGATAAGAATTCCTGTCCGATATATCATGATTTTCTTTATACAGGCATGGGAGTACGCATGAACAAGCACGCATTGATTATCGGCGCCAGCGGCGTTATCGGCAGCAGCCTGGCCACGCACTTGCTGGCGCAGGGCTGGCAGGTGACGGGCGTCTCGCGCGGCCGCACGCCAGTCCCCGCAGGCTGCGCATGCTTGCCGCTCGATGCCACGGACGGTGCGGCCGTCACCGCCGCCCTGGCGGGCTTTGACGCCAGCCACGTCTTTTTCACGGCCTGGGCACGCCAGGCAAACGAGCAGGAAAACATCCGCGTCAATGGCGCCATGGTGGCCAATGTGCTGGCTGCCCTGGGCCCCACTGGCCACTTGCGCCATGCGGCGCTGGTGACGGGCCTCAAGCATTACCTGGGACCGTTCGATGCCTATGGCAAGGGCAGCGTTCCCGTCACGCCGTTCCGTGAAGAGCAGGGCCGCCAGGACGTTGATAATTTTTACTATGAGCAGGAAGACCGGCTGTTCGACGCGGCCGCGCAGTACGGTTTTACGTGGAGCGTGCACCGCCCGCACACCATCATCGGCTACGCGCTGGGCAATGCCATGAACATGGGATTAACTTTGGCCGTGTATGCGAATCTGTGCAAGGCCGGCGGCCAGCCCTTCGTCTTTCCCGGCTCAAGCGCCCAATGGCACGGCTTGTCCGACATGACGGACGCGGGCCAGATCGCGCGCCACCTGGCATGGGCGGCCGACAGTCCCGCCGCGCGCAACGAAGACTTCAATATCGTCAATGGCGATGTATTCCGCTGGAAGTGGCTGTGGCCGCGCCTGGCCGCCTACTTTGGCGTCGAGGCGGCGGACTTGCCCGGGACGATGGCGCCCCTGGCCGGGCGCATGCAGGACGCGCCCGCGCAGTGGCGCGCCATCGCGCAGCAGCACGGCCTGGTGGAAGCCGACATCAGCCGCCTCGCTTCCTGGTGGCATACGGATGCCGACCTGGGACGGCCGATGGAAGTGATGACGGACATGGGCAAGAGCCGCAAGGCGGGTTTTCTCGATTACCAAGATACGCAGGATGCCTTCATCGCCCTGTTCGAGCGCCTGAAGGCGGAGCGCGTCATTCCGCGCTGACCTGCTCCGCTGCGGCCGGTGGCGCGGCTGCCGCTGCCGCCGCCGCATTTGCCCTATGCTGCTGCGCCCGTTGCCACTCAAGGCCCGGGCGGTCGACGCGGAATTGCAGCAGCCGTCCCTGCACCACTTCCGTCACGTACGCCGTGCGGCCATCGGGGCCGCCGAAGGTGATGTTACTCGGCTTGGCGCCGGGCACGCTGATCTCACGCAGGATGCGCCCCTGTGGCGACAGTTTCACCACGCTGCCCTTGCCATAGCGCGTCACGTACAGGTTGCCGTCGACATCCACGCGCATGCCATCCATGCCGAAATCGTCGAACTTGATCAGCAGGCGCTTGCCGCTCAGGCTGCCGTCCGCGCCGATGTCATACATCCAGATATTGCGCTGCACACTTTCATTCACATACAAGATCTTGCCATCGGGACTGACCTCGATGCCGTTGGCCGTACCCATGGTGTCGAGCGCCAGGGTCACCGTGCCATCGGCCGCGATGCGCCACACGCGGCCCGTGTTTTCTTTCCAGTTCGGGTCGCTCGCATACAGCACGTCGTCCTGCGTGATGGCGATATCGTTCGGCTGCGTCATGCGCGGCTCGCGCGCGTGGATGGTCAGCGCGCGCGTGGCCGGATCGACAAGGTAGATCGTGTGTTCCATGTAGTCGGCCAAATACATCTGCCCGCGGCTGCCGAAGCGGATGCCGTTGGCGATGCTGGTGCCGGGCAGGCTCAGGTACACCTCGCCCATGCCGCCGGGGCTGACCTTGCCGATGGTCTGCTGGCGCGCAAAGTTGACGGCATAGATATTGCCATCCGCATCCACGGCCGGGCCTTCGATGCCCTTGGTGAAGGAGTGCGCGGGCGTGAGGGTGGTGGCGAGGAACAGCGTTTCGTGCGCGGGCGGGCTGGCGCAGGCGGACAGGTTGGCCAGCGCGGCGGCCAGCACGGCCGTGCGCAGCGACGGCAGGGCGTATCGGGAATGGGGCATCGAGTGTTCTCTGTATGGCAAAGGTGGGGTATGTTACCCGACGCGCGCCGACGCAGGCGCCGGGCTAGGTTGCCACCTAGGCCGCCACCACGACGAGGTCGGGGAAGTCGTCCTGCCAGCCGTCCCATTCGTCTTGCAGATGGGCGTGCATGCCGGCTCGGTCTTGCGCCTGATCAAAGGTGTCCGCGCTGGCCAGCAGAAAATGGGCGATGGCGCGCAGGGTGGCCGGGTCGGCCTGTATGGTGACGTCGGAACAGCGTTTGGGGCGTTCTGCGGCTTCGTCCTGCAGATAGCAGTGCAGCGATAAATGTGTGGTCATGGGTATCAATTGTTGATGTAGGCGCCCAGCATGGCGTGTGGGTTCAGTACGGCGCGGGCGGCGTCCAGTTCCTCGTTCGATAAAAACCAGTGGATCCGCCCATGCTTCTCTTCGCTGCGGCCATGGGCTTGCATGCTCTGGCGCAATGCCTGCAGTCTTGGCGGCGGCAGCGCAGCCAGTTTTCCGTGGTTGAAGATATTGACGGGATATACATCGCGCAGGTGCGAAGCTTGCAGCCCGCGCCGCTTGATGGCGGCCCAGTTATTTGCGGGGCAAGGATTGCCAAAGGTCATCGGATGGGCTGCATCGAGCTGCCGGTAGCCGCGTGCGTAGCCGGTGCCGTAGCCCAGGGTTTCACTATAGCCGTACACATACTCGCAATGATCCAGCAAGCCGGGTATGCTTGCCGCGCCGTCGAACAGCTGTTGCAACGGCAGCTTGCTGGCGCGCATCGCCAGCAGCAGCGAAACTGTCGGCTCATACACGGCGAGCGCGTCGCAGTTCGTGACCTCGTCGGCCTCGTCGGGCGGCAAGATCCGAGGTGAAAACAACTCGATGCTGCTGGTATCGGGCGCCAACAGGGTTTTCTCGTAGTTTCGCTGCGAAAACTTGACGACCTTACCGCTCTTGCTGCCGTAGCGCTCGACGGGTTCGCCGATGTGCGCGAACCAGGCGAACAGCTGCGCGCTGGCCGCGGCGGGAATGAAGGGACTATCCTTGGTGAATTCGCCGACGAGGAAATGGTATTGGTCCATAGGGCAATGCGCGGGGAGGGTATCGAAGCACATATTTTTGCACGGGATGCCAAACGCTGCCAATGCGTGCGTGCGGGCCATATCAAGCGGCCTGATGCGTATGTATTTGATTTAAATGAAATTCGGGCCGCATTGCGGTTACACTAAGTCTGGCTATACTGCAATGACAGCCGTGGTTCTGGTTCACGGCGGCGCTGGCAATCCCACGGAGGCCTCATGTCTTATGCGAATCCCACCACCCATAACGGGTTCCTGATCTCGGCCTACGCCTGCGAACTGCCCGAGGGGTGCTGGCAGGGACAGTTGGTGCTGAGCAAGTGCGGCTTTGAAGATGTCCGGCAAGCCAATCTGGAAAATCGCGATACGCAGCACGAAGCGGAGCAATCTGCCCTGGCCATGGGCTGGCAGCTGGCCAATTACGTGCTACCCCTGCGCACTGTTGACGATAAGTAATCTAATGCTTTCATTTAGTAAGGGAAATAGAGTATCGTGTTCGGATAGAAAGCAATACACCGTATGCAGCAATAGAGCTGGCGTGCGCGGCGATGTCTGAGTGAACGCCGCGGAACGAAGAGTTGTCCTTGAGGCCGGCCCCCACAGGCCGTACACCGTCACCATGCACCACACAGCACTCTCGCCGGATCCTGAGGATGCGCCCGCCCAGCAGTTGCCCTCCGAGCACAATCTGCATGCCTTGCATAGCCGTGAGGTCAAGCTGCTGCGCGAGACGATCAATCAATTGTTGATCATGGCCAAGATGCAGGTGCAGGAAAAGGATAAATCCGACGCCTTCGGCCTGCTGATCATGCAGTTGCGCGAAGCCAATCAAAACCTCGTGCTGGCAACGTTTGGCGCGCAGGACATGCAAGCGTCCGCCGAGGCGACCACCTTGCGCCAGACGGAATTCCTGGCCATGCTCGCGCATGAGTTGCGCAATCCCCTCCAGCCGCTGGCGATGGCCAATGACTTGCTGGCCAAGAAGGTCGACCTCGATCCCCAACTGGCGCACGTGCATGGCGTGATCGGCCGCCAGGTGGCGCACATGGCGCGGCTGATCGACGACTTGCTCGATGCTTCGCGCGTCAGCAGCGGGAAGATTACCTTGCAGCTGGCGCCCATCCTGCTGAGCGACATCCTCGCCAGCGCCATGGAAGTTGGCCAGGCCAGCATCAGCCAACGCCAGCAAGTGCTGAGCGTGAGCCTGCCGGACGAACCGCTGGTGATCGAAGGGGACCTGGTACGTCTGACACAGGTGTTTGCCAACTTGCTCATCAATGCCAGCAAATTCACGCACGAGTTTGGCCACATCGACATCGTCGTCAGGCGCCACGATAATCTGGTGGAAATTGCCGTCACCGACGATGGCGCCGGTATCGCCCTCGATATCCAGCCCTTCATTTTTGACCTGTTTACGCAGGGATTCCGCTCGCTGGAACGGGCGCAGGGCGGCCTGGGTATCGGCCTGTCGCTGGTGCGGATCATTACCCAGCTGCATGGGGGAACCGTGGACGTGTTCAGCGCAGGGGTAGGCTTCGGCAGCCAGTTTGTCTTGCAGCTGCCCCTGTCGTCGCTGGCGCCGCCGTCGCAGGAATTGCAAGTGGAGCATGCGGCGCATGCATCGCCACGCCGCATATTGTTGATCGAGGATAATACCGATGCGGCGGAACTGCTGGCGCTGCTGCTGACGCAGGATGGCCACCATGTCGACGTGCGCAATGACGGTCCCAGTGGCTTGCGCGCCGCGCTCGATGCGCCCTACGATGTGATCGTATGCGATATCGGCTTGCCGGGCATGGATGGCTTTCAAGTCATCAGTTCTGCACGCGCTGCCCTGCTGCCGCCGCTGCCGTGCTTTGTCGCCGCGTCCGGATACAGCCAGCTTGGCGAGTTCGACCGTGCCGGCCAGGCAGGGTTTGACCATTACCTGGTAAAGCCCATCAATATCGACGCTTTGTCGAAAATAATCACGGCAAAGGTTACCCGCTGACGGGCGAAGGAGTCCTGATGCTTTTTTTTAACATGGTCCATGCACCGAAAACCGCAGAGAAAAGATCCGATTATGGCCACAGTCCATGAACAGCGGCAGCGCAAGATAGAGCACGCGCTGTTACGCGACCCAGGTGCGGTGGTAGACGTCAGTATTCGCCTTTGGGAGCAGCTGGCCACTGAGTTGAATCAGATCATTGGTGAGCGGGGCGTGGAGTCGATGTATGCCCGCAGCCTGCACCAGAGTCAGAAACAGTTCAACTGGCTGACGCCCCATCCGCCGCAAGCGCTGGAAGCTGCGATGAGAGCCTTGCGCGCCAGCTTGCAGGGACAGGCGGACACCGCCGCCTGCGCGGCGAGTACGGCGATGATGATGCACTTCATCAACACCCTTATTTTATTAATTGGCGAACTCTTAACGAATAGCATCCTCCTCAAGGCCTGGGGTGATGACGTTGTGAATAATGCTGGAACGGAGCCGAACGAATGAACAAAGTCACCATCCAACGCCTGGCCACTGGCGTGCCGGGGCTGGACGAACTGCTGGGCGGCGGAATACCGGAGTTTTCCTTCAACCTGGTAGCGGGCACGCCCGGCAGCGGCAAGACGACGCTGGCGCACCAGATCATGTTTTCCCTCGCCACGCCGGAGCGCAAGGCGCTGTTTTTCACGGTCCTGGGCGAACCACCGCTGAAGATGCTGCGCTATCAGCAGCAGTTTCCTTTCTTCGATGTGGACAAGATCAACCAGTCGATCAAGTTCGTTAATCTGTCGGCTGACTTGCTGGAGGGCGATTTCGACCGCGTGCTGGCGCGCATCGCCGAAGAGGTCGAGGCGTTCTCGCCCAGCCTCGTCTTCGTCGACTCCTTCCGTTCCGTGGTGCAGTCGGCAAAGTCCATGGACACGGGCGCTGCCGGCCTGCAGAATTTTGTGCAGCAGCTGGGCGCGCAAATGACCAGCTGGCTGGCCACGACTTTCCTGATCGGCGAATACCTGGCGCCCGAGGCTGAGTCCAGCGCCGTGTTCACGGTCGCCGATGGCATCCTGTGGCTGTCGCAGCTCGTGCACCGCGACGCCATGGTGCGCAAGATCCAGGTGGTCAAGATGCGCGGCCAGTCACAAAGCCTGGGCGCGCATACCTTCCGCATCAATGACGATGGCGTGGAAATCTTTTCCCGCGCCGTGCTGAAGGCCAGTGGCACGGGAAAGGTCAGCATTTCCGGTAATGAGCGCCTGTCGCTGGGCGTGCCGGAGCTCGACCAGATGATGGGGGGCGGCTTGCCGGCCGGCTATTCGCTGCTGCTGGTGGGGCCGTCAGGTTCCGGCAAGACCGTGCTGGCCACCCAATTTCTCGCGGAAGGCGTGCGCTGCGGCGAGCCCGGCGTGATCGCCGCCTTCGAGAAAAGCCCGAATCAGCTGCTCAGCCATCAGCTGAATGCCCTCGTCGATTCCGGCCAGATCGGCGTGATCAACACGCGTACGCTCGACCTGTCGCTCGATGAAATCCTGCACGACCTGCTGAGCATGATCACGCGCATGAAGGCCAAGCGCGTGGTCATCGACTCGCTGTCCGGCTTTGAAATGGCGCTGGCGTCCATGTTCCGCGAGGATTTCCGCGAATCGCTGTATCGCCTGGTGGCGGCCTTGACGGACATGGGCGTGTCCGTGCTGATGACGGCCGAGCTGGAAGACCAGTACACCATGCTGCGATTCAGTTCCTATGGCAACGCTTTCCTGGCCGACGCCATCGTCATGCAGCGCTACATCGAACTCGAAGGCCAGTTCAAGCGCGTCGTATCGGTGGTGAAGGTGCGCGGAAGCGGCCACAGCAAGGATATCCGCTTCTACGATATCGACGCCGGGGGCTTGAAGATCGGCGCTACCCTCAGCCAGTACCAGGGCATCCTGTCGGGCGAGCCTTACCGGGCTTAGGCGATGAGGCGTATGATGGAAGTGCGGCCATGCGGGTGATGGCCGTGCGCACAGGGGAGCAATGCGTCTTCTGTGTTTCCGAGCCGATCAAGAGGAGATATGATGGACAAAGCCGAATTCATCCTGGCCGCGAAAGCCATGGAAACGCTGGAGATGTATCAGACCTTCTATGGCCATTCGCAGGAATACCAGGCGCACCAGCAGGAAATATTGAAACTGCTGCGCCACAAGGGGGCCTCCCTGCTGGTGTCGGAACATGGTCCCGCCAAGTTTTTATTGGCGTTTGCCGATGCGCTGGAAGCGGCCAGCTTGCCGGGCGAGTATGTGCCGCTCAGCCGCAGATAGGATAGGCCCGTCCCGGCAGAAGGGGCAGCAAGGAAAGCAGCCCTCTGCCGGGATAGCCCCTAGTTGCCGTTCCCCCTGTCGTTCAACGACACTCTGGGCAGGCGCACGGTAAACACCGTGCCGCTTTCCAGGCTGGACTCGGCGCCGATGGTGCCGCCGTGCGCACTGGCGATTTCACGCGCGATAAACAGACCCAGCCCGATACTGGTGGCATTCGGCGCTTTGTGATCATCGGAAATGGCCAGCTGTACCAGCGGATCGAAAATGCTCTTCAGCGAGGCTTCCGGGATCTGGCGGCCGAAATTCTTGACTTGCACCACGGCCTTATCTGCATCGCCGCAGGCCGTGATGGTCACCGGCTGCTCGTCGGTGCGATATTGCGCAGCATTGTTGAGCAAATTCGAAAACAGCTGGGCCAGGCGGGCCGCATCGAAGTCGCCGATCATCTCGCCCGTGGTGCTCAGTTCAAACTTGCATTGCGGGTGAGCGGCCGAGGCATCCTCGACGGCCGTCTTGCAGATTTCCCCCAGATCGCCCAAGGTGGGCGACATGGGCATGCGTCCCCCCAGCTGCGTCCTGGCGAATTCCAGCAGGTCGTTGACCATGGTTGTCATGGTGGCTGCGCTGCGGGCCACCCGTGCACCGATCTGCAGCGTGGAAGAAGGGCTTGCACTCGGCCGGCTCAGCAGCGCGCCTGCCATCGTCATGGTGCTTAGCGGACTGCGCAGATCGTGGCTGAGGATGGCGAGAAAGGTATTGCGGGTGCGGTCGCTCTGCTGCGAATAGCGTATGGCCGATTCCTGCAGCGCCTTGTCTATCGCTTCATTGAAGCGCAGGATGTCTTCCGTTGCCGTTTTCGACGCCACCGAGACCTGTGCCATCCACAGGCGCAGAACGCTGGCCCGCACCGCGCGAAATTCCGCCGTCAGCTGCGGCATCGTGAAGCCAATCTGCTGGCGCAGGGAACCATGCGTGGCGGCTGCCGTTTCCTTGCCCGTAATTTCCGATACGCCCGTGGTCGATTTCTTCTTTCGCTGTGCCGCGTTTTCGATGACGTCCATGTCGTGCACGATGGTTTCCAGCATCTGCCTGGCATGATCGCGTAATTCTGCTTTTGAGATGGCGGCGCCAGGAATGGGGAGCGACCTGGCGAAGAGTTCCCACTCTTCGAGGATCGGCTCCAGATGGTCGGTAATAAAGCGCGATAGTTTCACGGTGGACCAATGCGTTGATGGAAGAGGAGCCAGTGTACGCCGTTAAGGCGAGGGATGCGGACGATGCACGTGCGCATGCCTTTGCGAGGGCTGTTGCTGGAACGTGTGTGGGTGCTGGAATGGCGGTATTGTAAATAATGGGAGGCTGAAAGCGCCTTCCTTGACGTCCTGGCGGCGAAGGCATTTCACCCAGCAAGTGTGGTAACTTTTTTATATCTTGCTTGTGATAATGTGTGAGCATGTTGTTGCCGATTTGGTGCACACTTTGCCGGATATCCATTCGGGAGTGTATCCATGATCAGGTCACGCAGCTTGCCGCCACGCTTGTTGGGAGCAGGTTTCCGTGGCTTTTCCCTGCTGCCGCTGGCCATTTCCTTTGTCGTGCTGGTGTGCCTGTCGCTCTTGGCGATCCAGCTATGGATGACCTTGCGCGCACGGGAAGTACAGCTGAGTGAGGCGGCCCGCGAAAGCGCCAATCTGGCGCAATCTGTTGCACAGCATGCCTATGACACCATCAAGGAAGCCGATACGGTGCTGGTCGGACTGGTGGAGCGGGTGGAAACAGACGGTGTTTCCGATAGCGAATTGGCCCGCATGCACAAATTGCTGGTCGTCCGTGTCGCCGAGCTGCGCCAGTTACACGGCATCTTCATCTATGCCAGGGATGGCAGCTGGCTCGTGAATTCGCAGAAAACGCTGTTGAGCAATCTGAATAATTCTGATCGGGATTATTTCAACTACCATCGAACGCATGAGGACCGGGGGCCCTATGTCGGGCCTCCCGTGCGCAGCAAATCAACGGGGCACTGGATAGTCACGGTATCGCGGCGAATCAATATGCCTGACGGAAGTTTCGGCGGCGTTGCGCTGGCGACCATCGACATGAATTATTTCAGGCTGTTTTATGAACGCTTTTCGATAGGGAAAAAAGGCGCCATTTTCATTGCGAATGGAAAAGGCATTCTTTTATTGCGAAGGCCTTTCGATGAAAGCCTGTTGGGACGCGATATTTCGCAATTCCCCGTGTTTCACGATTATTTGCCCAAAAGTCCCGTTGGCACGGCTGTGATCAAGTCGGGCGTCGATGGCGTGACGCGTATCAATAGCTATCGAAGGCTCGAGGAATACCCGCTGGTGGTCTCTGCCGCACTGTCACAGGATGAAGTCCTCGCTTCGTGGCGTCTCGACATGATGTTGCAGAACGCGGTGGGTGGCGTGCTGGTGCTGCTGATTGCCTTCATCGGATACCGCGTGGTGCGGCAAATCGATTTGCGGGTCAAGAGCGAGGCTGGATTGCTCGAGGCGCGCAATGAACTGGAATTGATCAATGAAACCCTGGCCCGCCTTGCCAACCAGGATGGATTGACGGGGCTGGCGAACCGGCGCTACTTCGACCAGTCGCTGCTTGCCGAGTTCAGCCGTGCGCAGCGTGAAGACGGCTCGCTTGCGCTGGTGTTGATCGATGTCGACTTCTTCAAGCAATACAACGATATCTATGGCCATGTGGCCGGCGACGAGTGCCTGAGAAAAATCGGCAAGGTGGTCGGCTACAGCATGCGCAGGCCGGGCGACCTGGCGGCACGCTATGGTGGCGAGGAAATGGTCATTTTATTGCCTGGAACGGATTTGCCGGGCGCCCTGGCGGTGGCGGAAGGCGTTCGCCAGGCAGCGCAATCGCTGGGCGTCGAGCATCGGGGCAATCCCCTTGGGGTGGTGACGGTCAGCGTCGGCGTGGCGGCTTTCATGCCGACGCACCTGGAAAACCAGGCGGTCGAGCTGGTTGAACTCGCTGATACGGCACTGTACAAGGCCAAGGCATCCGGCAGAAATCAAGTCTGTTATGCCTCGCCTTGCGAGCCTGTCGAGCAGGCCGCGACGGCTTTTGCGTTTCGATAGCGATTGCTGACGGCGGAGGGGGCGCGTGCGCCAGGCTGATCCATGTACAATCGGCAACATCCGGATCGACGTATCCGCCCCTTCATTGCGGAGTACGCCTGAGCGTGACACAAACATTGCAAACCTGGCTGCTGGCCTGGCGGGAAGCCTTCACGTGCATCGGCCTGGGATTGCGCGATGCGCGTCATGCGGGGTTATGGTGGCGCTCCGCGCTGTGGTGCATGGCGGTCGTAGCCCTGTGGCTGGGACTGTATGGCTATTTCGGCCGCTTCTTTGTCGAGCTGAGCGCCATGCTGGCGCTGGTATCCGTCACCGGCTTGCTGGGCCTGGGCGTGATGGATGGCGTCGGGACACTGGCCAACGGGCCTGCCACGCTCTCGCAGCTGGGCAATATCGCCGGCGGCCTGGGCAGGGCCGCCAAGGCCATGCTGTCGATCGGCCAGATCGCCCTGGCCTTGCTGGCGCTGGCTGCCTTTTTCTATGTGATGGTTTTTATCGTCGGCGCCATCGGTACGGCGCGCTTGCCGCTGCGCTGGCTATTGCTGGAGCGCGCCAAGGCTGTGGCGGCGCGCCGCTATGCAGCGTGGCAAGCACCGGCCGGCCTGGAGCTGTCCGCCGCGCGTCCCGCCTGGCGGCGTCGCCTGTTGCTGCTGCTTTCCCTGCTGATCCCCGTGTGGGCCATGTGCGTGCTGATCTCGTACTTGCTGGCCTGGAATGTCCACATGATCTACGGCGCGGCAGCTGAAGAGGTGCTCGGCGCGGAACAGCAAGCGGCGTTGCGCCGCGAACAGCGCCCGGCGATTTTTGCCCTGGGACTGTTGCTGTGCTTGCTGATGCTCGTACCGGTCCTCAATTTATTGTTGCCAGCCGTGCTGTGCACCAGCGTTTGCCATTTGCAGCGCCGCGGCTGGCGCGCAACGGGGTCATCAATCCAAGTGGAATGAAAAGGAGTGAACATGAGTGAAAACGCAAGACGCGCCACCTTGGAGCGCGCGATTGAAATCGCCGCCGCCACCCATGCCGGCCAGACGGACAAGGGCGGTGCGCCGTACATCCTCCATCCCTTGCGCGTCATGCTGCGCGTCGCCCCCGGCGCCCAGCAGATTGTCGCCGTGCTGCATGATGTGGTGGAAGACAGCGACGGCAAAGTCACCTTCGACGACCTGGCACGCGAAGGGGTCTCGCAGGAAGTCATCGACGCCGTGCGCGCCGTGACCAAGATCGAAGGCGAGTCCTACGAAGCGTTCATCGCCCGCGCGGCATTGAACCCCGTCGGCAAGGCCGTCAAGCTGGCTGATCTGGCAGAGAATAGCGACTTGTCGAGGATAGAGAATCCGACGCCGAAGGATTTGGAGCGGGTGGCAAAGTATCGGAGGGCTATCAAGCAACTCATATCGCAGCAATGATTCTTTCATGCCGAGAGCGTATCCGAGTGGCTCTGGCCCCCGGGATCACGGGGTACGGGCAAGAGCCTTGCGGATGGCCTGCTCGACGGGACGGTCTATCAGCGCCAGGACGATGACCACGACAGCGGTAACAATCAGTCCCTCCAGTAAAGCTGGATCAGGGAAAATTTGCTGATTGGTGATAGGAGCGGGCACTGTTGCACGCTTCCAGAGAAGCAGCACCAGGGCGGCGCCAGCGGCGAGCAGCATCGCCGGTCGACGATGGTGCAAGCGGGCGATTTGCCCCATCAGCAGCAGCGCGATACCCCACGCAAAAGGATAGAAGCCGTGATCGAACAAGATCATGCGCTCATCATAGTATGCGCCGGTATACCAGGCAAAACGGGAGAAGGCAAAAAGACCATAAGCGACGAGGGTCACAGCCAGCACGAGGAAACTGGAGGAAAGCAGGCGAGCAATTTTCATGGTTGGGATTTCTTTGCCAATGCTTCGAGATCGCGTTCGGCCAGATGGCGCTTCTGCTTGGTGACTTGGATAATCTTGCCTTTGTTGAAGATAACTCGCTGGCCATGCCTGTAATCCTGCTCGCTATTTTTTTCGCCGCCGCCATTGAGGTTCGGGTTGGCCTGGTCGGCGTGACCGATAACAACGGGCGCAGACTTGAGTCTAGATTTTTAGTGTTGGTAAATATAGCATATTTACTAATTACATTGGCGTTAAGCTGGTGCTCGGGTATGGCTGGTTTTAATTCTGGGGGGAGCCGCCGCGCTGCAGCGCATTAGGCGTCTTGAAAGTTTTGCTGGCAAATTGCAGACAATTAACCGGCCAAGAGCGGATGTGGAATAAGCTTGCGCTGCTTCTTGCATTCCGTTACGGGCAAGAATACAAGTTGTTTAATTCAGGGCGTGCAGTCGCCCATTTCTAAATATGGAATCAATCACAGTGATGGCAAAAAAGTGGAAGAACCAAGAGGTGCGAAGCTACAATGGCCTCGTGTGCACCAACGGTGATATCTACGAAGTGCACGAAACCTGGATGGCCAAAGTACATGAAGAACAGGAGCTTGGCAGTTGGCTCAATGTCGCGATTCTGGCACAAGAAGAGCTGTATGGTGGACAGTACATAGTCAAGTGCGGAGAGGCTATGGAACACGGCTCAATCGGCGTAGTCGTTTTGGAATCGCTGCAAAATCATGAACCTATTTGGACGTTTGTTTCGGATCAATCCAATCCATTTGATCAAATAACAATCAAGGCTGGCTTGGTTGTGGTGCTGTCAACGTCAGGTGCCGTATTTCGGTTTGGTACTCCAATAAGGGAAGCAAGGCTTCTGCTTGCGAGTCCTTCGATCCATGGCGCTAAGGACGGGAGCTTGTAAAGTGAACGCTGCGCCTCCGCTCTCTGGCCGCATGGGTTCCGTAGTGCAGACTCAAGCCGGGGACGTAGTGGCAAGCGATAATTGGCTGCTGGATTTAAGCCCTCGATCTTTTAATCTCTGGGCCCGCTGGCTCAACTACAAGTCAGGTTGCGACATGGAGCATTCGGTTTCACGCTTGATAATTGCGGCTGGTGTGGCGTGTTTAGTCATGGGCATGGCCGCTATTCAACAAATGCGGCTGAATCGTTCCATCGGTAAAGTAAAATATTTTCTGCTTAAATTAGCGGTGTTAGTCTGGCTGGTGAGTGGACTATTTGTCGGAACGCTCTACAGTCACGGAGTCGATGTGGCGTGGTACATTTTTGGTGTCGCCGTTAGCCTGGCCGGATGTGTCGTTGCAGGCATTGTGGTGTTTGCCTGGCCTTTTTTCACAGGGCGCAAGCCGGACAGTTAATATACTTTGTGAAGTTGCATCACTTACGAATTTAGTTGCAGACCGACATCTTTACGATATATGTAATCCGATTCTATGAACCAAATTTTTGGCGTTACCTCACTAATTGGCTTTGCAACCGCACTGATTGTGCACATTGCGGCATTGATGGGAGTCAATGTATCTGATAATTTTCCTGCGATCTGGTGGCTGCACGGCGGCATTTTCCTTGTGTTCATTCCGTTTGTCTTCTCCAGTCGAAAGTCACTCGGCCCCAAACCAACGTTCGCTGAACTACGCGCAGCTTTTCCGAAGTGGGTGGTCGGACTGGGACTTTGTATAGCTGCTTACGCATTGGTGAATTTTGCACTCTTCATGATGAACGCGGCGGGCGGTAATCCTTCGATCGTTGACGGGAAATTTGTGCTATTGAACCGTGGAAATTTCATTCGCGAACTGAGCGCCGTGGAGTATTCCACTTTCAAGGTAAATCAAGTGCGTGGTTTCTCCGGGCATTGGCTAGTGTTCTACTTTGTGCCATTTGCGTATTTCATGTTCCATAAGAGACCTGCACCGTTCAATTCGACGCCTTCGGTGCGGCTGCATTGATGCATGGGGTTTTGCTGTCCAAGTGGCAGTATCAAGCAATACTGATGGCGGTAACGACGCTGAAACTGCCGCAGTCCAGGCGGCATCAATCGTCATGCCCCAAAAACACAATGAGACTGGGCTGCCGAGGTCGCTGTTATGAAACCCGGCCTGCTCGGACGCTCCATGTCCGCTGTGGGGGGGAGCGGACGGAGCCGATTAGCGCTGCGAATCGCCATCAGTAGCCTAAGGCCGCGATTCTCAGCGCGGGAATTTATACCGTACCAGGAGCGTAGGTCCTTTGCCGCCGGGTGGCGTCAGCAGTATCTCGTCACCCGGCCGCATCTCTTCATACATTACCGTGCAACAGGTCGGCATCGAGTGGCCGCGCGCCGGATAAACGCCAACGTCGGTGTGCAGGTTCGCAGCGCGTACGTCCACGCTGGACTTGCCGGCCTTTCCTTCTTCTTGCAGCAGCTTGCGCAGTGCAGTGACGAAGTCCCCTTTGCTGAGCCTGGCAGGTGCCTGGGTTGCTTGCGGGCGAGCGTTTGTGTCGTTTTTCATGGCAGTTTTCTTCAGTGAGTACATTTCCGCCACTATATCATTGGCCCCTGATGTTGCAGGACAGACAGCCGCTAGATTTAATCAGTAAAGACCGAACACAATTTCTGCTGTTGATCCGGCCGCCTGATTTGCAGCCGGCATCCAACGCCCATATATTCTGGCAATCATTCTGGCAATCATCGTCCAGCATGCCTCATCTTTTTTGCTTCCCACATAGAGGGTCACACATAGAGGGGCAGGTCCGTCATTCGCACATGGCTTGAGCAGCTGATGTTGTTGCTAGGAAACCGTCTGCGGCGCAAAACCTAGTCAGAGGAATCGGAGAGGGTTGCGCTTGCAAGCGCAACCCGGTTTTGCGGCACCGAGCTGCGCTCGCCGAAGTCCCGCAAAACCCCCGCGTCCGTACCGGACGCGGATTCCATGCCCGCGTTCTGCATGCATGGAATAAATAAAAAGGGCCTCCCCGCCAAAACGGGGAAGCCCTTTTATTTATTCAGTGGTGGAGACGGCGGGAATCGAACCCGCGTCCGCAAGCACTCTACAGACAGTTCTACATACTTAGCACTATCATTTAATTTAACTCAGCCAGCACGGATGTGCACGTTATGGGCAAGCGAGTTACCTATTATTTAGTCGGACGCTAAGTAACCCAGCATACGACGAGTCCCTGTAAATGACTCTAGAGCTTTTGACGGCCCACCCCAGGGACGAGGTGTTCTAGAGCTAACAGCGATTAAGCTGCCAGTGCGTACGAGTTATCGTTTGCAGTTAAGTTTTTTCAGGTTGTATTTACGAGGTAGCCCGCCCTCGGTATGCCCTGCGCTGCTTTGCAACCCACGTCGAAACCAGGTCGTCCCCACAGAACCTTCATTGTAGCGCAATCTGCCCACTCTTGCATGATGCATTCGCTTGCCGGCGTGTCAGATCAAGCGCAGGCCGATTTATGCCGCCAGCTGCCGCGCCTGCGCCGCCTTCACCACGGCGCTGACCAGCTCGAGCAACGCTTGCGGCGTATCCAGCAAATGGTCGGCATTCCAGTGCTGCGGTTCGATGGGGCCGCAGTAGCCCCAGGCGCAGGCGACCGTGCGCATGCCGGCGGCACGGCCGGCCTGGATGTCGCGCAGGTCGTCGCCCACGTACCAGCAGTCTTCCGGCGCCAGCTCCAGGCGGCGCGCCGCTTCCAGCAGGGGTGCAGGGTGTGGTTTCGGGTGCGCCATGGTGTCGCCCGAGATCACGCAGCCGGCGGCGCCCAGGCCGATCTGGCCGACCAGCGGGTCGGTGAAGCGGGCCGCCTTGTTGGTGACCACGCCCCAGGCCAGGCCCAGGGCTTGCAGGCCTTCCAGCAGGGCGGGGATGCCGTCGAATAAACGGCTTTCCACGGCCAGGGCCGCTTCGTAATTGTTCAGGAAGCCGTCTTTCAGGGCTTCGTAGCCGCTTTCGCCCGGTTGGACGCCATACGACGCGCCTATCATGCCGCGCGCGCCGGCCGAGGCCGTGGGGCGCAGGATGTCATACGGGGTCGGCGCCAGGCCGGCACGCGCGCGCAGCAGGTTGATGGCCGCTGCCAGGTCGGGCGCGGTGTCGGCCAGGGTGCCGTCGAGGTCGAACAGGATGGCGCGCGGTGCTGGCAGATGGTCTGTGATCATGGCGGGCAAAGTGTGTCAAGTGGGAATGAAAAATGGCGGCCGCAGCCGCCTTGTATTGTGCGTGATGGTTACAGCGGCCGGGTGCAGGCCACCAGGTAATTGACGCTGGTATCGCTATTAAGTGAGTAAATCTTGGTCAATGGATTGTAGCCCATGCCGCGCATGCTGTTGACGTCCAGTCCGGCGCTGCGCACGTATTGCGACAGTTCCGCCGGGGTGATGAATTTGTCATAGTCGTGCGTGCCTTTCGGCAACAGACGCAGCAGGTATTCGGCGCCCAGGATGGCGAACAGATACGCTTTCGGGTTGCGGTTCAAGGTCGACAGGAACACGTGGCCGCCCGGTTTCACCAGCGCGGCGCAGGCCTTGACGATGGCGGCGGGGTCCGGCACGTGCTCGAGCATTTCCATGCAGGTCACGACGTCGTACTGGCCCGGCTCTTCCTCGGCCATGGCTTCGGCGGCGATCAGCTTGTAGCGCACCTTGGCGCCCGATTCCAGGCTGTGCAGGTCGGCAACTTTCAATGCCTTGTCGGACAGGTCGATGCCCGTCACGTCGGCGCCCTTGCGGGCCATCGATTCGGCCAGGATGCCGCCGCCGCAGCCGATGTCGATCACGCGCTTGCCGGCCAGCGGCACTTTCGCGTTGATCCATTCCAGGCGCAGGGGGTTAATTTCGTGCAGTGGACGAAACTCGGAAGTGGGGTCCCACCAGCGGTGGGCCAGCTCACTGAATTTTTGGATTTCAAGAGGGTCTGCGTTCATAGGTCGAATAATAGCGGCAATTTTACAATTGGGCAGCCACGGACGAAAAAAAACCCCGCCGTAGCGGGGTTTTTCATGCTGTTCTTGACTTGCGCGATGACTTGCGGCAAGTCCAGGGAATCAGCTATTACTTGTTGCGGGTACCAACAACTTCGATTTCCACGCGACGGTTTTTCGCACGGCCTTCGGCAGTTTTGTTATCAGCAACAGGTTGTTTCTCGCCTTTGCCTTCGGTGTACACGCGGTTGCTTTCAACGCCTTTGGTGACCAGGTAGGCTTTGACAGCATCAGCACGACGTACCGACAGTTTTTGGTTGTAAGCATCGGTGCCGACGGAATCGGTGTGACCCACAGCGATGATGACTTCCAGGTTGATGCCGCCCAGTTGTGCGGACAGCTCGTCCAGCTTGGCTTTGCCTTCTGGCTTCAGCGTAGCTTTGTCGAAATCGAAGAATGCATCAGCGGCGAAGCTGACTTTTTCCGAGGTAGGAGCAACTACGACTGGCACTGGCACGACAGGTGCTGGTGCTGGAGCAGGTACGACTGGTGCTGGAGGAGCCACGCATTTGCCGTCTTGCAGGGTTTCTGGCTCTACGCACAGTGGCACGTCGCAACCTGGCACTGCGTCAGCAGGTGTCCAGTAGCCGGTACGCCAGCACAGGCCGAATGGGTCACGCACGATTACGCCGCGGGCATCTTGCACGTAAGCGCTTTTTGGGCTTGGTGCTTTGATGTCAGTGGTAACTGGCGCGAATGGTGGGGAGGTTGGGGTTTGGGCCGAAGCCGAGCCAGCAATCACTGCGGATGCAGCGAAAAACAGCGTTACAAATTTATTCATTCTTTTTTCCTTTCGGGGGGTGATATCCGCAGAACAACACTGCGCTACTGGTGCTACGTGCCAAGATTTTATCATGTAGACCATATGCGCTCGTTTCAGATTGCGAAACTAGCAATTAACTTCCCAGTCATTTTGCCACACGCATCAGGGGCACACGACCGTGGTTAAATCAAAGCTTGCCCGATTTTAGACCGTGCGTTGTTTTTGCGCAACGAAAATGCCCATTTGTAACGCGCCTGTAACAATTGATCGCTTTTTTTGCCTCTTTTAAGGGCAGGTATCTTGAACTGATATTGCCATTGTGCATTATCGACAGGTCAACGTGCGCGTCCCCGGTGCAAACTGCCAATCTTGTTGGTATGGCCAATTTGTACAGGTAGCTGGGCGCGCATGCTAAAATCGTGCGCTTGACTGTTAAGAGTGTCGAGCAAATGCCCACGGCGGCACTGCATGGCCAGGACGTACCCTTGCGGTACCCGTACTGGCCGTGCCGCCAGCCCGCCGATTTGTCTGGCACTCTGCGACATGGAAGCCGGGCCGCGCCAGCAGCGCGTGGCGCGGCGTCCACGACGACAGCCACCCAGGATATGCAGTATTGCGTCATACATTGCGTAACAGATAAGTTAACCACAGCCTGAGATCAGTCGAACCGCCAATGGATCAATTCGCAAAAGAAACAATTCCTATTTCCCTCGAAGAAGAGATGCGCAAGAGCTACCTCGATTACGCCATGAGCGTGATCGTCGGTCGCGCCTTGCCCGATGCGCGCGATGGCTTGAAGCCAGTGCACCGCCGCGTCTTGTTCGCGATGCATGAAATGAATAACGTGTGGAACCGCCCTTACGTCAAGTGCGCCCGCGTGGTCGGCGAAACCATGGGTAAATACCATCCCCACGGCGATGCCTCGATCTACGACACGCTGGTGCGCATGGCGCAAGATTTTTCGCTGCGCTACATGCTCGTCGATGGCCAGGGCAACTTCGGTTCCGTCGACGGCGACGGCGCCGCGGCGATGCGTTACACCGAGTGCCGCCTGGACAAGATCGCCGGCGAACTGCTGGCCGATATCGACAAGGATACCGTCGACTTCCAGCCCAACTACGATGGCAAGGAAAAGGAACCGACGGTCTTGCCGACGCGTATCCCGAACCTGCTGATCAATGGCTCGTCCGGTATCGCCGTCGGCATGGCGACGAACATTCCGCCACACAACATCACCGAAGTCATCGACGGCGCGCTGCACGTGCTGCGCAACCCCGATTGCACGATCGATGAATTGATCGAGCTGATCCCTGCGCCGGACTTCCCGACGGCCGGCATCATCTATGGCGTGTCCGGCGTGCGCGATGGCTACCGCACGGGCCGCGGCCGCGTGGTCATGCGCGCCAAGACCCACTTCGAAGAATACGGCAAGGACGGCGGCCGCATCGCCATCATCGTCGACGAACTGCCATTCCAGGTCAACAAGAAGTCCTTGCTGGAACGCATCGCTGAAAACGTGCGCGACAAGAAGCTCGACGGCATTTCCGACATCCGCGACGAATCCGACAAGTCGGGCATGCGCGTGGTGATCGAGCTGAAACGGGGCGAAGTGCCTGAAGTGGTGCTGAACAATCTGTACAAGCAGACCCAGTTGCAAGATACCTTCGGCATGAACATGGTGGCCCTGGTCGATGGACAGCCGAAGCTGCTGAACCTCAAGCAGATGCTGCAGTGCTTCCTGTCGCACCGCCGCGAAGTGGTGACGCGCCGTACCGTGTTCGAACTGCGCAAGGCGCGCGAACGCGGCCACGTGCTCGAAGGCCTGGCTGTCGCGCTGGCCAACATCGATGACTTCATCGCCATCATCAAGGCTGCGCCGACGCCGCCGATCGCCAAAGTCGAGCTGATGGCCAAGGCATGGGATTCGTCCGTCGTGCGCGAAATGCTGGCCCGCACGGGCGACGGCACGACGCCAGGCGGCATCGATGCCTACCGTCCGGAAAACCTGCCGAAACACTATGGCATGCAAACGGATGGCCTGTACAAGCTGTCGGACGACCAGGCGCAGGAAATTCTGCAGATGCGTCTGCAGCGCCTGACCGGCCTGGAGCAGGACAAGATCGTCAACGAGTACAAGGACGTGATGGAGCATATCGCCGACTTGCTCGACATCCTGGCCAAGCCTGAACGCGTGACCGTCATCATCACCGATGAAATGACGGCGGCGAAGAACGAATACGGCATTGGCAACAAGGACGCGCGCCGCTCGCAGATCGAGTTGAACGCGACCGACCTGGAAACGGAAGACCTGATCACGCCGCAGGACATGGTCGTGACCCTGTCGCACACCGGCTACATGAAGGCACAGCCGATCACCGAATACCGCGCGCAGAAGCGCGGTGGCCGCGGCAAGCAGGCCATGGCGACGAAAGAGGAAGACTGGATCGACCAGCTGTTCATCGCCAACACGCACGACTACATCCTGTGCTTCTCGGATCGTGGCCGCATGTACTGGCTGAAGGTGTGGGAAGTGCCGCAAGGCTCGCGCAATTCGCGCGGCAAGCCGATCGTCAACATGTTCCCGCTGCAGGACAACGAAAAGATCACCGTGATCCTGCCGCTGTCGGGCGAGAACCGCACGTTCCCGGAAGACCATTACGTGTTCATGTCGACCAGCCTCGGTACCGTCAAGAAAACGCCGCTGAAGGACTTCAGCAATCCACGCAAGGCCGGCATCATCGCGGTCGACCTGGACGACGGCGACTTCCTGATCGGCGCGGCGCTGACCGACGGCCAGCACGACGTGATGCTGTTCTCCGATTCGGGCAAGGCAGTGCGCTTCGATGAAAACGATGTGCGTCCGATGGGCCGCACGGCGCGCGGCGTGCGCGGCATGAACCTGGAAGAAGGCCAGCACGTGATCGCCCTGCTGGTGGCCGAGAACGAGCAGCAATCGGTGCTGACGGCAACGGAAAACGGCTACGGCAAGCGTACGCCGATCACCGAGTACACGCGCCATGGCCGTGGCACGAAAGGCATGATCGCCATCCAGACCAGCGAGCGCAACGGTAAAGTGGTTGCCGCGACCCTGGTCGATACCAGCGATGAAATCATGCTGATCACCACCGGTGGCGTATTGATCCGCACCCGCGTGTCGGAAATCCGCGAGATGGGCCGCGCGACGCAGGGCGTGACCCTGATCGCCGTGGAAGATGGCACCAAGCTGTCCGGCCTGCAGCGCGTGGTGGAAACGGATATCGACGAAGTCGAACTGACGACGGAGGCGGGCACGGAGGCCGCGCCGGCGGCGGCCGATCCGGTCGATCCGGCCCAGCCGGAGTAAGATGATTGGGGCTCTTTCGGGAGCCCCAATTGCTATTGGCGCGCCAGTTGGGGCGCCAGCCTGCGTGTCCCATTTGTTCCCCGCTTTTATAAAGTCCCGCATGCCATGAGAAAAATCGTTGCCACCTTCTTTGCCGCGTTTTCGCTGGCCTTCCTTGCGACCCTGCCGGCCCTGGCCCAGAGCACGCAAGCCACGCCTTCGCGCCAGGCGGCGCCCAGCCCCGCCATGAAAGTGGCCGTGCGACGCATGCTCGACGCGATGCAGTTCCCGCAACTGACGCGCAATATCTTCGACCAGATGCTGCAATCGGTGCCCGCCATGATCCGCCAGTCGGCGCAGCAGCAAATCAACGGCAACCCGAAGATGGACGAGCAGCGCAAGGCGCGCGCGCTGGCCAGCGCCGAAGAGGAAATTCCCCTGGCCATCGCCACCCTGACGCAGGTGCTGGCCGACCCGACCCTGATCGATGAACTGGGCGATGAAATGGTGCCCCTGTACGCGCGCTTTTACACGGTGCCGGAAGTCGAGCAGCTGGCGGCCTTCTACAAGACGCCGCTGGGCCGCAAGATGCTGGCCACCATGCCGCAACTGTCCGCCGAATCGATGGCCATCAGCCAGCGCGTGCTGATCCCCCGCGTGAACGCCGTGCTTGACCAGGTCATGCGGGTGGCCACGCAGTCGCCCCAATAATTTCATTTTACTAAGGACCGTATCGTGACCCATATCTACAACTTCTCCGCCGGCCCCGCCGTCCTGCCCAAGGAAGTGCTGGCGCAAGCGGCCGTCGAGATGCAGGACTGGCATGGCAGTGGCATGTCGGTGATGGAAATGAGCCACCGTGGTCCCGAATTCATTTCCATCTACAAGCAGGCGGTGGCCGACCTGCGCGAGCTGCTGGCCGTGCCCGCGAACTACAAAATCCTGTTCCTGCAGGGCGGTGGACTGGGCGAGAACGCCATCATCCCGATGAACCTGGCGGGCCTGGCCGCGCAGCAGCCGGCCACCGTGGACTTCGTGCACACGGGTTCGTGGTCGGGCAAGTCGATCCAGGAAGCGGCCAAGTATGCGAACGTCAACGTGGCCGCGTCGTCCAAGGCTGCCCGTTTCACGGGCGTGCCACCAGTCTCCGAATGGAAGCTGACGCCAGGCGCCGCCTACCTGCATATCTGCACCAATGAAACCATCGACGGTGTGGAATTCCAGCAGGCGCCAGACGTGCCGGCAGGGACCACCATCGTGGCAGACATGTCCTCGCACATTCTGTCGCGCGTGATCGACGTGTCGCAATATGGCGTCATCTTCGGCGGCGCGCAGAAAAATATCGGCCCGGCCGGCCTGACCCTGGTCATCGTGCGCGAAGACTTGCTGGGCAAGGCCTTGTCGATCTGCCCGTCGGCCTTCGACTGGACCATCGTTGCCGAACATGAGTCGATGTACAACACGCCGCCCACCTACGGCATATATATCGCCGGCCTGGTTTTCCAGTGGCTCAAACGCCAGGGTGGCGTTGCAGCCATGGAACAGCGTAATATTGAGAAAGCGGCGCTGCTGTACGCGGCGCTCGATGCGGACGACTTCTACCAGAACCGGGTCGACCCCGCATACCGCTCGCGCATGACCATCCCGTTCTATCTGCGCGACGAAAGTCTGAACGATGCATTCCTGGCCGGCGCCAAGCAGCGCGGCCTGCTGCAACTGAAGGGCCACAAGTCCGTCGGCGGCATGCGTGCATCGATCTATAACGCGATGCCGATCGAGGGCGTGCAAGCCCTGGTCAACTATTTGAACGAGTTTGCCGGACGCTGAGTCGCCTAGACGACCGCGCCGGCCCGCCGCCGGCGCAGGCCGCGCGGCCATGATTGAAGTACAGCTGACGAAACAAACCACCATGACCGATAAATTGAAACCGCTGCGCGAACAGATCGATGCGATCGACGCGCAAATCCTCGAGCTGCTGAACCGCCGCGCGCAAATCGCCCAGCAAGTGGGCCATGTGAAGGCCGAGACGCAGGCGCCCGTGTTCCGTCCCGAGCGCGAGGCGCAGGTGCTGCGCGGCGTGGCCGAGCGCAATCCCGGCCCCATGGGCGACCGCGAAGTACAGACCATCTTCCGCGAAATCATGTCGTCCTGCCGCTCGCTGGAAAAGCGGGTCACCGTGGCGTATCTGGGCCCGGCCGGCACCTTCAGCGAACAGGCCGTGTATCAGCAGTTCGGCAGCGCCGTGGAAGGCTTGCCGTGCGCATCCATCGATGAAGTGTTCCGTTCCGCCGAAGCGGGAACGGCGGACTTCGGCGTGGTGCCGATCGAAAATTCCTCGGAGGGCGCCGTCAACCGCACCCTGGACATGATGCTGCAGACGAGTCTCATCATCAGCGGCGAGGTGGCGATCGCCGTGCACCACAGCCTGATGACGAAGAGCGGCAACATGGACGGCGTCACGTCCATCTGCGCCCATTCGCAGGCGCTGGCGCAGTGCCAGGTGTGGCTGAACCAGAATTATCCGCACGTCGCGCGCCACGCCGTGGCATCGAACGCCGAGGCGGCCCGCATGGCCGGCGAAGATGCCACGGTGGCCGCGATTGCCAGCGAACTGGCCGGCGCGCAGTACAAGCTGGGCGTGGTCAAGGGGCACATCCAGGACGACCCGCACAACCGCACGCGCTTTGCCGTCGTGGGCACCCTGCAGACGGCGCCGTCGGGCAAGGACCAGACGTCGCTGGTGCTGGCCGTGCCGAACAAGGCGGGCGCCGTGTACCAGTTGCTGGCGCCCCTGGCGAAACACGGCGTGTCGATGACGCGCTTCGAGTCGCGCCCGGCGCGCATGGGCAGCTGGGAGTATTATTTCTATGTCGACGTGGAGGGCCACGTGCACGACGCAGCCGTCGCCCAGGCGCTGGCCGAGCTGCAAAGCAATGCGGCGTTTTTCAAGGTGCTGGGGTCGTATCCGGTCAGCCTGTGAAACTGTAGCTATTCTTACAATCACCCACTTTTTTAAAGAACACCATGTCTAAAAATATCGGTCCAGAATACGTCCGCGCCATCGCCCCTTACCAGAGCGGCAAACCGATCGCGGAAGTCGCGCGCGAATTCGGCCTCGACGAGGCAGCCATCGTCAAGCTGGCGTCGAATGAAAACCCGTACGGCATGCCGGAATCGGCCAAGCAGGCGATGATCGCTGCCATCGATGACCTGGGCCGCTACCCGGACGCCAACGGCTTTGACTTGAAAGCCGTGCTGTCGAAGCGCTATGACGTGCCGGCCGACTGGATCACCCTGGGCAATGGCAGCAACGACATCCTGGAAATCGCCGCGCACGCCTTCGTGCAGCATGGCGAATCCGTCGTGTACTCGCAGTATTCGTTCGCCGTGTACGCGCTGGCCACGCAAGGCCTGGGCGCGCGCCACATCGTCGTCCCGGCGCAAGCCTACGGCCATGACCTGGACGCCATGGCGGCGGCGATTGCCGACGACACGCGTCTGGTTTTCATCGCCAACCCGAATAACCCGACCGGCACCTTCCTGACGGCGGCGCAGCTCGAAGCCTTCCTGCAGAAAGTGCCGGCGCATGTGGTCGTCGTGCTGGACGAAGCCTACAACGAATTCCTGTCGGCCGACGACCAGTACGAGTCGACGGCGTGGGTGCGCCAGTATCCGAACCTGGTGGTCTCGCGCACCCTGTCGAAGGCCTACGGCCTGGCCGGCCTGCGCATCGGCTTCGCCATCGCCCAGCCTGTGCTGACGGACCTGATGAACCGCATCCGCCAGCCGTTCAACGTCAACTCGCTGGCGCAGGCGGCTGCGATTGCCGCCTTGAACGACAAGGCCTTCCTCGAGCAAAGCGCGCGCAACAACGCGGCCGGCTACCAGCAGTTTACGGAGGCGTTTACGCAACTGGGCCTGGAATACGTGCCGTCGCACGGCAATTTCGTGCTGGTCAAGGTGGGCGACGACGATGGCGCCGGCGCGCGCGTGAACCTGGCGCTGCTCAAGCAGGGCGTGATCGTGCGTCCCGTGGGCAGCTATGGCTTGCCGCAATGGCTGCGCATTTCCATCGGCCTGCCGCAGGAAAACGCCATCTTCATCGCCGCGCTGACGAAAGCGCTGGCCTGACGATATGACGACGCCTGCACTGAACAAGGTAGTCATCTTTGGCGTAGGCCTGATCGGCGGTTCGTTCGCGCGCGCGCTGAAACATGCGGGCGTGGCGTCCACCGTGGTCGGCATGGGCCGCTCGCAGGCGTCGATGGTGCGCGCGCTCGAACTGGGCATCATCGATGAAATCGGCGGCGACATGGCGCAAGCCTTGCATGGTGCCGATCTGGTGCTGCTGGCCGCGCCCGTGGCGCAAACGGGCGCCATCCTGGCAGCCATCGCGCCGCACCTGCAGCCGGGCACCATCGTCACCGATGCGGGCAGCACGAAAAGCGACGTGGTGGCGGCCGCGCGCGCGGCGCTGGGTGGAAAAGTCGGGCAATTCGTGCCGGGCCACCCGATCGCGGGGCGCGAGACGAATGGCCCCGACGCCGCCATCATCGATCTGTATCAGGGCAAGAAAGTGGTGCTCACGCCGCTGGCGGAAAACGCCGTGGCTGACGTGGCGCGCGTGGCGGCCGCGTGGCGCGCCTGCGGCGCCATCCTGCACACTTTGAGCCCCGAAGAACATGACAAGGTGTTTGCCGCCGTCAGCCATCTGCCGCATCTGCTGGCCTTTGCGCTGGTCGACGACATCGCCAACAAACCGCACGCGGGCCTGCTGTTCCAATACGCGGCCAGCGGCTTTCGCGACTTTACGCGCATCGCTGGCTCATCGCCGGAAATGTGGCGCGACATCAGCCTGGCCAACCAGCCGGCGCTGCTGCACGAACTGGACGCCTACCTGGCGCAGTTGACGACCTTGCGCGCCCATCTGGCCGCGAATGACGGCGCCGCCATCGAAGGCGTGTATGCGAACGCCCAGCACGCGCGGCAGCAATGGATCGAGGCGATTGAAACGGCGGAAGTACCAGCCTCGCCCTCACGATAAATACTCAAGGATTCCAGCATGACCCAGACCAAGCACTACCCCCACCATATCGATTTGAAGCCGGTGATGCATGCCGAAGGCACGGTGCGCTTGCCCGGCTCGAAAAGCATTTCCAATCGCGTGCTGCTGCTGGCCGCGCTGGCCAAGGGCACGACGAAGATCGTCGACCTGCTCGCCTCCGACGACACCTTCGTCATGCTGACGGCATTGACGTCGCTGGGCGTGAAATGGACGCAGGACGAGCTGACGGGCGATCCGGCCACGGCGCATCAGATCCACCACGTGGAAGGCTGCGGCGGCGTGTTCCCGCACCACGAGGCGGACCTGTTCATGGGGAACGCCGGCACGGCGATCCGTCCGCTGACGGCGGCGCTGGCCGTGATCGGCGGCGACTATACCCTGCATGGCGTATCGCGCATGCATGAGCGCCCCATCGGCGACCTGGTCGACGCGCTGAACGCCGTCGGCACGCAGATCGAATACACGGGCGAGCAGGGCTTCCCGCCGTTGCGCATCCGCCGCGGCCACATCCACGCGCAGCGCATCGCCGTGCGCGGCAACGTGTCGAGCCAGTTTTTGACGGCCTTGCTGATGGTGGCGCCGCTGATGGCGCGCGACCATGCTGTCACCATCGATGTGACGGGCGAGCTGATTTCGAAGCCGTACATCGAGATCACCCTGAACCTGATGCGCCGTTTCGGCGTGACGGTCGAGCATGACGGCTGGCAGTCGTTCACCGTGCAGCCGGGCCAGCAATATCAAAGCCCGGGCACGATCCACGTGGAAGGCGATGCGTCGTCGGCCTCGTATTTCCTGGCGGCTGGCGCCATCGGCGGCGGTCCCGTGCGCGTGGAAGGCGTGGGGCGCGACAGCATCCAGGGCGACGTGCGCTTCGTCGAAGCCTTGCAGCAGATGGGCGCGACCATCACCATGGGCGAGAACTGGATCGAAGCCCGTTCGAACGGCGTATTGAAAGCCGTCGACATGGATTTCAACCATATTCCCGACGCGGCCATGACGATCGCCGTGGCCGCCCTGTACGCGGACGGCACCAGCACTTTGCGCAATATCGCCAGCTGGAGGGTCAAGGAAACGGACCGCCTGGCCGCCATGGCAACGGAATTGCGTAAACTCGGCGCGGAAGTGGAAGAGGGCGCCGATTACCTGCGCGTGACGCCGCCGGCCGAGATTCTTGCCGCCACCATCGACACGTATGACGACCACCGCATGGCCATGTGCTTCTCGCTCGCCTCGCTGGACGGCGCTGCGCGCCGCGGCAATGAGATGCGCATCAATGACCCGAAATGCGTGGCCAAGACCTTCCCCGAGTATTTCGCCGCGTTTGCGGGGATTGCAAAAGACACCCTGATTTAATTGATTGCTCATACTATGCCGACCTCCCACATCCCAGTCATCGCCATCGACGGCCCCACCGCTTCCGGCAAGGGCACGGTGGCGCACCGCGTGGCCGACAAACTGGGCTTTCATTACCTGGACTCGGGCGCGCTGTACCGCCTGACGGCCTTGAGCGCGCTGCGCCGCGGCACGGACTTGCGCGACGAGCACGCGCTGGCCAAGCTGGCCGAACACTTGCCCTGCCATTTTGCGGGCGGCGAGATCCTGCTGGCGCATGAAAACGTCACCGAGCAGATCCGCGCCGAAGAGGTGGGCAATACGGCGTCGAAGATTGCCGTATTGCCAACGGTGCGCCATGCCCTCGTGGGCTTGCAGCTGGGCTTTCGCAAGACGCCGGGCCTGGTGGCCGACGGGCGCGACATGGGCACGGTGATCTTCCCGCATGCGCAATTGAAGGTCTTCCTGACTGCCAGCGTCGAGGCGCGCGCGCAACGGCGCTACAAGCAATTGATAGACAAGGGTTTTTCTGCTAATATGGAAGACCTTCTGATGGATTTGCAGGCGCGGGACGAACGTGATACTCACCGTGCGATTGCGCCGCTGGTCCCCGCGGAAGGGGCGCATGTCCTCGATACCTCGGCCATGACAGCGGATGAAGCTGTCGAAACCGTGTTGAAATGGTATGCCGCAGTTGCAAAATAAGCAGCAAAATAGCGTGTATTGATGTGTAGTGCATGCTATGTGGTGCCCGTTGACGGCTCCTGGCCTGTCCGGGTGTGTCAAAAACCTAACCCAGTTTAAGTCGCATCGTGCGATCTCTGCTGGATAACCTGTGTGAACCCTATGTCTACTGTTACAACTAACGAATCTACCGGTATGGAAAGTTTTGCTGCGCTCTTCGAGGAATCGTTGTCGCGTCAAGATATGCGCTCCGGCGAAGTTATTTCCGCTGAAGTCGTGCGCCTCGACCACAATTTCGTGATCGTGAACGCCGGCCTCAAATCCGAAGCATTCATCCCTGTCGAAGAATTCAAGAACGACCACGGCGAACTGGAAGTCAAAGTTGGTGACTTCGTTTCCGTGGCGATCGAATCGCTGGAAAACGGTTTCGGCGATACCATCCTGTCGCGCGATAAAGCCAAGCGTCTGGCTTCGTGGCTGGCTCTGGAAAAAGCGATGGAATCGGGCGAAATCGTCGTCGGTACCGTCAATGGTAAAGTCAAAGGCGGTCTGACCGTGTTGACCAACGGCATCCGCGCATTCCTGCCGGGCTCGCTGGTTGATACCCGTCCTGTCAAAGACACCACCCCATTCGAAGGCAAAACCCTCGAATTCAAAGTGATCAAGCTGGATCGCAAGCGTAACAACGTGGTTCTGTCCCGCCGCGCCGTCATCGAAGCTTCGATGGGTGAAGAGCGTCAGAAACTGATGGAAACGCTGAAAGAAGGCACGGTCGTGACCGGCGTCGTCAAAAATATCACCGACTACGGCGCGTTCGTGGATCTGGGCGGTATCGATGGCCTGCTGCACATCACCGACCTGGCATGGCGCCGTGTACGTCACCCGTCGGAAGTACTGACGGTTGGCCAGGAAATCACCGCCAAAGTCCTGAAATACGATCAAGAGAAAAACCGTGTTTCGCTGGGCGTGAAACAACTGGGCGACGATCCTTGGACCGGTCTGTCCCGTCGTTACCCACAAAGCACCCGTCTGTTCGGTAAAGTAACGAACCTGACCGACTACGGCGCGTTCGTTGAAGTGGAACAGGGTATCGAAGGTCTGGTACACGTTTCCGAAATGGACTGGACGAACAAAAACGTTGCTCCTAACAAAGTTGTCCAACTGGGCGACGAAGTAGAAGTGATGGTTCTGGAAATCGACGAAGAGCGTCGTCGTATTTCGCTGGGCATGAAACAGTGCAAAGCCAATCCATGGGACGACTTCGGTGTTACCCATAAGAAAGGTGACAAAGTCCGCGGCGCGATCAAATCGATCACCGACTTCGGCGTGTTCATCGGCCTGGCCGGCAACATCGACGGTCTGGTGCACCTGTCCGACCTGTCC
The DNA here is from genome assembly GCF_030587275.1 of Janthinobacterium sp. SUN128. Taxonomy (NCBI): domain Bacteria; kingdom Pseudomonadati; phylum Pseudomonadota; class Betaproteobacteria; order Burkholderiales; family Oxalobacteraceae; genus Janthinobacterium; species Janthinobacterium sp. SUN128. The sequence continues at coordinate 188,221 of NZ_JAPWHY010000002.1, read as the reverse complement.
TGGACCGAAACCGGCGAAGAAGCCGTGCGTCGCTTCAAGAAAGGTGACGAACTGGAAGCCATCGTTCTGGCCATCGACGTTGAGCGCGAGCGCGTTTCCCTGGGCGTCAAGCAACTGGAAGGTGACCCATTCAACAACTTCGCAGCCATGAACGACAAAGGCTCGCTGGTAACCGGTACCGTTAAATCGGTTGAGCCTAAAGGCGCCGTGATCCAACTGTCCGAAGAAGTTGAAGGCTACCTGCGCGCTTCCGAAATCTCGCGCGACCGCGTTGAAGATGCTGGTACGCACCTGAAAGTCGGCGACACCGTCGAAGCAATGGTGTTGAACATCGACCGCAAAGCCCGTGGTATCCAACTGTCGATCAAAGCGAAAGACAACGTTGAAACCCAGGAAGCTATGCAAAAAATGGCAGCTACCGACAACAACGCAGCTTCGGGCACCACCAGCCTGGGCGCCTTGTTGAAAGCTAAGTTCGATAACAAGAACTAAGACTGCGGATACGGCAGATGACAAAGTCCGAGCTGATCAACCGCCTCGCTGAGCGTTATTCTCAGCTGGTGGCGAAAGATGCGGAGTATGCCGTCAAGACCATTCTCGATGCGATGACCAACGCCCTGGCGACCGGTCAGCGTATCGAGATCCGCGGTTTTGGCAGTTTTGCCCTGAACAGCAGGCCCCCGCGCATCGGCCGCAACCCGAAGTCCGGCGACAAGGTGATGGTTCCCGAAAAACGGGTACCCCACTTCAAGCCGGGCAAACAGTTGCGCGAGCGGGTGGACGCGATGGTCGGGCAACCGATTATCGAGGATTAATCGTCTGCTGGAAGGCGACATAGAAAGCGGCGTCCTTGGATGCCGCTTTTTTTTGTTAATATGCTGAGAATGCCTGACATCAGCTACTGCGCGTCGCGCTTTGCGGCCTGCGATGCTCACCGTACTTCAGTACGGTTGCGCTTCTCGGACCAAAGGGGGCGCCGAGCCTCGCTGACGCTCGCTACGGTTTGATCAGCGCTCTACGTTTGTGTCATGTGGCACGGGCATTTTTTTTGTTCACTCTGGACCTATCGATGAAAATCATCTCCACCATCGTTGGCTGTGTTCTTTTCGTCCTGTTCTTCAGTTTTGCGCTGAAGAATGCGCAGGTTGTCGACCTGCATGTATTCCTCAATTATGAAATTCGCGGCCCCCTGGTCCTGATGCTGCTGGGCTTTTTTGTCGCTGGCGCGAGCCTGGGCGTACTGGCCCTGACGCCGACCGTGTTCCGTCACCGCCGCGAAGCAACCAAGCAAAAAACCACCATTGCCGCGCTGCAGACCGTTGGCGTGGCCAGCAATGTCCAGCCGCAACCGGACAGCGTGAGCGCGCAGTAAGCGGCGCCATCGCTCCTATCTCTCTTACTCGAATAAAAACAATCGCATGGATTTTGAACTCTGGTGGCTCTTGGGTATCCCGGTGTTTTTCGCGCTGGGCTGGATTGCCGCGCGTGTGGACATTCATCAACTGGTGTCCGAATCGCGCAGCCTGCCGCGCAACTACTTCAAGGGCTTGAATTTCCTGCTCAATGAACAGCATGACAAGGCCATCGATGCCTTCATCGAAGTCGTCAAGCTGGACCCGGAATCGGCCGATATGCACTTCGCGCTGGGCAATCTGTTCCGCCGCCGCGGCGAAACGGAGCGCGCCATCCGCGTGCACCAGAATTTGCTGGCGCGCCCGGACCTGCCGCTGGAACAGCAGGGCCATGCCGCCTATGAGCTGGGCATGGATTACCTGAAGGCAGGCTTGCTGGACCGCGCCGAAGAAACCTTCAACAGCCTGGTCGACACGCAATATGCGGCCCAGGCGCGCCGCGCGCTGCTGGAAATCTACCAGCGCGAAAAGGAATGGCCACGCGCCATCGAAGCGGCCGTGGGCTTGCAGGAATCGGGCGCCGGCGCGCGCCAGAAGGAAATTGCCCAGTTCTATTGCGAACTGGCGCATGATGCCCTCGTGCACATGAAGCCGGACGACGCCATGCCGCTGCTGGAAAAAGCCTTGCAGACGGACCGCAAGAGCGTGCGTGCCACCATCCTGACGGGCGACGTGCTGCTGGCGCGCGGCGACGTGGAAGGTGCGCTGACCACCTGGCGCCGCGTGGAGCAGCAAAGCGTGCCGCACGTGGCCCTGGTGGCGCAGCGCCTGATGGACGGGTATACCAAGGTCGGCCGTGCGCAGGAAGGCGTCAACCTGCTGCGCTCCTACCTGGAAGAGGCGTCGTCGATCGACCTGATCGAAGTCGTCTTCAAGGCCGTCATCGAGCTCGACGGCGTGGAAGCGGCGAAGCAGCTGGTCAGCGCCGAGCTGCGCCGCACGCCGACCCTGCTGGGTCTGGATAAACTGCTGGAAGCGCGCATGATGGATGCGCCGGCCGCCATCTGGTCCGAGCTGTCGATGGTGAAAAACCTCGTGCACGGCTACACGCAGAAGCTGGCCCGCTACCAGTGCAGCCACTGTGGCTTCAAGGCGCGCCAGTTCTACTGGCACTGCCCTGGCTGCAACAAGTGGGAGACTTACCCACCACGCCGCACAGAAGAACTCAATGTCATGAACTGATTCGTACACGTCACCTTGCCCTGAGCAATGTGGCGTGTACTTCTATGTAAGACCTGCTTTTTATCCATACGGTACATCCATGAAAATCACCATTATCGGCACCGGCTATGTTGGCCTCGTGACCGGCGCCTGCCTGGCGGAGCTGGGCAACGACGTCTTTTGCCTCGACCTGGACGCACAGAAGGTCGCCTTGCTCAACAGCGGCGGCATCCCCATCCATGAACCTGGCCTGGAAGAAGTCGTGGCGCGCAACCGCGCCGCCGGCCGCATGACCTTTTCCACCGACGTCGAGGCCGCCGCCGCGCACGGCGTGATGCAATTCATCGCCGTCGGCACGCCGCCCGATGAAGACGGCTCGGCCGACCTGCAATACGTGCTGGCGGCCGCGCGCGGCATCGGTAAGTACATGACGGACTTCAAGGTCATCGTCGACAAGTCCACCGTGCCCGTGGGCACAGCTGAAAAAGTGCGCGCCGCCATCCAGGGCGAACTCGATGCGCGCGGCGTGGCCGCCACGTTCTCGGTGGCGTCGAACCCGGAATTCCTCAAGGAAGGCGCTGCCGTCGAAGATTTCATGCGCCCCGACCGCATCGTCATCGGTGTCGATGCGACACCGGACGGCGAGCGCGCGCGCGAATTGCTGAAAAGCCTGTATGCGCCGTTCAACCGCAACCACGAGCGCACCTACTGGATGGATGTGCGCTCGGCCGAATTCACGAAGTATGCGGCCAATGCCATGCTGGCCACGCGCATCTCGTTCATGAATGAATTGGCGAACCTGGCCGACAAGGTGGGCGTCGACATCGAGGCCGTGCGCCACGGCATCGGTTCGGACCCGCGCATCGGCCACAGCTTCCTGTACGCCGGCTGCGGCTATGGCGGTTCCTGCTTCCCGAAAGACGTGCAGGCGCTCGAGCGCACGGCGCGCGGCCACGGCCAGGAACTGCTGATCCTGCGTGCCGTCGAAGCCGTCAATGACCAGCAGAAGCAGGTGCTGGGCCGCAAAGTGGTTACTCGCTTCGGCGCCGACCTGACGGGCCGGCATTTCGCCGTGTGGGGCCTGGCCTTCAAACCGAATACGGACGACATGCGCGAAGCGTCGGCCCGTGTCCTGCTGGCGGACTTGCTGGGACGCGGCGCCACCGTGGCCGTGTATGACCCCGTCGCCATGGCCGAGGCGCGCCGCGTGCTGCAACTGGACTTGACGCCGGAGCAACTGGCCAAGGTGCGCTTTGCCGACAGTCCGAAGGATGCGCTGCAGGACGCCGATGCGCTGGTCATCGTGACCGAATGGAAAGCCTTCCGCAGCCCCGATTTCGAGCAGATCAAGGCGCGCCTGAAGCAGGCAGTGATCTTTGACGGGCGTAACCTGTTCGAGCCGGCCGTCATGGCCGAGAATGGCATCGAATACCACGGGATCGGTCGCTCGATCCTGACGCGCGCATGAGCGCCCAAGAGGTGGTCGCCTTGACGGCGCCGGCCGCATTGGCCCAGGTACGCCTGCTGGTGGTGGGCGATGTGATGCTGGACCGCTACTGGTTCGGCGATGTCAGCCGCATCTCGCCGGAAGCGCCCGTGCCCATCGTGCGCATCGAGAAGCGCGAAGAGCGCCTGGGCGGGGCGGCCAACGTGGCGCGCAACGCGGCCGCGCTGGGCGCGAAGACGAGCTTGCTGGGCGTGGTGGGCGACGACGAGGCCGGCAGCCAGGTCGAGCGCCTGCTCGAAGGCGGCGGCATCCACAGTTATCTGCAGCGCGATGCGGCCATTTCCACCATCATCAAGCTGCGCGTGATCGGCCGGCAGCAGCAGATGCTGCGCATCGACTTCGAAGATGCGCCCAGCGATACGGTGCTGCGCGACAAACTGGCGCAGTTTAATGCTCTCTTGCCGCACTATGATGTGGTGGTCCTGTCCGATTACGCCAAAGGCAGCCTGGTGAACGTGGCCGAGATGATCAAGGCGGCGAGAAAGGCCGGCAAGATCGTCATGGTCGACCCGAAAGGCGATGATTTCAGCCGCTATTCGGGTGCGTCAGTACTCACTCCGAACAAGTCCGAACTACGCCGCGTGATCGGCAGCTGGAACACGGAAGAGCAACTCACGGAGCGCGCGCAGCAGATGCGCGCGCAACTGGGCCTGGACGCCTTGCTGCTGACGCGCTCGGAAGAGGGCATGAGCCTGTACACGGCCGATGAGGTGGTGCACATGCCCACCGATGCGCGCGAAGTGTTCGATGTCTCGGGCGCCGGCGACACGGTGATCGCCACCATGGCGGCCATGCTGGGCGCCGGCATGAGCCTGGGCGACGCCGTGCGCACGGCCAACCGCGCCGGCGGCATCGTCGTCGGCAAGCTGGGCACGGCCACTGTCACCCGAGAAGAGCTGTTCCCGCAGTAAATATGCTGTATCACCTGCGCCGGCCTGTTTGATCTGGCGCAGGTTTCCCCACCGTTTCGCTGTCCCGTCTTGTCAACCGTATCACGCCACAGCCGTTAAAGCCGTTAAGGCGCTGTTCCTCCTTTGCGTTCGAGTCATCTTGAAACCACATTACGGAGAGATACCCATGTTCAAAAAAATATTGCTGGCCATCGCCACCCTGGTCGCGACGATGGGCTTTGCCTTTGCCCAGGTCGATGTCAACAAGGCGGATCAGGCGGCACTCGACAGCGTCAAGGGCATCGGCCCCGTCACGTCGAAAGCCATCATCGATGAACGCGCCAAGGGCGGCGCCTTCAAGGATTGGGCTGATTTCGAAACACGCGTGAAGGGCATCGGCCCGAAAAGTTCCGTGAAGCTGTCGGAAGCGGGCTTGCAGGTGAATGGCCAGGCCAAGTCCGGCGCGCCAGCGGCGCCCGCTCCGGCGGCGAAAGCTGCCCCGGCAAAAAAGGACGTTGCTGTGAAGGAAGTTGCAGCGAAAGAAGCCGCACCGAAACCGGCTGCTGCGACCGACACCGCTGCGGCGCCAGCCAAGACAGCTGCTGAAACGAGGAAGGAAGCTGCTGCCGCCAAGAAAGAAGCCAAGGCCGCCGCCGCTGCCGCGAAAAAAGAAGCCGCCGCCGCCAAGGTAGTGCCTGCAGCAGCCGTTGCTCCTGCTGCTGCGGCGGCCGATGCCGCCCCCGTGAAAACGGCTGCCGAAACGAAGAAGGAAGCCGCTGCCGCGAAGAAAGCGGCAACGGCCGCCAAGAAAGAAGCCAAGGCTGCGGAAGCGGCTGCGAAGAAGGAAGCCAAACTGGCTGCTGCCGACGCGAAGAAGGCCGAAGCCGAGAAAAAGTAAGCGTGTCGTTGTGAAGCGTGTTGCGTGGTGGTGCCGCGCAGCACGAGAAGAAAACCCCGCGTGGTACCGGCCGCGCGGGGTTTTTTTTATTCCGCAGCCTGGACTTCCGGCTTGCCAGTGCGCCTGAATGGCGCAGCCAGTTGCCCCGCCAGCGTCTGCGGCATGGCGGCCTCGATGCCGCAGGCGGCCGGCCAGGCGCGCGGCAGGTGATATGTGCCGAACAGCCGGTCCAGCACGGGTAAGGTAGAGGCGTAGTTGCGGTTGATGTGCTCGAATTTGCTGTGATGCCAGTGGTGGAAGGCGGGCGTGGCCACCAGCCATTCCAGCGGGCCGAAGCGCCAGCGCAGGTTGGCGTGGATGAAGAAGCCCCAGACGGTGCCGATCAGCAACAGCAGCACGGGGGCGGCGCTGCCTGCCGCACTTGGGCCGGCCAGGCCCAGCAGATACAGGGGGGTCAGGCCGAACAGGCGCGTGACGACCATGTCGACTGGATGGGTGCGCGTATTGGCGAGGAAATACAGCTGTTCCGTGCTGTGGTGCACGGCATGGTAGCGCCACAGCCATGGAATTTCATGGCTGAGCCGATGGCCCCAGTAAGTGCCGACTTCGCCGATCAGCAAGCCCAGCAGTATCTTGCCCCACAGGGGCAGGGCAGACAGGGCGGCGGGGATGGCATCCGGCAGCAAGCGCTGGCCAGCGACGGCGATCAGGGCCAGCGGCGCGGCCAGCAAGGCGGCCGGCAGCAGACTGCTGATGAAATAAAAGCCCAGGTCGCTGAACAGTTCCGTGCGGGAACGCCCCGCGTGACGCTCGCCAAAGAAGCGCTCGAGCGGCACGAAAATCACGGCCAGGAGCACCAGCCACAGGACCAGGCGCAGCACATCGATGGCGATGCCGGGCAAGTGGGTTTGCAAGGTATGCAGCAGGCTCATTTCATTCCATCAGGTAAGAACAAAAAAAATCCGGACAAAGCTGGGCTGGTCCGGATTCTGTTATGCGCGCTGGCGGCTCAGACTGCAACAACAGCCTTGCGGCGGCGCGCCATGAAGCCCAGCAAGCCCAGTCCACCGATCAGCATGCCCCAGGTCGATGGTTCCGGCACGGCCGACACCAGCGATACGCCATCAAGCAGCATGAACGGTGGCGCGCCCGTCGGGCTGCCCTTGGCCATGAACGACAGCAATTCGCTGCTGTTCGTGGCCGTGAAGGTCATGCTGGCCTGGTGCCAGCCCGTGAAGCCCTGGCTGACGTTGGCCAGCGATGCCGTCTGCTGCTTGCTGCTGCCCAGCGCAACGTCCCAGTAATTGACGAGGTTATCGCCGCGGAAGCCCACTTGCTGGCCCGCGCCATACGAAAAACTCAGGGTGTAGGCATGACCGGCCACCAGGCCGCTGACCAGCTGCGTGACGGGACCAGGGAAATAATCCCAGTCGGCAGCCAGCACATTGCCGCCCGTGGGGCTGACACCCAGGCCGTTTTTCGGTCCCGCGCCGCTATACGAATTCGGGCCCCACAAGGCCAGCGCCGTCGCGGCATTGGTGTCGTCGATGTTGTTACCATTCAAGACGAAATTATAGCCCTTGCTGGACCAGTCGCTCAGGTAGGTGCGGTCCGCGCGGGCGTAGCTGCCTTCGTTCAGCTGTTTCGAGGTGCCGTTGCTGGTCAGTTCGAAATCGCCATTCTTGACCAGGTTGGTTGTGGCGGCCTGGGCAGCAGTGACGCACAGGGAAGCGGCGGCCAGCGCCAGCAAGATAGATGTTTTACGCATGATAAAGCTCCAAAAGTGACAGGATAGTGTTGCAGTCTGTCGGCGAGCTTTTGGCCAACGTTGGATTCAATCGCGGAAGGGCGAGAAAGGTATTGCGGAGACAGCGGTGGTGTCTCGTTGAAGCGATTATAGCAGCGTTTGGTAAAACGGCATCTAACATGTTTTGAAAACAACAAATATTTTTAGATGGCAATCTTGCCAGGATTAAAGTTTTTACATGCTATGCGCGCCTACAGCTGCGACTCGATCGGCAGCCAGCGCATCACGCACACCAGCATGCGGCGCCAGATGCCTGCTTCCGGGTCGTGCGTCCACACCTTGGCTGGCTCTTCTGTGGCGTCGGACCAGCGCAGGGCGCCGTTGTCGAGGAGCAAACGATAGCTGGTGTCGCTAGCCGTCGAGTGCAGGAACAGCGTGCGCATGTCGGCCGCCAGTGCGGCGTCGTTGAACAGCACGCCCATCTCCGTATTCAGCTGGGCCGAGCGGGGATCGAGGTTGAAGGAGCCGACGAAGCCCCGCTGGCCGTCGACCACCACGGCCTTGGTATGCAGGCTGGCGCGGCTCGAACCCATCAGGCTGATGCGCTTGCGGTGCAGGGTCTTCAATTCATACAGCTTGATGCCGCCACCCAGCAGCTCCTGGCGGTAGCGTGCATAACCCGCATGCACGAGGGCCACGTCGGTGGCGGCCAGCGAGTTGGTCAGTACCTGGACCTTGACGCCGGCCGCGACTTTTTCGCCCAGGGTCTGCGTCAGCGCCGTGCCGGGCACAAAATAAGGCGAGGTCAGCAGCGCTTCTTCGCGCGCGTCCGTCAACAGGGGCAGCAAACTGTGCATGAGCCAGTGCTCGCTGCGTTGCAAACTGGCCACGGGCGCGGCTTTTTCCGGCGGGTCCGACAGCACTTGCACTTGCCCGCTCCAGTGCAGGCGTATCCGGCCGTCGAGGTGGGCTTGCAGCTGGCCCGTATCCGTCAGCTGCCGCAGGTAGGGCGAGGCGCCCAGTTCGCCCGTGAGCGCGTCGAGGCGGGCACGCACAGCCTGCAATTCCCGCGCGCCCGCGTCCTTGCCAGCATGCAAGGCGCTGATGGGGATGACGGCGCGGCTGTTCCAGAAGCGGTCGAAGATATCGCTCGTCTGCTGCACGGCGGGGCCAACCAGCAGCAAGTCCGCATCCTGGAAATTGACTTGCTCGGCGGCATCGAAATACTCATCGCCGATATTGCGCCCGCCGACGAGGGCCACCCTGCCGTCGACGATCCATGCCTTGTTGTGCATGCGCCGGTTCAGGCTGACGGCGCGCAAGGCCATTTCCACGGCGCGCAACCAGATGCCGTCGCGGTTGCGGCTCGGATTAAAGATGCGCACGTCGATCAGCGGGTGGCTGTCGAGTGCGAGGATGGCGGCGTCCTGGCCCCGCGCATTGATATCGTCGAGCAACACGCGCACGCGCACGCCGCGGTCGGCCGCGCGCAGCAGTTCGCGCACCAGCAACCGTCCCGTGACGTCGTTATGCCAGATGTAGTACTGCAGGTCGAGGCTGCGTCCCGCTTCGCGCGCGCTCAGTGCGCGCAGGGCGAAGGCTTCCAGATTGTCGTCGATCAGGGCCGTGCCGCTGTGGCCCGGGCGTTGCGCCAGTTGCGGCGCCAGCACGCGGTCGAGCAGGGTGGCGTCTGCCGCCACGGGCAAGGCCGTGCCAGGCGCGCCCAGCGACCGCTCGGCGAAACGCCCATAGCTGTACAGGGCGCCGATGCTGAGCACGGCAAACAAGGTGGCCAGCAGCAGCAACTTGATGAACATGCGGCGCACCGTCAGCGGGCCGCGGACATGCTGCGGCGCGAGGAAAGCTTGGCGGTGTGGGGCATGCGGACTCTTTCAGCTGGATGGCAACAGCCGATTGTAGCAGTTTCTACAATGCACGATTTTCAGGCTGAGCCCGCCGGCAGCCGCGCCAGGAAGCCGTGAATCTGCGACACCACGGCCGCCCCTTCGCCGACGGCGGCGGCCACGCGTTTGGTCGAGCCGGCCCGCACGTCGCCGATGGCGAACACGCCCGGCACGCTCGTTTCCAGCGCTGCCCGGTCCGGCAAGTCGGGGGGATACACCACGTGGCCGTGGCCATGGGCGCGGCATTCGGCGCGCGTGACGTCGAAGCCCGTGCGGATGAAACCCTGCTCATCGACGGCCACGGCGCAGTCGTGCAGCCAGTCCGTGTTCGGATCGGCGCCGACGAAGAGAAACACGCGGCGCACGGCGCAATCGGCTTCCTCGCCCGTGCGGTTGTTGCGCCAGCGCACCTCCGTCAAGCCATCGTCGTCGCCTTCGAGGGCGATGATTTCCGTGTGCGTATGCAGGGTGATGTTGGGCGTGGCGGCGATGCGCTCGATCAGGTAGCTCGACATGCTGGCCGCTAGCCCTTCGCCGCGGATCACCATGTGGACCTTGGCGGCGTGGCCGGAGAGAAATACGGCCGCCTGGCCGGCCGAATTGCCGCCGCCGACCAGGATGACCTCTTCCTGCCGGCACAGCTTGGCTTCGATGGGCGAGGCCCAGTAATACACGCCCCGTCCCTCATACGTTTTCAGGTTCGCCAGCGAGGGACGGCGGTAGCGCGCGCCACAGGACAGCACCACCGTGCGGGCGCGCACCTGCGTGCCGTCGCACAGATTGACGCGCAGCGGCCAGGTGTCGCAGAGCAAGTTGGCGGCGCTGGCCGGAGTGGCGATCTCGACGCCGAATTTTTGCGCCTGCACGTAGGCACGTCCTGCCAGCGCACGGCCGGAAATGCCGGTGGGAAAGCCCAGGTAATTTTCGATGCGCGCGCTGGCGCCCGCCTGGCCGCCATACGCGCGCTGTTCCAGGGCCAGCACGCTCAAGCCTTCGGATGCCGCATACACGGCCGTGGCCAGACCGGCAGGACCGGCGCCCACCACCAGCACGTCAAAAATCTTGTCGCCGGACAAATCGGGCAGCATGCCCAGGCAGCGTCCCAGTTCCGCATTGCCGGGATTCTTCATGATCTTGCCATCAGGGCAGACCACCAGCGGCCATTCCTGCGGCGTGGGCTGGTAGCGCTCGGCCAGCGCGGCGGCGGCCGCATCGGTGGCCGGGTCGAGTACTGTGTGCGGATGGCCATTGCTCGATAAAAAGCTTTGCAGATGGAACAGATTGCCATTGCCGCGCGGTCCCACCAGCACGGGGCCGCCAGAATTGGACTCGATCAGCGCCACGCGGCGCAGGATCAAGGCGCGCACGATGCGTTCGCCCATCTCCGCCTCGGCCACGATCAGCGCGCGCAAGGATTCCGAACTGATGTCGAGCAATTCCACCGCGCCCACGGCGCTGCCGTTGACGAGGGTAGGGCGGCCGGACAATTGCGCCACCTCGGCAATGAAGTGGCCGACACCCACTTCGCGCAGCTGCGACGCCTGCCCCAGCACCTCGTGGCGCTTGATGCTGACCCGCCCCGACAGTATCACCAGCATGCCGAAACTGCTGCTGCCCGCCTCGAACAGCGTATCGCCATCGGCAAAGTGTTGCCGCGTGCCATAGCGCTGCAAGCGCTGCAGTTCGGGCGCATTGAAGACGGGCGAGATCTGGTGGCTGCGGCCCTGCAAGTCGAGCGTGGCGAACTGGACGGGATCGTCCTGCGTCGTTTCGGGAATGAATTCGGGTGTGTTGCTGGTCATGGCGAGTCCGTTCGAAGACTGAATAAGCAAATAACAAAAATAACTAACAGTGACGAGTCTAGCGCATGCGGCGCGCGCCTGCCGCAATATCCCTGGCGCACGCCCGGAAATGGCGGCGCGGCAGGCGTCATGCGGCATGTGGCGGCGCAGCCGGACGCGCCCGCAGGCCCGGATGTCGGCGCCGATGAGCGATACACCGTCCAGCATCTCATATTAGAATGGGTCTTTGTTGAATCCACTCAAATAGACACGATGGCTTACAAGACACTTGAAGATACGATAGGCAATACCCCGCTGGTGCAGCTGACGCGCTTGCCGGGTGCCGATGCGCTTGCGCGCAACAACGTCATCCTTGGCAAGCTGGAGGGTAATAATCCGGCCGGCTCCGTAAAGGACCGCGCTGCCATGTCCATGCTCAAGCGCGCCGAAGAGCGCGGCGTCATCAAGCCGGGCGATACCCTGATCGAGGCGACCAGCGGCAATACGGGCATCGCACTGGCCATGGCCGCCGCCTTGCGCGGCTACAAGATGCTGCTCTTGATGCCGGATAACCTCAGCGTGGAGCGCCGCCAGAGCATGGCTGCTTACGGCGCCGACATTTTATTGACGCCGAGGACGGGCGGCATGGAATATGCACGCGACCTTGCCGAGCAGATGCAGAAGGATGGCCGCGGCGTGATCCTCGACCAGTTCGCCAACGAAGACAATTCGCGCGCCCACTATGAAAGCACGGGACCGGAAATCTGGCGCGACACGGAAGGCCGGATCACGCATTTCGTCAGCGCCATGGGCACGACGGGCACCATCATGGGCGTGTCGCGCTATTTGAAAGAGCAGAATCCCGCCATCCAGATCATCGGCGCCCAGCCCGAGGAAGGTTCGCAGATTCCCGGCATCCGCAAGTGGCCGGAAGCGTACTTGCCGAAAATCTACGACAAGTCGCGCGTCGACCAGGTGGAATACGTGAGCCAGGGCGTGGCCGAGCGCATGGCGCGCAGCCTGGCCGCAGAAGAGGGCTTGTTCTGCGGCATCTCGGCAGCCGGCGCCTGCGAAATCGCGCTGCGCATCTCGCAAACGGTGGAAAACGCGACGATCGTGTTTGTCGTCTGCGACCGTGGCGACCGCTATCTGTCGACCGGTGTTTTCCCTGCGTAATGGTGTAATTGAATTGATATCGGCCAGAACGGCCTGAGAACTGCTGGAAATACCCCCTCCCCATGGCGGGGAGGGAAAACCTGCGAAACTGGCAGGATCAGCCTTGTGGCGTTTCGCCTTCTTTTGGCTTGAATTGCTTGTCGCTGATGCGGAATTTGTTGCGGCGGTCACCCATCAGGTAACGCAGGTCGCGGATGCTCAGGTCGCTGACTTCGTGCATGCGGATCAGCAGCGATGCGCCGACCGGCAGGCGGTGGTGGCGGATTTTGCTGATGACTGGTGGCGCTACTTCCAGCGCGCGGGACAGGGCTGCATCGTTTTTCAGGCGCAGGTTTTCGATCAGGGTATCGAGCAATCTGTTTGGGTTGTATTGAAGCAGATCGTCGGAGTCCGAATCGCTGTTCATATCAATGCCGACTTGGTTTGTCATGATGTTATTGTTCCTTCTGTAGTTGCACTGCAAAGTAAAAAACACTCGGAGCTCGCTCTTGCTGCGTTCATGTTCATTCTTTACTAAAAGGAACGAATTCACACACGGTACGATCCGGGATACAGTTTTTCATGATATATACACAATTGTACAACAGGATTCAATTTCAGGCGGGAAAGCCCGATAATCTTGCCTGGTACAGAATCGGTGTTGTCTAGTTGCAACACCTATTTATTCTTTATTATGCTCTATGATAGAACAAAAATTGTACTTTGACAAAAGTTAAGTATAAAACCATTTCCGTATTCCGTGCCGCACAAAGGCTGGCGAGCAAGGCTGGCACATGTTATCGGCCCTTACCATAGACCTGTTTTCTGGTCGCTTCAATATCGCTTACGCTTTCTTACAAGTAATATTATAACTTTACACTGACTTTCGGTTAGCGTGCGCGCACTTGACTGATGGCCTTGCCCAAGTCAATCACTGACATGGCATAAAAATAACTTCTGTTGTACTGAGTTATAGCAAAGAAGTTATTGGTTGCCAAGTGATACTCAGTTGCTTCTGAACCATTTTGCAAGTCGATCAAGCCAAACAACATGTTCTGGGGCGTGGACGGGGCGGCACTCACGCCAGCTTCCTGCAATTCCGCCAGCCGGTACTTCGCCTGCAAGCCCTGGCCGATGAACTTTTCCCACGCGCGGCTGGCCGAAACGGTGACGGGATACGTGCTGATGGCCGGATCGTCGCGCCGCCAGCCGTGTTCGACGAGGAAATGCGCGACGCTGCCGATGGCGTCGGCCGTCGAATTGCGCAGGTCGATGTGACTATCGCCATCGAAGTCCACCGCATATTTCATGATGCTGCTAGGCATGAACTGGGGCAGGCCGATGGCGCCCGCATACGAACCGAGCAGGGTCAAGGGATCGATGCCATCCTTGCGCGCGTACAGCAGCGCGTTTTCCAGTTCTCCCTTGAAAAACTCCATGCGCGCGGCCCGCGTCGGGCTTTCCGGATAGGAAAACGCCAGGGTGGTCAGCGCGTCGAGCACGCGGAAGCGGCCCGTATTGCGTCCGTACACGGTTTCCACGCCGATGATGCCGACGATGATCTCGGCCGGCACGCCATATTCGCGTTCGGCGCGCGCCAGCGCTTCCGCGTTCTCTTCCCAGAATTTCACGCCCGCATTGATGCGCACCGGCTCGATGAAGCGGGCGCTGTACGCTTGCCAGTTCTTAGGCTTGCCCGGCGGGGCTGGCTTCATCAGTTGCACGGTCGACTCAACATAGCGCACCTTGCCGATCAGGGTATCGAGTTCGGCGCGGTCAAAGCCGTGCTTGGCGGACATGTCGTCGAGGAAGGCGCGTACTTCTTTCCAATTGGCATAGTCGACAAATTCGCCTTCGAAGTCGAATTTCGCCTGTGCTTTCTTCGCCGCCGGCTTGCCGGCCACCTTCTTGACGGGCTGGGCCTTGGCTGCGCGCACGGCACGGGCGCGGTCGGCAGCGGAAATGTTGCTGTTTTCGCCAGCATGCGCGGTGGACAGGCACAGGGGAAGGGAGAGGAGCAGGGACAGGGCGGAGTATTTGATCGGTAACAAGGAGCGTCTCATCGGCATTGGGTTAACAGGCGGCGCAAGCTGCGCCGCGCGCGGAGTTGTTCGTCTGGGTTGGCATTACCATACTTCATCGCGGCATAGATTGCCAGAAACTGTGCGATGGCGGCGTGCGCCTCTTGTGTGGCCTTGCCCGCGGCCAGCCGGGCAGCATAACCGTGCGGGCCTTCATGCGGCGCACGGCTGTAGCCGCGCCGCGCCTGCTGGCGGCAAAATTGCGCGTACAGGATGTCGAGCGGATCGCCTTGCCGGGCCTGCCACCACCAGACCAGTACGCCCGCCACGGCGCACAGCAGGGCCAATACGGCACAAGCGAGTGCCAGCTTTTTCGCTGGCACGTTTTTCAAGCCATCAAGGATGGCGCGCTGGCGTTGCGGCGAGGTGTCGAGCACCCAGCTGCTCCAGGCGTGCTCGGCTTGCTGCCATTGCTGGCGCCACGCGGCAACCGCCCCGTGCGCGCCGCCATCGAGGCCGGCCAGGGCGCGCCATGCCGTCAGCGGCGACGGGGCCGGCGGCAGGGCGGCATCAAGGTTGCGCTCCGTGCGCAGGGGCGCGACGGCGCTGGTGGGATCGATGCGCACCCAGCCCCGGCCCGCCAGCCACACTTCGCTCCAGGCATGGGCGTCTGACTGGCGCACGCTCAAGCTGTTGCCTGTCCCGTTGCGCAGGCCGCCCTGGTAGCCCGTGACAACGCGCGCGGGTATGCCCATGGCACGCATCAGCACGACAAAGCTGCCGGCGTAATGTTCGCAAAAGCCCGCCTGCGTGGTGAACAGGAAGTCGTCGACGCCATGCTTGCCCAGCAGCGGTGGCTGCAAGGTGTAGCGGAAGGGTGCGCGGCGGAAGTGCTGCAACACGGCGGCGATGGCGTCGGCGGGCGCCAGCGCCTGCGCGCCATGGCCGCGCAATGCGCGGGCCCAGGCCACGCTGCGCGGATTGCTGCCAGCAGGCAAGGCCAGCCATGGCTGTTGCTGCGCGACCGACAAGCCTGCCTGCAGCCGGTAGCTGGGCTGGGAACTGGCGCGGTAACGCACGGTCGAAGTAATGGGTTGTACGGTCAGCACTTCCAGCGCGGACGACACGACATATGGATTGCCGGGCAAGCGCTCGATGCTGCGCGGCACATCGAGCGCGAAGATGCGCCGCTGGCCGCTCGCTTGCAACGTCACTTCGTACTGGCTGGGCTGACCTTCCAGCGCGATGTCTATCCGGCTGTCGCCGGCAGGCGTGCGCTGGCCGGCGCCCCTGCGCGTCCAGGTGGCGCCATCGTAGTCGCCCAGCACCACGCCGCGCCAATACAACTGATCCTGTGGCGGGATAGCTGTGCTGAAATCGGCAGTAAAGACGGGTTCGCTTGAAAGGGCCAGCGAGGCGATGGCGCCCGGCTGCATGCTGTCGGACAAGCCTGTGCGCGCTTGCGCGCCTTCTTGTGCCGTGCCCCACAGGGGGCCGTCGATGCGTGGCACGGCAAGAAACATCAGGGCCGACAGGGGAATGGCCAGCGCCAGCATGCGTCCCAGCAAGCCCAGCCTTTGCGCCAGGCGCGGCTGCATGGCGCCGTACTGGGCCGACAACAGGCAGGCCAGCAAGACGATGACGGTGGCCAGCATCCAGGCGGCGCTGAGGATGCCTTGCGCATGAAAGAAGTTTGCCAGCAGGAGGAAAAAACCGAGGAAGACAAAGACGAAAATGTCGCGCCGGCCATGCATTTCCAGCGATTTCAAGGCTAGCAGCAGGACCAGCATGGCCACGCCCGCATCGCGTCCCAGCAGCGTGCCATAGCTGGCGTAGACGGCGGCGATGCCGAGCAAAGCCAGCGGCGCGAGCACGGCTAGCTGCGGCTGGCGCCGGCCCCGCACGGTGATGACGGCGCGCCACAGCAGCGGCGCGGCAGCGGCGGCCGACAGCCACGGGGGCAGGTGCAGCGCGTGCGGCGCCAGCACCATGGCGGCGGCCAGCAACAGCAGCAGGATGTCGGCCTTGTCACGCGGCAAGTTGGCCAGCCATTGCCTCATGCCATGGCCTCATCCTGTGGCAAATCGTGCGGCACATCATGCAGGGCCAGCGCGCGCAGGCAGGCGTCGCGCTGGCTGGCGCCCAAGGCAGGCGCCAGAGTCAGCGTGCCCAGGCGCAAACCATACGGCAAGCCCGTGCGTTCCGCCTGCAGCACCCAGGCGGCCAGGCGTGACAGGCGCGCTTCCGGCATCAGCGCATGCAGGGCGGCATGATCGAACACGATGCTGCCACGGGCTGCGCCCGTCTGTGCGTCGGCGGCAGGCTGGAATTGCTTGCTGAATAAATGCTCGCCATCATGCCGGGCGATCTGGCGCCAGGCCAGGCGGTGCAAGGGATCGCCGGGCTGGTAGGCGTGCACGCCCGCCAGTTCCAGGGCGCCGCCGGAGGAGCGTGATTGTTGTGTTTGCTGCGCCTGTTGCACCGTGCCGGCCGGCAAGGGCAGCGGCGGCGCGTTCTGCTCGGGCTGCGGATATACGAGCAAGCGCGCTTCGGGTTGCCAATGGCACCAGGCAATAAACAGGCCCAGCGGAAAACTGCCGGACAGGCGCATGGAGGGCGCATCGAGCCAGCCGCGTTGCCGCGCCGCCACGACGATGCTGACGGACGTTTCCCCGTAGGCGGCGATATCTGCCTGGCCGGGCGCTGCAGTGGAATTGATCACGGCCAGCCGGATCGCATGGCGCGGGCGCGTGCTGCGGTTGATCAGGCGCAAGGTGAACGTGGCCTGGCTGCCCGCGAAAACGGGCTCGCCCGGCGTGGCGGCCAGCGCCAGGCCCGCCAGGTTGCGGCTGGCAAACAGCATGTCGGCGATGGCGCAGGCGGCCGCGAAATACGTCAGCGCGTAGCCCAGGCCCAGATGGTAATTGACGGCGGCGATCCACAGCGCCAGCAGCAGCGCGGCAAAGGCCAGGCCCGCGCGCGAGGGACGGATGTGCACGCGCTGCGCACCCAGCCAGGGGCGCGCCGGCAGCCATCGGATATCGCGCAGGCGCACGGCTGTCAGACGGGTGTCGCCAGCAGCAATTGCTGCAGCAGGCTGCGGCTGTCCGTGGACCCTTGCGCGGCATGCAGGCGGTGGGCGCAGACGGGAATGAGTACGGCTTGCACATCGTCGGGCGTGACGTGGTCGCGTCCGGCCAAGGCGGCCCAGGCGCGTGCCGCCTGCAGCAAGGCCAGCGCGGCGCGCGGGCTCAGGCCATCGGCAAACACGCCCGGCGCACGGGTGGCATGCACGAGGGTCAGCACGTAGTCGACGACGGCAGGCGAGGCGTGGATGGCGCGCAGGTCCGCTTGCGCCTGCAGCAATTCTTCCGCGTTCATCACGGCCGGCAAGGTTTGCAGCATGGCGCGGCGGTCGGCGCCCAGCAGCAGTTCCCGTTCGGCGGCCGCATCGGGGTAGCCCAGGGTGACGCACATGAGAAAACGGTCGAGCTGCGACTCGGGCAGGGGGAAGGTGCCCAGCTGGTGCGCGCAGTTTTGCGTGGCGATGACGAAAAACGGCTGCGGCAGGGCGCGCGTGACGCCATCGAGACTCACTTGCCGCTCTTCCATCGCTTCGAGCAAGCCCGATTGCGTCTTCGGCGTGGCGCGGTTGATCTCGTCGGCCAGCAGCACCTGGGTAAACAGGGGGCCAGGGTGGAAGATGAAACTGCCACTGCCCCGGTCATACACGCTCATGCCGGCCACGTCGGCAGGCAACAGGTCGCTGGTAAATTGCTGGCGCTTCCATTGCAGGCCCAGCGAGATGGCCAGCGCGTGGGCCAGGGTCGTCTTGCCCACGCCGGGCACGTCTTCGATCAGCAGGTGGCCGCCTGCCAGCACGCAGGCGAGGGTCTGGCGGATCTGCAAGTGTTTGCCGACGAGAACTTCGCCGATCTGCCTTGCGGCCTGGTGTATTTTCGAAAACATGCTATTTCTATCACAGTAAGACGGATTATTTAATTTACAATCGCTTTGGCCAGGTCAAGCCGTGCCGCCCGCCCGTGCCGCGCACGTGGTAGATTAGTACAGCGGCGGCACAGACCAGCCAGTGATTTTATGCGAGAACGCGCAGGGCGAACAGGAATGCCATGCAGTGTTCCAGTATGCACAGAGAATGGACAGAGACAGAGGTAACCAGTACAGCGCATGAGCACAGCCATTTATACCCATCCCGATTGCCAGCGCCATGAAATGGGCGACTGGCATCCCGAATCGCCGGCCCGCTTGCAGGCCATCAACGATCAATTGATCCTGGCGCATATCAGCGACCTGGTCGAGCACCGCGACGGCGTGCGCGCGCAATTGTCCGATATCGAGCGCAACCACAGCGCCACGGCCATCGGCCTCGTGCGCGACAACGTGCCGCCGGCGGGCGACTATTACCCGCTCGACGGAGACACCCTGCTCAACGCGCACAGCTACGACGCGGCGCTCGCGGCGGCAGGCTCGGCCGTGGCAGCCACGGATGCCGTCATCGACGGCGAGATCAGCAACGCCTTTTGCGCGATCCGCCCGCCTGGCCACCATGCGCGGCCCAGCGAACCCATGGGTTTTTGCCTGTTCAATAATATCGCCATCGCCGCCAAGCACGCGCTCGACGTGCGCGGGCTGGAACGGGTCGCCATCGTCGACTTCGATGTGCACCACGGCAATGGCACGGCCGAGTCCGTGGCACACGACCCGCGCATCCTGATGGTCAGCTTTTTCCAGCACCCGTTCTATCCGTACAGCGACGTGGAATCGTATACGGACACGCGCGTCAACGTGCCCGTGCCGGCCCGCTCGAAAGGCGATGCCGTGCGCCAGTTGGTGCTCGACCATTGGCTGCCCGCGCTGCACCGGCAGCAACCGCAGATGATTTTCATTTCCGCCGGTTTCGATGCCCACCGCGAAGACGACGTGGGCGGCATGGGCCTGGTGGAGGCCGACTACACGTGGATGACGCAGCAAATGATGGCCGTGGCCAGGCAGTATGGCAAGGGCCGCATCGTCAGCTGCCTGGAAGGGGGCTACAACCTGTCGTCCCTGGGCCGCAGCGTGGCCGCGCACGTGAAGGCGCTGGCAGAGCTGTAAGGGGGCAGGGTTACTACAGCAAGGTGGGCCGGCTGCGGGAATTCGTGTGGCGGTGCGTCTGGTAGTCGAGCGCGTCGCCAGCCATGAAGCGGCGCCAGGCTTGCGTGTAGACGAGCGATGATTTATCCGCGTCGAAGCTGTCGAGCTGCAACATGTCGCGGTGGTGCTTGATTTCATTGACCAGCTGGTCATACAGCACTTGCAAGCCATAGCTGTCGGCGCTCTGGCGCTTCAACCGCTCTTCCAGCTGCGCCACTTGTCCCTGCAATTGCCGGCATTCTTTCTTCCAGTCATTGCGCGGCACGCGCTTGGGCGCCGTGCCCGTGTGTTCCATCATCATATCGAACTATCCCCATCGCATATTTCCCTGGCGGGAGCCAGCCTGGAAATAATTGCTTTTCATTTAAGAGGCGATATTAGAGCATACTTTTTTGTTTCTTTCAGTAAATATAAGAATCCATGTGGAAATAATTGACCTGGCTTTCCTGGCGCGCCTTACTGGCGCTGCGCTGCCTGCAAGGGCGCAGCCGGGGCGGCTCCGGCCATTTTGCCGTCGTCGGCGTAGGTCAGGGTCAGCAGGGTATTGTCGTCCCAGTTCACGTCATGCAGCGGCGGCACATAGCGCTGCCGGTCTTCCGTGACGCGGATGTCTAGCGTGCGCTCGCCCGAGCGCGCCTGCACGGCAAGCAGCTTGCGGGCCACGGGAAACGGCACGTGGATCAGCGACGAGTGGCACGGTCCGCCCGCCAGGCGGAACAGGTTGCGCCGGACAAAGGACAGCTCATCCTGCTCGACGGCCCAGCGGATTTCACATTCCAGGCGCAGGTCGCCCAGGCGGCGCACATTCTGTGGCAGGCCCGGCGTGTGGATGTCGGCGCGCCAGCGCAAGGTGTCGCGCTTCTTGTTGCTGACCAAGTCGGCATTCGCATCGTAGGCGGTCTTGTCGCGCGACAAGGTGAAGCCGCCGTCCGCTGCCAGCGGCACGGGGATAGACAGGTTATCGGCCGACAGGTGCAGGGTCACGCCATCGAGCCTGGCCTGGGGCGTGGCGGGAATCAGCATGAAGCGCAGCGGCGCGCCCGGCGCCAGGCGCTGGTGGTCGGCATACGCATCGAGTCCCTTGAGCATGGTGCGGTAGGGACGCAGGTCGGGATCGCGCGTGCTTTGCACGTCGACGATCTGCTGCATTTCCTGGTTTACCGGGTCGCCTGGTGCCGCCGGTTTTTCCTGGGCCATGGCGGGCGGCAGGCAGGCATAAAGGGAGGCGAGGAGGCAAAAGCGGGCAAAGTGCATGGAATGCGTGTCAGGTTAAGCGTGCGATGGGGAACCGGCCAGGCTGGACGGACTGCGAATCTTATCATTCATGTAACTGCCAAATTATCACCAATTGTCTCGTTCGTGTCGCACGGCTGGCGCTGGCGGCGGAAAATGGGACGTCGCGGCGGCAACCACGTAAAATAGCGGATTGACCGAACGATTTTGAAAGCAAGAGCATGGCGATACAATGGTACCCAGGACACATGAACGCGGCCCGCAAGAAAGCGGCCGAGACCATGGAAAACACCGATCTGGTGATTGAAGTGGTGGACGCGCGCCTGCCGGCAGCCAGCTGCAATCCCATGGTGGACGAGCTGCGCCTGTTCCGCCAGCGCCCTTGCCTGAAAATCCTCAACAAGACCGACCTGGCAGATCCTGCCGCCACTGCCGCCTGGGTAGCGTATTTCAATGCCCAGGAAGGCGTGACCGCATATGCGATGACGACCAAGAAGCCGGGCGACGTGGCGCGCATTCCGGACCTGGCCAAATCGCTGGCGCCGCACCGCGGCGTGCCGACGAAGCCGCTGCGCATCATGATCATGGGCATCCCCAACGTGGGCAAATCGACCCTGATGAACGCGCTGCTGAAAAAGCGCGTGGCCAAGGTGGGCGACGAGCCGGCCGTCACCAAAATGCAGCAAAAGCTGTATCTGGACAAGAACACCATTCTCGTCGATACGCCCGGCATGCTGTGGCCAAAGATCGCCATCCCCAGCGACGGCCTGATGCTGGCGGCCAGCCACGCGATCGGCTCGAACGCGCTGATCGAAGAGGAAGTGGCCGTATTCCTGGCCGAGGAATTGCTCAAGCGCTACCCGGACTTGCTGGCAACCCGCTACGGCACCAAGGTCGATGAAGTCGACGCCATCGGCGTGGTCGAAGGCATCGCCGCCAAGCGCGGTTTCCGCATCAAGGGCGGCGACTACGATTTCGAGAAAGCGTCGCACACCCTGCTGCTCGACTACCGCAGCGGCATCCTCGGACGCATTTCGCTGGAAACGCCGGACACGCGCGCAGCCCTGCTGGCCCAGCACGCGGCCGAGATGGCGGAAAAAGCGGCCAAGGCGGCGGAGATCGCCGCCGAGAAGGCCAGGAATGCGGCGCGCGGCAAGCGCGGCACGTAAGTTACCGCTTCACCATGAAAAAAGCGCCGCGACAGCAATGTCGCGGCGCTTTTTTCATGTGCTAGCCGATTAGCCAAACCTGAAACTGGTCACCGCCAGCGCCCCAAAGAAATCCTCCTCGTGGTACACCACCTGCGCCGCTTCCTGCTCGGCCGCGCCCAGCGCCACCATCAGCGGCAGCAGATGGTCTTCCTGCGGATGGGCCTGGCGCGCGCCCGGCGCCCGGTCCCAGGCCAGCAACTGCGCCAGCCTTTGTTCTGGCGGCAAGGCCATGGCCTGTCGCAGCCAGGCGTCGAACTGGTGCGAGGCGACGGCGCCCGCCTGGCCGAACTGGCGCAGGTTATGGTAAGACAGGCCGCTGCCAAGTATCAGCACGCCTTGCCGGCGCAGGCTGGCCAGCGCGCGGCCCACCTCGATGTGCGTGAGCGGGTCGTAGCCGTGTTTCAGCGACAGCTGCACCAGCGGCATGTCGGCCTGCGGGTAGATGGGGAACAGGGCGCTGAAGGTGCCGTGGTCGAAACCCCGCTCGTGGTCGAGGCGCGCCGGATGGCCTGCCGCGTCGAGCAACTGTTTGACCTGCGCCGCCAGTTCCGGCGCGCCCGGTGCCGGGTACTGGATCTGGTACGTATGCGGCGGAAAGCCCGAATAATCGTAGATCATGCCCGGCCGCGGGCTGGCCGAGACGAGAAATTGCGGCCCTTCCCAGTGTGCCGTGACCACCAGCACAGCTGTCGGCCGCGCGCCGATCTGGCGCGGAATATCCTGCAGCGATGCTTCCAGCACGTCGTAGCGGCCGCCGAACTGGTCTTTCATGAACGGCCACGGGCCGCCGCCGTGCGACAGGAAATACGTGGGGAAGGTGTGCTCTTGCATGGCGGCTCCTGGGGGAATGGCTAACGATGGGACCATGATAGTCATGCGCAGTCAGTTGATCAAGATCGCTATTATTGATATATCATTTCCAATTTGTTGATGATTGGATAGTCATGGATACCTTGCGCAGCATGCGCGTGTTTCGCGCCGTCGTGGAGCTCGACAGTTTTGTGCGCGCCAGCGAGCGCCTCGACCTGTCGCCGGCCATGGTCAGCAAGCACGTGATGCACCTGGAGCGCCATCTGGGCGCGCGCCTGCTGAACCGCAGCAGCCGCCACCTGAGCCTGACGGAAATCGGCAAGGTGTATTTCGAACAGTGCCGCGACATGCTCGACAATCTCGACGAGGTGGAAGCGACGGTCGGCCGCACGACGGTCGTGCCGCGCGGCATGCTGCGCCTGAGCGCGCCCGTCTGGTTCGCCAACGCCATCTTTACGCGCACCCTGGCCGCCTACCGCGAACGCTTTCCGGAAGTCACGTTCGACATCGATTTGAGCGGAAGAGTGGTGAACCTGGTGGAAGAAGGTTTCGACCTGGCCCTGCGCGTGAGCCAGGCGCCATCGCCGACCCTGATCGCGCGGCCCATCGGCAGCATTGAATTCCACCTGGTGGCCGCGCCCGCCTACCTGGCGCGCGCGGGCCACCCGCACCTGCCGCAGGACCTGGCGCAGCACGCCATGATCAGCTATTCCCTGTTGGCGAACGGCAATGAGCTGGCCTTCGACGGGGTACAGGGGCGCGAGACGGTGAAGTTCTCGCCCGTCCTGCAATGCAATAACGAAAGCCTGCTGCACGCGGCCGCGCTCGACGGCATGGGCATCGCCCTGTTGCCGTCGTGGCAGACGGATGCGGACCTGGCGGCGGGGCGGCTGGTGCGCCTCTTCGACGATTTCAAGCTGGCGGGCGGCAGCGTGTACGCCGTCTACACGAGCCGCCGCTACCTGTCGTCGAAGGTGCGCACCTTCATCGACTTTCTCGCCGATGAAGGGCGCCTGGGGAGTTGATTACGCGAGCGAGCGCTTGACGTCGATCAGCGCGAACAGGCGCGCGCTGCGCATCCACGCCAGCACCAGCGCCGCTAGCTGCGTCACCAGCAAGCCGGCCACGATGGCCAGCGGGCCGGGCGCCGCCAGGTTCAGGCGCGCCACGCCCAGCAGCGCATACAGCGCCAATCCCAGCACGGTGATGACGAGGTAGATGGCCAGGCTGGCCAGCGGACGCCGGCGCAGCATGCCGAGGCCCCGCCACCATGCCTTGACGACCGAGGTGCGGCGACGGTCGACGGCCAGGGCCGCGCGGCCGGCGTCGAGCGTGGCGCAGGCCAGCAGGAACAGCAAACCCGTCAACAGCAAGGCCAGGTGGCGGGCCAGGTCCGCATCGGCTTCCAGGATGGCTTTTGCCGCGTGCTTGTCGGCCAGTTTCAGCGCGCCGGCTCCGATCGTCAGCGCCAGGCCCAGCGGCACGATGCTCCACAGCAGCATGCGCAGCATGCGGCCGTATTCGCTGAAGGCGCCCGTCAGCAGGGGACCGAAGCCGGGTGGCGCAGGCGCGCGCGCGGCCGTCACCACCAGGCCGCTCAGCAGCGGCGACAGCAGCAAGGCCAGCACGATGCCCGTGATGGCGGCCTGGCTGATGGCGGCGCCGTTGCGTCCCGCATTGGCCACCAGGTCGGCCAGGGTCATCAGGTCGAGCCTGTGCGCCAGGGCCGCCGCATGCACGGCGTTATCGAGGCTGGCGCTCAAGGTGCGCCAGAGGGGAATGACGGCAAGGATGGAGGGGATCAGCAGCAGGCCGGCCCACAGCAGCAGCAAGCGCCATTGCAGGGCGGCGCGGCTGGCGCGCGTGGTCAGGGTCAGGCCGCTGGCCCGTGTCGTGGAAGTGGCGCTCATACGATGGCAATCAGGGAAAGGAGGTATTGGAAGGCGGCCGCAAGGTCGAAGCTCCAGCGCTGCGAGGCGGATTTGTCTGCCTTCAGGGTGCGGCTGTCATCGAGCTTGTTGACGTCGAGATAGTGCACGCGGTCGGGGTCCAGTTCGGCCGAGACGGCCTTCACGGGCTTGCTCCAGGTGTAGCGCTGCCACAGCTGCTCGTTATCCCACACCACGCGTTCGGAGCTGCCGTCGGCGAACTTCACCAGCAGCACTTGCGGCACGGACGCGCCGCGGCGGCGCAGGACCACGCTGGTGAGATAAGGGTACGGTCCCGTGCCCGGCTTGGCGTCCGGATGCGCCTTGTCCCATGCATCGCGTACCTTTTTTTCCTCTTTTTCCAGCGCTTCGGCCGTATGCTCCACGCGTTTGCCGTTCACCAGCGCCATGCCGGCCAGCGGCGTCTGCTCTTCGCTGGTGAAGGTGCCGATGCGGTCGTCGATATTCGCGCTGGCATAGACTTGCTGCGCGAAGACCTGTTCCACGATGCGCCGCTGGCCCGTCGCCTCGGCCAGCGTTTCGCGCAGGTCGGCCACGCTCGGGTGGCGGAATTTCCACTGTTCGTAGTAGGCCTTGAAGCCCCGTTCCATGGCTTCGCTGCCGATGCGCGCTTCCAGGTCGCGCATGGTGATGGCCGTGCGGCTGTAGACGGGCCCCACGCCCTGCAGGCGGTCCCACGCGTTCTGGCCCAGCGGATCTGCCGCATCCTGGCGCGGCGCGGCCATGCGCTCGAATTCGAAGACCTTGAAGACGGGATCGAAGCCCAGGCGCTTGAGCAGGGGCGTGGTGGCGTGGATGTGCTGGCCGCGCGCGCGCAGCATGCGCTGGTCCCAGTACTCGTTCAAGCCTTCGTCGAGGAGGGGTTCCTCGAACTCGTTCGACGCCAGGATGCCATAGAAATAGCCATGGCCGAATTCATGGATGGTGACGAAGTCGAGGCCGAATTCGGGTATGGTCTTCGGCTGCAGGTTGGCGTAGCTCGAGGCCGTGATGAAGGTCGGATATTCCATGCCGCCCGCTTCGGCCGCATTGAACGGCGGGATCACCACCGTCAGGGTCTTGTACGGATACGGGCCCAGGGTGCGCGAGAAATACGTGAGTGCATCCTTGGCCGCCTGCAGCGCCGGCGCCGCGTTCGATGCGTATTCGGGCGGGTACAGCACCTTGATGGCCACCGGCGGACTGCCGGGGCCGCTCCAGCTGCCCGTCAGTGGCTGCGCGCTGCGCTTGTCGGCCGTCCAGGCGAAATCGTGCACGTCGCCCTGCACATAGTGATGCGTGAGCATGCCGTTCTTTTCCTGCGGCGCGCCTTGCAGCTCGCCCGTGGCGCCCACTGTGTACTCCTTGGGCACGGTCAGCTTCACGTCATAGTTGCCGAAATCGGCGTAGAACTCCGAATTGAGGTGGAATTCATGCGCATTCCAGCGCGGCGCGGTGGCGCCCCGTTCGCCTGGCAGTTCCAGCACCGCGATCTTGGGGAACCACTGGCCCACCAGGTGGAAGCTGCCGAAATAGCCGGTGCGCGCGATGACGCGCGGCAGCTGGTCGAAGAAGCGGATGTCGAGCGTCGTCTCGGCGCCCGGCGCGACGGCCTGCGGCAAGTCGACGCGCACCACGGTGCGGTCGGTGGCCGGGCCGTTGTCGGGCTGGATGAAATGCCAGGGCGCTTTGGCGCCGTTCTGCGTCATGCTGCGCAGTTCGATGTAGCCCCACTCGCCGTCGCGCGTGTCGACGCCCGAGCGGAAGCCCGTATCGAGCTTGCGCTTCTCGGTGAAGAAGGTCGAATGCTCGCCTTCGAACGCGTTCAGGTACAGGTGCAGGTAGACGCTGCTGACGGCTTGTGCGCTGCGGTTGCGCCAGCGCAGTTTCTGCTGGCCGTCGATGGTGTGCTTGACGGGATCGAGCGTCGCTTCGATCTGGTAATCGACCACGCGGTCCGACAGGGTCGCTTGCGCGCCCGTGCGCGCACCGCCCCAGGCGTTGCTGGCGCTGGGCGTGCTGACGGCGGAAGCGTGCGGCGACGCCAGGGCGATGCCGTCGGCGGACGGCGCCAGCGGCTTGGGCGCGCTGGCCGGCTTGCCTTGGCCCGGCTGGGCGAACAGGTCGGCCTGCAGGGCCAGGCCGGCCAGCAGCAGGGCGGCGATGGAGAGGGCTTTGAGCTTGCCCGAGATGGGGAAAAAACCAATGCTGCGGCGCGTGCCGCGGGGACTTGGCGGCCCCTGGCGCGTTGTGCTACGACTTTCCATGCGTGACTCCCACAGTGACTTCTTATTGTTGATTTTCAAATGCAGTCGGCTGCGCCCAGGATCGCCGGGCGCAGCTTAATATACCTACAAAAATGCCAAATCACCAAGAAAATATTGGCATAAGGAAAGTACCATCGGGCCGGCGCTTGCGGCGCCGCGCGCCGTGCGTATAATGATTCGCTTTTGCCATCCCCCCGTCCCACCAGCGTGCGTCCGCGCCGCGATGACGCCTCAAGCCTGCCGCCATGATGCCTGCCCCTCCCGTCCTGACCATTGCCGCGCGCGCCTTGCTGCTGTGCGCCCTGGCCATGCCGGCGTGCGCGCAGGATGGCGTGGATGGCGGCGCGGCCGGCGTCACGCATGGCGACATGTCCGCCGAACTGGCGCAGGGCGGCCAGCACAGCGTGCGCGGCGCCTTGTCGCGCGAGCAGGGCGGCATGACGCTCGATGTGGCCATGGACGGACTGCGCAATGGCAATTACCGCGATGGCAGCGTGTTTCACCAGCGCGGCTTCAATGGCGGCGCGGAATGGAAGGTGCGGCAGGGGCGCTTCGGCTTCAGCGCCGACCAGCTGAACCAGGACACCAGCTATCCCGCGCCCGAGGCGCCGTTCCTGGCCATGCTGGCGGCCCGCCCGGAAGACCTGTACCGCTATGAAGTGCGGCGCGCCAGCGCCTTCGTGCAGCGCTATGTGGGCAGTTTCGAGCTGGGCGTGGAACTGTCGCAGCGGGAAAAGCGCGCCACGGCCCACTATGCGGGCGAGGAGGGCAGCAGCGAATCGAGATACAGCAGCCGCCGCCGGCAGCTGGCGCCGCGCCTGCGCCATTACGGCAAGGTGGGCGGCGTGGGCACGGATACGGAAGTGGGCCTGGACCTGATGCAGTGGCAGCGGCGCTCGGGCAGCGATGGCGATGGGCAGCGCCGCCAGTATTCGCGCGCGCTGCTTCTGCGCGAGGAGCTGGCCTTCGGCGGCCTGTATGCGCCGCGCCTGTTGCTGGGACTGCGGCATGAACAGTTCCAGCTCGATCCTGCCGACATGCCCGCCGGCGGCAGCGACTGGGAAAACCAGAATGCCTGGGACGTGCAGGGCAGCCTGCAATTGCGCCCGCAACTGAGCGTGTACGCCAAGGCCGCGCGCAGCTACCGCATCGACGACGATGGCTATACCCGCGCCGGCTACCGCCCCCTGGCGGGACAGCTGCGGCGCGAAATGGAAGTGGGCGCCACCTTCGGCGACGCGGCGCGCAGCGCTTCCGTGCGCGTGTTCAGCGAGCGCCTGAGCAACCAGATCGTTTTCGACCAGAGCCTGGGCCAGCTGGGCTTTGCGGGCAACCTCGACCCCTCGCGCCGCGACGGCATCGCCATCGAGGCCAGCATGGCGCTGGCGCGCGACTGGCGCCTCGACGGGCAACTGCGGCAAGTGCATGCGCGCTATGACGATTACGCCTATGACGGCCCGGATATCGCCCTCGTGCCCAAGACGCTGGCCAGCCTGCGCCTGTACTGGACGGGACAGGCCGGCGCCAGTGCCGACATGGGCGTGCAATGGCTGCGCGCGCTGCGCTACGGTCCCGATTTCGCCAACAGCTGCCTGGCGCAAGTGCCTGCGTTTGCCACCGTGGACGGGCGCTATGTGCGCAAGCTGGGCGCCTGGGAGCTGGAACTGGCCGGCAGCAACCTGGCCAACCGCCGCCATTACGGCGATGCGCCTGGCTGCCGCTCAAGCATTTATCTCAAGGATGCGCGCCAGCTGCGCGTGTCGGCGCGCTACCATTTTTGAGGCGCGGGCGCGGCGGGGCTTAAATGCGGCTTAAGCGGGCGCAAACCGGGGCGATAAAGACGGTTTTTTTCCGCCCGGGCTTCATCGCCCGGCGCAAAAAGTGGTAATCTCGCCCCGTTCACGACCATTTATGATGAAGGATTATTATGCGTTTTCTGCGTTTCTTGCGTCCCCTGCTTGCCGCCGTCACCCTGGTGGCGGCCACCGGCGGCGCCATGGCGGCCGATACCGGCTTTACCACGCTCCCGACGCCAGTGCGCACGGACACGGGCAAGAAGGTGGAAGTGGTCGAGTACTTCATGTATTCCTGCCCGCATTGCTACGCGCTCGATCCGCTGATGCACGACTGGGTCAAGAAGCAGGGCGACAAGATCGCCTTCCGCCGCATCCACCTGGCCTTCAATGGCCCGAAGGATCCGCAGGCGCACGCCTATGCCACCCTGGAGGCGATGGGCCAGCTGGACCAGTTCCACGACAAGATCTTCCGCGCCATCCACGTCGAGCGCAACCGCCTGAACCGCGATGACGCCATCCTCGACCTGCTGGTCAAGAATGGCATCGACAAGGCGAAATACCTGGACATGTTCAATTCCTTCGGCGTGCAGACCAAGCTGAAACGCAATGAACAGCTGATCACGGCCAGCAAGATCGACAGCGCGCCGACCATCGTCATCGATGGCCGCTTCGTGACGTCGCCGGCGCAGCTGTCGCGTCCGGGGCAGTCCGAGCCGCAGACCCAGACAGCGACCCTGCGCGTGATGGATGAACTGGTGGCGCGCGTGCTGAAAGAGCGCGCCCCGGTGCCAGCGAAGAAGTAAGCGGAGCGCATCATGAAACAGCTGCCCTGGACCTTGTGCGCACTGGCTCTTGCCCTCGTGGCGTGGCTGGCGATTGCGATCGTCAGCGTGGAAAACCAGCGCAATGCGCTGGTCACCAAGGCGTGCGTGGACCCCGCGTTCAAGAACGAGGTCGACGCGAAATGCCTGGCGTCCGTGCAGTCGCGCGAGCACTGGTGGCAGCACTTGACTTACGCCATGACGCATTTCAGGAACTGAAAACGACTGCAGAAAAACCCGCCATGCGCGGGTTTTTTTTCGTCCGCGTATGATGGAACCACAACCATTCAGGAGGAACGATGAAGGAAGTGATCTTGATTACCGGTAGCAGCCGCGGCATCGGCGCGGCGACGGCACAGTTGGCGGCGCGCCAGGGCTATGCCGTGTGCATCAATTATGTGCGCGATGCGCAGGCGGCCGACGCGCTGTGCGCGCGCATCGTCGCCGATGGGGGCGAAGCCATCGCCGTGCAGGCCGACGTCAGCGATGAAGCCGACGTGCAGCGCTTGTTTGGCGAAGTCGATGCGCGCCTGGGGACGCTCACGGCGCTGGTCAACAATGTGGGCGTGCTGGAGCAGAAATGCCGGCTGGCCGATATCTCCGTGCAGCGCCTGGAACGCGTGCTGCGCACCAACGTGATCAGTTATTTCCTGTGCTGCCAGCAGGCCGTGCGGCGCATGTCAACGGCCAACGGCGGGCAGGGCGGGCGCATCGTGAATGTCTCGTCGGCAGCCGCGCGCCTTGGCTCCCCGGGCGAATACATCGATTATGCGGCCTCGAAAGGCGCCGTCGATACCCTGACCCTCGGCCTGGCGAAGGAAGCGGCGGCCGAGGGCATCCGCGTCAACGGCGTGCGCCCTGGCATCATCTATACGGAGATCCACGCTTCCGGCGGCGAACCGGGACGGGTGGCGCGCCTGGCGTCCGGCGTGCCGATGCAGCGGGGCGGCCAGCCGGAAGAAATCGCCGACGCCATCCTGTACCTGCTGGGACCGGGCGCCACGTATGTAACGGGCAGCATCCTCGACGTGGCGGGCGGCCGCTGATTTTCAGCGCATTTTCAACTCATTTTCAACCACTGCAAGCAAGTGATTCAAGCGCGGGGCCAATTATCAAGCACGGCAAGCGAGTTCAGAATGGCGGGGTGCCATATGCAGCAGGCACGCCGATCAACCCACCTGGATTCATTATGCCCGCACCTGTTCTTGCCCCCGCCATCCTGGCCCTTTCTCTGCTGACCGCCGCGCCCGCCCATGCCGCCGTAAATCTGCCCATGCCGGCCCACCTGGCCGGCGCCGCCATCACCGACAAGGTGGTGCTGGCGGCGCGCCGCTATGCCGCATTCTGGCAAAGCGGCGATCCGGCCCTGGCGCGCCAGGCGCTGGCCGACGATTTTATTGACCGCACCTTGCCTGCCGGCCGTCCGCAGGGGCCGGCAGGCCCGCTGCAGGCATCGCAAGTGTTCCACGCGGCCGTGCCGGATTTGCAGGTGGCCATCGAGGAGATGCTGGTGGCAGGCGACCGTGTCACCTTGCGCCTGCATTTCACGGGGCGCTTCACGGGCGTCTTCCCCACGCCGCAGGGACCCTTGCAGGGGCAGGGGCAAGCCATCGATTTCCATGCCTTCGATCTGTACCTGGTCAATGCGCAGGGCCGCATCAGCGACAACTGGCACCTGGAAGATAATCTGACCCTGCTGCGCCAGCTGGGCGTGCTGGCGCCTTGATGACGGCCCGCTAGCCTTGCGCCGGCAGGGCCGCGAACTGCTGCAGCAGGAATTCGATCAGCAGGGCCACGCGCGGCGGCTGGAAGCGGCTACGCCGGTACAGCAGGTTCAGGGGAACGCTGTCGCCGAAGTAATCGTCGAGCACCGTCTGCAGGCGTCCGGCGGACAGGTCGCCGCCGATGTCGAGCAGGGATTTGTAGGCATAGCCATGGCCGGCCACGGCCCAGCGGCGGATGATTTCGCCGTCGTTGCTGTGCCAGGCGCCCTGCGGGCGCAGGCTATGGCGCTTGCCATCCTCGCGGTAGCGCCACTCCTGCGGCGCGCCGTCGCCCGCCGTGAGCACGAGGGCCGGCAGCAGCGCCAGGTCGCGCGGCGTGGCCGGCACGCCCACCCTGGCGGCCAGCGCGGGAGACACGCACACGACGCGCCGGCCAGGGTGCAGCAAACGCGCCACCATGTCGCTGTCGGGCAGTTCGCCGTAGCGGATGGCCAGGTCGATGTCGTCCTGCAGCAGCCTGGCCGTGGCGTCCGTCAAGGTCAGCGCATGGCGCACCTGCGGGTGCTGGGCGGCAAAACGGTCGAGCATGGGCAGCAGCAGCTGGCGGCCGATGTCGGACGGCGCCGAGATGCGCACCACGCCGCGTACGGCAGCGCCGCCTGCGTGCAAGCCGTCTTCGGCCTGCGCCAGCAAGTCCAGCGCCTGCTCGCTGTAATGGCGGTAGTGCAAACCCTCTTCCGTCAGGCGCAGCTGGCGCGTGGTGCGCTCGAACAGGGTGACGCCCAGCGCCGTTTCCAGGCGCGCGATGGCGGCGCTGGCAGCGGCCGGCGACAGGCCGTGCTTGCGGCCCGCCGCGGAAAAACTGCCCAGCACCGCGGCGTCGAGGAACAGGGCGATTTCCGCCAGGCGCCCGGCGCCGCCGCTGCGCATCATGCCGGGTGCGCGGCCGCGGGCTTCGGCGCCGGCGCAGAATGGGGCGTGATCACCACGGTGCAAGTGGTACCGGCCACCAGCAATTGCCCTTTCGGCTGCTCGTCGATGTGGATGCGCACGGGCACGCGCTGCGCCAGGCGCACCCAGTTGAAGGTGGGATTGACGTCGGCCAGCAATTCGCGGCCCGTGGCGGCGTCGCGGTCGGTGATGCCGCGCGCGATGCTCTCGATGTGGCCATGCAGGGTGCCGCCGCTCATCAGATTCATTTCCGCCTTGTCGTCCTGCGCCAGCATGCCCAGCTTGGTCTCTTCGAAATAGCCGACGACATAGTACGAGGCGCTGTCGATGACGGCCAGCTTGGCCGCGCCGACGGCGGCGAAATCGCCCTTGTGCACGTTCAGGTTCGTCACGTAGCCGCTGACGGGGGCGCGCACGGTGGTGCGTTCCAGGTTCAATTGCGCCAGCGCGCGCGCGGCCACGGCGGCCTGCACCTGCGACGAGGCCGAGTTGGCGGCAAACGCCGCGCTTTCGCGGCTTTCCGTCGAGATGATGCTGGCGTCAAGGCCTGCGCGGCGCTGGGCTTCCTTGCTGCGGCGGCCTTGCTCCGTCCTTTGCGCGGCCAGCACGGCATCGGCCTGCGCCAGTGCGCTCGTGTAGCGTTCCTTGTCGACGATGAAGAGCACGTCGCCCTTTTTCACCACCTGGTTGTCGCGCACCAGCACGTCCGTGACGGTGCCGGCGACGTCGGCGCTGATGTTGACGATGTCGGCCTTGATGCGTCCGTCGCGCGTCCACGGCGACTCCATGTAGCGGTCCCAGACGGTCTTGCCTATCCACAGCGCGGCGGCCAGGAGCAGCAAGGTGATTGCATAGCGGGTCAGTTTGCTTACCATGTCGGCAGCCTTTCCTTGATGGGGTTGAACAGTTTTTTTTATTTGTAAAGCGATAAAGCCAGCGCGCCAAAGATGGCGATGAAAATGCACAGCCGTGCCAGCGACGGGTGCCACACCATGCGGTACACGCCCAGCCAGCCCAGCACGCGGTCGAGCAGGGTTTGCAGGCCGATGCTGAGGATGAACAGGGGCAGCAGGGTAGGAATCAGAATTCCGAACAGGGCGAATTCACGCGGCATGGTGGTCTCCGGCGCCAGGCGCCATATGGTCGAGTAATGAGGTGTAGATCGAATGCAGGTCGGCCAATGCCGTGTGCAGGCGCGCGCTACGTTCCGGTGCAATGCCAGCTTCGTTTTGCGCGGCGCGCACCACTGCGCCCGCCCGCAGGGTGGCTGCCAGCGCCGCCTGCAGTGCCGTGTCGCTGCGCGTGCGCAGCCAGGCGGCGATGTGGTCCACGCACTGCTGCAGCGCGTGGCGCGTGGCGCCTGGCCGGGCCGTCGCGATCAGTTCGCGCAATTCGATCACCGAGTGGCCGATTTCCAGCAAGGTCAAGGCCTGGCGCACGACGGCGCGCGCAGCCTCGCCCGGCGCCGGTCCGGCCGCCGCATTGAGCTGGCTGAGCAAGTCGCGCACGCGGTTGTCGAAACGGTGTTTCACGCGCCGCGCGGGCGCCGTGCACGCATGCAGCGCTTCGCGCCACAGGGCACGGCCGATGTGGTCCTTGTGGCCCATCGTGTGCTCGGGCAGCAGCACGGCAAACACGAGGGCCGCCAGCATCAGGCCCACGATCAGGGCCATGCCCGTGTTCAAAAAGGCCGCGCCATCGACATGCATCAGATTCGTCGGCGCCATCTGCGTGATGAAGGTCGACACGCCCAGGCCCACGCCCAGCTTGGCGGGATTCGTCATCAGGTACAGGCCGACGGCCAGGAACGGCGCAAAACTCAGTACCAGCATGGGGAAACCGTCGCCATGCACCAGCACGAAGTACACGCAGACCAGCGACAGCGGCATGGCGATGAGGAAGCCTGCCAGCACCTGGCGGATCATCATGATGGGGCGCGGCGAGGACGAGGCCAGCGCGCAGAACACGGCCGCCATCAGCATCGCCGTGCTGGCGTAGGGCCAGGCGAGGAAGTAGGCGCCCAGCGCCAGCAGGGCCAGGCTGATGGCCGCGCGCGCGCCGCTGGCGATCACCAGCGCGGGCGGCGTCTTCGGCGCATACGCCTGCGGCGTGCTGATTTCCAGGGGCGTGTCGTGCGCCAGGCTGAAATACACTTCGTGAAAGCGGCTCATGTCGCGCGCGAAGCGCTCCAGCAGTTCGCATACGGTGTCGAAATCGATGCGCTGCGCATGCGCGATGGTCGCGCCGTCGATATCCGAGCGGGCCTGCGCCAGGGCCGTCTGCAGGTGCAGCTGCATGGTGTCGAGCGAGTCTTGCGAAGGCGTCGCCTGCAGCGCTTCGGCGACGATGGCGTACAGGGGCGCGCAGGCCTGCATGACTTGGGTTTCGCCATCGCGCTGCAGGCGGTCGAACAGGCGGTGAAAGGTGTAGAAAGTGGTCAGCGCCGTCATGAAGGTGGCGTTGAAGGCGTGCAGCTTGCGGTTTTGCGCGCGCACGTGGCTGACCTTGCTGGTGACTTCGAACAGGGCGGCCGAGCGGCCCAGTTCCAGCGCCGCGACGTCGGCGGCAAACTGCAAATGCGTCAGTTCCACCTGCGCCGGCGTGAGTTTTTGCTGCAGCACGTCCTGGCAAAAGGTGAGGAATTTGCCGTAGCGGGCCTGCACCGTGCGCATCACCTGCGTGCCCTGGTGGCGCGGCAGCAGCACGCTGGAGACGGCCGCCGAGCAGATGATGCCCAGGCTCACTTCTGCCACGCGCGTGACGGCCAGCGCGAACACCTGCATCGGCTGCTCGATGGCGGGCAGCACGATCATGCAGGCCGTGTAGCCAGCCAGCACGTACACATACGATTGCGCGTTGCGGTGCAGGGCAGAGCCGCTCGTGCACAGGCCCACCCACAGGGCCAGGCCGGCGAACAGCAGCACGGGCTGCTGCGGGAACAGGCCGATCAGGGTCAGCGCGGCCGTGCAGCCGAGCAGGGTGCCGCACAGGCGGTAAAAGCTTTTTTCCAGCACCATGCCGCTGCTGGGCAGGGCCAGGATGATGGTGGTGGTCATCGCCGTGCTGGGCGAATCGAGGCCCAGGCGATAGGCCAGCCACAGGGCGCAGAAGGACGCGATGAGGGTCTTGCCGACGTAGATCCAGCGTTCGCCTTCCGTTGCGCGCCAGTGCTGCAGCGCCAGCGCCAGCCAGTGGGCCGCCCGGGTCAGGGGGCCGTGTGTGAATTTGGTTGCTGTGGCTGGCGTCATCGATAGGCTATCAGTTCTGGTTGTTGAGATTGTTCAGGTTGCGCAACTGGCGCATGTACAGCTTGTCGAGCACTTGCAGCTCTTCGTCCGTGAATCCTTCATACAGGGCCGAGGTTTCCTGGTACACATCGGGCAGTGCCGTTTCGATCAGTGCGCGGCCCTTGTCGGTCAGCGAGATCATCACCGAGCGGCGGTCGCCGGGACGCGTGCCGCGGTGGATCAGGCCGCGCGTTTCCAGGTCGTTGCACACGCGCGTCAGGTTGGCCGGCTTTTCATGGCAGGCCATGCCCAGGGTGCAGGCGTTCGAGGTTTCGTCGTCCGTGCCGTACAGCACGGCCAGCACCATATAGCTGGCATCGACCAGGTCATGCTTTTTCAGCGCCGCGTTGGTCAGGTCCTTCATGCCTTTTTGAATGTGGTACGTCATGCGCAACAGGCGCATCAGTTCCATGGGGAAGCCTGGCATGCGCGTGCGGATGTTTTGCAGCCGCTTGGAGGTGGCGTCAAAAGCGGTCATGTCATATTCCTTCATGTGTGAATAAAGTTCCGATTGTATCTTGTTGGGCTAGGGCAATGCCAGGATTGCAAGCTCAGATGCCGCCTCCCAGTGCATTCATCAAGGAAACGTACAGATCGAGCTCGCGTGCCCCATTCTGCGCCTGCTGCTGTTCTTCCGCCAGCAGCGCCACTTGCGTGTTGAGCATGTTGATGGCGTCGCTCATGCCTGCCTTGTAGGCATTCTCCGCCAGGTCGCGCGCGCGCTGCGCCGTGGCCAGCGCCTGCACGGTCAGCTGGTGCTGTTTGGCCAGCGACTGGGCGCGGGTGACGGCATTGGCCACGTCCGACATGGCGTTGATGACGGTGGCGTTGTACTGCTCAACGGCGCCGTCGTACACGGCCGTCTGGCTGCCCAGCTGGGCGCGCAGGCGGGCGCCGGCGAAGATGGGCAGGCTCAGTGCGGGCGAGGCGCCGCGCACCTGCGAATTGGCGTCGAGAAAGTGGCTGAAGCCGAAGGCCTGGAAGCCGGCAAAGGCCACCAGATTGACGTTCGGGTAGAACTCGGCCTTGGCGGCGTCGATGCGCTGCGCCGCCGCTTCCACTCTCCAGCGCTGGGCGGCGATGTCGGGACGGCGGCCGATCAGGTCGGCCGGCAGCGCGGCGGGAATGGCCAGCGGCTGGTCCAGGCGCAGCACGGGGCGGCTCAAGGCCGCGCCCGCAGCCGGGCCCTTGCCCGCCAGGGCCGCCAGCTGGTTGCGCAGCAGGGCCAGCGATTCGGCCGACTGTTCCAGCTGGCGGCGTCCCGCCGGCAAGGTGGTTTCGATCTGCGCCACGTCGATGTCCGTGCCGATGCCGGCGGCCTTGCGCTGGCGCGTGATGTCGAGGATGCGGGCGCGCTGCGCCAGGCTGCGTTCGATCACGTCCTGCAGCTGGAATTCATACGACAGCTGGATGTAGGTGCGCACCAGCGCCGTTTCCAGGGCCAGGCGCGCCATCTGCGATTCGGCCGACGCCATCTGCACGTCGCCCAGGGCGGCGGACAGGGCGGCGCGGTTGCGGCCCCACAGGTCCAGGTCGTACGAGGCCGTGACGGTGGCCTGGTTGCGCCAGGCGTAGTTGCCGGCCAGCGGCGCCGGGGTGCTGCCGTGCTGCGAATACAGCTCGCGGTTGATGGAGACATTCGCGTCCGCCTGCGGACGGGTCTTGTCCTCGGCCGCGCCGGCCAGGGCCTCGGCCTGGCGCACGCGCGCCTGGGCGCCGCGCAGGGTGGGACTGTCGGCCAGCGCCTGCTCCATCAGGCGGTTCAATTGGGGATCGTGCAAGTCTTGCCACCATTGCGTGCGCGGCCATTGGATGGCGGCGCTGGCGGCGGCATCCATGGCCTGGCTCGCTTGCAGCTTGTTGGCGTCGAGCATGGCCGATTGTGGCGCGATATGGCCCATGTCGGCGCAAGCGCTCAAGGCAAGGATCAGGCTGGCGGCAAGCAAACGGCGGTGCAGGGACATGCAGGAACTCCGGAAGGTGGGGTTGGGGTGATGCTGACAGCTCGCCGCGGTGAGCGCCGGGAGTGGCCCGGGTGCTGCGCCGCAACTGAGGTGTGTTACTGACTGACTGAAACCGGCTGACTGGTTTCTTATTTCACGACGTGTTTTGCCGTTTGCGCGACATCAAAGTCCGCTTCCGTTTGCGGGATCAGGCCAGCCTTGCGGGCGGCGTAGAACTCGGCCATGACTTGTTCGCGCGTCACGTTGCTGGCGGCGGTAGCCGGCGTTTTCGGGTAGTCGACTTCGCTGGTGGCGATTTCGCCGGCGTTGCGGGCACGGATGTATTCGGCCGTGACGTCGGCGCGTGTGAGTTGCTGGCTGGCAGCGGCTGGCGCGGCGCTTTGGGCGAAAGCCGACGTGGCGGTGGTGATGGCAAACAATGCTGCGATGAGTGATTTGGCTTGCATGATAAGACTCCAAAATGTGCATGATGGCTGGGTGGATGGGCCGGATCGCCACGTACCGGTCGGTTCGGCGGCAGGGCGCTGGTGGGTGCCCTGCCGCCGATGAAGCAGTTTCTGGATGAGAAGATGCTTACTTGAATTAACTATAGCAATGAATAGTACATTTGTGAAGTAATTTTTGAAAATATTTGTGCGTCGCCGCATTTCCCCAGGGAAAATGCCGTGCAGACGTGCGCCGCTGGCCAGGCCAGGGGAGTAAGCTGGTTTTTTTATCAACGGGAGCCAGCCATGAGCAGCAGTTCACTCGATCCGGACAATTTGCCCGTCACGCCCGACCGTATCCTGGGCAGCGGCCATGGCAAGGGCGCGCTTGGGCCCAGCGACAGTTCCGACAGCGGCAGCGACATGCAGGGCGTGCCGGGCCAGGACCCGGAAGCGCTCGAGAATGACAGCGATGCGGCCGGCACGGGAGAGCGGGCTGGCGTGGAGCCGCAGAATACGGCGCCCGATGGCGGCGATATCGACGTCGACCATGTGGAAAGCGTGGCGCCCGTGCGGCCGGCAGAGGAGGAGGGCGAGGGCGAACCCGGCGGTCCGCGGGGGACTGCGCCGCGCCCTTGACGGCTGCTGGCGGCACGGTCGCCACGAATTACTGTCTCTCCTGCGCCATCAGCGTAAAATGCGGTCAAGGCGGCGTGCGCGCCGCCATGGCCAGCCGGCCGGCACAGGATAGGATGTCAGAGGATGCAAACGCAGATGTCGGAAGAGAAAGAAAAAGACTTGATGTCGATGTACCGCGAGACGCGGCCGCGCGAGTTTTTTGGCGAAAAAAGTAACACCAATCACCTGGCCTGGAGTTTGCTGGTGGTCTTGCTGGCGTTGGCGTTCTGGCTTGTCGTGGCCCTGGCGGCGGCGGAAAACCAGCGTTATGCCCTGGAAACGAAGGCTTGCCAGGATCACGTGTTCCCCACGGAAATCGACACGTCTTGCCTGAAGCAGGTCAAGTCGCGCGATCACTGGTGGCAGCACGTGGGCCACGCGCTGGTGCGCATGGGCGCCTGACCTCGGCGCGATCTGGCTGAACCTGGCGGCGGCGGGGGCCGCTGCGGTGATGGAGCGATAGTGCGGGAGGCGCCATGCCACGCGATCACTCGCGCGAGCAGCCGCAATGGCTGCTGGCGCGCCACAGTGCCTTGACGGCGCGCCAGTTGCTGCGCGCCTATGGCTTGCTATGCCTGTTTTCCCTCGTGATTGCCGCCGCCTTTGCGCTGCGCGGCCTCTGGTACATTCCCGTCTTTTCGTTCGCCGAGCTGGGCCTGGTGGCCATTGCACTGCTGCATTACCTGCGCCATGCGCGCGACTATGAACACATCGCCTTGCGCGACGGCGAGCTGATCATCGAACAGGTCAGCGCCGGGCGCTGCCGGCGCCACCATTTTTCGCCGTGGCGCACGCGCATCGGCATGCCGCAAGGGCCGCGCCAGTTGATACGCATCAAGGATGTCGGCCAGGCTGGCGCGCATGTGGACGTGGGCGTGTTCGCCACGCCCGAACGGCGCCGGCAAGTGGCGCAGGAACTGCTGGCCCTGCTGCCACCGCCAGCGTAATCGCCTTACACGGCCCGCGACGGGCCTTCCCACAGATTGATATGCCCTTCGCGCGCCTGCACGTCGATGGCGGCCAGCTCGTCGGCCGTGAACGACAATTGCTGCAGCGCGGCCACGTTTTCGCGAATTTGCGCGCTGCTGCTGGCGCCGATCAGGGTCGAGGTGACGCGGGGATCGCGCAATACCCAGGCCAGCGCCATCTGCGCCAGGGTTTGCCCCCGCTGCGCGGCGATCTGGTTCAGCGCGCGCACGCGGGCAAGGTTTTCCGCGCTCAGGTGCTTTTGCAGCAGCGAACCGCCGCCGGGGCGGTTGACGCGCGCATCCTGCGGCACGCCATCGAGGTATTTGTCGCTGAGCAGCCCCTGCGCCAGCGCCGTGAACGTGATGCAACCCATGCCTTGCTCTTGCAGGGTGTCGAGCAAGCCGTCTTCCTCGATCCAGCGGTTGAGCATATTGTAGGCCGGCTGGTGGATCAGACACGGCACTTTCCACTCTTTCAGCAGGGCGGCCGCCTCGGCCGTCTTTTGCGGAGAATACGATGACAGGCCCACGTACAGCGCCTTGCCCTGCTGCACGGCAGTGGCCAGCGCGCCCATGGTTTCTTCCAGCGGCGTGTCGGCGTCGTAGCGGTGCGAGTAAAAGATGTCGACGTAGTCGAGGCCCAGGCGCTGCAAGCTCTGGTCCAGGCTGGCCAGCACATATTTGCGCGAACCGCCGCCCTGGCCGTACGGGCCCGGCCACATGTCCCAGCCTGCCTTGGTGGAAATGATCAGTTCATCGCGGTATGGTAAAAAATCGTCGCGCAGCAGCTTGCCGAAATTGCTTTCCGCGCTGCCATACGGTGGGCCATAGTTATTCGCCAGGTCGAAATGCGTGATGCCCAAGTCAAACGCCGTGCGCAGCATGTCGCGCTGGGAAGCGAGGCTGTTGCTGTCGCCAAAGTTGTGCCACAGTCCCAGCGACAGCAGCGGCAGTTTCAGCCCGCTGCGCCCGCAGGTGCGGTATTGCATGCTGTCGTAGCGGTTCTCGGCGGCGTGGTAGGTCATGGCATCTCCTGGTTGAATGAAGTGCTTATTTTCGCGCAAAATCAAGGTCTGCGTGCGTGCGCCTTGCGCGCGAAGGGACGCGCCTTACAATAAGCGTTGAGAAGTCTCGCAAGGAGCGGTCATGGAAATCGAATTGAAATTGTTGCTGGTGCAGGAAGATGTATTGCGTTTGCGCGCGCACCCGCTGCTGGCGCAGTCGGCGCAAGGCGAGCCGCAGCTGCTGCAGATGCACGATATCTATGTCGATACGCCCGATTTGCAGCTGTGCCGCCAGCAGGCGGGCTTGCGCGTGCGGCACGTGGACGGGCGCTGGGTGCAAACCCTGAAGGCGGGCGGCAGCGTCAGCGGCGGCTTGCACAGCCGCCACGAGTGGGAGGGCGAAGTTCCCGGGCCGCAACCGGACCTTGCCGCGCTCGATGCGGCCATCGGCCGCAAGCAGCCGATCCGCGCGCTGCTGCGCCAGGACGCCATCCGCGACGCCTTGCAGCCCGTGTTTACCACGCGTATCGAGCGCACCGTATGGCAGCTGAGCACGCCGCAGGGCGACCAGATCGAATGCGTGCTGGACCAGGGTGTCATTGAAAGCGGTGCGGATGGGGCGGATGGCGCCGTCCGCAGCGTGCCCGTCAGCGAGATCGAACTGGAGTTGAAGCAGGGGCAGGCGGCCAGCCTGTTCGACGTGGCGCTGGCTCTGCTGCAGGACGTGCCGCTGCAGCTGGGCCACATGAGCAAGGCGGAACGCGGTTACCGGCTGGCGGCATCCTATCCCTTGCAAGCCGTCAAGGCGCAGCCCCTGGCGCTGGACGCGGCCATGTCCGTGGAGCAGGTATTCCTGGCCATCGCCGGCAATTGCCTGGAGCAAGTCAGCGGCAACCAGGATGGCGTGGCGGCGGGCGAGGACGTGGAAAGCGTGCACCAGATGCGCGTGGGCCTGCGCCGCTTGCGCTCGGCGCTGGGCATGTTCAAGTCCCTGCTGGCGCTGCCGGACGCCTTGAAGGGCGAACTCGGTTGGCTGGGCGGCGCGCTGGGCGAGGCGCGCGATTGGGATGTGTTGGCTGGCAATACCCTGGCGCAGCTCGATGGCGAGGCGGCCGCGGATGCGGCGGCGCTGGCCGAGGCGGCGCATGCGCAGGCGCGGTTCAAGCACGTGCAAGCGGCCCAGGCCGTCACCTCGGCGCGCTACACGGCCTGCATGCTGGGCTTGCAGCGCTGGCTGCAAGCGTGCGTCTGGCGCGACAATTGCTCCGCGCGCCAATTGCGGCGCCTGGACGCGCACGTCTTGCCGTTTGCCCGTGCGACCCTGCGCAAGGACCAGCGCCGCCTGATGAAGCGCGGCAAGAGCCTGCTGCATGCCACGCCGCAGCAGCGCCATCGGGTGCGCATCGCGGCCAAGAAGACGCGGTATGCGACGGAATTCTTTGCCTCGCTGTTTGCCGCGCGCACCGTGCAGCCGTATGTGGGGCGGCTGTCGCTGCTGCAGGATGAACTGGGTTGGCTCAACGATGTGCAGGTGGCGGACCGGCTGCTGCAGCAACTGCCCGAGGTTCAGACTGGCCAGGCTGACCAGTCCGCCCAGTCCGCCCGGGACGGCTTGCGGCTGCACGCGGCCTTCGTGCGCGGCTATCTGGCGGCGCGCGCGCAGGCGCAGGGCAGCGATGGCCGCATGCACAAGGCCTGGCGGCGCTTCAAGGCGGCCCGCTTGCCGGCCTGAGCCCGCTCTTGCCGCAGTATCAGGCCAGGCCAGGCCAGGCCAGACCAGGCGCGGCTAGGCCAGCGGGCGCTGCAACCGGCGTTCGAGGATGGCCAGCGGCGATTTGTGCGGGGCCGCCATGGCGTGCACCGGCAGCAGCCAGGTTTGCTCCAGCGCATGCTGTCCCCGCAGGGCCGCGTGCGATACGGCGTCACTGAAGACGATCCACGTCTGGCCCGGCGCGAACGCATGGGTGTGTTGTTCCACCTGCGCCTGGTAGCCCAGGTCAGCCTTCATGGCGTCGTGCAGTTGCAGCATGTAGTGGTCGTAGGGCGTGCGCCGCGACTTGGTGATGCCCAGCCATTGCAGCAGGGCCGCCAGCACGGGTTGCGGACGCTTCGCGACGGGTAAAAAATGCTGCGCCACCTGCTCGAATGGCGCGCCCAGTTTCCACACGCGGGGTGCGTCGCGCGGATGGATGTTGGTGAAGACGCGCAGGATGCGCCGGCCCTGCGTGGGCGAGGAGGGAAAGCTGTCGACATGCAGGCGCGTATCGTCCTTGCGCCAGGAACTCGCCCGGCCGGCGATTTCCACGGGGCGAAAGCTGCCCTTGCCTTGCTGCAGATGGGAGGAATAGCCAGGCAGCAAGCCGCCCAGCAAGCGCTGCGTGTGCCGCGCGTAGCGCTGCATCAGCGCGGCCAGCATGGCCGCATCGCAGGCATCGCCGTGGCCGCGCACGCCGCGCGCCGGTTCCCAGCTGATATTCTTGGCGCTGCTGGCGTTACCCACCGCGCCGTTCAGCAGCGCATGCTCTTCCTGTCGCAGGGAGAAACCCAGGCGGGGCAACAGCAGCACTTGCCCATCTTCGAGTGCCTGCAGCGCCGCCGCCTGCTGCACGGCGCTGCCGCTGGCGTCCCACTTGTTCAGGGAAATGTCGATGAGTTTGCTCATGGCACAAACGGGGAAGACATCGGAGCGGCCAGTATGGGCGCCTGCCGCCCGCTCCCGTTTGCGCTAGCGCAGGTTCAGCTCACAGTTTGCTGTTCTGGCAGCCGGCGCTCACGCATTCGCGCACGCGGTCTTGCAGGAATTGCGCGCGTTCGATGGTGGTGCGCGTGGCGCAATCGAGGTTCACATAGAAGCCCGAGCCATCCTTTTTCGAGCATCGCTCGTTGCGCTCGCTGATCCAGGAAAGCTGGCCCGATTTCAGCTTTTGCTTGCCGCCGGCATCGAGCTGGGAGCTAAGTTTCTTGTAGTTGGCGTTGAGTTCCTTGTCCGCTTCCTGGTACACCTTGTTGAGGCAATACAGGCCATCGAAGTCGTTGCGCGGCGTGTCGCAGGCCGAGTTGGCGAAGGCGGAGCCGGAGGCGCAGAGCAATAGGGCGAGCAGGCATTTTTTCATGGAGTGCTTTCAGAAAGTGGTGTGGCAGGATAGGCGAGCAAGGCAGCGCTCTTGCGCATCGTATAACATTTTCCATCCGGGCCGCAGACACTTGCGGGCGCGCCCGCAAGCGTGCCGTCAATAGGCCAGGCGGCCCGGCACGCTCACTTCGATCTGCGTGCCGGCGCCGGGCCGGCTGTCGATGCGCAGGCTGGCCCCGATGGCGGCGGCGCGCTCGCGCATGCTGACCAGGCCCCAGTGGCCGGGCCGCTGGCCCGCCTGCGCCACGGCGTCATCGAGGCCGCAGCCGTCGTCGCGCACGCGCAGGGTGAATGCCCGCTCCGCATAGTCGAGTTCCAGTACGATGTTTGCCGCCTCGGCGTAGCGCGAGGCGTTGAACAGCGCTTCGCGCGCGATGGCATAGATTTCGTCGTGCACGCGCGGCTGCAGGCGCCGGCAGATGCCGCTGACATGCACCGTGAAGGCGTGCGCGCGGTGCTCGGCCAGGCCCTTGCCGAATTGCTGCAGCGCCAGCCGCAGTTCGTCGGGTTCGGCCGAGGCGCGCAAGTCCATGATCTGGTCGCGGCCTTCGATCAGCAGCTGGTCCGCCAGGTTGAGGGTGCCATCGAGGCGCGCCCGTTCGCGCGTGCCCTTGGGCAGCATGTCCGCATGCGCATGGAACGACAGGATCAGGCCTTGCACGCTTTGCAGCAGCGTGTCGTGCAGCGAACGGGCGATGCGCGAGCGTTCGGCCAGGCGCTCCTGCAAGCGTTCCTGCAACCGTTCCTGCATATTGCGCGTCAGGTGGCGGATGCGCAGCACGTAGCCGCCATACAGCAGCAGCGCGGCGCCCAGCGCCAGCAGCACGACGAACCACGGCGTTTGCACGAAGGTGGGAGCGATGACGATGTCGAGCCCTGTCCCCTGCGTGTTCCACACGCCGTCTTCGTTGGCGGCCGTGACGTCGAAGCGGTAGCTGCCGGGGGCAAGGTTGGTGTAGTACGCTTCGCGGCGTCCCACCGCCTCCTGCCAGCCCGTGTCCACGCCTGCCAGCCGGTAGCGCAGGCGCACGCGTTCCGGCATCGACAGGCTCAGGGCCGTGAAGCCGATCTGCAGGGTC
The DNA here is from genome assembly GCF_030587275.1 of Janthinobacterium sp. SUN128. NCBI lineage: Bacteria > Pseudomonadati > Pseudomonadota > Betaproteobacteria > Burkholderiales > Oxalobacteraceae > Janthinobacterium > Janthinobacterium sp. SUN128. The sequence goes on along the minus strand of NZ_JAPWHY010000002.1, from coordinate 143,312 downwards.
TTGCTGCCTTGCGGCAGGTGCTGCGGCTTGCCATCGTCCAGGGCGTAACGCACGCCATCGGCCAGCAAGCTGTGGATCTGCACGGGCGGCGCCAGGGCGTTGCGGCGGATGTGCAGCGGGTCGAGCATGGCGATGGTGGCCGAGGTGGAGAACCACAGCTTGCCATCGGGCGCATGGATCAGCGACGGCACGGGGCGCAGTTGCGAGGCATGGCCCTGCAAGCCGTCAAGCGCGTCGAAGCGCTCCGAGGTAACAGCGCTGCCGTCCCGCATCCACGCGGCCAGGCTGGCGGCAGCGATATGGTCGATGCCGTCCGCGCCATGCAGCCACAGGTCGCCGTCCGGCAGGCGCACGATGCCCGATACGCCGCGAAACGCCGCGCCGTGCGCGCCGCGCAACATGTGGAAGCGGCCGGCGCGGTACAGGGCCACGCCGTTTTCGCCGCCGGCCCACATCGCCTCGCCATCGCGGTACAGCTGCAGCACGGTGCCCACCTGCAGGCCCTCGGGCGCGCCGAGCCGCTTGACGGCGCCTGCGCGCTGGCCATCGGCCACCAGGCTGAGCGTATTGTCGGCATGGCCCAGCCAGACGGTGCCGGCGCCATCGATCGCCATGGCCGTGGTCAGCACCGCCGGCAGGCCGGACAGGCCGCCGTCGGCGATCCATTTTCCTTCGCTTAGGCGAAACAGGCCGCCGCCGGAAAACGAGGCCCACAGGGCGCCTGAGCGATCCTGCTGCAGCGCCTGCGGATCGAGTCCCAGCACGGGCGGCACCACGCGCGTCATGGCGCCGTTGCGCGCGCGATGGTGCAGCTCCTGCTCGTTGCCCAGCCACAGCGTGCCGTCGGGCGCCCAGTGGCTGGCCGCCAGCGCCCCTTTCAGTATCACTTTCTTCACCCCGTCGGCGGTAAAGCTGCGCACGTCGCTGACGTAGTCGCCGATCCACACGTCGCCATCGGGCCCCGGCAGCATGCCGGGATGGTCGAAGGGCACGGCGACGGCCAGGGTCTTCAGGCGGTTCGGCCGCAGCCGGTCCAGGCCCGTCGAGGTACCGAACCACAGATTGCCTTCGCGGTCCTGGAACGACGTTTGCGGCAGCGGGCCGCTGATGCCGTTCTGGCGCGTCAGGCGCTGGGCCGGCAGGCTGGGGCCGGAAGGATCGAACTTGCGTTCAATGCCATCGGGCTGCATCAGCCACATGGTGCCGGCGCGGTCGAAGCGGATGCCGTTGCCCGTGGCGTCGGGCCGGATGGGCGCATCGCCGCGCGGCGCGCTGGTGCGCACGCGATAGTAATTGCTTTGCGCGTCCACAGCCCAGATGGCGCCATCGGGCGCTTCATCCATGCTGGTGAGCATGGTGCGCGGCCAGGCATGGGAAAAGCGCGTCTCGCCCGGCCTGCGGAAAAAGACGCCGTGCATGGTGCCCATCCACTGCGTGCCATCGCGCCCGAACAGGATCTGGTACACGCGCTTGTCGGGCAGGCCCACGTTGGCGGCCTGCGCGACGAAACGGTCGGCGCCCGGCGCCAGGCGCGCCGCGCCATCGCGCGTGCCGACCCAGATGGCGCCGTCGGGCGCTGCCTCGACATGGAATACGGCGCCCGGCGGCAAGCCGTCCGCTTCCCCGTACGTGCGCGCGCCACCCTGGCGAAAGACGCTGACGCCGCCGAGGCGGTAGCCGACCCAGACGGCGCCGTCCGGTGGCGTGGCCAGGCCCAGCACATTGCTCGACGGCAGGCGGTGGCCGTACACGCTGTCGACGCGGTCGAAGCGCACGCCATCGTAGCGGTACAAACCGGTGGCCGTGGCGATCCACAGCCAGCCATCCTTGCCCTGGGCGAATTTCAGTACGTCGACGGGCGCGCCTTGCAGGGCGCCCCAGGCGTTGTGGGTGTAGTCGGACAACAGGGGCGAGGGGGCGGCCGCGCACGCGTGCAGGTGGCACGCCAGCAGGAGCAAAATCAACAGGCGGCGCAGCAGGCGAGCGGACATCGGGGCAGGGCGGGGTGGGAAGATGCTGATTGTAGCGCAGCGCCTCGCCTTTCAGCAGGCAAAAAAAAGCCCGCGCGGGGCGGCGCAGGCTTTTTCTCCTTACGTTGAAAGGAACTGCTTACGCGAAGTTCTTGGCAACGAAGTCCCAGTTGACCAGGCCCCAGAACGTTTCCACGTACTTGGCGCGCAGGTTGCGGTAGTCGATGTAGTAGGCGTGTTCCCACACGTCGCAGGTCAGCAGTGGCTTGTCGCCGGTGGTCAGCGGGCAGCCGGCGTTCGAGGTGTTGACGATGTCGACGGAGCCGTCGGCTTTTTGCACCAGCCAGGTCCAGCCCGAACCGAAGTTGCCCACGCACGACTTGGTGAATTCTTCCTTGAACTTGTCGAACGACGACCATTTGGCGTTGATCGCGTCAGCCACGGCACCCGCAGGCGCGCCGCCGCCGGCCGGCTTCATGCCGTTCCAGTAGAAGGTGTGGTTCCATACTTGCGCTGCATTGTTGAAGATGCCGCCCGACGATTTCTTGATGATCTCTTCCAGCGACAGGTTCTCGAACTCGGTACCCTTGATCAGGTTGTTCAAGTTGGTGACATACGCCTGGTGATGCTTGGCATAGTGGTATTCCAGGGTTTCTTTCGAAATATGCGGCGCCAGAGCGTCCATTTCATACGGCAGTGGTGGCAGAGTATGTTCCATGTGATGTCCCTTTGTGGTGAATGTTCGGAGTCTTCCAGCCTGTGGCCGGAGGGTTGAGCCAAGCTTGCTTGAAGCAGGCATTCTTGCTGAACGAGCCACTATTGTAAAGCGGATGCGCCATTGCTGCAGATTCCCGCATGCGTTGCGGATGCCGTTCGCGTACTGATTCTCGTTCAGCCTGAATCGGGCGGAAAAGTTCCCAGCCGCAAGCCTCAGCGGATGCGGCGAGTGGTTTCCCGCACGATGAGTTCCAGCGGCGGAATGGCTGCCTGCACGGCTTCGCCATTGATCAGGCCCAGCAGCGCTTCGGTGGCGATGCGGCCGATGTCGTACAGGGGCTGATGGATGGTGGTGAGCGGCGGCGTCGTGTAGGACGAGCCGGGCAAGTCATCGAAGCCGACGAGCGAGATATCGTCGGGCACGCGGATGCCCTTGCGGTACAGGCACAGGCGCACGCCGTAGGCGGACAGGTCGTTGGCGGCGAAGACGGCGCTGAACTGCTGCTGCGTATCGAACAAATGGTTCATGGCCAGCATTCCGCTTGCTTCGTGGAAATCGCCTTCCACCATCAGCTTCGGGTCGATGGCGATGTCCGCTTCGCGCAGTGCGCGCTGGTAGCCCGTCAGGCGCTCGGCCGCATCCGTGTTGTTGGCGGGGCCGGCCACGAAGGCGATGCGCCGGTGGCCCAGTTCCACCAGGTGGCGCACGGCCAGGTAGGCGCCGTATTCGTTGTCGAGCTTGAAGCCGATGGCGCTTTTCGTGGCCAGCAGGCGGCCCGTCGAGACGATGGGCCGCTGCTGCGAGAAATCGAGCACGCTCTCGTCCGAGATGCGCCCCGACAGCAAAATGATGCCGTCCACCTTTCTTGCCAGCAGCAGGCGGATGCGGTCCGCCTCTTCCTGCGCATTCCAGTGCCCGCTGACGATGACGGACGCATAGCCCGTGTCCTTCAAGCCATCGTCCACGCCGCGCAGGCTTTCGTCGAAGAAGGGGCTGGAAATGTCCTGCACCACGATGCCGATGGTCATCGAGCGGCCTTTTTTCAGCCCCTGCGCCATCTGGTTCGGTGCGAATTTCATGTGGGCGATCGCCGCCAGCACGGCGTCGCGCTTGTCGTCGGAGACCCTGGCCGTGCCATTCAGGATGCGCGAGACGGTGCTGGGCGACACGCCGGCCTGGCGTGCCACGTCGAGCAGGGTGGAAGGGGGAGCAGCGTGGGCGCTATCGTTCAAGGTGATTCCTGGGTATCAAGATGGCTGGTTCTCAGTGCTCTGAAAACCTTTTCATCGGAAGATTACCATAAATGCCCGCAGGGCCGTGGATCGGCGTAGGTCGGGTTAGCCCGCAGGGCGTAAGCCGACATATTGTTGGCCGTGCACGTCGGGTTACGCGCTTGCGCGCTAACCCGACCTACGATTGAAAACGTTTTCACAAAAAACAACGGCAGCGCAAATGACGAATTTTTACGCTTTTTCATAGGAGAAAACGCGCCACGGCATGCCGCTTGCCACGCTGCCTTCAATAAAAATGACAACTTTTTCAGTTGACTTGATTTTCTTTGCAGTGTTAAATGGATACATGTTGTGAAAACGTTTTCAAGATAGAAGACGCTCAATAAACGGAGATGAAATAATGAAGTCAAGCATCCTTGGCGCCGCCCCGCTGGCAGCGCTGACCCTGGCCGCCAGTGTGGCCGCCGCGCCCGCAGCCGTTCCGCCGGCTGCAGCCCTGCCGACGCTGGCCCCGGCCACGATTACCGTCGCCTCGTTCCCCGACCTGGACCGCGCCGTCAAGACGGCCTTGCCCCTGTGGGAAAAACTGTATCCGCAAGTGAAGGTCAAGCTGGTCAGCCTGCAGATCGACGATCATCACAACTCGATGACGACGGCGCTGGCGGCCGGCGCGCGCCTGCCCGACGTGATGGCCATCGACTTCCGCTATGTCGGCAGCTTCGCCGAATCGAAGGGCATGGAAGATTTGCTGCAAGCGCCATACGGGGCAGGGCAGTACCGCGCCCAGTTCGTGCCGTTCACCTTCGTGCAGGCGACCAGTTCGCGCGGCACCCTGGGCGCCATGCCGGCCGACCTGGGACCGGGCACCCTGTTCTACCGCAAGGATCTGATGGACAAGGCGGGCATCAAGGAAACCGACCTGACGCAATCGTGGGAGTCGTATATCGCCGCCGGCAAGAAACTCAAGGCCGCCACCGGCACCTATCTGCTGGCCGGCGCCAGCGACCTGGCCGACATCTATATACGCGCCAATTTGAAAGATGGCGAAGGCATTTACTTTGGCGACAAGGGCCAGGTGCTGGTCGACTCGCCCCGCTTCGTGAAGGCCTTCGAGCTGGCCAAGGCGGCGCGGGTGGCCGGCATCGATGCGCGCACCGTGGCCTGGACGGGCGAGTGGGCCGAAGGCTTCAAACGCGACAAGGTGGCCAGCCAGATGATGGGATCGTGGCTCAGCGGCCACCTGGCCAAGTGGCTGGCGCCGGCTTCGTCCGGCCAGTGGCGCGCGGCGAACTTGCCGGCCGGCGCGCTGGCGTCGTACGGCGGCTCCTTCTACGGCATTCCGAAAAAGGCGGCGAACAAAGCCCAGGCCTGGGAATTCATCAAGTTCATGACCGTCAACAAGGATATCCAGCTGCATTCCCTGAAAGAGATCGGCGCCTTCCCGGCCCTGAAGGCAGCCTATGCGGACCCGATGATGGACGAGCCGCAGGCGTATTTCGGCGGCCAGAAGACGCGCCTGCTGGCGCGCGACACGGCGGCGAAGATCCCCGTCATCCGCGTCGACAAGTTCGACGCCGTGGCGCGCGACATCGTCAACATGGAACTGGAAAGCGTGCTGGCGCAAAACAAGGATATCAAGACGGCCCTGGCCGACGCCAAGGCCCTGATCACCCACCGCGCGCGGCGCTAGGAGCAGCATGACTACCTCCATGCCTTGTACCGAGGGCGCGCCCGCTGCTGCCGCTGCGCGGCCCGCAAAAAAACGCTTCAACATGAAGCAGTGGGCGCCGTACATCTTCATCAGCCCCTTCTTCATCCTGTTCGCCGTCTTCAGTCTGTTCCCGCTGCTGTTTTCCATCTATTTGTCATTCAACCAGTGGGAAGCGGCCAGCGGCGTGGAAGCCATGCAGTGGGTGGGCCTGGACAACTACAAGTATGCCTTGAGCGACCCGTGGTTCCTGCGCTCGCTGGGCAATACCGTGTGGCTGGCGCTGGCCTCGGGCGTGCCGCAGCACCTGGTGGCCATTCCGCTGGCGGCCTTCATCCACAACAGCTTCAAGCGCTCGCGCAACCTGGTGATCGGCATCTATTTTTTACCGTTCATCACCTCCAGCGTGGCCATCGCCATGGTCTTCAATACCCTGTTCTCGCGCGACTATGGGCAGATCAATGTACTGATCCAATGGTGCGCCAGCCTGCCGCTGGTGGGCGGCCTGTTTCCGGCAGAATCGATCGACTGGCTGGGCAGCTCGCTGTTCATCAAGCCGGCCGTCGCCTTCGTGATTTTCTGGCGCTACCTAGGCTGGAATCTGGTGCTGTACCTGTCCGCGCTGCAGGTGATCCCGAAGGACCTGTACGAAGCAGCCACCATCGATGGCGCCTCGAAACGCCAGCAGTTCTGGTACATCACCCTGCCGCAGCTGCGCCCCATGATCTACCTGGCCGTGACCCTCACCATCATGGGCAATCTGCAGCTGTTCGAGGAGCCGTTCGTGCTGGTGGCCGAATCGAGCGGCGTGAGCCAGTCCGTGATGACGACGGCCATCTTCGTCTACAAGACGGCGTTTTCCTCGGGCGACTTCGGCACGGCGTCGGCCATTTCCTGGCTGCTGTTCCTCATCATCGCCAGCACCACCTGGGTCAACAACCGCATCTTCAGCCGCAATGAACGCAAGGAGGTCCGATGAAAACCACCCGCTGGACGGCCTACGCCATGGTGGCCATCGGCGCCCTGATCATGGTCGCGCCGTTCTACTTCATGTTCGTCTTCGCCACGCACACGAGCGCCGAGATCTACAGCCTGCCGCCGCCGCGCTGGTTCGGCACGGCCCTGCTGAACAACATCGAGCTGCTGCAGGAGCGCCTGCCATTCTGGCGCAATATCGGCATCAGCCTGTATGTGGCCCTGATGACGACGGCGCTGACCCTGTTCTTTTGCTCGCTGGGCGGCTATGCGTTCGCCATGTACGAGTTCCGCTTCAAGCGGCCCTTGTTTACCCTGGTGATGGCGTCGATGATCATCCCGTCGTTCATGAACATGATCCCCACCTTCATGCTGATGGATTTCCTCGGCTGGCTGGACCAGCCGCGCGCCCTGTACGTGCCGGGAGCGGCCGGCGCACTGGGGATTTTCCTCATGCGCCAGTACATCGGCACGGCGATACCGAAGGACCTGATCGAGGCGGCGCGCATCGACGGCTGCGGCGAATTCGCCATCTACTGGCGGGTCGTGCTGCCGCTGATCGGCCCCGCCATGGGCACCCTGGGCCTGATCACCTTCATCAACTCGTGGAACAATTTCATCACGCCGCTGGTCGTCATGCGCTCGGTCGAGAACTACACGATCCCGCTGGCCCTGCGCAGCATGCAGGCGCCCAACAACACGGAGTGGGGCGCGCTGATGACGGGCGCCGCGATTGCCGTGCTGCCGCTGCTGCTGATGTTTTTTGTTGCCTCCAAGCGCCTGATCGAAGGGCTGACCCAGGGCGCCGTCAAAGGCTGATGCACTCACTTATTTCAACCCCTCACACTGATACCACCACCATGCATAACGACGACATTGACAGCAACTTTCCCGCCACCTTCACCTGGGGCGTGGCCACCAGCGCCTACCAGATCGAGGGCGCCGCCGCCATCGACGGCCGCGGACCATCCATCTGGGATACCTTCAGCCATACGGATGGCAAGATCATCGACGGCAGCAATGGCGACGTGGCCTGCGACCACTATCACCGCTATGCCGAGGACGTGGAGCTGATCGCCAGCCTGGGCGTGAACGCCTACCGCTTTTCCATGTCCTGGTCGCGCGTGCAGCCGGCCGGTTCCGGCGCCTGGAACGAAGCGGGCTTCGACTTTTATGCGCGCCTGCTTGACGCCCTGGCCGCCAAGGGACTCGACGCCCATTTGACCCTGTATCACTGGGACTTGCCGCAAGCGCTGCAGGACGAGGGCGGCTGGCTCAATCGCGCCACCTGCTACCACTTCGCCGCCTATGCGGCCGAGGTGGCGCGCCGCTTCGGCCACAAGGTCGCCAGCATCGCCACCCATAACGAACCGTGGTGCACGGCCGTGCTGGGCCACGGCACGGGCCAGTTCGCCCCGGGCATGGCCGATCCGGCCGCCGCCGTGCAAGTGTCGCACCACTTGCTGCTGTCGCACGGCCTGGCCATGCAAGCCATGCGCACGGTGAATGCGCCGGCGAAGCTGGGCATCGTGCTCAATCAATGGACGGCCACGCCGGCCACCGACAGTGCCCAGGACCGCGAACTGGCCGAACTCGAATATGCACGCTCGGTGCAGTGGTATATGGATGCCATCTTCAAGGGCCGCTACCCGGCCCTGGCCCTGAAACATGCCGACGCTTCTGCTTTATCCATATTTGAAAACGATTTCATAGATATTAAACAGCCTATCGATTTCCTTGGCGTGAACTACTACACGCGCGCTTTCATGAGCGCCGAGACGCCGCCGCGCAAGCCCGAATGCAAGCTTGGGGTCAACGACATGGGCTGGGAAACCTATCCGCAAGGCTTGACGGAGCTGCTCGTGGGCCTGCACCGCGAATACCGGCTGCCGCCCGTCTACATCACGGAAAACGGCATGGCCGTTGCCGACAAGCCCGTCGACGGCAAGATCCATGACGCGCCGCGCATCGACTACGTGCAGCTGCACCTGGATGCCTTGCGCGCCGTGATCGCGCAGGGCATCGACGTGCGCGGTTATTTCTACTGGAGCCTGATGGACAACTTCGAGTGGAATTCGGGCTACGCCAAGCGCTTCGGCATGCTGTACGTCGATTACGCCACGCAGCAGCGCAGTTTCAAGGACAGCGCCCTGTGGTACCGCGACTTCATCGCCGCGCAGCGCGCCGCGCATGCCGATGCGGCCGTCCTGGCCGGGGAGCACTGACATGGCCGCCATTTCCCTGCGCGGCATCCGCAAGACCTACGGCGACGGCCCGGAAATCGTCAAGGGCCTGGACCTTGATATCCATGACGGCGAATTCATGGTCTTCGTGGGGCCGTCCGGCTGCGGCAAGTCGACCCTGCTGCGCATGATCGCGGGACTGGAAGACATCAGCGCGGGCCAGCTGCGCATCGGCGACCTGCTGGCCAACGACGTGGCGCCGGCAGAGCGGGGCATCGCCATGGTCTTCCAGAGCTACGCCCTGTATCCGCACATGACGGCGCGCGACAACATGGGCTTTGCCCTCAAATTGGCGGGCAAGGGGGAGGCCGAGGTGCGCGTGGCCGTCGGCAAGGTGGCCGAGATTTTGCAGATCACGCACCTGCTCGACCGCAAACCCAAGGCATTGTCCGGGGGCGAACGCCAGCGCGTGGCCATCGGCCGCTCCATCGTGCGCCAGCCCAAGGTATTCCTGTTTGACGAGCCGCTGTCCAACCTCGATGCCTCGCTGCGCGTGCAGACGCGCATCGAGCTGGCCAAGCTGCACCAGGAACTGGGCACCACGATGATCTACGTGACGCACGACCAGGTCGAGGCCATGACCCTCGGCGACAGGGTCGCCGTCTTCCACGGCGGTCACCTGGAGCAGGTGGGCGCGCCCCTGGACCTGTACCGCCATCCGGCCAGCCAGTTCGTGGCCGGCTTCATCGGTGCGCTGCGCATGAATTTTTTGCCGTGCGCCGCCGTCCCGGCGCTGGCCAGCCAGCTCGGTGGCGAGGCGGGCATGCTGGTCGGCATACGTCCGGAACACCTGCGCCTGGTGCCGCGCGAGGAGGGCTACGGCGCCACCGTCACCCTGATCGAGCAGCTGGGCGATGCGCAAATCATCCACGCGACGCTCGATGGCGGCATTGACGGCAGTCCGCATGCGGTGGCCATCAAGCTGCACGGCGAGGCGCGCCACGAGCTGGCGCAGGGCAGCGCCATCGGCTTTGCGCCGGAAGAAGGCCATGCCTTTCTATTCGACACGGCCGGGCGCGCCGTGGCTACCCATTGACCCCGCACGGAGGCGACATGACTTCAGATTGACACCCAAAAAATGTGCAGCAGTAGCCAAAGAGCTATGTGATCATCATTCAACCAGCGGTACAGGAGACAACAACAATGCAACAGCTCAAACGCAATACCATCGCCCTCAGCCTGGCGCATGCGACCTTCGCCCAGTTCATCTTGCTGGGCAGCGGCGCCGCCATGGCCCAGGACACTGCGGCCGCGGACGCGGCAAAACCGGCCTCAGAACAGATGGACCGCATCGTCGTCACGGCCACGCGCCGCAATACCTTCGTGCAGGAGACGCCGCTGGCCGTCACCGCCTTCAACCAGGACACCCTGCAAAACAACCAGGTCAAGGATCTGGCGTCGCTGGCCACCATGGTGCCCAGCCTCGTCGTCGAGCAGCATGGCGACTCGGGCGGCGTGCACGTCTACATGCGCGGCGTCGGCTCGGCCAACCACACGGAGCTGGGCGACCCGGCCGTCGCCTTTTATGTCGATGGCGTGTATTCGCCGCGTCCGCAGGGCGCCACGGCACTGATGTATGACCTGTCCCACGTCGAGGTGGCGCGCGGACCGCAGGGCACCCTGAACGGCCGCAATTCGACGGCAGGTGCCGTCAACCTCGTGTCGGCCGCGCCGAGCACGGCCAAGTTCATGGGTTCGGCCGGCATCACGGTGGGCGACAAGCGCCATTTGCAGACGCAGGGCATGATCAATATCCCGTTTTCCGACGACGTGGCGCTGCGCATCGCCGCCATCAAGGATAGCCACGACGGCACGGTGGATTTCCGCCGCGGCTCGAACGTTATGCCGGGCACGGCCAAGTATGGCGCCGGCGACCAGATGGGCGTGCGCGCCTCGCTGCTGTGGAAGTTCACGCCGCAACTGCGCGGCACGTTCATCGCCGACTACTTCCTCGACCAGGGCGCCGGCAACGTCTACCTGGCGGCCGAACCGAAACGGGGCGAGAAGCTGCGTTCGGCCCTGATCGACACGCCGGGCACCCTCGACCAGTCGATTTTGACCTACAAGGGCAAGCTCAATTACAAGCCGACCGATGCGCTGGACTTCACCTACCTGGGCAGCTGGAGCCGCTACAAGCGCCAGAACAGCAACGATGCCGATGCGGGCCTGTTCCCCGGCTTCAAGTCGGAAAACCGCACCGACTGGGCGCAGTTCGACAGCTATTCGCACGAGCTGCAGGCGCGCTCGGACGATGATGCGCCGTTCCAGTGGGTGGCCGGCCTGTTCCTGTTCAATGAAAAGAACAAGGTGCGCTTCGATATCGACCGCAGCCAGATTTCGCAGGCCGCCGTGCAGCAGGATATCGCCAACGGCGCCGTGATCTTCGTGCAGCCGACCGTGGGCCAGTATGCCTCGGCCATGTCCTTCATCCAGGGCGACCGCCAGCTCAAATCAAAGGCCGTATTCGGCCAGGTCAGCCAGCAGTTGACGGATCAGATCAAGCTGACGGCCGGCGCGCGCTACACGAAAGACCATAAATTCGACGTCGGTGGCAAGAACTGGGCTTGCCCGAACTGGCCTGCCAACACGCCGCTGGGCACCACCGTGCTCACGCCCGATCAACTGGCGCAGCTGGTCACGCCGGGCACGGGCCTGGCCAATACGCACAATATCGGTCCTGGCGGCGCCATCACGGCGGCCACCTGCGGCAATACGCCGGGCGACAATACGGCCGACCTGAAATACGGCCAGGCCACCTGGCTGGGCCGCATCGAGTACAAGCTGCGCCCGGACATCCTGCTGTTCGGCTCCGTGACGACGGGCTTCCATTCGCCTGCCATCGGCGATGGCGGCGCCACCACCAAGCCGGAAAAGCTGACCAGCTATGAAATCGGCTTCAAGTCCGACCTGCTGAACCGCGAACTGACGCTGAACCTCGATGCTTTCCTGATGAAGTACAAGGACAAGCTCGAGTCGCAGGTGGTCAACAGCGTGCTGGCCAACTTCAATGCGGCCGGCGCCACCGTCAAGGGCCTGGAAGCGGAATGGGTGTGGCGGCCAACGAAGGTCGATCGCCTGACGGGCAACGCCACCTGGTTGAAAGCCGTGTATGACGACTTCATGTCGTGCGACGTCGATGCGGCGCGCGCGAATGGCCAGTCCTGCGGTTCGACGGCGCCATTGGTGAACGTGGGCGGCAGCACCATGAAGCATGCGCCGAAGTTTTCCACGACCGTCCAGTACGAGCATGATTTCAATGTCGCCGGCGGCCAGCTCACGCCGCGCGCCTCGGTGCATTATGAAACCATGTCGTATGTGGGCGCGGGCGCGTTCAATGGCGATGTGCCGGGCCATGCCGGCGTCAAGCGCCAGGAAGCCTACACGACCCTGGACCTGAGCCTGCGCTTCCAGCCGGCGAACAAGGCCTATACGGTGGAAGCGTTCGTGCAGAACGCCACCGACAAGGCGGTCAAGCTTGACGTCAATGAAATCTGCACGGACGTCGGCATGCCATGCCAGCCCACGCAGCAGATCTACGGCGCCTTCTACAACGCGCCGCGCACCTTTGGCGCGCGCGTGTCGATGAAGTTCTGATGGCGTAGGGTGAAAGAGCAGTCGCAGTAGCAGTCCACTCAGTAGGGTAGGTGTTGGGCCGGGGAGTTTCCCCGGCCTTTTTTATTCCAGCGTTTATTCCAAACTCGCTTGCACGCTGGCGATGCCGATCTGCGCGCTGCCTTCGGCCAGGCGCACATTGACGTTCTGGCGCGCCTGCAGCTGCGCCGGCGAGCGGACGATCGCCCCTTTCTCATCGCGCAGGATGGCGTAGCCGCGTTCCAGCGTGCGCTGGGGATTCAACAGCTCCAGCTGCGCCGCCAGGCCGTGGAGGCGGTGGCGCCGCTGTCCCAGCTGCTGCGCCATGGCCGCGCCGCCGCGCCGCTGCATTTCTTCCAGGCGCGCGCGCGGCGCCGCGACGTCGGGCCGCAAGGCCGCCCAGCGCGCACGCAGGCGTTCGAGCGCGTACTGCGACTGGTTCACGGGCGCGCGCGCCGCATGCGTCATGGCCGTCGACAGGGCCAGCAGCTGCAAACGCTGCTGCTGCAGCTGCGCCTTCGGGTTGAGCAGGCGGCGGCTGTGGCGGTCCAGGGTCTGCGCCGCATCGTCGAGGCCGCGGCGCATGGCGCGGCGCAGGTCGGCCGCATCGGCGCGCAGGGAAGCCATCCAGTCGGCGCGTGGCGTGGCCGCCAGTTCGGCCGCCGCCGTCGGCGTGGCAGCGCGCAGGTCGGCCGCGAAGTCGGCGATGGTGAAATCCGTTTCGTGTCCCACGCCGCTGATCACGGGCATGGAACAATCGGCGATCGCGTGGGCCACGGCTTCATCGTTGAACGACCACAAATCTTCGATACTGCCGCCGCCACGGCACACCAGCAGCACGTCGCACTCGGCCCTTGTGGATGCCGTGCGGATGGCGTGCGCGATCTTTTCCGGCGCCTGCTGCCCCTGGACGGGCGTGGGGTAGAGGATGATGGAGACGTGCGGCGCGCGGCGCTTGAGCGCGATCAGCACGTCGCGCAGGGCGGCCGCCTGCGGGCTGGTGACGATGCCGATGCTGCGCGCGAACATGGGGATGGCGCGCTTGCGTTCCTGGTCGAACAGTCCCTGCGCGGCCAGCTTTTCCTTCAGGCGCTGGAACGCTTCATACAGAGCCCCCACGCCGGCGCGGCGGATGGCTTCCACGTTGATCTGGTAATCGCCGCGCGCGCCGTACAGGGTGACGAGGGCGCGCACTTCCACCTTGTCGCCTTCGCGCGGCGTGAAGCCGGCAAACTGGGCGCGGCCGCGGAACATCACGGCGCGCACCTGGGCGCCATCATCTTTTAATGTGAAATACCAGTGGCCGGACGCGGCGCGCGTGAAGTTGGAAATCTCGCCGGCGATCCATGTCAGGGGAAACGAGCGCTCGAGCAGACGCGCGACGGCCTGGTTCAGGGTGCTGACGGTCAGCACGGGCGGGGCGGCAAAGCCGCTGTCAGTTGGAGTATCGGTCATCATCTGGTGCTATGGGGGAGGGAACTGTCCACATATTATCGGCGAGGTCATGCTTATGTCATATATCGTGAAAAACAACAAGTTCTATTTCTAAGTATTTGATTTCATGATGAATTCCTGTATGCCTGATTTGCGTGCACAGGGAAAAAAACCTTTAATATCAAGCACATCAGTAAAGCCCCTGCCACTTACGCACAAAGTTATCCACAGAAAGTGTGCGGAACTTTTTGCCTTGGACAAACATAGCCTGACAAGCCAGCATTGAGCGATAAAAGTGCCGTGCTACATTTTTGCGCACGGAAATAAAGTGCATAGGAATCAAGCGCTTAGTATGCCATGCATGGCCTTGCGCACAATCTTATCCACAAAAAATGTGCAGAACTCTGGCACAGCGCCGGATTTATCCACCGGAACGCCCATGGCATGGCTTGCCTGAATTTTGCGCAGCATAAAAATAGCCATATAAATCAAGGGTGTAGCATCACGTCATACGCCTTGCTCACAATCTTATCCACAGAATGTGTGCAAAACTGCATAAACCGTTTCGCCTTTTCGCCTGCTTTTCCACTGCACGACCAGAGCATTCCTCTGCCTCATTTTTCAGCATTGGAAAAAACTCCTTTAAAATCAATGCTCTTACATGGAGTCAATCCGCTTGCTCACAATCTTATCCACACTTTATGTGTGGAACTGCCTTCACGCTTAAAAACTGCCGTGTTGAAGTGAAATTGGACGCCGAAAACCCTGCTTTTCAGGCCGTGCTACATTTTTATGCATGGCAATAAAAACGATATAAATCAATGTACTTGGCGCCTATCTTTGAGCTTGCGCACAATCTTGTCCACAGATTGTGTGCAGAACTTTTACGGCCACTATGCCGCGTATCGCATGCCCGCTGCCACTTTTTTACTCATTGATTTAATTTCCTTTAAAATCAATGGCTTAATTGAATTCCCGGGCTTTGCGCACAATCTTGTCCACAGTAAATGTGCAGAACTCTTCAAGTATTGATTTATTGATATTGACTACTGCCGTTAAGCTGCTATGCCTGTATTTTGCGCAGTTCTATAATCTGCATATAAATCAATGACTTGCCTGATGGACTTCATGCTTGCTCACAATCTTATCCACATAAAATGTGCAAAACCGGGCGCCGGCGGTGGGCGTCCGCTGCGCCGTGTGGACAACTGCCATGCGGGCGCCACTTGCCGCCGGCGCGGCAACGCGCTACATTGCGCCATTCCTGCGCGGACGTACAATCGGTCTTCGGCGCTCGGTACAATACAGGCTGTTCGGGCGGTCCATCGCCTTCCCTTTTCCAGGAGTTTCTTTTGCTCGCTATATTTCAAGCCGCTGGCTGGCCCATCTGGCTGTTGTTGATCGCTTCCATCGTCGCCCTGGCCTTGATCATCGAGCGCCTGCTGTATTTGCGCCGCGTCAAGATCCTGCCCCGCAAGCTGTTTGATGAAGTGGTGCAGGTGTATCGTAGCGGCAAGATCACGCCGGACACGGTGGCCAAGCTGGAAGACAACTCGCCGCTGGGCGTGGTGCTGGCTGCCGCCCTGCGCAATGTCGACGCGCCACGCGAGGTGATGAAGGAATCGATCGAAGAGGCGGGCAGCGGCGTGGCCCACACGCTGGAGCGTTTCCTGACGACCCTGGGCACCATCGCCACCCTGGCTCCGCTGATGGGCCTGTTTGGCACGGTGGTGGGCATGATCGAAATCTTCGGCTCGCAAAACGCCAGCGGCTCCAATCCCGCACAGTTGGCCCACGGCATCTCGGTGGCCCTGTATAACACGGGCTTTGGCCTGGCCATCGCCATGCCGACCCTGGTCTTCTACCGCCATTTCCGCGCCCTCGTCGACAGCTTCGTCATTGACATGGAGCAGCAAGCGGTCAAGTTCGTCGACATCGTCCACAGTGGCCGCAAATGAACTTCCGCAAAGGCAAGGGGCGTGAAGACCCCGAAATCAACCTGATCCCGTTCATCGACGTGCTGCTGGTGATCCTGATCTTCCTCATGGTCAGCACCACCTACAGCAAGTTCACGGAGCTGCAGATCACCTTGCCGACGGCCGACGCCGAGCAAGCCAAGGAAAAGCCGCAGCAGATCGACGTCACCATCGATGCCAAGGGTAATTACACGGTCAACCGCGAGCCCGTCTCGTTCCGCGACGTGGCCGGCCTGGCCGACGCCCTGCAAAGCGCGGCCAAGGCGGCCAATGGCGGCAAGGCACCCGCGCAGACGCCCGTGGTGGTGGTCAACGCCGACCAGTTCGCCATGCACCAGATGGTCATCCACGTGATGGAAGCGGCGCGCCTGGCCGGCTATGAAAAGCTGACGTTTGCGGCGCAGGCGGGTGGTAGCAAGTAGGTCGGCTTAGCCGGAACGGCGTAAGCCGACAAAAGCCGCAGCCGAGCATGTCGGATTACGCTGCGCCTGACGGCGCCGCTAATCCGACCTACACTATTTTTACGTCTTCCTTCATGCCCACATCCTCTCCTGCCAAGCTTGAAACCACACTCACCCGCGCCTGGCTGACGCGCGGTCCGCTGGCGTGCGCGCTGTGGCCCGTATCCCTGCTGTTCGGCGCCCTGAGCGCCGTGCGGCGCGGCCTGTATCGGGCCAAGCTCCTGAAATCCGCGCGCCTGCCCGTGCCCGTCGTCGTCGTCGGCAATATTTTTATCGGCGGCACGGGCAAGACGCCGCTGACGATCTGGCTGGTGCAAGCCTTGCGCGAGGAGGGCATGCGCCCGGGCGTCATTTCGCGCGGCCATGGCAGCGCCGACCGCTTGCCGCGCGCCGTCAGCGCCGCCTCCACGCCGCAGCAGGTGGGCGATGAGCCGCTGCTGATCTTCCAGCGCGGCGGCTGCCCCGTGATGGTGGGGCGCGACCGCGCGCAAGCGGGCAGGGCGCTGCTGGCCGCGCACCCGGACGTCGACGTGCTGGTGACGGATGACGGCTTGCAGCATTACGCCTTGCAGCGCGACGTGGAAATCGTGCTGTTCGACGGCCGCGGCGCAGGCAATGGCTGGCTGCTGCCGGCGGGGCCTTTGCGCGAATCGCCGCGCCGCCGGCGCGATGTGACGGTGATCAATGCGCCCGAGCTGGCGCCGGCACTGGTGGCCAGGGTCGCGCCGCAGGGCGGGCTGGTGGTGCAGATGCTGCTGGCCGGTGGCGTGGCCGAGCGCCTGCTCGACCGCGGCGAGCGCATGCCTTTGGCGACCCTGGCGGCTGGCGGCCAGCGCATCGTGGCGGCGGCCGGCATCGGCAACCCCCAGCGTTTCTTTGCCATGCTGCGCGGGGCCGGATTGGACTTCATGGAATTGCCCCTGCCCGACCATCACGACTTCCTCGACCAGCCATTTGCGGCGCTCGACACGGATGTGATCTTGATCACCGAGAAGGATGCAGTAAAATGTGCGCAAATTGAACATCTCAAAGATGACCCGAGACTGTGGGTCGTCCCCGTCAGTGCGCGCATCGATAGCGCGCTGGCCCAACAAATTGTGGAGAAATGTCGTGGACGCTCGACTGCTTGATATCCTGGTCTGCCCTGTTTGCAAGGGTCCGCTTGAACACGATAAGAAGGCGCAGGAACTGATTTGCCGCGCCGACCGCCTGGCCTATCCGATCCGCGATGGCATCCCCATCATGTGGGCGGACGAAGCGCGCACCCTGCAAGACGCAGTGGAATAACGATGGCGTTCATCGTCATCATCCCGGCCCGCCTGGCCTCGACGCGCCTGCCGGGCAAGCCGCTGGCTGACCTGGGCGGCAAGCCCATGGTGGTGCGCGTGGCCGAGCAGGCCGCCTTGTCGGGCGCCGCGCGCGTCATCGTCGCCACCGACCATGACAGCATCCGCGCCGCCTGCGCCGCGCATGGCGTGGAAGTGTGCATGACGCGCAGCGATCATCCGTCGGGCACGGACCGCATCGCCGAAGTGGCGCGCACGCTCGATTTGCCGTTGGACACCGTCGTCGTCAACCTGCAGGGCGACGAACCCTTGATCGATCCTGGCTTGCTGGCCGCCTGCGCGGCGCAGATCAGCGCTGCCGTCCCCATGGCCACCTGCGCCCATCCGCTGCATGATGTGCAGGATGCGTTCAACCCGAACGTGGTGAAGGTCGTGCTGGACAAGAATGGCCGCGCCTTGTATTTCTCGCGCGCCACCATCCCGTGGCACCGCGACGGTTTCGCGCAATCGAAAGACAGCCTGCCGGCTGGCTACGTGCCGCTGCGCCATATCGGCCTGTATGCGTACAGCAATGCGTTCTTGCAAGAATATCCGCAATTGTCCGCTTCGCCGCTGGAAGCCATCGAGGCGCTGGAGCAGTTGCGCGTGCTGTGGCACGGTGTGGCCATCGCCGTGCATGTCACGGACTTGGCGCCAGCCGCCGGTGTCGACACGCCGGAAGATCTTGCCAGGGTCCAGGCGCACTACCGTCACGCCACCTGAGAAAACGTCCATGGCTGCGTTGCCCCGCCTTGCCGTACATGCGTACTGTCTGCGGCGGGGCGCCTTGCCCTGAACGTTTTTCAGGCGCCGTGTGTGCGCGTGAAAAATTTTATGCGGGGCTTGCCACAAAAAACCACATTTTGAAACGTGCGTCGCGCGAATTGCTGGCTTTGATCAATCAGGGCATAGCAATTCGATAGCAAACTGGCGTTCCGGGGTTTTTTTGTGGTAAGTTTCGTAGGGAAAGATAGCCTTAGCAACACCATCTAAAAATAATTACACATACCACCATCCAAAATCTGTTTTTTAGGAACTTTTCAATGCGTCTGATACTTTTAGGAGCACCCGGTGCCGGCAAGGGCACCCAAGCTAATTTCATCAAAGAAAAATACAACATTCCACAAATCTCCACGGGCGACATGCTGCGCGCGGCGATCAAGGAAGGCACGGAACTGGGCCTGGCTGCGAAAAAAGTCATGGATGCGGGCGGCCTCGTGTCGGACGACATCATGATCGGCCTGGTCAAGAACCGCCTGCAGGAAGCCGATTGCGCCAATGGCTACCTGTTCGACGGCTTCCCGCGCACCATCGCGCAAGCGGACGCCATGAAAGATGCCGGCATCAATGTCGACTACGTGCTGGAAATCGACGTGCCTGACGCGTCGATCATCGAGCGCATGGATGGCCGCCGCAGCCACCCGGGTTCGGGCCGCGTCTACCACGTCAAATTCAATCCGCCCAAGGTCGACGGCATCGACGACATCACCGGCGAACCGCTGATCCAGCGCGACGACGACAAGGCGGAAACGGTCAAGAAGCGCCTGGACGTGTACCACAACCAGACCAAGGTCTTGCTGGGCTACTACAATGACTGGGCCAAGTCCGGCCTGCCAGGCGCACCGAAATACCGCCGCATCGCCGGCGTCGGTCCGGTCGAGCAAATCCGCGACAGCGCATTTGCCGCCCTGGCGGAATAAGCAGTTTATGAAAAGCGGACCTGAGTGTCCGCTTTTTTTGTGCCCGCTTTTCAGCAGCGGTGCCACATCGTTTTCGTAGTTCGGGTTTTTTGCAGGTCGTGTTTTCCTGGCTGCGCGTGCCTACCCGGTGCGGTCTGCAGCTTTTGGCAATGACGTCGGATAAAAACAGAAGGGGACGATATGGCAGCCAGTTTGTGGTTTGCGGTAGCCTGCGGCGTGGTCGCAGTCATTTACGGTTTGGTGTCGCGCAGCTGGATCCTGAGGCAGGATCCAGGCAACGCGCGCATGCAGGAAATCGCCCTGGCCATCCAGCAGGGCGCGGCCGCCTATCTGGCGCGCCAGTACCGCACCATCGCCATCGTCGGCGTGGTGCTCCTGATCGCCATCTATGCGCTGCTTGGCCTGCATACGGCGCTGGGTTTCCTGATCGGCGCCGTGCTGTCGGGCGCCTGCGGCTTCATCGGCATGAATGTCTCCGTGCGGGCCAATGTGCGCACGGCGCAGGCGGCCACCCTGGGCATCAACCAGGCGCTGAACGTGGCCTTCAAGGGCGGGGCGATCACGGGCATGCTGGTGGTGGGACTGGGCTTGCTGGGCGTGACCCTGTTCTACTGGCTGCTGGTGACGACGGGCGCGCCCGGCCTGACCCAGCATGACCTGATCAAGCCCCTGATCGGCCTGGCCTTCGGCGCCTCGCTCATTTCCATCTTCGCGCGTCTGGGCGGCGGCATCTTCACCAAGGGCGCCGACGTGGGCGCTGACCTGGTGGGCAAGGTGGAGGCGGGCATACCCGAGGATGATCCGCGCAACCCCGCCGTCATCGCCGACAACGTGGGCGACAACGTGGGCGACTGCGCCGGCATGGCGGCCGACTTGTTCGAAACCTATGTCGTGACCCTGATCGCCACCATGCTGCTGGGCGCACTGCTGATGGCCGAGGCCAGCGGCACAGCCATAATCTACCCGCTGCTGCTGGGCGCCGTCTCCATCCTCGCCTCCATCGTTGGCTGCTCGATGGTGAAGACCAAGCCGGGTGCGAAAATCATGTCGGCCCTGTACACGGGCCTGTGGTGGGCCGCCGGCCTGTCGCTGGTCGGCTTTGCCGTCGTCACGTGGCTGCTGTGGCCCGATGACGCCATGCGCTACAAGATGCTGGGCGCCACCGTCGTCGGCATCGTCCTCACGGGCCTGATGGTGTACATCACCGAGTACTACACGGGCACGGACTTCAAGCCCGTGCGCCACATCGCCGAAGCGTCGACGACGGGCCACGGCACGAATATCATCGCCGGCCTGGGCGTGTCGATGAAATCCACTGCGTATCCGGTGCTGGCCGTCTGCGTCGCCATCCTCGTTTCGTACCAGCTGGCCGGGCTGTACGGCATTGCCATTGCGGCTACTGCCATGCTGTCGATGGCGGGCATCATCGTCGCGCTCGACGCATATGGCCCCATCACGGATAACGCGGGCGGCATCGCCGAGATGTCGGGGCTGCCCGACTCCGTGCGCGCCATCACCGATCCTTTGGACGCCGTCGGCAACACCACCAAGGCCGTCACCAAGGGCTATGCCATCGGCTCGGCCGGCCTGGCCGCGCTGGTGCTGTTTGCCGACTACACGCATGCGCTCGAATCGGTGGGCCAGCACATCACCTTTGATTTGTCGAACCCCATGGTCATCGTTGGCCTCTTCATCGGCGGCCTGATACCGTATCTGTTCGGCGCCATGGCGATGGAAGCCGTGGGCCGCGCGGCCGGCGCCGTGGTGGTGGAAGTGCGGCGCCAGTTCCGCGACATCAAGGGCATCATGGAAGGCACGGCGCGGCCCGAATACGACAAGGCCGTCGACATGCTGACGGCGTCGGCCATCCGCGAAATGATCGTGCCCTCGCTGCTGCCCGTGGTGGTGCCCATCGTGGTGGGCATGCTGCTGGGTCCAGCAGCGCTGGGTGGCTTGCTGATGGGGACGATCGTCACGGGGCTGTTCGTGGCCATTTCCATGACGACGGGCGGCGGCGCCTGGGACAATGCGAAGAAATACATCGAGGATGGCCATTTCGGCGGCAAGGGTTCCGATGCGCACAAGGCGGCCGTCACGGGCGACACGGTGGGCGATCCGTACAAGGATACGGCCGGTCCGGCAGTCAATCCCTTGATCAAGATCATCAATATCGTGGCCCTGCTGCTGGTGCCGTTGCTGCCGGCCACGGGCTGGCTGGCGGTCAAGGCGCCGGCACCCATCCATGCGCCCGTGCCACCCATCCTGGCGCCGGCGACACCGGCGCAGGTCTTGCCGGCGCAGTAAGGCAGCGCACTCACGCTCGACAGCCCCGCAGCCAGCGGGGCTGTTTTTCTGTGCACACGCGAAACTTTCCTGCCATCCGTATCCCTCGCGTATCAACGGTGAGCATTTGTTACCCTGCCTTTGACTTCCGGCCGCAGCGACCAATAATGGAGTGATAGTCACCGTTGATGGTGCATGGCGGGAGGATGTCATGGACAGCAAGTACAAGAGACGTGGCGTGGGGCTGGTGCTGCTGGTGGTGGGACTGGCGCTCAGCGGCGCCGCCGCGGCCGGGCCTGGCGGACACGGTGGACGGGGCGGGCATGGCGCGCACATGGCGCACGGCCAATCCCATGGCCACCATGGTCATCACGGCCACTTTCACGGCCGCCCGCAGGTGGGCGTATGGATGGGATCGTCGTGGGGCTATGGGCCGGGCTGGTATGGCGACCCGTGGTATGGCTATCCCTACCGTTATCCGTATGGCCGCACGCTCATCGTGCCGCTGCCGCCCGTGTATATCGAGCAGGGCGGCGTACCGACGGCGCAGAGGTGGTATTACTGCGCGCGGCCGCAGGGCTATTATCCGTATGTGAAAAATTGCCTGACGCCATGGCGCGCAGTGACGTCCTTGGGCGGACGCTGAGACGCGGGAGGCCTGCATGAACAGGAACGTGTGGTGAAGGGCGGCGCCCATGCTGGCAGCGTGCCGGCCAACGCCGGCACGCTGCCGCTATCAAGTCTTACAGCCAGGCCTTAAAAACGCGACGTCAGGCCGACGAACATGCGGCGTCCCGGCACGTAATAGTCGACCAGTCCATCGGCCATCGGCCCCTTCTTGAACAGGTTCTGCACGCCGCCACGCACGGTCCACTGTGGCGTGACCTTGTACGACACGACGGTGTCGACAATGGTGTAGGCTTTTTCGGCCAGCTTGCCGGCATCGAGTTCCTTGCCCGTGTACTGGGCCGATACTTCGCCGAACAGCTGGTCGTTGACTTGCCAGCCCAGCGCCGAGTACCACGACAGTTTTGGCGTGGACAGCAGGTTGGCGCCCGTGGTCAGGTTCTTCGCTTCCGCCATGTAGGTGACGTTGTTACGCCAGTTCAGGTTTTTCGTCAGCGGGATGGTGGCCGTCGCTTCCAGGCCGCTGGTGCGCGCCTTCTGGATATTCGTCATCTTGGTCCACCAGCGTTTCTGGTAAAAGCCCAGCGGCGCATAGTCGATCTTGTTCTTGAAATCCGTGTGGAAGTAAGTCAGGCCTACATCCCAGCCATTCTGTTCCCACGCCACGCCGATCTCGCCGGCCGTGCTCGTTTCCGGTTTCAAGTCCGCATTGCCAGCCATGTAGCAGGAGCCGGTGATGTAGCCCAGCGGTTTCAGGCTGCCGCAACCGCGTCCGCCCGAGTTGGTCGCTGCCGCCGGCGAGTTTTCCTTCAGGCTCGGGGCGCGGAAGCCTTGCGAAATGCCGCCCTTGATGGTCCAGGCCGGGGCAGGGTGGTACACCAGGTACAGGCGCGGGCTGTAGTGGTTGCCGAACTTGCTGTGGTGGTCGAGGCGCAGGCCAGCTGTGGCCGTCAGGTTTTCGCGCAGGAACAGCTGGTCTTCCGCAAACAGGGCCGAGGTGGTGCCCGACAGGGTCGCGCCGCTTACGGGATTGCCCAGGTAATCGGTGGGCACGGTGCCGATGGTGTCCGTGTTCGTCAGCTCCTGGTGCTTCCACTGGCCGCCCATCACCAGCATTTGCTCGATGCCGCCCCAGCCGACCCGTTTTTCCAGGCTGGCGTCCAGGGTGCTGTCCTTGGATTTCGCCACCGTGCCGACGACTTCGTTGTCGAAATCGTTGTGGTACAAATTGACCGTCGCCTTGCCGAAGTCCCAGCGGCCTTCGTAGCCGAGGCTGACGCTCTTGCGTATCAGTTTGTTGGCGCCCCAGCTGTAGACCAGCGGCTCGCCATCCGCATCATGCGCGCTCGAATCGCTGGCTTCCTGCCTGCCATAGCTGGCGTCCAGCGACAGGTTCTGTTTCTTGTCCAGCGCCCAGCTCAGCTGACCCGAGACAGTCTGGTTGCGTTCGCCGCCCATGCCACCCGCTTTGTCGAATTTTTTATCGGCGTTCTGGCGCGACTGACTCACGCCCAGGCGCATGCCGACCGTGTCCGAGAGGGGGCCGGTCAGGTTTACGCCCAGCTGGTGCGCCGTGCCTCGGTCGCTGTCCTGCGGCTGCGTGTAGTTGGCCGTGGCCGAACCGTTCCATTTGCCCGGCACCTTGCGCGTGATGATATTGATCACGCCGCCCATGGCGTCCGATCCGTACAACGAGGACATGGGGCCACGCACCACTTCGATACGCTCGATCATGTCGGGCGAGATCCAGTTCAAGTCCTGGCGGCCCAGGTCGGGACGGTAAGCCGTGTCGGCCGAGCTGCCCACGCGCTTGCCATCGACCAGGATCAGCGTGTATTTATCGGGCAAGCCGCGCAGCTTGATCTTCGACGCTTCGCCTTCAGGGCTGGTGCCGCCCGTCACGCCGGGGATACGGCGCAGCAGCGTGTTCAAGTCATACACGGGCTGGCGTTCGATTTCCTCGCGCGTGATGACGCTGATACTGGCCGGCGCATCCTTGATATCGATGGCCGTGCCCGACGCGGTGACGACCACCGTATTCATGGTGGGATCGGCGGCCACATTGCCTTCGGCCCAGGCATTGCTGACGGCCAGCGACAGCAGGCAGGGCAGGAGCAGGGCGGCGGAATGAATGGAGCGGGCGGGAGTGGCGACGGGGGCTACGAAGACGGAACTACGCTGGGTCATGATGAACTTTCCGGATATTGTTATTTCCTGGCTGCCTTCCGGGTGGCTCGGGTATAAATGAGTGAAAAGATAATAAATTGCGCTCTCACTCCACTAATGAGAATAAGAATCGTTCTTATTGTAATGCCATGCTGGCAAGAAAGAAAGTACTGAAAGGAAATAAAACACCGTTACCGGACGCGCATCGGCGGTGTGCGGCACCAGCAAACGTGAGTAATTGTTACCTTGCTGGCATCTGGCGCGGCCTGTGCCAATAATGAAAACCGGGCGATGGAAGCGTTGGGAGAGGGCATGAAGCGGATGACAAAAAGCATATTGGCGCTGGCTTGCGGCATGTCGGTATCGGCTGGCGGCCATGCCTGGGCGCAGCAGCAGGCGCCCGAGTCCTTGCCCGTGTGCCAGCTCGACCCGCGCGACAGCAGCAAGCTGGCGGTGGAACCTTGCCGCCCGGCGCCGCCCGTGCAGCCGCGCCGTTCCGTGGCGCAGGTGATCGGCCGCATGCCGGCGCAGCTTGCGCCACCCGTCGTGCCCATGGCGCCCCTGCCGCCCAGCCCGGCCGTACCGATGCCGCGCGCGCCGCAGCCCATCGGTGCATGCGATACAGGCGGTTGCCGCGACTCTGCCGGTGCGCGCTATAACGGCGCGGGCAATGCCACGCTCGATGCCAACGGGCGCATCTGCCACCGCAACGGCGCTTTCATCCAGTGTTTTTAGCCCTTCCATACGCCAGCGCTACAAGTTTTCGCTCGGTGCCCGCAAAAATGGCTACAATTGTCGCCGACATTACGTTTACGTAAACGTAATAGCGCGTAATGGCGCGTAACGATGGCATCGTGCATTCACCATCAGGCGCCGGGAACACGGCCCTTATCACTCAGGAGATTTCATGCAGATTCAGGACAATGTATTCATCATCACGGGCGGCGCATCGGGCCTGGGCGCGGCCACGGCGCGCATGCTGACGGCAGCCGGCGGCAAGGTCGTGCTGGCCGACGTGCAGACGGAGGCGGGCCAGGCGCTGGCCGCGGAGTTGAACGGCGTCTTCGTGCAGTGCGACGTGACGTCGGAAGAAGACGGCCTGGCCGTGGTGGCCGCCGCAACCCAACTGGGTACCTTGCGCGGCCTGGTCAACTGCGCCGGCGTGGCGCCGGCCGTGAAAACCGTGGGCAAGGATGGCCCGCATCCGCTGGCCCTGTTCCAGAAGGTTGTCAACATCAACCTGGTGGGTACCTTCAATATGTGCCGCCTGGCGGCCGACGCCATGGCCAAGCAGGATGCCACCGTTGAAGGCGAGCGCGGCGTCATCATCAACACGGCTTCCGTGGCAGCCTACGATGGCCAGATCGGCCAGGCCGCGTATGCGTCGTCGAAGGCGGCCGTGGTGGGACTGACCCTGCCGATGGCGCGCGACCTGTCGCGCAACGGCATCCGCGTGATGACGGTGGCGCCCGGCATTTTCGAAACGCCGATGCTGCTCGGCATGCCGGCCGAAGTGCAGGATGCGCTGGGCAAGATGGTGCCGTTCCCTTCGCGCCTGGGCAAGCCTGGCGAGTACGCGCAACTGGTGAAAGCCATCGTGGAAAATGTCATGCTCAATGGCGAGACGATTCGTTTGGACGGCGCGATCCGCATGCAACCGAAATAAGCCTGGCGTGATTTGATGTAGGATACCCCCGTATGGGGCGTACAGCCTTGCCTGGCTGTGCGCCCTTTTTTTATCGGAGAATCCATGATCACATTGAAGCCGCTGGCGCTGAGCCTGACCTTGCTGGGAGCCCTGGCTGCCAGTCCCGTATTTGCCGAGGTGCCGCAAAAGGCGCCGGAAATCGCTACCGCGTATGCGGAAAAATCGGGTTGGGCAGCGCAGAAATTCATGGTCGCCGCCGCCAATCCGCTGGCCGCCGATGCCGGCTACCAGATGCTGAAAAAGGGCGGCAGCGCCATCGACGCGGCCATCGCCACGCAGTTGGTCCTGACCCTGGTCGAACCGCAGTCGTCGGGTATTGGCGGCGGCGCCTTCCTGCTGTATTCCACGGCCAAGGGCGTGCAGGCGTTCGACGGACGCGAAACGGCGCCTGCTAGCGCCGATGAGCACCTGTTCCAGAATGCGGACGGCAGCCCCGTCTCGCGCGCCACGGGCGTGGTGGGCGGGCGTTCCGTGGGCGCGCCGGGCGTGCTGCGCATGCTGGAACTGGCGCACAAGGAGCACGGCAAGCTGCCGTGGGCGACCCTGTTCGGCCCCGCCATCAAGCTGGCGCACGGCGGCTTTCCCGTCAGCCAGCGCCTCAACGGCCTGTTGAATTGGGACCAGGCCCTGAAGCGCGACCCTGTCGCCGCCGCCTATTTCTATGACAAAGAGGGCAAGGCCTGGCCCGTCGGCCACGTGCTGAAAAACCCGCAACTGGCCCGCACCCTGCGCGAGATCGCCCGTGGCGGCGCCGACGCTTTTTACCAGGGCCGCATCGCGCGCGACATCGCCGCCAAGGTGGCGGCGCATCCGACCAATCCGGGCAAGCTGACGGCGCAAGATATCGCCGGCTACCGGGCCAAGGTGCGTGAACCCGTCTGCAGCGACTACAAGGCATGGACCGTGTGCGGCATGCCGCCGCCATCGTCGGGCGGCATCGCCATCGCGCAGATGCTGGGCATGCTGGAAGTGAAGGATATCCGGCCGTATGCGCCCGTCGACGGCGTGCTCGATGCGCAAGCGATCCACCTGTTCTCGGAAGCGGGGCGCCTGGCCTACGCGGACCGCAACCGCTACGTGGCCGACACGGACTTCGTGCCGCTGCCGGGCAACGGTATCGCCTCGATGCTCGATAAAACCTATCTGGCGCAGCGCGCCTCGCTGATCGGCGACAAATCCATGGGCAAGGCCATGCCCGGCACGCCGCCCGGCATGCAGGTGGCGTGGGGCATGGACAACGCCTTGCAGCGCCCGTCGACTTCGCACCTGGTGGCCGTGGACGCCTTCGGGGGCGGCCTGTCGATGACCACCAGCGTGGAAGACGCGTTCGGCTCGCGCCAGATGGTCGACGGCTTTTTGCTGAATAACCAGCTGACGGATTTCTCGTTCGATTCGCGCGATGCGGACGGCCCGATTGCCAACCGGGTCGAGGCGGGCAAGCGTCCGCGCAGCGCCATGTCGCCCACCCTCGTGTTCGAGAAGGGCACGCACAAGCTGGTGCTGGCGACGGGTTCGCCCGGCGGCTCGTCCATCATCAATTATGTCGCCAAGGTCCTGGTCGGCACCATGGACTGGGGCATGAACGTGCAGCAGGCGATCAACCTGCCGAACTTTGGCAGCCGCAACGGCCCGACGGAACTGGAAAAGGGCCGCGCGCCTGCCGCGCAAGTCGAGGCGCTGCAAGCCATGGGCCACGAAGTGCGCGTCATCGAACAGAATTCCGGCTTGCAGGGCATCATGCGCCTGAATGCGCATGGCAAGGATTTCTGGTTTGGCGGCGCGGACCCACGCAGGGAAGGCATGGTCCGCGGCGACTGAAATTTCCACAAAGTATCAAGACCCTGCTAATCTGCCGGCATGGGAATGCAAAATAAAACAGGCTTGATACTGACGGGAGGAGGCGCCCGTGCCGCCTACCAGGTGGGCGTGCTGCAGGCGATTTCAGCGATTCTGTGGGAAGCGGGCTGGGCGCCGGCGCGCAACCCGTTCGACATCATCTGCGGCACCTCGGCCGGCGCCATCAACGCCACGGCGCTGGCCTGCCGCGCGGATAACTTCGGCGAAGGCGTGCAAAAGCTGCTCGACGTGTGGCAGCACATCGAAGTCGAGCAAGTGTATCGGGCCGATTCACTGGGCGTGATCCGCTCGGGCGCGCGCTGGCTGTCGCTGCTGTCGTTCGGCTGGCTGCTGCGCCAGTGGCATGCGTCGCCGCCCAGTTCCCTGCTCGACAATACCCCGCTGGTCAGCCTGCTGCACCGCATGCTCGACTTGCCGCGCCTGGACGCGGCCCTGGCTGACGGCTTGCTGCATGCGCTGGCCGTGACGGCGTCGTCGTATTCGGGCAGCCGCCACATGACGTTCTACCAGACGGCCGAGGATATCGCGCCGTGGGTGCGCACGCAGCGCCTGGCCCTGCCGGACCAGATCGGCGTGGAGCACTTGCTCGCCTCGGCCGCCATCCCCTTCATCTTTCCTGCCGTGCCCCTGTATGTGGGCGGCCAGCGCGAGTACTGCGGCGATGGCTCCATGCGCCAACTGGCGCCGATCTCGCCGGCGATCCACCTGGGCGCGAACAAGGTGCTGGTGGTGGGCGCGGGGCGCATGACGGAACCGGCGCCCGCCGCGTCCGAGGCGGCGCGCTACCCGAGCCTGGCGCAGATCGCCGGCCATGCGCTGTCGTCGATCTTCCTCGATGGCCTGGCCGTCGACATCGAGCGCCTGAACCGCATCAACCTGACCCTGTCGATGCTGCCGCCCGAATTGCTGGGCAAGACGGCCTTGCGGCCGGTGGAATTGCTGGTCATCGCGCCGTCCGAACGGCTCGACGCCATCGCCAGCCGGCATATCGGCAGTCTGCCTCGTCCCATCCGCACCATGTTGTCGGGCATCGGCGCGGCAGAAGCGCGCGGCGCGGCGCTGGCATCGTATTTATTGTTCGAATCGACGTATACTAACGAGCTGATCCGTCTTGGACAGCGCGATACGCAAGCCCGCAAGGATGATGTCCTGGCGTTCTTTGGTTCCTGAGACGGCCCTTGGAGCGGCGTGCGGGTTTTTCGCGTTTTTTTTGACAGGACGATTGTGCTGGTATTTCGACGTGTTTACGATGTTGCCTTACTGTTAATTCTGCTGCTGGGCGGCCCGGCCGCGGCGGCGCCTGCGCCCACCCTGCGTTTCGACCAGCTCAGCGTCGACCAGGGCCTGGCGCAGGAATCGGTGCTGGCCATTGCCCAGGACCGGCAGGGCTATATGTGGTTCGGCAGCCAGTCAGGCTTGAGCCGCTACGATGGCTACCGCATGGTCGTCTACAAGAATATCGAAGGCGACAAGACCAGCCTGGCCGACAACTGGGTGGGCGAACTGCATGTCGATAGCCAGGGCCAGCTGTGGGTCGGTACCGACAATGGCCTGGACCGCTTCGATGCCGCCAGCCAGACCTTCATCCATTACGTCCCGGCGGAAAAGAGCAAGCGCGGCAACGGCAACCGGCATATCCACGCCATTCTCGAAGATGGCGCGCGCGGCTTCTGGATCGCCACCTCGGACGGCTTGCAGCATTTCGATCCCGCCACGGGCGTCTTCCGTACCTGGCACCATGAAGAGGGAAACCCGCACAGCCTGGGCGACAATGAAATCAAGGCGCTGGCGCTGGACGCGCAGCAGCGCCTGTGGATCGGCACGGTAACGGGCCTGGACATGCTGGCACCGGGCAGCGAGCGCTTCGAGCATTTTGCCGTCGACACGGAGCCCGGCTCGAAGTACAACGTGATCCAGTCGCTGCTGATCGACCGCCAGCAGAACCTGTGGATCGGCACCATGGCCGGCGCCGAGCGCTGGCGCCTGGGCGCCGCCGGTCAGCCGCCGCAGGCAAGAGTGCGCTTCGGTGAGAAAAATGGTTTTTCCGCCATCCGCGTCGCCAGCCTGTACCAGGATGTCGACGCCACTGTCTGGCTGGGCAGCAATGCCGATGGCCTGTTCCGCTGGCTGCCCGAGAGCGATACCTTCCTGCAGTACCGCCACCAGACGGGCGACAAATTCAGCGTCGCCGATAACCAGCTGTCGTCGCTGTACCGCGACCGCGCCGGCACCTTCTGGGTCGGCTCCTGGTACAACGGCGTGAGCCGGGTCGACCTGGGCAGCGGCGGCTTTTCGCGCATGGCGCGCGCGCCCGGCGATGTGGGCGCGCTGGCGGACAAGAAAGTGCGCGCCGTGGCCGACGCGGGCAATGGCAAGCTGTGGCTGGCCACCAAGGGCGGCCTGAAACTGTATGACACGCGCGACGGCAGCTCGCGCCTGTTCGACCTGCGCAGTTCTCCCGGCATGTCGCGCGACGAACAGGTTACTACCCTGTACAAGGCGCCGGACGGCACCCTGTGGGTGGGTGGCTCGACGGGTTTGCACCGCTTCGATCCCGCACTGGGGCGCTTCTTCACCATGCGCTTTGCCGCCGGCGACCCGAACAGCGACACCATCCGCAATATCGTGAGCGACCGCAGCGGCATGCTGTGGGTCTCGACGCGGGGCGGCGTGCACCGCTTCGACCCCGTCACCAAGCGCTTCACCACCTACCGCCACGACCCGGCCAACCCGAACAGCCTGTCCGACAACATGGTGCGGCCCGTGCTGGAAGATGGCAAGGGGCGCCTGTGGATCGGTTCCTTCCACGGTCTGGACTTGCTGGACCGCGCCAGCGGGCACTTCCGCCATTTCCGCCACGATCCGCAAAATCCGCATAGCCTGAGCCATGATGAAGTGCATTTCCTGCACGAAGACAAGCGCGGCGTGCTGTGGGTGGGCACGGCCAATGGCTTGAACCGCATGGACGTCGATGCCAAGGGCGAGATCCGCTTCCGGCGCTTCCTGCGCAAGGATGGCATGGCCGACGACGCCGTCGCCAGCATCCTCGGCGACGACAACGAGCAGCTGTGGCTGAGTACGAATAGCGGCATCACGCGGCTCGACATGCGCAGCGGCCTGTTTCGCAACTACGACAGTGCCGATGGCACGGTGGAAGGCTCGTACTTCGATGGCGCGGCCTTGCGCGCGTCGGACGGGACCATGTATTTCGGCGGCTTCAACGGCATGACGGCGTTCGTGCCGCAGGATATCCACGACAACCGCGTGCCGCCGCTGGTGGCCATCACGGAACTGCAGATCTTCAACAAGCCGGTGGCCATCGGCCGCGGCGAGTTCGCGCACGTGCTCAAGGCGGCCATCGACCACACGCGCAACCTCGTGCTGACCAGCCGCGAAAGCGTCTTTTCGCTGGAATTCGCGGCCCTGCATTTCGCCGCGCCCCAGCGCAACATGTTCGCCTACCGGCTCGAAGGCTTCGACCAGGACTGGGTCATGACGGATGCGGGGCGGCGCTTTGCCACCTATACCAACCTCGATGCCGGCAACTACGTGTTTCGCGTCAAGGCGGCCAACAAGGACGGCGTCTGGAACGAGAGCGGCGCCACCCTGGCCATCACGATCCTGCCGCCGTTCTGGAAAACCTGGTGGTTCCGCACCCTGATGGCGGTGCTGCTGCTGGGCGCCATCTATGGCGCCTACCGCCAGCGCGTGCGCGCGCTGCGGCATCAACAGAATGAACTGGAAAAGCAGGTCAGCGAACGCACGGCCGAGTTGCAGAGCAAGGAAATCGAAGTGCTGGCCCAGTCGGAAAAGCTGGCGCAAGTGAACAGCAGCCTGACGAAAAACGAGGAAAGCCTGCGCCAGGCCAAGCGCAAGGCCGAGGATGCGACGCGCCAGAAGTCGGAATTTTTGGCCAACATGAGCCACGAGATGCGCACGCCGCTGGCCGGCGTGATCGGCATGCTGGGCTTTGCCCTGCGCGACGAGCAGCTGCACGACGCCACGCGCGAGCAGATCCTGCGCGGCCAGGCCAACGCCCAGTCGCTGCTGGTTATCATCAATGACTTGCTCGATTTTTCCAAGATCGAGGCGGGCAAGCTGAGCATCGAAAACATCGACTTCGCGCTCGGCGCGGCAATCGAGACGGTCGTCAGCCTGTTCGAGGAGCAGGCGGCCGCGCGCAGCATCGGTTTCTCCATCGACTTTGCGCCCGACCTGCCGCCCTTCGTGGTGGGCGACCCGACCCGCTTGCGCCAGGTGCTGGTCAACCTGGTCGGCAATGCCTTCAAGTTCACCCAGCGCGGCGGCGTCAGCGTGTGCGTCGAGCGCGCCGGCGTGGCCAGCGGCAGCGGCGGACGCAAGGTCAACCTGATCCGCTTCACCGTCAGCGACAGCGGCATCGGCATCGATGCGGAAGCCATGGCGCGGCTGTTCCAGAAGTTCGAGCAGGCCGACGCCAGCACCACGCGGCGCTACGGCGGCACGGGACTGGGCCTGGCGATCTGCCGCCAGCTGGTCGAACTGATGGATGGCGAGATCGAGGTGGCCAGCACGCCGGGGCAGGGCAGCACGTTTGCCTTCACCTTGCCGCTGGCCGATGGCGTGGCACCGCCGCTGGTGCCGCAGGTGGCGCTGGCGCCGCACAGCCACCAGCTGCGCGTGCTGTGCGCGGAAGACTTCCCCACCAACCAGATCATCATCCGCGTCATGCTCGAAGAGCTGGGGCACCGGGTCGACGTGGTCGCCAACGGCGTGCTGGCGGTGGCGGCCTGCGTGCATACGCGCTATGACCTGATCCTGATGGACGGGCGCATGCCGGAGATGGATGGGGCGACGGCGACGCGCCTGATCCGCGTGGGCGGCTGGCCGGACCAGCCCGTGCGCGACCAGGAACTGATGATCGTGGCCCTGACGGCGAATGCCAGCGAAGAAGACCGCAGCCGCTATCTCGGCGTCGGCATGGATGATTTCCTCAGCAAGCCCGTGGACGAGGCGGCGCTGCATGGCTTGCTGGCGCGCGCCATCGAGCGCCAGCTGCAGCGCGGTTTCATGTTGCCGCGCATGCCATCGAACGTGCCGCGCGGCGCGGCGCGGGGACAGGCCGAACTCGATGCCCTGTTCGGCATCGCGCCGGCGATTCCCGTTCCGGCGCCGTCCCAGTCCATCCGCAGCGGCGAACTGCAACGGCGCATCCGCGTCGCCTTCGTCGCCGACCTGGAGGGACGCCTGCGTGAACTCGATGCCGCCCTGGCGGCGCAGGACAAGGAAAACGCCGGGCGCCTGCTGCACGGTTTGAAGGGCAGCGCCGCCTATCTCGATGAAACGCAGCTGCACATGCTGTGCACGGAAATGGAGGAGGCGGCGGACGGCGGGCGCTGGACGCAAGTGGCCGTGCATTTGCCGCAATTGCGCGCACTGTTGGCGCAAATAGCCGTTTCGGGCAAGGAAATGTAAAATAGGCAATGCCGACCATCGAGCGCGCGGCGAAACTGGGTAGAATACGGCCAGGCACCTTGACGCTGCCGCCAATGGAGAAAGCAATGAAAGTACTGGTGGTTGACGATGATGTCGTGTCGCGCATGGTATTGATGCATTTGATCGACAGTTGCGGCGTGCACGATATCGTGGAAGCCGAAGATGGCGCGGCCGCGTGGGAGCAGCTCGAAGGCGGCTTGCGTCCGTCGCTGTGCTTCTGCGATTTGCGCATGCCGCGCCTGTCCGGCATGGAGCTGCTGCAGAAAATCCGCTCCGACAGCGCGCTCGATGCCATGCCGCTCGTGCTGGTATCGTCGGCCAATGACCATGACACGGTGCGTGACGCCGTGCAGGCAGGTGCTGCCGGCTATATCGTCAAGCCTTTCCAGCCGGAGCAGGTGCGCCAGCATATCGACGCCTGCTTCGACGTCTCGGCTTTGCCGGCCGAGGCGCCGCGCGACACGTTGCAGCGGTTGGGCATCGACAGCGAACGCCTGCTGGCGTATCTGACGGGCTTCCAGGGGCAGATAGTCGCCGCCGGCGAACAGGTCGATGCCTTGCTGGCACGCGGCGAACCGGCCCAGGCGCGCCAGCAGCTCGAACGGCTGCACCTCGGTTGCCGCACCCTCGGCTTGCATGGCGCGGAAGCGGGCATGATGGCGCTGCTGCAGGCCTCGGTGCTCGATGGCGACCAGATACAAGCGGCCCTGGCCGCGCTGGCGCGCAGTGTGGCGCAGCAGGCGCGTTTGCTGCGGCAGCAGGACGGCGTCGACTGAAATTGCTGTTTTCCGCTTGCTGGAAAAATACTTTAGGTTTAAAGTATCTGCTTCCGGGCCTTGTGCACGCGCCCGCTATCAGCCAGGATGAGCATGAGCAGCGACCCTTCGCCTACCACCGCATCTCCCCAGGACGACTTTGCCCACACGCACTTGCCGCCGCGTGAACTCTGGCCGCAGCTGTGCCTGGACTTGCCCGAGCTGCAGTATCCGCCGCGTCTCAATTGCGTCGCCGCGCTGCTCGATGTGGCCGTGGCCGGCGGCGGTGGCGAGCGCACCGCCATCCTTGCCGACGGCCAGCGCTGGACCTATGCACAGCTGGCGCGGCAGGTCGACCGCATCGCCCACGTGCTGCGCAGCGACCTGCATCTGATCCCCGGCAACCGCGTGCTGCTGCGCGGCGCGAATACGCCCATGATGGCCGCCTGCCTGCTGGCCGTGCTGAAAGCCGGCTGCATCGCCGTGCCCACCATGCCGCTGCTGCGCGC
Source organism: Janthinobacterium sp. SUN128 (assembly GCF_030587275.1). Lineage (NCBI taxonomy): Bacteria > Pseudomonadati > Pseudomonadota > Betaproteobacteria > Burkholderiales > Oxalobacteraceae > Janthinobacterium > Janthinobacterium sp. SUN128. Next base: position 108,599 of record NZ_JAPWHY010000002.1, on the reverse strand, counting down.
GCGCGAACTGTCCGTCATCCTGGCCAAGGCGGAAGTGAACGCCGTGCTGTGCGCGCAGGGCTTGCGCGCGGAACTTGACGCGCTGGCGTCCCTGCCGCCCATGCTGTGCTTTGGCGCCGACGACACGGAACTGGAGCAGCACATGGCGGCCCACGATGCGCCATTTTCCGCATGCGACACGGCGGCCGACGACGTCTGCCTGATCAGCTTTACCTCGGGCACGACGGGCGTCCCCAAAGGCACCATGCACATGCACCGCGACCTGCTGGCCATCTGCGACTGCTTTCCCCGCTCCATGCTGCAGGTGCGCGCCGACGATATCTTCATCGGCACGCCGCCGCTGGCGTTCACCTTTGGCCTCGGCGGCTTGCTGCTGTTCCCCCTGCGCTTTGGCGCGGCCACCGTACTGCTGGAAAAACTCACGCCCGACGGCCTGTTGCGCGCCATCGGCGCCTATCAAGCCACGATCTGCTTCACGGCGCCTACCTTTTACCGCCAGATGGCGCCCCTGGCGGCCAGCCACGATGTGCGCAGCCTGCGTTTGTCCGTGTCGGCCGGCGAGGCGCTGCCGCTGGCCACGCGCGACGCCTGGCAGGCGGCGACGGGCCTGGCCATGACGGACGGCATCGGCGCCACCGAGATGCTGCATATCTTCATTTCCGCCACGGGCGAGGGCATCCGCCGCGGCGCCATCGGCAAGGCGATTCCCGGCTACCAGGCGTGCATCGTCGATGACGCCGGCGTGCCGCAGCCGTCCGGCGTGACGGGCCGCCTGGCCGTGAAAGGCCCCACCGGTTGCCGCTACCTGTCCGACCCGCGCCAGCGCGAGTATGTGCAGAATGGCTGGAACCTGACGGGCGACACCTTCGAGATGGATGCCGACGGCTATTTCTATTACCGCTCGCGCAGCGACGACATGATAGTCTCGGCCGGCTACAACATCGCCGGTCCGGAAGTGGAAGAGGCGCTGCTGCGCCATCCGGCCGTGGCCGAATGCGGCGTGGTCGGGCGCGCCGATGCCGAGCGTGGCCAGATCGTCGAGGCGCACGTGGTGCTGAAGGATGGCTGCCAGGCCAGCGACCTGCTGGCAGCCGAACTGCAGGACTTCGTGCGCCAGCAGATCGCCCCGTATAAATATCCGCGCGCCATCCGTTTCCTGCCTTCCCTGCCGCGCACGGAAACGGGCAAGCTGCAGCGCTTCAAACTTCGCACGGACACCCCATGAATATTGTCTGCATCGGCGGCGGTCCCGCCGGCCTGTATTTCAGCCTGCTCATGAAAAAGCAGAACCCGGATCACCGCATCACCGTCATCGAGCGCAACCGTCCGTACGACACGTTTGGCTGGGGCGTGGTGTTTTCCGACCAGACGCTGGGCAACCTGGCCAATGCGGACGAGCCGACTGCGCGCGCCATCCTGCAGGCGTTCAACCACTGGGACGATATCGAGATCCACTTCAAGGGCGAGACCGTGCGTTCCGGCGGCCATGGCTTTTGCGGCATCGGCCGCAAGCGCCTGCTCAATATCCTGCAGGCGCGCTGCGAGGAACTCGGCGTGCAGCTGGTATTCGAGACGGAGGTGCAGGACGACCAGGCCATCGCGCGCCAGTACGGCGCCGACCTGGTGATCGCCAGCGACGGCTTGAACAGCCGCATCCGCACGCGCTATGCGGCCAGCTACCAGCCGGAAATCGAGCAGCGCCATTGCCGCTTCGTCTGGCTGGGCACGCGCAAGAAATTCGAAGCGTTCACGTTTGCCTTCCGCCAGACGCCGCACGGCTGGTTCCAGGCGCATATCTACCAGTATGACGGCGAGACCTCGACCTTCATCGTTGAAACGCCGGAGCACGTGTGGCGGGCGGCGGGCCTGGATGCCATGAGCCAGGAACAGGGCATCGCCTTTTGCGAAGCCCTGTTCGCCGAGGAACTCGACGGCCATGGCCTGCTGAGCAATTCGCCGCACTTGCGCGGTTCGGCCCAGTGGATCACCTTTCCCCGCATCGTCTGCCGGCAATGGGTGCATGTACAGGACGGCGTGCCCGTCGTGCTGATGGGCGATGCGGCCCACACGGCCCATTATTCCATCGGCTCGGGCACCAAGCTGGCGCTGGAAGACGCCATCGAGCTGGCGCGCTGCTTCGATCAGCATGCCGAGACGGCTGCGGCGCTGGCCGCCTACCAGCAGTTGCGCGCCATCGAGGTGCTGAAAATCCAGAGTGCGGCGCGCAATTCCATGGAGTGGTTTGAAAACGTCGAGCGCTACAGCGCCATGGAAGCGCCGCAGTTCGCCTATTCCATGCTCACGCGCAGCCAGCGCATTTCGCATGAAAACCTGCGCCTGCGCGACCCTGCCTACGTGGCCGGCTATGAACAATGGCTGGCGCGGCGCGCGGGCGAGCAGGCTGGCGTGGAGATGCGGGACGAGGCTTTGCCGCCCATGCTCACGCCCTTCCGCCTGCGCGGCGTGCTGCTGAAAAACCGCATCGCTGTCTCGCCGATGGCGCAGTACAGCGCCGTCGATGGCGTGGCGGGCGACTACCATCTGATGCACCTGGGCGCGCGCGCCATGGGCGGCGCGGGGCTCGTGTTTGCCGAGATGACGTGCGTGTCGGCCGATGCGCGCATCACGCCCGCCTGTCCCGGCATGTACAGCGAAGCGCATACGCAAGCCTGGCGCCGCATCGTCGATTTCGTGCATGCGAACAGCGATGCGAAGATCGCCCTGCAGCTGGGCCACGCGGGGCCGAAAGGCTCGACGCGGCCCATGTGGGATGGTATCGATCTGCCCTTGAAAGAGGATAACTGGACGCTGCTGGCGGCATCGGAACAGCAGTATCTGGCGGGCGTGTCGCAGGTGGCGCGGGCGGCCACGGAAAGCGACCTGGCGCGCATCGAGCAGGATTTCGTGCGCGCCACCCTGGCTGCGGCCGTCGCCGGTTTCGACTGGCTGGAACTGCATTGCGCGCATGGCTATTTGCTGTCGAGTTTTATCTCGCCGCTGACCAACCGCCGCGCGGACGAATATGGCGGCAGCCTGGAAAACCGCTGCCGCTATCCGCTGCGCGTGTTTCGCGCCATGCGCGCCGCCTGGCCGCAAGATAGACCCATGAGCGTGCGCATCTCGGCCCACGACTGGGTCGAAGGCGGCATCACGCCCGACGATGCGGTGCGCATCGCGCGCCTGTTCAAGCAGGCTGGCGCCGACCTGATCGACTGTTCCTCGGGCCAGGTCAGCAAACTCGAACAACCCGTGTACGGACGCATGTTCCAGGCGCCGTTTGCCGACCGCGTGCGCAATGAGGCGGGCATCGCCAGCATGGCCGTCGGCTCCATCTTCGAAGCCGATCACGCCAACAGCATCATCGCCGCCGGGCGCGCCGACCTGTGCGCCGTGGGCCGGCCGCACCTGGCCAACCCGGCCTGGACCCTGACGGAAATGGCGCGCATCGGCTACAGCGGCGCCGGAGCAGGCGCAACCTGGCCGAAACAGTACCGTCCGGGCCAGCAGCAACTGGAACGCAATCTGCAGCGCGAGCGCCAGCTGGCCGCCGCCAGTACGGGCCTCACCCCGCAACAGGTGGCCGCGCGGCTGCTGGAAGGATGACATGAAGACGCAAGCGATAATCGACAAGCATGCGCTGGTGACGGGTGCCGGCAGCGGCATTGGCTTCGCCTGCGCGAGCGCCTTGCTGGAGGCGGGCGCCCGCGTCACCCTGGCCGGGCGCGATGGCGCGCGGCTGGCGCGTGCGCGCATGCAGCTGGAAGAGGAGGGCCATGCGGGCAGGGTCGCCATCTGCGTGCTTGACGTGGCCGTGGAAGCGTCCGTGCAGGCGGGCTTCGCGCAAGCTGCCGCGCATTTCGGCCGCATCAATATCTTGATCAATAACGCGGGCCAGGCGCATGCGGCGCCCTTCGGCAAGACGGACGCGGCCATCTGGCAGCAAATGCTGGCCGTGAACCTGACGGGCGTGTTCCACTGCTGCCAGGCGGCCATGCCGGCCATGCTGGAAGCGGGCTGGGGGCGCATCGTCAACGTGGCGTCGACGGCGGGCTTGAAAGGCTACCGTTATGTCAGCGCCTATGTCGCCGCCAAGCATGGCGTGATCGGCCTGACGCGCGCGCTGGCGCTGGAAGTGGCGCCGCGCGGCGTCACCGTCAATGCCGTCTGCCCCGGCTACACGGAAACGGACATGGTGGCGCAGGCCGTGCAAAACATCGTGCGCAAGACGGGGCGCGGCGAAGACGCTGCGCGCGCGGAACTGGCGGCCGGCAATCCGCAGCAGCGGCTGGTGCAGCCACGGGAAGTGGCCGATGCGGTAGCGTGGCTCTGCCTGCCCGCGTCGGCCGCCATGAATGGACAATCGATCGCCGTCGCCGGCGGCGAAGTCATGTAACTGAATGAAGACCATGGATAAAGAAACCGAGAACGTACCGGAAGAACCCGTGCTGGACCTGGCAAGCCGGCTGACGCAGGACCACCACCAGTCGCTCAAGCTGTGGCTGCGCATGCTCTCGTGCACGGTCAAGATTGAAAACGAGGTGCGCACGCGCTTGCGCGCCACCTTCGGCATCACCTTGCCCCGTTTCGACTTGATGGCGCAGCTCGAACGCTTTCCCGATGGCTTGCGCATGGGCGAACTGTCCAAGCGCATGATGGTCACGGGCGGCAATATCACGGGCATCACCGACCAACTGGAGCAGGAAAAACTGGTGGCGCGCGTGGTCGATCCGAAGGACCGCCGCTCGTACAGCGTCAAGCTGACGCCGGCCGGCCGGCGCGCGTTCGACGAGATGGCGCGCGTGCACGAAGGCTGGATCGCGGAACTGCTGCACGGCGTGACGCCGGACGACAAAAACCAATTGATCGACCTGCTGTCGCACATGAAGCAGCAGTTGAATAACACTTCCCTCAAGGATTGACCATGCGCCATCTACCCGGCCAGCCGCAAGACCTGCCAGGCAACCGCGCCAGCCTGGCTGGCTACGCCGCGCGGCATTTCCTGTTTTCCGTCGACGCAGGCGTCGCCACCTTGACCCTGCACCGGCCCGAGCGCAAGAATCCGCTCACTTTTGACTCGTATGCGGAACTGCGCGAGCTGTTCCGCGCGCTGGCGCATGCGGACGACGTCAAGGCCGTGGTCATCACGGGCAGCGGCGACAATTTCTGCTCCGGCGGCGATGTGCACGACATCATCGGCCCCCTGACGCAGCTCGACATGCCCGGTCTGCTGGCGTTTACCCGCATGACGGGCGACGTGGTGAAAGCCATGCGCGCCTGCCCGCAGCCCATCATCGCCGCCATCGACGGCATTTGCGCGGGCGCCGGCGCCATGCTGGCGCTGGCTTCCGATATCCGCATCGGCACGGCGCGCAGCAAGACGGCTTTCCTGTTTACCCGCGTGGGCCTGGCCGGCTGCGACATGGGCGCCTGCGCCTTGCTGCCGCGCGTGATCGGCCAGGGCCGCGCCGCCGAGCTGCTGTATACGGGGCGCTCCTTGCCAGGGACGGAGGCCGAACGCTGGGGCTGGCTCAACCGCCTGGTCGAGCCGGAAGAACTGGCGCAGGCGGCGCAGCTGTTCGCCGCCGGCCTGGCCAGCGGTCCCACGTTCGCGCACGGCATGACGAAAAAAATGCTGCAGCAGGAATGGAACATGGGTGTCGATGAAGCCATCGAAGCGGAAGCGCAGGCGCAAGCCATTTGCATGGCCACCAACGATTTTCACCGCGCCTATCACGCCTTCGTGGCGAAAGAAACACCGCAATTCGAGGGCGATTAAGATGCAACATACACGCGATACGACTTACCTGGACTGGCCGTTTTTCGAAGCGCGCCATGCAGAACTGGAACGTGAACTCGATGCCTGGGCGACGCAGCACCTGGACGACGCGCACGGCGCCGACGTCGATGCGGCTTGTCGCGCGCTGGTGGCGCAATTGGGGCAGGGCGGCTGGCTGGCGCATGCCACGGGTATCGACGGCAAGATCGATACGCGCGCCATTTGCCTGATGCGCGAAACCCTGGCGCGCCATAACGGCCTGGCCGATTTCGCCTTTGCCATGCAGGGACTCGGTTCGGGCGCCATCGGCCTGTTCGGCAGCGCCGACAACAAGGCGCGCTATCTGCCGGACGTGGCCAGCGGCAAGCGCATCGCCGCCTTTGCCCTGTCCGAGCCGCAGGCCGGGTCGGATGTGGCGGCCATGGCGTGCGCGGCGCGCCGCGATGGCGACGAGTATGTGCTTGACGGCGAAAAGACGTGGATCTCGAATGGCGGCATCGCCGACTTTTACGTGGTGTTCGCCCGCACGGGCGAGGCGCCCGGCGCGCGCGGCATCAGCGCCTTCATCGTCGACGCCGACAATCCCGGCCTGGAAATCGCCGAGCGCATCGCCGTGATCGCGCCGCATCCGCTGGCGCGCCTGCGCTTCGTCAACTGCCGCGTGCCCGTGTCGCAGCGCCTAGGCGAGGCGGGGCAGGGCTTCAAGGTGGCGATGGCGACACTCGACGTGTTCCGCACCTCGGTCGCCGCCGCGGCGCTGGGCTTTGCGCGGTGCGCGTTCGACGAAGCGCTGCGCCACGCGACAAAGCGCCAGATGTTTGGCCAGACCCTGGCGGACTTTCAGCTGACGCAGGCCAAATTGGCGCAGATGGCCACCGGCATCGACGCGGCCGCGCTGCTCACCTACCGCGCCGCCTGGCAGCGCGACCAGGGTCGCAAGGTGACGAAGGAAGCGGCCATGGCCAAGCTGACGGCCACGGAAACGGCGCAGCAGGTGATCGACGCGGCCGTGCAACTGTTTGGCGGCATGGGCGTGGTCAGCGGGCATCCGGTCGAGCGCCTGTACCGCGAAATCCGCGCCTTGCGCATCTATGAGGGCGCCAGCGAAGTACAGCAATTGATCATCGCGCGCGAACTGCTGCGCGAGGCAGCGGACGCATGAACCGCATGAACAACGAGGAAAACAATATGCAAGTGTTACAACCACCGGGATGGGCCAGGCCGCGCGGCTATGCGAATGGCATTGCCGCCAGCGGGCGCACGGTGTACGTCAGCGGCATGATAGGCTGGGATGCGCAGGGCCTGTTCCACACGGACGATTTTGCGGCACAGGTGCGCCAGGCCTTGCAAAATATCGTCGCCGTGCTGGCCGAGGCGGGCGCCTTGCCCGAGCACATCGTGCGCATGAACTGGTATGTACTGGACAAGAAGGAATATGTGGCGGCATATCCACAAATCGGCCTTGCCTACCGCGAGCTGATCGGCAAGCATTTTCCGGCCATGACGGCGGTGCAGGTGGCGGGACTGATCGAAGACAGGGCGAAGGTCGAGATCGAGGTGACGGCGGTGTTGCCGGGATGAATTTCTGCTACGAAATATTGTATATTGGCATCTAAATAATAAATATAAAAACATTATCTATCGTGTTATATTTGGCAACCGGAAAATACGCCGGTTTTAAATACTGACAGTCGAGGTAGAGGATGCGTACTAATTTCAAAGTGACAAGGAATGTGGTTCTGGCCGTGGCCGGTATGGTTTTCTGCCTGAGCGCGCAGGCGGGATCCGGTACGTCGCTACTCTCCCCCGGCTATCAGGCACAGCTGGAAACCTGGCTCGGCGAAGGGCGCCTGTCGCTGACGAATATTTATACCAAGGCGGCGGGCGATACCTCGCTGGATTTTCACAAGGCATCTGACGGCAAGGGACGTACTTTTTCTGTCATGGAAGCAACCAACAGCACCGGACAGACCTGGCTGATTGGCGGTTACAATCCGCAAAGCTGGAGTTCCACCGACGGCATGCATGTGACCATGGACGATAGCCAGCGTACAGGCTTCCTGTTCAATTTGACGTCAGGCTTCATGCGGCCCCAATTGAAACAGTATTTCAATGGCGACGAAATCGGCAAGGATCAAACGTACAATCATGCCGATTACGGCCCCACCTTCGGCTATGGGCATGACTTGTATGTGCCGCGCGACCTGACGCACAACGGCGGCTCTTTTCTGTACACCTATAATGCATTGGGCCAACCCCTCTCCGGCATCAGCCTGCTCGATGGGTCGACTTGGCAGGGCAACAATGTGACCTTTGGCGCCATCCAGATATTTACTGTCAGCGCGGTACCGGAACCTGCCACCTATGGCTTGCTGCTGGCTGGCCTGGGCGTGTTGATTAGGGTCCGGCGCCGCGGGCGTCCGGATATCCTGGCCTGAATGGCCCGTCAAACGCACGCTTGCCACGCTGTCAATGACGGGCGCTTGCCTGTATAATGCCGCTGCGCGTGTCGCCATCGTACAATGGATAGTACAAGGTCCTCCTAAGACTTAAATGCAGGTTCGATTCCTGCTGGCGACACCACGTTTCCACGCAACGCGCGTCGGCAGCCTGTGGTAATCCAGGCGGTAGTTACTGGTCGATGGCGATTGAAGTCCGAGTTATCGGTACAATGCGTGCTTCATTCATCTAATCGGCGGCTGTTTTGCACACCACGCGGTGTGCGCGAGACGGCGCCCGAGCACTCTTACTCATTATGGCTGTCATTTCTCTTTCATCGGCGCAACTTGCGTTCGGTCACGTCGCGCTGCTCGATCACGCGGAATTTTCACTGGAAACCACGGAGCGGGTCGGCTTGATCGGCCGCAATGGCACGGGTAAATCGTCGCTGTTGAAGGTTATTTCGGGCAAGTTCAAGCTCGATGACGGCTTGTTGGTGATGCAGCAAGGCATCAAGATCGCGTATGTGGAGCAGGAGCCGCAATTCGACCCGGAAATGTCCGTGTTCGATGCCGTCGCTTCCGGCATGGGCGAATCGCAGGCGTGGCTGAAGGAATACGATGCGCTGACGGGCCAGTTTGGCCAGGGCAAAGACGACGAACTGATGGAACGCATGCACGACATCCAGGTCAAACTCGATGCGGCTGATGCATGGAGCTTGCCGAACAAGGTGGAAACCGTACTCGACCGTCTGAACCTGACGGGCGACATGCTGATGAAGACCCTGTCCGGCGGGATGCAAAAGCGCGTGGCGCTGGCGCGCGCGCTGGTCTCGGCGCCTGACGTGCTGCTGCTCGATGAGCCCACCAACCATCTGGACTTCAGCTCCATCCTATGGCTGGAAGGCTTGTTGCGCGACTTCAAGGGTAGCGTACTGTTCATTACCCATGACCGTTCCTTCCTCGACAATGTCGCCACGCGCATCATCGAGCTCGACCGCGGCCGTTTGCTGTCGTACCCGGGCAATTTCACGGCTTACCAGACCCGCAAGGCGGAGCAGCTGGAAATCGAGGAAGTGGAAAACGCCAAGTTCGACAAGTTCCTGGCGCAGGAAGAAGTGTGGATACGCAAGGGCGTCAAGGCCCGCCGCGTGCGTGACGAAGGCCGCGTGCGCCGCCTGGAAGCGCTGCGCCTGACGCGCAATGCGCGCCGCGAACAGCAGGGACAGGTCAAGCTGGACGTATCGGCCGGCGAACGCTCGGGCAAGATTGTGGCGGACCTGGAAAACGTTTCGAAGATCTATGGCGACAAGGTCATCGTCAAGGATTTCAGCGCCACCATCTTGCGTGGCGACAAGGTCGGCCTGATCGGCGCCAACGGCGCCGGCAAGACCACCTTGCTGAAGATGATCCTGGGCCAGGAAGAGTCGGACACGGGCACCATCCGCCTGGGCACGAAGCTGCAAGTGGCGTATTTCGACCAGATGCGCACGCAGCTGAACGAAGAGGCCAACCTGATGGAAACCATCGCGCCAGGCAGCGACTGGGTCGAGATCAATGGCCAGCGCCGTCACGTGATGACCTACCTGAACGACTTCCTGTTCGCGCCGGAGCGTGCCCGTTCGCCCGTCAAGTCGCTGTCCGGTGGCGAGCGCAACCGTTTGCTGCTGGCGCGCCTGTTCGCCAAGCCGGCCAACGTGCTGGTGCTCGATGAGCCGACCAATGACTTGGATATCGATACCCTGGAATTGCTGGAAGAGTTGCTGGAAGAATACACGGGCACCGTTTTCCTTGTCAGCCATGACCGCACCTTCCTCGACAACGTGGTCACGCAAGTGATCGTCGCCGAAGGCGAGGGCAAGTGGCGCGAATTCGTCGGCGGCTACACGGATTGGGAGCGCGTGCGCACCTTGCCGATCGCCACGGCGCCCGCCAGCAAGCCGGCCGTGAAGGTCGAGGCTGCCGCGCCGGCCGCCAAGCAGAAAAAGCTCAGCTACAAGGAACAGCGCGAGCTGGAAGAGTTGCCGAAACTGATCGCCAAGCTGGAAGACGAGCAATCGGTGCTGGCCGCCGAGCTGTCGCACCCGGACTTCTACAAAAAGACGCCGGCCGAAGGCAAGCGCCTGAATGCGCGCGTGGCCGAGATCGAAGGCGAACTGCTGGAAGCGCTGGAAAAGTGGGAGCAGATCGAGGCGCGCGCCAACGGTTGATTGTTTTCCACCTCTCCTGTTGTAATTAAGTTAGGATTATTTGCCACGGCAACGGTTCAGCTTGATATAATTATATAATTATATTTTTTACATCGGGGGATGCATGTTTGTTATCAAAAACACGCGCACCGGACCATGGCGTCCGGCGCGTGGTTCCACCTCCGGTGCGCATCGGCATGTTTGACCGCGCCGCCTTGCCCCGGGTAGCGCCATTCCTGGCCTACCTCTCCTTTATCTTTATCGCCGACATGCTGGGCCGGGCGGGCTTTGCCGCGCAGGACCTGCGCTGGCTGTACGCCGTCAAGATCGGCGTCGTGCTGGGCATGTTGTTGTATTGGCGCCGCAGTTACACGGAACTGCGGTGGATGCCGCTGGGCGCGCGTGCTCTGGCGGTGGCGCTGGCCACCGGGCTTGTTGTTTTTCTGTTGTGGATTAACCTTGACGCAGGCTGGATGATGATCGGCAGTGCCGATGGCTTCGATCCGCGCAATGACGGGCAGATCGAGTGGAGCCTGGTGGTGCTGCGCATCGCCGGAGCGGCCCTGGTGGTGCCCGTGATGGAAGAGCTGTTCTGGCGCTCCTTCCTGCTGCGCTGGATCGATGCCCCTGATTTCCTGAAATTTCAGCCACGCCTGGCCAGTGCCAAGGCTTTTGTTGTCAGCGTGGTACTGTTTGGTTTTGAACACAATTTGTGGCTGGCCGGTATCGTTGCCGGCGCCGCGTATAGTCTGCTGTACATGCGCAGCCAGAACCTGTGGTCGCCTATCCTGGCGCATGGCGTCACCAACGGCGTGCTGGGACTCTGGATTATTTCCGGCGGCCACTGGACTTACTGGTAATATTGCTAACCAACTGTTTGCTCTTTCAAAGACAATGCCCATGTTGACTTCACCGTATCATTGCCAGGCCCGTATCGGGCAACCAGGATTGCAGCGCAACCGTTTGGCTTCGGCTCTGGCGCGCATATTGCCAGCTACGCTGTTGGCGGCCGGTGGCGCGGCATGCAGTTTGCCGGCTGGCGCCGCTATCAGCGATACGATTTCGCCTTTTATTGCGACCTCGTACTCGTATGACGATAATCTGTTCCGCGTCGATGACAATGTGCCCGGTTTTGATGGGCAGCGCTCCGACACCTCGCGCCAGGTGCAAGCGGGATTCCTGATCAATCGTCCCATCGGCCGGCAATTGCTGACGGGGCAGGTAAAGTGGTCACGCGTCTATTTTGATCATTTTGACCAGCTCAACTACACGGGCAAGGATTATCTGGCTGATCTCGAGTGGCATATTGCGAATCACCTCGAAGGCCACGTGGGTGCCAGCTATGCGCAGACCCTGACGCCATTCAGCGATTTGCGAAGCTCGGAACGTAACTTGCGCACGATACGCCGCGAGTATGCGAATGGCGGCTGGCGCTTTCATCCCAGCTGGCGCGTGCGGGGGGGATTCTCGCGCGATCGATATAGTTATGATTCGATTGCGCAAAGATTTTCCAACAGGCAAGAAGATGCCATTGAGCTGGGTTTCGATTATTTGCCCGCCAGCGGAAGCCGGATCGGCATACAACTGCGCCATTTGAAAGGGAGCTATCCGAACCGGGAAAACCTGGCTGCGTTCGGTATTGAACAGGGGTATGAGCAGGACGAGGTGAAGGCGAATATTTACTGGATTCTCAGCGGCGTGACGCAAGTGCAGTTGCTTGGCGGCTGGGTGAAACGCAAGAACGAGCTATTTTCCGGACGCGATTCCAGCGGTGCCAATGGGCGCATCACCGTGAACTGGGCCCCGCTCGGCAAGGTGCGTTTTACGGGGAGCCTGTGGCATGAATTTGCTGCAGTGGAAAATTCCTTGATTACCAGTAGCTTGAACAATGGCGCCAGCCTTGCCGCTGCCTGGGATATCTCGGCCAAAGTGCGCATGGATGCGCAACTGCGGCGCGAGAAACGCGATTTTTCCGCAGCGAGCGGCCTGGTGCTGCCCGTCGATGTCGACGACACCACGAAGACGGCCAGCATCGGTCTGACTTATGCGCCGCGGCCCAATATTCAATTGGGCGTCAGCGCATTCCGCGATACGCGCAGAGGCGCTCCCATTATCAACACAGGTAGTTACCGTGCCAAAGGCGCTTCCATTAACGCCAGCATCCAGTTCTGATGAGTATTATGACGGTCAATGATATACCCCTGATTTCGTTTTTCCAGCGCATCCTCGACCCATTGATCATCATGGGTATGCTGTACCTGCTGTCAGTCCTGTCGGGTTCGCCTTTTACCGGTTATTCGCTGGTGCTGATGATTTTGGCGTTTTTTATTTCATCGTCGGTGTTTCAGTATGTCGACCCCTACCGTACGTGGCGCAGCGGCCGCATGCTCGCTTACGCCCGCGATGTCTTTGTCAGCTGGGGCATTACCGCCCTGATTCTGATCTTTCTCGGCTCGGCGACGGGACTGGCGTTCCATTTCGACCGCGAGCTGGTACTGGCCTGGTTTCTGCTGACGCCATTCATATTGCTGCTCAGTCATCTTGCCGCACGGCGCATGGTGGCCGATCCCGGGCGCGACAGCGAAGTGCGCTCGGTCGTCATCATTGGCGCCAATGACGCCAGCCTGAAGTTTGCCACGACCGTGGAGCGCAATCCGAACCTGTTCATGAGCGTGCGGGGGTTTTTTGACGACCGTACCGATGACCGATGGCCGGAGAAGATGCGTGAACCCATGCTGGGCAAGATGGCTGATATTGCCGCCTATGTGCGCGAACATAATATCAAGATGATATTCATCAGCCAGCCGATTTCAGCCCAGCCGCGCATCCGCAAGATGCTCGATGAATTGCAGGATACGACGGCGTCCGTGTACTTCCTGCCGGATATCTATATCTTCGACCTGATGCAGGCGCGCTTCGATAATGTGGGCGGCATGCCGGTGATCGCCATCCGTGAGTCGCCGTTCACGGGCTTTAACAGCATGGTCAAGCGCGGCAGCGACATCGTGCTGGGCCTGCTGATCCAGATCATGTTGTTGCCAGTGATGCTGATCATCGCCATTGCCGTGAAGATGACCTCGAAAGGTCCCGTGATTTTCCGCCAGCGCCGCTATGGCCTGTATGGCGAGGAAATTATTGTGTATAAATTCCGCTCGATGACGGTCAGCGAGGATGGCGACAAGGTGGTGCAGGCCACGAAGAACGACCAGCGCGTCACGCGCATCGGCGGTTTCCTGCGTCGCAGTTCACTCGATGAACTGCCACAATTTATCAATGTGTTGCAGGGGCGCATGAGCATAGTCGGGCCGCGTCCCCATGCGGTGGCGCACAATGAGCAGTATCGTAAGTTGATCAAAGGCTACATGCTGCGTCACAAGGTCAAGCCCGGCATTACGGGATGGGCGCAGGTGAATGGATTGCGCGGCGAGACAGAAACCCTGGACAAGATGGAAGCGCGCATTCATTTTGACCTCGACTACCTGCGCAACTGGTCACTCTGGCTGGATCTGTGGATCATCATGCGCACGGTGAAAGTTGTACTCAAGCGTGACAATGCCCATTGAGTGCAGTGACGCCGCAACACTGTAGGGAATTTGTTTTGCGTCAGATCAATACGCGTTAAAATGAAGCAAGCATTCGAAGTACGGGCCCATGGTCCGTTCCGGCGAACCAGGCGTAATGCAAAGAACAATATGAGAAAGGTGCGACAGCATCATGTGACGGCAGGTGGCCACGCGTATTGCTTCGGTTGTCTTGCCGGCAGCCGGCCTGGTTCGCATGGCTTCGCCTTCTCACCCGCCGGTGGTTTGTCCATGCTGCGCTTCAGACTACGGCCCCATCCTCGCCGATCCTGCGCGGGAACGCGTTACGACAGCGTGCCCGCAGGAAACTACATACGTACCAAGCACAAGAAATGCTATTTTGTTAATCTGTAGGTAAGGAATGAAATGGCTCTGGCTGTGAGTTTTCCTGGAAACAGTTGTTTTTAAATCTGCTTAATGGATTTTTAAGCAAATACTTTCCGGCGGCTCTTGTACATTGTGTATCATATTTATAATATTGACAATTATGTGGCCAAGTCCCATAATTTCATGAGAAATCTGTTATTTTGGCAATATTTTTTGATAGTATAGTTGTGTTTTTTGTCATTAAATTGTCGTGATCGATTTCTTTTCTGAACTAAAGGAGTAATTTTGAACCTCTTGCATAAACAACGTTGGAGTGTCCACGTGCCGGAACTGAACTCTCGTATGCTGTGTTCGGCCTTGGTCTTGCTGACTGCAGTAGGGATGGCCGCGTGTGGCAATAAGGAAAAAAAGGCCGGGCAGGCACTGGCAAGTGTGAATGGCGAGGAAATTACTGTTCTTCAGCTCAATGAGGAAATGCAGCGTGCCAATGTACAGGCTGTGCAGCAAGAAGCCGCGAGCAAGCAACTGCTGGAATCGCTGATCGATCGCCAATTGCTGTTGAACGAAGCGGTCAAGGAAAAGATGGACCGGGACCCCAAGGTAGTGCAGGCGGTCGAGCGCGCGAAGTCTTTGATCATTGCACAGGCCTATATGCAGAAAAAGATCGGTGCGCTGCCCCGTCCGGGCAAGGCCGAGGTGGAAGCGTATTTTGAAAAGAATCCACAGTATTTCAGCCAGCGCAAGCAGTTCGATATGCGCGAGTTGATTATTGCCAGCGCCGATATGAATGATGCGCTGAAGGCTGCAATGGACGCAGCCAAGTCGCTCGATGACGTGGCCGCCTGGCTCGACACGCATCAGGTCAAGTATGGTCGTACGCAATTATCCCGCTCGAGCGCCGATCTGGCGCCGGAGTTGAGCGGGAAGCTGCTGACCATGCCAAAAGGGCAGTTATTCATCATTCGCGAAGGCGACCGTACCTTGCTGATTTCGCTGGTCGATATCAAGGATAGCCCAGTGACCTTGGCCCAGGCGGCGCCGCAAATCGAACAGTTTCTCGCCAATAAGAAAACCAAGGAAGTGGCCGATGCTGAGCTCAAGCGTTTGCGCGCAACGGCAAAGATCGAATATCTGAACAAGCCTGCAGCGGGCAAGGACGCAGCCTCGACAGCTGCTTCGGCTTCGGCTGCCCCGCCGGCGTCAGCGCCTGCCGCGCCGGCAGCAGTGTCGAACGAAATGAATGAACGTGGAGCAGCTGGGCTGAAGTAATGCCCGGTATAAGATGAACGCAATTTTTATGGAAGCAGGCAAATCATGAAACGACTTGCAATGTGGATGATGGCAGCCTTTTTTGCGCTGACCGCTGGTGTCGCCGGTGCCGCCGATGTTTTGCTCGGTGCAGGCGATGTGCTGAAAATCTCCGTGTACGGTAGCCCGGACCTTGGTCTGGAAACGCGCGTCAGCGAAGCGGGTGAGATCACGTTTCCTCTGGTTGGGGCTGTGCCCATTGGCGGGCTTTCCGTTGCCGCTGCCGAAAAGAAAATTGGCAACCTTCTCGAAGGCGGCGGTTTTCTGCGCAAGGCACAGGTCAATATCATCGTAACTTCGTTGCAGAGCCAGCAGGTATCCGTGCTGGGGCAGGTGAATCGCCCTGGACGTTATCCGCTCGAAGGCAAGCGCAGCCTGATGGATGTGCTGGCAATGGCGGGCGGCTTTACAGCCGATGCGGGCGATACCATCAATCTGATCCGCAAGCGTGATGGCAAGACCAGCAAGGAAGTGATCGACATTATCGAAATGGTGCGCGCCGGTTCACTGGACCGTGACGTTAATCTGACTGGCAACGACGTGATTTACGTGGAACGCACGCCGCGTTTCTATATCTATGGAGAAGTACAGCGACCTGGGACCTTCCGCCTCGAACGGGGCATGACCGTCCTGCAGGCGCTGTCTGTCGGTGGCGGCCTGACGCAGCGTGGCACGGAGCGCAGCATGCGCATCAAGCGCCGCGACACCGCTGGTAAATTGGAAACGATTGAAGCGAAGCACGATGATCTGCTGCAAACCGACGACGTCGTGTATGTCAGGGAAAGCCTGTTTTAATTTGCGTCGCGCACGTCCGGATGATTTGTCTGAACCGATTTCTCTGATATGAGAGCTGTACCATGAATTTTTCACAATTTTTACTTATCCTGCGTGCGCGCAAATGGATATTGATCATTACCTTGCTGATTACGGTGGGCGCGACCGTCATCGTCAGCGCGCTGCTGCCCAAGACATACAAGGCATCGGCGTCGGTACTGATGAACTACAAGGGCATTGATCCCGTCACCGGGATGGCGATGCCTGGACAGTTGTTACCTGGCTACATGGCAACGCAGATTGATATTATCAGCAGCAAGAATGTTGCACTGCGTGTGGTCGATCAATTGCACCTGGCGGAAAGTCCAGCCGTGATTGCGCAGTTCAATGAAGCCTCGAAGGGCGTGGGCAATGTGCGTGATTGGCTTGCCGAGTTACTGTTGGCCAAGCTGGAAATTGTTCCCTCGCACGAAAGTAGCGTGGTCGACATCAGTTTCAAGGGTAGCGATCCGCAATTTGTTGCGGCAGTAGCCAATGCCTTTGCTGATGAGTATCAAAAGACCAGTATTCAACTTAAAGTTGATCCCATGAGAAAGGCATCGACGTATTTCACGGAACAGACGAAGCTGTTGCGCGATGCCCTGGAGAGCGCACAAAGCCGTCTGTCCGAGTATCAACAAAAAAATGGCATCGTGAGCCTGGATAACCGCCTCGATGTCGAGTCGAACCGCCTCAACGACCTGTCGGCGCAGTTGGTCGCGGCACAAGGGTTGGCAATGGAAGCGACGTCGCGCCAGCGCATGGCGCAGGGCGGTGCCTTTGCCGAATCGCCCGACGTGGCGGCCAATCCGCTGATCCAGAGCCTGAAGGTGGGGCTGGGTAGCGCCGAATCGAAGCTTGCCGAAATTGGCCAGCGATTGGGCACCAATCACCCGCAGTATCAGTCCGCAAAGGCTGAAGTGGATAAATTACGCAGTGACCTGAAGGAAAGCCTGCGTGTTACTTCCAATAGCGTCGGCAACAATGCGCAGATCATGTCGCAGCGCGAAGCTGCCATTCGTGCCGCGCTTGCCGCGCAAAAGGCGAAAGTGCTGGAATTGAACCGTACCCGGGACGAGATGGGCGTGTTGCAAAAGGATGTGGAAAGCGCCCAGCGTGCTTTCGAGGCGACATCGCAGCGCCTGTCGCAGACGCGCCTGGAAGGGCAATCCGAGCAGTCCGATATCTCGCTGTTGAACCCTGCAGTGCCACCTAGCCAGCCGGCGGGTCCCAAGGTCTTGTTGAATACGGTACTGGCCCTGTTCCTTGGCACAATGTTCGGTATCGGTGTGGCCTTGCTGGCTGAAATGCTGGATCGCCGCGTGCGTTCTGAAAATGATCTTTCCGATGCCTTGCAGTTGCCCATGCTTGGCAGCATTGCCTGGAATGCGCCAGCCCGTTCACGGGGGAACCGTTTCTGGTCGCTGTTGCCGCGCTCTTTGCGCGCAAATTAATTTTTATTGGAAAGCATCATGAATCCAGTCCCACATTCTGTTCAGACCACCCCAACCCTGCCGCGTGGCGGCGACTCGAGCATAGGCGGCTTGCTGCTTGAATCGGGCAAGATTTCGCCTGAAAATGCCGAGCGCGTATTGCGCATGCAAAAAGAACTGGGCATTCGTTTTGGCGAAGCCGCACAGCGCCTTGGACTTGTGACGGAAGCCGATATCCAGCAAGTTCTGGCGCGCCAGTTCGACTACCCCTATCTGCAAGCGGGGCAGGGGGATTTTTCCGACAAGCTGGTGGCGGCCTACCAGCCATTCAGTGCCCAAGTGGAAACGTTGCGCGCTGTGCGCAGCCAACTCATGTTGCGCTGGTTTGCGCGCGACCACAAGGCGCTGGTCGTGATGTCCGTTAATCCCGGCGAAGGCGCGAGCCTGTTCGCTGCTAACCTGGCCGTGGTATTTTCACAGCTTGGGGAGCACACCTTGCTGGTGGATGCCAACCTGCGTACGCCGCGTCAGCATGAGATCTTTGATTTGAAGGGCCGGCAGGGGCTGTCGGACATGCTGGCCGGACGCGCTGATCAGGATGCCATCACGAAAATCGACTCCTTTGTCGATCTGTCCGTGCTGGGCGCCGGTACGCTTCCTCCGAACCCGCAGGAGATGCTGAGCCGTTCGCCGTTTAGCGGACTCAATGCGCAGCTGGAGTCCCGCTATGATGTGGTGCTGTACGATACCTCCGCTTTTTCCGTTGGTTCCGATGCCTTGATCACGGCAACCCGGGCTGGTGGCGTGCTGCTGGTGGCGCGCAAGAATTACACGCTGCTGCACGATATCCATGCGATGACGGAACAAATGGTGCAAAGCGGCGTCGAAGTCGTCGGTTCCGTGCTGGTAGATTTTTGATGAGTACGCTGAGCCATCCTGCGTCAGCGCGCGGCAAGTTGCCGTCGCGCGCGATCATTCTGGAATGGTTGCCGATCATTGTTGGCTTCCTGGCGCTGTACCTGCCATCGTTTTACTCGCTTTTCCATGGTATTTGGGCGACAGAAGACCAGGCGCATGGACCGATCATTTTGGCGCTGTCCGTGTGGCTGCTGTATCACCAGCGCGCCAAGCTCCTGGAACGTGCTGATCCCCGCGGTTCCCCTGTGCTGGGTTCGGTCATGTTCGTATTTGGCCTGCTGCTGTATGTCGCGGGCGTCTCGCAACAGATCCTGGCGTTCGAGATAGGCTCCTTTGTTGTCGTGACGATGTCGCTTGTCTGCTTCAAGTTTGGCACGGCTTCGCTGCGTGCCGTGTGGTTCCCGTTTTTCTTCATGTTTTTCATGATCCCATTGCCTAGCGCTATTGTCTCGGCATTGACGCTGCCAATGAAGATCGCCGTTTCCTATGTCACGGAACACCTGTTGTTCTGGGCCGGCTATCCCATCGCACGCAGTGGCGTGATTCTGCAGATCGGACAATATCAGTTGCTGGTCGCCGATGCGTGTGCCGGTTTGCAGACATTGTTGACGCTTGAGGCGCTGGGCTTGTTCTACCTGAATCTGGTGCGCCATACTTCACCGTTCCGCAATATCGTCCTGGCGACGCTGATCATCCCGATTTCCTTTACCGCCAATGTGATACGCGTCGTGACGCTCACGCTCATCACGTATTATTTTGGTGATGCCGCAGGTCAAGGTTTCCTGCATGGTTTTGCCGGCATGGTGCTCTTCATCAGCGCCCTGATACTGATTATTAGTCTCGACACCTTGCTGCAATGGATAGTGCGCCGCGGCAATAGCAAACGCAGCCGGGGAGGCCAGCCATGAATACGCATACGCAAGTGAGCAAGTCTTGGATCAGCGGCGTGATACTGGGTCTGTGCATGTTGTCCGCACTATGGCTCGGACAGCGTGCGACCCCCACGATCCGCATCGCTGACAGCCGGCCGAAAATTATGCTGGAAACGGCGATTCCTGCCGAGTTCGGCGACTGGCAGGAAGACCGTACGCAGATTTCCGCCGTTGTCAATCCGACGGCGCTAGCGGAAATCAACAAAATTTATAACCAGACCCTGACGCGCACCTATGTCAATCGTGATGGCGAACGCATCATGCTATCGATTGCCTACGGAACGGATCAAAGCGACAATTTGTCGGTTCACTTCCCCGAAGGCTGTTATGGTGGCCAGGGCTTCGCGGTCGGCGCCACCACGCATGAACCACTGGAGACGATCGCCGGCAGCATTCCTGCCTCGCGCCTGGTGGCAACTTTAAATAATCGCAATGAGCCGATCATTTATTGGGTCGTGGTTGGCGAGAAGGCGGTTAACGACATCTGGCAGATGAAAAAGGTCAAGCTGGCCTATGCGCTGGATGGCCGCATTCCGGACGCTACCCTGATGCGCGTGTCGACGATTACGCAGGATAATGCGCGTGGCTTTACTTTAGCCCAGGAGTTTGTCAATCAGATGCTGTCCTCCATGACACCGGCGCATCGTCGTCATTTCTCGGGCCAGGGCAGCTAACGCCTGCCTGGCGAGGTTGCCTGCTTTGCCGCCCAAACAATCAATGTGGTGCAAGCCTGCACCCAAATTGGAATCAAGATGAGTTTTTTTCGAGCTAAGCTAAGCCCGGCAGGTGTGCCGCAAACGAATTCCCCCCGCCGCAAAAACGCGGGCTTGCGCATGCCGGGTGCTTCCACCGTATTTATTGCGCTTGCAGTGGCCTTTCTGGCGCTGCTGCTCGGTGCCGTGGTGGCGCTCGGTTCGAACCAATTGACCCTCATTCTCGCCGGTATCATGCTGATCGTGCCGGTAGTTGCGGTGGTCAACACGAAAAATTTGCTGCCGGTCCTGTTTGTGTTTACTTTCCTGGTGCAGGGCATGGCGCAGTATGCGTTCAACCTGCGTTTGGCGGCATGGCTGGGCAGTGGCCTCGGCGCCCTGTTCTTCGCCCGAGCCATTCTTGAGTTGAGTTCCTTCAATGGACGCCGCGAGCGTGCGCCGAAGCCCGCTTTTGGCGCCAGCGCCGTCATCGTTGCCTCATTCCTCTACTTGTCCTTCTTTT
This sequence comes from Janthinobacterium sp. SUN128, assembly GCF_030587275.1. NCBI lineage: Bacteria > Pseudomonadati > Pseudomonadota > Betaproteobacteria > Burkholderiales > Oxalobacteraceae > Janthinobacterium > Janthinobacterium sp. SUN128. Next base: position 87,669 of record NZ_JAPWHY010000002.1, on the reverse strand, counting down.
TCTTCGGCATGGCCATTGGGCACTTGAGTTTGCCCAAGATGATTTCCGCCTTTCGCTTTTGCGTACCCATGTTTGGTGTGCTGTTTGCGCTGTACTGGTTTGAATGGCCGTTGAACCGGCTCCAGACGCTTTGGAAGCTGATCGCCATCGTCACTGTGATCCAGTTGCCAATTGTAATTTATCAGCATTTCTTCATGATGAGCAGCTTGGGTTGGGATGGTGTCGTTGGCACTTTCGGACTGGGCATGAGCGCTACGCTGGTCTTGTTCAGCACGAGCGGCCTGCTGTATGTGGTGGCGCGCTGGGTACGCGGCCTGAGCGGCCCTTTGCTGCCAGCGGCTATGCTGGCGGTGGTTCTGGCAATCAGTATCCTGGGCGAAGTCAAGGCAGTTTTTATCTGGCTGCCTTTGACCCTCTTTTTGATCCTGCGCCAGCGCGTGCTGAAAAACATCTTTGCTTTTATTACCTTTGGCCTGTTTATTGGCCTGTTTATGGGTGGCACGTATGGTGCCTATAAGGCACTGTACTGGGGGGATGTGATCGGTGGCGGCAAGACGGTGGAAGAAAAGCTCGACCGGACGGGCGGGTATTTCTTTGACCCACGCAGTGTCAACTACACCACTGGCGAGGTGGGGCGCGGCGCTTCCATGTATCTATGGTATCGCGACCCCATGCCCACCCTGGTGGAGCGGCTGGTCGGTTACGGGCCAGGAGCAAGCGCCACGAATGCAGGTACGGGACAAGGTATTGTTGCGGTGCGTTATCGTCGCCTGGCCATCAACGCCACGGCCATTTCCGCGTTGCTATGGGATGTCGGCGTCCTCGGCTTGCTGGCCTTCCTTGCCATTCCCCTGACGGGCATCGTGGCGGGGCTGCGTTACGTGAAATTCTCGGGGGCAGATCCGGAACGGCTGGCGATAGTGGATGTCAGTACAGTCACAATGATCATGCTCAGTACGACAGTGATCTACAACCGTGCCTTGCTTGATGAGTCCACCTTGCAATTGCTGATGTTTTTCAGTCTGGGCTGTATCGTACATTTCTGCCGTTACCGTCATGCGGATGCGGCAGCTGCTCAGCCGCTTCAGAAGCCGCGCACAGCGCGTGCCGGGGCACTGCCGGGACGATGAGCCATTCGCGCAGCAGTTTTAATAATTTGCTCAAGAACAGTTCGATGATGTTTCTGCTGAACATAGCTTCGGCAGGCGTCAGCGTACTTGCCATTCCACTCAGCCTGAAGATTATTGGTATCGCCGCATTCGGTCACCTGGTGTTGGTGCAGTCAATTGCGCTGGCCGTGTTCACCGTGTGCAATTTTCAGTACTGGCAAGGATTGCTGATTGAGTTGCCCGGCCGCCGCCTGTTGCCGCAGGCACTGAGTGCCGCTGTCTGGAAAAGCGCGCGTTTCGAATTGATCGCGGTGTGCGGCGTCATGACCGTGATGCTGATACTGAAGCTGTTTCAGCTAAGCCAGCTAAGCACCTTTTCTTTGTCGCAGCTGATATTGCTGGCCTTGGCGGCCATTTTTCCCATTGTGGGCACCCCTACGGCTTATTTTCGCCTGATTAACAAATATCAGGTGTTGATGCTGGCTGGTTTGCTGAGCAGTCTGTTACGCCTGCTGTCGCTATTTTTGGCAGCGCATTTTTCGCCGAGCGCTTTCATGCTGGTATTGGCCTATTTTGTGCCGGAAGCGCTGCGCTGTGCGGGCCTCTTTTTATATATTCACTTGGCCAGGAAAGGACTCGATGGCAGCCTCGAGGCCAGCACCGTGGATCAAGGTCGCATAGTTAGAGCTGGACGCTGGAGTACTTTCCAGGCGATCTGTGACTTGCCCGTGGCTCAGCTGGACCGCGTAATACTGGGCTTTTCCCTGTCGGGAGAGTACCTCGGCGTATTCAGTATCCTGAAGCGGATTTATGCCCTGGTGAATATGGCCAGTGCCCCGTTCTATTCAGCCTCCATCCCCGAATTTGCTTCACGCGTGAACGCGGGCGACGTGCGCGGTGCTTTTACGCTGTGGCTGAAAACGCTGCGCGTGCTTTCAGGCGTTTCGCTGGTCGCAGGAGCGCTGTGCTTTGCCAGCCAAACGTTATGGATGCCGTTGATATTTTCTGGCCTGCAGAGTTATCCATGGGAGTTCGCCGTGGTGCTGGCCAGCGCCATGCTGGCGGGAACCTTCGTCACGACGCATGCCTTATATTGGTCGCTTGGCAAGTTGCGGCAGACGACTATTATCGCGATAGGGTCGAATGTCTTTTACTTGCTGATGTTATGGCTGCTGACCTCGCACTACGGCCTGCTAGGCAGTGTCAGCGCATTTCTCGTGCATGTTTCTCTAGTGGCTATTTTAAAGATATTCTTACTACGGCGTTTGATGCCTCAATAAATATGATACCTAAGCTAATACATTATTGCTGGTTTGGCGATGGACAGATGAATGGCTTGCACGAGCGGTGCGTGGCATCATGGAGAAAATACTGTCCCGATTATGAAATCAAGCTGTGGAATGAGAGTAATTCCAATCTGGATAATGCCTATTGTCGCGCGGCGATCAAGCAAAAAAAATGGGCATTTGTCGCCGATTGGGTTCGTTTTGACGCACTGGTGGCGCATGGCGGCATTTATCTGGATACCGATCTTGAGTTGATCCGTCCGATTGATGAATTATTAATTGGCGTGGACTGCCTGCTGGCACGTGAAAGCAAGCGTTCAATTGCCACCGCATTTATCGCCTGTCAGGCTGGTGATTTAACGATGCAGCATGCGCGCAGTCTTATCGCTGATGAGCTAAGCAAGCGCCAGATGTTTGCCACTTCGCCGCATATCCTCAAACGTGCGGTCGCCCTGGCGGGGGAGGAACATAGCAGGATTCTGACGCCCAAGTCGTTTTATCCGTTTAATCCGTATGATCCTGATATCGCGCGCAATCCCCGGCAATTCATGTATGCGGATGTGACGGCGGAAACTTATGGCGTACATCACTATGGATTACATGGTTCCTGGGCTGATGGGCGCGTGCAGCGGCTTCTATCCCGTGCCTTGGCAAAACTTGCCATTCGCCGTAAATGGCAAATTTCCTTCAATCCTTTTCCGGGAAATTGGAATTAATTATTTGATATTTGTTCGCTTGTTGGTTAGTCATGCTTAAAGCGCTATATTTATCCATATTTCACATTTCATTTTCGTAAATGGTTGCTTAAGTCGCATTCCATGCGGCTCTGCGCGTATATATTTTTTTGTGGAGTGGTTGTCTCCAAGCGACAGTTATTTACAATTCCTTGGTGTATAGTGACGGCTGAATGCAACATTAATCAGGTTTTTCTGGCACTGCCGTTATTCCCTGTTGCCGTTTTAATTGAAGAAGTTCCCCCCTTGAGTCCGATATGTTCACTGGTGATTGTCACCGGCAAGCCTGACTGCAGTCGGGGAGGCGCTTATCATGCCCTTCACCTCTATATCAGGAGATATCAAATGCCTACAAGAATAATGTCCAGTTCGGGCTTGCTGCTGGCCAGCCTGCTGGTGACTTGTTTGCCCAGCCGGGCGGACTGGGTCATGTCGGCCACGCCAGGCATCGTACGCCCTGCGCCAGATCAATTACAGACGCAGCCGCAAAATCCCCCTTCCATCACATGGGCGCGTCATCGGACTTATCCGGCGCAATATGTCGTTGAAATCCAACGTAAGGGCGGGACGACGACGTCCTATACCGTCAGCCGCAATTTCATCCTGCTCGCGCAGCCGCTGGAGGCTGGCCAGTATGCGTGGCGGGTGCGTCCTCTGAGCACGGTCATCGACTGGTCGGATTGGCGTGGTTTCATGATTGATGCTACGTCCAAACAATTTGTCGTGCCCGAGAATAGTAATATTGGTACGGCGATACTTGCCCACCCACGTCCGCGGCAACTGGCGACCAACTTCCAGCCGGCAAGCACCTGGTCCGCTGCCATGCGCGCAGACCGCGGCGGAGCCCTTGCCAAGCTCACTACCGAGGTGAATACGCGCATGATTTCACTGGCGCCGGTATCCAATGCGACCTTCCCGACCTTGTCATCGACGGCAGGCGCTGCGGCGGTTTCCGCGCAATATACGCTGGTGTCGAATACGATGGGTGGCGTGATACGGCAGCTTGAAGCCGCAGCGCTCATGTATCGGCTCACCCTCGACAAGAAGTATCTGCAAGAAGCCATTGCGCGAGGCGACCAGATCGCTTCGCTCAATCCCGAGGGGGCAACCAGTTTTGCATCGCAAGACCAGGTGGCGCGCATGATGTCGCTGGTGCTGGCCAAGGGGGCCGACTTGCTCTGGAATGAGCTGGACGCGCCACGGCGCAAGGCCTGGATGGACATGGCGGTTCTGCGCGCGCGCCCAATCTACAATAATCTGGCGGTGGCCAATGGCCGGCTCGACCAGACACCGCTGGACTCGCACGGTATCGAGGCACTTGGCTACCTGAGCCTGATTTCTGTCCTGGCACTGGGCGAATCGCCTGAAGCGAAGGTCTGGCTCGATTTTGCAGTGCGCTCATATGCGCACTTGATCCATGTCTGGAGTGGCGCCGAAGGGGGCTATTCAAATGGCACGGCGTATGCGCAATACACGATCGACATGCAGATGCAGGTGTGGCAACCACTGGCCCAGGCAACCGGCATCAACCTGTTCGAAAAACCGTGGGCAGCAGGCTTTGCCAATTTCTTCATGCAATTCACTCCGCCTGGCACCCCTAGCCATGTGTTTGGCGACGTACATGAAGGCGTGCCTGATCAGGCATTGATGAAGGCGTTCATCTCGCGCCAGAAAACGCCCGCTGCGGCGTGGTTTGTCAGCAACACGGTGGGGGAGGAAAGTCCGCTTACGTTGCTGCAGGCGCCGTACCCCCTGCCAGTGGCGACAGTGACAACCTCGGCGCCGCCGCCGAATGCAATGCTGTTTCCAAGTATCGGCTGGGTGGCCATGCATAGCAGCATGGCCGATCGGGCGCGCACTTCCGTTTTCTTCAAGTCCAGCCCGTATGGCTCCTATAACCATAGTCATGGTGATCAAAATAGCATCGTGATCAACAGCGGCGGCCGCAAACTGCTGACGGAAGCCGGTTATCAGGATTATTTTGCGTCGCCGCAAGCGATGAGCTGGTATCGCACCACCAAGGCGCACAATGCGGTGACGGTCGATGGCGGGCTGGGCCAGCCAGTCGCCGGTACGCTGGAGTTGCTTGATCGCAAGGGGCGCATTACTGCCTTCCACACGTCGCCGACGCTGGACTATGCCGAAGGCGATGCCTTGCCCGCTTACAACGGGTTGTTGACGACGGCATTGCGCAAGGTCTGGTATTTGCGCGGGCAGGATATGGTGGTTGTGCTCGATACGCTCGCTTCTGCGACACCGCGTATTTTCGAATGGAACCTGCATGCAGCCGCGCCCATTACTTTTACCGCTACCAATGCGGCGAAGATCGTCAACGTTGATCGCAGCCTGTGTTTGCAGTCATTGTCGACTGACGGCACGGCGCTGGCCAAGCGTTTGAGTCCACCATCGAAGGCCGGTACGGTAGAAGACCACGCGGCCTTCCTCAAACCGACTGCGGCATTGAAAGGCGAGTTTCTGGTGGTGCTCGATGTGGGGTGCAAGGGCATCAAACCACAGCTGACGCAAACGGCGACAGGGCGACAGCTCACCATAGGCACGCAGACTATCGTCTTGCCTTGATGTAAACTTGATGACAATGCCGGCGCAACGCCGGCATTGTTGCAAGTGTGGTTGCGGTTCTACGATATGGCGCGCGCCGGGATGCCGACCGCAGTGGCGCCGGCTGGCACGTCGTGCAGTACTACCGCATTGGCGCCTATCTTCGCGCCGCGGCCGATCGTAATGGGGCCCAGGACACAGGCGCCCGCACCAATTTCCACATCGTCTTCGATCACCGGCACCTCCAGCAGTCCAGCGCGTCCACCGATGGTGACGTTCTGCGATATCTTGACGCGGTCGCCAATGACGGCACGTGCATGCACCACGATACCCAGCCCGCTATACGCCAGCAATACGTCACTGCCCATTGTTACGCCTGGCGGCAGCACCACGGCAAACAGCATGCGATTGAGCACATACAGCATTCTTGGCAAGAACGGGATGCGGTGACGGTGTAGCCAGGCAGACAGGCGAAATATTCTTAGCATGGAGAGCGCGGCCTTTTCAAGTTGGCGATGTATGACGGCGGCGTGGCGTCGGTAGACGGCAGCGTAACCGGATAGCTGGTGAAATTGCAATGAAATATCGGATGTGTGGCCAGTTGCCCTGTACACTTTGTTCTGCAGTACGACTCATGTTGCTGAAGATATGGTGTAACTGACATTGTTCCCAGGCATGGATGGTATAATTATAATAATTTTATGCCATTTATGATAATATTTTTCGTCCTCGACGATTGATTCACCCTGCCTCTGCGACTATTCATACATGTTTCTCAAAATACTACAGCTCGTGCCTGAGGCATTGCCGACTTTTCGCCCGGATGTGGCTGTCCTGTTCGGTAAGTATCTGCCCCGCCATCAAGTCGTCTGTGATCTGGTGGGGACGGCGGACAGTACGCCATTCCAGGAGCAGAACTTTGCCTCGGCGCAGCGGCCCCCCTATCACGCCAGCCGCCTGCGGCGCGAATGGTCGTTCATCAAGTTGGGCCTTCGTAGCCTGTTGTCGGCCCGGCGTGGCGATTGCCATATTATCCAGGTACGCGACATGGTATCGATCGGCCTGCTTGGAATGTGGATTGCCCGTTTCAAGAAAATTCCATTTACCTATTGGGTCTCATACCTGATGTGCGAAGGCCGCATAGAAAACGCGCGCCATCAGCTGGCTCGCCGGCCCAGCCTGCGTCAGCGGCTGGTACTGCTCAAAGGATTGTTGGAGGCGCAACTTCTATACCGGTTCGTCTTGCCGGGGGCCAAGCACATCTTCGTGCAAAGCGATGCCATGCGCGACTATATGATTGCAAAAGGAATTCCCGCCGAGCGTCTGAGTGCCGTGCCGATGGGCGTGGACATGGAACTCATGGAAGGCGCCCCCCGATCGAGCCGGCGTCCGGAAGGCTGGCAGGACGTACCGCTGCTCGCCTATCTGGGGACCCTGGACAAGTCGCGTAATGTGGAACGCATGATCGATGCGCTCCAGTTGTTGCGCGTAAGGGTTCCGCGTGCCTGTCTGTTATTGATCGGCGGTTCGCCCTATGCCCAGGATGAGCAGGACTTGCTGCAGCACGCGGCGCGTGCCGGCCTGTCCGACGCCGTGCGCATTACCGGGTGGCTGCCTTCGGCGCAAGCCTGGGAATTGCTGCTGGGCGCCGATCTGGCGCTGTCCTATATTCCGCGCGGAGTCCGCTACGATGTCAGTTCCCCGACCAAATTACTGGAATACCTGGCGCTGGCAATGCCGGCCATCGGCAATGACAGCCCCGACCAGGTGCAGGTGCTGGAGGCCAGTCAGGCAGGCTGGCTGACGGCCAGCGTGCCGGCCGCCATGGCCGGCGCCATGGCCGAAGTGCTGGCCGACCCGGAACGCGCCCGCCTGCGGGCCAGCCGTGGGCCGGCGTATATTGCCAGCGCGCGCAGCTATGCCATCATTGCGGCGCAAGTTGCTCAGCGGTATCGCCATATCGCAGCCGCCTAGGCTTTCGCCATGTAACGAGGGCAAAGGAGATCAATGGATGGGAACTTTGTCGCCAGTAAATAGCACGCCGTCGCGTGACGGGGTGCTTGATGGATTTCGCATGGTGCTGGCCGTCATGGTACTGGCTTTGCATGCCGGCAGCGCGGCTGTGGGAGAGGGGGCTTATTTGACGGTCAACGGCCTGTTCCGTATAGCGGTACCCGTGTTTTTCATCATGAACGGCTATTATTTCAGCAAGGCATGTACGAACCGGGCCACTTTTCTTTCATGGGTGAAAAAAGCCGCAGGTATTTATGTATTCTGGATGGTGTTGTATTTGCCCTGCTATCTGCATCCGCAGACACTCTCCGGCGCGACTGCCTGGGCCATGCTGTTTGCCACGATGGTGATGGGGTATCACCACCTCTGGTATATGGCGGGTCTGATCTGTGGGGGGATCTTGCTGTATTGCTTGCGTGAGCAGGCAAGCATCCGTCTTGCCGCAATGGCGACCATCTTGTTTGTCATGGGGGGCTGCCTGCAATATTGTCGCGTTTATCACAATTTCTCATCGTCTCTGCTACAAAATATCGTGGCGTTGAACTGGACGTCTCGTAACTTTTTGTTTTTCGGCTTCCCTTTCCTGTGTGCGGGTTTCTTGATTGCCAGGCATGCTTGGCGTCCGCGAGGTCTGACGGCGATGGCGAGCGTTGCCGCTGCCGCATTGCTTCTTGTTGTGCTGGAATCGCATGCGAACTATCGCTTGCAAGGCGCAACGAAGAAAAGTTTCGACATGCTGTTTGCCCTGGCCCTGGCCGCACCAGCATGCTTTATGGTGGCACTGCACGCCCCCTCGCACGGCAGCATGCTGGCTTCCAGAATGTCATCCGCAGTCTACTTTATTCATCCTGTTTGCCTGGCCTTGGCCGTCTATTGGGGATGGCAAGACTGGGGAAGCCTGACCTTGGCAGGGCTGTTCCTGTCGCTGCTAGCCAGCCTGCCGTTGATGCTGCTGGCGCGGCGCTGGCGCTATATTTTGTAAGTTGCACGACTGTCCCGCACCGCGAGGATGGTTCTGTTATTAATGACTTGGGATAATCGGTATGCTTGCTTCTATAAAAAAAATGCTTGCTGCACGGCGGGTACGTCGTTTTGAGCAGATGCTCCGCGGGCGCGGCGTTGCGCTTGGCGAAAACATTCGTTGGGGGAATTTGAAGACCATCAGTATCGATGTCACACGCCCAACCTTGCTGGAAATCGGCGCGGGAACGACGATCAATTCCGGCACGGAGATTCTGACGCATGATTTCGTCACCAACCTGTTCCTGGATTTGCATGGCGACTTCGTGAATTCCTCGGGGAGGGTGGTAATCGGCCGAAATGTGTATTTTGCCCGCAATTGCACCGTGCTCAAGGGCGTGACCATCGGCGATAACTGCGTGATCGGCTATGGGGCCGTCGTCACCAGGGACGTGCCGTCTGGCGCGATCGTGGCGGGTAATCCGGCGCGGATTGTCGGAAATGTTGAACAGTATTATGAAAAACGCAAAGTCAAATGTGTGGCAGAAGCCTTTGAGTATGCGCGCAGCATCCAGGAACGGCTGGGGCGGCGTCCTGTCGTGGAGGATTTCTGGGAGGAATTTCCGTTGTTCATGGACGGCGACCAGCTGGACGACCGCGTGCCGGTGAAACGCCAGCTGGATCGGGCCTATCCGCGGTATGTAGCGAATCACAAGGCGCAGTTCGCGTCCTTCGAGGCTTTTCTCCATGCCGCCGGCATACGCGACTGAACACTATTTCCGAAAAGCATGTCCTTTAGCCTTTCTCCAGCTTTTTTCTCCGGCGCAAAGTGATGTCGCTCGCACACTGGTTACATGATTAACTAGATTGCAAAAAAATAATTTATAATATGAAAATGATTACTGTGATGTTGCTTGGACCGTCCCTTGATGCGGTCAGTGGAGTCAGTACCCATCTGAATCAAATGTACCGATCCAGCTTGTCGCGAGATTTTCATCTTGTACATTTCCAGGTGGGCAGCGAAGGACGCGGGGAGTCCGCGCCAGGAAAATTGGTGCGTCTGTTGACCAGCCCGTTTCAATTTGCCGTATCGTTGTTGCGGAAACGTCCCGATATTGTCCATGTGAACACGTCGATGGAGCAAAAGAGTTACTGGCGCGATATCGTGTACGTATTTATCGCCAAACTGATGGGCAAACAAGTCGTTTATCAGGTGCATGGCGGCGCGCTGCCAGAGGATTTTTTTGGCAATCGGCCATTGCTTACCGGACTATTGCGCAAGGTGTTGCGTTCTGCTGACAAGGTCGTGTTGCTGGCGCAAACGGAATTGCGCGCCTACCGGCATTTTGACGAAGCGCTGCCGTTGGCGGTGATACCGAATGCCATCGATATCGCTGACGATCCGCAGGACAAGCGGATGCATGCTCGCCCCTTGCTTCTGGTCTACGTGGGAAGGCTGGCGGAAAGCAAGGGCCTGTTCGAACTGCTGGCGGCCCTGGCCATGGTTCGCTCTGCCGGGGTGACGGCGACATTGAAGATCGCCGGCAGCGGTCCGGCCGAGGCCTCCTTGCGGGCGCGGGCCGCCGAGTTGGGCTTGCAAGACGCCGTAAGCTTCCTCGGGCCGGTGTTTGGCAAGGAGAAAGACCAGTTGTGGAAATGTGCGGATGTATTTGGGTTTCCCACGCATCATGAGGGCCTGCCCTATGCGTTGTTGGAAAGTATGGCAGCCCGTACGCCGGCGCTGGTGTGTCCGGTGGGCGCCATTCCCGACGTGATGCAGGATGGCGTGCACGGCTTTTTCGTGGCACTGCGCGATCCACAGGCACTGGCGCAGGCTATTTTACGGCTCGATGGGGACCGTGCCTTGCTGCAAAGCATGGGCCAGGCCTGCCGCTTGCGCATCGAGAGCCAGTATTCGCTGGAGCGCCTGGCGCAGGATTTCCGCGACACCTATGGCGCACTGCGTCGATAAGATTACTTTTCAAGAGGCTGTTATTCATGTGTGGTATTGCTGGTTTCATTCTCCCCGCATCTGTTCCTGGACAGCGTGACATCATGACCTCGATGGGCGCGGCGATTGCTCATCGTGGCCCCGACGATACCGGCATACTCGATGTCGCCACGGGCAATGCACAATATCGTGTCGGCCTGGTGCACCGGCGCCTGTCGATCATCGATCTGGCCACCGGCCACCAGCCACTGGGCAATGCCGATGGTTCGGTGCAAGTAATTTTTAACGGTGAAATTTATAATTTCCAGCCCCTGCGCGAGCAACTGATTGCACTGGGACATACGTTCAAAACCGCATCCGACACGGAAACCATCGTGCACGCGTATGTGCAGTGGGGCGAGGAGTGCGTGCGGCATTTCCGCGGCATGTTTGCCTTCGCCATCTGGGATGCGCGCCACGACCGCCTGTTTATCGCGCGCGATCCGTTCGGCAAGAAACCGCTGTTCCTGTGCGAGCACGCAGGCGGCTTGCTGTTTGCCTCGGAAATCAAGGCATTGCTGGCCGTTCCTGGTGTGGCCGCGCAAGCTGACGAGTCCGCCATCTGGGATTATTTTGCCTACCGCTATGTGCCGGGTCCGGCAACCCTGTTCCAGGGGATACGCAAGCTCGCGCCTGGCTCCACCCTGACATGGGAAAATGGCGCACTGCGCGAACAGGTGTATTTCACGCCTGCCGACAGCCGGCCGCGCGTGACGGCACCGTTGCCGGCCGACCCCGTCGCCACTTTTCTCGACAAGCTCGATGAGTCCGTGCGCATCCGCATGATTTCCGACGTGCCCTTCGGCGCTTTCTTGTCCGGCGGCATCGACTCGTCGGCCGTGGTCGCGCTGATGTCGCGCCATGCGGACATGCCCGTGAAAACCTTTTCCGTCGGTTTCAAGGAGGGCGGCTTCAGCGAGCTGGCGTATGCGGCCGATATCGCGCGGCAATTTTCCACAGAGCACCATGAGCTGGAAGTATCGGTCGACCAGGTCATCGCGCTGTTGCCCGACCTCGTGCGCTTCCGCGACGCCCCCGTGGCCGAGCCATCAGACATTCCCATCTACTTGCTGGCGAAGGAGTCGCGCAAGACGGTGAAGATGGTCTTGACGGGCGAAGGCTCCGATGAAATCCTCGGCGGCTACCCGAAGCACGTGTACGAACGCTATGCGGGCAACTACCAAATGCTGCCGGGTCTGCTGCGTCACGGCTTGATCGAGCCGGCCATCGGCGCCTTGCCGTACCGTTTCCGCCGTGCCAAGACGGCCATCGTGAACCTGGGCCTGGAAGCGTTCGACGAGCGCATGCCGCGCTGGTTCGGCATGATGTCCGACCAGGAACGCGCGCGCCTGGTGGCCATGCCGGCGCCGTCGCGCCAGCGCGATCCCTCGCTGGGCTGCGGCAGCGCCGGCAACAGCGCCTTGCGCCGCATCCTGTGCTTCGATCAGCGGAGCTGGCTGCCAGACAATCTGCTCGAGCGGGGCGACCGCATGACCATGGCCGCGTCGCTGGAAGCGCGCATGCCCTTCATGGACCACGAACTGGCCGCGTACGTGTCGAGCCTGCCGGACGAGTACCGCGTGCGGGGCCGCACCACCAAGTGGATCTTGCGCGAAGCCATGAAGCAGTTGCTGCCGCAAGCCATCCTGGAACGGCCGAAGGTGGGCTTCCGCGTGCCCGTCAACGAATGGTTCCGCGGCCCCATGAAGGATTATCTGTACGAGCACCTGACGGGCGCCGAGTCGCGCACGCGCCACTATTACCATGCGCAAGCCTTGCAGCAGGTGCTGGCCGAGCACGTGGCCGGGCGGCAAAACCACGAGAAGCTCCTGTGGAGCTTGCTTACCCTGGAAATCTGGCACCGCCAGTATCTGTGAGATGTCCATGCTGAGCAACCTGTCCTGGAAACTGAACCGCTTGCGCGCCATGGGGGCGCCCGAGGTGGCGCACCGTGTGCGCGATGCCGTGCAGCAGCGGCTGCAGGCGCGCGGCTATGGCCTGGCGCATGTACCGCCGCCCGCCGTGCGCCAGCGTTTCGGCGCGCCATGGCTGGGCCTGCCCATCGATGCGGCGCCGCACCTGGCGGCCGCCGAACGCATCCTGGCGGGCCGCTTCGATGTCTTCGCCCTGCGCGATGCGGACCTGGGTTTCCCGCCCCAATGGAACCGCGATCCGAAGACGGGCACCGTGGTGCCGCTGGGCTTTGGCAAGACGCTCAATTACCGCGATGAAGCGGTGGTAGGCGACATCAAATGCCTGTGGGAACCGAACCGCCACCTGGCTGTGGCCGACCTGGCGATGGCGTACCGCCTCGGTGGCGACCTGCGCCATGCGCGCGGCGCGCAAGCCTTGCTCGAATCGTGGTGGCAGCAGTGTCCGTATCCGCTGGGGCCGAACTGGAGCAGCGCGCTGGAACTGGCCTTGCGCCTGGTCAGCTGGTCGCATGCGTGGCATTTGCTCGGTGGCATCAATAGTCCCTTGTTTCAGGGCGCGCAGGGGCAAGCCTTCCTGCAGCGCTGGCTCGACAGCATCTACCAGCATTGCCATTTCATCGCCGGCCATTTTTCGCGCCATTCGTCGGCCAACAATCACCTGTTTGGTGAATTGACGGGCTTGCATATCGCGGCGGTCACATGGCCGTGCTGGCCAGAAAGTGCCGGCTGGCTGGCGCAGACGGAACGCGAGCTGGAAGCGCAGGCGCTCAAGCAAAACGGCCCGGATGGCGTGAACCGCGAGCAAGCGATTTATTATCAACACACGGTGGCCGATGAAATGCTGCTGTGCGTGCTGGCGGGCCGCGCCAATGGTCGGCCCCGCTCGGCCGCCTTTTGGCAGCGCCTGGAAGCCATGCTGGACTTTATCGCCGCCATGACGAACGTGGCGGGCGAGGTGCCGATGATCGGCGACGCCGACGACGCGCTGCTGGCGCACTGGGACAAGGCGCCGGGCGCCAATCCCTACACCTCGCTGCTGGCCAGCGGTGCAGCTCTGTTCGGCCGCGCCGACTTCAAGGCCAAGGCGCGTACCTTCGACGAGAAAAGCGCCTGGCTGCTGGGCGAGGCGGGGCGCCAGGCGTTTGATGCCTTGCCGGACGCTGCGCCGGATACCTTGCCGCGCGCCTTCCCCGAGGGCGGCTATTACGTGATGGGCGCCGGCTTCGGCACGCCCGCTGAAGTGCGCTTGACCGCCGACGCCGGTCCCCTGGGCTACCTGGGCATCGCCGCGCACGGTCATGCCGATGCGCTGGCGCTGACCTTGTCCGTGGCGGGCCAGATGGTGCTGGTCGACCCGGGCACGTATGCCTACCATACGCAAAAGCAGTGGCGCGACTATTTCCGCGGCACCAGCGCGCACAACACCGTGCGCATCGATGGCCGCGACCAGTCCGAGTCGGGCGGTAACTTCCTGTGGCTGCGCAAGGCCAGGGCAGAGTGCCTGACGTGGCGCGATGATGCGGATGGGCAATTCTGGAGCGCCAGCCATGACGGCTACCTGGGATTGAAAGATGCCGTGCTGCACCGGCGCGACGTGCGCGTGGCGCCCGGCGCCGCGCTGATCGTGGTCGACGATGTGCTCGAATGCGAGGGCGCGCATGAGGTGGAGCTGTTCTGGCACATCGATCCCCGCTGCCGCGTGCAGCTGGACGGCCAGGTGCTGCGCGTGGCGGGCGACACCTTCTCGCTGGAAATGCATTTGCCGCCGTTGCCGGATACCTCCGTGCAATTGGTATGCGGCAGCGAAGCTCCGCCCCTGGGCTGGGTTTCGTACCGCTTCGATGAAAAACAGGCTGCGCCTGTGGTGGTCTGGCGTGGGCGGCTGCAAGGTGCGGCCACCTTGCGCACGCAGTTTCACCTGAGTTTGGCTACCCCTGATCTGTCAGAAAATACGAGGAAAACATGAAAATTAGCATATTTGGTTTGGGTTATGTGGGTGCCGTTTCGGCCGGTTGCCTGGCAACGGATGGACACGAAGTCATCGGCGTCGATCCGAACAGGACCAAGGTTGAGCTGATCAACCAGGGCACTACGCCCATCATTGAAAAAGACATCGGCGAGATGATCGCCGCCACCGTGAAGAGCGGCCATTTGCGCGCCACGTTCGATGTGCGCGACGCCGTCTTCGGCTCGGACATGTCGCTCATCTGCGTGGGCACGCCCTCGCAGCTCAATGGCAACCTGGACCTGAGCCACGTGCGCAAGGTGTGCCAGGAAATCGGCGCCGCCATCCGTGAAAAGGACAGCTTCCACGTCGTCGTGGCGCGCTCGACCATGCTGCCCGGCTCCATGCGCTCGCTCGTCATTCCGACCCTGGAAGCGGCGTCGGGCAAGGTGGCCGGCGTCGATTTTGGCGTGTGCAACAACCCGGAATTCCTGCGCGAAGGCACGGCCGTCTACGATTACTACAATCCGCCGAAGACGGTGATTGGCGAATCCGACGAAAAGGCTGGTGCGCTGCTGGTGCAGCTGTATGAAAAGATGGACGCGCCGCTGGTGCGCACGGATGTGGAAACGGCCGAGATGGTCAAGTACACGGACAATACCTGGCATGCCGTGAAAGTGGCGTTCGCGAATGAAATCGGCAACATCTGCAAGGCTGTCGGCATCGATGGCCACACGGTGATGGAAATCTTCTGCCAGGATACCAAACTGAACCTGTCGCCGTACTACATGAAGCCGGGCTTTGCCTTCGGCGGCTCGTGCCTGCCGAAAGACGTGCGCGCGCTGACCTACAAGGCGCGCAGCCTGGACCTCGATTTGCCGCTGCTTAACTCCATCCTGCCGTCGAATCAGCGGCAAGTGGAAAAGGGCATCAAGATGATCGTCGACAAAGGTGCGCGCAAGGTGGGCATCCTGGGCTTCTCGTTCAAGGCCGGCACGGATGACTTGCGCGAGTCGCCGCTGGTCGATGTCATCGAGTATCTGCTGGGCAAAGGTTACGAACTGAAGCTGTACGACAAGAACGTCAACTTGGCCGCCTTGACGGGTGCCAACCAGGATTACATCCTGAACATGATCCCGCATATTTCCAAGCTGATGGTGGACAACATGCAGGACGTGCTCGACTTTGCCGACACCATCGTCATCGGCAATGGCGCAGCCGAATTCAAGAGCGTGCCGGGCAGCCTGAAGCCGCACCAGCACATCGTCGACCTGGTGCGCATCAGCAAGGAACAAAGTGGAGAGCAGTATGACGGCATCTGCTGGTAACACCGTGGCAGGCCAGCCGCGTCGCGTGCTGATCCTGGTGGAAAACCTGCCGTCGCCATTCGATCGGCGCGTGTGGCAGGAAGCGACCACTCTGCATGCGAACGGCTATGAAGTGTCGATCATCTGCCCGACGGGCAAGGGCTACGAGTCGCGCTACGAAGCCATCGACGGCATCCATATCTACCGCTACAACCTCCCGCTGGAAGCGGAAGGGGCGAAGGGCTACCTGGTCGAATATTCGCTGGCGCTGTTCCACACTTTCCGCCTGGCGTGGAAGGTGCATTTCGCGCGCGGCTTCGACGTCATTCACGCCTGCAATCCGCCCGACCTGTTGTTCCTCATCGGCGGCTTCTTCAAGTTGACGATGGGCAAGCGTTTCCTGTTCGACCACCACGACATCAATCCGGAACTGTACGAAGCCAAGTTCGGCCGGCGCGATTTCTTTTATAAATTGATGGTGCTGTTCGAGCGCTGGTCGTTCAAGAGCGCCGACGTGTCGATCGCCACCAACGAGTCGTACAAGAAGATTGCCATCGAGCGGGGCGGCATGAAGCCCGAGGATGTCTACGTGGTGCGCAGCGGGCCCAAGCTGGACCGCTTGCGCGTGCTGCCGCCCGTGCCGGAACTCAAGAAGGGCCGTAGCTACCTGGTCGGCTATGTAGGCGTGATGGGCGCGCAGGAAGGGATCGATCTGCTGCTGCAGGCGGCGCAATACATCGTGCAGACCTTGAAGCGCGAGGATGTGCAGTTCGGCCTGGTGGGCGGCGGCACGTCGCTGGAGCAGATGAAGCAGATGGCGCAGGACATGGGTATCGCCGACTACGTGACGTTTACCGGGCGCGTGCCGGACCAGCAATTGCTGGAAATGCTCAACACGTCCGATGTGTGCGTGAACCCGGACGTGGCCAACGACATGAACGACAAGTCGACCATGAACAAGATCATGGAATACATGGCGCTTGGCAAGCCGATCGTGCAATTCGACCTGGTCGAGGGCAAGGTGTCCGCGCAGCAGGCGTCGCTGTATGCCTTGAAGAACGACCCCATCGACATGGCGCGCAAGATCGTTGAATTACTCGACGATCCCGCCCGCCGCGAGCAGATGGGGGCGTTCGGCCGCCATCGCGTGATCAACGAGCTGGAGTGGGAATATGAAGCGCCCAAGCTGCTGGCCGCGTATGCGCGCCTGTTTCCCGCCGCCACGCCCGCCGTTTCAGTGACCTTGAGCAAGGATGGCGGCGGATAGCTCCGGACAACAGCGCCGTGCGCGGCCTGCTGATCGTCTGAAGGATTATAGTGTCGAGCGTGCATGCTCCTCAATAAACTGTTTGCGAAGTGAAACCATGAAAATTTATCCAGTCATCCTGTCCGGCGGTTCGGGCACCCGTTTATGGCCGCTGT
Organism: Janthinobacterium sp. SUN128; assembly: GCF_030587275.1. Classification (NCBI taxonomy): domain Bacteria; kingdom Pseudomonadati; phylum Pseudomonadota; class Betaproteobacteria; order Burkholderiales; family Oxalobacteraceae; genus Janthinobacterium; species Janthinobacterium sp. SUN128. The sequence continues at coordinate 70,410 of NZ_JAPWHY010000002.1, read as the reverse complement.
CGCGCGCCGTGCTGCCCAAACAGCTGTTGCCGCTGGTAACGGACAAGACCATGCTGCAGGAAACGGCGCTGCGCGTGACCAGCCTGCCCAACCGCCGTGCCGGCGATAGCGGACTGGCCGATTTCGAGGTCATGCCGCCGCTGGTGGTGTGCGGCAATGAGCACCGCTTCATGGTGGCCGAGCAGCTACGCGAGATCGGCTTGCCGCCGCTGGGCATTTTGCTCGAGCCCGTGGGACGCAACACGGCGCCGGCCGTGGCCGTGGCCGCGCAATACCTGCTGGCCATCGACCCGCAGGCGCTGATGCTGGTCTTGCCGGCCGACCATGTCATCACCGACGTGGCTGCGTTTCACCAGGCTATCGCCCAGGCGGCGCTGCTGGCGGCCGATGGCGCGCTGGCTACTTTCGGCATCGTGCCGACGGCGCCGGAAACGGGCTATGGCTATATCCGCAGCGGCGCGCCCGTGGCGTCGGGTACGGCTGGCTGCAAGGTCGAGCGCTTCGTGGAAAAGCCGGACCTGGCCACGGCGCAGTCGTTCCTGGCCGCCGGTAACTATTTCTGGAACAGCGGCATGTTCATGTTCCGCGCCGAACGCTATCTGGGCGAGCTGGGGCAATTCCAGCCCGCCATGCTGGCCGCCTGTGAAACGGCCGTGCGCGACGGCTACCGCGACCTCGATTTCTGCCGCCTGGAAGAGAAAGCCTTCGCCGCCTGTCCATCCGATTCGATCGACTATGCCGTCATGGAACATACGGCGCATGCGGTGGTGCTGCCTGCCGCCATCGGCTGGAGCGATGTCGGCTCCTGGTCGGCCCTGTGGGAAGTGCAGCAGGGTGATGCCAACGGCAACGTGGTGCGCGGCGACGTGTATCTCGACGGCGTGAGCAATTGCCTGGTGCGCGCCGAGCGCCGCATGGTGGCCGTGCTGGGCGTGCAGGACTTGATCGTGGTGGAAACGGACGACGCCATCCTGGTGGCGCACAAGGACCAGGTGCAGCGCGTGAAACAGGTGGTCGATCACTTGAAGCAGGCGGGGCGCAGCGAACACGTGCAGCACCGCAAGGTGTACCGCCCATGGGGCAGTTATGAAGGCATCGATATCGGCGAACGCTTCCAGGTCAAGCGCATCACGGTCAATCCGGGCGGCAAACTGTCGCTGCAGATGCACCATCACCGCGCCGAACACTGGGTGGTGGTCAGCGGCACGGCGCAAGTCACGTGTGGCGAGAAGGTGACTTTGCTGACGGAAAACGAATCGACCTACATCCCCATCGGCATGACGCACCGCCTGGAAAACCCGGGCAAGCTGCCCTTGCACTTGATCGAAGTGCAGTCGGGCAGCTACCTGGGCGAAGACGACATCGTGCGCCTGGAGGATGTCTACCAGCGTGCCTGAGGTGTGGTTTTTGCGATGCCAGCACCGTGAAACTATTGGCTTAAAGAATGATGCTATAAAGTAACTTTTCATTAAACAATAGTTAACATAAAAAATTGCTTTATGCTATGATTCTGCCTGGTTTGATCAGATAACTCATGCGGACGCGCTGGCGCGTCCGCATTTACGCTCAGTGGAATCGCATGAAGAAAAATACGTATTCGGTGCTGGCCGCGCTGGCCTTTGCCGGCTCAGCTTTATTCGCGCAGGCAGCCTTTGCCGCGCCTGTCGACATCAGTTCCACGCCTGGCGCCGTCAATCTGGCAGCGGGCGGTTCGCTGACGTTCAGTGACAAGTTCAAAAACAATCAAAAGAGCAATTTTTTCAATGACCTGTTCACGTTCAATGTGGCACAGGCCAGCGACCTGAGCGTGGTACTGAGTTCGCGCAGCAGCAGCGCGACGAATGGCCTGAACCTGACGGGTTTCGGCTTGTACAGCAGCGTTGGCAATACCTTGCTGCTGGGCGGCGATCAGTTGTTGACCGGCATCGATGACAAGTGGACCCTGTCGTATGCCAACCTGGCCGCCGGTTCCTATTACTTGAAAGTCAGTGGCAATGTGGTGTCGAACACGGGTGCGGCTTTCAGTGCGAATGGCAGCTTGGTATCGGCCGTGCCTGAGCCAGGTACGTATGCGATGTTGCTGGCGGGCTTGGGTCTGCTGGGCTTCATGGCACGTCGCCGCCAGAATGGGGCTTGAGTCCTGCCTGGTTGATTGGCATCCTCGTTTGCGTTTCCTTCCCGCAGCTGGCCTGAGCCAGTTGCAGTCCTCTTGGTGAAAAGTATGAAAAAATTCCTGAAATCCCTGTTTGTGGCCGCCATGTTTGCCGGCAGCAGCCTGGCAGCCCATGCGGCGCCGGTTGACCTCAGCCACGCGACTGTGGATCTGACGCAAGATTTGCTCGATTATTCCAGTAGTGAGCTGCTGGGCTCGTTTTCGCTGGCCTCAGGCCAGTTGGCCGGCGCGGGCAATAACTTTTTCAGCGACAAATTCACGTTCAGCGTGACGGGCTTGAATGACCTGAGCGCATTGGCGACGTCGCTCAAGCCGAGCGCCAACTCGGGCCTGACCCTGACCGGCTTCAGCCTGGGTAATGCCAGCGGCATTCTGTTTCATGGCGCGCTTGACCTGATCAACTTCACGGCGCAAGACCAGGCATGGTCGCTGCAGTCCGGTTCCACGCCTTTGGCTGCTGGTAATTACTTCCTGCAAATTGATGGTTATGTTGCCTCGCCAACTGGCGGCAGCTATAGCGGCATCCTGGCCGTCACGCCGGTACCGGAACCGGAAACCTACGGCATGTTGCTGGCGGGCCTGGGTTTGGTGGGATTCGCGGCACGCCGCCGCAAGCTGCAAGCCTGAAGATAAAACATTCTGGATATGAAACGGAGGCTGCGGCCTCCGTTTTTTTTGCCGCCGGCCGACGTGGGGCTATAATCGTCACGCACAGTGGGCGGCTGCGGCACGGCTGCTTCGATCTTCCTCAACGACGATATTGACCTTGCATAAATTTCTCTTCCTTTCGCTGGCGTTGGCCGCTGGCATCGCCCATGCGGATGCGCCATCCATGCCGCCGGGATTGCATGCCGCGCAATTGGCTGTCGTGATCAATGACGCCGAACCGAACAGCATCGCGGTGGGCGAATATTACCGCCAGGCGCATGGCATTCCTCCTGCAAACGTTGTGCACGTGAATATCCCGAATCGCCCGCGCAAGCTCAGCGTGGATCAGTTCGCGCAGTTGAAGGAGCGCATCGATGCGCAATTGAAGCCCCATATCCAGGCCGTGCTGATGGTGTGGAGTGCGCCATATGCGGTCGAATGCAATTCCATCACTTCCGCCTATACCCTGGGCTACGATGCGGGGCAATGCGCGAAGACGTGTGACGCCGGCAAGTCCAGTAGCTATTTCAACAGCAATGTGCCGCAACCATTTACGCAGATGGGCATGCGCCTGTCCATGCTGCTGCCCATCGATTTTGTGGAAGAGGCCAAGGCCGTGGTGGATCGTGGAACGGTCAGCGGTTTTTCCGTGCCTGCCGCCAGCGCGTATTATCTGACCACCAGCGAAAGTGCGCGCAACAGCCGTGCCGCTTTTTTTCCGCCTGCCGGGATTGTGCGCCAGCGCAAGCTGACGGTCAGGAACCTGAAGGCCGATGTGCTCGATGGGGCGCAGGACATCATGGTGTACCAGACGGGCATGGCCAAGGTCGCCAAGCTCGACACCTTGCGCTTCCTGCCTGGCGCCCTGGCGGATCACCTGACTTCGTTCGGTGGCGATCTGCAGGGGACGGCGCAAATGAGCAGCCAGCGCTGGCTGGAGGCGGGCGCGACGGCCAGCTACGGTACCGTCAGCGAGCCGTGCAACTACTGGCAAAAGTTTCCCAATTCGACGGTGTTGCTGCGGCGCTACCTGACCGGCATGACGGCGCTGGAAGCGTACTGGGGCAGCGTGGCCTGGCCCGCGCAAGGCCTGTTTATCGGCGATCCCCTGGCGGCGCCGTATGCCAGGTTCCGGCGCTGAGATGGTGTTGATCGATGAAAAAAAAGGCTCTTGCGAGCCTTTTTTGTTATGCCTTGCGGCGTGCGGCAAAGCCCAGTAAGGCCAGCCCAGCCATCAGCATGGCCCAGGTTTGTGGTTCAGGAACGGCAGGAATGGGAGGGACCAATGGGACGGGCACCGTATTGCGGCCCGTATCGATACCGCCGCCGCTGCCACCGCCACCCACGCCGCTGCCGGCTGGCAAACTGCCGCCGCTGCTTGAGGTTGAGCTCAGCAATTGCGTAACGTCTTCCGGCACGTTCTGACGCACGAGCGAGGGTGCGTGGTAGCCATCCCAGCTGGGAAACTCGTCCGCAGTGGCCGCATAGGTAAACTGGTCGATATTGCTGCCAGAGTTGCGGCTCTTTAAGCCTTTGCCGCCCTGGCCGCCATTCATGCCACTCAAACCAGCATCGTCGAACAGGCCAAGCGAGTGCGTGCGTCCGGACTGAGCTGGTTTGCTCAGGTCGGGCGTGGCGTCATTGCCGTCATATTGCTTTGTCTCGCCGACACCGTCGTTGCTGCGGACATCAATGCCGATATAGCCGTCGATCAGCCGGCATGAGCTGTAAGTGCTGTCCATATCGTCATTTTTGTTTGCCTTGCCACCGGCGCTGTTGCCGCCGGCAGCCTCGCATCGTTTCTGTTGTTCCGCCCCGGTTTGCGCGCGCGCGTTCTGCGCGTTAACTGTCGCGTGTGTCAAGGTCAACAGCGTGACGAGTAAGAATGATAATTTGAAACTGATCGGTGTGGTCATGTTTGATCTCGCGGAGTTATTGCTGACAGCGTGTGCTGTCTTCGTTGGGCCAATGCGGTACATCGCTGTTGCTGTGCACAGCTGAAAAACAGGCATGGGTTGGGCCCGATACGTTTTCGACTGTATTGCTGGTACCTGGAGTATGGGCGCCAGCAACATTTAAATCGTTGCAAGTAATTAAACTTATTTGTAGGAAATATATCATATTTTGCCTGTTGCTGCTGAGGCGATGTTCTGCAGAATTATTTTTGTTGCTTGGTCGCCACTTTAATGGGCGCCACCTTACTCCATTCGGCTTAATCAAATGTCATCAAGTCGTCATCCCGGGCCTTTAATATGCAAATAACAAGTCTGAAATACTTTTGTTAATTGTGGCGCGCCGGCCGATCATGCGGGACCGGCGTCCTTTATTTACCGACCGGGATCCTCATGCACACCTCGTTTTCCCCCTTGCGCACACCGTTGCGCCTGACCGTCATGGCCTCCCTGCTGGCCAGCCTGTCCGTGCCGGCCCTGGCTGCTTCCGATATCGTCATCAGCCAGGTGTATGGCGGGGGCGGCAATACGGGAGCGCTGTACCGCAACGATTTCATCGAACTGTTCAACCGCGGTGCCAGCCCCGTGAATGTGAGCAACTGGAGCGTGCAATACGCGTCCGCCGCCGGTTCCAGCTGGTCGGTGACGGCCTTGCCGGCTATCGAATTGCAACCTGGCCAGTATTTGCTGGTCCAGCAAGCCAAGGGCGCGGGCGGTACGCAGGACTTGCCTGCGCCGGATGCCACGGGCAGCCTGGCCATGTCCGGTACGGCGGGCAAGGTGTTGTTGAGCAATAGCAAGACGGCGCAAACGGGCACCAGCCCCACGGGCCCCGGCGTCATCGACCTGGTCGGTTTCGGCACGGCCAACGGGTTTGAGGGCGCCGTCGCGCCCGCGCCATCGAATACGCTGTCGATTGCGCGTGCGAATGGCGGCTGCGCCGACACGGACGATAACAGCGCCGACTTCGCCACCGGCAGCGTGACGCCGCGCAATACGGCTTCGCCATTGAATGCCTGCGGCGGCCCTGTCGTGCACCAGATCGTCACCAGCTGCCCCGCCAGCCTGGCCCTGGCCGTGGGCAATGGCGGCAGCGCCGTGCTGCGCGCATCCGACGTCGATGGCGTCGTGAACGCCGCCACCTTGAGCTCGCCGGCCGTGGCCGGCATCAGCCTGGCCAATTTCAGCGCGGCCGGCGTGGCGGGCGAGAGCGCCATGGTCAGCCTGCAGGTGGCCGCCGGCGTGCCGGTGGGCAATTATCCCGTCATCGTGAATTTCAGCAACGACCAGCAGCAAAGCGCCAGTTGCAAGATCGATGTCGCCGTACAAGGATTGGCTGCCGTCAGCCACACGATTCCACAGATCCAGGGATCGGGCGCCACCAGCCCCTACGCCAATTCCGTGCAGACGACGCAGGGCGTGGTCACCCTGAAAGTAGGCACCGGCTTCTTCATCCAGGACGCGGCCGGCGATGGCGACCCGTCGACCTCGGACGGCATCTTCGTGTACACGGGCGCGACGGCCACCACCGTGCAGCCGGGCGAGCTGGTGCGCGTGACGGGCACGGTGGTCGAATACACGCCGTCGGGCGCGAAAAATTCCTATACGGAATTCAAGGACGTGACGGCCATCCTCACGCAAAGCGCGGGCCACGCCATCGTGCCGACGAATGTGACCTTGCCGAACGAGAACCTGGCCGCCGTGGAAGGCATGCTGGTGCGCTTCACGCAGCCCTTGACCGTGTCGCAAAACGCCTACCTGGGCGCGCGCGGCGAACTGACTCTGTCGGCGGGACGGCGCGAAGTGCCGACCAACCGTTATCCGGCCGGCTCCGCCGAGGCGCAAGCCTTGATCGCCGCCAATGCGAACAACCTGATCGTGCTCGATGATGGTATTTTCATTGCGCCGCCAACGATACCGTACATCGGCCAGGATAACACCGTGCGCAGCGGCGACACGGTGGCCGACCTGACGGGCGTGGTGGACTTTGGCGCCATCGGCGGTGGCGGTGCCGCCTACAAACTGCAGCCGACGCAAACGCCGCAATTTTCGCGCGACAACCCGCGCACGGGCAGCCCGGAACTGCCATCAGGCAACGTCAAGGTGGCCAGCGCGAACGTGCTGAACTTCTTTACGACCTTTACCAATGGCAATAACGTGTTTGGCCAGACGGGGCAGGGCTGCACCGTGGGCTCGTCTACCACCAAGAGCAATTGCCGCGGCGCCGACAACCTGGCCGAATTCGTGCGCCAGCGCGACAAGATCGTCGCCGAACTGAAAGCCATCGATGCGGACGTGGTGGGCTTGATGGAAATCCAGAACAATGGCGAAACGGCCGTCAGTTACCTGGTCGAGCAGCTCAACGCTGCCATCGGCGGCGTCACGTATGCCGTGGTGCCGAAGCCGGCCGCCACGGGAACGGACGCCATCCGCGTGGCCATGATCTACAAGCCGGCCAAGCTGGGCCTGGTAGGCGGCGCCTTGTCGGATGCCAACGCCATCAACAACCGTCCGCCCATGGCACAAACCTTCCGCGCCGGCAATGGCGAGAAATTCTCGCTGGTCGTCAACCACCTGAAGTCGAAGGGCAGCTGTCCATCGAGCGGCCTGGACGCGGACCAGAACGATAGCCAGAGCTGCTGGAATGCCACCCGCGTGCAGCAAGCCCAGCGTCTGGTGGGCAGTTTCGTGCCGCAAGTGGCGGCCGCTGCCGGCGACGCGGACGTGCTGGTCATCGGCGACCTGAATTCGTATGGCGCGGAAGACCCGATCCAGGTCATCACGGGCGCTGGCTTCGTCAATGAACTCGAGCGTTTCGTGCGGCCGTCCGGCATGCCGTACTCGTATGTATTCGGCGGCCAGAGCGGCTACCTCGACCATGCGCTGGCCAGTGCGTCGCTGAGCCCGCAAGTGGCAGGCGTGGCCGAATGGCATGTGAATGCGGATGAGCCGGAAGTGATCGACTACAACATCGACTCGGCCAAGCCGCAAGACTTGTACAACGGCTTGCCTTACCGCGCCTCGGACCACGACCCGGTCGTCATCAGCCTGGACTTGCAGCCCGCCTACCGCGACATCACGGCCGGCGTGGCGCAAGCCAGCTCGGGCCTGGCCTTCAACCGCGCCACGCAGAAATACACGGGGACGTTCTCGTTCACCAACACGGGTAGCAGCGCCTTGAACGGCCCGTTCCAGGTGGCGTTCGGCGGCTTGCCGGCGGGCGTGACCCTGGCGAACGCCACGGGCAGCCATGCGGGTGCGGCTTTCGTCACCGTCAACGCGGCCAGCCTGGCGCCAGGCGCGACAGCCTCGTTCGCCGTCAGTTTCACCAATCCGTCGAAAGTGACGATCACCTACTCGGCCAGCATCTTCGCCGGCAACTTCTAAGGACATGACCATGTTTGCACCGACATTCAACCTCACCCTGCGCCGCACCGTCCTGGCCGCCGTGCTGGCCGCCAGCTCCAGCCTGGCGCTGGCGGATCCGCTCGGCTACCGCGTGGAAATCGACACGAGCCAGTTCTCGGGCGCCGGTTTCCTCGACTTCGCCTTTATCGCCGGCAACAGTCCCGCGCCGGGCGCCAGCGCTGTGCTCAGCAATTTTTCGGGAGCGTTCGGCGCGCTGGCATCGCAGGAAGGCAATGTCAGCGGCAGCTTGCCCGGTACCTTGACCTTCGGCAATAGCGGTGCCTACAACGACTGGTTTCACAACGTGACCCTGGGCGGCAAGTTCGGTTTCAATATCGTCTTCGGCGGCGACTTCCTGAACACGGCCGGCAACGCGGGCACGACGTTTGGCGTGGGCTTGCTCGACTACACCGGCATGGCTTATCTGGGCAATGCGAACGGCAACCTCGTGCAATTCGAACTGACCCCGCTCAACGGCGGCTTGCCCGCCAGCATTGCGGGCAGTAGCTACGCCAGCATCGCGACGATCTCGGCCGTGCCGGAAGCGTCGGAATGGATGATGCTGACGGGCGGCCTGGCGCTGATCGGCTTTGCCCTGCGCCGCCGCCAGCCTGGCACACGGGCCTAGTCTTTCCAGCCTGGACACAGCGCGCCTGCGGGCCGCTGTGTTTTTTTGTTTATTTATTTGAAATAGCTATAAATCAGGAAACTAAATTGTATTGGTCACCGTTTTACGCTTGATGCATAGTAAAAAACTTGTCGGGCAGTCTAAGTAACCCCCAATAAATTCTTGTGTTTTCTAGCTTCCATAAGTGGCGCGCTGCTGCGTTACCCATCGCTAGCAGTGCTCGCACTGCGTCGCGCCGGGCGCCTTGCATCACATCCACTTCTGTTTGCTATAAATTCACAATAATTTTCTGGCGATTACTTAGTTCTTCATAGATTGCCGCCAACTTTTTTCGGGAGATGCATCGATGCCTGGCCATATCCTGGTGCTGGACCCTGCGCCTGCCATGCAAGCGCTGCTGGCGCATAACTTCGCAGGCGCCGGCTACCGGGTCAGCTGCGCCCTGGATGCGCGCGGCGCGCTGGCGCTGCTGGCGGCCGACCCGCCCGATGTACTGCTGCTGGAATGGGAGCTGCCGGATGCGTCCGGTATCGCGCTGCTGCGCCAGGTGCGCCAGGATGGCGTGCTGTGCGACTTGCCCATCATCATGGTCAGCGCGCGCGACAGCGAACAGGACAAGGTGCTGGCGCTGGAAAGCGGCGCCGACGACTATCTGTGCAAGCCTTTCGGTCCCCGTGAAATGCTGGCCCGCGTGCACGCGCTGCTGCGCCGGCGCGCGCCATCGGCCTTGCGCGCAGGCACGGCAGCGCTGCGGCTCGACCCGCACACCCTGCGCGTGACGGCCGGTAACGTGCCCGTCAACCTGGGCCGCGTGGAATTCAAGCTGCTGCATTTCCTGATGAACCATCCGGGCAGGGTGCATAGCCGCGCGCAGTTGCTGGACCAGGTATGGGGCCATGCAGCGTATCTCGACGAGCGTACGGTCGACGCCCACGTGGGGCGTTTGCGGCAGGCGCTGCAGCCGGGCGGTTGCGGCCACCGCATCGAAACCGTGCGCGGCAGCGGCTACCGCTATCTGGCGTTTGACGCCGCCATGTGCGCATGATGCTGCTGACGGGGCGGGAGCAGGAATACCTGCTGCACGCCATCCTCGGCGCGCATGGCATCGCCGCGCCCGGCGATTTCTTTTTGTGGAGCCAGGGGCCGCTGCAAACGCTGTTGCCGCACGACATATTAATGTGCGCGCAACTGGATGCCGATGGTGCCGTGCTGCGCAGCGAAGCCTGGCACAGCGCCGCGCCCGATCACGCGCTGCTGCGCGAGCGCCAGGGCCAGTTGGCGCACCTTGCGCTGGCCTGGCGCGCGGGCGGCCAGGGGGCTGCCGTGATCGACGGCGTGCTGGTGCACGGCAGCGTGGGCGATGCCGGCGGCAGCTTTTTTGCCCTGTTCGCCGTGATACCGGCGGACGCTGCGCGCCAGGCGTATGTGCTGGAACTGCTGTTGCCCTACCTCCACGTGCACTGGCTGGCGCTGCCAGGCGGCCAGCGTGCGCGCATGACGGGCCCCGCTGCCACGCGCGCGGCCAGTGCGCGCGAACTGGAAGTGCTGCATTGGGTGCGCGAGGGGAAAAGCAATGACGAGGTGGGGGAAATTCTCGGTATCAGCGGCGCCACCGTGAAAAGCCATTTGCAGCGTATCTACAAATTATTGGGCGTGAGCAATCGCATGCAAGCCGTGTCGCGCGGCATCGCGCTGCGCTTGCTCAGCCATTAGCGCTGGTCCTGCGGCCTGGCCTGCGGCTTGCCACTGCCGCCGCCATCTTGCGTGTGTTCGATGCTGCCGGGTGATACCCGTGCCACGTCCGGGCTCGCTTGCAGGCGCGCCACTTCGGCGCGTGTCAGCATGGCGGCAAAGCCATTGAAGGCCACCGTGTAGCGGTATTGCACTGGGGCATCGGGCACCAGCGCCAGCACGGCGCGCTGCTGCGCTTCCAGCTGGGCCGTGTAGCGCCGCGCCGCGTCGCTGTCCGTATCGAGCCTATGCACGCCGTCCGCTTGCGAGGCCAGCGGCGGGGCGCGCAATTGCACCAGATAGGATAGTCGCGCCGCAGCGGCCTGCGCCGCGACAGGCAGTGCATGGAGGCTGGCCATGCCGGCCAGGATGGCAATGCTGAGGCGAAATGCGGACATGCAAACTCCTTTGCGCATGGCGGACGAGTTGCCCGTGCGCCGATTGTACGCGTGTTACGCATAAAAAACGCGCCCCGCAGGGCGCGTCGTGTTACCGCCTGGAGCGATACCGTTACAGCTTGGCGTCCGCCTTCACGTTGCGCTGGCTGGGGACGGCCAGCGGCAACGGGCTGTTGGTCTCCACCGACAGCACGGTGGTGGACGCTGCCGCGTTGTTGCCATCAAGGAAGACTACGCCGCCCAGGTAGCGCTTGCCCGTTTCCAGCCCCGACCAGCTGACGCCGGCCGTGGCGCTGCCGCCCACATACACCTTGGTAGGCAGGGTGGCTTTCAGGTTGCCGCCCTTGTCGGCTGTCGTGACGACGGCCGACGACAGGCCGAAGCCGGTCGACGCGCCATTCGCCAGCTCATAGCCGACCACGCACACCTTGTAGCTGCCTGCCGCCGGGGTGGTCACGGTGATCGCCTCGTTCGAGCCGGCCGTGGCCGAGGTGGCAACGGTCGCGCCCGCGCTGTTGAGCAGCAGCAGGTCGAGGTCATTGCCCGCGCCTTCGCTGGTGTCGCGGTCGAAGATTTCGAAGCGCGCCACGACGGTGCTGGCGGGAATGCTGACATTGACGACCCGCACGCCGCTGCCGCCCGCCTTGCACGCGTCGGCCATCTGCACCAGCGTTTCCACGCTGCCCGGCGCGGCCTGGCTGATGGTTTGCGCGCTGCGCGCCACTTCCTTCAGGCCGCCCGTCGCCGCGCCGACCTTGCCGGCAAAGCCGGTGGACAGGGTCAGCGAACGCAGGCCGCTGACCTTGTCGGCCTGCAGCAATGCCGGCGACTGCACCGCGCGGCCCGAGCGGGCCGTGACGGGGCTGCGTACCGTATGCACGCCGTCGCTCCACACGAGGGCGCCATACTGCCAGGCGTTGTCCGGCGCCGTGGTGCGCGTCAGGGTGACGGTGAAGGACTTGGTTTCGCCGGGCGCCAGCGCCAGGGTGGCAGGCGCCACCGCAACGCTGTAGCCGCTGAGCGAGGCGCTGGCCGTGTAGGTGGCGCTGCTGCTGCCCACGTTGGTGACGCGGCGCGTTACCGTTTGCGTGCCCAGCACGTTGCCGATGGTGATGGACGGCATGTTCAGGTTGTAGCCGGCCAGGGTGCCGCCCGCGCACTCGGCCGTCATGCCGACGCCGCACATGTATTTTTTGTAGTCGGCCAGGTTGGCGTCATACACGAGGCCGGGATCGGTCGCCTTGTTCGGCGTCACGTGGCCGGCGCCCTGGCCCCATGGCAGGATGCCGCGCGCGTCGCCTGCCTGGATGTCGGGCAAGGTGGTGCTGCCGGTCGTCATCAGGGCCGACTTGATGGCGGCCGGGCTCCAGTCCGGATGCTGCTGGCGCAGCAGGGCGGCCAGGCCGGCCACGTGCGGGCTGGCCATCGAGGTGCCTTGCAGGAAGATGTAGGCTTGCGCAGGTACCAGGCTGCCATCCTGCACGGCGTCGCGCTGGGCGCGCGACAGGGCAGGCGTGCCGCCGGCCAGGATGTCCACGCCAGGCGCGGTGACGTCCGGCTTGAGCAGGTTGGCGTCGTACAGGTTCGGGCCGCGCGACGAGAAGTCGGCCACCACGGGCGCGGCAGGGCCGTTGCCGTTGGTGACGAAGCGCGAGATGGCGGCCGTGGCCGTGCCCGTTTGCGCCTGTGCATTGATCAGCGCACCATCGGCGGCGCTCACGTGCACGGCCGGCAGTACGTGCGGGTCGGACACCAGGCCCACGCCCGTGTCGACCAGCACCATGCCGGCGCCGCCCGCTTCGAGCACGGCGACGCCCTTGTCGGTGCGCGCCGTGGTGCCGCGCAGGCAGCTGACGACCTTGCCGGCGACCTTGGCCGGATCCAGCAGGGCCACGCCGCCGTTGTCGCCGGCGCGGTAGCACAGGGCCAGTTTTTGCGCATCGGCGCCGGCCAGGCCCGCGTCTTGCGCGCGGATCAGGGTGGTGGCCGGCAGCGGATTGTAGTTGAGCGAGGCGCCCGTGTAGCTGGCGCCGTTGCTCAAGGTCACCTTGGCCTGGTTGGCGCGGTTGTGCGTCGAGGCGGCCACCGTGGTGATCCATGGGCTGACGTGGGCCACGGTATTGGCCGGTCCCGCATTGCCGGCCGAAGCGGCAACGAAGACGCCCGCATTCGAGGCGTGCAAAAAGGCTTGCTCGACGGGATCGTTGACGGTGCCGCCGCCGCTGATCGAGTAATTGATGACGTGTACGCCATCCTGCACGGCTTTTTCAATCGCCGCCACGCTGTCGCCGCCGTAGCAGCCGTTCTTCGCACCGGTCGGCTGGGTAGCCAGATTGTACGACCAGCACACCTTGTAGACGGACAGGCGGGCGCGCGGCGCCACGCCGGAAATGGCGCCCAGCGGCGTGCCGTTGGCCGTGACGGGCACGCCCGCATTGCCGCCCGCGGTGGACGAGGTGTGCGTGCCGTGGCCGCCTTCGCCATTCGGGTCGCCGATGGAATCGCGCGGCGAGGTGAATTCGCTCCAGTGCTGGATCTTGTCCGTCTCGGTCAGGCGCACGGCATTGAAGTATTGCGCACCGAGCAGCTTGTTGTTGCAGTGGTCTTGCGTAAAGCCTTCGCCCGTCTGGCAGCTGCCTTTCCAGGCGGCCGGCGCGGCGCCGTAGGCCAGGGTGGCGTTCGGGTCGAAGGTCGGGGCGCCGTTGGCGTCGACCTTGTCCGCATATGACAGGTTTTCCGGCCACACGCCGCCATCGACGATGCCGATGATGATGTCTTCGCCCGCATGCTGCTTGCCGCCCAGCTGGCTCCACAGGCCGCCCGGCTGGTCCAGGCCCAGGAAGGTGGGCGTGTAGTTTGTCTGCAGGGCGCGCGGTTCGTCGGGGGCGATGCTGGCCACTTCGCCGCTCGCCTGCAACTGGCGCACTTCGGCGTCGGTCAGCAGGGCGGAGAAGCCGTTGAGGACGATCTTGTACTGGTATTGCACGGGCGCGGCGGCGACGAGGGCTTGTACCCGGGCCTGTTTCTGTTCAAGGTAGTCGCCGTACAGCTGCACTTGTGTGCTGGCCAGGTCGAGGCGGCCGCCGGCGGCAGGCTGGGTGGCACCCAGGCCTTCCACCGAGCCGGTGTAGGAAGCGATCGGTTTGTCGTTCAGTTGCACGATGTAGGGGCGGCGCAGGTCGTCGGCGTGGGCCTGGAAGCTGAGGCTGGCAAACAGGCTCAGCACGGCGAGCGAAATGGGACGCAAGGCGGGACGGAATGTCATGTAGGGTTTCCTGGTGACGGTAGCGGGAATCGAAAGGGGAAAATCAGGCTTGCTGGCGGCGGCGCGCCGCGAAACCGATGCCTGCCAGGCCCAGCAGCATCATCGCGTAGGTCGATGGCTCCGGTACCGAGGCGACGATATTGTCGAGCGCAAACTGGCCCTTGTTGGTGCTGAAGGCGTTGCAATTGCCGGCCGTGTTGCAAGTGAAGCCGAAGAAGGCCAGCGAGGCGAATTGCTGGCTGCCGAAGCTGGCGCTGGTGTTGTAGTGTTGGAACTGGAAGTTGCCGCCGATGGGGCCGCCCAGCTGGTATGTTTCATACAGGGAAGAGCCGTCCGCGTAGAAACCTTGCACGCGCAGCAGGCCGGCTACCGCCGGATAGGTGACGCCCTGGGCGTAGCCGATGAAGCTGGCGTCGAAGCCCTGCAGGCTGACGCTGCCGCCCGGGTTCAGCGGGTCCAGGTAGATGATGCCGTCGTTGAGCGAGGCATAGTAATGGCTCGTATTGTTGGTCGGGCACGCCATGCCGCAGGCGGCCGGATCCGTGCCGTCGAACACGGCGCCGACCAGGTCGCCATAACTGGCGCCGGCGGTATTCGAAGCACCCGTCAGCAGGAATTTGCCGAATTCCAGGGAGTCGCCATGGCCGACGAACTGGCTATCCAGATTGTCAAAGTTGATCACGTCCGCGATGGCGGCGGGGGCCCAGGCGGCGGACAGGGCCAGGATGGCGGCGCCGGTCCACTGCTTGGCCGAGAAAGGACTTGCTGCGGAAGCTGCCTTCGAATGCACAATACGAGTCATGAATTTTCCCTTGGTGATTATGTAGGATGCAATATGTTTTGCGTCTGGGATGCTCTTTCCTGCGTGGACGGATAAGACCAATACGTAGAAAATTGATTTTTACTATAGCAAAAGAGGCAATTTCATTGTTTGATATTCTTGCAAATTTAATTTGAAAGTTACAAATAATGAATGAATAAAATTCATCACTTACTATGAATTGGTAACCAGTAGTAGATAGTTTCCGCATTGAAAATAGTTGAGTGATTGACCAGCCAGTCAAGCGCGCGCGTCGCCGTGGCGGTTTCGCGCACACTGGATGGTTTCCGCCGGAATTTGTTGTTCACAGTGCAAAGAAAAGATTGTATGAACCATAACCGGCATGGTAGGCTGATAAGCATCAGGCAAGCGCGTGTCGCCTGTGCGTGGCCATCCGCCGCGCGCAGCGACGCAATGTATTGAAGGTAGGCAATAAGGAGTTACCGGATGCATGCAGTACACAGGCAGAACCTTGCGGCAACGCGCCATGCGCGCGGCTTTACCTTGCTCGAATTGCTGGTCGTCATCGTGATCATCGGCTTGCTGGCGGCGTATGTCGGCCCCAAGTATTTCGCTCAGTTGGGCAAATCCGAAGTGACGGTGGCCAAGGCACAGATCGAGGCGTTTGAAAAATCGCTCGACACCTACCGCCTCGACGTGGGGCGCTATCCCACCACGGAAGAAGGCCTGGCCGCGCTGCTGGTCGCACCGCCCGCCGCCGGCACGCGCTGGAATGGCCCCTACCTGAAAAAGGCCGTGCCGCTCGACCCGTGGGGCCATGCCTATCAATACCGCGCGCCTGGCAGCAAGGGCGAGTACGACATCGTCTCGATGGGCAAGGATGGCCAGCCGGGCGGCAGCGGCGAGAACGCCGACATCAGCTCGCAATAACGCCAGCGCCATTCTTTTTCCTACGGACAAGCCATCATGCAGTTCGAAGTACGCGCGCTTTCCACGGACCAGGCCGTAGCAACCTTGCATACGTGCGTGATCGACGGCCGCGACGAAGCCGACGCACGCCGCCAGGCCGAAGCGCGCGGCCTGTTTGTCAGCGCCATCCGCCCCGTGCGTGCCACGCCGTTCAGCGCGGCCGGGCGCCAGCGGGCGCGGGCCTTGCCACTGCTGCTGTTCAGCCAGGAATTGCTGGCGCTGCTGCAAGCGGGCCTGGGCATCGTCGAAGCGCTGGAAGCCTTGCTGGAAAAGGAAGCGTCGCCGGCCACGCGCAGCGTGCTCACGCGCCTGCTGGAAGGCTTGCGCGAAGGCAAGCGCTTTTCCGCCGTGCTGGCAGAGCAGGCGGAACTGTTCCCCCCTTTGTATATCGGCATCGTCAAGGCGGCCGAGGGCACGAGCGACTTGCCGCGCGCGCTGTCGCGCTACATCGACTACCAGCAGCGCATCGATACGGTGCGTGGCAAGATCGTCAGCGCCGCCATCTATCCCACCATCTTGCTGGCCGTGGGCGGCGGCGTCAGCGCCTTCCTGATCAGCTATGTGGTGCCCCGTTTCGCCGAGGTCTACCAGGGCGCAGGGCGCAACCTGCCGTGGATGTCGCAAGTCATGCTCAGCTGGGGCCAGTTCGTCACGCAGCATGGCGTGCTGTTGCTGCTTGGGCTGGCGCTCGCCGGCAGCGCGGTGTTCATGGCCGTGCGGCGCGTGCTGCGCCATGGCGGCGTGGCGCGCCTGCTGGCGAAACTGCCTGGCATCGGCGAGCGCGTGCGCATCTATGAACTGTCGCGCCTGTACCTGACCCTGGGCATGCTGGCCGAAGGCGGCATCACCATCGTGCAGGCGATTTCCACCGTGCAAGCGATGGTCTCGCCGGGCATGCAGGCATCCTTGCAGGGCGCGCGCGGCGCCATCGAGGCGGGCCAGCCCCTGTCGTCCGCCTTCGAGCAGCATCAATTGACGACGCCGATTTCCCTGCGCATGCTGCGCGTGGGCGAGCGCACGGGCGACATGGGGCCCATGCTGACGCAGTCGGCCGCCTTCTACGACGGTGAAATCAGCCGCTGGATCGACCGCTTTACGCGTACTTTCGAACCCTTGCTGATGGCTGGCATCGGCCTGGTCGTGGGCGCCATCGTGATCCTGCTGTACATGCCCATCTTTGACCTTGCCGGCGATATTTCATGATGCAGACCGCTGCCGAATCCACCCTGGCCAGCGTCGCCATCGACGCGGACCTACTGCAGCGCGCCCGCGTCCTGAGCCGCCAATCGAAGCGCAGCCTGGTCGAGGAATTGCAGGAACTGAGCGGCATCGAGGCGCGCGCTGTGGTGCGCGAACTGGCGCGCCCGTTCGGCCTGGACGTGCTGGAAACGGCCGACATGCTGGCGTTTTCTCCCGCCTTCGATGTGCTGCCCCTGTCGCAGGCGCTGGCGCGCCACAGCGTGCTGCTGCGCGCCGCCGACGGCCAGCTGGTGGGCGTGATTGCCGACCCGTTCGATCTCGACCTGCAAACCTGGCTGAGTGCGCGCGCCGGGCAGGGCGCCTTGCACGTGCGTCTGGCGCTGCAGGCCGACATCGGCGCCTATCTGTCGAAGCAGGAAGAATCGGCGCGCGCCGTCGACAGCCTGCTGCCCGGCGCCGCCACGGATGCGCGGCGCGACGGCAAGACGGCGGCCGTGCTGTCGTTCGCCAGTGTGTCGGAAGCGGCCAGTCCCGCCGTCAAGCTGGTCAACTCGACCTTATATGACGCGCTGAAGGCGGGCGCTTCCGACATCCACCTGGAAAGCACGGCCGGCGGCCTGGCCGTCAAGTACCGCGTCGACGGCGTGCTCGATCACGCCACGTCCGTCAACGGCATCGAAGTGGCCGAGCACATCATCTCGCGCCTGAAAGTGCTGGCAGAACTCGATATCGCCGAGCGCCGCGTGCCGCAGGACGGCAGCTTCCGCGTCGAATCGGGCGGACGCGAAATCGATCTGCGCGTCTCCATCATGCCCAGCATCCATGGCGAGGATGCGGTCATCCGTATCCTCGACAAGCGCGCCATGATCGAGGCGTATGGCGCCCTGACCCTGGAAGCGCTGGGCTTTGACGCGCCATCGCTGGAAGCCTTGCGCGCGCTGGCGCAGGAAGCCTACGGCATGCTGCTCGTGACGGGACCGACCGGCTCCGGCAAGACGACGACCCTGTATGCGGCGCTGACGGAAATCCACAACGGGCGCGAAAAGATCATCACCATCGAAGACCCCGTCGAATACCAGCTGCCCGGCATTTTGCAGATACCCGTCAATGAAAAGAAGGGGCTGACGTTTGCCAAGGGCTTGCGTTCCATCCTGCGCCACGACCCCGACAAGATCATGGTGGGCGAGATCCGCGACCGCGAAACGGCGGAAATCGCCGTGCAGTCGGCCCTCACGGGCCACCTGGTGCTCACTACCGTGCATGCGAATAATGTCTTCGACGTGTTCGGCCGTTTTACCCACATGGGCATCGATCCGTATGCGTTCGTCTCGGCCCTGAACGGCATCTGGGCGCAACGGCTGATCCGCACCAACTGCCCCCATTGCGCCACCGACTACACGCCCGACGATGGTGAGCTGGCCAGCGTGGGCCTGGCGCGCGCCGACGTGGCGCAGTATCAATTCAAGCAGGGCAAGGGCTGCGGCGACTGCCGCGGCACGGGCTACAAGGGGCGCCGCTCGATTGCCGAAATCCTCGTGCTGACCGATGAAATCCGCGAACTGATCGTCGACAAGAAACCGATCCGGCAGATCAAGGCGGCCGCGTATGCGAACGGCACGCGCAGCCTGCGCCTGGCGGCGCTGGAACTGGTCAAGCGGGGCGCCACCACCATCACGGAAATCAAGAGGGTCACCCTGCATGCGTAGAGGTTTTGGACAAGGTTTGCGCCTGGGCGTGGCGGCGGGCAAGGTGAGCCTGTGGCGCAGCAGCCGCTGGCGCGCCCCTGCATGGATATTGCTGGGCGAAGCCGCATATGTGCCGGACGGCACGCTGCATGGCGACTTTGCCGCCCTGGGCCAGGCGTTGGAACAGATTCTGCCAGCCAGCCAATACGCCGGCTGGCCCCTGTCCGTGGTGCTTGACGATGGCTTGGCGCGCCTGTGGCAAGTGGACATGCCGCAAGGCGCCGCGCGCCTGGCCGATATCGAGGCTGCCGCCGCGCTGCGCTTCCAGTCGCTGTATGGCGATGCGCCCGG
The DNA here is from genome assembly GCF_030587275.1 of Janthinobacterium sp. SUN128. NCBI lineage: Bacteria > Pseudomonadati > Pseudomonadota > Betaproteobacteria > Burkholderiales > Oxalobacteraceae > Janthinobacterium > Janthinobacterium sp. SUN128. Next base: position 51,221 of record NZ_JAPWHY010000002.1, on the reverse strand, counting down.
CCTGTGGCACAGCAGCAGCGCCTGGGATGTGCGCGCGCCGTTCTTTTGCGCCGTGCCCCGTGCGCTGCTGGCGCAGCTGACGCGCGTGGCCGACGCACGCAAGCTGGCCCTGATTTTTATCGCACCGCAATTCGCGCGCCACTGGAACCGCTGGCACGGCGCGTTGAAGCCAGGGGAGTGGTTCGGCCAGTTGCAGGAGAACGTCCTGACCCTGGGCGTGCGGCACGATGGCCGCCTGCGCGCCGTGCGCGCGCTGCCCGTGCCCGCAGACGCCGGCCATGCCTGGCTGGCGCAGACCTTGGCGCGCGAGGCGCTGCTGCAAGGCGTGCCCGCACCGGCGCTGCTGCAGCTGTGCGGCGCGCCGCCGCCCGCATGGCTGACACAGGCGAAAGCGTTCCACTGCCAGATTTTATCCACGCCGGATGGGGACGGCGCCTTGTCGCCGGCCGCCCGGCTGGCCTGCAGCGGGGGCGTGGCATGACGCGCCTCGATATCGATTTCGCGCCGCCCAGCTGGCGCCGCAGCCTGCACCGCGTGCCCGCGTGGGCATGGTGCATCGGCGCCGTTGGTGCGGCGCTGATCGCCACGGCGGCGTACTGCGGCAGCGCCGCGCTGCAGCGGCAGCAGGCAAGCGAGGCACATTGGCGGCTGGCGCAGCAGCGCGTCATGGCCGCCACGCAGGGACCGGTGGCTGCACCGCAAACACCCATCGCGCCGGCGCAGGCGGCGGCCGTGAATGCGGCCATCCTGCAACTGAATCTGCCGTGGCGCGACGTGCAGGATGCGCTGGCCAGCGCCACGCCACCCGCCATCGCGCTGCTGGCGCTGGAACCGGATGCGCGCAAGCGCGTGCTGAAGATCACTGCCGAGACGACCAGTAGCGACGCCATGGTCGCGTATGTGGCGCAACTGAAGCAGCAGGAGCTGTTCGGCACCCGCGTGCAGCTGCTGCGCCATGAAATCAACGCGCTCGATCCGAACAAACCCTTGCGCTTCCAGCTTGAAGCGCGCTGGGGCACGCCATGATGGCCATCGACATCAATAGCTTGCGCCTGCGCGCGCAACTGCTGCTGCGCCGCCTGGGCGCGCCTGCCTGCCTGGCCTTGGCCCTGCTCGCGCTGGGCATGGTAGCCTGGGCGTGGGCGTGGCAGCAGCGCGCCGTGGCGGCGCAGCTGGAAGCGCGGCCCTTGCCGCAGCCATCGCTGGCCGCAGTCATCGCGGCGCCGCCGGCGACATCCAACGAGAACCTGGCGCGCTTTTATGCCGCCCTGGGACAGCAGCGCCACGCGGAGCAGCAAGTCAAGCAGCTGTTCGACCTGGCCGCGAAAAACGGCTTGCTGCTGGCGCAGGGCGAATACAAGAGCGGCTACGACAAGGCCAGCAGGGTTGCCAGCTATCAGGTGACCTTGCCGCTGAAGGGCAGTTATGCGGCCGTGTGGCAGTTCGCGCTGCAAGCGCTGCGCGCCGTCCCCTTCGCCTCGCTCGACGAACTGAGTTTTCGCCGCGAGCAGATCGCCGATACGGAACTCGAAGCGCGCTTGCGCCTCACCTTTTATCTGACCGATACGCCTGGCGATGCGGGAGAGGCGCCATGACCCCGCGCCATTGGCTCATGCTGGCCGGCGTGCTGGGCGCGGGCGCCTTGCTGCTGTTCGGCGAGCGGCAGCCTGTGGCCGAGGTGGCCGAAGCGGTGGAGCGGGCCGTCGCGCCCGCGCGCCATGCGGCCGCCAAGCCGCCAGCCGCGCAGCCGGCCATCCTGGCCCTGCTGCCGCGCAGCGAAGTGGCGGGCGAGGATGGCGATACCTTTGCCGGCGCCGGCGCTGTCTTCCAGAGCCAGAACTGGAATCCGCCGCCGCCGAAAATGGTAGCCGTCGCGCCACCGCCGCCACCACCGCCGATGGCGCCGCCGCTGCCCTTCGTCTACCTGGGCAAGGCGGCCGCCGATGGCGCCTGGGAAGTGTTTTTGTCGCGCGCCGACAAGACCTATATCGTGCGCGCCAATACCGTCATCGATGGCGCCTACAAGGTCGTGACGATTGCGCCGCCCGTCATGACGCTCACTTATCTGCCGTTGAACCAGGTTCAGCAGCTCAACATTGGAGTTTCCGAGTGATGTCTCGTTCCTTTTCATCGGCGCTGCTGCTCTTGCTGCTGTCCGGCTGCGCAGGGCAGCAAGCCTACCGCGACGGGCGCGAGCTGATTGCGCAAGATCAAATCCCGGCCGGCCTGCAAAAACTGCAGGAGGCGCTGCAGCAGGACCCCGGCAATGCGCAATACCGCAGCGCCTATCTGCAGGCGCGCGAACGGGCGACTGGCAGCCGCTTGCAGCAGGCCGAGCGCCAGGCGCAGGCGGGGCAGGGCGACCTGGCGCGCGCCTCGTTTATGGGCGTGCTGGAAATCGATGCGCAGAACGAGCGTGCCAACAGCGGCTTGCGCGCGCTCGAACGCGAGCAGCGCCATGGCAAGCTGCTGGCCGAGGCGCAAAAGGATATCGACGCGAAGCGCTACGACCCGGCGCGCCAGCGCCTGAATGCCATCCTCACGGAGCAGCCGAATCACGCCGGCGCGCGCGCGCTGCTGCGCGAGGTCGATGACAAAACGGCGCCGCCCGTCGTCGAATCGGGCCTGGCCAAATCGTACAAGCAGCCGATCACGATCGAGTTTCGCGAAGCGCCATTAAAACAGGTGTTCGAGCTGATCGCGCGCCGTTCCGGCCTCAATTTCGTCTTCGACAAGGACGTCAAGGCGGATGCGAAAACCTCGATCTTCCTGAAAAACAGCACGGTGGAGTCGGCCGTCTACTTCCTGCTGGTGACGAACCAGCTGGAACAGCAGGTGATGGATGCAAACACGATCTTGATCTACCCGAACGTGGCGGCAAAATTGAAGGAGTACCAGGAAGTGCTGGTGAAAACCTTCTTCCTGGCGAATGCGGACGCCAAGCAGGTGGCCAACACCCTCAAGACCATCTTGAAGACGCGAGACGTGGTGGCCGATGAAAAACTCAACCTCGTCATCGTGCGCGACACGCCGGAGGCGATCCGCCTGGCCGAGCGCCTGATCGCGCTGCAGGACGTGCCGGAGGCCGAGGTCGTGCTGGAACTGGAAATCCTCGAAGTCAAGCGCAGCCGCCTGATGGAACTGGGCGTGGCCTGGCCCACCAGCCTGACCCTGACGCCGCTCTCCACCTCGGGCGGCGCGGGCCTGACCATCAGTGACTTGAATAACCTGAACCAGCGCACCATCGGCGTGAGCGACCTGTCCGTGACGGCGAACGCCAAGAAGACGGACGGCGACGCGAATATCCTGGCCAATCCGCGCATCCGCGTGCGCAACCGGGAAAAGGCGAAGTTCGTCATCGGCGACAGGGTGCCCGTGGTGACCACCACCATTTCGCCGGGCACGGGCGGCTTCGCTTCCGAGTCCATCAGTTACCTGGACGTGGGCTTGACGGTGAATGCCGAGCCGACCATTTATTTGAACAATGAAGTGGGCATCCGCATCTCGCTCGAAGTGAGCAACCTGGGCGCGGCCACCACCACCCGCAGCGGCTCGACCCTGTACCAGATCGGCACGCGCCAGGCGTCGACCATGCTGCAACTGAAGGATGGCGAAAACCAGGTGCTGGCGGGCCTGATCAACAATGAAGAGCGCAGTTCGGGCAACAAGGTGCCTGGCCTGGGCGACATACCCGTGCTGGGGCGCCTGTTCGGCAGCAGCAAGGACGACAGCCAGAAGACGGAAATCGTGCTGTCGATCACGCCGCACCTCGTGCGCACGGTGCAGCGTCCGGAAGCCAAGGAATCGGAATTCTCGGCCGGCACGGAAGGCAGCTTCCGCCGCCGGCCCGACATGGCGGCCAAGGCGCCCACGCAGATGCCGGGCACGGTGATCGTGCGTTCCGGCCCGTCGGCCGTCGGCATGCAGCCGGCGCCGGCGCAGCCGCTGATGGTGCCCGGCCAGGTGCCATCGGCCTTGCCGCAGAGCGTTCCGGCGCCGGAAGTGGCGCCGTCGCCCGAGCCGGCCGCCTCGCCCTTGCCGATATCGTCGGGCCAGCCCGTGCCGCTGCAGGCGGCGCCCTTGCCGCTGTCATCGAGCCAGCCGGTGCCGGTGGTGCCGCCGCCGCCCGTCAAATGAGACTGGCGCATGCGCAGGGTGGGCAGGGCGGCTTCACCCTGATCGAGCTGCTGGTGACCCTGGCCATCCTGGGCGTGCTGGCCACCCTGGTGATCCCCGTCACCCAGGTAACGGTGCAGCGGCGCCAGGAGCAGGAATTGCGGCGCGCGCTGCGCGAGATCCGCCAGGGGCTCGATGCCTATAAACGGGCCGGCGACGAGGGCCGTATCCTGCGCGCGCCAGACGCCAGTGGCTATCCGAAAAACCTGGAACTGCTGGTCGAGGGCGTGCCTGACCAGCGCAACCCGAAGCGCAGCAAGCTGTTTTTCCTGCGCCGCGTGCCGCGCGACCCGTTCAACGCGGACGCTGGCCTGAGCGATGCGCAAACGTGGGGCAAGCGCAGCTACGCCAGCGAAGCGGCCGAACCACGCGAGGGCGACGATGTCTACGATGTGTATTGTACGTCCGGCAAAACGGGCTTGAACAACGTGCCTTACCGTCTATGGTGAACCATGGCTGCTGAAAATATCCCACACCGCAGGCGCGGCTTTACCCTGATCGAGTTGCTGGTGGTGCTCGGCATCGTGGCGCTGCTGCTGACCTTGGCCGTGCCCCGCTACTTTCCCAGCCTGGACAAGGCGAAGGAAACCGTGTTGGCGGACAACTTGCGCAACCTGCGCACGACCATCGACCAGTTCCACGGCGATACGGGGCGCTATCCCGATACGCTGGAGCAGCTGGTGGAAAAGAAATATTTGCGGGCCATGCCCATCGATCCCATCACCGATAGCGACAGCAGCTGGCTCATCGTGCCGCCGCCCGACGACACGCCGGGCCAGGTGTATGACGTGAAAAGCGGCGCGCCCGGCAAGGACCGCAGCGGCACGCCGTTTGCCGACTGGTAGCGGCCATGCACCGTCCTGCGCGCCGCCAGCGTGGTTTTACCTACCTGGGCCTGATCATCCTGGTGGCTATCCTGGGCCTCGTGGGGGCGGCCGGACTGAAGATGGGTTCCTTGCTGCAGCGCCAGGCGACCGAGCAGGAGTTGCTCGACATCGGCGCGCAGTTTTCAGATGCCCTCTACAGCTATGCGGCCGCTACGCCGGCCGGCCAGCCGCAGCAGCCTCCGACCCTGGCGGCCTTGCTGCGCGACCCCCGCTTTCCGCAACTGCGCCGCCATTTGCGCAAGCTGTATGTGGACCCCATCACGGGACGCGCCGAGTGGGGCTTGCTGTACCAGCCCGGCAGCCAGGGCATCATCGGCGTGCACAGCCTGTCGCAGGCGGCGCCATTAAAGGTTGGCAATTTCGAGGCCCGGTTTGCGGGCTTCGAAGGCAGGGCGCATTTCTCGGAGTGGCACTTCATGGTCGATGCACGGCTGTCATCCGTGCCGCCTGCGGGACCGGCAACTGTTCCGGCGGGTGATGAGGCCGGCATCATGCCCGCTTTGCCGCCACCACCGTTGTTTTCCCGCCCTGTTACTCCATCGCAAGAACAGGCGCCACCAGAGCCAGTTGAGCCTCCTGAACCGCAAAGTCCCGTTGAAAACCCTGCCGAATAGGCGTTTTCACCGTTAAACATGGGAAAAATTAGATGTATGCCTCGGTAACTATTTTTCCATAGAAATTCATAGATAGTGGCAAATAGTTCATTTCGAAAATAGTTATCTTGGATGAAACTTCGATAAAATATTTATAAGTAATTTGATGTGATTATGCTACCATCCTGTCTAGTACTTCCGGTACTAAAACTATTGGTGGCCTGCGCATTGCAGCCATAAATTACTTTTTAAGGGATAAACTATGAAATTGAAATTTATCGCTGCAGGCATTCTGGCAGCAGCATCGTTCAGCGCATCGGCAGCAACGTACGACCTGGGCATCCTGGATCCAACCGGTTCCGATACCCTGTCGGCCATTACCACCAAGTTTGCCGCTAACTCGGCAGTTGACGACTTCTGGACCTTCAAGCTGGTCACCCCATCGTCGACGTCGTTTGGCGCACTGCAAACGTTCTCCGTGGTTGAAGGCGCGATCAAGGATTTCTCGGCCACTTTGCTGGGTTACGGCAACCTGACCAACACCAGCGCCGCTGGTATCCAGAGCCTGAGCTGGGATGGCCAGTTGGCCGCCGGTTCGTACACGGTGCATGTGACGGGCCTGACGGGTCTGAAAAATGCCGCTTACCTGGGTTCCGTGTCGGCCCTGCCAGTACCAGAGCCAGAAACCTATGGCATGCTGCTGGGCGGCCTGGCACTGGTTGGCGCCGTGGCCCGCCGCCGCGCCAAGAAAGCTGCCTAAGCTTTCGCTGCAATGAAAAAAAACCCGCTTCGGCGGGTTTTTTTTCGTCTTTCGTCAGTATGGCGAGACGCCGCAACAACGTCCTGCACAATCCGGACAAGCTGCGCAGGACCAGGCGCCAAGTCGAAGACAGTACGCTAGTACGGCGAGACGTCGGCAACAACGTCCTGCACAGCTTGTCACGCGTGGCGCTTGAAGTCGCGGAAGCGGAAGCCAACCAGGAACAAAGTGGCAAAGTACGCCACGCCGCACACGGCCACCACCAGGGCCAGCGCGCCGGCCCGCAGCAGCGGATGGGCTTGCATGGCGATCCAGTCGATGCGCATGGCGCCCACATATGCCACGCCGCCCATCACGATGAGTGCCGGCAGCAGGCGCAGGAAAAACTTGGCCCAGCCCGGCTTCGGCTGGTAGATGCCGCGCTTGCGCAAGCCCCAGTACAGGAAACTGGCGTTCAGGCAGGCGCCCAGGCCGATCGACAGGGCCAGGCCGGCCACGGCGATGTAGGGAACGAACAGCAGATTCATCAGTTGCGTGGCGATCAGCACGCCGATGGCGATTTTCACGGGCGTGCGGATGTCCTGGCGCGCATAGAAGGCGGGCGCCAGGGTTTTCACGAGGATGATGCCGATCAGGCCCAGGCTGTAGGCCACCAGTGGCTGCGTTGACATGGTCACGGATTCGGCCGTGAACTTGCCGTAGTGGAAGAGGGTGGCGATCAGCGGCGTGGCCAGGGTCGCCATGCCGACGGCGGCGGGCAGGGCCAGCAGGAAAGTCAGGCGCAAGCCCCAGTCCAGCAGGGCCGAGTATTCCGTCTTGTCGCCATCCACATTCGCCTTCGACAGGCTGGGTAGCAAGATGGTGCCCAGGGCCACGCCCAGCATGGCGGTGGGGAATTCCATCAGGCGGTCCGCATAGGATAGCCAGGAAATGCTGCCCTCGGCCAGGCGCGAGGCGATGCTCGTGTTGATCATCAGGCTGATCTGCGCTGCCGAGACGGCAAACACGGCCGGCCCCATCTTTTTCAGCACGCGGCGCACGCCGCCGTCGGACAGGCCGATGGCTGGGTTGATCGACAGGCGCGGCAGCATGCCGATCTTGATCAGCGCAGGGATCTGGATGGCCACCTGCAGCAGGCCGCCGGCGAACACGGCAATGGCCATGGCGTAGATCGGCTGCTCCAGATGGGGCGCGAGGAACAGCGAGGCGGCGATGAACGACAGATTCAGCAGCACCGGCGTGAACGCGGGAATCTTGAATTCGCGCCAGGTATTCAGAATGCCGCCGGCCAGGGCCACGAAGGACATGCAAGTAATATAAGGGAACATCAAGCGCGTCATCCACACGGCCGCGTCAAAAGCGCCAGGGTCCTTGGACAGGCCCGTGGCGATGGCGTAGACGAACCACGGCGCGCCGACGATGCCGATGGCGGACACCAGCAGGGTGGCCCAGACGAGGGTGGTGGCCACATGGTCGGCCAGTTGCTTGCTGGCTTCCTGGCCATGCTGGTTCTTGTATTCAGACAAGATCGGCACGAAGGCTTGCGAGAAGGCTCCCTCGGCAAACAGGCGGCGCAACAGGTTGGGGATGCGGAAGGCAACAATGAAGGCGTCCGTGTAGGCGCCGGCGCCAAAGGCGCGCGCGAACAGGCTTTCGCGCAATAATCCGGTTACACGGGACAGCATGGTCATGCTGGAAATGGCGGCGAGAGTTTTAAGCAAGTTCATGGGGCCAGATTATAGCCGGGCGCGGTACTGTCAAACGGTTAAAATATGGTAACAAGCGGGTAACAAGTGCCGCCGATTCGCCCTTGCCAGGCCCATTTTCAGGTGTTTTTACCGCGATACCCGGTTTTTTGATTTGCCCCCGCTTGAAAATATCGCTATAATCGAAGGCTGTACAGAATTCTGTTACGCAGACACTAATGTTTGACAGGCACTGGTTTGGCACACATGGTTCGGCAGACGCACAGAACGCACCGGTTGGCAAACACTAATGTTTGCAAACGCACTTTGACCCTGTTTTAGGAAATTCCATGGCAAATACCGCACAAGCGCGCAAACGCGCTCGTCAAGCAGTTAAGCAAAACGCACACAATTCGTCCCAACGTTCGACCTTGCGCACGGCTATCAAAGCTGCTCGCAAAGCGATCCAGGGCGGCGACAAGGCAGCTGCTGCTGCAATCTTCCAAGCATCCGTGTCGACCATCGACCGTATCGCTGACAAGAAGATCATCCACAAAAACAAGGCAGCTCGCCATAAGAGCCGTCTGGCAGCTGCTTTGAAAGCACTGTCCGCTTAATATTCGCCAGCAGGCAAGCCACCATGGTGGCCTTGCCTGTGCCGGTACGCTGGCACTGGTTGAAAAGCAAAAACCCGCAGATTCATTCTGGCGGGTTTTTTCGCGTTTTTTTTCACATTTTTTGCGGCCGCGCCGGCTTAGCGTGCCGCCGGCAAGTTGCCGATGTTCATGCCCGGCTTGATATTCTTTTGCTTGAACCAGCCCAAGTGCATTTCCAGCGCATAGCGCACGGGTACTGTCCTGGTGGAGCAATGGCTGTCGAGCGTGTGCGGCTGCATGTCTTCGATATTGACGATCTTGCCGCCGGCATCGATAAAGGCCACGGACAGGGGCAGCGGCGTGTTCTTCATCCACATGCATTGCGTCGATGGGTTGCCAAAGACGAACAGCATGCCCGCATTGGCCGGCATCTTTTCACGGTACATCAAACCCTGTTCGCGCTGCTCTTCCGTGGCGGCCACTTCTGCCTGGATCAAATGCATGCCAGCCGACAGTTGCAAGCTCTTTGTCTGCGCTTGAGCAATGCTGGCGCACGCCAGCAGGGCGATCGACAGGCTGAGACGGCGTAGGGAATTTTTCATGGGGCGGGACGGTGGCTGCGAAGCGGCGATTAAGCCATGCTGGTGGCCGCCTGGTCAAGCGTGCTGCCTGGCCGCGCCGAAAGCGTGGGGTTACAGCAACATGCTGCCGTAACCCCGGGAACCGTGTTTATTTCACGGGCTTGCCTTCAGCGGCCGACTGCTTGGTCTTGCGCGCCTGGGGAATCAGGCGCGGCGCATCCGTTGCGGCCGAGGCCTTGGTCGATGCACCTGAGCGCGCCGCATCCGTCGCGGCCGAAGCGTTGACGGTGGCCGATGCCGGCGGCACCGGCTTGGCGGCATCGGTGGCGGCCGAGGCATGGCTGGCAGCCGATGCGGGCGGCGGCTTGACGGCATCGGTCGCGGCGGAAGCGTGCACCTGGGCGCCCGATTGCGCCAGTGCGGCGCCGGCAAGCAGGGAAGCGGCCAGGGCCAGTATTACTTTTGTCATCATCTTTCCTTTTCGGTCATGTTGAGGTCAGATGATTTTAATGCATTATCTAAAAATAAATAGTGCTTATTGGCAAAATTCGGTACGGAAGGCGTTTTTTCTTGTCTGGTTCACGTTTTCCCAATGTTCTCGGCCGGCACCTCGCACCATTCTCCGGGCAGCAAGGGATGGCTGGCCAGCGAGAACGGGCCGATGGCGCTGCGCACCAAGCGCAGGGTGGGCAGGCCGACGGCGGCCGTCATGCGCCGCACTTGCCGGTTCTTTCCTTCTTTCAAGGTGATTGCCAGCCATGAGGTCGGCTTGTCGGCGCGTGCGCGGATGGGCGGATTGCGCGACCACAGCCAGTCCGGCTCGGCGATGCGCACGGCCTTGCATGGCTTGGTGATGAAGTCGCCCAGGTCCAGCGGCGCCTGCAGGCGCGCCAGGCTGGCCGCATCGGGCACGCCATCGACCTGCACCAGGTAGGTTTTCGCTTCCTTGCGGTCCGGGTGGCTGATTTCGTGCTGCAGGCGGCCGTCGTCCGTCAGCAGCAGCAAGCCTTCGCTGTCGGCGTCGAGCCGGCCGGCCGGGTAGATGCCGGGGATGCTCAGATGGTCGGCCAGGGTGGCGCGGCCGTCCTGCGGCGAAAACTGGCACAGGACCTGGAATGGTTTATTGAAGAGGATGAGTGGCATGCTGGTAAAGGAATTGATGTAAGCGATGGTGGCTGCTGGTTGGCGCCGCAAAAGCGTGGCGCCCTGTAGGATACTGGTGCATAATATGGATGTTAGTCTTATGTCTTATAGAAGACATGGACGGTATGGCATTGAGATTCTTTGGCGCCGCAGATGGCCCGGGTGTTCTTTCCCTGCTAAAGTGCGTTGTTGCCGCCATGTTCGCACTTGTTTTTGTAAACTCTGCAACCGCAGAGCGCGTCGCCGGCCTGCGTTGCCCGCCAGCGGTGTGTCCCACTTCGGAGATCACGATGTATCAACATATCACTGTACCTGCTGACAGCCAAAAAATCACCGTCAACGCCGATTTTTCGCTGAATGTACCAGATAATCCCATCGTTCCCTTCATTGAAGGCGATGGCACGGGCATCGATATCAGCCCGGTCATGATCAAGGTGATCGATGCCGCCGTGGCCAAGGCCTACGGCGGCGCGCGCAAGATCAGCTGGATGGAAATTTATGCGGGCGAAAAATCGACGAATGTGTACGGCCCCGACGTGTGGCTGCCGGAAGAAACCTTGCAAGTGCTGAAAGATTACGTGGTCTCCATCAAGGGCCCGCTGACCACGCCCGTCGGCGGCGGCATCCGCTCGCTGAACGTGGCCCTGCGCCAGCAGCTCGATCTGTACGTCTGCCTGCGCCCCGTGCGCTACTTCACGGGCGTGCCATCGCCGGTGAAAGAGCCGGAAAAGACGGACATGGTGATTTTCCGCGAAAACTCGGAAGATATCTACGCCGGCATCGAATACCAGCAAGGCTCCCCAGAGGCCAAGAAATTGATGGATTTCCTCGTCAATGAAATGGGCGTGACGAAAATCCGCTTCCCGGCCACGTCGGGCCTGGGCATCAAGCCCGTGTCCATCGAAGGCACGGAGCGCCTGGTGCGCAAGGCCATTCAGTATGCGATCGACAATGACAAGCCGTCCGTGACGATTGTGCATAAAGGCAACATCATGAAGTACACGGAAGGCGGCTTCCGCGACTGGGCGTATGCGCTGGCGCAAAAGGAATTCGGTGCCGAGCTGATCGATGGTGGCCCATGGTGCAAGTTCAAGAATCCGAAGACGGGCCGCGACATCATCGTCAAGGACTCCATCGCTGACGCGTTCCTGCAACAGATCTTGCTGCGTCCGGCCGAATACAGCGTCATCGCCACCCTGAATTTGAACGGCGATTACATTTCCGACGCGCTGGCGGCGCAAGTGGGCGGCATCGGCATCGCGCCGGGCGCCAACCTGTCCGATTCCGTCGCCATGTTCGAAGCGACGCACGGCACGGCGCCCAAGTATGCGGGCAAGGATTACGTGAACCCCGGTTCGTTGATTTTGTCGGCGGAAATGATGCTGCGCCACATGGGCTGGCTGGAAGCGGCCGACCTGGTGATTTCTTCGATGCAAAAATCGATCGCCTCGAAACGCGTCACCTATGACTTTGCCCGTCTGATGGAAGGCGCCACGCAAGTGTCGTGCTCCGGCTTCGGCGAAGTGATGATCGAGCACATGTAACTGGAGGGGCAGGGTGCCGCGCACCCTGCGGACGAAAAAAAACCCCGTCAGGAGACGGGGTTTTTCACATCTGAGGGCCGGCGATGCTTAGGCTGCTTGGATGTTGGAAGCTTGCTTGCCTTTAGGGCCTTGCGTGACTTCGAATTGAACTTTTTGACCTTCTTTGAGGGTCTTGAAACCGTTCATGTTGATTGCGGAGAAATGAGCAAACAAATCTTCGCCGCCATCATCTGGAGTGATGAAGCCAAAACCTTTGGAATCATTGAACCACTTAACTGTACCTGTTGCCATAAAAAGAACTTTCAAAATTAAAACAAATCACACGAGCCATAAAAGCAAGAAGCTTCTTGCCCCCTCCTCGACGTCTCACTTCTTATCAAGCTGTACATTACTGCAACAGTCGATACAGCATTGTTGGCGGAATAAATAATGAAGTCAAGCGCTTTTCCATCGATATTGCCAAATTCTTCACGACAACCAAAAAAGCAACTCTTGATTTTGACGGCAAGGTCGCCATCTGCGCAGTATTAAGAAAACGCGTAAGATTGAAAACAATTGGAAAGGCGTAGATATTGCGCATGACAACCACTGTGAAAGCATTAGAATAAGCGTATGGCAACCAAGCACGACACAGAAACCCTGCTGGAGCGGCAAGTGCTGAAGCCGCCACCGCTCTACCAGGTAGCCTTGCTCAATGACGACTACACCCCGATGGAATTTGTGGTGGCCATCATTCAGGAGTATTTCAACAAGGACCGTGAAACGGCGACGCAAATCATGCTCAGTGTTCATCGCTACGGCAAAGGAGTGTGCGGCGTGTTCTCTAAAGATATAGCGTGTACCAAAGTGGAGTTCGTTTTAACGCATGCGCGCAAGGCGGGGCATCCCCTGCAGTGCGTGATGGAGGAAGTATGATTGCGCAGGAATTAGAAGTAAGTTTGCACATGGCGTTTGTCGAAGCTCGGCAGGCACGGCACGAATTCATCACGGTTGAGCATTTACTGCTGGCACTGCTGGACAATCCCTCCGCTGCCGAGGTGTTGCGTGCCTGCGCGGTCAATATAGAAGACCTGCGCAAGACCCTCACCAATTTCATCGGCGATAACACGCCGACCGTGCCTGGCACGGGCGAAGTCGACACCCAGCCGACGCTTGGTTTCCAGCGCGTGATCCAGCGCGCCATCATGCATGTCCAGTCCGCCTCGAATGGCAAGAAGGAAGTCACGGGCGCCAATGTGCTGGTGGCCATCTTCGGCGAAAAGGATTCGCATGCGGTGTACTACCTGCACCAGCAGGGCGTGACGCGCCTGGACGTGGTCAATTTCATTTCGCACGGCGTGCGCAAGGACCAGTCGACGGAAAGCGCGAAAGCCTCCGAAGGGGTGGAAGAAGCGCCTGTCGATGGCCAGCCGAAGGAAAGCCCGCTCGACCAGTTCACGCAAAACCTGAACAAGGCCGCCGCCGAAGGCAAGATCGACCCGCTGATCGGCCGCGAGGAAGAAGTCGACCGCGTGATCCAGATCCTGTGCCGCCGCCGCAAGAACAATCCGCTGCTGGTCGGCGAGGCGGGCGTGGGCAAGACGGCCATCGCCGAAGGCCTCGCTTACCGCATCACGCAAAGCGATGTGCCGGAAATCCTGCAGAATGCCGTCGTGTATTCGCTGGACATGGGCGCCTTGCTGGCCGGTACCAAATACCGCGGTGACTTCGAGCAGCGCCTGAAAGCCGTGCTCAAGCAATTGAAGGACAATCCGAACGGCATCCTGTTCATCGACGAAATCCACACCATCATCGGTGCGGGCTCGGCGTCGGGCGGCACGCTGGACGCGTCCAACCTGCTGAAACCGGCACTCGCCAACGGTCAATTGAAGTGCATCGGCGCGACCACGTACACGGAATTCCGCGGCGTGTTCGAGAAAGACCATGCGCTCTCCCGCCGTTTCCAGAAAGTGGACGTCAACGAGCCGACCGTCGAGCAAACCGTGCAGATCCTGCGCGGCTTGAAATCGCGCTTCGAAGAGCACCATGGCGTGAAATACTCGGCCTCGGCCCTGTCGACGGCGGCCGAACTGGCGGCGCGCTTCATCAACGACCGCCATCTGCCCGACAAGGCGATCGACGTCATCGATGAAGCGGGCGCGGCACAGCGCATCTTGCCGAAGTCGAAACAGAAGAAAACCATCGGCAAGGCCGAGATCGAGGACATCATCGCCAAGATCGCGCGCATTCCGCCGCAAACGGTCAACCAGGACGACCGCAGCAAGCTGCAGACGATCGACCGCGACTTGCGCAATGTTGTGTTCGGGCAAGATCCCGCCATCGACGCGCTGGCGTCGGCCATCAAGATGGCCCGTGCCGGCCTGGGCAAGACAGACAAGCCGATCGGTTCCTTCCTGTTCTCCGGTCCGACGGGCGTCGGCAAGACCGAAGTGGCGAAACAGCTGGCCTTCATCCTCGGTATCGAGCTGATTCGTTTCGACATGTCGGAATACATGGAACGCCACGCCGTCAGCCGTTTGATCGGCGCGCCACCGGGCTATGTTGGTTTCGACCAGGGCGGCTTGCTGACGGAAGCGATCACCAAGAAGCCGCATGCGGTCTTGCTGCTCGATGAAATTGAAAAAGCCCATCCGGACATTTTCAATATCCTGCTGCAAGTGATGGATCACGGCACCTTGACGGACAACAATGGCCGCAAAGCCGATTTCCGCAACGTGATCATCATCATGACGACGAATGCGGGCGCGGAAAGCTTGCAAAAGACGTCGATCGGCTTCACCAACTCGAAGCAGGCTGGCGACGAGATGGCCGACATCAAGCGTATGTTTACGCCGGAGTTCCGCAACCGTATCGACGCGACCATCAGCTTCCGCGCGCTGGACCAGGAAATCATCCTGCGCGTGGTCGACAAGTTCCTGATGCAACTGGAAGAGCAGCTGCACGAGAAAAAGGTCGAAGCCGTGTTTACCGAGAAGCTGCGTGCCTTCCTCGGCAAGAAAGGTTTCGATCCGCTCATGGGCGCGCGTCCGATGGCGCGTTTGATCCAGGACATGATCCGCAAGGCCCTGGCCGACGAACTGTTGTTCGGCCGCCTGGTGACGGGCGGACGGGTCACCGTCGACCTCGACGACAAGGACCAGGTCTTGCTGGAATTCCCGGAACCGCCAGACGCGGCGCCGACGGCAGCACCGGAAACGGTGGAAGTGGAATAAGCTTCCTGCTGTCAACAAAAACCCGCCCACGCAAGTGGCGCGGGTTTTTTTACGTTTTTGTGGGCAATAAAGAAGGTTTTAAGAAGGTTTTCTTTGGTCATAGTTATGCCAGAATTGCTGTCCGGTATCGACATGATGTCCATGCCACCTGACCGCTATCTGGATGCTCATATGAAAATTTCCCGCAATCTTAGCTTGCTCCTGTTGTCCGCCGGCCTGCTGGGCAACGCCACCGCTGCCTCTTCTCCTGCCGGCAGCTATTTCCGCTTTCCCGCCGTGCGCGGCGATACCGTAGTCTTCACGGCAGAAGGCGATTTGTGGAAAAGCAGCGTGCGCGGTGGCGCCGCGCAACGCCTGACCACGCATCCCGGCTATGAAACGAACGCGGCGATTTCGCACGATGGCCAATGGATTGCCTTTTCCGCCGCCTATGAAGGGGCGCAGGAAGCGTATGTGATGCCGCTGGCAGGCGGCTTGCCGCGCCGTATTTCGTATGACAACGGCGGCGTGCTGGTCCTGGGTTGGACGGCGCAGGGCGAGGTGCTGGTTAGCACGCAAAACACGGATGGTCCCGCTTCGCGCCGCATCGTCGCCGCCATCGACCCCGTGAAACAGACGCGCCGCGTGTTTCCCGTGGCCGATGCCAACGACGCCGTGCTCGACGATGCGGGCAAGACGCTGTTCTTCACGCGTTTCGGCCTGGCCATGACCAACGACAATGTGCGCAATTACCGGGGCGGCGCGCATGCCACCCTGTGGCGCTATGAGGTGGGCGGCAAGGACGAGGCCGTGCGCATGCATGCGGAACCTGCCGTATTGGCTGGCAACAACAAGCGTCCCATGTGGTGGCAAGGCCGCGTTTACTATATTAGCGACGCGGGCGGCAGCGACAATCTGTGGAGCATGCTGCCGGACGGTTCCGACCGCCGCGCATTGACGACGCACAAGCAATGGGACGTGCGTAATGCTTCCTTGGGCGATGGCAAGATTGTGTATCAATTGGGCGCGGACCTGCAGGTGCTGGACCTGGCGGCAGGGACGGACTCATCGCCATTGCCGATCAGCCTCGTATCCGACTTCGACCAGCAGCGCGCGCGCCAGATCCGCTCGCCGCTGGACACCTTGAGCAATGTGCAGCTGTCCGGCAAGGATGAGCGCATCATCCTGACGGCTCGCGGACGCGTCAGCATCGCCGGTACGGGCAGCATGCGCCGCGTCGATATCGCCATTCCCGAAGGGGCGCGGGCGCGCGACGCCGTCTTTTCCAGCGACGAAAAATCCGTCTTCGCCATCGTCGACACGAGCGGAGAGAATGAAATCTGGAAGTACGCCGCCGATGGTTCGGGCAAGGGCGAGCAGCTGACGACGCAGGGAGATAACCACCGCTGGAAGCTGTACCCGTCGCCGGATGGGCGCTGGCTGGCCCACACGGATAAGAAGGGCCGTTTCTGGCTGCTGGACCTGGCGACCAGGGGCAACGCGCTGATCGACGACGCGGGCAAGGCGGGCGTGGACAAGCACGACGAAGTGCAATGGTCGCCCGACAGCCGCAACCTGGCCATCGTGCGTGTGGCCAGCAATGAGCAGCGCGAGCAGATCGGCCTGTACAACCTCGCGTCGAAACAGCTGCAATTCGTCACCAGCGACCGCTATACGTCCGGTTCACCCGTGTTTTCGCCCGACGGGCGATGGTTGTACTTCATGTCGGCGCGCAATTTCCAGCTGGCCAACGGCTCGCCGTGGGGCGACCGCAACATGGGGCCCGTGTTCGACAAGCGTATCGGCGTATATGCGCTGGCGCTGCAGCCTGGCAACCGTTTCCCGTTCCAGCCCGACGATGAACTGAGCCGCCCTGGCGTCAAGCCGGCCGAGACGGACGATGAAAAGGCGGCCGAACTGGCGGCGGAAAAGGCATTGGAAAAGGCCGGCGGCAAGGGCGCCGTGAAAAAGGTAGCGGCTGCGCTGCCGGCCATCGTCAGCCAGGGCCTGGCCGAGCGCCTGTATGAAGTGCCGCTGGCGGCGGGCAATTACAGCGCGCTGGCCGCCGATGACAAGCGCCTGTATTTCCTCGAACGGGACAGCGGCGAGAACAAGTCCAGCCTGAAGACTTTGGCGATTGGCAATACCGGTTCCAAGCCGGAACTGCTGGTGGCCAACGTGCGTGAATTCGACCTGGCGCAGGATAAAAAGCATTTGTACTACCGCACGGCGGCAGCTACGGGACCGGGCGAGATGCTGGTGATCGAGGCGGGCGCCAAGCTGCCGTCCGACCTGTCGAAAGCCAAGGTCAAGGTTGACGACTGGACGTTTGTGTCGAATCCGCGCCTGGAATGGAAGCAGATGTTCAACGATGCCTGGCGCTTGCACCGCGACTTCCTGTACGACGCGAAGATGCGCGGCGTGAACTGGAAGGCGGCGCGCGACAAATATGCGCCGCTGGTCGAGCGGGTCACGGACCGCGCCGAACTCAATGATCTACTCGGCATGATGGTGGCCGAAGTGGGCGCGCTGCATTCGCAGATCCGTCCCGGCGAATTGCGCCGCACGGAGCAGGAAGGCACGCCTGCGGGCCTGGGCGCCGTGCTGGCGCGGACAAACGACGGTTACCGGGTCGAGCATGTCTACCGCAGCGAAGCGGAATTGCCCTCGGCGCGCGCGCCGCTGTCGCGCCCCGACGTGGATGTGAAGGCGGGCGACGTGATCACGGCCGTCAACGGCAAGGACGTGCTGGCCGCGCGCGATATCAGCGACCTGCTGCTGAACCAGGCCGACAAGCAGGTCTTGTTGCAGGTCAAACGGGGGAATGGCAAGGGCGCGCCGCGCGCCGTCATCGTCACGCCCGTCAACATGGCGAAACAGACGGCGCTGCGCTATGGCGACTGGGAATTGAGCCGCGCCGAGCAGGTGGCGGCCGATTCGCAGGGGCGCATCGGCTACCTGCACCTGCGCGCCATGGGCCCGAATGACATCGCCTCGTTCGCGCGCGATTTTTACGCCAACATCAACCGCGAAGGTCTGATCATCGACGTGCGGCGCAATAACGGCGGCAATATCGACAGCTGGATCATTGAAAAACTGCTGCGCAAGGCCTGGGCCTACTGGGCGCCGCCGGGCGTGCAGCCATCGTCGAACATGCAGAACACCTTCCGCGGCCACCTGGTGGTGCTGGTCGATGAACTCACGTATTCCGATGGCGAGACCTTTGCCGCCGGCGTCAAGGCCCTGGGCCTGGCGCCGCTGGTGGGCAAGCGCACGGCCGGCGCCGGCGTCTGGCTCAGCGACAATACGCGCCTGGCGGATAACGGTATGGCGCGCGTGGCGGAAAACGGCCAGTTCGGCATCGATGGCCAGTGGCTGATCGAAGGCGTGGGCGTGGTGCCGGACGTGGAGGTGGAAAACCCGCCGCACGCCACCTTCAATGGCGCCGACCGCCAGCTGGAAGTGGCGCTGGACATGCTGGCGAAAAAGCTCAAGGAGCAGCCGCGCCCCGCATTCCAGGCGCAGCCGATCCCCGCGTTGAAATAGTCCCGCTACAGGCCGCAGGCGGCCTTGAACTGTTGCGCGCGGCGGCGCGAGACCTCGACCACGCTGCCGTCCAGCAGGTGCAGGTCGAGGCCATCGGCGGCGTTCGGTGACAGCTGCGCCACCTGCGCCAGGTTGACGATCTGGCGCCGGTTGGCGCGCAGGAACAGGGCGGGATCGAGTTTTTCTTCCAGCTGGTTCAGGGTGCGCAGCATCAGCGGACGCTGTTCGCCGAAATGCACGCGCGTGTAGTTGCCTTCCGATTCCAGCAGGCGGATATCGTCAAACGCCACAAACCAGCAGCGTTCTCCATCCTTGATGAAGACCTTGCGCGGCGCAGGCGGCGGCACGGCTTGCGCCCGCGCTCCGGCACGCGCCAGCGCCGTGGCCAGGCGCGCCGCCTGCACGGGTTTTTGCAGGTAGTCGAGGGCGCTGACCTCGAACGCCTGCAGCGCGTACTGGTCGAAGGCCGTGCAAAAGATGACGTCGGGCGCATCGTCCAGCGCGGCCAGCAGGTCGAAGCCGGAGCCGCCCGGCATCTGCACGTCGAGCAGCAGCAGGTCGGGGCGCAGCTTGCCGATCTGCGTGATGGCGTCGGCCGCGCTGGCCGCCTCACCCACGATTTCCACGGCACCTTGCTGCACATGCGGCGCCAGCAGGCGCCGCAGCTCGGCGCGCGCCAGGCGCTCGTCATCGATCAGCAGTATCCTGAGCGGCTGGCCGTTCATGCCAGTTCCGGCAAGTGGATGGTGGCGTGTACCCAGCCCGCCTGTTCGCACAGTTCCAGGCTGGCGCGCTCGCCGCAGGCCAGCTGCAGGCGCTGGCGCGCATTGCGCAGGCCGATGCCGGTGGAGCCGGACGCGCTGCGCAGCCTGCCCGTGTTGGCGACCTCGATCTGCAGCGTATCCATGCCAGCGCCGCGCCGCGCCGCGATGCGGATGTCGCCGCCATCGGCACTCGCTTCGACGCCATATTTGACGGCATTTTCCACCAGCGTTTGCAGGGCCATGGGCGGCACGCGCACGAGCTCCAGGCCGGGGGCGATGTCGAAGCTGACGCGCAGGCGCTCCTCGAAGCGACTCTGTTCGATGGCCAGGTAGGCGCGCACGGCCTCCAGTTCTGCCGCCAGCGGCACGGTGGCGTGCTGGCTGGACTGCAGCGCATGGCGCATCAGGTTGGCCAGCTGGTCGATCATGTGCGCGGCCGCTTCGCGGTCTTCGAAGATCAGCGCGCGCACGCTATTGAGGCTGTTGAAGAAAAAATGCGGATTGACTTGCGCCTGCAGGGCACGCAACTGGGCATCCTTGGCCAGCACTTCCAGGCGCAGCGCCTCGGCCTCGAAACGGCTGGCGCGGCGCAGCGACAGCGCGGTGAAGTAGAACACCGTCCAGGTCAGGAATACCCCGAACCAGAACAGCAGCGCGCCGGGCAGCCAGGCGATGCCGCGGATGGTGTCCGGCGGATACATGACGTGGAAGGCGGCCGTCACGCTGGCCGTCTGGATGGCGGCCAGCACGATCAGCGACGGCACGATGCGCTGCCAGCGCAAGCCGTTCGCCGCCCAGCCGCGCCGGCGCAGGACGCCATGCCACAGGTGCGACAGCAGCAGCCCGCCCAGCGAGCCCCAGCTGGCAATCGTCACGACGATGCGCAGCTGCGTGGAGCCGCCATACACGCTGTTGAACAGGGTGAGCGCGCCCCAGCCGGCCAGCTGGAAGGTCCAGTACCAGTTGATCCTGGCCAGCAGCGGCGGCCGATGCAAGGGCGCGTTCATCGCCTAGTCCAGGAACTGTTCGATGCGCGCCTGCATCCAGTCCGGCTGGTCGTACATGATGAAGTGGCGCGCCGTGTCGGCCAGCGCGACTTTTACGCCGGGCAGCTGGGCATACTGCTGCTGGAAGGTCGCTTCGATGGCGGCGCGCGGCGCATAGTCCTTGTAGGCGATCCAGGTACCCAGCACCAGGGTTGGCGATTTTATTTTCGCCACGTCCTGGCGCAGGTCGCTGGCCACCAGGGTGCCCATGGCCTTGATCACCGTCTCGCGGTCCGAGCGCTGGCCCCAGCCGATGATGCGCTCCACGTCGGCCGGCGCGCTGGCCATGCTGCTTACCGTGCGGCGCTGGCTGGCGGCGTAGGTGGTCTCATCCTGCGCGCGCATGGCCGATTGCATCTGCGCAGCCATGGCTTGCAGCTGCGGCGGCGTGATGGAGGGCAGCTGCGTCGCGCCCAGCGCCGGCAGCGAGTCGACGATCACCAGCTTGCCCGTTTGGTCAGGATGGTCGATGGCCATTTTCAACGCCAGGAAGCCGCCCAGGCTATGCCCGATGATGGCCGGCTGGCCCAGTTTTTGGGTGCCGATGTAGTCGGCCAGTTGTTGCTCGGCCTGCGCCAGCAGGTCGCCCTCGATGGGCGCCACGCCGGCAAAGCCGGCCAGTGTCAGCACGTGGCATTGGCGTGCGGCTTGCGGGCCGCACAGGCGCGCCACCGTGCCTTGCCAGACTTCGCCGGAAGACGCCAGGCCGGGAATCAGGATCAGGGGACGGCCTTGTCCGGTGACCTCGATCGTGAAGGCCTGGGGCGCGGCGGCCTGGCTGGCGCCCGCCAGCAGCGCGGTACTGAGCAAGATCAATGTTTGCAGTGTTCGTTTCATGGGGTGTTCCTCCTTGACGACCATGCTAGCGGCGCCGGGAGCGCGCGGCCAGCGCTGCGGGATGAGCGGCGCCAGGGCGGGATGAGTGGTTCAGATCCACGCATCCTGATCCTGGCAGTGCTCCGGGAGGTAGGTCAGGTACTGCACCATGCGCGGCGCCGGGCCGCGGTTGGGCGTGGCGCAATGGGGCAGGGCCTGGTGCCAGATGATGAAATCGCCGGCCATGCCTTCGACGGGCACGGGCCGCAAGTCCTCGACGGCCCATTCGCGCGGCTGGCGGCCCGGCGGTACTTGCCGCAGCCAGCCGGCCATGTGGTGCTGGAAGCCGGGCACGCAGTGAAAGGCGCCGTGCTGCGCCGGACAGTCGCTCAGGTACAGCATGCCTTGCAGCTTGAAGGGAACCGGCTGTTGCAGGCTGACGTCCCAGTGCAGGGCGCTGCCAAGGAAACGGTGCTGCGGCGTTTCCGGCGGATTGAAGCTCACCTTGTCGATGCTGGCGTAGATGCCGGTGCCGGCGCCGATGCCGTTGTCATATAGCTGCTGACAGGCGTGGCGTATGTGCGCGCAGTGGCGGTTTTCCTCGAGGGCCGGATGGTCGGAAAACTGCAGCATCAGGCCCCGCTTGCCCGGGTGCGGCCGGTACCACGATGCCGCATCATCGGGGCTGGCGTCCAGGTATTCCCATATCGCCGTTTGTGCTGCGAGGCACTGCGCGCGCGGCACTGCGCCGCGCAGCACCAGGTAGCCGTGCTCCTCGAAATGGCGCAGTTCGGCGGCCGACAGCACGTCCTGATGCGCGCTGGCGGCGTGCGCCGGGCGGACGCGCGTGCGGCCAGCCAGCCACGCCTGGAAGGCTTCCAGCGTAGGGCGTTGCTGGAACAGGAACTGCATGGCGTCTTCCATGGAAATGCCGCGCGCATACAGCGCCTTGATGTCCCGGTGGTCGCGCGCCAGTCCCTGGCTGCCGGCCGCGCCGCCGTGTCCCGTGCAGCGTTGCCATAATTCGTGCAAGTGAGGCCAGTCGTCCATGGTGTCTTTTGTCTGGTTGAAGAAATCAGCCGGTGCGCAGGCGGCGCCACAGGGTGGTGCGGCTGATGCCGAGGTAGTGGGCGGCGGCGTCGCGGCGTCCGCCAAAGCGCGCCAGCACGGCGCTGGCGCTTTCGTCTTCTTGGCACGGCGCGATGGCGGCGGCCGGCGACGGCAGCGGCGCCGGCGTGCCGGCAGCATTGGCCAGTTCCGGCGCCACGCCCAGCACGAAGGCGGGCGTCAGCGCCTGCAGCGGTTCGGCGGCCAGGAACAGGGCCAGGCGCTCGGCCAGGTTGCGCAGTTCGCGCACGTTGCCGGGCCAGTCGTAGCGGCGCAGCAGCGGCGCGCAAGCCTGGATTTCCGCATGCAGGTTGGGGTGCGGACGGGCGCCCAGCGCGGCCAGCGCATTTTTCAGCGACCACTCGGCCAGGCCGGGAATGTCGCTGGCGCGTTCGCGCAAGGCGGGCAAATGCAGGCGCAGCACGGCCAGACGGTAAAACAGGTCGGCGCGGAAGCGTCCTTCGCGGATGCGCTGTTCCAGGTCGCAATGCGTGGCGCTGATGATGCGCACATTGATGGCGATGGGCCGCGTGCCGCCCACGCGCACCACTTCGCGCTCTTCCAGCACGCGCAGCAATCGCGTTTGCAGGGCCAGCGGCATTTCGCCGATTTCGTCGAGGAACAGGGTGCCGTGGTTGGCCGCCTCGAACAGGCCCGCATGGCCGCCCCTGCGGGCGCCCGTGAAGGCCCCATCCTCGTGGCCGAACAGTTCCGATTCCAGCAGGGATTCGGCGATGGCGCCGCAGTTGATGGCGATGAAGGGGCGGTTCGCGCCCAGGCTGCGCGGGCTTTCGCGATGGATCGCCTGCGCCACCAGTTCCTTGCCGCTGCCCGTTTCTCCCTGGATCAGCACCGTTGCCGGCGAGCGCGCATACAGCACCACCGACTGGCGCAGCGCTTCCATCGCTTCCGACTCGCCGCGCAGATCGTGCAGGCCGTGCCGCGCGCGCAGGGTGTCGGCCACTACCGTGCGGCGTCCCCGGTTCGATTCGATCTGGGTCAGGCGCGCCAGTTCCAGCGCATCGTCGAAGGCGCGCCGGATGGCCGTGGCCGAATACACGAAGACGGCGGCCAGTCCCGCCTCTTCGGCCAGGTCGGTGACGAGGCCCGCGCCGACGACGGCTTTGACCCCGGCCGCCTTCAGTTCATTGATCTGCGCGCGCGCGTCTTCCTCGGTGGCATAGGTGCGCTGAAAGATCTGGAAGCCGAAGGTGGCGGCAAATTCCGCCAGTTCCGGCATCGGGTCCTGGTAGGTGACGACGCCGATGTGCGGCGAGATGCGCCGCGCGCGCGCCAGCGCCTGCATCACGTCGTAGCCGCTGGCCTTGGCGATGATGACGGGTACCGACAGCCTGCCTTTCAGGTAGGCGCCGTTCGAACCGGCCGCGATGACGGCGTCGCAGCGCTCCGTGGCCATGCGTTCGCGGATGTGGCGCACGGCGTCGTCGAAGCCCAGGTTGATCGGTTCGATCGTCGCCAGGTCGTCGTATTCGAGCGTGATGTCGCGGAACAGGTCGAACAGGCGCGAGACGGAGACGGTCCAGATGACGGGTTTGTCGCGGTGGTCGAGCGGAGGTTGGGGAGGGCGGCGCATGCTTTATTCTAAACGATTTGTTTCATTTTTCAGCCATGCAACGGCGTTGCAACGGGCGTGTTGCAAGTGGTCTGTGGTGTTTCAGATATTGCCAATAAGGAATATGAAAAAACCCCGGGAAACTGGTTTATGATCTAGCAGCACCATGATGCTTGGAAGAATATTTGCCCAGGCGCATGTTTATCTTGTCCTTAACCATCCCATGGTGTCCATGAACCGCGTACCGACCAGTCCCGATTTCATCGCCGATGCCTTGCAACTGATTGCCTTGCCGGCCTGCGCCTGCGATGCCTGCGGCATGGTGGTGGCCGCGAATGGCGCCTTGCAGGCCCTGCTGGGTCGGGATATGGCGGGCCGGCTGCTGGCCGACTGCTTTACGGACGCTTACCGCGCGTCGAGCACCAGCATGCTGCGCGGCGCGCTTGGCGCGGCCGGGCGCGAGCGGCACTGGGACAGCAGCCTGGAAGGGGAGGCGGGCGCCATCGCCGTGCAGGTCTGGTCGCGGCCCCTGCTGGTGGACGATGGCTTGCCCGGTGCGACCCTCGTGTTTGCCGACATCAGCGTGCAGCAGCGCGACCAGCAAGCCTTGCGCAAGACCTTGCTCGAGCAGCAGGCGATCCTGGAAAGCGCGGCCGTCGGCATCGTCTTTTCCAAGGGCGGCTTCATCGAGGAGTGCAATATCCGCGCCGCCGAGATGCTCGGCTACGCGCGTCACCAGCTGACGGGCATGCCGGGCGCGGTGCTGTACCGCTCCGCCGAGCATTGCCGCGCCCTGGGGCTGGAAGCGGCGCCGCTGCTGTCGAAGGGCAAGCCGTACCGCACGGAACTGGAATTGCGGCGTCAGGATGGCACCCTGTTCTGGAGCCGCCTGCACGGGCGTGCCGTCGATCCCCTCAATACGCATGACGGCACGGTCTGGATCATCGAAGACATCAGCGACCACCGGCGCGATGAAGACCAGCTGCGGCGCGCCATGCTGGAAATGCAGGCGGTGATGGATAACGCGCCCCTGGCCATCGGTTTTCAGCGCGACAAGGGCGTGCTGCGCTACAACCGGCGTTTCGCCGAATGCTTCGGTTTTGACGGCGACAGCGGCGTGGGCCTGGCCGTCGCCGACCTGTATCCGTCGCGCGCTGCGTATGACAATGTCGTGCGCCAGGCCGCACCGCTGCTGCGGCGCGGCTTGCCGTTCCAGGGCGAGATGGAGATGCGCCGCCGCGACGGCTCCACGTTCTGGGCGCTGGCGTATGGCTATGTGCTGAATCCCGAGAGCCAGTCCGACCGCGCGCTGCGCGACACGATCTGGCTGTTCGACGACCGCAGCGCGCAGAAGGCGGCCGAGGAGGCGACGCGCCAGCTGATGCTCGAGCAGCAGGCTATCCTCGACAATGCCTCCGTCGGCATCCTGTTTTCCCGTTCGCGCCTGATCCTGCGCTGCAATCCCCGTTTCGCCGAAATGTTCGGCTACGCGCAGGAGGAGATGACGGGCCTGCCCGCCGCCGAACTGTTTCCGTCGCCCGCCGCCTACGAGGAGTTTGGCGTACAGGCCACGCCGCTGCTGGGACAGGGCTTGCCATACGAGCAGGATGAATCGCTGTTCCGCCGCCGCGACGGCAGCCTGTTCTGGTGCCGCATCCGCGCCAAGGCCGTCGACCAGACGCACAGCGAGCAGGGCGCCATCTGGATACTGGAAGACATCACGTCCAGCCGCCAGACACAGATGGAAGTGGCGGCCATCATGACGAATGCCTCGGTGAGCATCCTGTATACCAAGAACCGCCTGATCACGCGCTATAACCTGGGCTTTGCCGCGATGTTCGGCTATAGCGGCGACGAGGCGCTGGGCTTGCCCGGGCGCGCGCTGTACGTGTCGCAGCAATCGTACGAGCTGCTGGGCGCGGCGGCCTTCCCCTTCCTGTCCGTGGCCAAGCCCTTCCAGACGGAAGTGGAAATGATGCGCCGCGACGGCAGCACCTTGTGGGCGCAGCTGATCGCCTATGTCGTCAATCCGGACGATCCCGCCGCCGGCACCATCTGGATCATCGAGGACCGCACGGAAGCCAAGCGCGCCGAAGAATCCCTGCGCAACGCGCTGCTGGAAAACCAGGCCATCCTGGATAGCGCCGTGCTGGGCATCTCGGTGATAGAGGGCGGCTACAATTTGCGTGCCAACAGCAAGATGGAAGAGCTGTTCGGCTATGGACCGGGTGAAATCAACGGCCTGTCGGTGCAGGCCCTGTATCCGGACATGGCCGCGTGGAAGGTGGCGCGCGGCGAGACGGCGCGCGACTTCGATGCGGGACGCGTGCACATGTCGGAATACCAGCTGGTGCGCAAGGATGGCAGCCGCTTCTGGGCGCGCCTGTCCGGCCGGCCGTTCGACCTGGCGCATGCGCATGGCCGTTCCGTGTGGCTGGTCGACGACGTGACGGCGCGCCGCGAGGCGGCCGAGGCGGTGCGCCGCGCGCGCGACGAGCTGGAATTGCGCGTGCAGGAACGCACGGCCGAACTGGCCGGCGCCAACCTGCTGTTGCAGGGCGAGATCGTCGAGCGGCGCCAGGCCGAGGCGCGGGTGCACCACATGGCCTATCACGACAACCTGACAGGCTTGCCGAACCGCGCGCTGCTGTCGGACCGGCTGGAACGGGCCATGCTGGCCTCGCAGCGTTCCGGGCGCAAGCTGGCCGTGATGTTCATCGACCTGGACCGCTTCAAGACCATCAACGATTCGCTGGGCCACATGACGGGCGACCTGCTGCTCAAGGAAGTGGCCGCCCGGCTGTGCGGCGCCGTGCGCGCCAGCGACACGGTGGCGCGCCTGGGCGGCGACGAATTCGTCGTGCTGGTGCCGGGCATCCGCGGCAGCGACGAAGCGGCGCGCGTGGCCGAGAAGATCATCGAAGCGCTGACGCCCGCCTTTCCGCTCGACGGCCATGTGCTGCACGTGACGCCGTCGATCGGCATCTGCCTGTATCCGGACGATGGCGGCGACGTTGACGCCCTGATGCGCCATGCCGATGCGGCCATGTACCACGCCAAGGGCAATGGCCGCAATAACTACCAGTTCTTCACGCAGACGATGAACCAGGCGGCGGCCTTGCACTTCGACCTGGAAAGCAGCTTGCGCACGGCGCTGGCGCTGCAGCAGTTCGAACTGTTTTACCAGCCCGTCATCGATATCGCCACGCGTCGGCTGCATGGCATGGAAGTGCTGCTGCGCTGGCGCCGCCCGGGCCATGGCCTGGTGCTGCCGGACCGCTTCATTCCCATCATGGAGGAAAACGGCCTGATCGTGCCGGTGGGCGAATGGGTGATGCGCCAGGCCTGCGAGCAAAGCATGGCCTGGCAGCGCCAGGGCTTGCAGCCCGTGCCCTTGGCGGTGAATCTGTCGCCGCGCCAGTTCATGCACAAGGGCCTGGTGGCGGCGATTGGCGCCGTGGTGCGGGAAACGGGCATCGACCCGGCGCTGCTGGAATTCGAGATCACCGAGACGGCGCTGATGCAGCACGGCGAGCATACGCTGGAGATTCTGCGCCAGATCAATGGCATGGGCTTGCGCCTGTCGATCGACGATTTCGGCACCGGCTATTCCAGCCTGGCCTACCTGAAGCGCTTCCCCGTGAAGAAGGTCAAGATCGACCGCGCCTTCATCAAGGACCTGGAGCACAGCGGGGAAGACCGCGCCATCGTGGCGGCCATCATCGCGCTGGCCGACAGCCTGCAATTGTCGGCCGTGGCCGAGGGCGTGGAGACGGAAGAGCAGTTCGCCCTGCTGCAGGCGAACGGCTGCCGCTATGCGCAGGGCTATCTGTTTTCCGCGCCAGTGCCTGCCGTGAACGCGCAGGCCTTGCTGGAGCGGATAGTCGTTAGCTAGTCAATCGTCGCCACGACTGGCGCATGGTCGGACGGCTGTTCCCATTTGCGGGGCGAGTGCTCCACTGTCGATGATGCGCGCCCTGTCTAGTCGATGGTGGCCACGACGGGTGCATGGTCGGACGGCTGTTCCCACTTGCGGGGCACGCGGTCGATGACGCACGCCGTGCAGCGGGCGGCGAGGGCGGGCGAGAGCAGGATGTGGTCGATGCGCAGGCCCTTGTTCAGGCGGAAGCCCAGCTGGCGGTAATCCCACCAGCTGAACGATTTGTCCGCCTGCTCGAACAGGCGGAAGGCATCCGTCAGGCCGATGTCGAACAGGCGCTGCAGGGCGGCGCGTTCCTTGTCCGACACCAGTACCTGGCCTTCCCAGGCGACAGGGTCGTGCACGTCGCGGTCGTCGGGCGCGATATTGTAGTCGCCGACGACGGCCAGTTGCGGGTGCTGCTGCGCTTCTTCTGCCAGCCAGTCGTGCAGGGCGGCCAGCCAGCCCAGCTTGTATTCATACTTGTCCGAGTCGACGCTCTGGCCGTTCGGCACGTAGGCGCAGACGACGCGCACGCCACCGATGGTGGCGGCCAGGATGCGCTGCTGCGCATCTTCATAGCGCGGGTTGTTCTTCACCACGTCGGTGATCGGCAGCTTCGACAGGATGGCCACGCCGTTATACGTTTTCTGGCCGCTGAAGACCACCTGGTAGCCGGCCGCCTCGATCTCGGCGACGGGGAACTTGTCGTCCGTCAGTTTGGTCTCTTGCAGGCAGAGTATGTCGACCGGGTTGTCTGTCAGCCACTGCAGCACTTGCGGCAGGCGCACTTTGAGCGAGTTGACGTTCCAGGTGGCGAGTTTCATGGGAAAAATCCTTGCTTGAATGGGTATCGTTAGGCGCGAATCTTACCGCATGCGTGTCGATGACGTCTTGCGCCGCTTGCCGGGTAGGAGCTTTATTTGCTGGCAGGGAAAAAGAGTACAAATAAAGTATTTATACTTAACCAATCGTGGCGCATGAATATTATGTTTTTGTGTATCATTGATCAACCCCTATGTTTGATTTGGCATAAGTGGCTGGCGTGGCAGGATGCGTCTCGCTGATTAACGCGACAAAGGTGTAAAGTTTCTCGCTAAAACGCGATAAAAACTACTAAAATGGCACCGTGTAACAACTGTGTCACACAGCTTTGTTACGGCCAAGTTGGCAACCAGACAGGAAGCAGTTGTAATTAGTTGTAATTGCTATTCCGATTACATGACCACTGTGCCGGGGACGGAGTGTCAATTCCGTCCTTGGCGCCGCCAGACTTGTTATATAAATTGCAGTACTATATCTATGAGACTGTTTTGCGACATCAATAGATGGTACTATTTTGAAATGTTGCAGTTTTAATAGTGAGACTTGCGCGTAGCATTTGCAAAGGAAGAAAATGCGAACTGCATTTGAAGCGTGGGCGCAGCGTGACGGCCACATTGTGCGGCGAAGAGAAGACAAACCGGATGAGTACCTGATTTTCGAGACCCAGCGCCGCTGGGTTATCTGGCAGGCTGCTCTGACGCATGGCAAGACGGCTGCCAAGCCGCGCGTGAGCGCTGCCGAAAAGGCGGCGAAAGCCCAGCGCGCGCTGGAAATGTCTTCCGATGAAGCGACCGTGCGCAACAAGGTGCTCAATGAAGTGCTCGACGCC
This sequence comes from Janthinobacterium sp. SUN128, assembly GCF_030587275.1. Taxonomy (NCBI): domain Bacteria; kingdom Pseudomonadati; phylum Pseudomonadota; class Betaproteobacteria; order Burkholderiales; family Oxalobacteraceae; genus Janthinobacterium; species Janthinobacterium sp. SUN128. The sequence continues at coordinate 21,640 of NZ_JAPWHY010000002.1, read as the reverse complement.
TTCAGCGGCGCCGATGGCGCGGCCGGCATGGAAGGCATACTGAAAGTGATCCAGGGCCTGAAGCAGAAGCAGAAGGCACTGGCCGACGACAAGAGCGAAGATTCAACGGCTTGAGGGGACGGCGATGCGTTATCGGCACTACAAGGGCGGCATTTACGAACTGGTGTGCGAAGCCACGCTGGAAGCGGATCTGACGCCGATGATCGTCTATCGCGCCGCCGACGGTTCCATCTGGACCCGGCCGAAGGACGTATTCTTTCAACTGATCGAAGTCGAAGGCGTCATGGTCCAGCGTTTCGCTCCCATCAACTGATGGCCGCCTGCGTGCGTGCCCGGGATACTCTTCATGCGTAAATTGCTGCCTGCCGCTCTGGTGCTGGGCTTTGCCTGCGCCGCGGCGCACGCCGAAACCATCGGCTCGGTCGACACGGTGTTCAAACTGATCGGTCCTGACCACAAGATCGTCGTCGAAGCGTATGACGACCCGCGCGTCGCCGGCGTCAGCTGCTATCTGTCGCGCGCCAAGACGGGCGGCATCAAGGGCGCCGTCGGCCTGGCAGAAGACAAGGCCGATGCGGCCGTGGCGTGCCGCCAGGTGGGGCCGCTGCAATTCAAGGGCAAGCTGCCACGCCAGGAAGAAGTGTTTACCGAGCGAGCCTCGATCTTTTTCAAGCATGTGCGCGTCGTGCGCATGGTCGACAGCAAGCGCAATGCGCTGGTCTACCTCGTGTATTCCGACCGCCTGATCGACGGCAGTCCGAAAAACAGCGTCACCGCCGTCGCCGTGCCCGGCGACCAGCCGATTCCCGTCCGTTAAGCGAGCTTCCCATGCGCGTGCCATCGTCTGCCGACCTTGCCGCCAGGACGCTGCTGCTGTTTGGCCTGGGCGGCTGCGCCACCCTGACTGGCAACACCGAGCAGATGGTGCTGGTGCAAACCATCCAGGATAACCGCGAACTGACGGGCGCCGGCTGCATCCTCAGCAACGACGTGGGCAAGTGGTTCGTCACCACGCCCGGGCGCATCACCATCCGCAAGAGCCAGGAACCGTTGAAGGTCGACTGCCGCAAGCACGGTTCGCCCGCCATCGCGACGGACGACCATATCGACCCCAAGCTCAATGGCAGCGTCTGGGGCAATGTCATCCTGACCCTGGGCGTCGGCTATTTCGTCGACCGCAACACGGGCGCCGGCTTTGACTACCCATCCATTTTGACCATCGTCATGCAGGACCCCGCGCGCCTGGCGCCGCCGCCCGCGCCCGTCGCCGCGAAGCCGCAGCCGGCCGCCGTGCCGGAAACGGTGGTGCAGCCCAAGGTGGCGCCGTCGCCCTTGCCCAATCCCGTCGTCTACTGATTCAACTGCACATGAAAAAGCCGCCAGGGTCAGTGACTATGGCGGCTGCTTCGCGGCGCCGATAGCGCAGGGCGCGCTACCGGCAGGCGTCAATTTAGACGCGGTTGATCAGGAACGTCGTCAGCAGTGGGACTGGACGGCCGGTCGCGCCTTTTGCGCCGCCCGATTTCCATGCCGTGCCGGCGATGTCCAGATGCGCCCAGGTGTACTTCTTGGTGAAGTTTTCCAGGAAGGCCGCTGCCGTCACCGAACCGCCGCCTGGCGTGCCGATGTTGGCCAGGTCGGCGAAGTTCGACTTCAGCTGCTCGTTGTACGCCTCTTCGATCGGCATGCGCCATGCCGTGTCGCTCGACTGTTTGCCCGCTGCCAGCAATTCATTGGCCAACTGGTCATGCGCCGCATCGCTGCGCGTAAACAGGCCGCTGTTGTGGTGGCCCAGGGCCACGACGCAAGCGCCCGTCAGGGTGGCGATATCGACCACGGCTGCCGGCTTGAAGCGTTCGGCGTAGGTCAGCGCGTCGCACAGCACCAGACGGCCTTCGGCGTCCGTGTTCAGCACTTCGATGGTCAGGCCGTTCATGGAAGTGACGATGTCGCCCGGCTTGGTGGCACGGCCCGACGGCATGTTTTCGCACGCGGCGATGATGCCGATGACGTTCAGCTTCAGGTTCATTTCGCCGATGGCGCGGAAGGTGCCCAGGACGGAGGCGGCGCCGCACATGTCGTACTTCATTTCATCCATGCCAGGACCGGCCTTGATCGAAATGCCGCCCGTGTCGAAGGTGATACCTTTGCCGACCAGGACGACTGGCGCATCCTTGGCCTTGCCGCCCATGTGTTTCAGGACGATGAACTTCGGCGGCTGCTCGCTGCCGTTGGTGACGGACAGGAAGCTGCCCATTTTCAGCGCTTCGAGCTGTTTGCGGTCCAGCACTTCGACTTCGAACTTGTAATCCTTGGCCAGCTGCTTGGCCGTGTTGGCCAGGTAGGTCGGATTGGCGATGTTTGCCGGCAGGTCGCCCAGGTTGCGCGTCAGGTCGGAACCGTTGGCGATGGCGATGGCTTGCGTCAGCGCGCCGCGCGTGGCGGCCGTTGCAGGAGCAGCCAGGACGATCTTGCGCACGCCTGCTGGCGCCGGATCTTTTTTGCTTTTTTGCGAGTCGCAGCGGTATTGGCTGTCATGTGCGGCTTGCACCACGCAACGGATTGCCCAATTTACGTCGCGCTCTTTCACTTCAGCCAGCGGTAATGCGATAATGGCGTCCGCAGCGCCCAGCGAGCCGAAGGCCTTCAGTGCGGCTTGTACGCCGGTCGTGAAGCTTTTTTCGCTGACAGTGTCATCGCTGCCCATGCCTACCAGCAGAACACGTTCGGCGGCGACGCCATCGACTGCGCGCAGCAGCAAGGTGCTGCCAGGCTTGCCGCTGATGTCGCCGGACTTCAGCGCAGCCGAAATCGCACCCTTGCTGTCCAGCGATTTTGCCGCTGGCGACAGTTTTTTGTTTTCGAATACCGCAACCGCGATGCATCCGCTTTTGGCCGTGCCGAGGGTGCTCTTGGTATCGAATGCTTTTATGCTAAAGTCCATTTGGTTCTCCGTTTTCATTTACTAGTAACGTGTTACTCAACTAACTGATCCGAATTATAAACTCCGAATGATCTTTCAACGCGCCCTTCGACGTGAATTGGCTAGTGCCGCCGGGGCCACCTTCACAGTTTTGTTCAGCATCCTGCTCACCTGGATGCTGATCGGTATTCTCGGCAAGGCGGCGGGCGGCAAGATTGCGTCGTCCGACGTCATGTCGCTGATGGTCTTTTCCGCCCTGATGCAGCTGCCCACCATCATCATCCTCACCGGATTCATTTCGGTGCTGATGGTCGTCACCCGCAGCTACAAGGAGTCGGAGATGGTGGTGTGGTTCGCCTCCGGCCTGAGCCTGTCGCGCTGGATCTGGCCCGTGCTCAGCTTCGGCCTGCCGCTGGTGCTGGCCACCGGCATCCTGAGCCTGTACGCCACGCCGTGGGCGCAAAAGAAAAGCGATGAATATGTGGCGCGCTTTGAAAAGCGCGAAGACCTGCAGAAAGTCACGCCGGGCCAGTTCCGCGAATCGGCCGGCAGCAACCGCATCTTCTTCGTCGAGGGCGTCAGCGGCGAGAAGACGGTGGTGCAAAACGTCTTCGTCAATACCGTCGATGAAAAAGGCAGCGCCGTCGTCGTCGTCGCCAAGGAAGGCGTGATCAATACCGACGCCAAGGGTGAACGCTTCCTGGTGCTCAAGAGCGGCCGCCGCTACCAGGGCGTGCCGACGCAGGCGGACTTCCAGACCATGGAGTTCGAACAGTACATCATGCGCATCGAGAGCAAGCAGCAGGAACTGGGCGCGGAGCTGGGCGTGCGCGCCATGAGCACCATGGCGCTCATCGCCAATCCGAATCCGTATACCATGGCCGAATTGCTGTGGCGGGTCAGCGCGCCCCTGATCGGCCTGATGCTGATCCTGCTGGCCATTCCGCTGGGCTTTGTCAATCCGCGTGCCGGCAGTTCGACCAACCTGATCATCGCCCTGCTGATTTTCTTTACGTACAGCAACCTGATCAAGGTCATCGAAGCGAGCGTGAAACAGGGCCGCCTGACCTTTGGCCTGGCCTGGTGGCCGCTGCACCTGCTGGCGGCGCTGGCCGTGGTGGCGCTGTTTGCGTGGCGCCTGAATGTGAACCACCGCTATCATCCGCTGGTCCTGCTGGCGGCTTTCAAGCGCGCGCGCCGCGCCGGCAATACAAGTAAAGCGGCATCGAAATGAAGATTTTACAGCGCTATTTTGCGGTCTCGATATTCCAGGCGGTGCTGTTCGTGCTGCTGGCCTTCCTGGCACTGCAAGCCTTCATCGACCTGACGGGCGAGCTGCCCAAGGTGGGCCGCAACGGCTACACCATCCAGTATGCCTTCCTGTACGTGCTGGTGCTGGTGCCGGGGCACGTGTACGAGGTGATGCCGATCGCGGCGCTGATCGGCACGATCTACACGATGGCGCAGTTTGCCGCCAGTTCCGAATTTACCATCATGCGCGCATCGAGCATGTCGACGGCGATGGCGGCCGGTTTCCTGTTCCGCATCGGTATCGTCTTCGTCGTCATCACCTTCATCTTCGGCGAGTTGATCACGCCGCGCACGGAACCGCTGGCCGAACGCCTCAAGCTGACCTCGCGCGGCGCGGCCGTGTCGAGCGAGTTTCGCTCGGGCCTGTGGACCAAGGACATGGTCAAGAGCGATGGCCTGACGGGCACCGTCACCGGTTCGCGCTTTTTCAATGTCGGCGAAGCGCGTCCGGACGGCCAGCTGAAAAATGTCAAGCTGTATGAATTCGACACCGATATGCGTTTGCGCACCCTGACCGTGGCCAAGGGCGCGACGTATCGGGGCAATAATATCTGGCGCCTGACCGATGTGACGGAAACCTCGTTCTCGAACAGCGCGGCCACGTCGCCCGGCTTCGAGCCGAAGCTGTCGAACTACTATGGACAGGAAACGAGCCTGGTGCATACGGTGCAAAGCGCCAGCAAGGACATGACGTCGGAAGTGACGCCGAAGATCCTGACGGTGTCGGCTTCCGATCCCGAGCGCATGTCGGCCAGCGAACTGGCCGTGTACACGCGCCACCTGGCCGAGAACAAGCAGGAAACCGAGCGTTTCCGCATCGCCTTCTGGAAAAAGCTGATCGATCCGCTGGCCATTTTCGTGTTGATGGCGCTGGCGCTGCCGTTCGCCTACATGCATACGCGCAGCGGCGGCATCAGCCTGAAGATCTTCATCGGCATCATGATCGGCGTGAGCTTCATGCTGGTCAACACCCTGTTCTCGCATCTGGGGCTGCTCAGCACCTGGCCGGCCTTCCTGACGGCGGTGGCGCCGAGCGCGCTGTATCTGCTGCTGGCGCTGGGCGCCCTGTGGTGGGTGGAGCGGCACTGATGGAGACGAACGCGGAACAGGCGCTGATCCTGTTTGCCCATGGCGCGCGCGCCGCATCGTGGGCCGCGCCCTTCGAGCGCCTGCGCGACCTGACCCAGGCGCGCATGCCCGGCACCGGCGTGCACCTGGCTTTCCTTGAACTGATGACGCCACGCCTGCCCGAGCTGGTAGCGACCCTGCTGGCCAAGCTGCCCGCCGGCGCCATTCTGGACGTCACCGTGGTGCCCGTGTTCCTGGGGCAGGGCGGGCATGTGCTGCGCGACTTGCCGCTATTGCTGGAAGAATTGCGCCAGCGGCATCCGGCACTGCGCCTGAAGGTGGTCGAGGCGGTCGGCGAGAACGCCAGCGTGCTCGCCGCCATTGCCGATTACTGCGTGGCGGCGCCAGGCTCCAGCACTCTCCCTTGAGCGGCATCGACATCGTCTACCTGTGGGTCGACGGCACCGATCCCGCCTGGCGCGCGCGCTGGCAGCACGCGTATGCCGCCTGGGCGCGGGCGCATCCTGGCCAGCTGGCCCTGCACGGCAACGTGGCGGGGCGCTACCGCGACAACGGCGAGCTGCGCTACAACCTGCGCGCGCTCGAGCGCTTCTTCCCCGGCCACGGCCATGTCTACCTGCTGACGGACCGGCAAGTGCCGGAGTGGCTGCGCGCCTCACCGCGTCTGACGGTGATCGATCATGCGAGCCTGATGCCCGGCGCCGCCTTGCCCGTGTTCGATTCCGGCCATATCGAATCGTATTTGCACCATATCCCGGGCCTGTCCGAGCGCTTCCTGTATCTGAACGACGACGTATTTTTTGGCGCGCCGTTCGAGCCCGCATTCTGGTTTGGGGAGGAAGGGGACGGGCGTTTGAGCGTTTTCACGGAGAGTGCGCTGCACGAAGACATGCAGGGCTTGCGCGCCGACGTGGCGGCGCCTGTCAATTGCGCCACCTTGTCGCGGCAATGGCTGTCGGCGCAGTATGCAGCTTACCAGCATGAACCGCGCCTGTATGCGCACGCGCCGCGGCCCATGCTGAAAAGCGCGCTGCATGCACTGGAAGGGCTGGCGCCGGCCATGTTTGCCGGCGTGCGCGCGACGGTGTTTCGCTCGTGGCAGGTGCCGGCGTTGCTGCCCGACCTGGTGCCGCGCTGGATGGTGCATCAGGGGATTGCGCGGTCGCGCATGCTCGACCCGCTGCATATCGCCAGCGGCGATGTGGCGGCGCCGCAGCAGCTTGAGGAGCTGGCGGCGCGTTTTGGCAGCTTGCCGTTTTTCTGTATCAACGATACCTGCGACGAGGCCGAGGATGATGACCCGCGCCTGCTGCGCGTGGCCGCGACCTTGCAGCGGCTGCTGCCGCTGCCATCTTCATTTGAAGGCGCTTAAGCCGATTTCTTCTTTGGCGCCAGGCTGATGCGGGCGGCGGCCGAACTGTCGGACAGCGAAGCGAGGAACAGCAGCAGATAGGCGCCCAGTTCGAAGACTTCCTCGCCCAGCAGCGCGTAGGCGTCCGGCATGCCATGGAAGACCTTCTTGTCGAAGGGCCAGCCGGCGACCATCAGCAAGCCGCCGATGGCCGTCAGGATGGTGATGCGCATGCTGAAAATCAGGCCGGCATGGGCAAACACCTTGCGGGCACGCGGCGCGAAAAAGATCAGGATGCGTATCAGGATCAGCAATTCCAGCACGCGCAGGGCTTTTTCCAGCTGGGCCCAGACGGGCGCAGTGCCGAACTGGTCGATATCGAGTTCGCGCAGCAGGAAGCCGAACAGCAGGGCGCACAAGCCTGCATGCATGAGAAAGCGCAGCGACTGGCGGTCAGTCTCTTGCCAGGCGCGCACGCCGTGCACGGTGCAAGCCAGGGCCAGGAACAGCGCTTGCAGCCATTCCAACAAATGGTTTTCGTCGTCGATATTCGGGAACACCGTCCACAGGGCGATAGAGGCGAGCATGCTTAACAGCACAGCGCTGGCGACGCCGACATTGCTGCGGCTGAGCGAAGTCAGGGCTTCGCGCATGGAGGTGAAATTCATGTGTGGTCGTAAGGCTAAAGTTGCGCGGCGCGGTATTGCAGCCTGCGGGCGCAGCTTTTTTCGGGGAGGTTGCCAGTGGTTCCGTCAGCCGGGAGACCGCATGGCAAGCGCTATGGCGGGGCGAAGCGTGAATTTATTGCTATCACACAACAACTTCTCGAGAAAAGATGCGTCCGCATCGTATCATGTTTCCTCTGAAGACGTCGATTACTGACTTTAAAGTCGGTAAAATACGGTGTGTTTATTCAAGCATGGCGCGCCAGCATGGCGGCGGCTGCTTCGGTGCTCTGGTGCGCGCGCGCGGCCATGGCGTCGCCCAGCATCACCAGCACGGGACCGTGGGTGTCGCCCAGGCCATGCGCCAGGGCGCTCAGCGGCAGGCGTACGATGCCCTGGTCCGGGCGGCTGCAGTTTTCAATCACTACCACCGGGGTGTCGGCACGGCGGCCCTGCGCCAGCAGGCGCTGTGCCGTGGCGATGGCTTCACGGCCGCCCATGTATTGCACCAGGGTGTCGCAGTCGGGAATGCGCGTCTGGTCCGGTTCGCCCGGCGCCGTGCTGGACGTGAAAAAGGCCACGCTGCGCGACACGCCCCGCTTGGTCAGCGGCTGCTGTGTGGCGGCCGCTGCCGCCAGTGCCGTGGTAATGCCGGGCACCACTTCCACCGTGATGCCCGCCTCTTCCAGCGCGCGCAATTCCTCGTCGGCGCGCCCGAACAGCATGGGGTCGCCCCCTTTCAGGCGCACGACGACGGCGTGCTTGCGCGCATGGTCGACCAGTTGCTTGTTGATGAAGGCCTGCGCCGTCGACAACTGGCCGCAGCGCTTGCCGACGAGGATTTTCTTCGCCTGCGGGCACAGCTCCAGCATCTCTTCGGTGACCAGCGCGTCGTGCAGCACGACGTCCGCTTGCGCCAGCAGGCGCGCGCCGCGCAAGGTCATCAGGTCTTGCGCGCCGGGGCCGGCGCCGACCAGGTAGACCTTGCCGGGGAGAGATGGGGAGCTGTTCATATGGCTGCCTTTCCTGGACGATGCGGAGTTAGAGTCGAACCATGCCGGCCGCGACCGTCTGGTGGGTGACTTCATCGATCAGGATGAAGGCACCGGTGGCGCGGATATCGGCATACGCGTCGGCCGCCAGCGCCTGCTGCACATTCAGGCTGATGCGGGCGATATCGTTGAGCTTCAAGCCTTCGGCCGGATGGCGCTGCTGCGTATTGATGTCGAGGATCGATTCGATCGCCGTCACCTTGGCTGCCGTCTGCTTCGTGCCGTGCTTGATCCAGTACTTGCGGCGCAGGTCCAGCGCGTCTTCCGACAGCCAGCACACGTCGGCCACCACCTGTTTCAGCAGGGTGGCAGGACGCTCGCTGCTTGCCAGCAAGTCGCCGCGCGAGATATCGAGGTATTCATTGAGCAGCAGGGTCACGGACTGGCCCACCACGGCCGTTGGCAGCGAACCGTCCAGGGTGACGATATCCTTGACTGTTGCCGTCTGGCCCGATGGCTGCACCACCAGGGTGTCGCCGATGCTGACCTTGCCCGCTTCGATGCGGCCCATGTAGCCGCGGAAGTCGTTCGCTTCGTGGCCATTGTGGCGCGCCACCAGCTGCACCGGGAAGCGGAATGGCGTGTCGTGCGATTCATCGTAGACGGACAGCGATTCGAGCAGCTCGATCAGGGTCGGGCCCGTGTACCAGCCCAGCTTGTCGCCGCGTTCGACGACGTTGTCGCCAGTGAGTGCCGACAGGGGAATCGGCGTGATGTCCTTCAAACCCAGCGACTGGGCAAATTCGCGGTAGGCGGCCACGATGCGCTTGTACACCGTTTCATCGTAGTCGACGAGGTCCATCTTGTTGATGGCCACGACCACGTGCTCGATCTGCAGCAAGTGTGCGATGGTCGAATGGCGCTTGGTCTGGATCAACAATTCCACGCTGCCATCGTCGCCCAGTTTTACCTTCGACACGTCGATCAGGATGATGACGGCATCGGCGGTGGAAGCGCCCGTGACCATGTTGCGCGTGTATTGTTCGTGGCCCGGGGTGTCGGCGATGATGAATTTGCGTTTCGGCGTGGCAAAGTAACGGTAGGCCACGTCGATGGTGATGCCTTGCTCGCGTTCCGCTTCCAGGCCGTCCGTCAGCAGGGACAGGTCGACCGTGTCGCCCACCGTGCGCTTGTGCTTGGAGCGCGACATGGCGTCGAGCTGGTCGGCAAAGATGCCCTTGCTGTCGAACAGCAAACGGCCGATCAGGGTGCTTTTGCCGTCATCGACGGAACCGGCCGTGATGAAGCGCAACATGCCGCGCTCCAGGCTGTCGGTGAGGTTGGTGTTCTGGATTGCTGCGTTCATTAGAAATACCCTGCTTTCTTGCGTTTTTCCATCGAGGCTTCGGAAGTCTGGTCATCCATGCGGGTGGCCCCCCGTTCCGTGATTTGCGTGATTGCCGTTTCGGCGATGATGGCGTCGACCGTCGCCGCATCGGAGGAGACAGGGCAGGTGCACGAGATATCGCCCACCGTGCGGAAGCGCACGACTTGCGTTTCCACCGTTTCGCCTTCGCGTGGCGGCGTCAGATCCGTCAGCGGCACCAGCAAGCCGTTGCGCGGGATCACCTGGCGCTCGTGCGCGAAGTAGATCGGTGGCAATTCCAGTTGCTCGCGGGCGATGTATTGCCACACGTCCAGCTCCGTCCAGTTCGAGATGGGAAACACGCGCATGTTTTCACCGGGATGCACGCGGGTGTTATATAGGTCCCACAGTTCCGGACGCTGGGCTTTCGGGTCCCAGGCGCCGAATTCGTCGCGGAACGAGAAGATGCGTTCCTTGGCACGGGCCTTTTCTTCATCGCGGCGGGCGCCGCCGATGCAGGCGTCAAAGCCGTGTTCGGCGATGGTTTCCAGCAAGGTGACGGCTTGCGCCGCATTGCGCGAATCCGTGGCCGGGTTGCGCAGACGCACGGTGCCGCGCTTGATCGAGTCTTCCACGGAGCCGACGATCAGGCGTTCGCCCAGTTCCGCCACCTTTTTATCACGGAAAGTAATGACTTCCGGGAAGTTGTGGCCCGTGTCGATATGTACGAGGGGAAATGGGAACTTGCCCGGGCGGAAGGCTTTCTCGGCCAAACGCAAGAGGACGACGGAATCCTTGCCACCGGAAAACAGCAGCGCAGGATTGGCCGATTCGGCCGCCACTTCGCGCATGATGTGGATGGCTTCCGATTCAAGGCTGTCGAGGTGACGCTGGTTCAAAATATTGCTCATATGGGTGCTTTCTTATTCTGCTGAGTCTGTTGTGTCTGTTCAGGCTGCCACGGATTTGATGCGTATCAATTTGCCGTCCACCATGTGCAGGCCGCATTCCTTGGAGTCCGGGTTTTCCCACCACCAGCGTCCGGCGCGCACATCTTCGCCCGGCTGGACGGCCCGCGTACAGGGTTCGCAGCCGATCGACGGGTAGCCCTGGTCGTGCAGCGCGTTGTAGGGCACGTCGTTGGCGCGGATGTATGCCCACACGTCTTCTTCCGACCAGTCGGCCAGCGGATTGAATTTCGTCATCGCGTGCGCCGCGTCGTCTTCCTGCACGTGCAATTCGGCGCGCGTGGTGGACTGGGCGCGGCGTTGTCCCGTCACCCAGGCCTTGTTGCCGGCCAGGGCGCGCCCCAGCGGTTCGACCTTGCGGATGCGGCAGCATTCGCGGCGCATCTCGACGCTGTTATAAAAGGCGTTCAGGCCGTTCTGTTTCACGTAGGCAGCCACCGCTTCCGGCTGCGGGCGGTACAAGGTGATGTCGTGGTCGTAACGGGTCTTGACCTTGTCGAGCACGGCCAGGGTTTCCTGGTGCAGCCGGCCCGTTTCCAGGGAAAAGATGCCGATGGGCAGCTTCGCCTTGAGAATCATGTCGGTCAGCACCATGTCTTCGGCTGCCAGGCTGGACGCGAACACGGCTGGCGAAAAATCCGCAGCGATGCGTGTCAGCGTTTGCTCGGTGGCGTCAATCAAAGAAGTCAAATTGCTCATGATGGGCCCTCAGATGCCGGCCGCGTTGTCGAGGTCAGGATTCTGGCCTTCGCGCTGGTGGCGGCGGAACAGCGGTGATTTTTGATCCCACGAAGCCTGGTAGGTTTCCGAAAAGACCGACAAACCTTTCAGGGCGTCGTGGATGCTGCGGTCGGGCCGGGTGGCATAAGCGTCAAAGCCTACCCTGTGCATGGAAAACAGCTGATCGCGCAGCACGTCGCCGATGGCGCGCAACTCACCCTGGAAACCCAGACGGGCGCGCAGGTTGAAGGCGATCGAATAGCCGCGGCCATCCGTGAATTTCGGGAAGTCCACGCCGATCACGGGCAGTTGCGCCACGTCGGCCGCCAGTTCTTCCGGGCGCTCGTCGCTGGCCAGCCATACGCCGATATCGGGCAGGCGGGCGGCCAGGGTCTCGCGCTGGGCTTGCCATACGAGCAGGGGCACGATGACCTTGCCTGCAGGCACGACGACCGTTTCCGGCGTGTCGTTTTCATCGAGGCGCAGCAAGCCCCAGGTATTTGGCACCACGGCGGCATTCTTGATGATTTCTTCGCGTACTTCAAACATATTCGTCCTCTCCCACCAGGTTGCCGACCGTGATCGGCGTTGCATATACGTGTTCCTTGAACGGCGCCACGCCCAGGCGCTGGGCCGTATCGACGAAGCGCTCGCCTTCGTGGCGGTCGCGCACATAGACGTGCAGCAGGCGGCCGATGACTTCAGGCATCTGCAGGGAAGAGAACGATGGTCCGATGATCTTGCCGATGGCCGCGTTGTTGCCTTGTGCGCCGCCAATCGACACTTGATACCATTCGCTGCCATCCTTGTCGACGCCGAGGATGCCGATGCTGCCCACGTGATGATGGCCGCAGGCATTGATGCAGCCGGAAATATTCAGTTCAATCTCGCCGATGTCATGCTGGAAGTCGATGCTGTCGAAGCGTTCGGCAATGGCGGCCGCGATCGGCAGCGACTTGGCGTTGGCCAGCGAGCAGAAATCGCCGCCGGGGCAGCAGATCATGTCCGTCAGCAAGCCGATGTTCGGCGTGGCCAGGCCGTGCGCCTTGGCTTCCTGCCACAGTTTGAACAGTTTCGACTGCTCCACGTCGGCCAGCACCAGGTTTTGCTCGTGGGTCACGCGCAGTTCGCCAAAGCTGTAGCGGTCGGCCAGATCCGCCACGAAGTCGATCTGCTCGGCCGTCGCGTCGCCCGGCGGCACGCCCGTTTTCTTCAGCGACAGTACCACGGCCACGTAGCCGGGACGCTGGTGCGGCTTGACGTTGCGCGCCAGCCAGTTCACATACGCCTTGTTGTCCGCGTGCTCCGCCTTGTAGTCGAGTTCCGGCAGGGCAAGGTAGGCGGGTGGATTGAAGAAGTCCGCCACGCGCTGCATTTCCTCGGCCGTCAAGGTTTCCGGACCATCTTTCAAGTCGACCCACTCTGCTTCCACCTGGCGCGTGAATTCTTCCACGCCGATGGCTTTCAACAGGATCTTGATGCGCGCCTTGTATTTGTTGTCGCGGCGGCCGTGCAGGTTGTACACGCGCATGATGGCCTGGATATACGTCAGCAAATGCTGCCACGGCAGGAATTCGCGCACGACGCTGCCCAGGATCGGCGTGCGGCCCATGCCGCCGCCGGCCATCACCTTGAAGCCCACTTCGCCAGCTTCGTTGCGCACGGCCGTCAAGCCGATATCGTGCACGGCGATGGCGGCACGGTCTTCTTCGGCGCCATTGATGGCGACCTTGAATTTACGCGGCAGGGCGATGAACTCGGGGTGGAAGGTGCTCCATTGGCGCAACACTTCCGCGTACGGGCGCGGATCGATGATTTCATCGGCGGCGACGCCGGCGAACGGGTCCGATGTTGTATTACGGATACAGTTGCCGGAAGTCTGGATCGCGTGCATTTCCACCGATGCCAGGTCCGTCAGGATATCGGGGGTTTGCTCCAGCTCGATCCAGTTGAACTGGATATTCTGGCGCGTCGTGAAGTGGCCATAGCCGCGGTCGTACTTGCGCGCGATGTGCGCGAACATGCGCATCTGCTTCGACGACAGCAAGCCGTACGGCACGGCGATGCGCAGCATGTAGGCGTGGCGTTGCATGTACAGGCCGTTTTGCAGGCGCAGCGGAATGAACTCCTCTTCCGTCAGCTCATTGGCGATACGGCGCGCAACCTGGTCTCGGTACTGGGCGATGCGTTCTTTGATGATGAGGTGGTCGTACTGATCGTAGTGGTACATATCAATTCCTAAAAAAGCCGGGGTGCTGGAAGATTGCCTGGGATTATGTTCTTGATACTGCTCTTGTCACTTGTTCGGTAATTAATAGATTAGCTTCACTGCCACGCCGGTCAAGGTCATCGCCAGCAGCACTCGTAAAAACTTTTCCGGCACGGAACGGGCGACCCAGGAACCGAGCGTGATGCCGGGCAGGGAGCCGACCAGCAAGGAGGCCAGCAATTCCCAGTGGATGGAGCCGAGCCACCAGTGGCCCAGGGCGGCGATGGCCGTCAGGGGCACGGCGTAGGCGATATCGGTGCCCGCCACTTCGGCTGAGCTCATGCGTGGATACAGCATCACCAGCAGGGTCGCGCCGATGGCGCCGGCGCCGATCGACGACACCGTGACCAGCACGCCCAACACGGCGCCGGAAATAATGGTCGCAGCGGCAAGCTTGTTACCTTGCAATTGTTTCTCGGGGTGTGCATTGATCCAGGCCAGCATGCGGCCCTTGAAAATCAGCGCCACGACGGTCAGCAGCACGGAGCCGGCGATCGAGTAACGGATGATCTTGCCGATTTCCGGCGACAGGGTGCCGAACGATTTCAGCGCCAGGGTCGCGATGACGGCGGCGGGCAGGGCGCCCATGCACAGGCGCTTGACGATATCCCAGCGGATGGTGCCGCGCAGGCGGTGCGTCAGGGTGCCGGCGCTCTTGGTGATCGAGGCGAACGCCAGGTCGGTGCCCACCGCCACGGAAGGCGGCACGCCAAACAGCAAGGTTAACAGCGGCGTCATCAGCGAACCTCCGCCCACGCCGGTCATTCCTACGAGTAATCCTACGGCAAATCCTGAGACTATATAAGACAAAGTCATGCTTGCACCCCCAAAGTACCCGCAATAGTAATAAACTTAGTGTTTATTCCAAACTACTAAGTACGCATTTGCTTATATGCGATATGCGTATATGCATGAACGTAAAATCATGGGTGGGGCGGAAACTCGGCAAATTACGGCAATCTAGGGCAAACCAGCAATGAATCTCCATCAATTGCGCTTCGTGCGCGAAGCGGTCCGGCAGAATTACAACCTGACGGACGCCGCCAAGGCCTTGTTTACGTCGCAACCGGGCGTATCGAAAGCCATCATCGAGCTGGAGGAAGAGCTGGGCGTGGATATTTTTACGCGCCACGGCAAGCGCATCCGCGGCTTGACGGAACCGGGCCGCCTGGTGCTGGAGTCCGTCGAGCTGATCATGCAGGAAATCGACAGCATGAAGCGCATCGGCAAGGAATTCGCGGCGCAGGACAGCGGCAGCTTTACCATTGCCACCACGCATACGCAGGCGCGCTACACCTTGCCGAAGGTGGTGCAAGCCTTCATGTTGAAGTTCCCGAAGGTAAGATTGTCGTTGCTGCAAGGCAATCCGCGCCAGATCGCCGAGATGGTGCAGCGCGACCAGGCCGACCTGGCCATCGCCACGGAATCGATCGCCGCCATCGATGGCTTGATCACCTTGCCATGCTATCAGTGGGAGCACGTGGTGGTGGTGCCGGTCGACCATCCGCTGCTCAAGTCGAAGTCCGTGACCCTGGAAGAAATCGCCGCTTTCCCTCTGATTACCTATGACAGCGCGTTTGCCGGACGCAACAAGATCGACCACGCTTTCGTGCTGCGCGGCCTGAAGCCTGACATCTTGCTCGAAGCCATCGATGCGGACGTGATCAAGACTTATGTCGAGTTGGGCATGGGGATTGGTATCATAGCGGGTATGGCCTTCGATGCCGAGCGCGACAAAGGCTTGCGCGCCATCCCTGTCGGCCACCTGTTCGGCATGAATGTGTCGCGCGTGGCTGTCAAGCAAGGCGCGTATTTGCGCAGCTATATTTATACCTTTATCGAGTTGCTGACGCCGACCCTGAACCGCAAGCTCATCGAGCAGGCGATGAGCGGTGATAAAGAGCACTACGAACTATAACAATGCATGAAGTCGGCCGGGCGAGGTGCCTGGCCAAGATTATTTAAGAAGAGAAGAAACAATGATTACCGATCAGCTTGCCAAATATTACGCCACCATCGCGCAGCAGTACGAGCGCGTCTATGACAAGCCCGAACGCCAGGAAGACCTGGAAGTGTTGCGCGACAAGGTCGCCGACGTGCTGGAAGGCCACACCGTGCTGGAACTGGCTTGCGGTACCGGCTACTGGACGGAGGTGGTCGCCGAGTCGGCCGAGTCCGTCCTGGCCACCGATATCAACGATGAAATGCTGGCGCTGGCCCAGGCGCGCGGCTTGCCCGACAACGTCACCTTTGCCAAGCTCGACGCGTTCAACTTGCCAGACGACTTGCTGGGCAAGTTCACGGCCGTGTTTGCCGGCTTCTGGTGGTCGCACGTCAAGCGCGAAGACCAGGACAAATACCTGAAGCAATTGCGCAGCAAGCTGGGCAAGGACATCCTGCTGGTACTGATCGACAATTCCTATGTCGATGGCAGCAGCACCGTTATCGCGCGCACCGATCTGGAAGGCAATACCCACCAGTTCCGCACGACGGATGGGGGCGAGCGCTATGAAGTGCTGAAGAATTTCCCGTCGGATAGCCACCTGCGCAAGAAGTTCGCCCATTCGGCCCGCGAAATCCGCATGAAGCGCCTGGAATACTACTGGCTGCTGAGCTGCCGCCTGAAGTAAGGCCGGACTGCCGCCACAAGCCGCCCTCGGGCGGTTTTTTTTCGCCTGTTGTTTTTATCTGACAAGACATTGTGCCAAAAAACAACATCTTGTCGATGTCATATTGTTGAAGTATTTGGTGGGCATGATTCGGTTCAGCAGCTAAGCAGCAACATTCTTGTCCAACCTAATGTAGAGAATCTCAAGTGAAAAAAATTACTCTGGCAGCATTGATCATCGGCACCTTCGCAGCAGCTACGGCACAAGCACAATCGAACGTCACCGTGTACGGCCTGGTTGACCTCGGTATTGCCAAGACCACTGGCCAGCCGACGGTACAACGCGAAAACAATGCGTCGCGCCTCGGTTTCAAGGGTACGGAAGATCTGGGTGGCGGTCTGTCCGCAATTTTCAACCTGGAAAGTGAATTCCTGGCCGATACCGGCGCGCAAAAAGGCGTGTTGTTCGACCGTCAAGCTTACGTGGGCTTGAAAGGCGCGTTTGGTACCGCCATCCTGGGCCGCACCAAGAATCTGGTCGATGGCACCATCGCCCGCGTCGATCCATTCAACACCTACGGCGTGGTCGGCAAGAACAATGAAACCCTGCTGCGTTCGGGCGTCGGCACATCGCGCGTCAACAACGCCGTGACCTACAACAGCCCAAGCTTTGAAGGTTTCGTGGGCAGCCTGCAATACGTGCTGAGCGAAGTCAACAGCGCTGACGCAGGCGTGATTGGCCTGGCAACCTACGACAATGGCCCGATCAGCTTGCACGCCGGCTACGAAAAAGCCGTGCAAGCAACGGCAACGGCCGCCAAGCCTGACCTGTGGTCCATCGGTGGCGGCTATAAATTCGGCCCGGCCAAGATCACGGCCGCCTACTCGAAAGGCGACACCAAAGTTGCCACGACCGGCGAATTCAAGTCCTACCTGATCGGCCTGAACTACACGGTTGGCGGCGGCGATGCCAAAGTGTCGTACGGCAAGCAAGAGCAAAGCAATAACAAGTTCAAGGATCAGGACACCATCAAGGAATTCGGCGTCGGCTACGACTACCACCTGTCGAAGCGCACCGACGTGTACGCTTACGCTGGCCGCGAGCGCGTCAAATCGCTGACCTCGTACCAGATCGGCCTGGCACACAAATTCTAAGCATCATTCGATGTAAGGAAGCAAAGGCGCCTGCGGGCGCCTTTTTTATTGCATCGCCGCTGCTGCTGCCGCCTCCGCATGCATGGGCAGCGAGATGTCGATGCGCGTGCCGCCCAATTCGCTATCGGCGCCGATATGGATGCTGCCGTTCAAGCCCCACACCCGTTCGCGCATGCCCAGCAAGCCCAGGGCCGTGGCTTTTTCCAGGTCGTGCTCGGCAATTCCGCGGCCGTCATCCTGGATGGTGATGGCGAGCGAGGAATCGATGCGGTGCAGGGCGATGGTGATATGGCTGGCCTCGGCATGGCGCGCGATATTCGTCAGCGCTTCCTGCACGATGCGATAGATGGCCGTGCTGCGCGCATCGTCGAGCACGAGGTCGGCTTCGTCCGCCAGCAAGTCGAAATGGATGGCGCGGCGCAGCAGGAAGTCGTGCCGCAGTTTTTGTAGCGCAAAATATAAGCCCCCTTCATCGAGCGCGCGCGGACGCAGGTTGCTGGCGATGCGCCGCAGCGAGGTGATGGCCGTCACCAGCAAGCCGTCCATGCTGTGCAGCAGTGCTTGCAAGGATGCGGTGGTATCCGTGTGCTGGCGCACCAGGGTCAGGTCGACGCGCAAGGTGGCCAGCAGCTGCCCCAGGTCATCATGCAGTTCGCGTGCGATATGCTTGCGCTCCTCTTCGCGGATGGATTGCAGCGCGCTCGACAATTCGCGCAGTTGCGAAAAGGAGCGGGCCAGCTGTTCATGCATTTGCTGGCGCGCAGTGATATCGCGCACGATGATGGTAAACACGCTATGGCCGTCTTCCTGCATGGCCGAGAGCGAACCTTCGAGGGGAAACATGGCGCCATCGCTGCGCCGGCCCGTCAAGGTGTAATCGGTGGCGCGCCGGCCCGTCAGGCGCAGCTCCTGGCTGATGTCGCCAAACGGCGGATCGCCATCGTGCTTGCCCAGGCCGTCAAGGGTACGCAAGTCGCGCAGGATGTACTGGCCCAGGCGCATGCCGCGCATGCCGTCCGGCGTGTCATCGAACAACCTGGCTGCCGCCGCGTTCGCATGCAGGATGATTTGCCCGCTGTCGATGCTGATGATGGCGTCGCTGGCGCTATCGATGATGGCCTGGCCACGCGCCTGCCGTTGCCGGAGGGCTTTCAGGGGAGGAAACAAGCACAGCAAAAGCGCTGCCGCCATGCCCAGCGGCAGGATGCGCAGCAGTGTGGAACTGCCTCGGTCAGGCATGGGGTTCTCCTTGCGAACGTGAACGAAGGCAAGACAGGAATGGCAGACAGGACTTTAGCCTATGCCTGTTGGCACGGCGCGGCTTGATGTGGCGCAGGAAGGGGAAAGAAGAGAGTGATGCGCCGCGCCGGCCTGGGCCGGGCGGCGGCGAGAGACTTACATTTGCTTGAACAGATGCAGGAAGCTGCGGCTCACTTCGAGCTTGTCGGACTTGCCTTTGATGAGCACCAGGTGGCGGCCGCGGATGTCGCGCGTCACGCCTTCGATGGCATTCACGTTGACCAGTGTGGCGCGGTGGATTTGCCAGAACAGCGAAGGATCGAGCTCTTCGGCCAGGTCGCGCACGGGCTTGCGGATCAGCGCCTCATACTTGGCTGTCTGCACGCAGGTGTATTTCTCGTCAGAACGGAAGAACAGAATCTCTTCCACGGGGATCATGCGCAAGTCCTGGCCGATGCTGGCCTGTATCCATTGCAGATACGTGGGCTTGGCCGTGATTTTTTCCGCCAGTTGCGACAGCATGGCCGTGACGCTGCTGTTGACGTCCAGGGCCGGCTTGTTCAAATGGGTTTTCAGGCGCTCCACCGTGACCAGCAAGCGCTCATGCTCGGGCGGCTTGAGCACGTAGTCGACGGCGCCCCGCTCGAAGGCTTCGACGGCGTGGGTATCATAGGCCGTGACGAAGACGATGTGCGTCTTGCCGCCAATCACTTGCGCTGCTTCCATGCCTGTCTTGCCCGGCATGCGGATATCGAGGAAGGCAAAGTCCGGCTTGAGTTGCTCCACCAGTTCGATCGCTTCGTCGCCATTCTTGGCTTCGCCGATGATTTCCAGTTCAGGCCAGGCTTGGCCCAGGCGCAGGCGCAGCTGGTCGCGCATCAGTCTTTCGTCGTCGGCAATAATAGCGGTAGGCATAGGTCTCAAGTGTGAACGGGCGAAGATTGATTATTCAATGATTTAGCGTTTTTATCAACTACTCTGTCTTATTTGGACAATTGATATGGCACTTCGATCACGGCGCATACGCCCGACGGTTGATTTGGCGTAATGGTCAGGCTGCCCTGGTCGCCATGCAGCAGCTTCAGGCGCTCGCGGATGGTGGGTAAACCGAGTCCCGTGCCATCGCTGGGTACCACGCCAAAGCCCAGGCCGTCATCGGTCACCGTCACGCGCAGCTTGCTGTGCGCCACTTCGGCCACGATGCGCAGGGTGCCGCCTTCCGGTTTGACTTCCAGGCCGTGTTTGATGGCATTCTCTACCATCGATTGCAGCATCATGGGCGGGAAGGCGGCGCTGCGCAGGCCGTCTGGAATCTGGAAATCGACGGTCAGGCGCTCTTCCATGCGCATTTTCAGCAGGTTCAAGTACGCTTGCACCATATCCGCTTCACGGCCCAGGTTGGTAATCAGGGCGTTGTCGCGCATTTGCGGCAGCACGGCGCGCAGATACTGGATCAGGCTGCGCTGCATCTTGGCCGCGCGCGGCGGATCGACCTGGATCAGGTGTTCGACGGAGGCCAGTGTGTTGAACAGGAAGTGCGGCTCGACTTGCGCCTGCATCATCTGCATTTTCGCCTCGCTGAGCTGGCGCTGCATGGATTCGCGCTCGGCCGCCTCGTTTGCCGTGACAGTTTCCGCTTCCGCACGTTTCTTGCCGCCAACCAGGGCTTTCATGGCAAACAGGGCCAATACCAGCAAGGACACAAAGCTCTTGAACCAGGTCGATGCCTGCTGGTGATAGCGCGACACTTTTTGTTCTGCCGCATCATCGACCGCTTCTTCAATAGCATTCGACAACTCTTCGCCGATTTGCGGCGGCAATTCAATATGGACTTCTTCGCCCGAGGCATTCGTCGTTACTGGATAGCTGGGTTTGGCAGGGGCCGCCGGTGGTTCAGGCGGTTCGGGCGGCACGGCACCGGCTTGTGCGTCTGCCTCGGCCGCATCGGCTGGATCGGCCGAGCTGCTACGGCGGTTCTTGCTGTTGCGGGGATTGAAGTGAATGCCCGTATCGTCGATCAGGATATTGGTTTCACCCGAGCCTTTGCTGCTGCGTTTATGCGACTTGATGACCACCTCTTCGTCCGGGCTGGACGAGAACAGCTCATCTTGCAAAATGGAGCCGGCGATCAGTGCCAGTGCAGCGAACAGGAAGAATTTCCACCAGGACAGTTGGGTAACCCAGGTCGTCGTCGCGTCGAATGCCCGTTGCAACCATGCGAGGATGGTTTTCAACAATTGGGGCAGGCTGGAAATCGGAAGCATGAGGGCACTTTCAAGTACAAGAGTTAATCGACGCAGCGGGCAAGTTTAACCCCTTGTTGAGTAGCGTCAGAGTCTGATGTTGCCACTGTGCCTAAAGACCACGAACTACGCCAGCCGATTGCGACAGGCTGCACAAAAAGGCGCTTGAAGTGAAGACTATGCTTGCTGGGCGGTGAGGGGGGAAAAATAGCGCTTGCGGGGCGTGAGGGGCAAGGCTATAATTCGCCCCCTCGCTGAACGACGCATGCAAATGCCGAGTAAAGCAGGGTGAAAAAAGAAGGTTGACGAAACGATCTAAACGCTTCATACTCTTCCTTCTTCGCAGCTGACAAACACAACGCTTTGTCGATAGCGCGAAAGCAGTACCGAATACAGTTCTTTAACAATTAACAGTCGATAAGTGTGGGCATTTGATGTAAGTGCAGCGTCAATCTTCGGATTGGCGTCTAACTTAAAATATCAAATGTTCACAAGAAATAATGAAATAGGATACTTCTTCGGAAGTAGCCTGTCAGTTTTTTGAGTGAGCAAACACCTCGCAATGCGAGGGGTTTGAACTAGTTAAATAGTTCGACCATGCCGGTAAAATGGCAAAGTAACAGAGATTAAACTGAAGAGTTTGATCCTGGCTCAGATTGAACGCTGGCGGCATGCCTTACACATGCAAGTCGAACGGCAGCACGGAGCTTGCTCTGGTGGCGAGTGGCGAACGGGTGAGTA
>NZ_JAPWHY010000016.1:0-1022 GCF_030587275.1 Janthinobacterium sp. SUN128 | reverse complement strand
AACAGAGATTAAACTGAAGAGTTTGATCCTGGCTCAGATTGAACGCTGGCGGCATGCCTTACACATGCAAGTCGAACGGCAGCACGGAGCTTGCTCTGGTGGCGAGTGGCGAACGGGTGAGTAATATATCGGAACGTACCCTAGAGTGGGGGATAACGTAGCGAAAGTTACGCTAATACCGCATACGATCTAAGGATGAAAGTGGGGGATCGCAAGACCTCATGCTCGTGGAGCGGCCGATATCTGATTAGCTAGTTGGTAGGGTAAAAGCCTACCAAGGCATCGATCAGTAGCTGGTCTGAGAGGACGACCAGCCACACTGGAACTGAGACACGGTCCAGACTCCTACGGGAGGCAGCAGTGGGGAATTTTGGACAATGGGCGAAAGCCTGATCCAGCAATGCCGCGTGAGTGAAGAAGGCCTTCGGGTTGTAAAGCTCTTTTGTCAGGGAAGAAACGGTGAGAGCTAATATCTCTTGCTAATGACGGTACCTGAAGAATAAGCACCGGCTAACTACGTGCCAGCAGCCGCGGTAATACGTAGGGTGCAAGCGTTAATCGGAATTACTGGGCGTAAAGCGTGCGCAGGCGGTTTTGTAAGTCTGATGTGAAATCCCCGGGCTCAACCTGGGAATTGCATTGGAGACTGCAAGGCTAGAATCTGGCAGAGGGGGGTAGAATTCCACGTGTAGCAGTGAAATGCGTAGATATGTGGAGGAACACCGATGGCGAAGGCAGCCCCCTGGGTCAAGATTGACGCTCATGCACGAAAGCGTGGGGAGCAAACAGGATTAGATACCCTGGTAGTCCACGCCCTAAACGATGTCTACTAGTTGTCGGGTCTTAATTGACTTGGTAACGCAGCTAACGCGTGAAGTAGACCGCCTGGGGAGTACGGTCGCAAGATTAAAACTCAAAGGAATTGACGGGGACCCGCACAAGCGGTGGATGATGTGGATTAATTCGATGCAACGCGAAAAACCTTACCTACCCTTGACATGGCTGGAATCCTCGAGAGATTG
>NZ_JAPWHY010000015.1:0-1041 GCF_030587275.1 Janthinobacterium sp. SUN128 | reverse complement strand
TTCTCCCGAGTTCTCTCAAGCGCCTTAGAATACTCATCTCGCCCACCTGTGTCGGTTTGCGGTACGGTCTCGTATGACTGAAGCTTAGAGGCTTTTCTTGGAACCACTTCCGATTGCTTCGTGAACAAGTTCACTCGTCCCATCCCCTTGAATTCCGCGCCCGGATTTGCCTAAGCGCCTTCTATGAGACAGAAACTGACTATTCCAACAGTCAGACAACCTTCCGCGATCCGTCCCCCCATCGCATCATACGACGGTGCAGGAATATTAACCTGCTTCCCATCAGCTACGCATCTCTGCCTCGCCTTAGGGGCCGACTCACCCTGCTCCGATGAACGTTGAACAGGAAACCTTGGGCTTACGGCGTGGAGGCTTTTCACCCCCATTATCGCTACTCATGTCAGCATTCGCACTTCTGATACCTCCAGCATCCTTTACAAGACACCTTCGCAGGCTTACAGAACGCTCTCCTACCATATCCAATAAAGGATATCCGCAGCTTCGGTGACTGGCTTAGCCCCGTTACATCTTCCGCGCAGGACGACTCGATCAGTGAGCTATTACGCTTTCTTTAAATGATGGCTGCTTCTAAGCCAACATCCTGACTGTTTTAGCCTTCCCACTTCGTTTTCCACTTAGCCAATCTTTGGGACCTTAGCTGGCGGTCTGGGTTGTTTCCCTCTTGACGCCGGACGTTAGCACCCGACGTCTGTCTCCCAAGCTCGCACTCATCGGTATTCGGAGTTTGCAATGGTTTGGTAAGTCGCAATGACCCCCTAGCCATAACAGTGCTCTACCCCCGATGGTGATACTTGAGGCACTACCTAAATAGTTTTCGGAGAGAACCAGCTATTTCCAAGTTTGTTTAGCCTTTCACCCCTACCCACAGCTCATCCCCTAATTTTTCAACATTAGTGGGTTCGGACCTCCAGGGCGTGTTACCGCACCTTCATCCTGGCCATGAGTAGATCACTTGGTTTCGGGTCTACACCCAGCGACTGATCGCCCTATTCGGACTCGATTTCTCTACGGCTTCCCTAT
>NZ_JAPWHY010000014.1:0-1229 GCF_030587275.1 Janthinobacterium sp. SUN128 | reverse complement strand
GCGCTAATCCGACCTTGTATTATTCCTTCCATGCCGTTGGCGATATTGCCAACGGCGTCAATCGCTGTCAAAGTTCTTGGTAGGCATATCAAGACCGGGCAACTGGATGCCGTATCCGCCCTTGAGCACACAGCTCGTTTCGTAGATCTCGCACCAGTTGCCCCTCCTCGATGTCAAGATCGGACAGTATCTTTGGCACCGGCACGCCGGTAGCCCGCATGGACAAGGTAGATCGCAAGGGGACCACAGCATGTTTACTTTAGGAATCGATGTCGCCAAGGCAAAACTCGACTGCGCGCTGCGCTTGCCCAACGGCAAACACCGTCACAAGGTAGTCGAGAACAATCAACAAGGATTCACCGCGCTCAGCGCGTGGCTGCTCAAGCACGATGCCGGCAGCGCGCGCGTGTGCCTGGAAGCGACCGGCACTTACTGGGAAAGGGGGGCCGAATATCTGGCGGGACGGGGCATGCTGGTCAGTGTCATCAATCCGGCGCAGATCAAGGCCTTCGCTGCCTCGCGCATGGTGCGCACAAAAACGGACAAAGTCGACGCGCAGCTGATCGCCGACTTCGCCCATGAACGCCAGCCCGCGCCATGGTTGGCACCATCGCCCGCCGAGCAGGCATTGCGTGCCTTGGTGCTGCGCCTGGATGCCTTGCAAGCCATGCGCCAGCAGGAAAGCAACCGGCTTGAAGTGGCACGCGACGCCGTGCGCCAGGGCATCGTCGACCACATCACCTGGCTCGATGGCCAGATCAAGGAACTGATCCAGGCCATCGAACGACATATCGACGACGACCCGGATTTACGCGGCAAGCGTGAGCTGCTCGACACCATTCCTGGCCTGGGAGAGCG
The DNA here is from genome assembly GCF_030587275.1 of Janthinobacterium sp. SUN128. Lineage (NCBI taxonomy): Bacteria > Pseudomonadati > Pseudomonadota > Betaproteobacteria > Burkholderiales > Oxalobacteraceae > Janthinobacterium > Janthinobacterium sp. SUN128. Next base: position 371 of record NZ_JAPWHY010000014.1, on the reverse strand, counting down.
GACGATTCCGGTGCTGCTGTCCTACTATGCCAATCCCGAGCGTTTCGACAGCGCCAAGCAAGCCGTAGCGTTTGCGGGACTCGACCCGCGCCAGCACGAGTCGGGCTCCAGTGTGCGTGGCAAGCCACGCATGTCGAAGGTCGGCCACAGCTTCCTGCGCAAAGCCCTGTACATGCCGGCCATGGTGACCGTGTACCGGACGGCCTGGGGCAAGCGCTTTGGCCAGCGCCTCAGTGCAGCCGGAAAAGCACCCAAACTGATCATTGGCGCCATGATGCGCAAGCTGGTGCACGTGGCATTCGGCGTGCTCAGGTCGGGGAAAATATTTGATCCGACCTTGCACGCCGCTTGACGGGGATAACAGTATCTAC
>NZ_JAPWHY010000013.1:0-1336 GCF_030587275.1 Janthinobacterium sp. SUN128 | reverse complement strand
GGTTAACCTTGCCACTGAATGTAAGTCGCTGACCCATTATACAAAAGGTACGCAGTCACGGAACAAGTCCGCTCCTACTGTTTGTATGCACACGGTTTCAGGATCTATTTCACTCCCCTTCCGGGGTTCTTTTCGCCTTTCCCTCACGGTACTGGTTCACTATCGGTCGATTACGAGTATTTAGCCTTGGAGGATGGTCCCCCCATATTCAGACAGGATGTCACGTGTCCCGCCCTACTTGTCGTACGCTTAGTACCACCGGTCCGATTTCACATACGGGGCTATCACCCACTATGGCTCCTATTTCCAGAGGATTCTGTTATCGGTCCGACTATCACGTACAGGCTCTTCCCATTTCGCTCGCCGCTACTTTGGGAATCTCGGTTGATTTCTTTTCCTGCAGCTACTTAGATGTTTCAGTTCGCCGCGTTCGCCTTGCATACCTATGTATTCAGTATGCAATACCCTAAAAGGGTGGGTTGCCCCATTCGGAAATCTGCGGATCAAAGTGTGTTTGCTCACTCCCCGCAGCTTATCGCAAGCTACTACGTCCTTCATCGCCTGTAATCGCCAAGGCATCCACCATGTGCACTTATTCGCTTGTCCCTATAACGTTAGCCTCTAATCATTTGCATGACTAAAGAGCGCTACAGGGATAAGAAAGTACAACGTTGTTGCTTGTTTGTTGATACATACAATCATTACCCATCGATTCACCTTTTACGGCAAACCGATCAATAAATAATCTTTACTTCTTCCAGATTGTTAAAGAACGAAACAGCTTTGATCGCTAAAAGATCAAACCTAAACCCGGGTCTATTTGACCGGCTTACGTTTGCACTTTCGAGTAAAACTTTGGTGGAGGATGACGGGATCGAACCGACGACCCCCTGCTTGCAAAGCAGGTGCTCTCCCAGCTGAGCTAATCCCCCGGGAATTTGTACTGGTAGGGCTGGTTGGACTCGAACCAACGACCCCCGCGTTATCAACACGGTGCTCTAACCAGCTGAGCTACAGCCCCAACGCGGAACTACTACGACTACTGTTTCTTCTTCATTTAACAGCCGATAAGTGTGAACATTTGATGCGTGAATCAGTTACCTGACTCGTGCAAACTCTAGAAAGGAGGTGATCCAGCCGCACCTTCCGATACGGCTACCTTGTTACGACTTCACCCCAGTCACGAATCCTACCGTGGTAAGCGCCCTCCTTGCGGTTAAGCTACCTACTTCTGGTAAAACCCGCTCCCATGGTGTGACGGGCGGTGTGTACAAGACCCGGGAACGTATTCACCGCGACATGCTGATCCGCGATTACTAGCGATTCCAACTTCATG
>NZ_JAPWHY010000012.1:0-1449 GCF_030587275.1 Janthinobacterium sp. SUN128 | reverse complement strand
GCCATGAATCTGGAAGAAGCAAAGATTGGGGTAATGACTGGTAGTATCAACACACACGCAACGTTGTACCGTCTTATCCTCTGTACCTGCTAAGGTTATAGGGACAAGCCGTACGGGCAATTAGTACTGGTTAGCTTAATGCATTACTGCACTTCCACACCCAGCCTATCAACGTCCTGGTCTCGAACGACCCTTCAAAGAGCTCAAGGCTCTGGGAAATCTCATCTCAAGGCAAGTTTCCCGCTTAGATGCTTTCAGCGGTTATCTCTTCCGAACTTAGCTACCCGGCAATGCCACTGGCGTGACAACCGGTACACCAGAGGTTCGTCCACTCCGGTCCTCTCGTACTAGGAGCAGCCCCCTTCAAATTTCCAACGCCCACGGCAGATAGGGACCAAACTGTCTCACGACGTTTTAAACCCAGCTCACGTACCACTTTAAATGGCGAACAGCCATACCCTTGGGACCGGCTACAGCCCCAGGATGTGATGAGCCGACATCGAGGTGCCAAACTCCCCCGTCGATATGAACTCTTGGGAGGAATCAGCCTGTTATCCCCAGAGTACCTTTTATCCGTTGAGCGATGGCCCTTCCATACAGAACCACCGGATCACTATGTCCTACTTTCGTACCTGCTCGACTTGTCAGTCTCGCAGTTAAGCACGCTTATGCCATTGCACTATCAACACGATGTCCGACCGTATCTAGCGTACCTTCGAACTCCTCCGTTACACTTTAGGAGGAGACCGCCCCAGTCAAACTGCCTACCATGCACTGTCCCCGATCCGGATAACGGACCAAGGTTAGAACCTCAAACAAACCAGGGTGGTATTTCAAGGTTGGCTCCACGAGAACTAGCGTCCCCGCTTCAAAGCCTCCCACCTATCCTACACAGATTGGTTCAAAGTCCAATGCAAAGCTACAGTAAAGGTTCATGGGGTCTTTCCGTCTAGCCGCGGGTAGATTGCATCATCACAAACATTTCAACTTCGCTGAGTCTCGGGAGGAGACAGTGTGGCCATCGTTACGCCATTCGTGCAGGTCGGAACTTACCCGACAAGGAATTTCGCTACCTTAGGACCGTTATAGTTACGGCCGCCGTTTACTGGGACTTCAATCAAGAGCTTGCACCCCATCATTTAATCTTCCAGCACCGGGCAGGCGTCACACCCTATACGTCCACTTTCGTGTTTGCAGAGTGCTGTGTTTTTATTAAACAGTCGCAGCCACCAGTTTATTGCAACCCTTTCACCCTCATGGAGTAAACCAATCAAGCTACCGGGGCGTACCTTTTCCCGAAGTTACGGTACCAATTTGCCGAGTTCCTTCTCCCGAGTTCTCTCAAGCGCCTTAGAATACTCATCTCGCCCACCTGTGTCGGTTTGCGGTACGGTCTCGTATGACTGAAGCTTAGAGGCTTTTCTTGGAACCACTTCCGATTGCTTCGTG
>NZ_JAPWHY010000011.1:0-6434 GCF_030587275.1 Janthinobacterium sp. SUN128 | reverse complement strand
ACCGTGAAACAACTTTGCGCCGATGATAGTGCTGCAACCAGTGTGAAAGTAGGTTATCGTCAGGCTTGTTATTCGCAGTAGAGAAAAACCCGTCAAGCAATTGGCGGGTTTTTTTTCGTCTGGTGCTTTGTTCTGTGCACATTTTTACTGTACGTATGGCGGAGTTGAGCGAAGTTATCGGGTGTGTGCCCTTTTTGCGGGAATGCCAGAACACCTTTGACGTGTAATTCAGGTCGACACTTGTAAGGTGCCTAAAATACCCATCTTGCCACGTCCGTGTTGCCCGCGCGACGGGCACCGTCATGTTCTCTTCATATTGACACTGTACGATGACTTGCATGGCTGCTGCTCTTGAGTGGCCAGTCCCTTTCATCTCATCAAGTAAATGTGTACACCCATGTTGGCCAAGCTTAAACTCGTCAAAACTCCCACAGGCATCGATAGCGCCTTGATGCTCTCGGCCATGCTGATACTCTGGATCGGCAATTACAGCAATCTCGACCTCATGATCGCCGACAGTATGTTCGACGGTGCGCGTGGGCAATTTGCCGGCGCTGACAGCGCGTGGGCGCGCGGTTTCCAGTTCTGCATGACCATGCTGGCCGCGGCAGCGATAGTCCTGGCGGTCTGGGACACGCAGCGTCCGCTGGCCTGGTCTGCCTCACGTCGCAGCGCCTTGCGCGTGGTGGCCCTGTCGGCCATCTTGGTGCCGCTAAGCATCTATTTGCTCTCTTCCTTCAGCGATGTGCCTTGCCCCACGGATTTGCTGCGCTATGGTGGACTGCAACCGTATACGCGCCTGCTGGAAACATTGCCGGCTAGCGCATCTACCATGGTCTGCTTGCCCGCCACGCATGCGAACACTGCCTGGTGGATGCTGGCCTTGCCATTGTTCTGCCTGCCCGGACGGCCGCGCACGGCACTTTTGTTCGCCAGTGTCATGTTGCTGTGCGGTTTGGCGGCAGGCTGGCAGCAGCAGTTGCAAGGTAGGCAATTTTTTACCCACACCTTGTGGTCTGCCTGGATCGCTTCTTTCCTGATCTATCTGCTGCATAATTTGTTCCGGGCTGAGGACGCGTTGGCCTGAAACACAAAAGTACGTCACAATCTGCCTGTCTAGTTGTCGTTTCATACAAAAAACAGGAGCACCATGAACGAGCAGATTGCGAGAGAAGTGGTATTGGTCCGTGCTATCGAGACGGCCGACCAGAAAAAAGAAGTCCTCAGCGAGGATGACCGCATGTATGCCAGCCGCAGCGCGCGTGAGCTTGCGCAGTGGCAAGCTTCGGGCAAGCAGGCCGAAGTGACAGGTGACGATTTCCTGCAGCAGCGCTCCGAGCTGATCCTCAAGCGCATCACCGAGCGCACGCCCGCTTTTGCTGCCTTCGCGAAACGCCGTAACGGCATGAAGACCCTGGCGCTGACATTGCCCTTGCTGGCACTGCTGCTGGGTGCCGGGCTGGACCGCATCACGGATCCCCATCGCGTGGATCTGCTGTCGGCGCCCTTGCTGCTGATCATCGCCTGGAATGTGCTGGTCTACCTGGGCTTGCTGATCTGGCTATGCATCCCCTCGCACTCCCTCGGCTGGCCGAAGGCGGGACTGGTGCGCCACCTGAGCGTGGGCCGCCTGGCGTTGCCGCGCAAGCTGCCGCACGCCTTGTCCTCGGGCTTGCTCAGTTTTATGGGGGAATGGGCGCACTTGAGCGCCAAGCTGACGGCCGCGCGCCTCAGCCGTACCATTCACCTGAGCGCCGCCATGTTTGCCATCGGCGCCGTCGCTTCACTGTACGCGCGCGGCTTCCTGTCGCAATACGCGGCCGGTTGGGAAAGCACTTTTTTGAATGCCAGCCAGGTGCACAGCCTGCTTTCGACCCTGTTTGCGCCGGCTATTGCCCTGTTTCATTTGCAAGGCTTTTCGCTGGCGGAAATCGAAGCGCTGCGCTTCCCGCAAACGACGACCGTCGAAGGCGGCGCACGCTGGGTGCATTTATATGCGGCAACGATTTTCCTGCTGGTGGTCGTTCCCCGCCTGATACTGGCACTGGTCAACAACTGGCGCGCAGCGCGGCTGGCCAAGCACTTTCCGCTGGATCTCGACCAACCGTATTTCCGCAAGCTTAATGAAAGCATCGGCGTGGCAACTGGCGGCATGCTGCGCGTCTTGCCGTACAGCTTTACTGTCGATGAGGCGCGTCACAAGGGCCTGGGGCAAATCGCCCTCATGCTGTTCGGCGAGCAAGGCCGCATGATGCTGCGTCCATCGACGTCGTATGGCGAGGAGCCGCAGGACGTCTTGCGCGACACGGACTTGAATGATCCACAAGTCAATATCACGGCCGTGCTGTTCAACCTGACGGCGACGCCGGAAAAGGAAAACCACGGCGCCTTCCTCGATTACCTGGCGCAATCGTCGGCACGCGGCATCGCTGTACTGATCGACGAATCCAGCTACCTGGAACGCGCTGGCGAGCAGGTGGATAATGCCGCCCGCTTGGCGGAGCGAGTCGCTCTGTGGCAACAGTTCTGCCAGTTCCACAAAACCACGGCCACCCTGGTCAATTTGCTCAATCCTGCCTTGCACCCGCTTGATGCCGGTGTCGGGCTGAAAGTATCGGCAGCAGCATGAGTGTGAATGTGAATAAAAATGTGCAGGATGATGCGGTACAGATTCAGTTTGCGCTGATTTCGCACACGAATAATGGCAAGACGACCTTGGCGCGCACTTTAGTGGGCGTGGACATTGGCGAAGTGCGCGATGCGGCCCACGTGACCGTGTTTGCGGAATCGCATACTTTGCTGGCCACGCCGCAGGGCGATGCCTTGCAATTGTGGGACACGCCCGGCTTTGGCGACTCCGTGCGCCTGCTCAAGCGCTTGGGCCAGTCGGGCAATCCCATCGGCTGGTTCCTGCGCGAAGTGCTGGACCGTTACCGCGACCGCCCGTTCTGGCTCAGCCAGCAGGCGCTGCGTACGGCCAAGGACTCTGCCGACGTGGTGCTGTACCTGGTGAATTCCTCGGAACATCCCAAAGATGCGGGCTACTTGCCGGCAGAAATGAAAATCCTCGCCTGGCTGGATAAGCCGGTGGTGGTCTTGCTCAATCAGATGGGGCCGCCGCGTCCTGGCAATGAGGAGCATGGCGAGCAGGCGCGCTGGCGCGAGCATTTGCAGCAGTATCCGATCGTGCGCGATGTCCTGGCGCTCGATGCCTTTGCCCGCTGTTGGGTTCATGAGCGCGTGTTTTACGAAGCCGTGGGTAAATTGTTGCCGCAGTCGCAGCAAGCCGGCTATGCGCGTCTGTTTTCTGCCTGGCAAGAGCAGAATACGGCGCGTTTCCAGCAAGCCATGCATTTGCTGGCCACGCAACTGGCAGTGGCAGGGCAGGATCGCGAAGCCATCGAGCTCGGCTCCAAGGGCTTGCTGAAATCGGCCTTGCAGGTAGTGGGCATCGGTAAGAATGCAGAGCAGCAACGCCAGGAAAAGGCCATGGCCAGCCTGGTGGCACGGCTCAATACGCACAGCGGCGTGACCACGCGTGAGCTCTTGATCTTGCACAAACTCGATCCGACCGATGCGCATAAGATCAATAGCCGGATACGGGAAAATTTTGCCGTGCGCGCGCCGATCGACAAGGCGCAAGCGGGGTTATTGGGTGCCATGATTTCCGGCGCGGCGACGGGGCTGTCGGCCGACCTGATTTCCGGCGGCCTGACTTTGGGTACGGGCGCCTTGCTTGGTGGCGTGGTCGGTGCGCTGACGTTTGCCGGCGCTGCCTGGGGCTTTAATTCCGGCACGGACCGCAATGAACCCACCATGCAATTCACGGATGCCTTTTTGCGCACCCTGGTGGTGGCGGGCGTGCTGCGCTACCTGGCGGTGGCGCACTTTGGTCGTGGCCGCGGCAATTTCGTGGAAAGCGAGGCGCCGGCTTTCTGGCAGGATGAGGTCGAGCAGGCGGTGGCGCGCCATGAAGGCGCATTGGCCGAGCTGTGGAAAGAGGTGCGCCGGGAAAAATCGCCGGAGCAGGCCGCCGGGCGCATCTTGCCCGTCATGTCGTCCATCACCTCCGATACCCTGGCGCGTCTGTATCCGGATGTGGCGCGTCTGGTATAGCTTATCAGGCGCGGGCTTGCAGCCACCGTTCCAGAAATTGCACGCAGGTCCTGACCTTGGCCGAGTTCGACAGCCGCGAAGTGGTCACCGCCCACACATCGGCGACCTGATGATACGCGGGCAAAATACGTACCAGCTTGCCTTGCGCCAGGCTGCTCTCCACATCCCATGCCGAACGCAAGATGATGCCGTGGCCGTCCAGCGCCCATTGATGGACGATCTCGCCATTATTGGCCGATAGCGGCCCATCGACCTTCACCGTTTCCGACCCTTGCGGTCCCTGCAGTTTCCAGCGTCGCCCATCCAGGTCACGCTCGCGGATGACGATGCAGTCATGCTCGCGCAATTGCGCCAGCGTGTCCGGCGTTCCGCGTTGTGCCAGATAGGAGGGGGCGGCGCACAGTACGCGTTGATTGCTGGCAATGCGGTGGGCGATCAGGTCTGGCTCGCGCACCACGCCGATGCGAATGTCGAGATCGAAACCCTCGCCCAGCAGGTCGACGGGACGGTCGAGCAATTCCAGCTGTATTTTCAAGTCTGGATACTGTCGTGCCAGCTGGGAGAGGGCTGGGCCGAGCCGGTTGCGCCCGAAGCCGGAGCTGGAGCAAATGCGCAGTAGGCCCTGCGGCTGCAATTTCGACTGTGCTACCGCTTCCTCCATCTGTTCGACATCTTCCAGGATGCGCTGCGCCCATTGCCGCACGATCTCGCCGTGATCGGTGACGCTGACCCTGCGCGTGGTCCGGTGCAGCAAACGTACTTCTAGCGCCGCTTCCAGCATGCCGATGCGCTTGCTGACGACCGCCTTGGAAATACCCAGCTCCAGCGCCGTGGCGGCGAAACTGGTTTTATGGGCGACCTGGCAAAACAGGCGTAAATCTTCCAGCAGCGGCGTATGTTTCATCGATTGAGCACGAAATGTGGATACTGAGGTCATGAATCCCCTGATTGTATTCTGATGCGGCGCCAGTATCATCAACGCATCCATCTATAAACAGGAGAACCTCATGCCCGCACACAGAATCGCAGTCATCGCCGGCGACGGCATAGGCAATGAAGTCATGCCGGAAGGGCTGCGTGTCGTCGAGGCTGCCGCGCGCCGTTTCAATATCGACCTGCAGTTCACGACCATGGAGTGGGCGAATTGCGACTACTACCTCGAGCACGGTCAGATGATGCCCTCGGACTGGTTTGCCCAGCTCAAGGATTTCGACGCCATCTATTTTGGTGCCGTCGGCTGGCCGGACAAGGTGCCGGACCATATCTCGCTGTGGGGTTCGTTACTAAAATTCCGGCGCGAGTTCGACGAATACGTCAACTTGCGGCCCGTGCGCCTGATGCCGGGTGTGCCGTGTCCGCTGGCGAACAAGAAGCCGGGCGATATCGACTTTTATGTGGTGCGTGAAAATACGGAAGGAGAATATTCGTCCGTGGGCGGGCGCATGTTCGAGGGGACGGAACGCGAAACGGTGCTGCAGGAATCCGTGTTTACGCGCAAGGGCGTTGACCGCATCCTGAAGTATGCGTTTGAGCTGGCGCAAAGCCGGCCTAAAAAACACCTGACATCGGCGACCAAGTCGAACGGTATCGCCATCAGCATGCCGTATTGGGATGAGCGGGTGGAGGCGATGGGGCCCAGCTTTCCCGATGTCCACTGGGATAAATACCATATCGATATCCTGGCGGCCCGTTTCGTGCTCAGTCCCGAGCGCTTCGACGTAGTGGTTGCGTCGAATCTGTTTGGCGACATTCTGTCCGACCTGGGCCCCGCGTGCACGGGAACGATTGCCATCGCGCCATCGGCCAATATCAATCCGGAACGCACGTTCCCCTCCGTCTTCGAGCCCGTGCACGGATCCGCACCCGATATCTATGGCCAGAATATCGCCAACCCGATCGGCATGATCTGGTCGGGCGCCATGATGCTGGACTTCCTCGGTAATGGCGACGCCAATTACACGGCTGCGCATGACGCGGTTTTGCGCGCCATTGAGAAGGTGCTTGAGCATGGCCCGCGAACACCGGACATGGGCGGCAGCGCCAGTACGACCGATGTGGGCATTGCAATTGCCGAATTGCTGAAATAAAGCTTGCCGCCCATGGGCGGCTTTGCTATAGTTCGCCTCCCCAATGAGACGCAGTCAAATGCGGCAGTTGAGGATCACCAGAAACGGTGATGTAGCAGAAAAGAAGGAGTTGACGATTGTGCTGAAATGCTTCATACTCTTCCTTCTTCGCAGCTGACAAACACAACGCTTTGTCGATAGCGCGAAAGCAGTACCGAATACAGTTCTTTAACAATTAACAGTCGATAAGTG
>NZ_JAPWHY010000010.1:0-22121 GCF_030587275.1 Janthinobacterium sp. SUN128 | reverse complement strand
GTTGGTCCCACCCCTTCCCATCCCGAACAGGACCGTGAAACAACTTTGCGCCGATGATAGTGCTGCAACCAGTGTGAAAGTAGGTTATCGTCAGGCTTGTTATTCGCAGTAGAGAAAAACCCGTCAAGCAATTGGCGGGTTTTTTTTCGTCTGGCGGTTTGTGATGGCGAACCCCAAACGAAGGCTGGGGTCAGACCCCCTCCCGCGTTGGCGTCGAATCTGGCGTTGGCGGTGTGGAGGGTCTGACCCCGGCGGTTCGGGTGCGGCGTTTTATCGACTCACTTCTTCCCAGCTCAAGCCAAACTTCGTCAGATACTTTTTCAACCTGTCAGCGTCATTTGGCTTGGCCTTCGCATCACGCGATACGGCATATAGCTTGCGACCCGCATCGGACAAACTGTTCGATTGCTGGCATACCTGAATTACCGACCTCAGCTGCAGGACATCAAACAGGTCGAGCTGCGCGGCTGCCTCGCTTCCCATAATATCGGCCAGGTCGATTTCCGTGCTGGCGGCGGGCTTGTCATGATGCTGCCACATGCGCTTCAAGCGCCGGATTTCCTCGTCGACCACGCCATCCGTGATGCGTCCCGCTTCCGACAGGGTGGCCAGGCGCGTGACAGCGGCGGACAGGTCGCGGAAATTACCCTTCCATGCCGAGCTGGGCAGGGTGGCGAAACGCATGAAACGCTCGTGTGCCTCCTTGTTGAAGCGCACTCGTTCGCCCGTCTCCGCGCTGTATTGCGTCAGTAGGTATTCCAGGTTCGGCTCGATATCTTCCGGGCGCTGCGCCAGGCCCGGCAATTCGTATGTCCACAGATTGATGCGCGCATACAGGTCTTCGCGGAAGCGGCCGGCCGCCACTTCTATGCCCAAATCTCGGTTGGTGCCGGCGATCAGCTGGAAGTCGCTCTGCACCTCCGTATCGGCACCGACGGGGAAAAAGCGCTTTTCTTCGATGGCTTTCAGCAGCATCGCCTGTTCGTCGAGCCCCAGTTCACCGATTTCATCGAGAAACAGCAAGCCCCTGTGTGCACTGCGCAGCAAGCCTGGTCGGTCCGAGCCCGCCCCCGTGAAGGAACCCTTGATATGCCCGAACAAGGTGGAGGCTGCGCCATCGCCATGCAGGGTGGCGCAATTGAGGTCGATGAACTTGCCATCGATCTGATGGCGCGATTTTTTCAGTTCATACACGCGGCGCGCGAGGACGGATTTGCCGGCACCGGTCGGCCCCATCAACAGCATGGGGGCTTTTGACTTGATGGCGACGCGCTCGATTTCATCGATCATGCCGTTGAACTTGGCATTGCGCGTGGCGATGCCGGACTTCAGGAAGGCCACGCCTTCGGCCTGTTCGCGCGTAAAACGCTGGGCGATCTGGTCGTAGCGCGACAGATCGAGGTCGATCAGCGCGTAGCTGCCGGGATTGCCGGCGCCCTGGCGCTTTGGCGGCGACGTTTGCACGAGGCGGCCGGGGAAATAGCGCGCTTCCGTCATCAGGAACATGCAGATCTGCACCACGTGGCTGCCGGTGGTGATGTGGATCCAATAGTCTTCCTTGTCCGGATCGAAGGGGTAGCTGTTGGCAAAATCATAGAGCGCGCCATACACATTCTCGAAGTCCCAGGCATCGCTGATGGGCAGTTCGTGGGCGACCAGCCTGGTTTCAGGCGAGACGCTGGCGATATCCTGCGATACCTGGCGTACCAGGTTATCGAACTGGCTGCCCGCGTACAGCAACTCGAAGCGGTCGATAATCTTGTCCTCATGCTGGGTCAGGGCGATGCTGGGACGCCATTTTTCCCAGCGTGCCGCTCCCCTGCCGTTGTCGAGCTGCGTGCCGAGAAAACCGATAACGACGGTGCGTTTTGCTTGCATAGTTGAGATAAAAATTTATCTGAAAAGATAATTGTATTCCAAATCGCCATGACAGGGATATTTTCAGTGCACAGCTTGCGTGGAAATATTACTTAATGAAATCAATTGGTTATGAAAATTTTTGAGGAATTATTGAAAGCTGGCACAGCGCTTGCAATAGAGGAGATACCAACGAGATAAACGTAGAGAGCAGAGAGGGACGAAAAATGGCCAACGCCCAGTTATTCCAGAGCGCGCAACAGACAGGAACCTTGCCAGCGGCCTTGGCGCGCAATGCCGAAGGCGCGCCAGCCTATGCGCTGACGCCCCGGCATCAGCTGGCGCAATACGCGGCCACCGGCTGCCTGAACACGACGTTTTATGCCAGCGCCGAAGCGCAGCTGGCAACAGTACTCGAGCTGTGCCAGGCGGTCGACCCCGCCTTCATTGCGCAGACGGCCGTGTACTGCCGCGAACGGGGCTACATGAAAGACATGCCGGCCTTGCTGGTGGCCGTGCTGGCGGGGCAGGGCGCTGCGCAATTCGCACCGGCATTCCGGCGTGTCATCAACAACGGCAAGATGCTGCGCAACTTTGTGCAGATCATGCGCTCCGGCGCCGTGGGACGCAAGTCGCTGGGATCGCTTCCGAAAAAGCTCGTGCAGGCATGGCTGAACACCGCTTCGGAACAGGCCTTGCTGGCCGCCGCCGTGGGCAATGCGCCTTCGCTGGCCGACGTGGTGAAGATGGTGCATCCGAAACCGCAGGAAGCGTGGCGGGAGGCATTCTTTGCCTGGCTAATCGGCAAGCCCTACGATGCCAGGGCGCTGCCGCCGGCGCTGGCCGCGTTCGAGGCCTACAAGGCGGATCCTTCGCAAGCGATACCGGACGTACCGTTCCAGATGCTGACGGCGCTGTCCTTGAGCGCGCAGGATTGGGCGCAGATCGCCTGCCAGGGCAGCTGGCAGATGGTGCGCATGAATCTGAACACCTTTGGGCGTCACGGCGTGTATGCGATAGCCGGCATGCCGGAATTGATCGCGGCCAAGCTGCGCGATCCCGAGGCGATTGGCCGGGCACGGGTGTTTCCGTACCAGCTGCTGTCCGCGTACCTGGCGGCCGGTGAGAGTGTGCCGGCCATCGTGCGCGATGCGCTGGAAGCGGCGCTGGAAATAGCGCTGGCGAACGTGCCGCGGATCGCTGGCAGGGTGGTGGTGTGCCCCGACGTCTCTGGCTCGATGTCGTCGCCCGTCAGCGGTTTTCGCGGCAGCGCCACTTCGAGCGTGCGCTGCATCGATGTGGCGGCGCTGGTGGCGGCGGCCATGCTGCGCAAGAATCCGGATGCGATGCTGCTGCCGTTCGAGCACAGCGTCGTCCAGTGCGGGCTGGCTGCGGATGACAGCGTGATGAGCAACGCGGCCAGGCTGGCGGCCATCGGTGGCGGCGGCACCAATTGCAGCGCACCGCTGATGCGCATGAACAGCAAGAAGGAGCTGGCCGACCTGGTGATTTATGTGTCCGATAACGAATCGTGGATCGACGCCAGACGCAGCGGCGCCACGGCGACGATGGGACAATGGAAGGTGTTCAAGCAGCGCAATCCGCAGGCGAAACTGGTGTGCATCGATATTGCGCCGCATGCCACGACGCAGGCGATGGAGAGCGAGGATATCCTGAATATCGGCGGTTTTTCCGATGACGTCTTCAAGATCATCGCCGCCTTTGCCGCCGGCCAGCTGGACCCCGCCCACTGGGTGGGAGAAATCGCCGCCATCGATATCGCGGCAACCGGTTGTTGAAGTAAAGCGCATGAATGCGGACAAGACTACATAAGAGACGTCCTGTCCAGACTTGTCATGCGCCGCAGTGCCCCGAATGCAGACAGGATTACATCGATCAGCCGCGTCAAACCGGCCTGGCGTGCGCAGTACGCCGCCAGAAAATCCTGTCCCTCCTTGTCGGGTTGTCGTACTGATTACAATAGAAAATGAGAGAAGCGATGAAAAAAGAAGAATACGAAGTCCTGCATACCGAAGGCAGCCGACCCGTCAAAATGTGGACACGTGGCGTGCCCGTCGAAGAAGCGGCCAAAAAGCAATTACGCAACACGGCGACCCTGCCGTTTATTTACAAGCACATCGCCGTCATGCCGGACGTCCACCTGGGTAAAGGGTCGACCATCGGCAGCGTGATTCCCACCCTGGGCGCCGTGATTCCTGCTGCGGTGGGCGTGGATATCGGTTGCGGCATGATGGCGGCGAAAACCACGCTGACGGCGAATGATTTGCCCGATAATCTGGGGGCGCTGCGCAGCGCCATTGAACGCGCCATTCCACACGGGATGTCGCCAAAGACGCGCGGACACCGCGGCCGCGACGAGGGTTCCTGGCATACGCCGCCCTCGGTGGTCGATGCCGCGTGGCTGCAGCTGAAAGACGAATTCGATGCCATCTGCCTGAAAACGCCGAAGCTGAAAAATACGAACAATTATCGCCACCTGGGGACTTTGGGCAGCGGTAACCACTTCGTCGAGGTTTGTCTCGATGAACAGGGTTCCGTATGGTTCATGCTGCATTCCGGTTCGCGCGGCGTGGGTAATGCCATCGGCAGCCATTTCATCGAACTGGCCAAGCAGGATATGCGTACCCACTTCATCAACCTGCCCGACCAGGATTTGGCTTACCTGGCCGAGGGAACGCAGCATTACGACGATTACGTGGAAGCGGTGGGCTGGGCCCAGCGTTTCGCCCGCAACAACCGCGAAGTGATGATGCAGAATCTGATCGCCGCCGTGCGCACGGTCATCCATAAACCGTTCCAGACGCACGTGGAAGCCGTCAACTGCCACCATAACTATGTGCAGAAGGAGCACCACTTCGGCAAGGATGTGCTGATCACGCGCAAGGGCGCCGTGTCGGCCCGTGCTGGCGAACTGGGGATCATTCCCGGCTCCATGGGCGCGAAGAGCTTTATCGTGCGCGGCAAGGGCAATGCGGAGAGTTTCCATAGCTGCAGCCACGGCGCGGGACGCACGATGAGCCGTACGGAAGCGAAGCGGCGCTTCAACCTGGATGACCAGATCCGCGCCACGCAAGGCGTGGAATGCCGCAAGGATGAAAACGTGATCGATGAAATCCCGATGGCTTACAAGGATATCGATGCGGTGATGCTGGCGCAGCGCGAGCTGGTCGATGTCGTGCATATCTTGAAGCAGGTCGTCTGCGTCAAAGGATAATAGAGAGAAAACAGAGATGATAGAAATAGATGGAGCGCAAGGCGAAGGCGGCGGACAGATTTTACGTTCGGCGCTGAGCTTGTCGATGATCACGGGGCAACCGTTTCGGCTGATTAATATTCGCGCGGGGCGGGAAAAGCCCGGCTTGCTGCGCCAGCATTTGCTGGCTGTGCAGGCGGCAACAGCCATTTGCGGGGCGCGCACGACGCCGGTGGCGCTGCGCGCGTCGAGCCTGGAATTCGTGCCCGGCCCCCTGCGCGGCGGCGACTACCGCTTTGCCATCGGCAGCGCGGGCAGCTGTACCCTGGTGCTGCAAACCTTGCTGCCGGCCCTGCTGCATGCGGATGGGCCATCCACCGTGCGCATCACTGGCGGCACGCACAATGCCATGGCACCGCCCGTGCATTTCCTGCAGCGCGCGTATGGCCGTGTCCTGGAACAGATGGGGGCCGAGGTGGATATTTCGCTGCAACGCTATGGTTTTCATCCTGCGGGCGGCGGCGAGGTGATGGCCACCGTGCAACCGTGCCAGCGCTTGCGCCCCATCGCATTGCTGCAGCGCGGTGAACGGAAGGCGGGGTATGCGGAAAGCGTGGTGGCGGGCGTGCACGTGCGGGTGGCCGAGCGCGAGCTCGAGCGTGTCGCCGGCGGCATGGGCTGGAGCGGCAAGCAGCTGCGCATCGTCGGCTTGCCGTCGGAGCAGGGACCGGGCAATGTCCTGCTGCTGACCCTGGAGCATGAGCATGTCACGGAAGTGTTTACGTCGTTCGGTGAAAAGTCCTTGCTGGCCGAGTCCGTGGCCAAGCGCCTGTTGAACGAGGTACGCGCCTATCTCAAGACGGACGCGGCCGTCGGCGAGCACCTGGCCGACCAGCTCTTGCTGCCCATGGCGCTGGCCGGCGGCGGTACCTTCAGCTGCAACAAGGTATCGCAGCATGCGCTGACGAATGCGGAGGTGATTGCCCGGTTTTTGCCCGTGCGTATTACTTTCGAGCAGCAGGAGCGGAGCAGCATCTGCACGGTGGCCGCCGCCTGACGCGCGCGCTGACACAACTGGCTGTTGCAGCTGTTCCAAATTGATACATGGGCGGCCGGATGTGGGGCATAGACGCATGGCATGGCATTTGCTCTTCTTTGGTATTGACTAAAAAACCAAGGAGACCAGCATGACCTATTCCATTCGTACCCTGCTCGGCGTGGCGGCGGCCGGCGCCGTTGCCCTCACTTCCCTGCTGACCTTGCCGCATGCCTATGCGCACGGCAATGTCACGCCGCAAGGCGTCGATACCACGGGCTTGCCCAAGGTAGGCGATAAGTGGCTTGAGCAAAACCCGTATCGTGGCAACAAGCTGGCCTTGACGGTGGGCACCTCGGCCTACAACCAGAATTGCGCCCGGTGCCACGGCATCGAAGCCATCTCGGGCGGCATCGCGCCGGACTTGCGCCAGCTGGACCGCGATTGCTTCGGTATCAAGAATGAGACAAAGAAACAGGCTTGCTACAAGGAAACGGATAATTACTACCTGGCCACCATACGCCACGGTAAAGTGCGTAATGGCGCTGTGTACATGCCGCCGTTCGAAGGCGTGTTCAACCAGGAAGCCATGTGGGCCATCAAGACTTACCTGGAAACCCGCCGCGAGTCGAATTAAGTCGAACTGATCACAAAGGAGTCCCATGCGTTCATTTCAATTCCGGGGCGCGCGCGCGATGATCTCGCTCGCCTGCCTGGCGCTGTGCGCAGCCGCGCCGGCGCGTGCCGACTGGCAAAAAGTGCAGCAGTCGGGCAGCCTGAAAGTGGCTGTGTATAACGAGTTCGCGCCGTTTTCCGACAAGGGCGCGGGCATCGATATCGATATTGCCGAAGCGCTGGCGAAAAAGCTGGGTTTGAAACTGAGCTTGCTGCCATTTCCCGCCGGCGAAAACCTCAACGATGATTTGCGCAATATGGTGTGGAAGGGGCATTACCTTGGTTATGGTCCCGCCGATGTGATGCTGCATGTGCCGGTCGACAAGAAGTTGATGGCGGATAACGACAAGGTCGAGATCTTCGCGCCGTATTACGTGGAAACCGTGCGCCTGGCGCGCAGCGCGCAAGCCGTGCCGCAATTCGATGGCGTCGCTTCGCTGGCCGGCAAGCGCATCGGCGTGGAAAAGGTATCGATCGCGGCCATGCTGATGCTGGGTGAAGACAATGGCAAGTACCGCGACGACGTGCGCATCTTCGACACGGCGGCCGAAGCCTTGCAGCAATTACAGGCAGGACAGCTCGATGCCGTGCTGGCCAACCGTTCGGAGATCGAATCGGTGCTGAAAAGCGATCCCGCTTTCCCCTTGAGCGAAGTGGCGTTCGCCCGCCTGCCGCGTGCCGGCTGGGCCGTGGGCCTGGCCGTCAGCCGCCAGCAGCTCGACGTGGGCAAGTTGCTGCAGGCGGCCATGAACGAGATGGCGGCCAGCGGTGAATTGAAAGCCATCTTTGAAAAATATGGCGTCAAGGAAGCGCGGCCCTGACGTAGCGTGCTTGAGTTGAAAAGCCCGTGCATCGATCGATGCGCGGGCTTTTTATTTTTAGAAACTATATTGGGCGCTGACGCCCAGCAACCAGTTACGTCCCGGCGCCGCTTCATAGTAGCGCTTGTTGCTGTCGCCGACGATGACGGAGCCCACGTAGGTCTTGTCGAAAAGATTGTTCAGGCGGGCAAATTCCTTGAAGCGCCAATTGCCCACGTTTTGTTTGGCGTTGAAGCGCGCATTGAACACCGTATAGCCGGGCGCCGGCTTTTCGCTGTTGCTGTCTTCCGCGTAGACCTGGTTGCTGGCCACGCTTTCCAGCGCCGCGCCAAAACGGTCGAGCGTGTCTTTCCAGGCCAGTTCCGCAAACAGGTTGGCGCTGGGCACGCCCGGCAAGCGGCTGCCTTCGCGCACGTTGCCAAACGCCTGGTCATACACGGCGCGCAGGCTGGTCAGTGCCACTTTGGTCGTGAAGCCATACGGCAGGTTCGAGTCCAGCGACACTTCCATACCCTGGCGCAAGGTTTTACCCGCATTGCGGTAGCTGGTGCGTCCGCCGCTGGACTTGTCGACCACCAGTTCGTCGTTGGTCTTGATCTGGAACACGGCCGCGTTGACGTGCGTATTGTTATTGATCCTGGCTTTGATACCAGCTTCCAGGTTGGTGCTGGTCGCTGGTTTCAAGTTGAAATTGAAGCCGCCGCCCGTACCCGAGTAAAACAGTTCATTCAAGGTAGGCGCTTCGAAGCCGCGCGCGGCGCTGGCATACACGTTGACGTTCGGCGTCAGCTTGTACAGCAGGCCCAGCACCGGTGTCGTGTGGCTGAACTCCAGGCTGCCGCTATCGTTGCCGTTGCTGAGGAAATGGTCGTCGACCGCCACTTTCATCTTGCTGTAGCGTACGCCTGCGCTGAGCAGCCACGGGCCGCCTTGCCATTCCGCCTGGATATAGGGATCGAGGCTGGAGACGACATTCTGCTCGTCGCGGCGCAGCTTGCCCTTTACGCCAAAGCTATTGCCGATGAAGTTTTCGTAGCCGGTACGGTCATCGCTGGAGCGGCCGTAATCGATGCCGATGGTGGTGCTCAGCTTGCCGCCGGCCAACTGGTTCACGTGCAGCCAGTTGGTGTCGATGCCATAGAACTGGCGCTGGAAGTCGACCACGCCGCCCGAATGCTTAAGTAGACCGTCCACTTTGGTATTTTGGAATGCTTTATTAAACGCCTGGTACTGGATCACGTCGCGGTTGCCGCCATACACCATCACGTGCAGGCGGTCATCGCCGAACGACTGTTCATAGGTGGCGCCGATTTGCTGGTGGTCGATGCTCTTGCGGGTGTTGTAGCGTTCGGCCAGCGTGCGTTTCGGGTTTTGCGTATCCGTCGCGTCGAGCTCACCGGCGCGCGGGTCGGCGGCAAACGTGGCCCAGGTAGCGCCCAGCGGATCTTGCGTATTGCCTTGATGCAGGCTGTTGGCGACGATGGTCAGCTTGCTGTCCTTCGTCGGCTTGACGGTGATCTTGCCGAACGCCTGTTCGCGCGTGGCGGCGCTATGGTCGCGGAAACCGTCCGTGCGGAAGCGCGAGCCGTCGAGCACGTAGCCGATGCCGCCTGCCTGGCCTTGCGCCGAGAGATCGACCTTGCTGGTGCCGTAGCTGCCGCCCGTCACATTCAGTTCGACGGAAGGGGGATTTTGTCCATCCCTGGAAAACAGCTGGATCACGCCGCCCGAATGGTTGCCGTAGATGGCAGAAAACGGTCCGCGCAGCACTTCGATGCGCTCGGCCGTATCGAGGTTGAAGGTGGCGGCCTGGCCCTGGCCGTCGGGCATGCTGGCGGGAATGCCATCACTGATCAGCTTGACGCCGCGCACACCAAAGGCCGAGCGTGCGCCGAAGCCGCGCGACGAGATCTGCAAGTCTTGCGCATAGTTCTGGCGGTTTTGCACGACCAGGCCCGGCACGGCGGCCAGCGCTTCCGACGCGTTGACGCGGATTTGGCCATCCTGGATGCGGGCGCTGTCGACCACGTCGATCGAGGCCGGCACTTCCTGGCTGGGGTGGGCGATGCGGCTGCCGCTGATGACCACCGTATCCATCAGTTGTCCGGCGGCCAGGCTAGCTGCCTCGGCGGCAAAGACGTGGGGGGCGAGGGTGGCGCTGCCGGCGACAAACAGGCTGGCGATGGTGTTCAGGCGGAAACGGTGCTGCATGCGGATTCTCCAATGTGAATAAAAGCCTGCTTGATCGCGTGCGCGGTACAGGTCTGCATAGTCTTATCAAGCAATATGCCTGCCATGTCTCCATTGGTGGGCTGAAATTATACCCGTGTCAGTGGCACGGCGTTTGCATACAGCAATGGGCAGATGCGCCGCTACCGCGCGCTTTTCCTGTGTTTTGCCATTGAAAAGGTGATTATGCCCAACTTCTTCTCGTGCTTGCGCCAGGTTTGCTGGCTATTGCCGGCGCTCGCCAGCACCGCCCTCCAGGCAGCTCCCTTTGCCTATGTCCCCAATGAAAAATCGGGCACCTTGAGCGTGATCGACACGGCGACCGACCAGGTAGTGCGTCAGATCGCCGCAGGCAAGCGGCCGCGCGGCATCGCCGCCGACCCCACCGGACGGCAATTGTTTGTCACGGATGCCGCCAGCAGTGCCTTGTTGCTGATCGATAACGCGGGCGGCGCGCCCGTGCGTACGGTGGCGCTGGGCAAGTCGCCCGAAGGTGTCAGCGCTTCCCGGGACGGTCATTACGTGGCAGTGGCCGTCGAGGAAAACAATAGCGTGGCCTTGCTCGATGGTCAGACAGCTACTTTGCTCGCCGATATCAAAGTGCAGGGACGCAATCCGGAACATGCCGTCTTCAGCCCGGATGGACGCTGGCTGCTGGTCAGCGCGGAAGAGGCGGAGCAAGTCGATGTCATTGATGTGGCGCAACGCCGCCAGGTCGCTTCCATCGCCGTGGGACTGCGTCCGCGCGGCATCGGTTTCAGTCCGGACTCGGGCCGCGCCTATGTGGCGTGCGAACTGGTCAATGCCGTCTACGTGATCGACATGGTCGCGCGCAAGGCGATTGCCACCATTCCAGCGGGCAAGAATGCGAATGGCATCGTGGTCCATCCCAACGGCAAGCAGGTGTATGTCTCGAATGGCACGGACGGCACGGTGATGGTGATCGACACGGCCAGCAATCAAGTGACGGCCACGATTGACGTCGGCAAGCGCCCGTGGAACATGGCCATCACGCCCGACGGCGCCAAGCTGTACGTGGCCAATGGCCGTTCGAACAGTGTATCCGTCATCGACACGGCCAGCGCGCGCAAGGTGGCCGACATTGCTGTAGGCGAATTGCCATGGGGCGTGGTGATTCGTTGATTCCTTGGTGGCACAGGCGCAGGTGTTCCAGTCTGGTACACCTGTTCCATTGTGCAGCGGCGCAGGGGAGATTCCGCAGGGCTGGCCCGGATTGGAACAGGACGTCTTCACCTTGTTCAAAATGCAAACAGGCCCACGTCCCCACCCAAGCAGGTGGCCTGCGCTGAAAAACGTGCCGGGTTTGATGCCGCGCCCTTGTAACAGGGATAAAACCGGCTAAGTTTGTAGTGGGATGGCGAGCTGGCACGGCATTTGCGGAAGACTCCGTGTACTCACCCCATCTGTACCAGGACGTTTGATTTTAATTAAGTAATTCCATTCTAATTAACCCGATAGAGGACGACATGAATCTCGCAGACATCAGCAAACTGGGCGTAGCCAATCCCTTCAAACAACGCTATGACAATTACATCGGCGGCAAATTCGTTGCACCAGTAAAAGGTGAATACTTTCCTAACATTACGCCGATCACGGGCTTGCCGTTTTGCGAAATCGCCCGTTCCACGACGGAAGACGTCGAGCTGGCGCTGGATGCCGCGCACGCCGCCAAGGATGCCTGGGGCAAGACTTCGCCTGCCGAGCGCGCCAATATTTTGAACCGCATCGCCGACCGCATCGAACAGAACCTGAGCCTGATCGCCACGGCGGAAACCATCGACAACGGCAAGCCGATCCGCGAAACGATGAATGCAGACATTCCACTGGCCATCGACCATTTCCGTTACTTCGCCGGTTGCATCCGCGCGCAGGAAGGTTCCGTCGCGCAAATCGATGCGGAAACCTATGCCTACCACTACCATGAGCCGCTGGGCGTCGTGGGGCAGATCATTCCGTGGAATTTCCCGATTCTGATGGCCGTGTGGAAACTGGCGCCAGCCCTGGCCGCCGGCAATTGCGTGGTGCTCAAACCGGCCGAGCAGACCCCGGCTTCCATCATGGTGTTGATCGAGCTGATCGGCGACCTGCTGCCGCCTGGCGTGCTGAACATCATCAATGGTTTCGGCCTGGAAGCGGGCAAGCCGCTGGCCTCGAGCAAGCGCATCGCCAAGATCGCCTTTACGGGCGAAACGGGCACGGGCCGTCTGATCATGGGCTATGCGGCGCAAAACCTGATTCCCGTCACCCTGGAGCTGGGCGGCAAGTCGCCGAACATCTTCTTTGAAGACGTGATGGATGCCGATGATGAGTATTTCGACAAGTGCCTGGAAGGTTTTGCGATGTTTGCGCTGAATCAAGGCGAAGTGTGCACCTGCCCATCGCGCGTGCTGATCCAGGAATCGATCTACGAGAAATTCATCGAACGGGCCTTGAAGCGCGTGGCCGCCATCAAGCAGGGCAATCCGCTCGACTCGTCCACCATGATCGGCGCGCAGGCTTCGCAGGAGCAGCTGGAAAAAATCCTGTCCTACCTCGACATCGGCCGCCAGGAAGGCGCGGAAGTGCTGGCCGGCGGCGAGCGCAGCAAGCAGGCGGGCGACCTGGAAGGCGGCTACTACGTGCGTCCGACCGTGTTCAAGGGCCATAACAAGATGCGCATCTTCCAGGAAGAGATCTTCGGACCCGTCGTGTCCGTGACCACCTTCAAGGATGAGGCTGACGCGCTGGCGATCGCCAACGACACCTTGTATGGCCTGGGCGCCGGCTTGTGGACGCGTGACGGTTCGCGCGCCTTCCGCATGGGCCGCGCCATCCAGGCGGGCCGCGTGTGGACCAATTGCTACCACCTGTATCCAGCCCACGCGGCGTTCGGCGGCTACAAGCAATCGGGTATCGGCCGCGAAAACCACAAGATGATGCTCGATCACTACCAGCAAACGAAGAACTTGCTGGTGAGCTATAGCCCGAAAGCGCTGGGCTTCTTCTAAATTGGCAACAGGCGCCGCGCCCTAAGCCAGACGCGGCGCGCAGAAAGGGATGCCATGAGTGCAGCAATTGCCCGGGTGGTCGCCACCGATGCGGCGCTGGAAATGATGGACAAGTTGCGCCAGCGTCACGGCCCGCTGATGTTTTTCCAGTCGGGCGGATGCTGCGACGGCAGCGCGCCCATGTGCTATGCGCTGGGCGAGTTCGATGTCAGCGACACCGACATTTATCTCGGCAATTTGAATGGCACACCGTTCTACATGGGACTCGAGCAATTCGAGTACTGGGAGCATACCCAGTTGATTATCGATGTGGTCGATGGCAATGGCGGCATGTTTTCACTCGACAACGGCACCGGCAAGCGCTTCCTGACGCGCTCGCGCCTGTTCACCGATGAAGAGTGCGCCTTGCTGCATACGCAGCCGCATGACCACGGCAGCACTTGATACATACACATACTAATAACAGAGGGAGATGATTGTGCAGAAAAAAATCATGGGGATACTCATCGGTTTGGGTTTGGCATCGCTGGCCCAGGCGGCCGACGTGGGCAATGTCACCAATGCCATGCTCGACAGCACGGCGAAGAATCCGGCCAGCGTCCTGTCGTTTGGCATGGGTACACAGGGCCAGCGCTATTCGCCGTTGACGCAGATCAATGACAAGACCGTGGCCAAGCTGGTGCCAGCCTGGTCGTTCTCGTTTGGCGGCGAAAAACAGCGGGGCCAGGAATCGCAGCCGCTGATTCACAACGGCAAGATGTTCGTCACGGCATCGTATTCGCGCATCTTTGCCGTCGACTTGAAAACGGGCGCCAAGCTGTGGAAATATGAGCATCGTTTGCCGGACGGCATCATGCCCTGCTGCGACGTGGTCAATCGCGGTGCCGCCCTGTACGGCAACCTGGTGATCTTCGGCACGCTCGACGCCTACCTGGTGGCGCTGGACCAGAACACGGGCAAGATCGTCTGGAAGGAGAAAGTCGACGATTACGCGGCCGGCTACTCGATGACGGCCGCGCCGCTAATCGCCGAAGGCTTGCTGCTGACGGGCGTGTCGGGCGGGGAATTCGGCATCGTGGGCCGGGTGGAAGCGCGCAATCCGATGACGGGTGACCTCGTGTGGAGCCGTCCGACGGTAGAGGGCCATATGGGCCACCGCTACGACAAGGATGGCAAGGCCATCGACAACGGCGTGTCCGGCACCGTGAACAAGACATGGCCGGGCGACCTGTGGAAAACGGGCGGCGCCTCGACGTGGATGGGCGGCACCTACGATCCGCAAACCAAGCTCGCGTATTTTGGCACCGGCAACCCGGCGCCGTGGAACAGCCACTTGCGTCCCGGCGACAACCTGTACTCATCATCCACCGTGGCGCTGGATGTGAAAACGGGCCAGATCAAGTGGGCGTATCAGAATACCCCGAACGATGCGTGGGACTTCGACGGCGCCAACGAGTTCGTCACCTTCGACATGGATGGCAAGCGCTACGGCGGCAAGGCCGACCGCAACGGTTTCTTCTATGTCATCGATGCGGCCAACGGCAAGCTGCAGAACGCCTTTCCATTTGTGAAGAAAATCACCTGGGCCAGCAGCATCGACCTGAAGACGGGCCGGCCGAACTATATCGCCGCCGGCCGCCCTGGCGACCCCACCAAGGGAGAGGAAGGCAAGAAGGGCACGACGGTGTTTGCCGCGCCCGCCTTCCTCGGTGCCAAAAACCAGATGTCGATGGCGTACTCGCCGCAAACCAGGCTGTTCTACGTGCCGGCGAACGAATGGGGTATGGATATCTGGAACGAGCCGATCAGCTACAAGAAGGGCGGCGCATTCCTCGGTGCCGGTTTCACCATCAAGCCATTGTTTGACGACTACATCGGCGCCATGCGCGCCATCGATCCGAAGACGGGCAAGATCGTCTGGGAAATCAAGAACAACGCGCCGCTGTGGGGCGGCGTGATGAGTACGGCGGGCAACCTGGTGTTCTACGGCACGCCGGAAGGCTTCCTGAAAGCCGTCGATGCGAAGACGGGCAAGGAGCTGTGGAAATTCCAGACGGGCTCCGGCGTCGTGGCGCCGCCCGTCACCTGGCAGGATGGCGACACGCAATATGTGGCCGTCGTTTCCGGCTGGGGGGGCGCGGTGCCTCTGTGGGGCGGCGAAGTGGCGAAGAAGGTCAACTTCCTGGAACAGGGCGGTTCCGTGTGGGTCTTCAAGCTGGCGTCGAAGTAACGGGGTGAAGCATCCGGGCCACACGGATGGGTGTCTCCCTGTCCGCCGGGTGTTTTCTTTTTGCTGACGGCCCAGGCCGTCAGTTTTTTGTTTACCTGGATGCCCGATACGCCTGCTTGCGGTCAAAAAATGAACACTGTCAGTGGCGATTGATCCGCTGCTGCACACGTTAACTACGCTTTTTCTCTTTCTCCCTCTGAGCCGTTCTGGGCACGCTTATTGCCAACGCTTGAGGTACATCAATCACTGGTGTGCACACTAAAAACAGAGAAGAAAGAGGAGAACAAATGAACACATTGAGCAAGCTGGGGAGCCTGGGTGTCATGACAATCGCAGCGGTGGGGCAGGCACAAGCCGTCGATATCAAGGCTGGCGACTGGACCGTGTCAGTGGGCGGCATCGTCAACGCCTATTACACGCAAGTGTCGTGTTCGGGCGATGCCGTGGGCGGGCTGGCGCTGGGCGGCCAGGCGCTCGGTTGCGGCGGAGAAAAGGACCGCACGACCATCGGCAACGGCTTGCTGCCGAATGGCTTGATCACCTCGGCAAGCTCGCGGCTGGGCGAGTACGACGTGAAAGCCCTGATCGGCATCTACAACTCGACGGCCACGGACAGCGCCATCAGCCAGAATAGCGTGGTCGACGTGCGCCAGGCCTTCTTTACGTTTGGCAATGAGCACATGGGCACATTCAAGCTGGGGCGCGACTACGGCATCTTCGGCGCGAATGCGATTTTGTCGGACATGACCTTGCTGGGCTCGGGCGCACCCGTGCAGGCGACGCAGCGGGGCAGGGTGACCTTGGGCCATATCGGCGCCGGCTATACCTATCTGGGCAACTATGGCCAGATCATGTACAGCACGCCGAAGTCGGGCGGCGTTGGCGTCGACGTGGCACTGGTCAGCCCCGTCTCCGATACGCCGATTGTTGCAGGCTCGACCTATTCTTCGAAGTCGAGCCCGCAAGTGCAGGCGCAACTGACGTATGCGCAGGAAGGATTGAAAGCCTGGCTCGGCGTGAAGTCGCAAAAGTTCACCTCGAAAACGCCGGGTGTCGATGACCTGACCATGCGCGGCGTGGAAGTGGGCGGCTCCTACCAGATGGGGCCGGCCGGCGTGCTGCTCAACTTCCAGGACGGCAAGGGGCTGGGCATCTTGTCCGATGCGGACCAGGGCGATACCAAGTCGAAGAACTGGCTGTTGCAAGGCACGTACAAGACGACGGACAAGCTGAAGCTGGGCTTGTCCTACGGTATCAGCAAGAACGACGACAACACGGTCGGCACGGGCGGCTTGAAGTCGAATGCCAACTTGACCTTGGGGGCATACTACTCGCTCAACAGCGCGATCACCCTGGTGGGCGAGCTGGGCCAGACGCGCTCGAAAGGCTTTACGGGTGGCGAAGCGAAGATGAATGGCGTGTCCCTGGGCGGCATTATTTTCTTCTAATTAATGAACGCGGCGCCTTGCGATAAGGCGCCGCACGGAGCGTAGTGCATGAGGACAATGCGGTTGTTCATAGCATGCTGGTTATTCCTGTTTATTCTGGGACAGGCGTGGGCGGGCGTGCTCACCAAGGCCGAGCTGGCACGGCGCTTTCCTGCTCCCATCGTCGTGGGCGACAAGGAGACCGACTTGCCCGTCTGGCCCCTGTTCAAGCAAAACGCCACGGCCACCGAGCTGATCGGCTACGTGTTTGAATCGCTGGACCTGGCGCCCATTCCCGGATTTTCCGGCGTGCCCGTCAATCTGCTGATCGCCATCAATCCGCAAGGGAGTTTTTTGGACGTCGCCGTGCTGTCGCAGCATGAACCCGTGTTTCTCGATGGCCTGGGAGAGGCACCGCTGTTTCAGTTCGTCAAGCAGTACCAGGGCTTGTCGCTGAAACAGAATATTGCCATCGATGCCCAAAAGAAGCGCGCGCCAGATGCCACGCACGCCGATATCGATGGCGTGTCGAAGGCCACGGCTTCCGTGCGCATCATCAACCAAAGCGTGCTGGCCTCGGCCTTGAAAGTGTCGCGCAAAAAACTTGGCTTCGCACAAGGACGCGACCCGGACCAGATTGCCCGCATCCGCATGGAGGTATTCGAGAAACTCAGCGTGGAGCAGATGCTCGAGCGGGGCTTGATCCAGCACGTACGCTTGAGCAATAAGGATGTGGAAACCTTGTTTGCCGGCAGTCCCGGCGCGGGACTCGATGCGGAAGCGACGCGTGCGCCCGATGGCGTGTTCATCGACCTGTACCTGGCGTACGTGTCCGTGCCCACGGTGGGACGCAACCTGTTGACGGAACGCAGCTGGAACAAGCTGCGCAACCGACTGGACGAAGGCGACCACGCCATCCTCGTCATGTCGCGCGGACGCTACAGCGTGCTGGGCGATGATTTCGTGCGCGGCACGGTCCCGGACCGGCTGTTGCTGAAGCAGGATGGCTTGCCCATCGACATGCGTGATCTGGACCTGGAATTAAACTTGTCGGACGCGGGACCGCTGCCGACGGACAATATCGCCGTCTTGCGCATCATCAGCCAGGCGGGACTCGATGCGGCCAGCCCGCTGGCTTTTACCATGCCGATCACGCGCAACAAGGGCATCGTGTATCCGGAACGCATCGCCCGCAACGTCGATGTCAGCTACCGCTTGCCGGCCGAGTTTTATACGGCGCCGCAAGGCGACGATGCAAGCTGGCGCGGCACGTGGAAGGGGCGCAAGGCTGAGTTGCTGCTGTTGCTCGCCGGGCTGGCGCTGCTGGCCGGCGCATTGGCCTGGCAGAAACGCCTGGTGCGCGAGGGCCGGCAATTTATCTGGTTTCGCCGCCTGTTCCTGGTGTTTACGATTGGCTTCATCGGCTATTACGCGCAAGGGCAGTTATCGATCGTCAACATCACGGGCGCCATCCAGGCGCTGCTGGCGGGGCGCAGCCTGGGCTTCTTCCTGTTTGATCCGATGACGGTGATCCTGTGGGCGTTCGTGCTGCTCAGCCTGCTGATCTGGGGGCGCGGCACGTTTTGCGGCTGGCTGTGTCCGTTTGGCGCCCTGCAGGAATTCACGGGCAAGCTGGGCCAGTGGCTGCGCTTGCCTCAATGGAAAATCAAGCCGCGCCTGGATGGGCGCTTGAAATGGATCAAGTATGGCTTGTTGGCGGCCGTTCTCGGCAGCAGCGTATTTTCCAGCCAGATTACGGACAAGCTGGTCGAGCTGGAACCATTTAAAACGGCCATCACCCTGAACTTCGTGCGGGCCTGGCCCTTTGTCGCGTATGCCTTGGGTTTGCTGTTGCTTGGTAGTGTTTCTTATAAATTCTTTTGCCGCTACCTGTGTCCGTTTGGCGCGGCACTGGCGCTGCTGGGGCGGTTTCGCCTGTTCAACTGGATTCCCCGTCGCAAGGAGTGCGGCACACCGTGCCAGACTTGCCGCCACCGTTGCGAGCATCACGCCATCGCGGCTAGCGGGAAAGTTGATTACGGCGAATGTTTCCAGTGCATGGATTGCGTCGTGATTTATGCCAGCGATGAAAAATGCGCGCCCTTGATGCTGGAAATCAAGCGTGCCCGCATCATCCCCATAGTCCGGGTCACGGCAGAGGAGAGCAGCAATGCAGCGTAGAACGTTTATTTCCGCAGCGATAGGCAGCGTGTCCGGCATGGCGGGCTTGTCTTTTCCTGGCAGCATGGCGCGCGGCACGGCCACGGCGTCCGGCGTGCGGCCTTATCAAGGCGCCGCACTGGCGTTTGGCACGACGATCGCCGTTACCGTGTTGCACCACGATCAGCGCCAGGCCGAACTGGCCATTGAGGACGCCTTGCATGCAGCGAGGAATATCGATCGCCTGATGAGCATTTACAGCCCGGCCAGCCAAGTCTTCCAGCTGAACCGTGACGGCCGTCTGGCCCGGCCGGACGCCCATCTGCTGGCCGTGCTGGCGCAGGCGCAAGCCTTGTCGCAATGGAGCGATGGGGCGTTTGATATCACCGTGCAACCCTTATGGCAGCTGTTTCGCGCGGCAGCAGACGAGGCCGGCTTGCCTGCGGAAGCATTGCGGCGCGCAGCGCAGGCGCGGATAGGCTGGCGGCAACTGGCGTGGAATAGCCGGGAAGTGCGTTTTCTCCGGCCTGGCATGGCGCTGACCTTGAATGGCCTGGCGCAAGGTTATGCGGCGGACATGGCGCTGGCGGCCGTGCAGGCGCGCGGCATACGGCACGCGCTGCTCGATACGGGCGAATTCGTTGCGCGGGGGCAGCGGTCCCTGCGCCGCCCGTGGACCTTGGGCATCCAGGATCCGCGCGATGTAGAAATCCTCGCGGCCACCTTGAAAGTGGAGGGGCGCAGCGTGGCCACGTCGGGCGATTACGAATGTACGTTCACGCCCGACTTCGTGCATCACCACATCTTCGACCCCGCGCACGGCGACTCGCCACGCGAACTGGCCAGCGTGACGGTGCTGGCGCCCACGGGCTTGCTGGCCGATGGTTTGTCGACAACGTTCATGGTGACGGGCGCGGCGCGCGCACATGCGATGGCCGCGCAAATGGAAGGCGTCGACCTGATGACCATCGACAAGCGGGGCCGGCGCGCAATGTCGCCCGGCTTTTCCCGTCTACTCTAGCTTATTTCAGATGCGGCACCTTGCGATAGATCGTGTTACGCGATATGCCCAGGGCCCGCGCCGTGGCCGAGACGTTGCCGCCGTGGGCATCGAGCGATTTGAGAATGACGCTTTGCTCCATTTCTTCCAGGTTGGCGCCGGCCGCGATCATGCGGTCCGTGCTGGCGCTGGCGGCAGTCGCTTGCGTCATCTCAATATCGTCGAGGAAATCATCGGGCATGTGGCGCAAACAGATTTCATGTTCGTCACCCGCCATGACGATGGCCGTGCGCAAGAGATTGGTCAGTTGGCGGAAATTGCCTGGCCATTTATGCTGGTGAAACATGCGCAGAATGTCCGGCGCCACCGTGTAGCGCGTATCGGGCGCTTCCGTTGCGAGGATTTTTTTCACGACCGTGTCCAGGTCCGTGCGCTCGCGCAATGGCGGCAGTTTGACCACCAGGCCATTCAGGCGGTAATACAAGTCTTCGCGAAACAGACCCTTGGCCATGCGTTCGCGCAAGTTATGATTCGTGGCGCAAATGAGTTCCACGTTGACGGTAATCGACTTGCTGCTGCCCAGGGGCGTGACCATGCGTTCCTGCAACACGCGCAACAGCCGCGCCTGCAAGCCAAACGGCATGTCGCCGATTTCATCGAGGAACAGGGTGCCGCCATTGGCTTGCAATATCTTGCCAATGGCACCCTTCTTGCGCGCGCCCGTAAATGCCCCGTCTTCATAGCCGAACAGTTCGGACTCGATCAGGGTTTCCGGAATCGATGCGCAATTGACGGCGATAAACGGTCCCATGGCCCGTGGCGAATCGTTGTGGATGGCTTGCGCCAGCAATTCCTTGCCGGTGCCCGTTTCGCCCATGACGAGGATGGGGATGTCGCGCCCCAGCACCTTGTTGACCTTTTCGATAACCAGTTCCAGCTGCGGATCGCCCGTGCGCAGGTAGCGCAAGCCGGACAGGCGCCGCGCCGCGTTGGCCGCATGGCTGGCGGACGCGGGAACCTGTGCCGGCACGGCGTTGATATCGCTATGGTCGGTGCCGGCAGTAAAGCCGTGCTGGAAGACGCTATTGGACAGGCGCAACTGCGCGCGACCATACACGCGCACGCCGCTGTGCATGCACAGGTTCAGCAAACCGGGGGCGGCCGTGCGGTAATGGTCGTACAGGGCAGACACGGGCAAGCCGAACAGGGAGCTGAACGTGTGCGATTGCAGCGCGGCAAATGACAGGCCCAGCTGGAAAAGGCCATTTTTGTTGGCCGATAAAAATCGTCCACCGGGCGTGAACGAGGCAATGCCTTCCATCAAGGTGCCGATGAATTCGGGGCGCGCGTGGAAATGCACGGTGATGGCGTCTTCGAAGGTGGCGGAAAACAGTTGATTTTCGATCATCAGCGCCGACATGCGCACGAGGGCCATCGTATGCTTGTGAAAACTGCGCTGGTCGCTGGACACGTCCAGTACGCCGATGACATTGCCCCGGTGGTCGGTGATCGGTGCCGCGGAGCAAGTGAGAAAATGATTGGCCGCCAGGTAATGCTGGTCCGCATGGACCAAAGTCGGTACTTTTTCCGTGATGGCCGTGCCGATGGCATTCGTACCGCGGCTTTGTTCCGACCATGCCACGCCCGGCTGCAGGGCGACGCGGTTGGCTTTCTCCAGGAAATCATCGTCGCCCAGCGAATGCACGATGACGCCGTTGGCATCCGTCAAGATCACCATATTGTGGGTATTGACGATTTGCTGGTACAGGGTTTCCATGGCGGGCAGCGCGTGCGTATGCAGCAGGCGGTTTTGCTCGATCAGCAAGGACAGGTCGGATTTGCCCGCCGGCGTAAAGTCGGGCGTGGCCGTGGGCGACAGGCCAAAGGCGACTGAACGCTGATGGGAAGTTTCGATGATGACGGGGACGTTGTCCTGTCCTGCCGGCAAAATGTTCGCGTCCGCGATGGACGAAAACGGTGCGCTACGGTAAGTAGCTGACGGTTGATACATGATCTCGTTGCCTCCGTTGGGCCCTGTACTGCGGCGCTCTTTTGAATATCGAGAGTGTTCCATAATGTAGCACCTGTCACAGATGGGAGCAAAGCAAAGCGAACCGGGCTATCCCCGTGTTGCTGCCAGGCCCAGAGTTGCTCCCCTCGGTGGTCGGTGCATGTGTTCATATAAGCAATTGCGGTGCCAGGCTTATTGCCTTTGAGCTGGCGCAAAAATAGCGCTTGCGGGTTGCGCAGGGCAGGGCTATAATTCGCCCCCTCGCTGAACGACGCATGCAAATGCAGCGTAAAGTGAGAAAAAAGAAGGAGTTGACGGAGGTAGCAAAATGCTTCATACTCTTCCTTCTTCGCAGCTGACAAACACAACGCTTTGTCGATAGCGCGAAAGCAGTAACCGAATACAGTTCTTTAACAATTAACAGTCGATAAGTGTGGGCATTTGATGTAAGTG